>NZ_JAVXZY010000003.1:0-492704 GCF_032337115.1 Roseateles aquae
GAACGACTGCGACCACATCGCAGCTGAACTCAACGACCGGCCACGTGAGCGGCTGGGCTTCAGGACACCGAGGGAGGCCTTCTCTCGGTACTAGCGGTGTTGCACTTCAAAGTTGACTTCAAGCAACATTGCGTACCGAGTGAATGATCCTGTAGCCGAGGGTACGGGCTGCGGGTGTATCGAAGTAGGCCGATAT
Organism: Roseateles aquae; assembly: GCF_032337115.1. NCBI lineage: Bacteria > Pseudomonadati > Pseudomonadota > Betaproteobacteria > Burkholderiales > Sphaerotilaceae > Roseateles > Roseateles aquae. The sequence continues at coordinate 197 of NZ_JAVXZY010000003.1, forward strand.
CTGAATGTGCCCGATCGGTGTGATGACGTAACCAGAAATTGACTTGTAGTCAGACTTTGATCTCGATCGATCTTCTTCCGGCAACTCGTATGTCAGTCGTACAAGCTTATCGGCACGCTCGATCTGTTGCTCGCCTCTGAGATCACTGGCTGTTTCCAAGATTGAAGCTAGCCGCTTCTCTTCTGATGTGTCTTTGTCATTGCCCCATATGGAGATCCAGAACGTGAGTGCTGGTCTCCACAGAACAAGGCTTCCATCTTCAATTCGTCGGTTGAACTCATCAGGAAGCGTGACCGCCCATTCGTCAGTCATTTGATAGCTACCTGTGACTATTGGATAGTCTGGATGCAGGCTCATAGTGGATTCCGATGTTGCCTAACGTTGAAGCTAACCGGCCCGCAGCGGCGTGACGCGGCTGGCCGAGAATGAAATGACGGCCAGCCGGGGCATGCCGTTGCGGGTCCGGTTGAGCGACTGGTTGGGCCTCAGCCGGCTCGCGCTGCGCACGAACCCGCGAACCCCAATTGCTGCCGCTTGGCAAATTGCTCTTTGCATGGCTCGATTCTGCCTTCGCGCTCCAGCAGTGGCACTCGGTGAATGCCACCAGTGCAGCTCAACGCTCCAAACCCAAACGCTCCCGCGGACCGCCAACCCGAACTGCTTCAACCTGGCCGCAGCGCTCCGAGCCGCCAAGCTCCCACGCCAAACGCAAAGCGCCAACAAGTTCTTCGCAGCGCTCCACCCTCACCGGCAAGAGGCCCAACTTAGATATAGGGCGCAGACGGCGCCGGATAACACTTGGGTGTGAAGCATAACGTCGTGAGCGCTGGGGCGGTGAGAAGGGCTTGTGGCAAGGCCTGGCGGCGAGTGATCTGTATGAATTTACAGCAATAAGTAACAGGCAAAAGCGTCAGCGGAATTCTGAGCTGGAGGTTCGCGCTCTGGCTTGGTGGCTGGGGACGTGGCTGCTGCTGTCGCTGTTGTGTGCTGATTTCGCATTGGCATGGCGCGGCATGGGCATCGCGCCATGCAGGCCTGCCTGGCCGCCAGCAAACCTGGCTTCAACGCCCACCCCTCACATCGGCGGCTTCGGCCGATGCGCCGCATCCGGCTCCGCAATCCAGGCCTTCAGCTCCGCCACCCGGCCATGCTGCGGCGCCAGTTCCACAAAGGCCTTGTAGGCCGCCATGGCCTGCGTTTCGTCGCCGGCCACCAGGCTGGCGTCGCCGAGGTTCAGCCAGGCCAGGGCGCGGCTGCCGTCCATCTCGATGGCCTTCTGGTACCAGCGTGCGGCTTCCTGCGGCTTGCCGCGCTTGAAGTAGACAAAACCGAGGTTGTTGGCGGCCAGCGCAAAGCGTGGCTGCAGCTTCAAGGCTTCGGTGAAGGCGGCTTCGGCCTCGTCGTAGCGGCGTTCCTTGAAGAGCTGCAGGCCGCGGTCGTTGGCGCGCTGGGCGGCAACGCGGGCGCCGGGGTCGACGCGCACCGTTGGTGTGGCCAGGGCCACGTCCTTGCCGTCCAGGCCCTTGATCGTCAGCTGTACGGCGCTGGCGGCGGCTGGGCTGTTGGGGCTGTTGAGGCCGTTTGGCGCGGCCTCGGGCTTGATGGCGCTGGCCTCGTCGATGCGCTTGGCCAACTGGCTGGCGGCGGCATCGAGCTGGCGGCTGTCGCCGCTGAGGGCCTGCTCGTTGGCGGCCAGCTCGAACACGAACTCGCCGCCTTCGGAGCCGGGCAGGCTGCCAAAGGCCGGCGTCTGGTGGGCGATGGCCGAGACGGCCGGCGCCACATAGGCGGCCAGCTCGGTGGCGGTGATCAGGCCGTCGCCGTTCAGATCGGCCTTGCCTGCGAGGGCCTGCAGCAGCGTCCAGGTGAAGACCGAGTGGCCGCCGGGGCCGTCGTCGGCCACCTGCTGATCGGCGCCGCCAGCGGTCATCATCTGGCGGCCAATGCGGCGGGCGTTGTCCTTGATGAAGTTGCCGTTGCCGCCCGCTGCCGCACCGCGGGTCAGGCCCAGGCCGGAGTAGCAGGCGTCTATGATGAACAGCGCGTGCTTGGCCGGCAGCGCCTCGCCCACTTCCTGCAGCTGCGGCATGGCGATGGCGTCGGTCTGCAGATCGTCGAGGCCGGCGTCGACCGGGATCACATAGCCGATCTCGCGGCCACTGGGCAGGCGTCGCGTGCTGCCGTGGCCGGCGAAGAAGACGAAGACACGGTCGTCCCGGCGCACCTTCTTGCTGTCGCGTTCGCTAACCAGGCCGTTGAGCGCACGCAGGATGTTGGCGCGGGTGGCCTCGCCGTCCAGCAGCAGGCTGATGTTCTCGCTGCGAAAGCCGAAGTTCTTCTCCAGCGCCTCGCGCATCGCGCGGGCATCACGGGCGGCGTGGGCCAGGCGCGGCCAGCGCTGGTATTGGTCGATGCCGATGATCAGCGCATGGCTGTCGCGGTACAGCGCCGCGCCGGCCAGGGCCGGGCTGGCCTCGGCCGCCGGCTTGGCTGCGGGCGCGATCAGCTTGCCGTCCTTCCAGCTGGCGAACTGGTAGCCATCGGCCACCAGCTGATCCAGCACCAGCGGCAGGGCCTGCACGGTGCGGGCATGGATGTCGTGGAAGAGCACGATGCCGCGCTGGCGGCGCTGCAGATCGTCGAGCACGCGGGCGGCGATCGATTTGGGAATCGGGTCTGACCAGTCCAGCGAATCGACGTTCCACATCATCGAGCGCAGCTTCAGCGCCTCGATGGTCGACAGCGCGCCTTCGTTGCGCGCGCCATAGGGTAAGGAAGGTCTGCATGAGTCGGCGTGGGGCGTGGTTGAGAGAAAAGGGGCGGCCACGTAGGCGCGCTGCGAAGGTCGGGCTGGTGGCCCGATAGCCGAGCAGCGCAACGCCCGTGGGGGCCCCTTTTCTCTCAACCCGAAGGGCAAGTACCAGCCAAGCCCCGCCGGTGTTGCGAGACTTGCGCAGGCCATCAGCCTGGGCTGCGTCTCGCGCCTTGGCAGGCCCTGGCTGGTGCTTGCCACGGCCCACGCCGACTTATGCAGACCTTCCCATACGAAACAACGGCGCGCCGCTGCGGCCGGCGCCATCGAGCAGGGCTTCGGTATCGGCGGCCTCGCGGCGCACCTTGTCCAGCTCGAACTTGGACATCAGCCCATGGCTGAAGCTGTGGTTGGCCAGCATATGGCCGGCGGCCTGGACGCGCTGCGCAACCTTGCTGCCATGGCCAGGCAAGACCTGACCCTTGTCGTCGACCTTGCCGAGGTTCTGGCCGAGCTGGAAGAACACCGCGGGGGCCTGGTAGCGCTTCAGGATGTCCAGGATCTCATCGGTGTAGCGCGGGTGCGGGCCGTCGTCGAAGGTCAGCAGCACCGTCTTGGGCGGCAGGCTGTCGCCGAACAGCTCGCGTTGCTCGGTAGCACCGCGTGTGGCTTCGCGGCCAGCCTCACTGGCGGCCTCGGCAGCGGCGGCCGGCGCGCCGGACTTGCCTGCGTCCGGCATGGCGGTCGCGTAGGGCAGGATGGTCGCGTAGTCCTTCATGATCTGCTCGCGGCTGTACAGGCCGCGCAGCTTGGCGACGTAATCGCTCCATTTCTCGCGCTTCAACTCGATGCCGCGCTTGGCAAAGCGGCCAAAGCTGTCCTTCAGCTCGGCCTCATAGCTTTGCTCGACCTCGGCCAGCACGGCCAGATCCTCGTTGGCCCGCTTGGCCAGCTTGATGCCGGCCAGGCTTTGCGAGCTGCCGTGGAACTGCGCCAGCGCGCTGAGGAATTCCTTGAAGGCCAGGCGGTCGGCATCGAACCACGTGGGCTCGGACTCGATGCGGTCCAGCAGCTGCGCCAGCGCGGCCAGCAGGGCCGGGTCGGCGCTCTCGGTGCCCAGCGCGCTCAGCGCCTGGGTCTTGGTCTGCAGATCATGGAACAGCAGCTGGCCAACGCTGGCCACCGCGCGGCGCGCGGCCGGCTTCAAGGCGCGCTCGCCGTCCATCAGCACAATCATCTGGCGGTAGTGGGCCAGCAGCTCGTCGGCGCCGCGTTGCAGCGTGGCCAGCTGGCCGGCATGGGCGCTGGCGGCCGGGGCCGGCGCGGGCAGGCTGGACTTGGCCGGTTGGCAGGCGCTCAGCAGCAGGCTGGTGCTCAGCGTGACGGCGAGCGTCAGGCCGGCGCGGCGAAACATTGGATTCAAGGCAGGGCGCCCTCGGGCATCTTCTTTTCCTGAGGGCGCATTGTGGCGTCAGGCGATGACGCGGCCAGGCTTCAAACGGTTCAAGCCGCCATCGCCACCGGCAGCAGCCGCACATGGGTGTAGGCGCTGCTCTCGGCCACCGGGGTGAAGCCGCAGTGGGTCCAGAAGGCGGCGGCATGGGCCGTCTGCGCATTGACGTGCAGGCGGTTGAAGCGGCCGGCGGCGCTGGCCAGCACGGCGCCGAGCAGACGGCGGCCGCAGCCTTGGCCGCGCAGCGCCGGCAGCACATAGAAGCGGCGCATTCTGGCCGTGCCCGGCCGGCCCGGTGCCGGTTCCATATTCAAGCCGCCGACGGCGACCCAGCGGCCCTCGGCGTCCTGCAGACCCCAGAGCGATTCGCCGGGGCGATCAAAGCGCTTGGCGCCGCTGAGCCATTCATCAAGCAGGCGGCGCAGCATCTGCAAGCCCTCGGCCTCGGCGGCGGCCAGCAGCGGCGCGAAGGCCAGGCGATCAAGCTGGCGCACGGGCATCAGGCGCAGCGGCGGCATCACGGCATCTGCGGCAGCGTCCACGGTGGCAAGGGCATCCATCGGCAAGTAGCGTCCTGTTACAGAAATGGCGAAAAGCGGCCATTACGCAGCGAATGTGTGACGCTGTCATTGGGGAAAGGCCCAGGCTGGAACGCCGGCTGCGGGTGGTCTGGAGGCTTGCGCCTAAAATCCCAGGGTTTGCCCCGATCCACCTTTCGCACCGCGGCCTCCCGCCGCGCCCAGCCATGAATCTTTCTGCTCTCTCCGCTCTCTCGCCCCTGGACGGTCGCTATGCCTCGCGCATGGGCAGCTTGCGCCCGCTGCTGTCCGAGTTCGGCCTGATGCACCGCCGCGTGCAGGTCGAGGTGGAATGGTTCATCGCGCTGTCGGATGCCGGCTTTGCCGAGTTCCCGCCGCTGTCGGCCGCTTCGCGCCAGCTGCTGCGCGGGCTGGTGACGAACTTCAGCGAGGCCGACGCGCAGGCGATCAAGGACATCGAGAAGACCACCAACCATGATGTGAAGGCGGTCGAGTACTGGATCAAGTCACGCTTTGCCGACAGCGCCGAGCTGAAGGCGGCCGGCGAATTCGTCCACTTCGCCTGCACCAGCGAAGACATCAACAACACCAGCCATGGCCTGATGCTGAAGGCCGCGCGCGAAGACGTGATGCTGCCGACCATCGACCGCATCATCGACAAACTCTCCAGCATGGCCCACACGCTGGCGGCGACCCCGATGCTCAGCCGCACCCACGGCCAGACCGCCAGCCCGACCACCGTCGGCAAGGAAATCGCCAACGTTGTCGCCCGCCTGCGCAATGCCCGCGCGCGCATCGCTGATGTGAAGCTGCTGGCCAAGATGAATGGTGCGGTGGGCAACTACAACGCCCACCTGTCGGCCTGGCCGGCCTTCGACTGGGAGGCGTTCAGCCAGCGCGTGATCGAAGGCGAGCTGGGCCTCACCTTCAACCCCTACACCATCCAGATCGAGCCGCATGACTACATGGCCGAGCTGTTCGACGCGCTGACCCGCACCAACACCATCCTGATCGACTGGTCGCGCGATGTCTGGGGCTATGTCTCGCTGGGCTATTTCAAGCAGCGCACCAAGGCCGGCGAGATCGGCTCGTCGACGATGCCGCACAAGGTCAACCCGATCGACTTCGAGAACGCCGAGGGCAATTTCGGCCTGGCTAACGCCGTGCTGACGCACCTGAGCCAGAAGCTGCCGATCAGCCGCTGGCAGCGCGACCTGACCGACTCGACCGTGCTGCGCAATATGGGCGTGGCGCTGGGCTATGCGCTCTTGGGCTACGACTCGCTGCTCAAGGGCCTGGACAAGCTGGAGATCAACGAGGCCGCGCTGGCCGACGATCTGGACAGCGCCTGGGAAGTGCTGGCCGAGCCCATCCAGACGGTGATGCGCCGATACGCGCTGCCCAACCCCTACGAGCGCCTGAAGGAACTGACCCGCGGCAAGGCCATCACCCGCGAATCGATCCAGGAATTCATCCAGGGCCTGGAACTACCCGAGGCCGAAAAGGCCCGCCTGCTGCAGCTGACCCCGGGCAACTACACCGGCATCGCGGAGCAACTGGCCAAGAAGATCTGAGGCCTGATCGCTTCACGATCACCTCTCGCCATCAAGCGCCCTGCGGGGCGCTTTTTTCATGGTTCTTTGCTGATCAGCCAGAACCAACCACAGAGTCACAGAGCCACGGAGGAATACATGGAGCACGCAAAGCACGCCAAAGAGGAATACACGGCGCGAGCCAACCTAGTGGCTGTTTTCTCTGTGTCTCCGTGGCTCTGTGGCGTGCTTGCCCCCTTGCCTTTGAACTGTCAGCCTCACCTACACTGCCGCGCCATGACGATATCGCCCGATCCCGCACTGCAGACCTACACACTGCGGATGAACCGCGTGCTCGACCATATCGACCGCCACCTCGATGCGCCGCTGGACCTGGCGGCGCTGGCCGAGATTGCGCATTACTCGCCGTTTCACTTCCACCGCATCTTCACCGCCTGGCTGGGTGAGTCGGCGGCCGAGTATGTGACCCGGCGGCGCCTGGAGATCGGCGCATTGGCGCTGGCCAGCCAGCCCGGCCACACGGTGACGCAGGTCTCGCAGCAGGTCGGTTTCGGCTCGCCCGAGGCCTTTGCACGCGCCTTCAAGCGCCATTTCGGCCAGACGCCCTCGGCCTGGCAGAAGGGCACGCCCGAGCGATGGGCGGCGCTGCTGCAGCAGCGCCGCTTGCAGGATCGCAAGCTCGATCAGGATGAGGGCAAGCTCGATCAGGCGGCGCGACCGGCAGGCCGGCACGATGCAGGCTCTTTCAACAAGGAGCTCGAAACGATGATGTCCGTCAGCATTCAAACCCTGCCCGCAGTCCGCGTGGCCTATTTCCGCCGCATGGGCGCCTACGGCCCGCAGATCGGGCAGTTCTGGGCCGAGACGGTGCGGCCCTGGATTGCCGCGCAAGGCCTGCAGGAATCGTTCTGCTATGGCGTCGGCTGGGATGACCCCAAGCTGACGGCGCCGGCCAAGTGTCGTTATGACGCCTGCGTGGCCCTGCCGGACGGCTATACGCCGCCCAGCCAGGTCAATCTGCAGGAGCTGCCCGGCGGGCGCTATGCGGTGGCGGCCTTCCAGGGTAGCGGGGCGGAGGTGGCGGCGGCCTGGCAATGGCTGATCACCGACTGGTTCCCGCGCAGCGGCCAGCAGCTGGACATGCGGCCCTTCTTCGAGCGCATGTCGGCCAGCACCCGGCCCGATTCGCAGACCGGCGCCTTTGCCTGCGAGCTCTGCCTGCCCATCCAGGGGCGCTGATCCGTCCTCAAGGCTGGGCGTCGTCGCCGGCGGCCAGGGCGCAGCGGTCCCGCCCGGCGGCCTTGGCGGCATACAAGGCCATGTCGGCACGGTGGCAGACCTGCTCGATGCTGTCGCCCGGCCTGGCCATGCACAGCCCGGCCGAGCTGCTGTAGGCAAAGTCTGGCCGCTGGGGCAGGGGCCGGGCACTGCGGGTCTGAGCCAGCAGCCGCTCGACGATGGACTGCGCCTCGGCGGCCGAGACATCACAGAGCAGCAGCATGAACTCCTCGCCGCCATAGCGGCCGCAGCCATCGGCGCGGCGTGAGCTTTGCTGCAGGCGGCGGGCGAAGTCGCGAATCACCTGATCACCGGCCTCGTGGCCCAGGCTGTCGTTGATGCGCTTGAAATGGTCAAGGTCGAGCAGCACCACGGCCAACTGCGCCCCCTGCTCGCGCACCCGCTGCAGGCCCTGTTCCAGTTGATGCAGCACATGGGCACGGTTGGAGATGCCGGTCAGCGCATCGGTTTGCGCGGCGCGCAAGGCCAGGTCACGCTCCTGGCGCAGCGCGCGGCCGTCCTGGCGCAGATGGGTGATGTCGCTGGCCACGCAGAGCATCCAGCCGCGGTCGTCGACGGTCTCGCACATCCAGATCCAGCGGCCATCGTGCAGATCGGCCTCGAAGGCGCGAAAGGGCAGCTTGCCGCGCCGTGAGGCTGCCGCGGCCAGCCAGGCCTGATGATCCGCAGTGCGCACGATATTGCCGCGACCGGCGGCCAGGTTGGCGCGCATCAGGCTCATCCAGCTGGTCTGGCCATCGGCCTCGGCATGAAAGGCGCTCATGAAGGCCGGATTGGCATAGCGAAGCCGGTCCTGCGCGTCGAACAGCGCCACCATCTGCGGGCTGGCCTCGTGCAGGTGATGCAGTTGCTCGAGAAGTTCGGTGTCGGGGGGGCTCATGCGCGGCCTGCTGGCGTCCGGCGGACACGGTGCTGCATTGTGGCCCGGCGTCTGCAACGCAGGCAAATGCAAGGACCTTGCCGCCGAGATATTGCGCAGCTTTGGTGCTTTTGCTGAGACAGCCGGCCTCGCGCAGGCCTCAGAATGGGGCGCACCGGTCTGTGCGATCCGCCTTGCCGCCATCAGTTCTGTCCATGCCCCTCACGCAAGCCGCTCCCGCGCTCCTGTCTACCGATGCCAATGAACGCCCGCAGCAGGCGCTGCGCGAGCGCGACATCATCCTGGAAAACGCCGGGGTGGGCATCGTGTTTGTGCGCCAGCGCGTGATCGCGCGCTGCAACCAGCGCTATGCCGAGATCTTCGGTGCGGCCAGCATCGAGGAGATGGTCGGCAGCAGCAGCAAGGATCTCTATCCCGACGAAGCGGCCTTCAAGCAGCTGGGCGCCGAGGCCTATCCGGTGCTGGCCACCGGGCAGCGCTTCAAGACCGAGCGGCTGATGCGCCGCCGCGATGGCCAGCTGTTCTGGGCCAGCCTGACCGGCCGGCTGATCAATCCGCACGATGCGGCCGAGGGCTCGATCTGGATCATCGACGACATCGACGAGCAGAAGCGCGCCGCCGCGCAGCTGGAGCAGATCACCCACGAGCGCGGGCTGATCTTCGACCATGCGATGGTCGGCATCGTGTTCCTGCGCAACCGCCGTGTCACTCAGTGCAATCGTAGCTTCGAGGCCTTGTTCGGCTACGCACCGGGCGAGCTGGACGGCAGCTCCTCGCGCCAGTGGTACCTCACCGACGAAGACTGGGAAGCCGCTGGCCAGCGATGTTATGAGCCGTTCTCCAAGGGCCAGGCCTTCCAGGGGGAAATGCTGCTATCCAAAAAGGATGGCTCGCCGCTGTGGTGCGAGGTGCGCAGCAAGGCCATCGACGCCAACGATCTGAGCCAGGGCTCGATCTGGATCACCATGGACATCTCGGCGCGCAAGAACGCCGAGGCGGCGCTGGTGCGGGCCAAGGACGAGCTGGAACACCTGGTCGAGGAACGCACCCGCCAGCTCAGCCGCACGGTGGCGGCGCTGGAGCAGAAGATCGTCGAGCAGAAGCAGGCCGAGGCCCATATCCAGCGCCTGGCGCATTTCGACGCGCTGACCGGCCTGCCCAACCGCGTGCTGCTGAACGACCGCGCCGAGCAGGCCATCGACATTGCCCGCCGCCATGGCGAGGGCCTGGCCGTGCTCTTTCTGGATCTGGACCATTTCAAGAAGGTCAACGACTCGCTGGGCCATCGCGTCGGCGACGAGCTGCTACGCCAGCTGGCCCAGCGGCTGAAGACGGCCGTGCGCGAGCAGGACACCGTGTCGCGCCTGGGCGGCGACGAGTTCATCCTGGTGCTGCCCGGCACCGATGTCAGCGGCGCCGGCCATGTGGCGGCCAAGGTGATGGAGGTGGCGGCGCAGCCGATGCAGATCGAGCAGAACGAGCTGGCAGTCACGCCCTCGATCGGCATCGCGATGTACCCGGCCGATGGCGAGGATTTCGAAACCCTCTGTCAGTGCGCCGACACGGCCATGTACCGCGCCAAGCGCGATGGCCGCAACGGCTACTGCTTTTTCACCGGCGAGATGCAGGCCCAATCGGTGCGCGCGCTGGAGCTGGAGAACGCGCTGCGCCGCGCGCTGAAGCGCCAGCAGCTGAGCCTGCACTACCAGCCCCAGCTCTGCCTGGGCAGCGGCCGCGTCATTGGCGCCGAGGCCTTGCTGCGCTGGCAGCATCCGCAGCTCGGCGCGGTGTCACCGGCCGAGTTCATTCCCATCGCCGAGAGCAGCGGGCTGATCCTGGAGATCGGTGAATGGGTGCTGCGCGAAGCCGCCGGGCAGCTGCGGCGCTGGCTGGATGCCGGCCTGCCGCCGCTGCGCATGGCCGTCAATCTGTCGTCGGTGCAGTTCCGTCATGCCGATCTGCCCGAGCTGGTCAGCCGCATCATGGCCGAGGCCGGGCTGGCGCCAGAAATGCTGGAGCTGGAGCTGACCGAGGGCGTGGCGCTGACCGATCCCTTGGGCGCCATCGCCGTGATGGCCGATCTCAATGCCCGCGGCGTGCGGTTGTCCATCGATGACTTCGGCACCGGTTACTCCTCGCTGAGCTATCTGAAGAAATTCAGTGCCTACAAGCTGAAGATTGATCGCAGCTTTGTCCGCGACCTGACCGAAGACCCGGAAGACAAGGCCATCGTCAACGCCATCATCAGCCTGGCCCGCAGCCTGGGCCTGCAGACGATTGCCGAGGGCGTCGAGACCGAGGGCCAGCTGGCGCTCCTGCGCGAGCAGGGCTGCGACGAGGTGCAGGGCTTTCTGTTCAGCCGGCCGCTGCCGGCCGAGGGTTTTGCCGCCTTTGTTTGCCAACACGTAGCCTGAGCAGCGTCACACAGCGTCACACAGCCCGTACGCGATGCCCACAGACGGCTCGGCCGTGGTTTTTGACAATTCATCCCGTCAACAAAACACAGTTCACGGAGACCTTGTCATGAACCACGCCCTGCTGCTCGCCCCCCAGCTCCAAGCCGCTGCCGCACGCGCCGTGCCGGCACCCCAGCGGCTGCGCCAAACGCTGGCGATGGCCTCATCGTCGGCACTGACGCTGCTGCTGTTCATTGGCCTGGCCAGCGAAGTGCGGGCGCAGGACTGGGGCAGCGCCAGCGGTGTGGCCAGCGCGCGGGCGATCAGCGGCGGCATGCCGACGGTGGCACAACCGACGTCCAGCAGCAACCTGGTGCGGGTGATCTCGGCCACGCCGAATTTGGAGCGGGTGACCGAAACCCGCCAGCAATGCGGCTATGAGACGCAGCAGGTGGCCAGCAGTGGCGGCAACAGCACCGGCGCCGCCGTGCTGGGCGCACTGGCCGGCGGGCTGATTGCCTCCAATGTGGGCAAGGGCACCGGCAAGAACGTGGCCATCGCCGCCGGCAGCGCCACCGGCGCGCTGATCGGCAAGAGCCTCGCAGAGCAGAACAGCCCGCAGTACAGCAACCAGACGGTGCAGGTCTGCCGGCCGACCAGCGTGGTGCGCGAACAGGTGCGCGACTACACGGTGCGCTACGAGTACCAGGGCCAGGAATACCTGGTGAACATGCCGCAGCAGCCGGGCCAGTGGCTGCGCCTGCATGTGTCGCACAGCGTGTCGCCGGTTTGAACCCCCGCCGCACAGATTGATGCGAGTCGCTGAACTGCTACTGTGGCCAGGAGATCAGGAGCCTGGCGCCGCCCAGCTCGGGTGCGCTGGCCATCCTGGCCTCGCCGCCATGGATTTCGGCGATGCGCCGCACGATGGCCAGGCCGAGGCCGAAGCCGCGGCTGGCGCGTTCCTTGCGGCCGTCCAGGCGCTTGAAGGGCGTGAACACCGCCTCGCGCAGCGCTTCGGGGATGCCCTCGCCATCGTCGTCCAGCGCCAGCAAGACCTGACCCCCTTCGACCCAGGCGCTGAGCCTGATCTGGCTGCGCGCATGGCGGGCGGCATTGCGCAAGCCGTTGCGCAGCGCATAGGGCAGCAGCCGGGCATCGAAGCGCAGGCACTCGGGCAGCTGCAGATCGAGGCTGAGCGCGCGGCCGTCCAGCAGCGGCGCCAGCGAGGCGGCTTCGGCGCGCAGCAGCGCGGCCAGGTCGCCGTCCTTCAGCTCGGCCTGCAGCGCGCCGACATCCAGCCGCGCCATCAGGAGGCTGGCGTCGATCAGGGCGTCGAGTTCGTCGATGTCTTTTTCGCAGGCCTGCACCGCCTGTTCGCGGCGGGCCGCGTCGTCTTCGTCGACCAAGGCGTCGATCGCGAAGCGCAGCCGTGCCAAGGGCGTGCGCAGCTCGTGCGAGACGGCGCCGGTCAGCTCGCGCTGGGCCGCCAGCGCGCCGGCCAGCCGTTCCAGCGTGGCGCGGGTGGCGTCGGCCAGCGGCGCGAACAGCCGGCTTTGCGAGACGGGCAGGGCGGCGTCGAAACGGCCGGCGCCGATTTCGTCGGCGGCCCGCTGCAACGCGCGCAGATCGCGCCAGGCCGGGCGCAGCAGCCACCAGGCCAGGCCGAACACCGCCAGCGCCAGGCCCAGCGCCGCGGCCAGCTGCAGCCACAGCTCGCGCGGCAGCTGGAACTGCTGGCCGGGCCGCCAGTCCGCATTCAGAGGCCCAAGCAGCAAGACCTGACCCTCATCGCCGGGCAGCCGTGCATAGATGCGCCGGTTCAGGCCCAGCACCAGCAGCTCGCCGCCGGCCACGCGCTGGCGCTGCGCCTCATTCAGTTGCGTGACCGGCACGATGGCCACCGGGTAGACGAACATCCGGTCCAGGGCCTGCACCTTTTGCAGCCGCGCCGGGCCGTCCAGCGGCGCCAGTTGCTGCACCAGCATGTCCACGGTGCCGCGCATGAAGCGCCGCACATAGTCGTCGCTCAGCTCATCAACGGCCAGCCAGACCAGGGCCTGAACCAGCAGCAGCAGCGCCAGCACCGCCAGGCCGAGGCCGACGGCGATGCGCAGCAGCGGTGAGCGGTGCGCCGTTGCGGGCATCAATCCAACGCGAAGAGGTAACCTTGGCCGCGCACCGTCTTGATGCGACTGGGCGACTGGGCGTCGTCACCGATCTTCTTGCGCAGCCGCGAGATGCGGGCGTCGATGGCGCGGTCCAGGCCGTCGAACTCGAGGCCGCGCAGCGCCTGCATGATGTCGTCGCGCGAGACCACCTGGCCGGCGCGCTGGGCCAGAAACAGCAGCAGATCGTATTCGGCCGTGGTCAGCTCGACCGGCTCGCCCTGCACGCGCAGCTCGCGCGCCGCCGGGCGCAGCAGCAGGCTGCCAAAGCGCAGTTCCTCGGCGCCGGCGGGCGGCTCGGCCGGCGGGTCGCGGCGCAGCAGCGCCTTCAGCCGCGCCAGCAGCACGCGCGGCGCCACCGGCTTGGTGATGTAGTCGTCGGCGCCGCCCTCCAGGCCCAGCACCTGGTCGATGTCGTCATCGCGGGCAGTCAGCATGACGATGCGGCCAGCGAAATCGCGCCGCACATCGCGCAGCACGTCAAAGCCGTCCTTGCCGGGCAGATGGCCGTCGAGCAGCACCACGTCGTAGTTCTCGGCGCGCATCAAGGCCTCGCCGTCCAGGCCATCGCCACAGACACGCACCTGGTAGCCGGCCTTGGCCAGGGCCTCGGCCATCAGCGTGGCCAGTCGTTCATCGTCTTCGATCAGCAGGAGTCGCGGGCTGTTCATGCTGCGCAGTGTAGGCAAATGCAAAGCGCCGCGAACAAGAAAAAGCCCCATGCCGAGTGATCGCCATGGGGGTAAAGGGCTCCGCTGGCGCCAAGCTGAGGGGCTGTAGGCGCCGTGGGAGCCGACGTTGATCGTTGGGCCGCCTGGTGCTCAGCGTTGGCGACGGCGGCGCATCGCGCCCATGGCCAGCAGGCTCAGCGCCGCCAGGGCCAGCGATTGCGGTTCGGCCACGGTGGCGGCGCTGCCGTTGAAGGCCAGATCGTGGAAGTAGTACTGGCCGGTGTAGTCGATGAAGCGCGTGTAGTTGTTCATCTGCAGGCCATAGCTCTGGCCGGCCTTCAGATCGACATTGAGCTGGACGATCTGGCTGAGGTCGGTGAACTTGCCGCCCGAGTTGAACCGGGTCAGCGGCTCGCCTGCGGCCTCGCCATTGAGAAAGGTTTTCAGCTGCCAGTTGGCGCCACGGCAGCTCGCCGGCGCACCGTACTGGCAGTCGTTGTTGAACAGGCCGAAGCTGAAGCTGTCCAGGTGCAGGTCCTTGGTCGCGGTGAAGCTGATCGTGAAGACGGCGTTGCCGGCCGCCGGACCCTTAGACCAGGGATTGTCGGCAATGAAGCCATTGGCCCATTGGTTCGGTGACAGATTGCTGCCGATCACCACCTTGCTGACGCCATCGCTGGTGCAAGCCTGCGTCATCTTGCAGCCATTGCGATGGTTGACGGTCAGCAGCGCCGAGGCGCTGGCGCTGGCGGGCAGCAGCACGGCGGCAAGCAGGGCCGCCAGGGCGGCGAGGCCGGGCGCATGGCGCGCGGTGGTGGTACGGATGTTCATGGGCTTCCCTCGGATGATGGCTTTGATGCAGAAGTGCGCCAAGCCTAGGCGGTGGCCGTAAGCAGATCGTGAGCGGCTGATACGCAGTGCGCCCCCCGTGAGCGAGGGGGAAGGGCGTGATAGGGAGCCGAACTCATAGAATCCGCCGCCAATGGAATCCTCATGCTGCACGCTTAAGCTGCTAGGCCCTCTGCAGCTGACGCAGGACGGCCGGGAACTTACACGGGCGCTGCGGTACCAGAAGGGTCAGGCCTTGTTGGCCTATCTGGCGCTGCAGCGCGGCCAGTGGTTCGGGCGCCGACAGCTGGCCGAGCTGCTCTGGCCGCAGCTCGAAGCCGCCGCGGCGCTGACCAATCTGCGTCAGGTGTTGACGGTGTTGCTGCGCGCCATCAACACGGCGAGTGAGACCGAGCTGCTGCGGGTCGAACGCGACCGTCTCTGCCTGATCGAGGGCGCGGCATTGCAGGTCGATGCCGCGCAGCTGCTGGCGCTGTTGCCGCTGGATGAAGAACCGGCTGCTGATCAGCTGCAGCTGCACGAGACCCTGCTGCTGGGCCCGCAAGCCGACTTGCTCGACAGCCTGCAGCTGGAAGGCTGTGGCGCCTTCGACGATTGGCTGCAGCAGCAGCGTGCCCGGCTGCTGGCGCAGCGGCGCCGCCTGCTGCTGGCGCTGCAGCAGGCGCAGCGCTCCCAGGGGCGGCCGGCCGCTGCGGCACAGAGCGCCCGCCTGCGCTGGCAGCTCGATCCGCTGGATGAACCGGCCGCCGCCGCCTTGATCCGGCTGCTGCTTGATTGCGGCGACCGGCGGGGCGCCCAGCAGGTGCTGGCGACGCTGGACCAGGCCCTGGTCAGCGCCCTTGGGCAGCGTGCGGATGCCTCGCTGCGCCGCTTGTTGGATGACGTGGACGAGCCCCTGCCGGTCATCGCGCCGCCGCCGTCGCCGGCCGCGGGTGAACGGCGGTGGCTGGCACTGCTGCAATTGCACGCGCCGGTCATCGACGCTTGTGCCGATGAGGAAGAGGAGCTTGCCGAGCAGGCGATGACGGAGCTGCTGCCGCTCTTGCAGGCGGTGCAGCTGGAGGTGCGGCGCTGGGGCGGACATTTGCAGCCCTGGGCGGCGGCGGGCCAGCAAATCAGCTTCGGCCTGCAGGGTTCGGCCGAGCAGGCCGGCCTGCGCTGCCTGCTGCTGGCCCAGGCCCTGCAACGACTGCCCGGTGCCGCCACGCGGCTGGCCATGGCGGCCACCGTGGGCATGGCCAGCTGCTCGCGCCTGGATGGTCAGCCGCAGGCCTTTGGTCCCTTGCCGCAGCAGGTCAGGCAGCTGGCGCAGATGGCGCGCCCCGGCGAGGTGCTGCTGGCGCCGGCGGTGCTGGAGCTGCTCGGGCCGCGGCTGCTGCTCAGCCAGCGCAGCGATGCGGGCGGCCAGGCGCTGTCGGCCTTGCAGCAGGTGTTGGCGGCCGCGCCGCCGGTGCTGGCTGCGCCGGTCTGCTGCCCGGGGCGCGAGTTGCTGCTGCAGCGGCTCAAGCAGCGCTGGCAGGCCACGCTGGCCGGTCAGCCGGGCTGGGTGGTGCTGCGCGGCGAGGCCGGTCTGGGCAAGACGAGCCTGGCCGCGCATTTCGCCGAGACGCTGGGCACTCAGGGCGTCACCGTGCTGCGCTGGAGCTGCCGCATCGAATGGCAGCATCGCCCGCTGGCGCCGCTGTGCGAGGCCCTGGCCAGCGCCGAAGCGCCCTTGCGAGCGCTGTTGCCCGGCGAGGCGGCCGCGAACGAAGCGCCCAGCCGTTCACGCTGGTTCGAGGCCGTGTTCGAGTGGCTGGACCAGCTGTGCACCAGCCAGCCCTGTCTGCTGCTGGTGGACGATCTGCAATGGGCCGATGCCAGCACGCGCGAACTGCTGGCCCGCTATGCCGCCATCTGGCACCAGCAGCGCCTGCTGCTCCTGGTGACCAGCCGCCCCGAGGTGGCACTGGAATGCGCGGGCGCCGAACCGGAACTGCTGGATCTGCCGCCGCTGCCTGCGCCGGCGGCGGCTGCGTTGTTGCAACGGCTGGACCCCGCCGGGCAGCTGGACGCCCAGGCGCGCGCCACGCTGATTGCCAATGCCGCTGGCGTGCCGCTGTTCATCGAGGCGCTGGCGCGGCGCCAGCTCGACGGGGCGGCCGAGCTGCCGCTGGCCGAGCTGATGCAGGCCGAGCTGGATCGGCTGGGCGCCTTCAAGCCGGTGCTGCAGGGCGCCGCGGTGATCGGGCAACGCTTCGAGGCGCCCTTGTTGCAGGCCCTGCTGCCCGAGTTCGATATTGCCGGCGTCTTGCAGCTGGCCGAGAGCAGCCGGCTGATCGTGGCGCTGCGCGGCGCCGATGGCGAGGTCTATCAGTTCCGCCACGCGCTGCTGCATGAGGCGGCGCTGGCCGGCCAACTGCCCCTGGCCCGGCGTGCGCTGCATGCCCGCCTGGCCGAGCTGCTGCTGGCCGCGGCCGCGCCGGCGGAGCGGCTGGCGCCGCAATGGCAGGCAGCGCAGCGCTGGACCGAGGCGCTCATGGCCTGGTGGCAGGCCGGTGAGGCCGCGCTGGCGCGCGAGTTCGCCGCCGAGGCCCAGGCGCATCTGCAACAGGCCTGGACCTTGCTGCAGGCACGGCCCGAGCTGATCCCCGGGCTGGCGCGGCAGCGCCTGGCGCTGAGCCTGGTGCGCGCGGCCCAGATGAACGAAGGCTTTGGCTCGCCGCTGGCCCATCGCCTGAGTGCGCAGGTGCTGGCGGCGTTGGACGCCGAGCCGGGCGAGCCGACGGCGGAACAGGAGGCGCTGCACTTCAGTGCCCTGGCGGGCCTGTACATGGGCGCCGGTTCGCAAGGCCAGAGCCTGGGCCTGGTGCTGGCCGAGCGCATGGCACAAAGCGCCCGGCGCGATGAAGACCGGCTGATGGCCGAGTTCGCGCTGGGCAACTCCTTGTTCTGGCGCGGGCGCTTTGCCGAGGCGCTGACCCATCAGCAAGCCGGCCTGGCCCTGGCCGCGGCGCTGACGCCGGCTCAGCGCGGCCACCAGATCGGTGACGACCTGGCCGTGCTGCTGCAGGCCTTTCGCTGCTGGACGCTGTGGTTTCTGGGCGCGAGCGACAGCGCCCGGGCGGCCGCCGCGGCCGGCCTGGAGCAGGCGCGTGCCGGCGGCCAGGCCCATGCGCTGTGCTTCATGCTCAGCTTTGCCGCCGCGATGAGCTGGACCGCCGGCGACGAGGCCTCGCTGCGTCGCCATGCCGGCGAGGGGCTGGCACTGGCGCGGCGCCATGGCTTTGCGCTCTGGCAGGGCATCAACGGCCTGTTCATGGCCTGGGCGGCACAGCGTCAGGGCGAGCCGGGCGCCATCGAGGCGGCGCTGCGCGCGGCCGAGCAGATGCACGAGGCTTACCAGGCCGGCCGCACGACGGCGCGCTGGGTGCTGGCGGCCAGCCTGATCAGGCTGTGTGCCAGCGCCGCGGCCGATGAGCTGCCGGCGCTGCTGGCGCAAAGCCAGGCACTGCTGCAGCAGGCCCTGGCCGATGCCTTGGTCGATGAGGATCACTACTGCCGGCCGGCGCTGCTGATGCTGCTGTCGGAATGCGAGCGCCGGCGCGGCGACTGGCAGGCCGCGGCCCAGCTGGCCGACGAGGCCTGCGCGATGGCCCGCAGCCAGGGCGCGGCGGGCTGGCTGCGCCGCCATGCACCGGCGGCGGCCTTGGGGCTGCCGGGCTGAGCCTAGAGTCAAGCTGACCCAGCGCGATTCAGTGAAATTCAGCGCCTTCAGTCGTCCTGCCAGCTGAGCGCGCCGATCTTCCAACCGCGTGTGGTCTTGATCAGCTGAAAGGTCTTCATTCCCTCGCCTCTATAAATCTCGCCATCCAGCTCGCCCTGCTTGCGGTAGCGCGACCAGCGCTGGGCAATAGCGCCGTGGATGCGCGTCTGATGATCGGTCTCCCATTCGCTGAACTCGCGCAGCCGGCCCGCGCTGAGCAGGGCGGCACGCGGCTCGGTGAAGCTGCGCACATCCATGGTCTGCGGCCCGTCAACCGGCGCACCGGTTTCGATGCGGTGGATCTGCGCCTGGGGCAGCAGCCAGAAGGGCAGGGTGGCGACCGGCGCGATGCGGCCGCCGCGGTTGTCGAAACAGGCGAAGAAGCGGCTGATCAGCATGTCGATCTGCTCGGCGTCGCTGCGCCGTGCATCGAACTGCGGCGAGCGCCATTCATAGAGCTGCGAGGGCTCGTCGTAGCCCTCGATCGGATGGGCGCCGCAATCGACCAGGCCGATGGTCTTGAGAAGGTGGCCGGAGCGCTCGTTGCCCACGGCGGTGATGGCCTGCACGCAGTCCATGCCCAGCACCTCGTGCGCATAGCGCAGGCAGGCCGCGGCGGCCTCGCGGGCATAGCCGCGGCCCTCGTGGCGGGCCGGCAGCGCGTAGCCGACATCGGCATGCGGCAGCCCCGGGCGCTTGAAGATGCCACACAGGCCGATCAGCTCGCCGTCGTCCAGCCTCTCGACGGCCCAGAAGCCGTGGCCCTGTTCCCAGTACTTGTCGATCAGCCGTTCACCTATCCACTTCGCGGCTGCATCGACATCGCCCACGCCGGGATCGCTGATGTTTTGATGCCAGCCTGGCTCGTTGAGCAGGCCCAGCATGAAACCGGCGTCGTTTTCGCTGAACCAGCGCAGGCGCAGTCGCTCGGTGCGCAGAATCTCCATCAGGCCCCTCCGTCAAGGCTTCAGAAAACCAAAAGCGCGACAATACGACACCTCAGCCCCGTCGAAAGCCTGCCAGCCCATGAATTTCATCCAGCAACTCCACGCCGCCGAAACCCTGAACCATTCGCTGCTCTGCGTGGGCCTGGATCCCGAGCCGGCCAAGTTTCCTGGCGCCTGGAAGGGCGATGCCAGCCGCATCTACGATTTCTGCAGCGCCATCGTCGACGCGACCAAGGACCTGGTCAGCGCCTTCAAGCCGCAGATCGCCTACTTTGCCGCCCACCGCGCCGAAGACCAGCTGGAGCGGCTGATGGCCCATATCAAGCGCGTTGCGCCCAGCGTGCCGGTGATTCTGGATGCCAAGCGCGGCGACATCGGCTCGACCGCCGAGCAGTACGCCCGTGAGGCCTTTGAGCGCTACCAGGCCGACGCGGTGACCCTGTCGCCCTTCATGGGCTTCGACACCATCGAGCCCTATCTGCGCTACCCCGACAAGGGCGCCATCCTGCTGTGCCGCACCTCCAATCCGGGCGGCAGCGACTGGCAGAACCAGCGCCTGGCCGATCTGCCGGGCCAGCCGCGGCTGTACGAACATCTGGCCCATCTGGCCGAGACGGCCTGGAACAAGAACGGCCAGCTGGGCCTGGTCGTCGGCGCGACCTTCCCGGCCGAGATCGCCCGCGTGCGCGAGCTGGCCCCGACGCTGCCGCTGCTGATCCCCGGCGTTGGTGCCCAGGGCGGCGATGCGGTGGCCACCGTCAAGGCCGGCCTGCGTGAGGGCGGCACCATCATCGTCAACTCCTCGCGGGCGGTGCTCTACGCCAGCAGCGGCGAGGACTTTGCCGCGGCTGCCCGCCGCGTGGCCCTGCAGACCCGCGAACAGCTCAACGCCGCAGTTTGATCGCACTGGCAGCGTTCCGGCCGCCGCGCAGTGGCCGAGAACTACTGCTCGTTTGCGCTATTTGCGCTCGATTAGCCCGGTATTTCGGGGTCAGAACGGGTGTTCAGCGCGGGCACTCTGCTTGAGACTGTGAAGCTCGCCGGGCCTGCGCCCGGCGCGCATGGAGCCGTCGCATCTTGAGCAAGCAGATCCTGGACGAATTGAGCAGCCTGGTCGGGCAAGACCTGCCCCCGGGCGAGCGCCACCTGGTGCTGGAGCGCAATCTGCGCTGGCGCTCGGTGCGGCTGTTCGTTTCCGGCTGTGCGGCGATCTGCTTTGTTGTCGGCCTGCTGCTGGTGTTCAGCATTGCGCCCGATGAGCCGCTGGGCGGCTGGGGGCCGCCGCTGCTGGCCTGGCTGGCCACGCTGATCGGCCCGCTGGCGCTGGCCAAGCTGCCACGCGAGCGTGGCCAGTGGTTGGTGATGATGATGATGGGCCTGGTGATGCTGCTGGCGCTGGCGATTGCGGTGTCGCGTCACATCGGCCTGCACTCGCCCTCGCTGGGCGCGATGGCGCTGATGGTGGCGCTGGCCACGGCCATGTATGGCCTGCCGTCCGGCCTCACGCTGCTGAGCTTGGCGGCGCTCAGCCTGGCCGGCCTCGGCTGGGCCGAACTCGGCGGCTGGACCCACCAAGCCGGCGTCGAGCAGGGGCTGGCCACCTATCTGGTCACCCACGGTCTGCTGCTGCTGGGCGCCATCATCGTGGGCCTGGGCACGCAGCGCATGGTCAAGCGCAGCCTGCAGGAAGCGGCTGAACGCAATATGCGCTTCCGCCAGATGCTCAGCATGGCGGCCGACTGGTACTGGGAGATGGACCGCGAGTTCCGTTTCACCCATCTGGCCGAGGACAGACCCGGCGCCTCGGGCGTCGATCTGAGCTCGCGCGTTGGCAAGACGCCCTGGGAGATCGACCAGTTTGGCATCAGCGATGAGGAGATGGACGCCCACCGCGCCGATCTGGAATCGCACCGCAGCTTCCGCGGCCTGGTGGCGCGGCGCAATACCGGCGATGGCACGGTGCGCTATGTCTCGGTCAGCGGCGAGCCGCGCTTCGACGCCGAGGGCAATTTCCGCGGCTACTGGGGCGTGGGCCGCGATGTCTCCAACGAGGTGCAGGCCGAGCAGGCCATCGTCGCCACCGAAACACGCTACCGCGAGCTGTTCCGCCGTTCGCCCAGCCCGCTGGTGCTGCACCGCTGGGGGCGAGTGCTGGATGCCAACCCGGCCGCCATGGCCATGTTCGGCTACACCCAGCGCTCCAGCATGATTGGCCAGGACCTGTTCTCGCATTACGAGCCGGGCGAGGACGAACGGGCCCGCCAGCGTGCCGCCAAGATCGAGGGCATGCCGGTGGGCGCGATGCTGCCGATGGCCGAATTCAAGCTGCGCACGCTGTCGCGCCGCCGCCGTCTGGTGCAGGCCACCAGCGTGCGGGTCGATGCGGCCAGCGGGCCGGCTACCTTGTCCTTCTTCATCGACCAGACCGAGGCCTCGCGCGCCCAGGAGGCGCTGCGCCGCTCCGAGGGCCTGCTTTCGCACCTGGTGGCGACCAGCCCCGACGTCATCACGCTGACCGAAATCGCCAGCGGCCGCTATGCGATGGTCAACAAGACCTTCGAGCGCCTGTCCGGCTACAGCAGCGACGAGGTGCTGGGCCGCAGCGCCGAGGAACTGGGCATCTGGCGCAAACGGGACGAGCTGGAGCGGCTGAAGGAAGGCCTGGCCCAGCATGGGCGCGTGGCCGATATGCCGGCCACTTTTGTCGGCAAGAACGGTGATCCGATCGCGATGGTGATCTCGGCGGCGCCCTTCCAGATGGACGGGCAGTCCTATCTGGTCATCAATGCCCGCGATGTGTCCGAGACCGAGCGCACCCGGCTGGTTCATGCGGCGATTCTGGAGAACGCCTCGATCGGCATCACGCTGACGCGCAACCAGCACTTCGTTCAGGTCAACCGCCTGGTCGAGGAGATGTTCGGCTGGCCCGAGGGCGCCTTGCTCGGCCAGCATGGCAGCGTGGTCTGGCCCAGCCGCGAGGACTATGCGGCGCTGGGCGCCGAGCTGGGGCCACGTCTTGCCGCCGGCGAACAGGTCGAGACCGAGCGCATGATGCGGCGCCGCGATGGCAGCACCTTTTTGTGCCGCCTGCTGGCCAAGGCCGTCGATCCCAATCACCCCAGCCGCGGCGGTACGATCTGGATTCTGGAAGACGTCACCGAGAAGCGCCGCGTCGAAGCCGCGCTGGCCCAGGCCAAGGACGAGGCCCAGGCCGCCAGCCGCGCCAAGACCGCCTTTCTGGCCAATACCAGCCACGAGATCCGCACGCCGCTCAACGGCGTGGTCGGCCTGGCGCGGATGCTGCAGCAGCCCGATCTGGACGACGAGACGCGCCGCCACTATCTCGACCAGATGCTGGACAGCGCCGAGAGCCTGTCGGGCCTGATCTCCGACATCCTCGATCTGTCCAAGATCGAAGCCGGCCGGCTGACGCTGGAATCGGTGCCCTTTGCGCTGCGCGACATGCTGGCCACCATGCGCATGGCCTATCTGACGCTGGCCCAGGCCCGCGGCCTGGCCTTCAAGATCGATGTCGACGAGGCGGTGCCGGGCTGGGTGGTCGGCGACCCGGTGCGCACGCGCCAGATCCTGTCCAACTACCTGACCAACGCGCTGAAGTTCACCGAGGCCGGCTCGGTGGCGGTGCGGGTGCTGCGCCTGGATGCCGAGCGCATCCGCATCGAGGTCAGCGACACCGGCCCGGGCATCGCGCCGGAGATGCAGTCGCGGTTGTTCCAGCCCTTCACCCAGGCCGATGAATCGACGACGCGGCGCTATGGCGGTACCGGCCTCGGGCTGTCGATCTGCCGCGAGCTGGCCACGCTGATGGGCGGGCAGGTGGGGGCGCAGTCGCAGCTCGGCCACGGCTCGACCTTCTGGGCCGAGCTGCCGCTGTCGGCCGCGCCAACGCCGATCAGCACGCAGCTGCGCGAGGCCCGTGACAACGAGGACCTGAAGGGCCTGCGCGTGCTGATGGTCGAGGACAACCCGGTCAATATGATGATCGCCGTGGCCCTGCTCGAGCAGTGGGGGCTGGAAGTGGCTCAGGCCAGCGACGGCAGCCAGGCCGTCGAGGCGATCAATGCGGCGGCCAGCATGGGCCGGCCCTATGACGCGGTGCTGATGGATGTGCAGATGCCGGTGATGAGCGGCCACGAGGCGACCCGCCAGGTGCGCCGCCGCTTCAGCGCCAGCGAGCTGCCCATCGTCGCGCTAACGGCCGCCGCGCTGGTCTCGGAGCGCGACGAGGCGCTGGCCGCCGGCATGAACGAGTTCCTGACCAAGCCGATCGACGCGCCGCGGCTGCGCCAGGTGCTGGTGCGCCTGATCGGCCACAAGGACCCGGACAATCTCAAGTCCTGAGGCCTGGCCCTGAACGGGGCTTGGAAAAGCCTGTGCTGCTGGGCAACCCTCCGATTGCGGGGTGAGGAAAGCCATGATCAGCATGAATACGCCCCGGCTTTGTATGTCTTTGGACTGAAACTCCGCGTCTATTGTTCGGCATTCGCCCCTGTGTGGCCGCCGTGGCAGGGTGCTGTCGAATGCAGGCCGCAGCGGCTGCGCAAGGCCTTGGACCAAGGGATTGCCCTGTGCGCGCTGGCGGTGCCGACGGCCGTCGGTGGCATGTACATCAAGCTGACATGTTGTCCGCCGCCAACAGAACACCGATCTTCGGTAGTAACCCTGTGTAAGTCGGCACCCCCCCCCTCGAAAATCGCCAACAGCTGCACCGGAATCTCAAAAGGGTTCGGTGCTGTTTTTTTCGCAGAGCAGCCCATGTCGGGTGCGCCAACTGCAGTCTAGGAGGATCTAGGTTTGAAACTCAACCCAATCAACGTTGCCATCGTTGCAGCTATCGCCTCGATCGGCATGCCTGCTCTCGCACAACAAGCTGGTACCCAGCTTGAGCGTGTTGAAGTGACCGGTAGCCGCATCCTGTCGGTCAACGCCGTGTCGCCGGCCCCTGTGCAAGTGATGTCTGCTGCAGACATCTCTGCTGCTGGCGTCGCCAATATTCAAGATCTGCTGATCAAGAATCCCGCTATCGGCGTGCCAGGCCTGAGCCGCTCGAACTCGAATTTCCTGACCAGTGGTGCTGGTGTGGCCACGATCGACCTGCGTAACCTGGGCTCGAGCCGTACGCTGGTGCTGATCAATGGTCGTCGCATGGTCTCGGGCACGCCCGGTGACTCCGCCGTCGACTTGAACACCATCCCGACCGACTTCATCGAGCGTGTCGAGCTGCTGACCGGCGGCGCCTCGTCGACCTACGGTTCCGACGCTGTTGCCGGTGTCGTCAACATCATCCTGAAGCGCAACTTCAACGGCCTGAACCTGGATGCACAGGTCGGTCAGAGCTCCAAGAGCGATGACAAGAAGAAGAAGTTCTCGGCTACCTGGGGTGCTTCGAACGACAAGAGCAGCCTGATGGCTCACATCGGCGTCAGCCGTCAAGGCGAAGTGCGCTCGGCAAATCGTGACGGCACGACGATCGACACGCAATCGCTGGTCGCCGCAGGCCGGTCCAAGGATGCTGCCGACTTCTACAAGACGGGCGTGTTCCTGTCTGGCTTCGCACCTGCTGGTCATTTCTTCGACGATGCCGCCGATTACACCATCGACGCCAACGGCAACATGAAGAAGTGGAGCCAGAACGGCCCGGCCGGCGATGGCGTCAATGCCACCGGTTTCAACCGTACCGAATGGCGTCGTATCGCTGTTCCGGTCGATCGCGTGCTGCTGGCCTCCAAGGGTGAGTTCCAGATCAACGAATCGCACCAGGCATTCTTTGAAGGCACCTACGCCAACACGAAGTCCTCGAGCAATATCGAGCCCTTCCCGCTGGCTTCTGACGCCATCTTCCCGGATACCGACGGCACCGTGCCGGCCTACACGACGGTCAACGGTCAGAAGATCCGCAATCCGCTGGTGCCTTCGTTCGTCACTGGCGATGGCTACTTCTTCCAGAAGCGCATGAGCGACTTCGGCCCGCGCCATCAAGACGTCGAGCGCGACACCTTCCGTGTCCTGGGCGGCGTGAAGGGCGAGCTGACCAAGACCTGGTCCTATGAGGGTTACATTGGCTACGGTTCGACCAAGGAATCGCAGACCGGTACCGGCCAAGTCAACGTCCTGAACTTCAAGAATGCGCTGCAAGCTATTCCTGACGGCAAGGGTGGCGTGATGTGCGCGGATGCCCTGGCACGTGCCCAGGGTTGCGCGCCGGCCAATGTGTTCGGCACCGGCACCATGTCGGCCGACGCGATCGCCTACATCCAGGCTCCGCAATCGCTGCAGACCAAGATCACGCAAAAGATCGCTGGCGCCAGCGTTTCTGGCGAGCCCTTCGAACTGCCCGCCGGTGCTGTCGGTGTGGCTGCCGGCCTGGAATGGCGCAACGAAGGTTCCAGCACCGTCTATGACGCGCTGACCCAAGCTGGCCTGAACGGCGGTAACAAGTTGCCCAACACCAAGGGTGATTTCACCGTCAAGGAAGCTTTCGCTGAAGTTCGCCTGCCGCTGCTGAAGGACCTGAAGATGGTCAAGACGCTGGATGGCACCTTGGCCTACCGCGTTGGCGACTACTCGACTGTCGGCAACACCCGCAGCTGGAATGCTGGTCTGGACTGGGCCGCCAACAACACCGTTCGCGTCCGCCTGACGCAAGCCGTGTCGACCCGTGCTCCGAACATCAACGAGCTGTATCAAGGTGCTTCGCAGACCTTCCCGCAAGTGACTGACCCCTGCCAAGGCGTCAAGATCACTGATACCGGCGAACTGGCTACCCGCTGCAAGGCTGCGCCTGGCGTGACCGCGAACATGAACGCCAACGGCGGCGTGTTCACGTTGACCCAGCCTGATCTGCAAGGCGTCAGCGGCTATGACAGCGGCAACCCGAACCTCAAGGCCGAGAAGGGTACTTCGCGTACCTTGGGTCTGGTGATCACGCCGAAGGACATCGCAGCGCTGAAGAACTTCACCTTCACCGCCGACTACTTCGACATCGAAATCTCGAAGGCGATCAACAATCCTGGCCGCGACTACACGCTGGATCAGTGCTACAACGGTGGTGATCAGGCCTTCTGCAAGTTCATCATCCGTCGTCCCGTCGCCACTGGCGCCGGTAGCGCTGGTGCCCTGCAGTTCATCAACCAGGCCCCCGTCAACAGCGGTGGTCAAAAGGCCAAGGGTATCGACTTCACCAGCAGCTACAGCGATCGCCTGGGTGCTGGCCGTGTCAATGCCCGCCTGAGCTACACGCGCCTGCTGGATGCTTGGAACAAGGCCACTGACGATGCCGAACTGGACAAGTCGGTCGGTGAAATCGGTTCGCCGAAGAACAAGTGGTCGCTGGCTCTGGGTTACGACATTGGTAACTGGTCGGTCGCTACCACGACGACTTACTGGGGTGAGTCGTACCTGGACGACCAAGGCACCAACAAGTACCTGGATCCGAAGAAGTACAACGGCTTCACGAAGGACACCTTCCGTATCGGCAGCGTGACCTACTTCGACGCCCAAGTGACTTACAAGATGGGCAAGGCGGCTCAGCTGTACTTCGGTGTGGACAACTTGCTGGACACCAAGGCGCCGTTCATCCCGTCGGGTCTGCCTGGCAACACGACCGGTACCAACACGAACGCCAGCACCTATGACGCCATCGGCCGTCGCGGTTACATCGGCATTCGCTACAACATGTAATCTGGCTTTGGCCTGAGAGGCCTTCAAAAGCCTCATCGAAAACCCGGCATCGATCGATGCCGGGTTTTTTTTCGCCCCCAGCCATTCTTCGCTGGGCACTTCGCTCCCCCTAGAATCGCCGCTCATTCACGGAGATCCCATGTCCCTGGCTTTGCCCCTGCAGCGCACCGAGGTGCTGGTCATCGGCGCCGGTCCGGCCGGCAGTGCGGCCGCACGGCAACTGGCGCGCGCCGGCTTCGATGTACTGCTGGTCGATCAGCAGCCGCAGGGGCGCGACAAGATCTGCGGCGATGGTTTGATTCCCGATGCGCACAAGGCCTTGGCGCGGCTCGGCCTGCTGGAGCAGGTGATGGCACTGGCGCAGCCGGTGTCCCACGTCGGCTGCATCGCGCCGCGTGGTGGTCGCATTGATGTGCCGGGCGAACTGGCCGTGCTGCCGCGTCGCGAGCTCGACAACTTGCTCTGCCAGGCGGCACAGGATGCCGGTGCCCGGTTTCTGGCGCCGGCGCGTTTCGAGAAGCCGCTGGTGAATGAACAAGGCCGTGTCTGTGGCGCGCAAGTGCGCATCGGTGACGACGTCCATGAGATCGCCTGCGACTGGCTGCTGCTGGCTACCGGCGCGGTGCCCAAGGCCTTGATCGCTGCCGAGATGTGCGAGCGCCACACACCCAGCGGCGTGGCGCTGCGCGGCTATGTGCATGCGCCCAGCATGGTCGGGCGCATCAAGGCGATGGAGGTGGTCTGGAACAAGGCGGTGCGGCCCGGCTATGGCTGGATCTTCCCGGCCCCGAACGACTGCTTCAATATCGGCGTCGGCGTTACCGACAGCCATAAAGCCGTCAGCGGCAAGGGCAGCAAGAAGGAGCTGAACCTGCGCGCCATCTTCGATGCCTTCTGCGCCAACTACGAGCCCGCCGCTGCTTTGATGCGTGAAGGCAAGTTGTTAGGTGAACTCAAGGGGGCTCCGCTGCGCTGCACGCTGGACGGAGCACGCTGGTCGCGGCCAGGCCTGCTGGTCACCGGCGAAGCGGCCGGCTCGACCTATAGCTTCACCGGCGAAGGCATCGGCAAGGCGATGGAGACCGGCATGCTGGCGGCCGACGCCATCATTCAGGGCAAAGCCAAGCAGTGGAACGACGCGCAGCTGCGCGAGGCCTATGAGCAGAGCCTGCGGGCGCTGAAACCGAAGTTCGACCTCTATCAGCGCGCCAACCGCGTGAACGCGGCACCTTGGCTGGCCGATCTGCTGATCTGGCGTGCCAAGCGCAGCCCGCGGCTGCTGGCACGGATGAGCGGGGTGCTGCGCGAAACCAGCAACCCGGGCAATCTGGTCAGCCTGAAGGGCTTTTCGCGGCTCTTTCTTGAGTAGCATCGGGCCTGCCCCGCCGAAACGAGAGAGTCTGAGATGTGCCAACTGCTGGGCATGAATGCCAACACGCCGACCGATGTGATGTTCAGCTTCACCGGCCTGGCGACCCGCGCTGACGAGCACAAGGATGGCTTCGGCATCGCCTTCTTCGAGGGCCGCGGCCTGCGCCATTTCGTCGACCACCACAGCGCCCGCATCTCGCCGCTGGCCAAGCTGGTGCAGGACTATCCGATCAAGAGCGATAACGTCATCGCCCATATCCGCAAGGCCACGCAAGGCCAGGTGGCGCTGGAGAACACCCACCCCTTCCAGCGCGAGCTGTGGGGCCGCTACTGGGTGTTTGCCCACAACGGCAATCTGAAGGATTTTCAGCCGCGCCTGCATGGCGCCTTCAAGCCGGTCGGCCAGACCGACAGCGAGCTGGCCTTTTGCTGGCTGATGCAGGAGCTGGCCAAGGCCCATTGCGGTGTGCCCAGCATCGCCGAGCTCAGCAACACGCTGGCCGAGCTGATGCCGCAGCTCAACGCGCACGGCACCTTCAATATGCTGCTGTCCAACGGCCAGGCGCTGTGGGCCCATGGCTCCACCCATCTGCACTACCTGTTGCGGCGCCATCCCTTTGGCCGCGTCCATCTGCAGGATGAGGACCTCAGCGTCGACTTCGCCGAGCAGACCACCACGCAGGACCGCGTCGCCATGATCGCCACCCAGCCGCTGACCCGCGACGAGCCCTGGGTGGCCTTCCAGCCGGGCGAGTTGAAGGTTTTCGTGGGCGGCGAGCTGTTCTGCTGACCGATGGCGACCGAAGGCAGTGCTGGGGGTTGCCTGCCATTCATCGTCGCGTGCCGGCCGTTGGCGACAGTCTGACGCCATTGGTGCGGCCGGCTATCCGCTGGCCTCCCTGAAACTCTAGACTCGCGTCCATGCATTCGCCTGCGCCCCCCGAACCCGTAACCAGTCCGCTGAAGCTGGATTGGACGCAATGGCTTTATCCAGGCCCGCGGCGCATCTTCTCGGCGCAGGAGATGCAAAGGGCAGGGCAGCAGCCCTGGCCCCATGCGCTGGATTGGTATGTGCTCAGCAACTGTCTCTGCCTCTCGCTCGCCAATGGCTGGATGCTGCGACCAGCGCTGCTTTCGCTGCTGGTGCCGCTGGTTCTGATGACGGGCATCATGGGCCTGGCCGGCGCACGCTCGCTATGGCGGCGTCCGAGCCGGCTGTGGTTGAACGTGAAGAGTGCCGCACTGCTGGCGGCGCTGGGCTTTGCTGCGGCACTGGCCAAGCACACGCTGGACAAGCCCACGCTGCGCTTGCTGTTCCCGCTGCTCGGCGTGACGGTGCTGCTGATCGTTGGCGGCTGGTGGTTTCTGACCATCTTCCGCGTCCATCAAATCGAGGCGCGGCTGCGCGAACTCGACGACCAGGAGCAGCACCTGAAGCTGGCCCGCCGCCTGGCCACCGCGCAGATCCAGCCGCACTTCCTGTTCAACACCCTGGCCTCGATCCAGCACTGGGTCGACAGCCAGGACCCACGCGCCGGCAGCACGCTGCGCTCCTTCACCCGCTATCTGCGCGCCACGCTGCCGATGTTCGAGCACGAGACGCTGAGCCTGGCCGAAGAGCTGCAGATCGTGCGCAGCTATCTGGAAGTGATGCAGGCACGGCTGGGGCAGCGGCTGAGCTGGGCGATAGACCCAAGCCTTGCCGACACGAACATCGCGCTCCAGCTGCCGCCGGGCACGCTGCTGACCCTGGTCGAGAACGCCATCGGCCATGGCATCGAGCCGGCGCTGCGCGGCGGCCATATCGAGCTGCGGCTGCGCCAAGATGGCGCGCGATTGCAGATCGAGGTCGAGGACAGCGGCGTCGGTCTTGCCGGTGCTGAAACCCAGTTCGGCCTCGGCCTGGGCAACACGCTGCAAAGGCTGCGCCAACAGTTTGGTGACGCGGCCACGCTGACGCTGCGGCCAGCCCCGGCCGGCGGCTGCATCGCCACTCTCGACCTGCCCCAGACACAGCCATGAAGATCCTGATCGCCGACGATGAAGAAGCCCCTCGCGAGCAGCTGCGTGCGGCGCTGATGCGCTTGGCGCCCACCGCCGAGCTGGTGGCTGCCAGCGAGAACGGCATCGATGCCTGGGACGATTGCCTGGCCCACGAGCCGGAGCTCTGCCTGCTGGACATCCGCATGCCCGGCTTGAGCGGGCTGGAGGTGGCGCGACGCCTGGCCACGCTGGCGCAGCCGCCGCAGGTGGTCTTCGTCACTGCCTATGGCGACCACGCGCTGTCGGCCTTCGAGGCCGGTGCGATCGACTATCTGATGAAGCCGGTGGACGACGCCCGGCTGCTGCAGGCCTTGCAGCGCGCCGAGGCCCGCCGCAGCAGCGCGCCGGCGCCAACTGTTCAGCTGCAGCAACTGCTCAGCCAGCTGCTGCCCGCGGCCCGGCCCCCGATGCGCCCCATCCAGGCCAGCCTGGGCAAGGAGATCAAGCTGATCGCCCCCGAGGAGGTGATCTATTTCGAGAGCGACAGCCGCTACACCCGGGTCGTCTACCAGGGCGGCGAGGCGTTGATACGCACGCCGCTGAAGGAGTTGCTGGCCAGCCTGGACGAACAGATCTTCTGGCAGGTGCATCGCTCGGTGCTGGTCAACAGCCGACAGATTGCCAGCGCCACTCGCATCGACGACAGCAGCATGGTGCTGACGCTGAAGGGCCGGACCGAGCGACTGCCGGTTTCACGCCAGTTCCAACCCCTGTTCAGGGGGCAGTGAGCCGCGTTTTTCCGGGCATTTGCGATGAGTGCTGACTTAACAGGCGGTTACCATTGGAGCTAGGGGGGTCGCGCCAACGACGCTGGTCGTGGTGCTGCCGCAAACCACCGATGATTCCAACAGCAAGTCCACATGGCCGCCCTTCCCAGCCCGCGCTTTGACGAGTTCTACCGCTACGAACCTCTGACCGAACTGCTGTTCGGCTATGTGGAGGCACGGCCCAATCTGGTCTCGGTGCGCAGCATGGGCAAGAGCCATGAGGGCCGTGACATCTGGGTGCTGGTGCTGACCAACACCGCCACCGGCGCCGATCTGGACAAGCCTGCCTTCTGGCTGGACGGCAATATCCACGCCGCCGAGCTGACCGCCAGCACCACCTGCCTCTATTACCTGCACCACCTGCTGACGCAGTACGGTGTCGACCCGGCCGTGACGCAGCTGCTCGACACCCGGGTGATCTATATGGTGCCGCGCCTGAACCCCGACGGCGCCGAGCTGGCCCTGGCCGACCGCCCGCGCCACATCCGCTCGTCGACCCGCCGCTACCCCTATGACGAGGAGCCCGTCGACGGCCTGACGATTGAAGACGTCGATGGCGACGGCCGCATTCTCAGCATGCGCATCCCCGATCCGCATGGCGGCTACAAGAAGCATCCCGACGATCCACGTCTGATGGTGCCGCGCGAGCCGGGCGAGTTCGGCGGCGAGTATTTCCGCCTGATGCCCGAGGGCTTCATCAAGAACCATGACGGCCTGACCGTCACCGTCAACAAGGACCGCGAGGGCCTGGACCTGAACCGCAATTTCCCCAGCGAATGGCGGCAGGAGTACAAGCAGCTCGGCGCCGGTCCCTACCCGACCAGCGAGCCCGAGGTCCGGGCCATGGTGGACTTCATCGTCGCCCACCCGAATATCGGTGCCGCGATCAGCTTCCACACGCACAGCGGCGTGATCCTGCGGCCCATGGGCTCGCAGAGCGATGAGGACATGACGCCTGAGGATCTGTGGCTCTATCAGCGCTTCTCCCAGCTCGGCGAGAAGCACACCGGCTATCCGGCCATCAGCATCTGGCACGACTTCAAGTACCACCCCAAGGACGTCATCAGCGGCACGCAGGACTGGGTCTACGAACATCTGGGCGCGCTGTTCTGGGTCGTCGAGCTGTGGTCGCCGAACAAGGAAGCCGGCATAGCGGGCTATAAGTGGATCGACTGGTACCGCGAGCACCCGGTGGCCGACGATCTCAAGCTGCTGAAGTGGAGCGACGAGCAGTGCGGCGGCCAGGCCCATGTCGACTGGCGGCCCTTCCAGCATCCGCAGCTGGGCGTGGTCGAGATCGGCGGCTGGGACAAGATGAACTTCTGGCGCAACCCGCCGCCGGCGCTGCGCGAACGCGAGGCGGCCCGCTTCCCGGCCTGGATGACGCAGATTGCACTGTCGCTGCCGCGGCTGGAACTGCTGCGCACCGAGGTGCGTGCGCTCGGGCCCGACACCTGGCGCGTGCGCCTGGCGGTCGCCAACAGCGGCTACCTGCCGGCCTATGTGACCCAGCGCGCGCTGGAGCGCAAGATCGTCCGCGGCGTGCAGTTCGAGATCCATATGCCGCTGAACAACCCGGAGATCAGCCTGGTCAGCGGCAAGGAAAGAATGGAAGGCCCGCAGTTGGAAGGCCATGGCGCCAAGCAAAGCCTGCAGGCCTTTCTGCCAACCCGCGAAGTCACCGGCGACCGTGCCGTGGGCGAATGGGTCGTGCGCGCCCCCAAGGGCACCCGGCTGGCGCTGAGCGCCAGCGCCGAGCGCGCCGGCACCATCCGTACCGAAGTCGTGCTCGACTAAGACGCTGACGGCCTGCCCGCGGACTCAGCGCGCCGCGATATCGGCCTCGATGCTCGTGTCCAGCACGGGCGTGAAGCCCCCTTGGTTGCCAAAGCGATCAGTAGCAGCCAGTTCCAGCAGCGCACGGCGGCCCGGCTTGTTGTCTCCCTGGGCCTCGAAGCTCAGCGTCAGGTGAACCGTCATGCGGCTTGATTCAGGGGCGCTGCCCTGAATGCGGCTGAGCTTTGGGTGCAGGCGGGCACTGCCCAGTGCCAGCGGTTCAGCGCCGCCGGCCACCTGGCAACGCGCATTCAGCCGCGAGGCGGGGCCGTCCGAGTACGTGGGCTGGCAGAGGCTGAATTGGCCGGTGCGCCGCTCCCAACGCCACCAAGCACCTGCCGCCGCGGGCTCGCTCAAGCGCAAGTCCAGCTGCTCCACGGTGTTCCAGGGCTGGCCGTCCGGGGCCTGCCATTCGAGCGAGAGCACGCTCAGGCGTTCGCTGGGCAGCTTGTCGGCGGGCGCGATCACCGTCGTGCGCCCGAATGGCGCGACATCGGTTTGGCTGCTCGTCGAGCTGGCAGCCGGTTCGATGTCGGCGATGCTGCTCCAGGTGTTTGCGAGCCCGAGCTGCGCATTCACCGGCTGTCTGAGGCGTACACCGAACCAGCTGCTTTGTGGGCTTTTGCTGCCCAGCACTTGGATGGTGAAGCTGCCTTGGGTTG
This sequence comes from Roseateles aquae, assembly GCF_032337115.1. Lineage (NCBI taxonomy): Bacteria > Pseudomonadati > Pseudomonadota > Betaproteobacteria > Burkholderiales > Sphaerotilaceae > Roseateles > Roseateles aquae. The sequence goes on from NZ_JAVXZY010000003.1 coordinate 33,829, forward strand.
CGCCCGCAGGCAGTCGCAGCACATCGTCGCGCGCCTCGTAGTCACCCGTGCATTTGAGAACGAAACCGGCCTGACCCTGGAGCGGCGGCGTGCTGGGCTGATACTCGAATCGGCATCCGCCCGGGACAGCAGAGCCGTTTTCGGTGAAGTAGGGAATCTGCACTTCAGCACCGTTCGGTGCCGCATGGCTGAGTCGCACCTCAAACGTAGCCGGTGTCCGGATGAAGGGGAACGGGCTGCGCTGCACCCGCACGCGCGACAGGGAAAGCAGACGTGGCACGCCATCGTCATCGGCAATCAGCACCTCGCCTTGGCCGACCCGTGTGCCGTGTTTGGCCAGCACTTGCACGTACTTGTTGCTCTCGTCCACGGTATCGCCACAGATCGTCACCGGTACAAACGGGTAGTTCGGGTTGATCCTGAACGGCCGATCCTCGACAGCGATGAAATCCACCCCTGCCTCACAGCTTGCGCCTCCGGTGGCGGCCGGGGCCCTACCCGGCCGCGTGCTGATCAGCAGCTGTGACTGCGGATTCATATCGGGCGGCAGGCTGATTGGCAACCAGACCTCACGCTGGCCGCTATGGCCCTCCAGCTCGCGGATGCTGCCGATCTGAATCGACGCCTGGGCCCAGGCGGCATCGGCGCCCACCAGGCTGCCGGCGAGGCCAACCCATGCCAGCAGCGTTGCGTTCAGGGCATGGGCAGAGCGCAGCGGCCGGCTCATGCGTGGCTCCCGGTACTGACACGGCGACGCAGCCCTGCAAGACCCAGCAGCCCGGCGGCCATCAGGGCCCAAGTCCCAGGCTCGGGCACCGGGTTGGACATCTGGCCGTACTGGATGTGGTCGACCTCGATACCGCCACTCGTATTGCTGATGCTGATGGAGCGAATGCCGCCGGCAAACTGCACACCGAAAAAGCGATCCTCCTCGGTGCTGGCATCGATGCGGTTGTCGGCAAAGCCCGAGCGCGTGATGCTGCCCAGGCTTTGCCCATTCGCGCCGATCGCCCGGAAAGTGATGCTGCCGCCGCCATCGGTCCAGACCAGACCGAAGGCGGTAGGCAGCGCCCCGTTACCGACATAGCTGAAGGTGACACCCTCGACGCCATTGCCGTTGAACCAGCTGACGCAGTGGCCGCTGGACTGCTGGCGGCAACTGCCGTCGATCAGGCCGTCGTCGACATCGACGGAGTCACGCGCTCCGGCGAAACCGGAACTCAGCAATTCGCCAAAGTCGCCGCCCAAGGTGCTGTCGAGCGCGCCGTCCTCGAGCGTCTCCAGCACGGTCGGGCTGCCACCCAGGTAGAAGTTGACGGGGATGTCGGCGGCCGAAAGATAGGCCGAAGGGCCGAAGAAGATGGGGTCGGCCGCCTGGCTGCCTGTGGCCGCGCTCAGCAGCGTCAGGTTGGCAAGGACATGAAGGGCTTTGTGTTCACGCGGTTTGTGCATGGTCATGGCAGAAAACTCCCTGGGTTGGAATGAAAAAAGACAAGAGCAGAGCGAAGAGCGGCGGGCTTGAAGTGATGTGCGCAAGGGTCAGGGCTGGTGCGCCAAGCGACGCCGCCATGCCATCAAGCCCAAGCCGCTCAGCAGCAGCGCCCACTGCTGCGGCTCGGGCACGGCCGTCACGCCGATCACGCCGTCGATGTAGAGGCGTGACAGATCGAGCTGCGTGCCCTCGGCCAGCAGCAGGCCGCTGCTGTCGATGCTGCTGAAGCGGCCTTGCAAGCTGCCCCAGTCGAACAGGTCGAAGCGCTGCCCCACCTGGCCGCTGAAGCCAGCGAAGGAAGCGAGCTTGAGCGTGCCGCCGAGGGTCAGCGTGCCGGCCACGCGGTACTGGTCATAACTGCCTCCCAGCTCGGTGCCACCGATCTCGGCGAGATAGAGGTTGGCGGCGCCAAAGCTGACGTCGCCGGCGTCTTCCCCTAGGCCGGGCGAGTCGCCGACGCTGAAGCCGCCTTCGAAGTATTTGTGCCCCGTGCCGCTGAGCAGGGCGCCGTTGCGCTGCTCCACAGCGCCGAAGAACACGGCGGTGGCGCCGGCCGACACCCGCAGCTCAGCGCCCTTGCGCACCTCGACCTTGTCGTAGAAGGTCGTGGTGCTCTGGCCCGAGAGGAGGATCTGCCCGCCGGCCTCGTTGACCACGGCGCCGAAGAGCTCGCTGCGGCCCGCGGTGACCAGCACCTGGCCCGCGTTGCTGAACCCGCCCGAGCTTGTCAGCCGCGACTCGTTCAGCAGCAGCCGGGCGCCCGGATCGTTGCGCCAAGCGCCTTCGGCCACCACGGTGGCGTCCTTCAGGTCCACGAGACCGGCTTTGCTGGTGCTGAAGCTGCCGCTGGTTTCCAGCCGACCGCCGTTGACCTCGACCACGCCAGCATTGCGGTGCGTGGCGCCGATCAGTTGCAAGCTCTCACCCAGGCCGACTCGCACGCGGCCGCTGGCCGTGTTGCTCAGGTCGGTCTCCAGCCGGCTGCCCAGGCCGACCGCGCCGCGCACCGTGCCGGCGTTGACCAGCCCCCCGGAGAGCTGCAGCCGCCCGGCCTGCAGCACACCCTGGTTGCTCACGAGCTTGCCAAAGCTGCCCGTGCCGCTGAGCACGCCCTGCCGGCCCACCTGCATGGACTCCGCATCGATGCGCCCGCCAGCCATGGCCAGGGTGGCGATGCCTGCGCCTGTGCCCACCTGCAAGGAGCGCAGCTTGACCGTGTCGGCCGGCCCGGTGACGGTGAGGCTGCGACTCGGGTCCAGCGTCACGTCGTGCACGTCGGCCGGGTTCAGGCCGAGCGTCCAGTTCGCGGCATTGGCCCAGCTGCCACTGGCGCTGCTGCGCCAGCGCAGGGCGGGGGTGAAGAGGAAGGTGCCCTGTGTGCCGTCGGTGAAGTCGGCCAGGTAGGCCACCTGCCCATGCAGATTCAAGGCGCCGGAGCTCATGGTGGTGAAGGACACGGTCTTGCCTGCCAGCGCCGCGCCTTGCAACTGCACGGCCACGGTGTCGATGCCATCGCTCGCAAACAGGCCGTCATTGCTGCTGCCGCCGGTGATGACGGCCCGGAACGCCGCCTGCCCGCCCTCGTTGAGCATGGGGCTGAAGAGGCTTGAGAACGTGCCGGCCCCTGCGCCCGGGGCGCTTTGGCCTTGCACGGCGATGGCCGTCAGCGCGCTGTCGCTGCTGCTTCGATAGATGCCTTGGTTGCTGCTACCACCGGTGATGCTGGCCTGAAACGCTGTCTGCCCGGCCTGGTTCAGCACCGGCCTGTCAAAGCTTGAAAACGTCCCGCCCCCTGCGCCCGTGGCGCTTTGGCCCGCCAGGACGATGGCCGCCAACGTGCCGCCGCTGCTGCTTCGGTAGATGCCCTGATTGCTGCTGCCACCGGTGATGCTGGCCTGGAACGCTGCCTGCCCGACATCATTCAGTGCGAGCTCACCAAAGCCAAAGAACGTACCGGCCCCTGCACCTGCAGCGCTTTGGCCTGTCAGTGCGATGGCCGTCAGCGTGCTGGCGCCGTTGCTGCGGTAGATGCCGCGGGTGCTGCTGCCGCCGGTGATGCTGGCCCGAAACGCCATCTGCCCGGCCTGATTCAGCACCAAGTCGTTAAAGACTGAAAACGTGCCAGCCCCTGCGCCCGGGGCGCTTTGGCCTCGTAGGGCGATGGCCGTCAGCGTGCTGCCGCTGCTGCTGCGGTAGATGCCGGAGGTGCTGCTTGCGCCGCTGATGAAACCCTCGAACGCCGTCTGCCCGGCATCGTTCAGCATGGGATTGCCAAAGCCTGAAAACGTGCCGGCCCCTGCGCCCGTGGCGGTCTGGCCTTCCAGGCCGATGGCCGTCAGCACGCCGCCGCTGCCGCTGCGGTAGATCGCGCTGCTGCCACCGGTGATGTTGACCCGGAACGCCGTCTGCCCAGCCTGGTTCAGCACGGGAGCAACAAAGCTTGTGAACGTGCCGCCACCCGCGCCCGGAGCGCTTTGGCCTTGCAAGGCGATGGGGGCGGGCTTTTGGCCTGGGGCGTTGAGATACAGGCCAAAGGCGATCGCGCTGCGGGCAAGGGTGGCCGTGAATGCCGTTTGCCCGGCATCGTTCAGCACCGGCGAGGAGAAGCCGATGCCAAACGTGGCCCCCACCCCTGCCCCCGCCGCGCTCTGGCCGGTGATCGCCAGGGTCTCGGTGCGGGACTGCGCCGCAGCCGGGGCGGGCAGGCTGGCCATGGCAGCGATGCAGGACGCGGCGAAGGCGGTGTGTCGCAAGGCGTTAGTTTTCATCAAGTGTCCAGGAATGTGGTGGTCGTCAGGAAAGGCGCGCGCTCGCGTGCAGCGCTGCATCAGCTGAGCGCTCAACTGCCCGCCGTCCATCAAGGCCAGTAGCGGGTCGCCAGCGCCCAAGCCCGCAGCGCCCACGGCGCTGGCACTCAGGGGGCGCTCAGCTGCTGATGCGCAGATTGGCGTCGCCGCGCACGACCTTGCTGCTGTCCACCTTGTCCTTCCAGCCCAGGTTGTGGGCGCGGCCATAGATGCGGGCCACTTCGTCGTTGGGGCCAGTGGGCGGGATGGTGGGAGCCAGGCATTCGCTGACCTTGAAGTTGAACTGCCACAGGCTCAGGAGCGGCGCCAGTTCGACAGCGGAGTTGGCGTTGACCTTCTTGGAGCCGATGGCCGTGTCGAAGCCGGCGCTGAGCCAGTCGGCCGAGTGGCTGTCGCCAAAGCAGCAGGTCGAGTACATCAGGCGCAGCTTGCCGCGCAGACTCAGGGCGCTGATGTCGCCGGCCAGGGTGCTGGTCTTGGCACTGCCGTCGTGGAAGACCACGCGACCCTCCTCGCCGTGCAGCATCAGCAGCACGTCGATCCGCTTGACGCTAGCTTTGGCGCCTTCGGCGCGCAAGGCAGCCAGGAAATCAGCACGCGTGGCATGGCCGCCGTAAAGCTTGACAAGGCGGACGTAGTCGTCACCCAGCGTCGCTTCTGCTGTGGCGCGGCCCGCGCCCTCGATGAAGCGGTAGAGGTAGTCGGTCTCGCCCGATGTCAGGTGGTTGACGACGATCAGGACACGGTCTTTCTTTTCGATGCTCATGGTGAGTAGCTCCCTGTGGGATGGTTGAGAAACGAGGTTTGGCGCCCGGGGCTCAGGCACCGGATGAGGCTGCCCCCTGGTGATTGCGGCGCAGCCGTAGGCGCAGGCCCTACAGGCCTTGCTTGGTGAAATTGATGGGTTGGTCCCAGCAGCTTCCTGTCGGTCCTCGCCGCGTCACGGTGGCGGCTTGGCCGTTGCCGGCCTGCAGCAAGGACAGGCGACTTGAGCTGAGCTGAGTTCGCTTGCATGTCAGCGGCATCGTGTGGCGAGCCGGCTTCAAGTTGCTTGGACTACCCACGGCGGTGTGCGCCTGTTTCGACAGAAGCCCGGCGCACGGCCAAGACCGAGACTGAGGCCGAGACCGACCTGCCCCCCACTTCATCAAGTTAGGGGGGGGACGGTCTCGGACTTCGTGCTGCGCTCCCGCACAATCTCTCGGCTCGCTGCCCGGGTCTTGTGTGCGATTGCGAATCTCAGGCTGTGGCTGCTTGCTGCTCATCGAGATCCCCTGGCGTGTTGTCAATGTGGCGCCATGGTCTGCGGCCAAGCCCGGCAAGTCCTGATGAAACTCTTGCGCTTCTCTCAAGGATTTCTTTTCCCAATGAAATCAAAGGCCTACGTGGACTTCTCATGAATGAACCCGACGCTCAGAAGCCAGCTTCCGGCGCAAACCTTCAGGCGGCGCAGACCCTGCAGATCGGCGAATGGCAGGCCGATCCGCTGCTGGACGAGCTGCGCCAAGGCGATCAGGTGCTCAAGCTGGAGCCGCGCAAGATGCGCTTGCTGATGGCGTTAGCGCAGCGGCCGCAGCAGCTGGTGACGCTGGATCAGCTGCTCGACGAGGTCTGGGGGGATTTGGTGGTCACCCCGAGTTCGGTGTACCAGTCGATCTCGCAGCTGCGCAGCCTGCTTGGCGACGACGCCAGCCAGCCGCGCTACATCGTCACCGTGCCACGCAAGGGCTATCGCCTGGTAGCGGCGGTCAGTGAGGTGGTGCTGCGCGCGCCCACAATCGCAGCACCGACCTCACAGCCAGCGTCGATACAGCCAGAACCGGACTCTCGCCGGACGCCTGATCTGGAGCCCGGGCAGCGTGTGCCCGATCAAGTGCTACCGGCGGCACAGCAGCCGGCCTTGCCCACGCCGGTCGCCGCAAGCCGGCGCTGGTGGCTCGGCAGCTCGGTGACGGCAGCGGCCTTGCTCGGTACAGGCGGATGGTGGGCCTGGCAGCGCGGGTCGCGCCTGCCGCCCGGCGAGATCACCCTGGCCGTCCTTCCTTTTGATGACGCCTCGCCCAAGGAGCTGGAGCAGCCGCTGGCCGACAGCCTGGCCGAAAGCGTGATCGGCGCCCTGTCTCGCCATCAGCAGATTCGGGTGGCGGCCCGGTCCACCTCCTTCCAGTTTCGCAATGCCCAGGCCTTGGCGCCGCAGGCCAAGCAGCTGGCCGTGACCCATGTGCTCTGGGGCGAGCTGCGGCGCTGGCAGCTGGGCCTCACGCTCAAGCTCAGCCTGCACCGTGCGGCAGACAGCGAAGTGCTCTGGCAGCAGATGCTGGAGTCGCCCGCTGCCGCCTTGGGCAGCCTGGCCGAGAGCGTGGCCAATGCGGCCCTTCAGGCCCTCGGCGTGGCCCCCTTGCCGGCCACCGCGAAGCCGGTGCCCTTGGCCGATGCCTACGAGTTCTACCTGCTGGGCCTGCACCATCAACGCGGTGGCCAAATCGAGGGCATCCTGAAGGCGCGCGACTACTTCCAGCGTGCCATCGACACCGACCCTGGTTTTGCCTTGGCCTATGTGGGCCTGGCCGTGACCTGGACGGGCGAGTACTACTACGGCACCGGTCTGAGCTTCAGGGACATGGATGCGCGTACCCAGCCCTTGATCGACCGCGCCTTGCAGCTGGACCCGGAGCTGCCCCTGGCCCTGGGCGCGCAGGGCAGCCAGCTGTCCCATCGCGGCCAGCATGACGAGGCGAGGACTTGGCATGAGCGCTCCTTGGCCAAGGCGCCGCACGATGCCACCCTGCTGTACTGGGCGGGAGGCACCGAGAACAGCGCCGGCTGGCCCGCCCGCGCGCTCGCCTACTACAGCCGGGCGGCCGAGCTGAGCCCCCTATCGCCGCAGATCCAGCACCTGACGGGATGGGCCGCCACCAACGCGGGCCGCTACGAGCTTGCCGAGCAGGCCTATCGGCGTGCTCTCACCTTGGCGCCCAAGCATGCCAACGGCCCTCGGGGTTTCGGCATGATTGGCTTCGCCCGAGGGCAGCTCGACCAAGCAGTGAAGGGCTACCGCCAAGCCCTCGTGCTCAAACCGAACGACGCCTACTTCTGGGATCAGCTGGCCTGGATCTACTTGGATCTGGGCCTGATTGACGAAGCCAGGCAGGCCTTTGCCCAGTTCCAGGCGCAAAGCCCGCAGCCGGTCTGGGCCCAGGTCTCGGCGGCGCGGCTGTGGGTCTGCGCGCAAGACCAAGCAGCCCTGCGCAAGGCGCTCGATGCCGTGCCGGTGCAGAGCAAGGAGCGCGATGCGGTCATCGAGACCGCCTTGCTGCGCCTCGTCCTGGGTCAGCCCGAGCAGGCCTACAAGACCTTGAGCTCGGTGATTGGCCTGGTGCTGGCCGACCCCGTGCCGCTGTACGACGACTGGACCACCTTTCTGGGCCAGCATGCCTGGCTCGACGTGGCGGCGATCTACTGCGCCACCGAGCACCGCGATCATGCCGAGCCCTTCATCGAGCAGGCGTCCAGCTATGTGGAACGCTATGCCAAGCAGGGCAATGTCTGGCATGCCATCGGCTACCACCGCGCCCGCATCGCTGCACTGCGCGGCCAGCCCGAGGCGGCACTGGCGGCGCTGGAAGACGCGGTGCGCCTGGGCTGGCGGCGGGGCTGGTGGCTGGCCCAGGACCCGGCGCTGCAAAGCCTGCGTGAACTGCCGCGCTTCAAGGCCGTGCTGGCCCGCATCGATCAATCCAACCAGGCGCAGCGCAGCAAGCTCTCAACGGCTTGATACGCCGCGCAAGCCGTGTTCTCAAGGCGGCGGAGTCTGGGCGTCCGAGGCCTCCAGCCAAGCCTGCAGCACGTCGGGCAGATCCTCTCGTTCCTCCGCGGCGGGCCGGGGCGCACCGGCCGCCAGCAGCAGCTGCAGCGAGGCCAGATAGTCAGCGCCGGGCTGCGGCAGGTGGGCGGCGGCATGCAGCAGGCTGCCCATCACATCGCCGCCGTAGCCATTGCGTTCCTCCCAGTGGGCGCCGTGCGTCAGCAGCACTTGAATCAAGGCCGGGTCACCGTTGAAGGCTGCCTGGTTCAGGGCGCTGGCTTCCCAGTCGCCGGGCACGGCAACCGGCCAGCCGAGCCTGAGCATCAGCGCCACCGAGGCGGGCGCCCGGCGCTGCGCCTGATCGGGCAGCAGGCGCAAGGCGGAGGCTGGCAGCTGTGCCAGCAGCTCGGGCTGGGCCTGCAGCAGCGCCAGCGCGCCCGGCTCGTCGGCAGCGGCGCAGGCAGCCAGAAAACGCTGCCCTGCAGAGGCCAGCTCGGGGCGGGCACCATGCGCTGCCAGCAGCGCCAGCGCGCTGACCTCGCCCAGCAGGGCCGCCAGTGTGGCCGGCGTGCGCCCCTCGGCGTCGCGCGCCGCAAGATTGGCGCCATGCGCCAGCAGCAGGCTCAGACAGGCCTCGGAGCGGCCTCGTCGCAGCGCATGGTGCAGGGCGGTCGCCCCTCCGGGCCCGGCCTCATTGACATCGGCCCCCAGGCTGAGCGCCAGCGCCAAGTTGGCCGGGTCCTCAAAGTCCAGCAAGCGCAGCAAGGCGTTCGTGCCCTGCCAGCGCGCGCCATGGGCGATGAGCTGACGCATTTGTTCAGCGGCACGGGCGCGGTCGGGGTCCTCGCAGGCGTGGTAGAGCGACTCGTCGTCATTGGGCTCGGCACCTGCGGCCAGCAGAGCCGCCGCCAAGGCGGTGCTCTGGGCGCGAGCGATGGCGCCATACAGCAGCGGCAGGCCGCGTGCCGCCACCGGCGCCTCCAGCGCGGGTTCGGGCATGGCCGCGTGGGCCAGCGCTGCGGCTTGGGCCAACAGGGTTTGAGCGCTGTGTAGCAGGCGCGCGGCCCAGGGCTCGCCCAGCCGGTGCAGGCTGGAGAAGCACACATAGGCCAGCGCCGGTGCGTCAAAGGGCGGCAGCCGTTGCGTAGGAGGTGGCAGGGCATCGAGCTGATCCAGTTCGCCGCGCACCAGGGCCAGGGCCGGGCGCAGCGCCGGCGGGCAAGGCCCACGCAGATGCTGCAGCAGCGCCAGTGCACGCTCGGGCTGCGGGCTGTCCCAGCCGCGCCCGACGATCAGCGCCAGCGCACGCGTGACCAAGGCTGCGGCATCGAGCTCGCGCGCCTCCTGCTGCGCCACGGCAGCGCGCTGCAGGGCCGGCCAGCTTGGGTAGCCCAGCTCGCGCGCGATCACCAGCTGGGCCAGGTTGAGCTGGGGCGGCGTGGCCGTGTCAGCGCAGCGGTAGGGGGCGGCGCGGGCCAGGCTAGCAGGGTCGCCGGCCTGCCAGGCGCGCAGCAGCTCGCGCGCCTGGCGCTTGAGCTGCTGCAGATCGGCTCGGTCGGGAAGAGCGGGAAGCGTGGAAAGGGCGGTCGGGGCGGGCTGCGGCGCAGCGCCCGTGTGGCTTGTCTTCAAGAGGCACCTCCATGCGTTTGAAGCCTGTGATCCGCGCCGGCAGGCCGCACAAAGGAAAGAGAGCTCATGGCGATGATGATGCGGACGCGGTCTTGCACGTGCGTCCGTCCGGGTGGGCTCAGCCCTGCCTGCGGATCCAGCAGCGCCCCGGCGGGCGCTGTGGGCCCGAGTGTGCCATGGGTCGATGGCAGGGTGGCAGGGTCAAGCCTTGTCGTCCAGCCCCTGCGCCTGCGCCGCCTGCATCGCCTCGCGCCAGACGCGCGCCGGCACAAAGGTCTGCAGCTGGTTCATTGCAGCCGCAATCAAATCCGGGTGCAGCTCGTGGCCGATATCGGGCAGGATGTCGGCCGTCACATCGCCACCCAGCTGCACCAGTCGCCGCGCCGCGGCCACCTGGTCCTGATGTGGCAGCGTGCCGTCCTGCAGGCCGTGCAGCAAATGAACGCTGACGTCGACCGGCGCGTGGGCTGGCATCGTGGCGTAGGCGCCCGAGAAGGCCAGCACGCGGCCGGCCAGTTCGCCCTCGGCCTGCACCGCTTCCAGCGCCATCACCGCGCCTTGTGAAAAGCCGGCCAGGGCGACGCGCTGCCAGGGCAGGTCGAACTGCTCAGCCCAGGCGCGCACGGTGGCGATGAAATGAGGCAGCGCCGCGGCGACGCGTTGCGCGTGGTTGTCGTCATTGGCGCCTTGCAGCGAGTACCACTGCTGCCCGCTGCCACCACCGGGAATCTGGTCAAAGGGCTCGGGGCCGTGGATGGACACCACGGCCGCCTGCGGGTATTGCGCCTTCAGCGCCTGGGCCAGCGGTCGCATCTGCGACGCGTCGGCGCCGGCGCCGTGCAGCAGCAGGAACAGCAGTTCGGGCAGGCCCTTGTCAGGCAAGAGGGCGAGGGCTTGGGAGCGGGCGGGCTGAGTCATGGCCGAATTGTCGCTCGGCGGCGTCGCCCGTTGCCGCTTCACCAAGCTCAGCAAAGCCGAAGCTGCGTGTGCTGATGCACAGCCGCGGCAGCTGTGCCGAAATGACCTGCGCGGCCGCCTGCGCCGCGGCCAGTGCCACCGGCAGCGGCATGGTGTGGCCCCCGAATCGATCCATGCCCAGCACCCGCCAGAGACCCGCGCCGGCGACTTCGATCAGGCCCAGGCGCTGCAGCGCCGGCAACTCCGCACTGTGGCCGACGATCAGCAGATCAGCGTAGCCACGGGCCTGCTGCTGCGCGCCCCTCTGCAGGCCCTGTGCGCCGCCTGGCTGCCGCCCCTGCTGCTGCCAACAGCGTAGCGCCCGCTGCCCAGCCAGCTCGGCCGCCGCCAGCGCGCGGGCATGGCAGGCCAGCAGCTGCGCATCACCGGGCGGCTCGACCGGGCGCAGCAGCTCAGCGACTGCCATGGCAGTGCAGCCGGTAGGGTCGCTCAAGCTCGCGTGCCCACTGGCGGTAGGCCGGGGCGGCGGCCGCATGCAGGCGCTCGATCCGCTCGGGCAGGCGCTCCAGCATCTCGGCCTCGCTCTGTACCGACGCGACACCCTGGGCGCGCACCAGCTCCTCGCGCGATTCCTGGCACCAGGCGCGCACGCTGGCGGCGCTGACCTCGAAATGGCCCTGGAAGCCCAGGTGTGGTCCATAGCGAAAGCCTTTGTTCAGGCCATGCGCACCGAACATCGTGCGGCTGGCGCCGCGCGGAATCTCGAAGCTGTCGTAGTGCCAGTTGAACGCCTCGATCTGCTCGCGGCCGTCAAACAGCTCGCGCGCCGCCGGCGTCACCCACAGCCGGCTCCAGCCGATCTGCGCGCAGCCGTGTCGCGCCACCCGCGCCCCCATCGCCCGCGCCAGCAGCTGGGCGCCAAAGCAATGGCCCAGCACCGGGATCTCGGCAGCCAGCGCGCGGCGCAGCAGCGCCAGCTCGGCGGCAATCCAGGGCAGCGGCTCATAGACGCTGCGGTTGCTACCGAGCACGGCGATGCCGGCGTAGTCGCGCGCCTGCAGGGGCAGGTCTTGCCCGGCGGCGAGATTGAAGAGCTCGGTGCGGTAGCCCTGCTGCTGCAGGCACAGCTGCAGAAAGCCCGGCCCCTGGGTGGCTTCGTGCTGGACGATGGCGATCGGTCTCATGAGCGGGGCGCCGCAAGACGGGCGGCGCCGGTGGTTGCGAGAACCTCAGACTAGGGCGCCCGGCATCAAGCCCTTGCCAAGACTGTCAGGCCAGGCGTCAAGCCGGCGTCAAGACCGGTGGCCGCAACGGCGTCTTTACACATTCTTGATACCACGTCCCCCAGGCTCTACGACAGTTTGAGGCGCCGATTTCTAAGCTTCCTCCATCTCGACACTCCTTGGAGCACAACATGATGGATTGGGTCTTTCTGGGCCTCTCCTTCGGCGCCTTTGCCCTCGCCGCCGGCCTGGCCGTGGCCAGCCACAAGCTGGAGAGCAAGCCATGAGCGCGCTGTACTGGCTGAGCGGCCTGGCGGCCGCCGGGCTCTTCGTCTACCTCGTTGTCGCGCTGCTGCGTGCAGAGGAGTTCTGAAATGACATCACTTGCCTGGGCCAATCTGGCCCTTTATATGCTGCTGCTGATCGCCGCAGCCTGGCCGCTGTCGCGCTGGCTCACTGCCATCGCACAGGGTCGCCTACCGCGCTGGATGCGCGCCATCGAAGGCCTGCTGTACAAGCCGGCCGGCGTCAAGCCTGAAGAAGGCATGCACTGGAAGCAGTACGCGCTGGCGCTGCTGCTGTTCAACTTCATCGGCGTGCTGGCCGTGTATGCGCTGCAGCGGCTGCAGCATGTGCTGCCGCTGAATCCGCAAGGCATGGCGGCGATCACGCCGGACTCGGCCTTCAACACCGCGATCAGCTTCGTCACCAACACCAACTGGCAGGGCTATGGCGGTGAATCGGCGATGAGCTATCTGACCCAGATGCTGGCGCTGACGGTGCAGAACTTCCTGTCGGCCGCCACCGGCATCGCCGTCGTCTTTGCGCTGATCCGCGGTTTCGCGGGGCGGCTGCAAACGACGGTGGGCAATGTCTGGGCCGACCTGACGCGGATCACGCTGTGGCTGCTGCTGCCGCTGTCCTTTGTGTTCGCGGTCTTCCTGGTCGGCCAGGGCGTGATCCAGAACTTCGACGCCTACAAGGACGTGACGACGCTGGAAGTCAATGCCTATCAGGTGCCCAAGCTGGGCCCCGATGGCCAGCCGCTGAAGAACGACAAGGGCGAGGCCCTCACCGAGGACGCCAGCACAGCCACGCAGCAGCTGGCCATGGGCCCGGTCGCCTCGCAGGAGGCGATCAAGATGCTGGGCACCAATGGTGGCGGCTTCTTCAACACCAACTCGGCCCACCCGTTCGAGAACCCGACGCCGCTGGCTAATCTGGGCCAGATGCTGGCCATCTTCCTGATCCCGGCGGCGCTGTGCTTCAGCTTTGGCCAGCTGGTTGGTGATTCACGCCAGGGCGTGGCCGTGCTGGCGGCGATGAGCCTGATGTTCATCATCGGCGTCGTTATCGCCACCGGCGCCGAGCAGGCCGGCAATCCCATGCTGGCCAGCCAGGGTGTGGATCAGGCCATGAGCGAGCTGCAGCCAGGCGGCAATATGGAAGGCAAGGAGACCCGCTTCGGCATTGGCGCCAGCTCGCTGTTTTCCGTCGTCACCACCGCCGCCTCCTGCGGCGCGGTGAACAGCATGCACGACTCGATGACGCCGATCGGCGGCCTGGTGCCGCTGGTGATGATGCAGCTGGGCGAGGTGGTGTTCGGCGGCGTCGGCACCGGGCTGTACGGCATGCTGATCTTTGCCATGCTGGCCGTTTTCATTGCCGGGCTGATGATTGGCCGCACACCCGAGTACCTGGGCAAAAAGATCGAGAGCTACGAGATGAAGATGGTGTCCATCGCCATCCTCGTCACGCCCTTGCTGGTGCTGGTCGGCACCGCCATCGCGGTGATGGCCGCCGATGGCCGCGCCGGCATCGCGAATCCGGGCGCCCATGGCTTCAGCGAGATCCTCTATGCGCTGACCTCGGCCGGCAACAACAACGGTTCGGCCTTCGCCGGCCTCTCGGCCAACACGCCCTTCTACAACACGCTGCTGGGCCTGGTGATGTGGTTTGGCCGCTTCGGCGTCATCGTGCCGGTGCTGGCAATTGCCGGCAGCCTGGCCGCCAAGAAGCGCATCCCGGTGGGCAGCGGCACCCTGGTCACGCATGGCCCGCTGTTCGTCGCGCTGCTGATCGGCACGGTGCTGCTGGTTGGCCTGCTCAACTATGTCCCGTCGCTGGCCCTCGGTCCCATCGTCGAGCAACTGATGCTCTGGAAAGCGTGAGGGAATCATCATGACAACAAGTACAAGCGATCAAGGCAGCGGCTTCTCGCTGCTGGACCCCCAGCTGGTCAAGCCGGCGCTGTGGCAATCCTTCGTCAAGCTGGCCCCGGCGGCGCAATGGCGCAATCCGGTGATGTTCGTCGTCTACATCGGCTCGCTGCTGACCACGGCGCTGTGGGCCATCAGCTTCAGTCAGCCGGATGTCGCCGGCAGCGAAGGCCGCGGCTTCATGCTGGCCATCGCGCTGTGGCTGTGGTTCACGGTCATCTTCGCCAACTTCGCCGAGGCGCTGGCCGAGGGCCGCTCCAAGGCCCAGGCGGCCTCGCTGCGCGGCCTGAAGACACGCAGCTGGGCCAAGAAGCTGGAGGCGCCGCAGCACGGCGCCAAATGGCATCCGCTGCAGTCCGACGAGCTGCGCAAGGGCGCGGTCGTGCTGGTCGAGGCCGGCGACCTGATCCCGCTGGACGGCGAGGTGATCGAGGGCGTGGCCTCGGTGGACGAGAGTGCCATCACCGGTGAATCGGCGCCGGTGATCCGCGAGTCGGGCGGCGACTTCAGCTCGGTGACCGGCGGCACCCGCGTGCTGTCGGACTGGCTGGTGGTGCGCATCGGCGTCAACCCGGGCGAGTCTTTCCTGGACCGGATGATCGCGATGGTCGAGGGCGCCAAGCGCCAGAAGACGCCCAACGAGATTGCGCTGAGCATCCTGCTGGTGGCGCTGACGCTGGTCTTCCTGGTCGTCACCGCGACGCTGCTGCCCTTCTCCGTCTTCAGCGTGGAAGCGGCCGGCTCGGGCACGGTGGTGTCGATCACTGCCCTGGTCTCGCTGCTGGTCTGCCTGATCCCGACGACCATCGGCGGCCTGCTCTCGGCCATCGGCGTGGCCGGCATGAGCCGGATGATGCAGGCCAACGTCATCGCCACCTCGGGCCGTGCGGTCGAGGCGGCCGGCGACGTGGACGTGCTGATGCTGGACAAGACCGGCACCATCACCCTGGGCAATCGGCAGGCGAGCAGCTTTGTGCCGGCCGTGGGCGTCAGCGAAGCGCAGCTGGCCGATGCGGCACAGCTGGCCTCCTTGTCCGACGAGACGCCGGAAGGGCGCAGCATCGTCGTGCTGGCCAAGACCCGCTTCGGTCTGCGTGAGCGCGAGCTCGGCGCGCTGCAAGCCCATTTCGTGCCCTTCACCGCCCAGACGCGGATGAGCGGCGTCGACCTGGGCGACGCCTTGCAGCCCAGCCGCGTCATCCGCAAGGGTGCGGCCGACGCGATCCGCAAGCATGTCGAGCAGCTGGGCGGCAAGCTGCCCGTCGAAGTCAGCCAGGCCGTCGATGAAATCGCTCGCCGCGGCAGCACGCCGCTGGTGGTGGCCGAGGGCAATCGTGTCTTGGGTGCCGTCGAACTGAAGGACATCGTCAAGGGCGGCATCAAGGAGCGCTTTGCCGAGCTGCGCCGCATGGGCATCAAGACGGTGATGATCACCGGCGACAACAAGCTCACCGCCGCGGCCATCGCCGCCGAGGCCGGCGTCGACGACTTCCTCGCCGAGGCCACACCCGAAGCCAAGCTGCAACTGATTCGCGACTACCAGGCCGAGGGTCGGCTGGTCGCGATGACCGGCGATGGCACCAACGACGCGCCGGCCCTCGCGCAGGCCGATGTGGCGGTGGCCATGAACACCGGCACGCAGGCCGCCAAGGAGGCCGGCAATATGGTCGATCTGGACTCCAACCCGACCAAGCTGCTGGAAATCGTCGAGACCGGCAAGCAGTTGCTGATGACGCGCGGTTCCTTGACGACGTTTTCGATCGCCAACGATGTGGCCAAGTACTTCGCCATCATCCCGGCCATGTTTGTGGGTGTCTACCCGCAGCTGGCAGCGCTCAATGTGATGGCCTTGCACAGCCCATCGTCGGCGATCCTTTCTGCGGTGATCTTCAACGCGCTGATCATCATCGCGCTGATCCCGCTGGCACTGAAGGGCGTGGCCTACCGCGCCATTGGTGCGGCCGCGCTCTTGCGCCGCAACCTGGCCGTCTACGGGCTCGGCGGCCTGATCGTGCCCTTCATCGGCATCAAGGCAATCGACCTGCTGCTGGTCGGCCTGCACCTGGTTTAAGGAATCTTCATCATGATCAAGCATCTCCGCCCCGCCATCGTCAGCTTCGCTGTGCTGAGCCTGGTCACCGGCATTGCCTACCCGCTGCTGGTCACCGGTGTCGGCCAGGGCCTGTTTCCCAAGCAGGCCGCTGGCTCGCTGATCGAGCGCGATGGCAAGCCCATCGGATCCGAGCTGATCGGCCAGAACTTCAGCTCGCCGAAATACTTCTGGGGCCGCCCCTCGGCCACCGCGCCGATGGCCAACAACGCCGGCGGTTCCTCGGGTTCCAACCAGGGCCCGCTGAATTCGGCGCTGGCCGACGCGGTGAAGGCCCGCATCGAGGCGCTGAAGGCCGCCGACCCGGACAACACCTTGCCGCTGCCGGCCGATCTGGTCACTGCTTCGGCCAGCGGCCTGGACCCGCACATCACCATGGCGGCCGCCCGCTACCAGGCCGCCCGCGTGGCCCGCGTGCGCCAGCTGCCGCTGAAGGAGGTGCAGCGCCTGATCGCTGAGAACACCGAGCAGCGTGACCTGCAGGTGCTGGGCGAGCCGCGAGTGAATGTGCTCAAGCTCAATCTGGCGCTGGACGGTTTGAAGCCTTGAATCGAAATGGGGAACAGACCACAGAGACACGGAGACACAGAGGAGCACACAGAGCCATCAAGCCTTTTCGGCTGTTTCCTCTGTGTCTCTGTGGCTCTGTGGCTCTGTGGTCGGTTCCACCACCCCCGACCTTCACACATCAAGAAGAACCATGAATCGCACCCTGATCCTCATGACCCTGGCCCTGGCCGCCAGCAGCGTGGCGCATGCTGATGAAGCAGCAGCCACACCCGAACACACGCTGACCGGCAATCTCAGCCTCAACAGCGACTACCGCTTCCGCGGCATCAGCCAGACCTGGCGCCTGCCGGCCGTGCAGGGCGGCTTTGACTATGCGCACCGCAGCGGCTTCTATGCCGGCACCTGGGCGTCCAACGTCTCCGGCAACAGCTACAACAACGGCTCAGGCCTCGAGCTCGATCTGTACGGCGGCTTCAAGACGGTGCTGAGCAAGCTCGACGGGCAAGACCTGACCCTGGACCTCGGTGCACTGACCTATGTCTACCCCGGCGCCACGCTGAACAGTGCGCCCGGCGTGGCCACGAGCAAGAAGTACACCAACGTCGATCTGTATGCCGGCTTGAGCGCCGGCGCCTTCAGCGCCAAGTTGTCGATCGCCGCGAGCGACTACTTCGGTCTCAACAGCGACACCGCCGGCTACGCCTATTTCAGCAGCCTGGCCGCCAATGGGGGTTCCAAAGGCAGTGCCTACCTGGACCTGAACTACAACGTCGATCTCGGCAATGGCCTGCAGCTGGGCACGCACCTGGGGCACCTGCGCGTCCAGCACTATGGCGAGCTGAGCTACACCGATTACAAGCTGTCGCTGGCCAAGGAAATCGCCGGTCTGAGCTGGACGGCGGCCCTGGTGGGGACAAACGCGCGGCGCGACTACTACCAGGCCGGCGACGCCGCCGGGCAGAACGCCAAGCGCCTGGGCGGCGCGGGGCTGGTGCTGAGCGTGGCCAAGAGCTTCTGAGGCCTTGATGTGCACGCCGCTCGGGGGAGAATGAGGCCATGCTGATCAATTGCGCGGCCTATCAGAACGGCAGCAAGCTGGCCGATCTTGCCCCCGAGCGCCCGGAGGATCTGGCGCCCTATCTGGAGCGGCCCGACTGCTTTGTCTGGGTGGCGCTGCGTGATATCGAGCCCGGCGAGCTGGAGCCCTACCGGCGGCTCTTCGATCTGCATGAGCTGGCCGTTGAGGACGCCACCCATGGCCATCAACGGCCCAAGGTCGAGGAATATGGCCGCGATCTGTTTGCCGTCATGCATCTGGTCGACTGGGTGGCCGGCGAGCTGAGCCTGGGCGAGATCGCCGTCTTTGTCGGGCCGAACTATGTGCTGTCGGTGCGCAGTGGCAGCAAGCTGCATTTCCTGGGCGTGCGCGAACGCTGCGAGCGCGAACCCGAGCTGCTGGCCCATGGCCCCAGCTTCGTGCTCTATGCGTTGATGGACGCGGTGGTTGATCGTTATTTCCCCATCGTCGACCGGCTCGAATCCGAGCTGGAGGAGATCGAGCAAAGCATCTTTGTCCGCGGCGCCCAGCTCGACAATATCAAGCGCCTCTATGAGCTGAAACGCCGGCTGATGCTGCTGCGCCGTGCGGTGGCGCCAATGCTGGAGATGCTGTCCAAGCTGCATGGCGGCCGCACACCACCGATCTGCGCCCGCACCGGCGACTATTTCCGCGATGTCGCCGACCATCTGGCGCGCATCGAGAGTGCGATCGAGTCGGTGCGCGACACGCTGGCGACCGCGATCCAGGCCAATCTCTCGATGGTGGCCATTGACGACAGCAATGTCACCAAGAAGCTGGCGGCCTGGGCCGGCATCTTTGCCGCTGCCACCGCCTTTGCCGGCATCTGGGGCATGAACTTCGAGCAGATGCCCGAACTGAAGTGGGCCTGGGGCTACCCGGCGGCGCTGGGCCTGATCACCAGTGTTTGCGGCCTGCTGTGGTGGCGCTTCAGGAAGGCGGGCTGGTTGTGAGGACAGGCCCCTCGTCCAAGCCAGGGCTTGGCCGGCTTGGGAGCGGCCCGGCGCTTGGCCCGCAAGGCCCTTGGCCGCACTTGCCGCACTTGCCGTTCTTGACTGCTCATGACTGATATCCGCCCCGACCCCGACGAACTGCTGGCGCAATTGCGCGAGCAGGAGGCCAGCGCGGCGCGTGGCCGGCTGCGCATCTACTTCGGCTCCTCCGCCGGCGTCGGCAAGACCTACGCGATGCTGCAGGCGGCGCGCAAGCTGCAGGCCGAAGGCGTCGATGTGCTGGCCGGGGTCGTCGTCACCCATGGGCGCAGCGAGACGGCGGCGATGTTCGAGGGTCTGCCGCAGCTGCCGCTGAAGATGGTCAGCCACCGCGGCAAGGAACTGCCCGAGTTCGACCTTGACGGCGCCCTGGCACGCCAGCCGGCGCTGATCCTGGTCGACGAGCTGGCCCATTCGAACGCACCAGGTTCGCGCCACCCCAAGCGCTGGCAGGATGTCGAGGAGCTGCTGGCCCATGGCATCGACGTCTACTCGACGCTGAACGTTCAGCATCTGGAGAGCCTGAACGACGTCGTCGGCGGCATCACCGGCGTGCGTGTGCAGGAGACCCTGCCCGACACCTTCTTCGACCGCGCCGACGAGGTGGTGATGGTCGACACGCCGGCCGATGAGCTGCTGGCACGCCTCGCGGCGGGCAAAGTCTATATGGGTCCCCAGGCGCAGCGCGCTGCCCAGCACTTCTTCCGCAAGGGCAATCTGATGGCCTTGCGCGAGCTGGCGCTGCGCCGCACCGCCGATCGGGTCGAGGACGATGTGCAGGCCTGGCGCAGCAACGAGCGCATCGCCCAGGTCTGGAAGACCGAGGCGGCCATCCTCTGCGCCATCGGGCCGACGCCGGCGGCCGAGAGCGTGGTGCGCAGCGCCGCGCAGCTGGCCCAGCAGCTGAACGTGTCCTGGCATGCGGTCTATGTGGAAACGCCGGCCTTGCAGCGGCTGCCCGATGCGCAGCGCGAGCGCATCCTGCGCGTGGTGCGGCTTGCGCATGAGCTAGGCGCCAACACCGCCGTACTGGCGGCGCAAGACCTGGCCCCGGCGCTGATCCAGCATGCGCGCGAACACAATCTGTCCAAGCTGATGCTGGGTCGCAGCGAGGCCTTGCCGCGCTGGCGGCGCTGGCTGGGCGCGCGCGACTTGCAGCAGCAGCTCGCTGTGGGCGCGCCCGAGCTGGACCTGATCTCGGTTGCCGCCACGCCGCCGCAGGTGCAGCGGCGCGAGGCCGTCGCCGCCCGGGAGGCCCAGCAGCGCGAAGCGCAGGTGCAGCAGCTTGCCGGCCGCTATGGCCTGGCCGCGGCCGCCTGCGCCCTCACGGCGCTGATCAGCTGGCCGCTGCAGCAGGCATTCGATCAATCGAACATCGTCATGCTCTTTCTGCTGGCGGTGGTCGGCGTGGCGCTGAAGCTGGGCCGCGGCCCGGCGGTGCTGGCCAGCTTTCTGAGCGTGGGCCTGTTCGACTTTTTCTTCGTCGAACCCAAGCTGAGTTTTGCCGTTTCCGATGTGCAGTACCTGCTGACCTTTGCGGTGATGCTGGTCGTTGGCCTGGTCACCGGCCAGCTGACCGCCGGCCTGCGCTACCAGGCCCAGGTCGCCGCCGAGCGCGAAACCCGGGCACGCGCACTGTTCGAGCTGACCAGCGATCTGGCCGGCGCGCTGCAAACCGAGGCCGTGCTGCAGGTGGCTGAAGGCGCGCTGGCCCAGGCCGTGCGCGGCGAGGCCTTGCTGTACACGCTGGACCTGCAGGATCAGCTGCAGCCCTCGCCGCGCCATAGCACCTTGCCGGTGCCCGAGCAGCCCGATCTGGGCACCGCGCGCTGGGCGCTGGACCATGCACAGCCCGCCGGCCTGGCGACTGACACCTTGCCAGGCAGCGCCTGGTTCTACCTGCCGCTGGCCGCACCAATGCGCACCCGCGGCGTGCTGGCGCTGCGGCCGGCCAGCAGCCGCAGCCTGATGCTGCCCGAGCTGCGCGCCCAGCTGGAAACCTACGCCCGCATCATCGGCCAGGCGCTGGAACGGGTGCATTACGTCGAGGTGGCGCAGCAGGCCCTGGTGCAGATCGAGGGCGAGCGCCTGCGCAACTCGCTGCTCTCGGCGCTCTCGCATGATCTGCGCACGCCGCTGGCGGTGGTCTATGGCCTGGCGCAGACACTGGCCGCCCGCGCCGATCTGCCCGGCGAGGCGCAGGAGCTCAGTGTCAGCTTGCGTGAGCAGAGCCAGCGCGTCAGCGCCATGGTCAACAACCTGCTCGATATGGCGCGGCTGCAAAGCGGCGCGGTGCGGCTGAACCTGCAGTGGCAGCCGGTCGAGGAGGTCGTGGGGGCCGCCTTGCAGGCCATGCAGCCGACGCTGGCCAGGCACTGCCTGCAGCTGCAGATGCCGCCGGGCCTGCCGCTGCTGCAACTTGACGCGGTGCTGATGGAGCGGGTGCTGTGCAATCTGCTGGAGAACGCCGTCAAGTACACGCCGGCCGGCAGCGAGATCGTGCTGAGCGCGCAGCTGGACGCCTCCGCCCTCGTGCTGCGCGTGGCCGACAATGGACCGGGCCTGCCGGCCGGCCGCGAGGAACAGCTGTTCGCCAAGTTCAGCCGTGGCGAACGCGAATCCAGCACACCGGGCGTTGGCCTGGGCCTGGCAATCTGCCGCGCCATCGTCGAGGCCCATGGCGGCCGCATCTGGGCCGAAGCGGTGCCCAGCGGCGGTGCCTGCTTTGTGATCAGCCTGCCGCTGGGTCAACCGCCCGCCTTACCCCTCGAACCCTTGTCCGAAGAAGATCATGAGTCTTGATCCCCAACCGGTGGCCCTGATCGTCGAGGACGAGCCCAGCATCCGCCGCTTCGTGCGCCTGGGTCTGGAAGGAGAAGGCTGGCAGGTCCATGAGGCCGAGACGGTGCGCCAGGGCCTGGTCGATGCCGGCACGCGCCGGCCCGATCTGGTCATCCTGGACCTGGGCCTGCCCGATGACGACGGGATCAACTACCTGAAGGACCTGCGCGCCTGGTCCGGCGTGCCGGTCATCGTGCTGTCGGCGCGCAGCGACGAGGCGGACAAGATCGCCGCGCTCGACGCCGGCGCCGACGACTACCTGACCAAGCCCTTCGGCGTCGGCGAACTGCTCGCCCGGGTGCGCGTCGCGCTACGGCGCAGCCAGTCGGCCGCACGCAGCGGCGAGCCGGCGCAGACCACCTTTCGCTTCGGCGATGTGGAGGTCGATCTGGCCGCGCGGCGTGTGCTGCGCGCCGGCGCGGCCGTGCATCTGACGCCGATCGAGTACCGGCTGCTGACCCATCTGATCGCCAATGCCGGCAAGGTGCTGACCCACCGCCAGCTGCTCAAGGCCGTCTGGGGCCCCAGCCATGTGGACGACAACCACTATCTGCGCGTCTATATGGGCAATCTGCGCCAGAAACTGGAGGCGCTGCCGGCCCAGCCACGCCATCTGCTGACCGAAACAGCAGTGGGCTACCGGCTGATGCCCTGAGGCCCCGATGCTCTTAGGCGCGACGGCACTCAGGCTGAATGCGCCGCCGCCCGCAGCGCCAGGGCCCCACCGCGCTGAAGCAGAAACTGCCCCAGCCGCGCCGGGTAGTCGGGCGCCACCGCCGCGCGCACCGAGGGGCGCTGGCCCAGGGCCTGGCGCCAGGCTTGCCAGCGCGGGCAGCCGCTGGCGAAAGCAAAGTCGGCGATGCGATCAAACGCGTCAAAGTAGCGCATCACTGGAGCGAACACCGCGTCGACGATGCCGAAACGCTGGCCGTCGAAGAACGGCCCCGTGTCGCTGCACGCGGCCAGCACCGCCTCGACCTGGCCGATGCGCCGGCGCAGCTCGGCGGCGGCGCTCAGCAGCGCGGATTCGTCAGGCGCGCGGTAGAAGGTGGCGATGGCGTTCAGCATGGCCGAGCCGAACTCGACCCAGCCGCGTGCCCGCGCCCGCGCCAGCGGCTCGACGGGATAGAGCGCCGGTGCCGTGGCCGCACGGCTTTCCTCCAGGTACTCGCAAATCACTGCCGACTCAAACACCGCCAGCCCCTCGACCAGCAGCACCGGCGTCTTGCCCAGCGGCGAGCAGCGCAGAAACCAGTCCGGCTTGGCGGCCAGATCGACCTCGCGCCGTTCAAACTCGCGCCCCTGCTCCAGCAGCACGATGGCGGCCCGCTGCACATAGGGGCAGAGCGGGTGCGAGGCGAGCACCAGCGGGCTCATGCCGGCACTCCGGCCGTCGCTGCGCGGCGCTGTGGCGTCCAGGCCCAGGCGCCACCGCCCATCAGCGCCAGCGCCAGCTGCGCCACGCACAGAAACACCGGGTACTCCCAGCCACCGCCCGGGCTGGTGTGCACCCAGCCATTGGGCGCATGCACCCAGGCGGCCACCGCCATGATGGGCAGCAGGGCCAGCGCCACGGGCCGTGTCTGAATGCCCAGCAGCAGGGCCAGGCCGCCGAGCAGCTCGGCCGCGAACACCGGGTAGGCCAGCCAGGCGGCAAAGCCGATGCTGGCGAAATAGGCCGCCGTGCCCGGCAGGCCGAAGACCAGCAGTTTGAGCAAGGCATGCGCGATCCACATCAGCGCCAGCGCCACACGCAGCAGGAAGGCGCCATGAACAGCACTGTTCAGGGGGGAAGTGAGATGCATGGAAAGACCCTCAATCGATGAATGACGGCTTCAGTCTAGGATTGCGTATCGGCAATGAAAATTGGCAGCAATGAAATCACAGCATGCGAAAACGCAATACAAGCTCAGCCCCGACGACCTGGGCCTGGTGCTGGCCTTGAGCCGTGGCGCCACGCTGGCCAAGGCGGGCGAGCGGCTGGGTGTTGATGCCTCAACGGTGTTTCGCGCCGTGCAGCGGCTGGAGCGCGGCCTGGGCCAGCGCCTGTTCGAACGCTCGCGCAGCGGCTACCGCCCCACCGAGCTGGCCAGCCTGCTGGCCGGCCATGGCGAGCAGCTGGAGGCGCAGCTGGAGCAGGCCCGCGCCGTGCTGCAGGCGCCCAGCGATGAGGTCAGCGGCACGGTGCGCATCAGCAGCACCGACACCCTGCTGCATGGCCTGCTGGCGCCGGCCTTGCTGAGCCTGCGCAGCCGCCATCCGCTGATTGCCTTCGAGCTGCATACCGGCAACGAGCTGGCCAATCTCAGCCGCCGCGATGCCGACATTGCGCTGCGCGCCACGCGGCGCCCGCCGCCTCATCTGGTTGGCAGACGGATCGGCGACATCCAAGTCGCGCTGTACGCGGCCAGCGATCAGGCCGCGCTGCTCGATCTGGACGATGCCCTCGCTGGCCACAGCCCCTGGATCGCGCCCGACGATGCGCTGCCCGAACATCCCAGCGTGCTGTGGCGGCGCAAGCAGCTGCCGCGGCTGCTGCCGCAGTACAAGGTCAACAGCATTCAGAGCGTGATGGAACTGGTGGCCGCCGGCCTGGGGGTGGGCCTGCTGCCGATGTTCCTGGCCGAGGGCCGCAGCGGCCTCACGCGCCTCAGCGAGCCGATCGCGGACTGCAGCAGCGAGCTCTGGCTGCTCTGCCTGGCCGAGGCCCGCCATCTGCGCCGCGTGGCCACCGTCTACAGCCATCTGGCCGAACAGCTGCGGCTGGCATGAGCGTCACAGCAGCGCCAAAGCCGCGGGGCTGATCTGCCGCAAAACAAGCGCTTGACAGCCCAATGACTGCGGCGCCAAGCTAGCGCCCATCGGCCCGCCACAGGCTCGCGGCCGGCGACAAAAAGAGCACACGAGGGACGTCGAGATGGACTGGTACTACCTGCAAATGCGCGAGATGCACGCGCTGCTGGCCTGGGTCAGCGTGGCCTTTTTTCTGGTGCGCGGTTTTGCCTTCCAGTTGCAGGCCGAATGGCCGATGGATGTGCGGGTGCGCACCCTGGTGTTCGGCACCGATCTGCTGCTGACCGTCTGCGGCCTCAGCCTCTGGGGCCTGATGCATTTCAACCCCTGGTACGACGCCTGGCTGGGCACGAAGCTGCTGGCCCTGGTCGCCTACACCGCCACCGCCCACTGGGCGATGGGGCGCGACGAGTTCAGCCTGCTCGGCTATGTACTGGCCCTGCTGCTGCTGGGCTACATGATGGCGGTGTCCTTCACCCGCGATCCTTGGCTGGGCTTGTAGACCCGCGCCGTGGCGCGCCCGCAGTGCCGGGCGCGCCGCTCGGCTGCTTGCTTAGCTGCCCGCCTTGACCTTCAGCCGCCAGGCATGCAGCAGCGGCTCGGTGTAGCCGCTGGGTTGCTCCTTGCCCTTGAAGACGAGGTCCAGCGCGGCCTGGAAGGCGGCGCCTTGGGGGTGGGCGCCCAGGCTCTTGTAGGCCGGGTCGCCGGCGTTCTGGGTGTCAACGACCTTGGCCATGCGAGCAAAGGTCTCGCGCACCTGCGCTTCGCTGACGACGCCGTGGTGCAGCCAGTTGGCGATGTGCTGGCTGGAGATGCGCAGCGTGGCGCGGTCTTCCATCAGGCCGACGTTGTGGATGTCGGGCACCTTGGAGCAGCCCACGCCCTGGTCGATCCAGCGCACCACATAGCCGAGGATGCCCTGGACGTTGTTGTCCAGTTCCTGCTGGCGCTCGGCTTCGCTCCAGTTCGCACTGGCGAGCACCGGAATCGTCAGCAGCTTGGTGAGGATGTCGGCGCGTTCGGCGTCGGCATCGATCTTCTCCAGCTCTTGCTGCACGGCGGCCACGCTGACTTGGTGGTAGTGCAGCGCATGCAGCGTGGCGGCGGTGGGCGAGGGCACCCAGGCGGTGTTGGCGCCGGCCTTGGGGTGGGCGATCTTCTGCTCCAGCATCGCGGCCATCAGGTCCGGCATGGCCCACATGCCCTTGCCGATCTGGGCGCGGCCGCGCAGGCCGCAGGACAGGCCGGTCAGCACATTGCTGCGCTCATAGGCCTGGATCCAGGCACTGCTCTTCATATCGCCCTTGCGCAGCATCGGCCCGGCCAGCATGGCGGTGTGCATCTCGTCGCCGGTGCGGTCGAGGAAGCCGGTGTTGATGAAGGCCACGCGGCTGGCGGCGGCGGCGATGCAGGCTTTCAGGTTGACGCTGGTGCGGCGTTCCTCGTCCATGATGCCCAGCTTGACGGTGCTGTCCGGCAGGCCCAACAGCTGTTCGACGCGGCCAAACAGCTCGGCGGCAAAGGCCACCTCGGCCGGGCCGTGCATCTTGGGCTTGACGATATAGACCGAGCCTTGGCGCGAGTTGCGCAGGCCGTTCTGACCATGGCCCTGCAGATCATGTAGGGCGATGGTCGTTGTGATCACCGCATCCATGATGCCTTCGGGGATTTCCTTGCCGCCGTCCCAGAGGATGGCCGGGTTGCTCATCAGGTGGCCGACATTGCGGACGAACATCAGCGAGCGGCCGTGCAGGCGCAGCTCGCCGCCTTGCGGAGCCTGATAGATGCGATCGGCATTGAGCCGGCGGGTGAAGGTCTTGCCGCCCTTGCTGAGTTCCTCGGTCAGCGTGCCGAGCTGGATGCCCAGCCAGTTGCGATAGGCCAGCAGCTTGTCCTCGGCGTCGACGGCGGCGACCGAGTCTTCCAGGTCCAGAATCGTCGACAGCGCCGCTTCCAGCACCAGATCGCTGACGCCTGCCGCATCGCTGGCGCCGATCGGCGTGCTGCGGTCGATGCGCAGGTCCAGGTGCAGGCCGTTGTGCACCAGCAGCACGCTGCTGGGCTGGGCGGCCTCGCCCTGGAAGCCGACAAACTGGCTGGCGTCCTTCAGGCCGGTGTTGCTGCCGTTCTTCAGGCTGACCGTCAGCGCGCCGCCTTCAACGCGGTAGCCGGTGGCGTCGGCATGCGAGCCCTGGGCCAGCGGGGCGGCCTGGTCCAGCACCGCGCGGGCGTAGGCGATCACCTTGGCGCCGCGCACCGGGTTGTAGGCGCCGGCGCGCTCGGCACCGTCGGCTTCGGAGATGGCGTCGGTGCCGTAGAGCGCGTCGTACAGCGAGCCCCAGCGGGCATTGGCGGCGTTCAACGCATAGCGGGCATTCAGAATGGGCACAACGAGCTGCGGCCCGGCCTGCAGCGCCAGTTCGGCGTCAACATGGGCCGTCGTGGCCTGCACGGCGGCAGGCGCGGGCACCAGGTAGCCGATCTGCTCCAGAAAGCCGCGGTAGGCGGCCATATCGGCGATGGGCCCGGGGTGGGCGCGGTGCCAACCGTCCAGCTCGGTCTGCAGGCGATCGCGCTCGGCCAGCAGCGCGGCGTTCTTGGGCGCCAGATCATTGACGATGGCGGCAAAGCCGGCCCAGAAATGATCGGCCGCCACACCGGTGCCGGGCAGCACCTCGGTGTCGATGAAGCGGGCCAGGGCGGTGTCGACTTGCAGACCGTGCAGATTCGTGCGGCTGGACATGGGGAACTCCGTGTTTCGATAAGGGCAGGAACTCGTGAGCCCGGACGGACGCCGGGTCATGCTGAACGCCAATTTACGCCAGTCTGGCGACGGGATTGCGGCGCTGGCGCCACCAAGACTTGTGCGCCAGACGCAAAAGCGAAGTGAAAAATGCTTTGGCACTGACGCAACGCAAGCGCCGCTCAAGCCCGGGATTCGCCGACGACTCGGTAGAGAATCGCCCCATGGACCGGCTCAAGCAGATTGAATCCTTCGCCCTGGTGGCGACCAAGGGCAGCCTGACCGCCGCCGCGCAGGCCGAGGGGGTGGCACCCGCGGTGATGGGCCGGCGCATCGATGCGCTGGAGGAGCGGCTGGGCGTCAAGCTGCTGCTGCGCACGACGCGGCGCATCAGCCTGACGCCCGAGGGCTCGGCGTTCCTGGAGGATTGCCAGCGACTGCTGGTCGACTTTGCCAATGCCGAGGCCAGCGTCAGCGCCGGCGGCGTCAAGGCCAGCGGCCATTTGCGCATCACCGCGCCGGCGGGCTTCGGGCGCCGCCATGTGGCGCCGCTGGTGCCGGAGTTCCTGGCCCTGCATCCGGATGTCAGCCTGTCGCTGAACCTCAGCGATCGGGTGGTCGACATCGTCAATGAGGGCTTTGATTGCGCGGTGCGCGTCGGCGATCTGATGGATTCCAGCCTGGTCAGCATGCGCCTGGCCGACAACCGCCGGCTCTGCGTGGCCGCGCCCAGCTATCTGAAGCGGGCCGGCGTGCCGCAGCATCCGAACGAGCTGACGCGGCATCAGTGTTTGTCGCTCAGCTCCGATGCCAGCCAGACCCGTGGCTGGGCCTTCACGATTGACGGCCAGGCCAGCCACTGGCGGCCCAGCGGCCGGCTCGATTGCAGCGATGGCCAGGTGCTGCACGACTGGTGCCTGGCTGGCCTGGGTATCGCCTGGCGCAGCACCTGGGAGGTCGAGGCCGATCTTGCCGCCGGGCGCCTGCAAAGCGTGCTGGACGAATTCGCCGCCGCGCCCAACGGCATCTTTGCGCTGATTCCGCAGCGCAAGCATCTGCCGCTGCGGGTGCGGCTGTGGATCGACTTCCTCAAGCAGAACTACGGCAGCGCCAGCTACTGGCAGCGCGCCAGCTTGCAGGGAGGCTGATCAAGCCCGTGATGCAGGCAGCAAAAAGCCCCGCACTGCGGGGCTTTGTCTTGTGTGGAGGCCAGGCTTACTTGCCAGCGTCAGCAACGCATTTCTTGACGAAGCTGGTCTTGGCCGCGCCCGCCAGCTTCTTCTCTGCGGCCTTCGCATCGCAGCTTGCATCAGCGGCGCTGCCGCCGGCCGCATCGGCATTGCACTTCTTCAGAAAGCTGGTCTTGGCGGCGCCGGCGAGCTTCTTCTCGGCGGCCTTCGCGTCGCAGGCGGCGTCACCGGCCGGGGCGGTGTCGGCATTGCACTTCTTCAGGAAGCTGGTCTTGGCGGCGCCAGCGAGCTTCTTTTCGGCGGCCTGATCATCGCAGCTGGGCGCCACCGCATGGGCCGAGGCAGCGCAGAACAACAGGGCAGAGGCAAGGGCGGACAACAGGGCTTTCATCGCGTGGGGAACTCCGAGGATTGACGGTTTGAGGGCCGGCCGGGCTGGCGGCTGACTGATTGAAACAGAGCACACAACGCGGCGCAAGCCAGCGGCGATGACAGCCTCTCAGAGAATTCGCCGCGGATGCGCCAGGCTCTCATGCGCCGCATGCAGGCGACGCACCAGCACCTGGATGAAGCCGCGGTCGAAGCGGTGCTGGCATTCGGGGCTGAGCAGCGACAGCGACTCGGGCGTGAACGAGATCGTCGTGCACAGCTGTGTCACGCGGATGTCGGCGCTGTGCTTGCGCAGCTGCGGATTGGGCGCGAGGTAGGCCATCTCGCCGACCGAGGTGCCGGTACCCAGCGTGGCGACCTTGTTGCCATCGCGAAAGACCTCGACCTCGCCCTGCGCAATGATGTGAAAGCTATTGCCTTCCTGGCCGCGCTTGTACAGCGCATGGTCGACCGGGTAGCGGCGCCAGCGCGCGCGGTGCACCACCTCCCAGAGTTCGACATCGCCAAAGCCGGCAAAGAACTCCAGCGAGCGCAGCAGATTGAAACGCTCGGAGTCCTTGACCTCGTAGAGGCGGGCCAGGGGGATCAGCTGCTTGGTCACCAGTTCCGACAGTGCACGGCCGAAGCTGTCCCAGTCGGCATAGCGTTCTGATGGATGCTTGGCCAGCGCCTTCATCACCACCGCATCAAGCTCGGCCGAGACACCGCTGCGCAGCCCGACCAGCGATTGCGGCGCCTGGTGGTAGATCTGATGCATCAGCGCCATCTGATTGGGCGCGTCAAAGGGCGGGCGGCCGGCGATCAGGTGGTAGAGCACGGCGCCGAGCGAATAGATGTCGGCATGGCAGCCGACATCGCCGCCCTCGATCTGCTCCGGCGGCATATAGGCCAGCGAACCGACGCGGTGCACCTGGGTCTGGTCGGCATTCAGGTTCAGCGCGCTGCCGAAATCGCTGACCTTGACGTCGGTGACCTGGCCCTGGCCATCGAGCACGGCGAGCAGATTGGCCGGCTTGACGTCGCGGTGGATGACGCCCTGGCGGAACACATAGCCCAGCGCCATCGCGCATTTGAAACCCAGCTCGACGATCTGGTCCAGCGGCAGCAGCCGGTCGCTGCGGCAGAAGTGCTTCAGCGTGATGCCGGGCACGTATTCCATCACCAGGAAGGGCGCGTCCTCGTCGGGCACTGCGTCGAGGATCTGCACCACATTCGGGTGCTGCAAGCGGCCGGCCAGCGAGGCCTCGGCGGCGAAGAAGCGGTTGCCCATGGTGTCGCCACCGCGGCTGTTCTGGGCCCAGGCGCGCATCCGCTTGATCGCCACTTCCGAACCCTTGAACTCGTCCAGGGCCAGGAAGACGTCGCTGGTGGCCCCTTCGCCCAGCCGGCGCAGCACGCGGTATTTGCCGATGTGGCCGGGCAGGTCGTGCTCGGAGATCAGGGCCTGGTCGGCGACCAGGGAGTCAAAGGGAATGCTGCTCATGGGTGGGCCTATCCTGCCCGACTGGCCGGCGCCGGGCAAGCGCTGGCGCGCCGGCATTTGTGCCAAAGCGTTGCGACGATCGGGCCTGCGGCGGGCTTTCGTAGAATCGGGCCATGATCCAAGCCAAGCAGGAATTGCTCGCCGCCCTGGGCGAAGCCATCCAAGAACTCTCCCCCGGCGCCGCGCTTGCTGCGGCATTCGAATCCCCCAAGCAGGCCGCCCATGGCGATCTGGCCTGCACGGCTGCGATGCAGCTGGCCCGTCCGCTGAAGAAGAACCCGCGCGAACTGGCCCAGGCCCTGATCGAGGCCCTGCAGCGCCGGCCGGCCTTCCAGCGCTGGGTCGAGAGCATGGAAATCGCCGGCCCTGGCTTCCTGAACATCCGCCTGACCGCCGCCGCGAAGCAGGCGGTGGTGGCTGAGGTGCTCAGCGCCGGCAGCCATTTCGGCGATCGGCCGGCCACCGGCAAGCACGTGATGATCGAGTTCGTCTCGGCCAATCCGACCGGTCCGCTGCACGTGGGCCATGCCCGCCAGGCCGCGCTGGGCGATGCGATCTGCTCGCTGCTCAAGACCCAGGGCCACGATGTGACCCGCGAGTTCTATTACAACGACGCCGGCGTGCAGATCGCCACTCTGGCCCACTCGACACAGCTGCGGCTCAAGGGCTTCAAGCCGGGCGACGCCTGCTGGCCCACCGACCCGGAAAATCCCGAGAGCAAAAAGTTCTACAACGGCGACTACATCCAGGACATCGCCGACGCCTTCCTGCGCAAGGAGACTGTCAAGGCCGATGACCGCGAGTTCACCGGCTCGGGTGATGTTGACGACCTCGACGGCATCCGCCAGTTTGCCGTCGCCTATCTGCGCCACGAGCAGGACCTGGACCTGCAGGCCTTTGGTCTCAAGTTCGACAACTACTTCCTCGAGTCCAGCGTCTATGCCAACGGCCAGCTCGAGGCCGCGGTGCAGCGCATGGTCGACAGCGGCAAGACCTACGAGAAGGACGGCGCGTTGTGGTTCCGCTCGACCGACTACGGCGACGACCAGGACCGCGTGATGCGCAAGCGCGAGGGCGGCTTCACCTATTTCGTGCCGGACGTGGCCTACCACGTCAACAAGTTCGGGCGCGGCTACACCCAGTGCATCAACATCCAGGGCACCGATCACCACGGCACCATCGCCCGTGTGCGCGGCGGCCTGCAAGCGCAGGGCCTGGGCATCCCGCAGGGCTTCCCGGACTACATCCTGCACAAGATGGTCACGGTGATGAAGAACGGCGAGGAGGTCAAGATCTCCAAGCGCGCCGGCTCCTATGTGACGCTGCGCGACCTGATCGACTGGACCAGCCGCGACGCCGTGCGCTTCTTCCTGATCAGCCGCAAGGCCGATACCGAGTTCACCTTCGATGTCGATCTGGCACTGAAGCAGAACGACGAAAACCCGGTGTTCTATGTCCAGTACGCCCATGCGCGGATCTGCTCGGTGCTGCGCCAGTGGGCGCAGGATGGCGGCGATGAGGCGACGCTGGCCGCCGCCGATCTGACGCTGCTGACTGCCCCAGCCGAGGCCGCGTTGATGCTGAAGCTGGCCGACTACCCACGCATGCTCGGCAGCGCCGCGCAAGACCTGGCCCCGCACGATATCGCTTTCTATCTGCGCGATCTGTCGGGCGCCTTCCACAGCTACTACGCTGCCGAGCGCTTCCTGACCGACGATCCGGCCCTGACCCGCGCCCGCATGGCGCTGCTGGCCTCGACCCGCCAGGTGCTGCGCAATGCGTTGGCGCTGCTGGGTGTCAGCGCGCCGGATGTGATGGCGCGCGAACAGGCGGCTTGAGCGTCGCCTCGCGACACTAGAATCCGGCGCATTCAAGGCGGTGCCGATGTCGGCGCCGACCTTGCCTCATTTGTGGAGATGGCATGGCTCAGGGTGGCGACAAGCAACGTGGTGGTTTTGTCTTGGGGCTGATCGTCGGCCTGCTGCTGGGCCTGGCCATTGCGCTGGGCGTGGCGCTGTACATCACCAAGGTGCCGATTCCCTTCATCAACAAGGTGCCGCAGCGCACCGCCGAGCAGGACGCCGAAGAGGCCGCCCGCAACAAGAACTGGGATCCCAATGCCCCGCTGGCCGGCAAGGCCGCGGTGAAGGCCGCCAGCGGCGTGGTCAGCCCGGCGCCGGGCGGCGAGGCGGCTGCGCCGAGTGCGCCGGCCAAGCCGGAAACCAAGGCGGACGTCAAAGCAGAGGTCAAGGCGGAAGCCAAGCCCGAGGCCAAGGCCGAGGTCAAACCAGAAGCCAAAGCTGAGGTGAAGGCCGACGCCAAGCCTGCTGCCAAGGCCGCCAGCGCGCCGCCGGCCGATCCCAATCTCTACTTCATCCAGGCCGGTGCCTACACCAAGCCGGAAGACGCCGAGCAGCAGCGTGCCAAGCTGGCCATCCAGGGCTTTGCCGCCAAGGTGTTCGAGAAGGAACAGAGCGGCCGCACCGTCTACCGCGTGCGGCTGGGTCCCATCGATGCCCGCGACGAGGCCGAGGCGCTGCAGCACAAGCTGGAAGCCGCTGGCATTGAAGCGAATCTGGTGCCCATGAAGCGTTGAGCCGCGCCGGGCGCGCCCGGCCAAGATCGCTTAGCATCCCTGCCGGGCGGCCATCGTTGGCCCAGCCAGGAAAACGAGTCAGTCAAGGAATGAGCATGAAGCGTCGTGAGTTCTCGGCCCAGCTGGGCCTGTCCACCCTGGGTCTGCTGGCGGCGTCCGGTGGCGCGCAGGCGCAAGGAGGCTTTGTTGAAGGCCAGCATTACCAGCGCCTGGGCCAGCCGCTGCCGAGCACGCCGGGCAAGATCGAGGTCGTCGAGTTCTTCTGGTACGGCTGCCCGCACTGCTTTGCCTTTGAGCCGGAGATCTCGGCTTGGGCCAAACAGCTGCCGGCCGACGTCAGCTTCCGCCAGGTGCATGTCAGCTTCCGCGCCAATGTGGCCTTCCACCAGAAGGTGTTTTTTGCGCTGGAAGCGATGGGCAAGGAAGCGCAGGTTCACACCGCCATCTTTGACGCCATCCATCGCTACGGCCAGAGCCTGGACGATGTGAAGACCGTGGCCGGCTTTGTCGCCAAGCTCGGCGTGGACCCGGCCAAGTTCGAAGAAAGCTTCAACTCCTTTACTGTGAACACGAAGTGCATGCAGGCCAAGAAGCTGTCGGAAGACTACCGGATCGACGGTGTGCCGGCACTGGGCGTGGCGGGCCGTTTCTTGACCTCGCCGGCGATGTCCTCGGCCGGCCTGCGCATCAGCGAAGTTGAATCCGGCAAGCGCGCGCTGCAGGTGGTCGACACGCTGATTCAGCGCATTCGCAAGGGCGGCTGATCGCCGGGCAGGGCGCCAGCCGGATCGGGGAAAGGCGCCCTTCTTCACATGGCAATGGAAGATGGTGGCGTGGCCCCCTGTTCGGCGGGTCTCGCCGGCACTTTGGCATGGCAGAATGGCCTGCAAGAACTGTGCCGTATGAAATCCAACCAGACCCTTCTCCCCACGCTAGCGCTGCTGGCCTGCCTGTTGCTGGCCATGCCGGCGCATGCCGAGCGCGCTGATGCGCAGAAGCCGCTCAACATCAGCTCCGACAAGGGCGGGCGGGTCGATGTGGTCAAGCAGCGTACCGAGTTCAACGGCAACGTCATCCTCAGCAAGGGCACCATGCTGCTGAAGGCCGAACGGCTGGATGTCCGCGAGGCCAGTGACGGCTTCTTCCAGGCCTACGCCAGCGGCGAGGCGGGCAAGCCGGTCAGCTTCCGTCAGGCCCGAGATGTTCCAGGTGAGGCCATCGAGGGCCATGCCGAACAGCTCGAGTACGACACCCGCTCCGACACCATCCGCTTTGTTGGCAATGCGGTCGTGCGCCGCACGCGCAGCGGAGCGGTGGCCGATGAAGTCACCGGCGCCGTCATCCTCTACGACAACCGCACCGAGGTGTTCAGCGTCGAGGGCGGCCAGACCTCGCCGCACCCGAACGGCCGGGTGCGCGTGGTGCTGATGCCGCGTGGCGCCTCGGCGCCCGAGGCCGCGGCCAGCGCACCGCCGCTGACGCTGCAGCCCAGCACCGTGCTGCAGCCGCGCAAGCCCTCATGAACAGCCAGGTGCCAGCGCTGGAGGCGGGCGCGCGCAGCCGCCTGGAGGCCGAGGGCCTGCAGAAGCACTACGGCATGCGCCGCGTCGTCAAGGACGTGCACCTGGATGTGCACAGCGGCGAGGTGGTCGGCCTCTTGGGCCCGAATGGCGCCGGCAAGACGACCAGCTTCTACATGATCGTCGGGCTGGTGCGTGCCGATGCCGGCGAGATCCGCATCGATGGTCAGCCGGTGCAGCGCCTGCCTATTCACCAGCGTGCGCGGCTCGGCCTGAGCTATCTGCCGCAGGAAGCGTCGATCTTTCGCAAGCTCAATGTCGAGGAAAACATCCGCGCCGTGCTGGAGCTGCAGCTCGATGAGCAGGGCCGGGCCTGGCCCAATGCCCGTGTCGATGAGGCGCTGGAACAGCTGCTGCAGGACCTCAGCATCGAGAAGCTGCGCGACAGCCCGGCGCCGGCCTTGTCAGGCGGTGAACGTCGGCGTGTCGAGATCGCCCGTGCACTGGCCACGCAGCCGCGCTTCATCCTGCTGGACGAGCCCTTTGCCGGTGTCGACCCGATCGCGGTGCTGGAGATCCAGCGCATCATCGGTTTCCTGAAGGCGCGCGGCATCGGCGTGCTGATCACCGATCACAACGTCCGCGAGACGCTGGGCATTTGCGACCGCGCCTACATCATCAGCGAGGGCACGGTGTTGGCCGAAGGCCGGCCGGCCGAGATCGTCGACAACCCCGATGTGCGCAAGGTCTACCTGGGCGAACACTTCCGCATGTAGGCGGCTCGGACGATGAAGCCCTCACTGCAGGTACGCCTTTCCCAGCATCTGTCGCTGACGCCGCAGCTGCAACAGTCGATCCGCCTGCTGCAGCTCTCCACGCTGGAGCTGCATCAGGAAGTCGAGCAGATGCTGGCGCAGAACCCGCTGCTGGAGACCGACGAGGAATTCGCCGAGGCGCCGCAGCTGGAGCCGGCCGAGCGCTTGTCGGCCAGTCAGCGCGACGAGGCGGCCAGCAGCGCCGAGGCGGCCGGCGATGGCGAGGCGGTGGCCGAGATCCGTGCCGATGACTTCGGCACGACCGAGCGCGAAGACTGGGAAAACGGCACCGAGGGCGACGACTTCGACGGCATCCGCGAACTGCCCAGCAACAGCGGCGGTACTGCGCCCGATGACGACAGCGATTACAGCGACCGTGAATCGGCCGAGATCAGCCTGCAGGAGCATCTGAACGCGCAGATGGCCGGCATGGGCTTGAGCGACGAGGACCGTGCGGCGCTGCATGTGCTGATCGAATCGTTGAACGAGGATGGCTATCTCGAAGACAGCCTGGAAGAGATTGCGGCGGCGCTGTCGGCTGGCGCCGAGGCTGAGCAGGCCGAGGAGCTGCTCAGCCTGCTGCGCTGCGCACTGAAGTGGCTGCAGAGCATGGAGCCCGCTGGTGTGGGCGCCCGCGATCTTTCGGAATGCCTGGTCTTGCAGCTGCGGGCGCTGCCGCGCAGCCAGGCCCAGGTGGTCGCCATCCTGATCTGCAAGCAGCATCTGGAGCTGCTGGCCAAGCGTGACAGCCGCAAGCTGATGGCCCTGACCGGCGCCGACGAGGCGCTGCTGCGCGAGGCGCAGGCGCTGATCGGGCGGCTGGAGCCCAAGCCGGGCCGCCGCTTCGCGCGCAATGTGGCGCAGGCGGTGGTGCCCGATGTGATCGTGCAGAAGGCCGGCCGCGGCTTTCGGGTGATGATCAATCCGGATGTGGCGCCCAAGCTGCGCATCAACGAGCTCTATGCCCAGGCGCTGCGCGCCACCCGCGGTGGTGTCAGCAATTCGCCGCTGGGCACGCAGTTGCAGGAGGCGCGCTGGTTCATCAAGAATATCCAGCAGCGCTTTGACACCATATTGCGCGTCTCCGAGGCCATCGTCGATCGTCAGCGCGGTTTCTTTACCCATGGCGAGCTGGCGATGAAACCGCTGGTGCTGCGCGAGATTGCCGATGAGCTCGGCTTGCATGAATCGACGATTTCGCGGGTGACCACGGCCAAGTACATGGCCACGCCCTGGGGTACGTTCGAGCTGAAGTATTTCTTTGGCTCGGGCCTGAATACCGAGTCGGGCGGCAATGCATCCAGCACGGCGGTGCGGGCCTTGATCAAGCAGTTCGTCGCGGCCGAGGACGCCAAGAAGCCGCTGTCGGACAGCCAGCTCTCGAGCATGCTGGAAGAGCAGGGCATCCAGGTGGCGCGGCGCACGGTGGCCAAGTACCGCGAGGCGCTGAAGATCGCGCCGGCCAATCTGCGCAAGACGATCTGAAGGGAGCCTTCTGATGGACCAGCTGCGGGCCATGCGCACCTTTGCGCGAGTGATTGACGAGGGCAGTTTTGCTGGCGCCGCCCGCGCGCTGGATCTGGCGCCAGCGGTTGTGACCCGTTTGGTCGCGGAGCTGGAAGAGCATCTGGGAGCGCGGCTGCTCAATCGCACGACACGCAAGCTGGCCCTGACCGATGTCGGCGAAGCCTACCTGGAGCGGGCGCGGCGCATCATTGCCGATGTCGAGGAGGCCGAGGCCTTGGCGTCGGCGTCAACCAATGACCCGCGCGGCCATCTGCGCGTGCTGGTGCCACCCGCCATTGCCGTGCATCAGCTCTCCAAGCACCTGCCGCGCTTTCGCCAGCAGTACCCGCACATCACCCTCGAGCTGCATGCGCCGGGTCCGGTGGCGACGATGGACGAGGCCTTCGACATCACCATCCTCAGTTCTCGCCACCCGCTCGAAGGCGACTTCGTGGCCCGGCGTCTGGCGCGTACCGAGGTCATCATGTGCGCCTCGCCAGACTACCTGGATCGATGCGGGCGCCCGGCGCACCCACGAGACCTCAGGGGGCATGACTCGATCCGGCCCTCGATCCCCGAGTTGCAGCGCGGCATCGTCTTTGTTCGTGGCGGACTGGGCGAAGGCACGGTTCACGAGACCTTCAGCGGTGTGCCCGATCGGGCGGTGTTGAGCACCTCATCGATCGACACCAATTACGCGGCGACCTTGCATGGCCTGGGCATCGCCGGCCTGCCGACCTTTGTGATCGGCGACGCGCTGCTGGAAGGGGCGCTGGAGCGCGTGCTACCGGAGTGGCGCCTGTTCAGCTTCACGATCTGGGCCACGATGCCGACCCGCAAGTTCATGCCGGCGCGAACGCGCGCCTTCCTGGAGTTTTTGCTGCAGGTCTTTGGCGGCGAAGACCACGACCCCTGGCTCTTGGCGGCTGGTTGTGTGACGCGCTGAATGCGCGCTCGCGCTTCAGCGCAGATTGAAGCCGGTCTGCACCAGCGAGCCGCGCAGCTTCTCCAGCAGCCGGGTCAGTGGCGAGAGTTCGATATAGCGGGTGCTGACCTTGATTGCGTAGGCGAAGAAGCGCGGCAGGTCCTCCGCATAGCGGGGCTTGCCATCGCGGTGCTTGAGCCGGCAGTAGATGCCCAGCACCTTCAGATGGCGCTGCAGGCCGGTCCATTCGAGCTGGCGCCAGAACTCACCGAAATCGTCGCCCACCGGCAGGCCCAGCTTGCGCGCCTGCTCCCAGTAGCGAATCGCCCAGTCCAGCTCGCGTTCCTCATCCCAGGAGATGAAGGCATCGCGCAGCAGCGAGACCAGGTCGTAGCTGATCGGGCCGCAGACGGCATCCTGGAAGTCGAGGATGCCGGGACCATCGGCGCAGACCATCAGATTGCGCGGCATGAAGTCGCGGTGCATGGCCAGCTGAGGCTGACTCAGCATGTTTGTCACCAGCAGATCGCAGGTGCGCTGCCACCACTGCAGCTCGACACCGTCCCAGCGCTGGCCGTGCTCGCGCTCGACACACCAGTCGATGAAGATCTGCAGCTCACGGCGCACAAAGGCCTCGTCGTAGACCGGCAACTGGGACGCATCGGCGCGCGACTGCCACTGCAGCAGCGCCGCGATGGCGGCGCGCATCAGCCGGTCGGCCTCGACCGGGCTGGCCTGCTGCAAGGCCTGCAGATAGGTCTGCCGGCCAAGGTCCTCAATCAGGGCAAAACCCTGTTCGGCGTCGGCGGCCAGCACGGCTGGCGCATGCAAATCGCAGGCCTGCAGCTGCGCGGCGACGGCAAGAAAGGGCTTGAGCTGATTGGGCTGCGCCGGGTCGTCCATGATGATGCGACTGCCCTGCTCGGACTGGCAGCGCAGATAGCGGCGCGAGCTGGCGTCGTTATTGGCCAGCTCAAGGCTGCTGGCGTCAAGTCCGTGCAGATTGACCAGGCTGCTGAACCAAGTCTGGAAGCGGGCGGCGCGAGCCGGGTCGGCCCATTCGATGGCGGTCATATCAGCCTATGTGGGTTGGCAGGCCAGGCGTCCCTTGGCAGGGCGGGCGCTATGCGGATCGTGATGGCCCATGGCCTCATGGATAATGAATTCTACAAAGCGCCAGTCCGTCCCGGGCCCTGGTGCCCGAACCCGCTCCGACGCCGTGCCGCGCCCCACACTCCCTTCTTACTCATTGCCCCGTCCTGCTGCTGTGCGATTGACGCTGTTGGCTGCACTCTTGGGCGCAGCGTTGGGCGCCGAGGCGCAGCTTGGCGGCCCGCCAACAGACAGTGTGGCGCAGAAGCTGCGGCCTACTCGCCAGCTGTCGCTCACACGTCGCCAGGGTGAGCAGGCCGCGATGATCATCAGTGCCGAGCACCTGAGCAGCCGAGTCGATCAGGAAACCGAGGCCAGTGGCCAGGCGGAACTGCGGATGGGGGATACCCTGTTGCGTGCCGAGCGCCTGCGTTATGTTCCCGCCCGTGATCTGGCCAGCGCCGAGGGTGGGGTCGAGATCAGCCGCAACGGCAACACCGTGCGTGGCCCCAGCCTTCAGCTCTTTGTTGAGCGATTTGAGGGGGAACTGCTCCAGCCGAACTACTTCTTCGCCCAGACCGGTGGCTCGGGCCATGCGACACGGTTGCGTTTTCTCGGCGAGTCTCGTTTGCTGGCCGAGCAGGCGACGTACTCGACTTGCCCGGTCGACGAGCAAGAGACGCAGCCGGCCTGGCAGCTCAAGGCCAGCAGCCTGCGCATGGACTTCGAGGCCAATGAAGGCGTGGCCAAGGACGCGGTGCTGCAGTTCTATGGCGTGCCCATCCTGGCCACGTCCGAGCTTAGCTTTCCTTTGGGCGACGCTCGCAAGTCCGGGCTGCTGCCGATCAATATCGGCACGTCCAGCCGGAGCGGCTTGGAAATCGGCATGCCCTACTACTGGAATATTGCGCCGCAGCGGGACGCAACCTTCATGCCGTTTTGGATGACCGGCCGAGGCTATGGCGTCGACAGCGAGTTCCGCTACCTTGAGCCCAGCCATGAGGGGCAATTCAATCTGGCCTGGCTGGCACATGACCGTGTGGTCGGGCGCAGCCGCTGGGATTTGAGTGTTGAACACCGTGGCAGCCTTGGTGAGCGCTGGCATTACGAGTTTCAGGCGGAGCGAGTCTCCGATGACGACTACTGGAAAGACCTCAGCAATCGGGTCAAGTCCAAGACGCCGCGGCTTTTGTCGAGCAATCTGAACCTGGGGCGCGAGGACAGCTACAGCTGGGGTGATGCGCAGTGGTACGCCCGCGTGCAGCGCTGGCAGGCGCTGGAGGGCTCGGTGCTTGAGGATCAGTTCATCTCGCCCTATCAGCGCTCGCCGCAGCTTGGGCTGCGCCTGAACAGCCGTGCCGACGATCTTGTGCTGGGGGGCTTCCGGCCCTGGGGGCGGCGCACCCGCCTGGAGGGGGGCATGGAGCTGGAGTACAACCGCTTTGATCTGCCTGGCGGCATGCTCACACGGCAACCGACGGCTGCGCAATCAGGCGCCGTCGATCCCACCGGCCAGCGTCTGCATTTGCTGGCGCACCTAAGCCTGCCCATGGGCAGTGCGGCGTGGTGGCTGATTCCACGCTTGTCGGTCAATGCGGCGAGCTATCGATTGGACCAGCCCGTCTTCGATGGCCGTTACACAGCCGCGCGCAGCATTCCGACCTTCAGCCTCGATCACGGTTGGGTATTCGAGCGCACAACGAGCCTGTTCGGCCAGTCCATGCTGCAAAGCCTGGAGCCTCGGGCGCTCTATGTGAATACGCCGTACCGCGCGCAGAACAGCTTCCCGATGTTCGATACCGCGGCCAAGGACTTCAACTTTGATTCGATCTACGCCGAGAACCAGTTTTCCGGCGTCGATCGTGTCTCCGATGCCCATCAACTGACGCTGGGCGCGACCTCGCGCTGGCTGAATGCGAACAGCGGCGAAGAGTTGCTGCGTCTGGGCATGGTGCAGCGCATGCTGCTGCGCGACCAGAGCATCACGGCAGACGGACAACCATCAACGCAGCGGGTTTCCGATCTGCTGCTGCTGGGAAGCGCCCACCTGAACTCGCATTGGTGGACCGATGCTGCGATCGAATACAACCCGCAGAGCCGTCGTACCGTTCGTTCCTTGCTGGCCGCCCGCTATTCGCCGGGGCCGTTCCGTACCATCAGCGTTGATTACCGCCTGGCGCGTGGGCAGAGCGAGCAGGTCGGCGTGGCATGGCAATGGCCGCTGTTCGGTGCAGCGGCGCGGCCGGATCGACGCGGCAGCAGTTCGGCCTCCTGCTCCGGCGCCTGGTACA
This sequence comes from Roseateles aquae, assembly GCF_032337115.1. Classification (NCBI taxonomy): domain Bacteria; kingdom Pseudomonadati; phylum Pseudomonadota; class Betaproteobacteria; order Burkholderiales; family Sphaerotilaceae; genus Roseateles; species Roseateles aquae. The sequence continues at coordinate 74,797 of NZ_JAVXZY010000003.1, forward strand.
CGGCCGGTCGCTTACAGTACAGCCTGCTGGACAGGCGCTTGGCCGATTCGGTGCTGGGTGTCGAATACGATGCAGGATGCTGGATTCTGCGCGTTGGCGCTGAACGTACCTCGACCGGCCGCTTTGAATCCAATACACGGGCCTTGTTGCAGATCGAGTTCGTCGGACTGGCTGCACTGGGTCCGAATGCGCTGCGGACCTTGAAAGACAATATCCCCGGTTATCGTCCGCTGAGCTCTGACCGCTCGGCAAGCTCAAATGCCTCTTATGACTGATATGTCGATTCGTTGCCTGACCCTGGCCTGTGTGGCCCTCCTGTCGAGCTTTGCTGCGCAGGCACAGAACAAGGCCAGCCAACTGCGCCCCGGCGACCACATCGCCGTGGTCGTGAATCAGGACGTGGTTGCCGCCAGTGAAATTGCCCAGCGTACCGACCGACTGCGCGAAGAGGCCAAGCGCCGTGGCGAGGCGCTTCCCGATGTCGAGGCACTGCGCAAGCAGGCGCTGGAAGCGCTGATTGAGGACCGCGTCATCGTCACCTATGCGCGCGAAACCGGCACCAAGGTCGACGAGCCTGAGCTGGATCGGGTGGTGGCCAACGTCGCGGCCCAGAACAAGTTCACGATGGAACAGCTGCGCGAACGACTCAAGGCCGATGGCATGGACTTCCGCCAGTTCCGCGACAACCTGCGCGACCAGTTGCTGACCGAGCGGGTGCGCGAGCGCGAGGTGCAGGGACGCATCCGTATTACCGACGGCGAGATCGACAAGTTTCTGGCTGAACGCGAGGCGCAGGCCGCCAGCAATCCGGAGCTGAACATTGCGCAGGTGCTGGTGCCGGTGGCAGAGGGCTCGACGGCGTCAATGATTGCCGAGCGCCAGGCTCGCGCAGAGGCAGCATTGGCCCGCGTCAAAGGCGGTGAGGACTTCGCCAAGGTCGCACGTGAGATCTCCGAAGACGGCAACCGTGAACGCGGCGGCGAAATCGGCCTGCGTCCCGCCGACCGTCTGCCAGACGCCTTTGTCGATGGCGTCCGCGAGCTGAAATCCGGCGAATTGCGTGCCACGGTGTTGCGCACGCCGGTTGGTTTTCATGTGCTCAAGCTGATTGAACGCAAGGTTGGCGGGGCGAGCAACAAGGCCGTGCAGACCCATTCGCGGCACGTGCTCTTGCGACCGTCTGCGCAATTGACGGCAGAGACGGCAGCACGGCGCCTCGTCGAGTTCAAGCGGGCGATCGAAACTGGCAAGGCCAAGTTCGAGGATATTGCCCGTGCCAACTCGGAGGACGGTTCCGCGGAGGCCGGGGGCGATCTTGGCTGGGTGGCGCCCGGCGCCTTCGTGCCCGAGTTCGAACAGGCCATGAATGCACTACCGCTGGGCGGTATCTCCGGCCCGGTGATGTCGCGTTACGGCATGCACCTGATCCAGGTGCTGGAGCGCCGTGAGGTCGAGATCGATCCCAAGCAGCTGCGCGAGCAGGCACGCAATTCGCTGCGCGAGCGCAAGTACGACGAAGCCTACAGCGAATGGGTCAAGGACCTGCGCGCCCGCGCCTTCGTGGAACTGCGCGAATGGCAATGACCGTGTTGATCGCGGGCCGGCGCGAGGAGACGCGCTGATGGCTCATATCGCCCGCAAGCGCTTTGGCCAGCATTTCCTCACCGATGCGGCCATGATCGACGCCATCATCGACGCCATCGCGCCTGCCGCTGGCGATGCAATGGTCGAGATCGGGCCTGGACTGGGCGCGATGACGCTGCCGCTGCTGGCGCGCCTGCAACCGCTGACCGTCATCGAGCTGGACCGCGATCTTGCTGCCAAGCTGCGCAAGCGCGAGGGCTTGCAGGTGATCGAGTCCGATGTGCTGAAGGTCAACTTCGCAGCCCTGGCGGCCGAACGCGCTCAGCGCTTGCGCGTGGTCGGCAATCTGCCCTACAACATATCAACGCCGATCCTGTTTCATCTGCTGGGCTTTGTCGAGCACGTGGTCGACCAGCATTTCATGCTGCAGAAAGAGGTCGTCGAGCGCATGGCAGCATCGCCCGGCAGCAAGGATTACGGCCGGCTGTCCGTGATGCTGCAATGGCGCTACCAGATCGAATCGGTGCTCGATGTGCCGCCGGAGTGCTTTGATCCGCCGCCGCGGGTCGATTCGGCCATCGTGAGGATGATTCCGCATGCCTTGCCACCTGCGGTTGATGCTGCCTTGCTCGGCGAACTGGTGGCATCGGCGTTTTCACAGCGCCGCAAGCTGCTGAGGCACAGCCTGGGTGTCTGGTTGAGCCAGCGCGGCTACCAGGGCAGTTTCGATTTGCAGCGCCGTGCCGAGGAAGTACCGGTCGGCGAATTTGTCGCCCTGGCGCTTGAAGTTCGGACGTAAGAAGCCACTCGAGTCAGATGCCTCGGTGCTCGCGTTGCTGCTCATCGGGCAAAAAGAAACCCGCCTGCATTGCAAGGCGGGTTTCTTTTTTCGCTTGGCGTGAGGATGCAGCGGAGCTGCTCAGCCGGCGGCCTCTCCTGAAGGGAGGCTGCCGCTCAAGCGGCGTTCAGCCACATCGCCGTGTCGAACGCGCTACTCATCATTGGCATATTCATGCCGAAATTTGCATTGGCCGCTGCTTTGGAATTCTTTGCAGCAGGCTTTTCAGCAACCGGGGCCACCTCAGCAGCCCGCTCCCATGACCCGTTTTCTTGGGAGCGGGCTACTGAAAAGAATAGAAACACCGGAACTGGATTTTTCTATCGCTCCAGTAATCTGCGGCGTCTCGGAACACGTCCAGCAACTGCTCGCGGGCCTCGCGGTCAAAGCGCAGGTTGTCGGGCAATTGTTCCAGCACGACCACAAAGCCGGGCTGGGCGCCGGACTTGTGGACCAGATCGGTCATGCAATCGTAGAGCGCGTCAAGGTTCTTGCCGAAATGGGCAGGAAACAGGAAAGACTGCGCAATACCCTCCAATACCTCTGGCTTGGACTGCGCGTCCGACAGATTGGCATAGAGAAAATGGTGCCCGGCCTCTTGCGCGGCTTGCATCAAGTCCTCTACCCGGTAGGCCCGTATGGCCTGCACGATATTGGGACGGACGGTCTGCAAAAGCATGGTCGCGTTCCTCCTAGATGGTCACAGAACTCTTGTCACCGCCACTCACTGCAGCACTTGCTTGAAGCTGGCGTAGTGGTTGTCGGTGTAGTAACAAACCTCAGGCTTCACGGGTGGCTCGCCACCGCATACCAGGCGTCGGGCGCCGCGATTGCGGGCACCAGGCGTTCTGACGGTATATTCGCGGTAGTAGCCTCGGGCCTTGCGCGGCAGCGCCTGTTCCCGGTTGCCGAACACCGTGCCGTCCTTGCTGTGCGGGAAAGGCCCGCCGGCGAGGATGAGGCGATGGGTGTTTTGGGCTTCGCGGGGCAGGGCCGACAAGGCCACCGTTTCCAGCTCTGCGGTCGGCTGTGGCGCCGGTTTCCTGGCTGCCACCTGGCTCGCTGGAGCCAGCATCGCAAGCATTGCGAGCGCTGTTCCCCACCGGCGCCAAGATGGCCACAGCGGTGACCTCTCAAGCAAAATCACGGGTTTACCCTGAATCCTGAAGGCATGATGGTACCGAAGCCGCCTGAAAAGCTCAAGCCAAGGCCATTCATCTGAGCGTCACATTCAGACTTGTTAGTGTGCGCACACAACTCTGCATCGTGAGATTTCAGGCCATTGCAGGGTGCGCTAAGAGCTCCGGTGAGCCATTACAAACTTTTGTAATCCGAGCGCGGCCAGGCCTGCTATTCGCACCAAGACGGTGCAAAGGACCAGGTTTTTCAAGCACGGGAGTGGCTGTGCCGACGGTTGCCAGCCGGTCGCTGGGCGGCACGATAGCTGCCCTTCAAGCCCCTCCAGCAGCCTGAAAAAATGGCCGGGTGGCGGGTGCTGCCCCGCCTACCCATGAATCAACGCGCGGCGTTGGCGTCGGCGACGGTCAGGGCCGTCATATTGACGATGCGGCGCACGGTGGCCGATGGCGTCAGCACATGCACCGGCTTGGCGGCCCCCAGCAGCACCGGGCCGATGGCGATGCCGCCTCCGGCCGCCGTCTTCAGCAGGTTGTAGCTGATGTTGGCCGCGTCGATATTCGGCATCACCAGCAGATTGGCCTCGCCACTGAGGGTCGAGCGCGGCATCAGCTGGCCGCGGTAATTGGCGTCCAGCGCGGTGTCGCCGTGCATTTCGCCGTCGACTTCGAGCCAGGGTGCCGATTGCTGGATCAGCGCCAGCGCCTCGCGCATCTTCAGCGCCGAGGGGTTGTTGCTGGAACCGAAGTTGCTGTGCGAGAGCAGGGCGGCCTTGGGGCGGATGCCAAAGCGCATCAGTTCCTCGGCGGCCATGATGGTGATCTCGGCCAGTTGCTCCGCCGTCGGGTCGTAGTTGACGTGGGTATCGACCAGGAAGACCTGGCGGCCCGGCAGGATCAGCCCGTTCATGCAGGCAAAGGTCTTGACGCCGGGGCGCTTGCCAATCACCTGGTCGATGTACTGCAGGTGCATGGAGGTGGTGCTCCAGGTGCCGCAAAGCATGCCGTCGACCTCGCCCTTGTGCAGCATCATGCAGCCGATCAGCGTCAGCCGGCGGCGCATCTCGATCTTGGCGAGCTGCGCCGTCACGCCCTTGCGCTCGGTCATCTGGTGATAGGTCTGCCAGTAATCGCGGTAGCGGTGGTCCTGCTCGACGTTGACGACGTCGTAATCCCGCCCTTCCTGCAGGCGCAGGCCGAAGCGTTCGCAGCGCTCGGCAATCACGCCGGGGCGGCCGATCAGCGTCGGCCGTGCCAGGCCCTCGTCGATGACGACCTGCACGGCGCGCAGGATGCGTTCTTCCTCACCCTCGGCGTAGGCCACGCGCTTGTTCTTGGCCCGCTTGGCGACGTTGAAGATCGGCTTCATCGTCGTGCCCGAGGCATAGACAAAGCTCTGCAGCTTTTCGCGGTAGGCATCGAAGTCTTCGATCGGTGCCTGGGCCACGCCCGAGGCGGCGGCGGCACGCGCCACGGCCGGCGCGATCATCATCATCAGCCGCGGGTCGAAGGGCTTGGGAATCAGGTACTCGGGGCCGAAGCTCAGGTTCGCACCGGCGTAGGCGGCGGCGACGACCTCGCTCTGCTCGGCCTGGGCCAGCTCGGCAATCGCGTGGACGGCGGCAATCTCCATCTCATCGGTGATCGTCGTCGCGCGGCAGTCCAGCGCGCCGCGGAAGATGTAGGGGAAGCACAGGACGTTGTTGACCTGGTTCGGATAGTCGGTGCGGCCGGTGGCCATCACCGCATCGTCACGCACCGCCTTGACTTCCTCGGGCAGGATCTCCGGCGTTGGATTGGCCAGCGCGAAGATCAGCGGCTTGGCGGCCATCGTGGCCACCATATCGGGCTTGAGCACGCCGCCGGCCGACAGGCCGAGGAAGACATCGGCGTCCTTGATCGCCTCGCGCAGGCTGCGGGCCTCGGTCTTCTGCGCGAACTGGGCCTTGTCGGGGTCCATCAGCTCGGTGCGGCCTTCATAGACGACGCCGGCCAGATCCGTCACCCAGATGTTCTCGCGCGGCAGGCCCAGCTTGAGCAAGAGGCTGAGGCAGGCCAGCGCGGCAGCACCGGCGCCGGAGGTGACCAGCTTGACCTGCTTGATGTCCTTGCCCAGCACCTTCAGGCCGTTGATCAGCGCCGCGCCGACGACGATGGCCGTGCCGTGCTGGTCGTCGTGGAAGACAGGGATCTTCATCCGCTCGCGCAGCTGGCGCTCGACGTAGAAGCAGTCCGGCGCCTTGATGTCTTCGAGGTTGATGCCGCCAAAGGTGGGCTCCAGCGCCGCGATGATGTCGACCAGCTTGTCGAGATCGCGCTCCTGGATCTCCAGGTCGAACACATCGATGCCGGCGAACTTCTTGAACAGCACGCCCTTGCCTTCCATCACCGGCTTGGAGGCCAGGGGGCCGATATCGCCCAGACCCAGCACGGCCGTGCCATTGGTGACCACGGCGACCAGATTGCCGCGCGAGGTGTAGCGGAAGGCATTGGCCGGATCTTCAACGATCTCCTCGCAGGCGGCCGCCACGCCGGGTGAATAGGCCAGCGCCAGGTCGCGCTGATTGACCAGCTGCTTGGTCGGCGTCACGGCGATCTTGCCCGGCGTCGGGAACTCGTGATATTCGAGTGCGGCTTGGCGCAGCTGAGCGCGTTTCAGTTCGACTTTAGACATGGCTTGATCTCGTGGCGGGCCCGCGGGTGGCCGGCGATTGTAGGAGTCGGATCCGCCGCCTCACTGACAAGGCGATGCCGATCCTGCATCGACAGTATGCAACCTGCAGTGTGAGCCTTTTTGCTGGCGCGCGGGTACGCGAAACTGCGCATCGTCAGTCGGAACAGGGCGCCGCATACTGTGCCGGCCGTGATGCCGCTCCCGATCCCCATTCCTCCCAGCCCGGCGCCAGGCGTCAGGCGCTGGCGTCGGGCGTTGCTGTGGAGCACCTTGGTGGGCCTCTTGCTGGTGGCGCAGACGCTGCTGGTGATGCTGACCTTGAGCTACGAAGCGGCGCGCGCGCAGGAGCAAGTCGACCAGGTCGCCGCCGAAGTGGCTGCGCGGGCCAAGCAGCTCGGCGGGCGCGAGCTGCAGGGCGTGCAGGCGCTGATGTGGGAGGACCATCGCGACCCGCGCTGGCGCCTCGACGCCATCGAACTGATGCGGCAAAGCCGGGCACTGCTGCGGGTTGAGTTTCGCGACGCGCAGCGCGAGGTGCAGGCGGCCGCCGACTCGCCGTTCAGGGCGCCGTTGTTCGGCCAGATCGCCCGCGATCAGTTGCAGCCGGAAACTGAGCTGGCCTGTGCGGCGGCGCTGCGCCATGGCGCGCAGATTTTTTCGCGCAGCTATTTCGTGCCCATCACCGATGGCGATGGGCTGGAGGTCGTGGACCTCTGCCTGCCGCAGCTGCGTGGCGGTGAGGCCACGGCCTTCGTCGTGGCCACGCTGGGGCTGCGCCAGCTGCTGGAGGAGTCGGTCAGCCCGGAGCAGGCGCGCGCGCATGAGCTCAGCTTTGTCGAGGGTGATGGCACGCGGCTGGCCCGCGCCGGCCTGACGCGCGGTGCCGGCTACTACGTGGCCGAGCGGGTGCTCGATCTGCCGGGGCTGACGCTGCAACTGCGCGTCGACAGTGCCGCCGGCAGCCCGCGGCTGATTCCCAACCTGGCCACGGCGCTCGTGCTGGGCCTGTCGCTGGGGCTGTTCGGCGTCGTCATCCTGCTGGCCCGTGATGGCCGGCGCCGGGCCGAGGCCGAACGCGCGCTGGCCGAGGCCTTGGCCTTTCGCCAGGCCATGGAGAACTCGCTGATCACCGGCCTGCGTGCCCGCGATCTGGCCGGCACCATCACCTATGTCAACCCGGCCTTCTGCGCCATGGTCGGCTTCAAGCCCGAGGAACTGCTGCGCCTGCAGCCCGGGCCTGATGGCGAGCCGGGCACGCCGCCCTACTGGCCGCCCGAGTTTGTTGACGAGTACCGGCGCCGTCATCGTGACCGCAGCAGCCGCTGGCAGGCCGATATCAACGGCGGCGGGCAGGACCCGCGGCAGGGCTTCGAGACCGTCTTCATGCGCAAGAACGGCGAGCGCTTTCCGGTGCTGATCTTCGAGGCGCCGCTGCTCAACGCCCAGGGCCAGCAGACCGGCTGGATGAGCGCGGTGCTCGATGTCAGCGCGCAGCGCCGGGTCGAGGAGCTGTCGCGCCAGCAGCAAGAGCGGCTGCAGGCCACGGCCCGGCTGGCCACCGTCGGCGAAATGGCCTCGCTGCTCAGCCATGAGCTGAACCAGCCCTTGGCGGCCATCGCCAGCTATGCCACCGCCTCGCTGAACCTGCTGACCCGCGAACCCGACGACGAGCAGACGCCGGCCATGGTGCGCCAGGCCGTCACCCGCATCGCCCAGCAGGCCGAGCGCGCCGGGCGGGTGATCAGGAGCGTGCACGACTTTGTGCGCCGCCGCGAGCATCAGCGCGAGCTGATTGGCGTCGATGAGCTGTTTGAGGCCGTGCTGCCCCTGGTGCGCCTGCAGGCGCGCAAGAGCGGCACCCGCATCGAGGTGCAGCTGCCCAGTCCGGTGCCGCGGGTGCGCTGTGATCGCACCATGGTCGAACAGGTGCTGCTCAACCTCAGCCGCAACGGCATCCAGGCCATGGACGGCGCCACGCCGCTGGCCGAGCGGGTGCTGCTGCTCAGCGCGCGCAGCCTGGCCTCGCGCTGGGTCAGCATCGCCGTGCGCGACCAGGGGCCAGGTCTTGACCCTGGCGTCGGCGCCCAGCTGTTCACGCCCTTCTTCACCACCCGCAGCGAGGGCATGGGCCTGGGTCTGAGCCTGTGCCGCACCGTCGTCGAGCAGCATGGCGGCGCGATCGACTTCGACAGCTGCAACGAGAGCAGCGCACAGCGACACAGCGGCTGCGAGTTCCGCTTCAGCCTGCCTGGCGAAGGGCAGAATCCCGGTCATCCCGAAGGAGTGCCGCCGGCATGACGAGCAACAAGCTGCCCATGGTCTATCTGGTTGACGACGAAGAGGTCGTCCGCGATGCGCTGGGTTGGCTCTTGCGCTCGCGCCGCCTGCTGTCCGAGGCCTATGACAGCGCCGAGGCCTTCGAGGCCATGTTGCAGGGCCTGCCCTACGACGGCCAGGGCTGGCCCTCGGCACCGAGCTGTGTGCTGCTCGATGTGCGGATGCCGGGCATGAGCGGCCTGGCGCTGTTCGAACGCCTGAGTGCCTTGGGCCTGGCGCGCACGCTGCCGGTGATCTTTCTGACCGGCCATGGCGATGTGCCGACGGCGGTGGCGGCGGTCAAGCGCGGTGCCTTCGATTTCGTCGAGAAGCCCTTCTCGGACAACGCCCTGGTTGATCGCATCGAGGAGGCGCTGGCCGCCAGTGCCGCCGCCATCGGTGCGCGCGGCCTGCAGGGCCAGCTGGCGCAGCGGCTGGCCGAGCTGACCGAGCGCGAGCGTGAGGTGATGCAGCTGGTGGTGCAGGGCCTGCCCAACAAGCTGATCGCCGATCAGCTGAACATCAGCGTGCGCACCGTGGAGGTCCACCGCGCGCGGGTGTTCGAGAAGATGAGCGTCAAGTCGGCGGTCGAGTTGTCCAATCTGCTGCGCGATCCGGCCGGCTGAGGCGGGCTGGCCCGGCGGTGGCCAGCGCGGGTGACAATCAGCGCATGGGTGAATTCGATCTGATCAAGCGTTTTTTTGAGCGCGAGCGCAGCACGCAGGTCGGCGTGGCGCTGGGCATCGGCGACGACTGCGCCGTGCTGCAGCCAGCGGCTGGGCAGCAGTGGCTGGTGTCGACCGATATGCTGGTCGAAGGCCGGCACTTCCTCAGCACCGTGGCCCCCGAGCTGCTGGGCCACAAGGCGCTGGCCGTCAACTTGAGCGATCTGGCCGCCTGCGGCGCGACGCCGCGCGCCTTCACGCTGGCGCTGGCGCTGCCGCGCGCTGACGAAGCTTTCCTGGCCGGCTTTGCCCGCGGCCTGTTCGCGCTGGCCGATGCCCATGGCATTGCCCTGGTCGGCGGCGACACCACGGCCGGCCCGCTGAACATCTGCGTCACGGTGATGGGCGAATGCCCGCAGGGCCAGGCCTTGCTGCGCAGTGGCGCGCGGCCCGGCGACGACATCTACATCAGCGGCTGCCTCGGCGACGCGCGGCTGGCGCTGGAGCAGTTCCGCGGCACGCTGAGCCTGCCCGGCGAGGACTTCGCGCAGGTCCGCCTGGCGATGGAGCGGCCCGAACCGCGGGTAGCGCTGGGCCAGGCCTTGCGCGGCATCGCCAGCAGCGCCATCGATGTGTCCGACGGCCTGGCCGGCGATCTCGGCCATGTGCTGGTGCGCTCGGGTGTAGGCGCCGAGCTGGACTTCGAGCGCCTGCCGCGCAGTCGCTGGCTGGCTGCGCAGCCCGCGGCCGTGCAGCAGCTCTGCCTGCTCAGCGGCGGCGATGACTACGAACTGGTGTTCACGGCGCCGGCCGCGCAGCGCGAGGCGGTGCTGGCGGCCGCACAGGCCAGTGGTACGGCGGTCAGCCGCGTCGGCCACATCAGCGCCGAGGCGGGCTTGCGCGTGCTCGACGGCAGCGGCGAAAAGATGGCCTTGCAGCTGCAATCCTTTGACCATTTCAAGGCATGAGCGCGATGGACGAGGCTCTGAGGCAAGACCTGGCCCCGCGTCGGCCGACGGCGCGTTTCATGCTCAGCCATCCGGCGCACTGGCTGGCGCTGGGTTTTGGCAGCGGGCTGTCGCCCAAGGCGCCCGGCACGGTCGGCAGCTTGTGGGGCTGGCTGGCGTTTCTACTGCTCAACCGCTGGCTCGACGCGGCGCAGTGGGGCGCGCTGATCGCGGCCGGCACGCTGCTGGGCGTCTGGGCCTGTACGCGCACCGCCCAGCATTTGCGCGTCGCCGATCCGGGCGCCATCGTCTGGGACGAGATCGTCGCGATCTGGCTGGTGCTGTGGCTTTACATGCCAGCGGGGCTGCTGGGCCAGACCCTGGCCTTTGGGCTGTTCCGTTTCTTCGACGCGGCAAAACCTGGCCCCGTCGGCTGGGCCGATCGCTTGTTCAAGCTGCGCCCCGGTGAGACGATAGGCTGGCGCCAGGGCCTGGGCATTCTGATCGACGATTTCGTTGCCGCCGGCTGCACGCTGCTGGTGCTGGCCCTGGCCCGTCATTTCCTTGGAGTCTGAACATGCTGCTGCCTGACGAATATGAGCTGATCGACCGTATCGCCCTGGCCCTGATCCAGCGCCGCGAACGCATGGGCACGGCCGAGTCCTGCACCGGCGGCATGATTGCCGCGGCCTGCACCAGCCTGGCCGGCTCCAGCCAGTGGTTCGAGCGCGGCGTGGTCAGCTACAGCGATCAGTCGAAGAACGAGTTGCTGGGCGTACCGGCGGCCTTGATCGGCCTGCATGGCTCGGTCAGTGCGCCGGTGGCCGAGCACATGGCGCGCGGCCTGCTGGCCCATGCGCCGATCGACTGGGCGCTGGCCGTCACCGGCATTGCCGGGCCCAGCGGCGGCAGCGATGCCAAGCCGGTCGGCACGGTCTGGCTGGCCCTGCTGCATGCCGGCCAGCCGGTCAAGGTCTGGAAGGAATTGTTTGCCGGCGACCGCCATGAGGTCCGTCGCGCCACCGTGCGCGCCGGCTTGACCGCGTTGTGCGAGGCCTTGGAAGACAAGGACGCTTGATGGCCTTGTTATTGACGGGGCAATGGGGCGCTGCCGAGGCGGCGCGTTGGTTGCAAGTGCTGCAGCAGGCGATGCCGGCTGAGCAGTGGCTGATCGATGCGCCGCGCGATGCGGCCGAGGCGGCGGCGATCGAGATGGCGGTGGTCGCCAATCCACCGCCAGGGCGGCTGCAGGGCCTGCCCAATCTGCGGTTGATCCAGTCGCTCTGGGCCGGGGTCGATCGGCTGCTGGCCGACCCCACGCTGCCGGCTGGGGTGCCACTGGCGCGCATGGTCGACCCCGCGATGAACGAGGCAATGGCGCAGACGGCGCTGTGGGCCGTGCTGGCCTTGCATCGCGGCTTTTTTGACGTACAGGCGCAGCAGGCCCAGCGGCTGTGGCGCCAGCCGGCACAGTGCAGGGCCGCCGAATGGCGGGTACTGGTGCTGGGCCTGGGCGAACTGGGCGGGCGTGTCGCCGCGGCACTGCTCAGCCAGGGCTATACGGTCGAGGGCTGGAGTCGTTCGCCGCGCCAGGTGCCCGGTGTGCAGTGCTGCAGCGGGGCTGAGCTGGTCGGCGCGCTGGCCCGGGCGGACACGGTGATCAATCTGCTGCCGCTGACCGATCAGACGCGCGGCTTTTTCGATGCCCAGCGCCTGGCGCTGTTCAAGCCCGGTGCCAGCCTGATCAATCTGGCCCGTGGCGCCCATGTCATCGACGCTGATCTGCTCGCCGCGCTGGACGCCGGGCAGCTGCGCCGCGCGGTGCTCGATGTCTTCCATCAGGAACCGCTGGCGGCCGAGCACCCGTTCTGGAGTCATGCTGGCGTGACCGTATTGCCGCACACCGCGGCGCAGACCGACCCCCGCAGCGCGGCGGCCGTGGTGGCGGCCAATCTGCAGGCCCTACGCGCCGGCCGGCCGCTGGCGCACCGGGTGGAAGCCGTCCGCGGCTACTGAGCGTTGTGCTAAGCCGCAGGGAATGCGGCATTTTCGCGCGGCGATGGCGTCTATCGCACACCCTGAGGCGGCCCAGCCCTATCCAGAACGGCCTGCGCTGCGCTAGCCTTGCAGGGGTGTGGCAGGTCATGGAGCTGGAATGGCGGATGCAGGCGAGACGCTCGAGCTGTTTGCGAGCGAGGAAGCGGTTCAGGCGGCAGAGCGCCGGCTGAGCCAAGCCCAGGGCGCGGAGCTCTGGCTGCTGCGTGCCTGGCTGGCCTGGGCGCTGCGCCAGCGCGACAGCCAGCGCGCCGATGGCCTGGCCGCCTGCCTGCTCGAGGAACTGGCCGGGCCGGATCAGGCCGTGGCCGATGTGCCGCCAGCCCGGCGTGAGCCAACGCGCGCCAGGCTCTTGCTGGTGCGTGCCGAGGCGGCCTTGCTTCAGCTCGATATGGACCGGGCCGATCAGCTGCTCCAACAGGCCCTGCAGCTGATGCAGTCTCAACAGGACTGGTGCGGCTGTGCCGACGCCCACTGGCTTGGCTACTACCTGGCCGCCGACCGCGGCGATAGCGATGGCTTGATGAGCGCGCTGGAGACTGCCATCGTCTTTGCCCGTCAGGCCGGCGACGCCAGCCGGGTGCTGGTTTTCCAGGCGACCTTGGCGCGGGCCCAGGTGTTTCGCGATGTGGCCGTGGCCGAGCGCAAATGGGGCAGCGCGCTGCCACCGCTCAGCGCTGGCTTGCCGCCGGCCGAGATGGCGGCGGTGGCTGATTTTCGCGGCCTCTTGGCTGCCCTCTCGGCCGACTATGTACCGTCCATCCGCGCCTTCGCCCAGGCCTACGAGGCGGCACTGCAGACGGGGCAGCTGCGCCGGGCAATCTCGCTGGCGACCAATCTGGGCTTCGCTCACACGACGATGAGCGACTTCCAGACCGCGATGGAATGGCTGCGTCGCGGTCTGGAGCTGGCCCGTTCAGCGCGGTGGCCGGCCTTGATCAGCCTGTGTCTGGCCCATACCGGCGAGGCGCTGCGGCGCCTGGGGCAGGCCAACGATGCGCGTGATCTCCTGCACGAGTGCCTGCAACTGCAGCAGCAGCAGCCCGACGCGCGCACGACGATGCTGGCGCTGAAGTTTCTGGCCCAGACCGAGCTCGATGCCGGCCGCCCGGCCGATGCGCAACTGGCCTTCGAAACCCTGGCCCAGCGGGCGCGATCGGCATCGGCGCTGGATCTGGAGATCGATGCCGGACTTGGCCGGGCGCGGGCGCTGCTGCTCCAGGCTCAGTTTGAGCCGGCGCGCCAGGTTGCCGCCCAGGTGCTGGCCCAGGCCGGCGAGCAGCACGAGCGCGGCACCGTCGTCGAGGCGCTGTGGGTGCTGGCCGATATCGAACATGCGGCCAATGGCGACACCCAGGTCGCCCAGCATTGCTATCGCCAGGCGCTGCGTCACGCCGACAAGATCGAAGGCTACCAGCCGCCCATCGCGCTGCTCGATGCCTGCGCGCGCTGCGAGGCGGCGCGCGGTGATTTCGAGCCGGCCTATCGCTGCGCCGCACGTGCCAGCGAGTTGCGCCAGCGCAGCTACAGCGAGGAAACCCAGCGCCGCTCGAGCGCGCTGCAGGCCCATCACCAGGTCGAGCGCGCGCGCGCCGAAAGCGAGCATCTGCGCCGCCTGGCCGAGTCGGAGGCGGCGCGCTTCGAAGCGCTCAAGGGTGCCCACGAGGCCCTGCTGCACCTCGGTGCAATCGGCCAGGAGATCACCGCCGAACTTGATGCCGACCGCGTCTTCGAGGTGCTGGAGCGCCATGTGCATGCGATGCTGCACACCGCCAGCATGTCCATCTACCTGTTGGACGACAGCGGCCAGCAGCTGCTGTGCGCCTTTGGCATGGAGGGCGGCGAGAGCTTTGTCGATCCGCCCATCGACGCGCTGAACTCGAACAGCTACTGCGCCCGCAGCGTGCGTGAGCGGCGTGAGTTCACGCTGGGCGCCCAACACCCGCCCGATCTGCGTCATCACATCCCCGGCACCGCGGTGATGAACAGCGTAATGGTGGCACCGCTGATCGTCGCCGAACGGGTGATCGGCGTGATGACGGTGCAGTCGCCCAAAGGCGATGCCTATGGCGAGCGCGAGCAGCTGATCTTTCGCAACCTCTGCTCCTACGGCGCGATCGCGCTGGACAACGCCCGGGCCTATCTGCGCCTGGGCGAGTTGCAGCGCCATGTGATGGCACAGGAAAAGCTGGCCGCGCTGGGCGCCATGGTGGCCGGCGTGGCGCATGAGCTGAACACGCCGATCGGCAACAGCCTGCTGGTGGCCAGCACCTTGCTCGGCAGTGCCCGCGATTTCGAGCAGCGCGTGGCCCGCCAGGCCTTGCGCCGTGCCGATTGGCAGCAGTTTGCCGGCCGCTCGCGCGAGGGCCTGGAAGTGATCGAGCGCAGCATGGAGGCAGCGGCCTCGCTGGTGCGCAGCTTCAAGCAGGTGGCCGTCGATCGCAGCGCCGAGCAGCGCCGCGATTTCCTGCTGCATGAGCTGTGCGAGCAGTATGTGCAGACCATGGGCCTGATGCTGCGCCGCGCCGGCATTGGCGTGCGCATGGAGGTGCCACCGGCGCTCAGCATGCAGGGCTACCCGGGTTCGCTGGGACAGGTGCTGGTGATCCTGCTGAACAACGCCATGGTGCATGGTTTCGAGGGGCGCAGTGGCGGCACGATAGAAATCGGTGCTCTGCCGCGCGGGCCGGAGCATGTGCAGCTCTGGGTGGCTGACGACGGCGTGGGCATGACGCCGGCCGTGCTGGCGCGCATCTTCGAGCCCTTCTTCAGCACCAAGTTCGGCCAGGGTGGCAGCGGGCTGGGCTTGAGCATCTGTCACAACATTGTCGAATCGCTGCTCGGCGGCAGCATTCGTGTCAGCAGCGAACCGGGCCTGGGTTGCCGCTTCACGCTGGAACTGCCGATGCGTTCGCCGTGAGTGGCGGGCTGCGGCCGTGACTTTGTTGCGAAATCTGCGAATCCGCACAAGTCTTGGCGCAGCGGACGCGGCGCTGCCACTGGCTTGGCGTAGGCTGGCAGGCAGCGCCATTTGTCCAGGGAGTGTCGCGCCGTGCAGTTAGCGCATCTGACCTTCCATTCGAGCCAGGCCGAGCTTCAGCAACTTGAGCAGCAAGTGTTGGAGCAGGCGCCGTCTCCCATCGACCGCCTGGCCCTGGCCTGGGCCTTGCGGCAGAGCGACGAGGCACGCTCGGTCGCGCTGCTGGATGGCTTGCAGCACGAGGTGATTGGTGGCCCCGAATCGGCCGCCCTGTCTTGCCGCCTGCGCCTGCTGCAAGGCGAACGCGCGCTGCATCGCGGCCAACTGCTGGAGTTGGAGGAGTTGCTGCCGTCCTTGCTGCGCGATTGCGCGGTCATCGGCGACCACGAAGCGCTGGCCGATGCGCACTGGCTGGCCGCCGGCTGGCAGAGCCAGCAGGGCGACTTTGCCGGTGTCGAGCGGGCGCTGCGTGCGGCCATCGAGGCCGCCGACCTGCTGGCTGACCCACTGCGCATGCAGTTCTTCCGGGCCGAGCTGGCTCGTGCCTCGGCCTTTCAGAACAATGTCGAGGCCGAGCGCGAGTGGGCGGGCAAGTTGCCGGTTTACAGCGAGGCGCTGCACCCGGCCGTGGCGGCGGCCTTGGCCGACTACGACGGCGTGCTCGCCGCGCTGCGGGCCGACTACGGGCCCTGCATCAGCTGGTTTTCGCGCAGCTTCGAGGCCTCAATGGCTTCGGGGCAGCTGCGCCGGGCGGTCACGCTGGCCAGCAACCTGGGCTACAACCACGGCAATATGAGCCAGTACGAGCCGGCCCTGGAATGGCTGCAGCGCGGGCTGGAGCTGGCGCGGCGGTCCGGCTGGGCGCCCTTAACCGGCGGCTGCCTGATGCATCTTGGCGATGTGTTGCGCCAGCTGGGCCAGCTTGATGCGGCGCGCGAACGCTTGCACGAGGCGCTGGAACTGCTGGCTGGCCTGCCGCAGGCGCGTACAACGGCCGTGAGTCTGAACATGCTGGCGCGCACCGAGTTGGAGTGCGGGCACTTCGAGCTGGCGCTGCAGGCCTATGAACGGATGCAGCGCCTGCCCAGCGCAGCGGCGGCAGACCTGCGCGTGATCGCAGGCACTGGGCAGGCCCGCGCCTTGCTGGGCTTGCGGCGCCTGCGCGAAGCGCGACTGGCCATCGAGGCAGCGTTGGTGCTGTCGCGCCAGCAGGGCAATCGCAATTACGAGATCGAGGCGATCTGGGCCCTGGCCGATATCGAGCAGGCGCTGGCGCCGACGGCACCGGATGCGCTGAGCTGGTACGAGGCCGCCTTGGCGCAGGCCCGCCAGATCAGTGCCTACCAGCCACAGGCTGCACTGCTGGAGTCAGCCTCGGCGGCCTATGCCGCCCATGGCCTATACGAACGTGCCTATGCCCTGGCCCATCAGGCCAGCGCGGTGCGCCAGGCCAATTTCAGCCAGGAGACGGCACGGCGCATGACCGGCATGCAGGCCCAGCACCAGATCGAACGCACCCGCGCCGAGAACGAGCATCTGCGTCGCGTGGCTGAATTGGAGACGGCTCGCTACGAGCTGCTCAAGGGCAATCACGAGCTGATGCTGCATCTCAGCGCGATCAGCCAGGAGATCACCACCGAGCTGGACGCCGAGCGGATATACGAAGTCTTGGAGCGCCATGTCCACACCATGCTGGATGCGCAGAGCGTGGCCATCTACATGCTGTCTGAAACCGGCGAGCAGCTGGAATGCGCCTATGGCGTCGAGGCCGGCGAGCGCTTTGTCGATCCGGCGATTGCGCTGAACGACACCGCCAGCTATTGCGCGCGCTGTCTGCGCGAGCGGCGCGAGTTCGTCATCAACACCGGAACGGCGGCCGAGCCGGTGCCGCAAATCCCCGGTACCACCGCCATGCTCAGCATGATGTTCGTGCCGCTGCAGATCAGCGAGCGGGTGATCGGTGTGATGACGGTGCAGAGTGAGCGCGCCGCCGCCTATGGCGAACGCGAGCAGCTGATCTTTCGCATGCTCTGCTCCTACGGCGCCATCGCGCTGGAGAACGCCCGCGCCCACCTGCGCCTGACCGAGTTGCAGCGCCATGTGATGTCGCAGGAGAAGCTGGCCGCGCTGGGCTCGATGGTGGCTGGCGTCGCCCATGAGCTGAACACGCCGATCGGCAACAGCCTGCTGGTGGCTTCAACGCTCTTGCATGCCACCCGCGATTTCGCCCGCCGCTTCGAGCAACAGCAGGCCATGCGCCGCGGCGATCTGGGCGCCTTCATCAAGCAGGCGCAGGAGGGCCTGGAGGTGATTGAGCACAGCATGGACAACGCCGGCAGCCTGGTGCGCAGTTTCAAGCAGGTGGCCGTCGATCGCAGCGCCGAGCACCGCCGCCTGTTCAAGCTGGCCGAGGTCTGCGAGGACTGCGCGCAGACCCTGGGCGTGGCCTTCCGCAAGGCCCGAGTCAAGCTGGAGCTTCAGCTGGAGCCTGAGCTGGCGCTGGAGTCCTACCCCGGCGCGCTGACGCAGATCATCGTCATCCTGCTCAACAACGCGCTGCTGCATGCCTTTGAAGGGCGCGAGGGGGGCTGTGTGCGGGTCGGTTCGCGCAGCGGCGAAGGCGAGCGGGTGCTGCTCTGGATAGAGGACGATGGCCTTGGCATGTCAGCGGCGGTGCGGCGTCGCGTCTTCGAGCCCTTCTTCACCACCAAGTTCGGCCAGGGCGGCAGCGGCCTGGGTCTGAGCATTGCCCACAACACCGTCGAGGGCCTGCTGGGCGGCAGTCTCAGCGTGGACAGCGAGCCCGGCCTGGGTAGCCGCTTCACCTTGGAGTTACCGCGCGTCGCGCCCTGAGCGCGCCGGCTGCGCTCAACCGAGCCCGGCCATCACCGTGTCCGGCGACTCGTCGCCCAGCTCGGGTGGGCGCCAGTTGGCCAGCCATTGCATGAACTGCGCCTCGGGCATGGGCTTGGCGATGTAATAGCCCTGCCCCTCGTCGCAGCCCAGCGCGGCCAGCAGCTTCCAGGTCTTTGCCGTTTCCAAGCCCTCGGCCACGACCGAGAGGCCGAGGTTGTGCGCCAGCTCAATGGTTGAACGGACGATCTTGGCATCGTCCAGATCGCTCTCCATCGCCATCACAAAGCTCTTGTCTATCTTCAGCTCGTCGACCGGCAGGCGCTTCAGATAGGCCAGCGAGGAATAGCCGGTGCCGAAGTCGTCGATCGACAACTTGAAGCCCATCGCGTTGAGATGCTCCAGCGTCATCAGCGCGCGCTGCGGGTCGTCCATGATGGCGCTCTCGGTGATCTCCAGGCACAGCGCCTGTGGCGGCGCCGCGCGCGCCTTGAGGATGGCACCTATCTTCAGCGGCAGGTCCTGGTCGAGCAGATCGCGGGTCGACAGATTGACGCTGATGCGCAAGGCCTGACCCCGTGCCTGCGCACGTTCCCAGGCGTCGGCCGAGGCTTCCAGCACCCAGGCGGTCAGGCTGCGGATGAAGCCGGTCTGCTCGGCAAAAGGAATGAACTGCATCGGCGGCACCAGGCCGCGCTGCGGATGTTCCCAGCGCACCAGGGCCTCGGCGCTGATCACCGCGCCATTGCGCAGATCGACCTTGGGCTGCAGGAACAGGCGCAGCTCGCCGTTCTCGACCGCGCGGCGCAACTCACCCAGCAGCGACAGCGATTCCTGGCTGCCGGCGTCGAAACTGGGTGTGTAAACCTGGCTGCCGGCCTGCGAGCGTTTGGCCGCATACATGGCCAGCTCGGCACGGCTCAAGAGCACGCTGACCTCGCGGCCATGGCGTGGGTACAGCGCGATGCCGATGCCGGCGCTGAGGTCGACGGTCTGCTCCTCGATCTGCAGCGGATGCTCGAAATTGCGGTGGATGCGCAGAGCAGCGTCCAGTGCCTGTTCCTCGCCAGCACCATCGAGCAACAGCACGAATTCGTCGCCGCCCAGCCGGGCGAGGAAGTGGCGGTCGGCGCGCAGCAGGGTCTGCAGCCGCTCGGCCACGCCGCACAGCAGCTGGTCGCCGAAGCGATGGCCGAGCACATCATTGACATGCTTGAAGCGGTCCAGATCCAACATCAGCACCGCGCAGGGCGAGTCATCGTGCTGGATGCGGTTGAGCAGGAACTGGCTGAATTGCTCGCGGTTGGGCAGGTCGGTCAGTTGATCCCAGAAGGCCAGCCGGTGCACCTGTTCCTCGCGTTTGCGAATGCCCTGGCGCATGCCTTCGAAGGCCTGGGCCAGATCGCCGATCTCATCGGTCGAGGTGCGCTGCACGGGGGTGTCGTAGTCACCGGCACCGAGACGTTCGGCCGATTCGGCCAGCGCCTTGACCGGGCCGCTGATGCGCCGGGCCATCAGCACGCTGCCCAAGGCAAAGACCAGCACGCCCAGCAGTGTCAGTGCCAGCAGGATCAGCTGCAGCTGCCGGTAGGGGGCCACGGCTTCGTCAAAGCTGCGCAGCAGCAGCACGCCGAGCTGCTGCTGGCCATCGTCCAGCAGCTTCAGGTAGATGCCGCGCAGGTGTTCGGCGCCCAGCTTCAGCGGGAACTGACCGGGCTCAGGCTGCGGTGGCAGCTGGGCGCTCAGCGCGGCGCTGTCGATGTCGTCCAGCACCGAACCGAGGGCGCGCCAGCGCTGGCCCGGTGCATGCAGGAGCAGCAGGCCTTGCAGCCGCGATTGCTGTTGCAACTCCTGCAGCTGGGCCTGGTCAAGCTGAAAGGCCATCAAGACCCAGCCGCCCAGGCCGGCAGCGCGCACCGGCACGGTGACCAGCTGATAGGCCTTGCCGCCGACCACGGCCAGGCTGGCCGCGGTACTGTCGGCGCTCTTGGCACGCTGGGCTTCAATCAGTCGCGGCAGCAGGGCGATAAAGGCCGGTGCCTGATCGCTGGTGGCCGTCACCAGTTTCAGTTCGGGATCGGCATAGGCCACCAGGCTGGCCTGCACGCGCTCGCCGTGGCTGCTCAGCGCGTCTTTCAGCGTGTCGCGCAACTCCTGGCTGTTCAGGCCTTCTTCCAGCACCTGGCGGAAGCCGTGGTCGGCCTCCAGCAGCTTGGCTTCGCTCTGGTGCTGCTGCAGATCGGTGCTGAGCACGCGTCGGAACACCCGCTCGCCGGTGGCCAGCTCCTGACTGATCGAGGCGTCGGCATTGCGGGCGATGGTGTTGGAGATCAGCGCAAAGCTGGCCAGCTGCACGACCAGCAGCAGCGCCAGGAACAGCGCCACGATGCGGCCCTCGAGCCGGCGCAGGTTCAGGAATCCGGGCAGCCGCATCGCTTCAGTCGCCGACATTCAGGCTGACGCTGCTCTGGCCGCTGCTGCTGCCAACGCTGAGCGCCTGGCTTTGCAGCTGGGGCAGGGCGAGCCGCGGGTGCCAGATCTTCAGCTGGTGCTCGCCGGCGGGCAGCTCCAGCTGCAACTGGCCCTGGGCATCGGTCTTGCCGAACAGTGGCGTGTCAACGACGACGATGTGGGCGCTCATCTTGTCGTGAATATTGCAGCCCAGGGTGGCGACGCCGGCTTTTTCGAACACCACCGGCTCGGCCGGCGTGCCGGCGTAGAGCTTCAGGTCAAACTTCTTGGCGGCAGAGAAGGAGTAGACGTGGTGGCGCACCGTGTCGAAGTTAGGAAAGCTGACCGGTGTGCCGGTCTGCACGACCAGCACATAGGGCTGGAACTGGCGATCACGCTGCGCCATCTGGGCGCTGGCCGTGGCCGGCGCCTTGCTGGGCTGGCCCTTGAGCTCGACGGCGACGACCGCATCGGCCAGCGCCTGCCCGTGGCTGCCCCGCACCTGCACCAGCCAGGGCACGGCCAGGGCCGGCAGCGGCAGCAGGCCAAGCACGGTGAGCAGCAGGCGCGAAGCACAAGCGTTCAGCATCGAAGTCCTCCCAGGGCCATCGCTGCCCTGAACCATAGCGCGTTTTCAGCTGGCCGGCACGCCGGCCAAGGACGAAACGGCTCAGGACTTCAGAACCAGGGCGGCGCTGTTGCCGCGGGCTCGCGGCTCGCCTTGCGTGGCCTCAACCAGCATCAATGCGAGGCGGCGCAGGGCACCCCAGGGTTCCAGCGGCCAGGCCGGGTGACGCAGGCCTTTGACAATGCCGTCGCAGACCTGGGCCGCTTCGACCAAGCTGAGCAGATTGTGGCTGTGCAGACCCGGGGCAATGCGCTCGAAAAGCCGCTCCTTCGGCCCCCAGACCCGCGCTTCGCGCAGCGCCATGGGCAGTGGCTTGCCGGCGTCCAGCGCATCGCGCACCTTCTTCAGCGCCCGGATGTCCTCGGCCAGCGTCCAGTGCACCAGCACAGCGGCCTCGCCCTCGGCCTCCAGGCCGTCGAGCATGCGCAAGAGCCGGCCAACCTGGCCGGACAGCACCGCTTCGCTGAGCTTGAAGACATCAAAGCGGGCCACATCCATCACCGCCGCCTCGATCTGCTCGAAACTCAGCAGCCCGGGTGGGTGCAGCAGCGCCAGCTTTTGCAGTTCCTGGTGCGCGGCCAATAGATTGCCTTCGACCCGGTCGGCAAAAAAGCCCAGGCTGCGCTGGCCTTCTTCGCCGTCGGCGACGCGCTGGCCCTGGGCGGCCAGGCGTTGTGCGATCCACTGTGGCAGCGCGCGGCGTTCGATCGGGTCGACCCGCACGGTGACGCCGGCGCCGTCCAGCGCCAGGAACCAGGCGCTGCTCGTCTGTGTTTTGTCCAGCCGCGGCAGCACCAGCAGCGTCAGCACCTCATCGGACAGCGTCTCGCAATAGCGCTGCAAGGCCTCGGAACCGTCCTTGCCGGGCTTGCCGGAGGGAATGCGGATCTCGATCAGCTGGCGCTCGGCAAACAGGCTCATCGCCTGCGAGGCGCCCTGCACGCCGGCCCAATCGAAATGGGCCCCGGCCACGGTGAAGACCTTGCGTTCGCCATAGCCCTGGGCCCGGGCGGCCACACGAATCGCATCGGCCGCCTCCTGCGCCAGCAGCGGCTCATCGCCATAGACGGTGTAGACCGGCTTCAGGCCCTTGGCCAGATGCGCGGCCAATGCGTCGGGACGCAGCTGCATTCAGTTCTCCGGTGCCTGTACGCAGGCATGGTGGCTCAACAGCGTGGCGGGCCGAGCGCAGGGCCGCTCCCAAGCCGGCCCGCGGTTGGCGATGCTTGGCCGGTCATGCCGGCAAGCAGCGCCGTCCCCACGGGGGACCGGCCAAGCCAGGGCTTGGACGAGGGGCCGCATATCAGTTTTTCAGGCGCACGGCGGCCAGGCGGCGCATCACCTGGGCAGCGGCGTCGTACTGCATGGCGCGGAACAGCTGCAGCTCTTCCTGCTCCTTGGCCAGGGCCTGGCCTTCGGCGTAGTTCATATCGCGCGTCATCAGCAGCTCGGTGCGCGGCAGCAGGATTTCGCCGGCCGGCGTGCGCACCAGATAGTCCAGCTCCAGGCGCAGCTGCCATTCGCGCACCTGCCCGGCAATGCCAGGAACGACCTGGGTTTTCCTTTGCGTGTCGCGGCGCGCTTCCAGCACCACATCGGCCCGGTTCGGGTCATCCAGCAATTGCACCGTGCTGCGCTCGATCTGGCGGCGCAACTCCAAGGTCAGTGGGCTGGCGGGCTGGAAGCCCTGCAAGGCCAGCGTCTTGAACTGCAGCTCGGGCTCGCGGCGCAGCTCGAAGCCGCAGCCGGCCAGCAGCAGCGCGGCGCTGCTGGCAAGGCCCAAGGCCTGGCGACGTGAGAGCTGGGTCATGCTCAGACGACCAGATTGACCAGCCGGCCCGGCACGATGATGACCTTCTTCGGCGCCTTGCCTTCGCTGAACTTGGCGAAGTCCTCGCTGGCCAGGGCAACGGCCTCGATGGCGGCCTTGTCGGCGGCCGCCGGCACCTTGATGGCGCCACGCAGCTTGCCGTTGACCTGCAGCATCAGCTCGATCTCTTCCTGCACCAGCGCGGCCTCGTCGACCGTCGGCCAGGGCGCATCGAGCAGATCGCCCAGCTCGTCGGCAAAGCCGAGGTCTTGCCAGAGTTGGTGAGCGATATGCGGGCAGGCCGGGTAGAGCACGCGCAGCAGGATTGAAAAGCCCTCACGAGCAAATGCTGACACTTGCAATTGCTCGTCGTCACTATCGCCACGCTGCCATAGCTCGCTCTGTCGGCTGATCAGGTTGAGCATCTTCATGCAGCCGCTGATCACCGTGTTGAAGCTCAGCCGACTGTAGTCCTGGTCGACCTGTCGAAGAATGAGGTGGAAATTGCGACGATATTCCTTCACACGCTTGAAAGTAACGCACCCAAGTACGCCAGATAGCTGCCCAGGATCCTTAAAGTACTTGTTAGTGTTGGCGTTGAATTGCGCGGAATCCCAAAGCCGAACCAGGAAGCGGTGCGCACCCTCGACGCCGGCGTCGTTCCACTCCAGCGTCTGCTCGGGCGGGCTGGCGAACATCACGAACAGCCGGGCGGTGTCGGCGCCGTACTGGTTGATCAGTTCCTGCGGGTCAACGCCGTTGTTCTTGGACTTCGACATCGTCGTCATCTCGTACTCGAGCGCCGAGCCGTCGGCCTTCAGCGTGCCGCCGATGACCTGACCATGCTCGTTGGTCTGCACATGGACCTCGTGCTCCCAGAAGTAGTTCTTGCCGGCATCGGCCGGCTTCTGGAAGAAGGCGCCCTTGAGCACCATGCCCTGGGTCAGCAGCTTGGTGAAGGGCTCGTCGATCTTCACGAGGCCGAGGTCGCGCATCACCTTGGTCCAGAAGCGCGCGTACAACAGGTGCAGGATGGCATGCTCGATGCCGCCGATGTACTGGTCCATCGCGGCGCCCTGGCGCATCCAGTAGGCGGTGCCGTCGCCGACCATGGCCTGCTCGTTCTTGGCATCGCAATAGCGCATGAAGTACCAGGACGAATCGACGAAGGTGTCCATGGTGTCGGTCTCGCGGCGGGCCGGCTTGCCGCACTTCGGGCAGCCCACGTTGAGGAAATCGGCACGCTTGTTCAGCGGATTGCCGCTGCCGTCCGGAATGCAGTCCTCGGGCAGGCGCACCGGCAGGTCCTTCTCGGGCACGGGCACCGGGCCACACCCGGGGGCGTCAGACCCCGGTCCATTGCCGTCGCAATGAATGATCGGGATCGGCGTGCCCCAGTAGCGCTGGCGGCTGATGCCCCAGTCGCGCAGGCGCCAGGTGGTCTTCTTCTCGCCCAGGCCCTTGGCGCCGACCAGCGCAGCGACCTTGTCGACGGCGGCCTTGTAGCCGAGGCCATCGAGTTCGCCGGAGCTGATGCAGACGCCTTTTTGCTTGTCGCCATACCACTCGGCCCAGCCGGTCAGGCTGAACTGTTCGCCTTCAACGGCCACGACCTGCTTGATTGCAATGCCGTACTTCTGGGCAAAGGCGAAGTCGCGTTCGTCGTGGGCCGGCACGCCCATCACGGCACCGTCGCCATAGCTCATCAGCACATAGTTGCCGACCCAGACCTCGACCTGCGCGCCGGTCAGCGGATGGGTGACGAAGAGGCCGGTGGCCAGGCCCTTCTTCTCCTGCGTGGCCAGCTCGGCTTCGGTCGTGCCACCGCGCTTGCATTCCTCGATGAAGGCGGCCAGCTCGGGCGACGAGGCCGCCGCATGCGTGGCCAGCGGGTGCTCGGGGGCCACCGCGCAGAAGGTGACACCCATGATGGTGTCGGCGCGGGTGGTGAAGACGTAGAGGCGGCCGTCCTGGATCAGCGCGCCGTCGGCGCCGCGGATCTCGTGCGGGAACGCAAAGCGCAGGCCTTCGCTCTTGCCGATCCAGTTCTCCTGCATCAGGCGCACGCGCTCGGGCCAGCCCGACAAATACTGCGGGCTGCTCGGATCGGCCACGGCCGCCAGCAGCTCCTCGGCGTACTTGGTGATGTTCAGGTAGTAGCCAGGAATCTCGCGCTTTTCGACCAGCGCGCCGGAGCGCCAGCCGCGGCCGTCGATCACCTGCTCATTGGCCAGCACGGTCTGGTCGACCGGGTCCCAGTTGACGACCTGGGTGCGGCGCTCGGCGATACCGGCCTCCAGCATCTTCAGGAACAGCCACTGGTTCCACTTGTAGTACTCGGGGCTGCAGGTGGCGATTTCGCGCGACCAGTCGATCGCCAGGCCCATGGCCTGCATCTGGCCCTTCATGTAGGCGATGTTGTCGTAGGTCCATTTGGCCGGCGGCAGCTTGCCCTTCATCGCCGCGTTCTCGGCCGGCAGGCCGAAGGCGTCCCAACCCATGGGCATCAGGACGTTGTAGCCCTTCATGCGCAGCTGACGCGTGAGCATGTCGTTGATCGTGTAATTGCGCACATGGCCCATGTGCAGCTTGCCGCTGGGGTAGGGCAGCATGGAGCAGGCGTAGAACTTGGGCTTGTTCTCGTCCTCTAGCACGCGGTAGGCGTCGCGTTCGTTCCAGTACTGCCGCGCGGCGGCTTCGATCTCGTTGGGGGCGTACTTGTCGTTCATGCGGCAAATTGTAGTGGTCGCTGTCGGGGCGACCGTTCTTGGCGGGGCAGGGCAGTTGCCGGGGGGGCGCGAAGTGCTGAGGCATTCAGGCGCCCGAGCGCGCTTCAGGGCTTGGCGGCAGGCTCGGCGACAAAGGCGATACGGTTCATCCCAGCCGCCTGAACCCAGCCGATCAGCTCGGCGACCTGGCCATAGGGCACGCCCTTGTCGGCGCGCAGCTGCACCTCGGTGTCAGGTCTTGCCTGGCCTTGCTGCTGCAGGCGCTGCTGGAACTGGGCGGCGGGCAGCTTGTCGTCGCCGATGAAGAGCTCGCCGGCGGCGTTGATGGCCACCGCCAGGCTTTGCGGCGCGTCAGAGGGCGTGGCGGCGCCGCTTTGCGGCAGGTCCAGGCGCAGCGAGGAGGTCATCAGCGGGGCGCTGATCATGAAGATCACCAGCAGCACCAGCATGACGTCGATCAGCGGCGTCATATTGATCTCGCCCATCGGCTTGCCGCTGTCGCGACGCTCCAGGCCGCCGAAGCTCATGGTGTGGGCGGCGCGGTCTTGAACAGCTCGCGCAGATCGTGGGCAAAGCCTTCGAGCTCGGCCTCGCAGTTGGCGACGCGCTTGCCGAAGATGTTATAGGCCAGCACGGCGGGAATGGCGACGGCGAGGCCGGCGGCGGTCATGATCAGCGCCTCGCCGACTGGGCCCGAGACCTTGTCGATGGTGATGGTGCCGGCGGCAGAAATGCTCAAGAGCGCGTGGTAGATGCCCCAGACGGTACCGAACAGGCCGACGAAGGGGGCCGTCGAGCCAATCGTGGCCAGCAGCACCTGGCCGAATTGCAGCTGGGCCAGCACGCCGTGCAAGGCGTCGCGCAGGCGGCGGGTCAGCTGGGATTCGCGGGCCGCGGCGGCCTCCAGCGTCTGTGCGCGGGCCTCGGCGCTGGCGGCTTGCAGCAGCGGCTGCAGCAAGTCCTCACGGTCCAGGGCCTGCAGGGCGCTACGGCCGGCCGCAATGTTTTCCGCGGCCCAGAAGGCCGGGATGGCGCGGGCGATGTCCTGGCTGGCGCGGCGCAGGCCCCAGCTCTTCCAGAGGATCAGCACCCAGGCGCTGACCGACATGGTGAGCAGCAGCAGGGCGACCGTGCGGCCCACCGTGTCAGCCGTCAACCAGTATTCGGCAAAGCCGCCCATGCTGCTGCCGCCTCAGCTCAGGCCGAGCACGTCGTCCATGCCGTAGAGGCCGGCGCCGTGCTGCACCAGGAAGCGGGCGGCACGCAGGCTGCCCTGGGCGTAGGTGACGCGGCTGGACGATTTGTGGCTGATCTCGATGCGCTCGCCAGTGCCGGCGAATAGCACCGTGTGGTCGCCGATGATGTCGCCGCCGCGCACGGTGGCAAAGCCAATCGTCGACGGGTCGCGTGCACCGGTGA
The DNA here is from genome assembly GCF_032337115.1 of Roseateles aquae. Taxonomy (NCBI): domain Bacteria; kingdom Pseudomonadati; phylum Pseudomonadota; class Betaproteobacteria; order Burkholderiales; family Sphaerotilaceae; genus Roseateles; species Roseateles aquae. The sequence continues at coordinate 101,882 of NZ_JAVXZY010000003.1, forward strand.
CGCCTTCACGGCCGTAGACCGCACATTGCTTCAAGTCGCGGCCCAGTGCCGCGGCCACCACCTCGCCCATCTTCAGTGCCGTGCCGCTGGGGGCATCGACCTTGTGGCGGTGGTGGGCCTCGACGATCTCGATGTCGTAGCCCTCGTTGAGCGCACGGGCCGCCATATCAAGCAGCTTCATCACGACATTGACGCCGACGCTCATATTCGGCGCCATCATGATGCCCAGATGCTTGGCGTGCTCGGCGATCTCGGCCTTTTGGGCGTCGTCAAAGCCGGTCGTGCCAATGACGACGGCCACACCCAGTTCGCGGCAGGCAGCCAGATGGGCCAACGTGCCCTCGGGGCGGGTGAAGTCGATCAGCACCTGCGCGTTCTTCAGGCCTTCGCGCAAGTCGGCGGTGATCAGGGCGCCGGAGGTCTTGCCCAGAAAGGCCGCCGCGTCGTGACCGAGGGCCGGGCTGTCGGGACGCGCCAGCGCACCGACCAGCTCGCAATCTGGCGCGTTGACGATGGCCTCGACCAGCATGCGGCCCATGCGGCCGGACGCGCCGGCCACCGCGATACGAATCGCTGCGCTCATGTGTTCGATTCCAGCGGTGGGTAGCCACGCACCGGGCCGACCGGCTCAGCCACGGCGGCCTCAGGCTTGGCCGGCGGCGGCAGCGCCTTGCGCTCGGCCTCGCTCAATTCCAGCTTGGGCGCATCGCCCTTCGGTTTGAAGGTGTTGATGCCGGCAATGAATTCCTTCTCCGAGGGCAGATCGGCCGGTGTTTCCAGCGACTTCAGCTGATCGCCATCAAACCAGGCAATCACCTGGCGGCGCTGCGGCTCGGCGCCCTGGCGGCGGATGGTGAAGACATAGTCCCAACGCTCGGCGTGGAAGACATCGGTCAGCATCGGCGAGCCGAGCAGGTCGCGCACCTGGTTGCGATGCATGCCGGGCTTGATGCGTGCGACCAGCTCGGTCGTCAGCACATTGCCCTGCACGACTTCGACGCGGTAGGGGCGCACCAGGCCCAGCACCTTGTCGCCGGCCACCGTGGGCAGCGAGCCGAGGCTGGGCATCTGCGAGCAGCCACCAAGCAGGGCGCTGAGTGTGGTGAGGGCGGTCAGGCCGACCGATGCCAAGCGGGTGCGGCGCGCGGGGGCGGCGCTTGCGGTACGGGAGATCAGTCGCATGTCTTTTGGGGGCTTGGCGGAATGGGCGGTCAAGCTGGCTATGATGGGCCCATTCTAGCGGCAGGCCTGTGCCTGCCCGCCTTGCCCCAAGCGCCATGAATCGCACAGAAGAGATCAAGAACAGCGGCCTGAAGGCGACGCTGCCGCGCATCAAGATTCTGGAGTTGTTCCAGAACACCAGCCAGCGCCACATGACGGCCGAGGACGTCTACAAGGCTTTGCTGGTCGAGCAAGCCGATATTGGCCTGGCTACCGTTTACCGCGTGCTGACCCAGTTTGAGCAGGCCGGATTGCTGTCGCGCAATCATTTTGAGACCGGCAAGGCGGTGTTCGAGCTGAACCAGGGCCATCACCACGACCATCTGGTTTGCATGACCTGCGGTCGTGTTGAAGAATTCTTCGACCCGCAGATTGAGGATCGCCAGCACACGATAGCGCGCGAGCGCGGCTTCGAGTTGCAGGAGCATTCGCTGGCGCTGTACGCCAACTGCATCAAGAAGGATTGCCCGAATCGCAACGCCGGATGAGCGGCGGCATCAGAGGAGGCCGTTTGAGCGGGCTCAGTTTTCCTCGCTGAGGCCTTTTTCGATGGCGCGCTGGTGGCGCTCGACGAACTCGCGGTAGGTGTCGATGCCGCGCAGCTGCAGGATGGTGTTGCGCACCGCCGCCTCAACCAGCACCGCCAGGTTGCGGCCGGCGTCGACGGCGATCACGACCTTGCGCACCGGCATGCCCAGCACATCCTCGTACAGCGGCTCATAGGGCAGGCGCTCGAAATCGCGCTCCATCGTCTCCTTGCGGACCAGATGGACGATCAGCTTCAGCCGCATCTTGCGGCGTACCGCCGTTTCGCCAAAAATGGCCTTGATGTCGAGCAGGCCGATGCCGCGCACTTCCAGCAGGTTCAAGAGCAGCTCGGGGCAGCGGCCCTCGATGGCGGTCTGCGCGATGCGGAAGAAATCAACCGCATCGTCGGCCACCAGGCCATGGCCGCGCGAGATCAGCTCCAGCCCAAGCTCGCTCTTGCCGAGGCCCGACTCGCCGGTCAGCAGCACGCCCAGGCCGAGGATGTCCATGAAGACGCCGTGCCGGGTGCTGCGATTGGCGCAGATCTGCGCCAGGTAGGAGCGCACCACGTCGATCACATGGCCGGCCGATTCGGAGGTCACGAACAGCGGGATCTCGGCGCGGTCGCACATCGCCACCAGGCGATCGGGTGGCGGCTGGTCGTCGGCAACGATGATCACCGGCGGCTCCAGCGTGACGATGCGCGAGATGCGTCGGTCCAGCACATCGCCGGAGGCCTGGCTCAGGTAGGCGACCTCACGGCGGCCGACCAGCTGCACGCGGTAGGGATGGATGTAGTTCAGGTAGCCGACCAGGTCGGCGGCCGATTGCGCGTCGCGCACGGCGGTGTCGTCGAAGCGGCGTTCCGGGTGGGCGTGGCCGGCGATCCACTCCCAGCGCAGGGTCTCACGGTGTTCTTCGAACAGGCGGTCAGCGCTGATGGAGGTGGGCTTCATCCGTGGGTTGCTGCGCTCAGGCGACCGACTTCAGCGGTTCCCAATCCGCAATCAGGCGGTGCAGGACGCTGGCTTCGGCCTCGCTCTTGAGCCGTTCGCGCAGTTCGCGATCCGACAGCATTTCAGCGATTTCCGACAGGATTTCCAGATGCCTCTGGGTGGCCGCTTCGGGCACCAGCAGAAAGATCAGCAGGCTGACCGGTTCGTCGTCAGGCGCATCAAAGCCGATCGCCTGCTGCACGCGCAGCACCGCCGCCAGCGGATTCTTCAAGCCCTTGATGCGGCCATGCGGGATCGCTACGCCATGACCCAGCCCGGTCGAGCCCAGCCGCTCACGGGCGAACAGGTTGTCGGTGACCAGGGCGCGGGAGATCGCGTGATTGTTTTCAAACAGCAGGCCAGCCTGTTCGAAAACACGCTTCTTGCTGGTGGCGTCCACGTTCACCAGCACATTGCTGGCGGGCAGGATGGCGGCTAGACGGTTCATCGGTGTCGCAGCGCCGATTACGGCTTGAATGGGTAAGCCCAAGCCTTGGGCGGAACGCTTTTCGGGATTCAGGACGCAGATTATAGGAAGCCTGATGCCCGCTGGGGCAGCCCCCGAAGTCCGGGAGTGAGGTATTGCCGGCAAATTCAGCAGCGCGGCAACAAGAACTGTGCGCATGGCGGATGCGGCAACAACGGCGCGGCCAGGCAACAAAAAGGCGACCGCTCGGGTCGCCCTTGGATGCGCGTTTCGCGCTGCTTCAGTTGGCCGACACGTCCAGCCGCTTGGCGGAGGCGTGGTGGTGATCTTGCACCTTGTCCTTGTGACGGCAGACCTGGCGGTCCAGCTTGTCCATCAGCTGATCAATCGCGGCGTAGAGATCCTCGTGAGATTGTTCGACAAAGATATCGCGTCCCTTGACGTGGACGGTGACTTCAGCCCGTTGTCTGCGTTCCTTTTCCTTTTGCTTTTCCACCGTGAGCAGGAAGTTGATGTCAACAACCTGGTCAAAGTGTCGGGTCACCCGGTCCAGCTTGGTGAGCACGTACTCGCGCAAGGCTGGGGTCACTTCAAGATGGTGGCCGCTGATAGTCAGGTTCATAAAGCCTCCTTTCACAAGGGCTTGGTCGCAAAGACGGGAAAGCGGTTCAGAAGAGAGAGTGGGGGCGGGGGGAGGGGAATCAAGTAGCGGGTGCTGTGAGGCTTGTGCTGTTCAAGTGCTGAGGACGAATCCAGTGTGCTCCTGAAGATTCTTTGTGACAAGCGTTTTAAACCGAGGTTTGGGGTCATATCGACCCGTTGTTTTGTCAGGGCTCAAAGCCGTGATGGAATGCGCAATGCAGTCGGGCCGCGAGGTTTCCGAATGACGGTGGCGAGCCGATAGCTTGCCTTGATGCCGCCGGGTCGGCGGTGTGATAATCGCGGCCTGCCCATCCCCGGAGACCTTCTTGGACAGCGATCACCCTCGGTGACCGTCCACTCCCGCTGCCGGCGTTGGCGTGCGCTTGAAACAGCGACGCGACGCCCGTCCGGAGTGAGACGGGTTCCCCCATTTCCAAACCCTCATCCGGACGAGTGCAAGCTGCTGGCTTGCGATTCCGTCCTTTAGCCCCCGACGCGCAGAACCTGCCGTCGCAAGAGCTGGAGAAGCGCATGCTCAATGTGTTCACGCTGGACAATGGCCGTCTGAAGGGCGGGCTGTTCCAGGAAGAAATCGAATCCGCCGCTGACCTCGCGCTGGCCCAGCCGATCTGGGTCGATCTGGAGAATCCCAGCCAGGAAGAGAAGGGCTGGATACGCGAGCGCTTTGGCCTGGTCATTCCGGAAGACATCGTCGACGAGGACCTGGAAGAGTCGGCCCGTTTCTACGAGGAAGACAACGGCGAGCTGCACATCCGCTCCGACTTCCTGATCGAAGACAACGAGTCGGCCCGCAATGTGCGCGTGGCCTTCATCCTCTACAACAACGTGCTGTTCTCGGTGCACAACGAGGACCTGCCGGTGTTCCGCCTGCTGCGCCTGCGCGCGCGGCGCATTCCGGCGCTGATCGAAGACGCCAAGGACGTGCTGCTCAAGCTCTACGACGCCGACGCCGAGTACTCGGCCGACGTGCTGGAGGGCATCTACGACAACCTGGAGAAGGTCAGCGAGCGGGTGCTGAAGAAGGACGTCAACGATACCGAGGCCGGTGAGGTGCTGGCGGCGATTGCGCGCGAGGAAGACTTGAACGGGCGCATCCGTCGTAACGTGATGGATACGCGTCGCGCGGTCAGCTTCATGATGCGCAGCCGCATGCTCAATGCCGAGCAGTTCGAGGAGTCGCGCCAGATCCTGCGCGATATCGATTCGCTGGATTCGCACACCGCCTTTCTGTTCGACAAGATCAACTTCCTGATGGATGCCACGGTCGGCTTCATCAACATCAACCAGAACAAGATCATCAAGATCTTCTCGGTGGCCAGCGTGGCCCTGCTGCCGCCGACGCTGATCGCTTCGATCTACGGCATGAACTTCAAACACATGCCCGAGCTGGAGGCCGAATGGGGCTACCCCTTCGCCATCGTGCTGATGATTGCCTCGGTGGCCGCGCCCTTCATCTACTTCAGGCGCAAGGGCTGGTTGAGGTAGACGAGGGCTGGCCCACCCCCTACTCGCTGCGCGAGCCCCCTCAAGGGGGCGAGGGTGGCTGACCGGCAGAGCCGGATCAGCACCCTCCGCTGGATGGGCGGCGGCGCTGCGCGCGCCTTGTGGGTGGGGCACACTCGGCGGGATGGTGTAGCGCCGAGTTTGCGCTTGAGGAAGCGCTCTCGGCGCCAAGCTGACCGGCGGAGCCGGATCAGCACCCTCCGCTGGGAGCGGCGGCGCTGCGCGCGCCTTGTGGGTGGGGCGCTAGCGGTGCGCTGTCGTAGCGCTGAGCTTGCGCTTGATGAAGCGCAGCACGGCGCCCAGTACGGGCAGCTTTTCGTAGAGTTCCTCGGCGGCGTCCCAGTAGTCGCGGTGGTAGCAGCAGCGGCCATCGAGGGCGAAGCGCAGATGGCTGCTGCCGTGAATGTGGCGCGGCTGAGCCTGGCCCTTCATGCGGAAGTGGAAATCCCAGATCAGCAGCGCCTGTTCGCCTTCGCTGAACGCGGCGCTGACGACGAAGCGTGGTGCGTCTAGCGTTTCGAACATGTGCGCGAAGATGGCCTGCATCGCGGCCAGGCTGTGAACTTCGTTGAAGGGATCGCGGAAATACACGGCTTCGCTGTAGCACTCGCCCAGCCGCGCCACATCGCCGGGCTGCAGGTTTTCGAACAGCTGGATCAGCCGGCCAAGCCGTGAATCTTGGGTGGTAGTCATGCGCCGGTGATGCGTCGGACGACGCGGAAATAGAGGCCGTAGGGCAAGTGTCGCAGCAGCTTCAGCCAGGCGGTGAAACGCTTGGGGAAATGGATCTCGAAGTCGCCTCTGGCCCAGCCCGCAAGCATCGCAGCGGCGGCCTGCTCGGGGCTGATCAGGGCGGGCATGTGGAAGTCGTTCTGCGCTGTCAGTGGCGTGGCCACAAAGCCGGGTTGAACGACTGAAACGCCCAGCCCCAGCGCCGCCAGATCGAGGTAGAGCACCTCGGCCAGATGGGTCAGGGCCGCCTTGCTCGGGCCGTAGGCCAGTGACCGCGGCAGGCCGCGAAAGCCGGCCACGCTGGCCACCAGGCTCAGGTGGCCGCCGCGGCCCTGCTGGGCTTGCAGGCGCAGCTGCGGCAGCAGGCTGTCCAGCAGGCGCAGCGCGCCAACATGGTTCAGCTCCAGATGGCGCAGCGATTCATCGAGCGAGAACTGCTCGGCCTGCATGGGCTGGTAGTGGCCAACGCAGTACAGGCAGAAGTCGATGCCGCCATGGCTGCGCACAATCTGGCGCTGCGCCTCGGCGATGGCGGCCGTGGAGGCGATGTCCAGTGGCAGCGCCGTCGCACCGGGATGTTCGCGAACGAAGTCCTTCAGCCGCTCGGCCCGCCGCGCCGAGACGATCACCCGTGCGCCGCGCTGATGCAGCGCGTTGGCGACGGCCGCACCGATGCCGGTGGACGCGCCAATCAGCCAGGCGGTCTTGCCCTGCCAGTCGCGCAAGCGGGGGTTCAGGCTCATGGCAGCTTCTCGAAGGACAGCGTCACATCGCCCAGATGGACGCCGAACTTGCTCATCCTGGCGCGGTTGAGCATCACGCGCTCGTCGATCAGCCACATCCAGTCCTCGAAGTCGACTTGGTAGACCGCGCCATCGACCGGCAGGTTCAGCGTGTAGCGCCAACGCAGCGCATTGCCGGCGGCCTCGCCGCTGGCCTCGCCGACCACATCATCGGCACGGCCGCGCCAGCGTCCCTGGCCCAGATCGCTCAAATGCCAGACGCGGCGTTGCCGGCTGCCGTCGCTGTAGACAAAGTCCTCTTCCAGCACGCCCTCGCTGCCCTGCCAGTGGCCCAGCAGTTGCACGACAAAGCGCTTCTTCACCTGGCCGCCACGGTCGGTGAAGACGCCGTGGGCGATCAGCTTGCCGTTGAAATACTGGCGCAGGTCCAGATGCGGCTGCTCGGCGGCGTAGTCGCGCGGCTCGGGGCTGCTGGCACAGCTGCTCAGCAGCGCGGCCAGGGCGACAAACGCCAGCAGAACGGCGCGGCGCAACACAGAAGGCAGGGTGTTCATCGAGGCGGCTCACTTCCAGATCGGTCCAAGGCGGGGCGAATCAACAGCAGGTACAGCAGGCCGGCGGCGGCCAGCTTGAGCAGGCAGGGCAGCACGCAATAGGCCCAGGCCAAGGCGCTCTGGCTGTCCGCATCGGCCTGCCCCGGGCGGTAGCCCAGGCTCTGCAGCAGCGGCAGCGCCAGACCGGCGGCCAGCGCCAGATTCAGCTTGCTGGCGAAGTTCCACCAGCCGAAGAAACGCCCTTCGGCGGCACCTTGCAAGTCGGCGGCCTGCAGCAGCCGGGCGAGCAGGGCCGGCGCGATGCAGAGATCGGCGCCCAGCGCCAGGCCGCTGGCCAGGCAGACCAGCACAAAGCCGGTTTGCGCGCCGGCCGGCAGGCTGGCGGCCCAGATGAAGCTGAGTGCCGCGGCCAGCATGCCCAGGCCCCAGCTGCGCTCCGGGCCGAGTCGGCGTGTGGTGCGTAACCAGAGGGGTAGCGAAGCGGCAGCGGCCAGGAAGTAGCAGGCCAGGTAGAGACCCTCGGCAGCCGGCGTTTGCAGCCGGTCGCGAACGAAGAACAGCAGCAGCGTCGCCGGTATGGCCGCGGCAATGCCGTTGAGCAGAAACACCGCCAGCAGCGACTTGAAGCCCGGGGTGCGCCAGGGCAGCCAGGCGTCTATTGGCTCTCCTGTCGCAGTGCCACATGGCGAAGCGCAACGAGCCAGGCCCAGCAGGCCCAGGGCCAGCGCCAGGCTGAGCACGGCGGCTGAGCCGCCAAAGCCCAGCCAACCGGGCAGCAGGCTGGCGCACAGCACACCGGCGAGTGCCAGCCCTTCGCGCCAGGCGCTCAACCGGGCTTGCGGGCCTACGCCGCCGCCCAGTCGGGCCGCCCAGGCCTGGTGGCAGACGCTCAGCAGACTGAAGCTCAGATAGCAAAACAGCAGGCCCACGGCGCACCACAGCAGCAGGAGGCCCTCGCTGGCGGCGGGCGGATGGAACAGCGCCCAGAAGGCGGCGGCCAGCGTGATCGCCGCGGCGCCGAGGCGCAGGAACAGGGCCGGTGCAGGCAGGGCGAGCCAGCGATCGCACAGCCCGCCCAGCCAGGGGTCGATCAGCGCATCACCCAAGCGGGCCAGCAGCAGCAAGACGCCGATCTGGTTCAAGGAAAGCCGGTCGGCATAGAAGGCGGGCAGCTGCACATACAGGGGCAGCGCCACGAAGGCCAGGGCAAAGCCGAGCAGGCCATAGGGCAGCCCCTGCTGCTGTGCGGCCGCAGGCATGGACAAAGGCGCAGCCGTCGCCTTACCGCCGGTCACGGCCGGGCTCCAGCAGGGCCTGGCGCAGCGCCGGTTCCGAGGTCTGCGGTGCCAGCCAGATGCCGAAGAACAGGCGCGAAAACTCCGCATCGGCGATGCGACGGCGCTCACGCCCATTGGCATAGAAGCGCGTGCCCTGTCCCGGCTCGTGACAGCCCGTCAGCCGATCGCCCGCTTGCACATCGGGAAAGCTGGCCTGCATTTCGGCCAGCCAGCTCTGCTGCTGCGCCGGTGGCAGAGGGGCCTGGCGCTGCATTTCGCTCAGCGAGCGGCGGGCGATCTGCAGGCCCTCGAAGCTGCGCAGGTACTGCAGCTCCAGCGCCAGTGCTTGCTGCGGCCAGCTGTCGGCACGTACGGGGCCGGCCGGCGTCCACAGGCGGATGTCGTACAGGCTCAAACCCAGGAAACGCATGCGCGCCTCGCCCTGCAGCTGATAGCCCTCCAGCTCTGGCGGCGTCGGGCGCGCTTGCGCCCAGGCGGCCACCGGGGCGCCCAGCAGCGCGCTGGCACACAGCAGATGGCGGCGGCGCCTATCCATTCAAGCGGCCCGGTCGGATTGATGGCCGCTCATGGCTTCACCAGCGTGAACTGCATGACATCGGTGTTGTTGCCATCGAAGGCCGCCTCGCAATAGGCCAGGTAGAACTCCCACAGCCGCATGAATCGGGTGTCGAAGCCCTGGCTGCGCACCTGTGCCTCCTTTTGCAGAAAGGCTTCGCGCCAGCGTTTCAGCGTTTCCGCATAGTCGCCGCCGAAGGCCAACTCGTTGACGACGCGCAGGCCGGCGGCCTCGGCATGGGCACGGAACTGGCTGGGGCTGGGCAGCATGCCGCCGGGGAAGATGTATTGCTGGATGAAATCGCTGGAGCGGCTGTAGCGCTCGAACAGATCGTCGCGGATGGTGATGGTCTGGATGCAGGCGCGGCCGCCGTTCTTGAGCTTGTCATGCACGGTCTTGAAAAAGCCCGGCCAGTAGCGCTGCCCCACGGCTTCGAACATTTCGATCGACACCAGCGCGTCAAAGCCGGTCTCGGCGATATCGCGGTAGTCCTGGAAGCGCAGCTCGGCGCGCTCCTCCAGGCCGGCCTCGACCAGTCGCTTTTGCGCATAGCCGAGCTGCTCGCTGGACAAGGTGACGCCGGTCAGCTTCGCGCCGTAGTCACCCGCCGCGCATTCGGCCACCGCGCCCCAGCCGCAGCCAATCTCCAGCACGCGATCACCGGGCTTGACCTGGCATTCGTCCAGCGCGCGGCGCATCTTGGCCTGCTGGGCCTGGCGCAGCGGCTGTTCCGGCCGGCCATCAAACCAGGCACTCGAGTAGTTCATGCTGTCGTCCAGCCAGAGCCGGTAGAAGCCGTTGCCGAGGTCGTAGTGGGCGTGGATGTTTTTCTTGCTGCCGCTGCGGCTGTTGCGGTTGAGCCAGTGCTTCAGGCGATAGGCCAGCGCGCCCCACCAGTGGCCATAGACCACCGCTTCCAACGCCTCGCGGTTGACGACGAACAGTGTCAGCAAGGCGCGCAGATCGGGGCTGCTCCAATGGCCGGCCACATAGCTCTCGGCAAAGCCGATGTCGCCGCTGCGCAGCGTGGCGCTGCACACCTCCCATTCACGCATGCGCAGCACGGCGCGCGGGCCCTGGCCACTGGCGCTGCCGAAGTGGGCGCTGCTGCCGTCCGGCCATTGCACATCGAGGCTGCCGTGCTGCAGCCGCTCAAGCAGGCGGACCACATGACGGGCGGCGCGCGGCGCGCTCTGCGGCAGCGCGAATCGGGGGCTGAAGGTGGTGCTGTTCATGGACATCTATTCGTTCGTGAATCAACGGGTGATCAATTCGCTGGGCGGCGCGGGCTTGCTGAAGAAGGGCACCCGCTTGAGCCAGAGGCGCAGCGCCTGCCAGTGGATGCGGGTCATCAGCATCAACGTCAGCGCTGGCATGGCGAAGAAGGCACTGCGTGCCGCCGCCTCGGTGAGGGGCTGCAGGCGGCCGCTGATGCTGGTTTGCAGCAGTGCGCCGTCCTCATCGTCGTGATCGATGCGGGCAACGCTGCGCGGCGCCTCGCCGTCACGCTGGCTGAGCATGAAGCGAAAACGGTAGCGCCCGGCCACGCGGCAGAAGGGCGAGACATGGAACACCTTGCTGGCCTGCAACTCCTGACCCCAGTGCAGCGCCGGCCCGGTCAGCAGGTAACAGTGACGCTCGCTAAAGGTGTTATTCACCTCGGCCACGATGGCCGCCAGTGACTGGTCGCGGCGGTGGCAGAACCAGAAGCTGACCGGCTTGAAGGCATAGCCCAGCACGCGCGGGAAGCAATGCAGCCAGACTTCCCCGTCGACGTCATCGAGGCCTTCGCGGGCGAGCAACTCGTCCAGCCAGGCCAGTGCGTCGTGGCCGCCGTCGCCGTGGTCGGCATCGTGGAAGCTGAGCCAGCCGCGGCCATTGCGATGCAGGGCCGCGCAGGGCTGCTCGCGCAAGCGCCGCATCGGCAGCATCAGGAAATAGCTGCGGTAGGCAAAGCGATGCAGGCGCGGGCGCAGCCGGGTATGGCGCACATCGCCACGACCGATCATCGCTTGGGCCGGCAATGCGGTGTTCATCGTGGCCCCGCCTCGGCGCGCAGCTTGGCGCTCAGCTGCTGGGCCACGCGCAGGCCCGAGAGCAGGCCGTCTTCATGGAAGCCATAGCGCGTCCAGGCGCCGCAGAACCAGCTGTTGCGCTGGCCTTGCAGGCTGGGCACACGCTGTTGGGCCTGGACGGCGGCCTGGTCGAAGACCGGGTGGGCATAGTCGAACTCGCCAATCACCTGGCCAGGCTGGCGCAGCGGGTTCAGCGACACGATCACCTCGCGGCGCCAGGGCAGTGGCTGCAGCTTGTTGATCAGGTAGTGCAGGCAGACGGCTTCGCCACCTTGCTGGCCCTGCTCGTAGTTCCAGGCGGCCCAGGCGCGGCGGCGCTGCGGCAGCAGTCGCGTATCGGTGTGCAGCACGGCGCGGTTGCGGTGATAGGTGATGGCGCCGAGCACCTGGCGTTCATCAACGCTGGCGTCGCGGAGCAGTGCCAGGCTTTGATCGCTGTGGCTGGCCAGCACCACTTCGTCGAAACGTTCGCTGCCGGCCTGGCTGTGCACCAGCACGCCGCCGTCGATCAGGCGCTGCGCGCTGTGCACCGGGCAGTTCAGGCGTTTGTCGTCGATGCCGGCGATCAGCTGCTCAACGTAGTGGCGCGAGCCGCCCTGCACGGTGAACCATTGCGGGCGATGGGCCACCTGCAGCAGACCATGGTTGTGGCAGAAGCGGATCAAGGTGCTGATCGGGAAGCTGAGCATCTGTTCGGTCGGGCAGGACCAGATGCAAGCCACCATCGGCAGCAGATACCACTGGCGGAATTCGCGGCCGAAACGGTGCTGATCGAGAAAGGCGCCGATCGGCTGGGCCAGGGCCTGTTCACTGCCGCTCTCGGCCAGCGCGGTGCAGAGGCGGTTGAAGCGCAAGAGATCGGCCAGCATGGCCCAGAAACCGGGACGCAGGAGATTGCGCCGCTGGGCGAAGACGCTGTTCAGGTCGCTGCCGCTCCATTCGAGCCCGCCGGCCTGCACCGAGAACGACATCTCGCTCGGCGTCGTGGCCACGCCGAGCTGGCTGAACAGCTCGATCAGCAGCGGGTAGGTGCGTTCATTGAAGACCAGGAAGCCGGTGTCGACACCGTGGCTGATGCCGTCCAGCGTCACCTCCACCGTGTTGGCATGGCCACCGAAATAGCGACCTGCCTCGAACAGGCTGACCTCGGCATCGCGCGCCAAGGCCCAGGCGGCGCTCAGGCCGGCGATGCCCGCACCAATGACCGCCACGCGGCGGCGCGGGCCTGGCCGTGGCGCTTCACGCTGGGCGCGCTCGCGCAGAAAGGGCAGCAGGGTGGTGGCGTGGTCGGCCGCGCCCAGCGATTGGCGCGACAAGCGAAAAGGGCTCCCGCCGATGGCGGAAGCCCTGTGCATAAAAATAGTCGCAAGACGCCCCGAGACTAACGAGGGAGGGAGGGAGGAGGAGGAGAAAGGTCCCGGGATTGCTTCCCCACTAAGGGGGAGATCTTGCGACTGAAATCTGGTTGATACTTTACTGGTTTCTTGACCTTTAGTCTCAGCGTGGGCGTGAATTCCCTCGAATTCACTGCAAGCCCCGCCATGATGACCGATCTCGGCGCCAAAGAAGCTGAATGCAGCTGATTTGACAGCTTTGTCCCTCCTAGCAGGGACATTGATCAGCGCGTCAGCAACAGTATCGGTCATAGAACTTACACCAAGATTTTCAAGTCGGGTTGACGACAGCTGGTCGTCGGCAAGCTGCTGTCTGGACGCGGTCCGGCGGTGCCCATCACCAGCGAATCGGCGAGCGGCTGACCCTTTCCAATCACTGCATCTGCTTTGCCCTTTGCGGCGATTGCCGAGGAAGGCAGGCTTTCTGCTGAGCGTTTGTCCTGGTCAAATACGGCTCTGGCACCTATATTAGGCGAACAAATTGTTTTTGTCTTGTATTTGTCTAGGACAAACATCGTGATCTGCATGGACATTTCGACCCGGCCTGGCGCTCGCTGGGGTAGCGCATCGTCAGAGCGTGGCAATGACTGAACAGGCTCTGGGCATCACGGCCGTCGAACGCGACACCGGTCTGAGCAAGGACACCCTGCGGGTCTGGGAGCGACGCTACGGCTTTCCGCAGCCCGAGCGAGATGCGGCTGGCGACCGCCTCTACCCTGCCGCCCAGGTGCGGCGCCTGCACCTGCTGAAGCAGTTGCTGGCTCAGGGGCACCGGCCGGGGCGCATCGTCGGCGCGAGCGAAGCTGAGCTGCAGGCCTTGCTGGCCCAGCGTCAGGCGAGCCGGCCCAGCATCGTTCCCGGCCCGGCGGGTGACGCCGAGGGCTTGAGCGCTGCTCAGAATGAGCTGCTGGACCTGATCAAGCAGCAGCGGCTCGACGAGTTCCGTCGCCAGCTGACGCAGCAGTTATTGCGCGAAGGCCTGGCTGTGGGCGTGACCCAGTGGATTGCGCCCTTGGCCCGTCGGGTAGGCGAGCTGTGGATGGCAGGCGTCTGGGCAGTGTTCGAGGAGCACCTGTTCTCGGAATGCGTGCAGCAAACCTTGCGCCAGGCCATCCAGTCCTTGCCGCAGCAGCTGCTGCATGAACACCCCCGCGTGTTGTTGACGACCTTCCCTGGTGAAGCGCATGGACTGGGCCTGCTGATGGCAGAGGCAATGATGACGCTGGAGGGCTGCCACTGCCTGTCGGTCGGCGTACAGACGCCGCTGGCCGACATCGTGCTGGCGGCGCGGGCAACGCGCGCCGATGTGGTCGCGCTGAGCTTCAGCGGCTATCTGTCGACGGTGGCTGTCAACGAAGGCCTGAGCCAGCTGCGTTCGGCCTTGCCGGACAGCGTGGCGCTGTGGGCGGGCGGCAGCTCGCCGGCCTTGTTGCGTCGTGAGGACGCGACGGGGCTGCGCCTTGTCACACGGCTGCAAGACGTTGCTGCTGAAGTGCAACGTTGGCGTGAAGGCGCGCTGGCACGACCCTGAGTGACACCGTCGAGCCGGGCAAGACCCGCCGAACGGCGTGGTGCCCGGTGTGAAGACTAGAATTTACTTTCCCAACGAGGAAGAACCATGCTCTACCCCGAACTGTTCAAGCAACTCGAAGCCGTGCGCTGGAACATGGACACGGACATCCCCTGGGACAAATTCGATGCCAGCCTGCTCAGTGAAGACCAGGCGCGCACGATCAAAATGAATGCGATCACCGAGTGGGCCGCATTGCCCGCCACCGAGATGTTCCTGCGCGACAACCGCGATGACAGCGACTTCTCCGCCTTCATGAGCGTCTGGTTCTTCGAGGAGCAGAAGCACTCGCTGGTGCTGATGGAGTACCTGCGCCGCTTCCGGCCCGACCTGGTGCCGACCGAGCAGGAGCTGCATGAGATCCGCTTCGACTTCGATCCGGCACCGGCGCTGGAAACGCTGATGCTGCACTTCTGCGGTGAGATACGCCTGAACCACTGGTACCGCCGCGCGGCCGAATGGCACACCGAGCCGGTGATCCGCGCCATCTACGAAACACTGGCCCGTGACGAGGCCCGCCATGGCGGCGCCTATCTGCGCTACATGAAGCGTGCGATGCAAAAGTTCGGCGACGAAGCCCGTGCTGCCTTCGCCAAGGTGGGCGTGCTGATGGCCAGCGCCCGCCGCACCGCACAGGCGCTGCACCCCACCAATCTGCACGTGAACGCCAGCCTGTTCCCACGCGACACCATCCAGAGCCGGCTGCCCGATCCTGACTGGCTGGAGCAGTGGCTGGACAAGCAGATCCAGTTCGATGCGGTATGGGAAGGCAAAGTCGTCGACCGCATTCTTCACAATATGAGCCTGCTGATGGAGCGTAGCTTTGCCAGCGTCCAGGAGCTCAACCGCTTCCGCAAGGAAATGGCCGCTCGGGTGGCGGGTGCCGCAGGCGGCGGCGAGGCCCTGCCCGCGGCTTGAAGCCGGCGCTGAGCACGCAGCCAGGCAAGACCTGACCCCACATGCAAAAGAGCCCGCTGATGCGGGCTCTTTCTCTTTTCAGTCTGCCGGCGTTTCAGTTGGCGCGGCGGCGGTACAGCACCAGCAGGTAGAAGCAGGCTGCCGAGATCAGCAGGCCACCGATCAGATGCGGCGAGGCCAGCTGGCTGATCGCGGTGACGCTGTCCTCCAGCATCCAGCGCGAGGCCTCGGTGATGAAGCTGCCCAGGTCAGCCGGCTCCTTCAAACCATGGCGCAAGGTGTCGCTGGCATCGAAGAAGGCCTTGCCGGCCCCCTGGGCCTGCGCTTGCAGCAGCTCCCAGACGATGCGGTTGTCGTAGACGCGTGTCAGCACATTGCCGCCGATCACCGTGGCGGCAATCACCAGCGGCGTGCCCCAGCGCTTCAGCCAGGCCGAGGCCACCATCAGGATCATGAACAGCGGCGCGAACCACAGCGTCATCAGCGTCACGCCCAGCAGCAGTCGGAGCAGCCCAGCGAAACCAGCGCCCAGCACCATGCCCCAGGACACCTGGGCGAGTGAGGCAAAGCCATAAACCTTGATCAGCGCGCCGGCACACAGCAGCAGGCCGGCGGCCGCACCGACCAGCACCGCCAGCAGCGGCACGAACAGTGCGTGCATCAGCAGCGTGGCGGCGATGCTCTCGCTGTGGCTGCCGGGCAGCGACAGCCAGAACTCGATCGAGCGGTCCTGCTGATCGCGCCGGGCCAGACCGGGCAGCTGAAACATCGTCACCATCCAGCTCAGGGCCCAGGTGGCCATGACGACGCCTGTAAGCGCCAGCAGGGCCAGAATCGTCGGCGGCGGCATGTGATCGTCGGGAGCAAGCTCCACCTTGCCCCAGGGCAGCGCCAACAGCGCAATCAGCGGCACGGCCAGCATCACCATCAGCCAGCCAGCGTGGTGCTGCATCCATTCACGGTGCAGCAGGGTCTTGAATCGTTGTGATGTCATCTTGGTTCTCCTCATCGACTCAGGCTTGCTGGCTTTGCAGCTCGGGCTTGCGCGTCAGGGCGACGAACAGGTCCACCAGGCTGGGGCGGAAACGCTGGCCCAGTGCCTGCACATGGGCGGGCGGCTCGCCATCGAACAGTGCCGCCGAGCGGCCCTGCTGGCGGTAACGCAGCAGCGGATGGGCGTCGGCCACCGCATCGGCGGCGGCGGGGTCGTGCGATAGCGCAACGAAGCGCGAGTCCATCTCCTCCAGGCTGATGTTCAGCACCAGCTTGCCCTCGTCGAGCATCATCACGTCGGACAACAGGGTCTCGATTTCCTCGACCTGGTGCGTCGAGATGATCACGCTGCGCTCGCCGTCACACCATTCATCGATCAGCATCTCGTAGAAGCTCTTGCGCGAGATCACGTCGAGGCCCAGCGTCGGCTCGTCGAGAATCATCAGCCGGGTGTCGATGGCCGCGATCAGCGCCAGATGCAGCTGAGTGACCATGCCCTTGGACAGGCTCTTGACCTTGTCACGCGGGCCGACGCTGGTGCGCTTGAGCAGCACACGGGCACGTTCGGCCGAGAAGCGCGGCTGCAGCCCGCTCATCAGCGTGATCAGCTCGTCCACGCGGGCCCAGCGCGGCAGCACGGCCACATCGGGGATGTAGGACAGCGATTGCAGCAACTCGTTGCGCTGGCTGCGCGGATCCAGCCCCAGCACGCTGAGTTGGCCGCTGCCGCCCATCAGGCCGACCATGGCCTTCATCAGCGAGGTCTTGCCCGCGCCGTTGTGGCCCAGCAGGCCGACCACGCGGCCCTTGGGGATCTTGAAAGAGATATTGTCGACGGCGGTCTTGCGCCCGTAGTGCAGGCTGAAGCCCTGCGCCTCGACCAGATGGGTCTTGTTGTCCATGGCGTCCCCCGTGCTCATTGCGTTCCCCAGTTCAAATCATTGGCACCCAGGCCGAGGCGTTGCAGGCGGGCGCGCAGCAGCGGCCACTCCTCCTGCAGAAAGCGCTCGCGCTCGGTCTGCAGCAAGCGCTCGCGGGCACCGGGCCGCACATACATGCCCATGCCCCGGCGGCTCTCGACCAGGCCGGTGTCGACCAGCGCCTGCAGCGCCCGGCTGACGGTCAGCGGGTTGATCAGATAGCGGCTTGCCAGGTTGCGAACCGAGGGCAGCGCATCGCCCTCGGGAGGGGTGCCGTCCAGCAGCTGGGTGGCCAGATGGTCGGCCAGCTGCTGGTAAATCGGCGCATTGTCGTTCCAGCTGTGCATGTCTCTTGATCGGCCCGAGGCCTGAGGTGTGTTGCTGATGTAGCACACCATATCAAGCCCCCAGAGTCTGCCCCAAGCGCGGCGCGACAGGGCGTCAAAAGTCGGGGATGAAGCGTCATGCTGCTTGACGCCCAGTGTTGGTTGCCGGTTGTCGGTTTGCGCTGTAGTTCGAACTATTTGCGCTTTAGTTTGAACTCGGAAGGCCGCAGTTTGCGGATTTGCCCTGGGCGCAAGTTGTTGATTTGATGGGTGTTTTCTTGCTGTGAGGACATTGTGTGGCCATGGCTGTGTAGATCGCCCGCTGCACATATGCACGATTTTGGGAGCGCTGCACAAGATTCTGGAGGAGGAGGGGGAGCAACCTAATTGCCGTGCGCGAACTGGTCGCGCGAGGGGCTGACTTGCAGCGGGTGCAGCCGATCGCAGAGGCACAGCGAACGCACGCTAACTGCCACCGAGCGGACCACCAGTGCTACAAGTGCGGGCGCCCCATCGTTTTGGGAGCGCGGGGAGGAAATTCAGCAACCCATTAATACGCACAAAAATCGCCAAAATAAGTGTCCGCATAGGGAGTAGATTTGTGTACCTTTCAATAGTGCATCCTGACGCATTGTCACACGTCCGTAAATTGGCAAGAGGACTTGGAGCTGTCGCCACGGATGAGCCGATACTGGTAATCAAGACACGCAAGGAGATCATCCTCACCGCCCGAGAGAAGCGCGAATTTAAATTCTACTTGGCACCTTGTGTCGCCGATGGACGGCGTGGATTGACGCTGATATCAGCATTTTTTGACGATCCAGTCAGCCCTCTGACCATCACGACTCCACTTGCCGCAGACGCCCCGCTTACAGAAACGATTCAAACTCTTCCGAACCAGTTCAAGGTATGTTTTTTTGATGAGCACAACCGTGAACTGCTCAGTTGCAAAGCCCATGCGGAGCTTGGTGGTTTTCGCTCGCGCATTACAGCGAGTCCGCTGCTAGGAGAAGAGCACTTCCTTGAAATGCTGGATCAAGGAGAATCATGGTTTGCCAAGAGCACCGCTGCCGACGATATGTTGGCAACGTCGGTGTATCTTGGTGAGGATTTGTTTCCGAGCAATTACGTCATTACCGACATGACACAGCAAGGGTTCCAGGGCTGGGCTGGATTTGCAACCAGCGAGTTGGAGCGGCAGGAGCCTGGGCCCATGCAAGAGATGGACATCATCTATTTGCTTAAGCGGATCTATGCAGCTGACCGTATTGTTCATGGCCCAGTGAAGATTTCCGATGGTGAGGAATTGGTCGATGTACTCATCCTGGGTGATGAGGTAACCGTGCTTCTACAGGCGAAAGACAGCCCCAACACCGCAAAAACGCTGAACACAACGCTCGAACGGAAACAACGCAAAGCGATCAGTCAATTGAAAGAAGGCCTCTCGCAGGTGCGCGGGGCGCTCTCGACGATTCGTCGTGAGGGCAGTCCGAAACTCAAACTTGTCAGTGGGAAAGAACTCAGCGTTGAACTCAATTCCAAGCCGATAGTGGGAGTCGTCATTGTGAAAGAACTTTTCAAGTGTTCCTATGAAGAGTACGGAAGCCACATTCTCGACTTCATGGATCGATATCAGATCCCCACTCTGGTCTTCGACTATGCCGAACTGGACGTCATGAGCCGTCACTGTCCGTCAGAATCAACACTCTTGAGCGCGTTCCATCAAATCTTTGAGCACGCCAGAGATCGACGGACTTACCCGCGCCTTCAATTCCGTACTCGTCCGCCACTGTGAGAAAGCCGCTTGGATAAATTCAGCGGGGAACAGGGAACGCGTAGATAAGATGGCGCCCACGATACTTGCCACCTCGCTGTATCGGCCCAATGGCCTGTCAATACCTTTATTCGGTGAGAAGCTCACCATCCGCATCGAAAGCGAGTTCTGATCCTCATAGATAGGTCCATCACAATTGACTGCTCTGTGCGGAATAGCTGCCGCTCGCTTGACAAGCTTGACTGGCAATACTCAGCCTGATCCAGAAGTACGCCATGGTTGGCCATCGTGCCGGCCAGCCGTCTGCGCTCTTAGGACGTGATCCTGACGCTGTCGCGGCTGATGAGCCTGTACGGCAAGCCTGAACACATCCGCAGCGACAACGGCGCGGACTTCACGGCGCGCTCGCTGATGCACTGGCTGCGCGACTAGGCCATTGGCCCGGCCTTCTTCGCGCCGGGCAAGCCCTGGCAGAACGGCTTCGTGGAGGGCTTCAATGGCATGCTGCGGGAAGGGCTGCTCAACCGGGATTGGTTCCGCACCCTTGCTGAGGCCAAAGTGCTGATCGAAGCCTGGCGCCAGTTCTACAACGAGCGCCGGCCGCACAGCGCCCTGGGCTGCCGGCCTATGGCCGCGATGCGCCGAGAGTGGACAGGTCAACACCGATAACGGCACCCCGAGACTAACCGCCTGAGTGGCTACAAATTACGTACGCAGGTCTCGACCGCTGCTGTTGTTGTTCGACCTTCAGCGTCGGTTTTCAGTTCTGGGTTGAACGCGAACCGACAGTTGCGCTGAGCTTTGAACGGGCGGTCCGGGCGTTGGCCAACCACTGACGCTTAGACTGCCAAGTCAACAAGAAGGAACTAGCCCGATGAATGTCCGAGCTGCCTATCCAACCCCCGAGGCTTTAGAGCAGGCGAGCGTGTCGGCTGTTGCCGGCGTTCTGTTGAAGACGCTGCTGGCCAAGAGTCCGAATGGCGAAAGTGCCTTTCACATCCGGAACGTAATCGGCGAGATCAGGGGGCTTTACGAGACTCGAGCGTGGGAAGCTGCTCGGGCCGTATCTGAGGCCTTTGGTTGGCTGCAGGCTCGCAACTTCATTTGCCAAGCGCCAGAGAGTGACATTGGCTGGTGTTTGCTAACTCGCGACGGCATGAAGGCTGCTCGGGTCCACGACTTTCCAACTTGGAGCGCCGAGCGCGACCTGCCTGAGACCTTGTTGCATCCGCAGATCGCAGCCGAGTGTATGGATAGCTATCGTGCGGGGAAGTTCGACACGGCGGTCTTTGAGGCCTTCAAAGCACTTGAGGTAGCCATACGTCAAGCTGCGGGCCTAGGGCCTGAATTTTTGGGCGTCAAGTTGGCCTCGCGCGCCTTCCATCCCGTGGATGGTGAACTGTCCGACCTCAATCAAGAGGGTGGGGAGCGGCAAGCGCTCGCGAACCTAATGGCAGGGGCTGTGGGGTACTTCAAGAACCCACAGAGTCACAGGAAAGTTGATCTGGCTGCGTGGGAGGCACGCGAAATGCTGGTGATTGCTTCGCATCTGTTCCGCATCGTCGAAATCCGATCATTGGTCTGATCCGGTTGGAAATTCGAGGTTGGGCGGAAGATTGGCCTGGTGCCCCGAAGTTCAATGTTCAACGATTCAAATTGCCATGAATTCAAACTCAACGAGACAAGGATTCAAATCTCGATAATACAGGCGGCGCCAAGCACCTGGTTAGATAGAAGCATCGGTCTAAGCTCCAGCGTGAACCGACAGTTATCAGTGTCGGTTTGCACCGTAGTGCGGCGCTCACGCACCGCGACGCGAAGCTGTCATCGGCTCGCCTGGCGCGGTGCAAGCAGTGATGAGCGCTATCGGGGCTGAAGCAGCCATCCAAGCGGTCTGGCCGCCGCCTGCTGCGTCAGACTGCGGCGGCTGTCTGCTACTAGACGGGGCTAAGGGCTGATGCAGTCATCCGTCCACGCGACCCTGAGCGGGTCAACAGATGCTTTTGCATTGGAGCTCAGTCGCGGCTTCGGGCGCCAAGCGAATTCACTGTGGTGCCGTGACATCTGATGCTTCTTTGCCTTTCGGGCCCTGCACCACTTGGAAAGAGACCAGCTGACCTTCCTTGAGGGTCTTGAAGCCATTCATGCTGATGGCGGAGAAACGAACGAACAAATCTTCGCCGCCATCGTCCGGGGTGATGAAACCAAAGCCCTTGGCGTCATTGAACCACTTCACCTTGCCTGTTGCCATATCAGCCTTTCAAGGAATTCGCGTCGGGTCGTCGTGCAATCCGCCTCCCCTGATCGCGAAATCTGGGGCAGGTGTCGAATCTAACTGATTAGGCACCGATTCCGCTGGCGTCGTTTCCGTCTTTTCCCTTAGTGAGACCTCCCGCCAAGGCGCCGATTGGAGCGGTACTGGAACGCCGCCATGTACCGGATTTGATGGAAGCCGCAGTTCAAGCTTCAGCGCAAAGCGACAGCGCGGTGCTTGTGATCATCCGCCGCGTCATTCCGGCGCTGCTGACTCGCTCTCGGCGTGCCGCTCAGGCTCCGTGGTGCGCAGGATTTCGTTCAGCACGGAGGTCGCGTAGTTGCCGGCCGGCAGCGAGAAATCGAGCAGCAGCTGATCGGCCTGCGGCCATTCCCAGGACAGGCCGGCCGGGATGGCCACCAGGGCGCGGCGTTCTTGATCCAGGCCAGCGTGCTCCATGCCGTCGCACAGGCTGGCGTGGCGTGAGGCCACGCCCATTTCCAGCGCCTGCGCTTGATCGCCGCTGCTCAGGCGGCCCCGGCCCCAGAGTGGCCCGGTCGGCCGGCCGGCTTCGTCCATCACGTCGCCGGGCAGGGTTTGGCCCCAGAGCCCTTGCTGGATGCGCAGTGCCAGCACTTCATTGAAAACAAAGGAGCGCACCGCCGACAGGTAGATGCCTTTCTTCTTCGGGTTGCGCACGCGGATCTCGCGCGCCAGCATGGCGCGGCCCTGCTCGACATTGCCGCCGTCGTGACCGAAACGCTGGGCGCCAAAGTAGTTGGGCACACCCTGCGCCGCAATGGCCTGGAGATTGGCCTCGATGGCTTGGCGATCGCCGACGACGTCGCGCAACACGATGCGGAATCGGTTGCCCTGCAGATCGCCGGGGCGCAGCTTTTTGACGTGGCGGCTCTGGCTCAGGACCTTGAATTCCGGGTGCTGAAGCTGGGTCAGGTCGGGCGTCTCGCCCTTGCCCTTGGGGATCGGCAGATAGAGGCTGAACCACTGGCGGGTGAGGGCATAGCGGTCCTTGAGTCCGGCATAGCCCACATCCCACTCCTTCACGCCGGCGGCGTTGGCCAGCTGCTGGGCAACGAAGGCGGTGTTGGCGCCGCTCTTTTCGACGTCCAGCCAGAGGTGCTCGCCAGCGCCTGAGGGCAGCTGCAGCGGCAGTTCGGTGACGATGAAATCCTCGTTGAGGCTCTTGAGCGTGGCGCTGGCGCCGCTGTCCGGATAGGCCTTGGGCCAGGTCGGCAGGGTGGTGTAGGGGGTAGCGGTCATGAGGGCTGGCGGCGACAGAGAAGGGAGCGTGCGTCTAGCCGACCAGGGGCAGACCAGGCCGCCATTGTCGCCCGGCCCGGCGGTCTTCAAGTGCCTCAGCGGATGCCACTGCAGTGGCAGCCTGCAGTGGCAGACTGCTGTGGCAGGAGGCAGGCGCCTCGCTGGCGGGCGCATGAGGCCAGATTCAGGCTTGCAGTTCAGGAGGGGCGCTGCCCGTGAACCCGCAGGCCACCCGCATTCATCGCCTGCCGGTGCTAATGCGCCAGATGGTGTTGCCAACATCGTCGGCCATCAGCACGTCGCCATTGGGCAGCGTGTACAGCCAGCGCGGGATCGGGGCCATAGCCCGCACTGATGGGCAGCCGCGCATTGCTGCCGCAGGCGAGCAGGGCCATCAGCAGGCTCAGGCCCACACCCGCGGCCAGGCCGATGCTGAGACAGGCCCGCCAGCCCGAGCGATGCCGATGAACAGGGTGCACAGCGCTCAGCCGAACAGCAGGCCGGCCTCACGTTCGGGGTGACGGTGCCTGCCCAGTGCCGCGATGAAATCCGCGGCCAGGCGCTTGGCCTCGCTGGCGGCGCCAATGACGATGCCGGGGTCCGGCTCGCCATTGGCCAGCGATGCCGACACGCCGGCCTGTTCCAACAAGCTGGTCGAGCCGCCCATCGCCAGCAGGGTCTTGCCGTGGCGGTACTGGCTGGCGAGAAAGTCCCGCAGCTCCATCTGTTTGCCAAGCGCCTTGATGCCGGCCGCACCGTCGGGCAGCACCAGCCCGTCGAACAGCACCGGCGCCGAGTTCTCCAGCGAGCCGGTGGCGTCGATCACCGCGCCTTGGGCGGGCTGGATGGCGCCGAGCCGCGGTGCAATCAGGTGCACGGTCGCACCCGCGCTTTGCAGGGCCGCCCGCACGATGGCCAGCGAGGCGCCCTCCACCCCATCGGCAATCAGCAGGGCGACGCTGCGCGTGCGTACGCCGCCGTCCCCCGGCAGGGCCCGCAAAGACAGCGCCGCTGACACGGCGAACTCAGGCGTGGGCGGCTGTTCCAGCACCTTGGGCATGGCGGGCGGCAGGGCCATGCCCAGCCCGGCCGCAAGGCCTGAGGCGAGTTTGGTCGACACATGGCGCAGTGACGACAGCATGCGGGCGCGGATGGCCGGCACCGTGAGCTTGCTCAGCTCGAAGCGGAATGCGGCCTCGATATGGGCCTGTTCCACAGCGGTCTGGCTGTCGTAGAAGAGCTTGGCCTGCGTGTAATGGTCGGCGAATTTCTCAGGTTTGCCGCGCAGCTTTTCGCCGTCCAGCGCTTGCGGGAAGGAGACGAAGCCAGCCGCGCCGGCCTGGAAGGGGCAGCCACCGCCGAGCGAGTTCGGTTCATAGGCGACGCGGCCGCGCGGAATGGTCTGGCGGTGCAGACCGTCGCGCTGGTTGTTGTGCACCGGAGCCAAGGGGGCGTTGATCGGAAGCTCGTGAAAATTGGCGCCGCCGAGTCGCGTGATCTGCGTGTCCAGGTAGGAATGGATGCGGCCGGCCAGCAAGGGGTCATTGCTGAAGTCGATGCCTGGCACAACGTGCGCGGCACAGAAGGCCACCTGCTCGGTTTCGGCAAAGAAGTTGTCCGGATTGCGGTTGAGCACCATGCGCCCGACCGGCGTCACGGGCACCAATTCCTCGGGAATCAGCTTGCTGGCATCGAGCACGTCGAAGCTGAAGCTGTCGGCCTGCGCCTCGGAGAAGATCTGCAGGCCCAGTTCCCATTCCGGGTAGTCGCCGGACTCGATGGCCTCCCACAAATCGCGGCGGTGAAAGTCGGGGTCGGCGCCGGAGATCTTGACCGCTTCATCCCACACCAGCGAGTGGGTGCCGAGCTTGGGCTTCCAGTGAAACTTGACGAACTGAGACTCGCCATCGGCGTTGACCAGGCGGTAGGTGTGCACGCCAAAGCCTTGCATCATGCGCAGGCTGCGCGGAATGCCACGGTCCGACATGACCCACATCAGCGCGTGCGTGCTCTCGGGCATCAGCGAGACAAAGTCCCAGAAGGTGTCATGGGCTGACGCGGCCTGCGGCATGCCGTGATGCGGTTCGGGCTTGACGGCATGGATCAGGTCGGGGAACTTCATCGCATCCTGGATGAAGAACACCGGGATGTTGTTGCCCACCAGATCCCAGTTGCCCTCGTCGGTATAGAACTTGACGGCAAAGCCGCGAATGTCGCGCGCCGTATCGCTGGAACCGCGCTCGCCGGCCACCGTCGAGAAGCGCACAAACACCGGCGTGATCTTGCCGGCCGCCTGGAAGGGCGCTGCCCGCGTCAGCGCCGTCAGCGCGGCATAGGCGACGAAGTAGCCATGCGCAGCCGAGCCGCGCGCATGGACGATGCGCTCGGGAATGCGCTCATGATCGAAGTGGGTGATCTTCTCGCGCAGAAGGAAATCCTCCAGCAAGGTTGGCCCGCGCAGGCCCACCTTCAGCGAGTTCTGGTTGTCGCCGATCAGGACGCCCTGGTTGCTGCTCAGGGCCTGGCCTGCGTTCGAGCGTGTCGGGTCCAGCGCCGCCGTTTTCGCCGAGGCATTGCCCTCGCTCAGGGTGCTGGCCAGGGCGGCAGCCGGGATGCTCGCCATGCTGGCACCGCGGGCCGGCGCCAGGGCGTTCGCGCGGCCGAATTCCTTGGCCTTGCCGAGGTTCTCCGGCATGGCCGCGGCCATCAGCTCGGCCATTTGCTCTGGCATTTGCTCTGGCATTTGCTCGGCCACCTGCAGCGGCGTGTCCTGCGGCGTGGCCACGCTCTTGGCGCTGGCCCGGGTCTTGGGGGTGGACTTCATCGGAGTACCTCTGGATGTCGATGCCGCCGCCATGGCTGCCGCGGCGACTGCGATGGAAATCAGCAGCCCGGTGAGGGCTTGCCGCCGGGGCCAGGCACCAGGCTGGCGCGCAAGCCGGCGTCCAGGCCTGGTGTGGCGCGCATGTCGGTGTCGACCTGGCCGGCGTCGATGTCGCGCTTGGCCTGCACGATCACCGGGTCGGGCGAGGCCAGCACCGGCTCTGTTGATTCGTCACGCTCATGCGGCAAGGGCAGATCCGGTGCCGAGAGGGGCGCCTTGGCTCGCCGAGGCCCTGCCACCGGCTGCGCGGGGGCGGCCGAGTCTTGCGGCCGTGCCTGCTTGGAGTCTGGCGAGCTGGGGGCTGGGGGGTGTGTCATGGCTGGGCTTTCATTCGTGTGGCGTGGTGCGTGAGGGGGACGGGCTGGAACACCGACGGGGTGCTTGAGTACAGGGGGCGATACCGGTATTCACGAGGCCTTGGCATAAGGCCGCCACAGGCCGGGCCCCTGGCCGAGGCGATCCGTCACCACGTCGAGCACCTCGCGGTTCCAACCCATGCCGATATGACTGCCTTCGACCTCGATGTCCTGCACCAGCCGGGATCGCCTGTTGTGACGGCAGCTCTGCCAGGCGACGACGCCGTCGCTGCGGCTGTAGATCGAGCTTGTGCGCAGCGGCGGCGGTGTGCGCAGCCTGCGGCTCAAGAGCGGGTCAAGCGTGGTGGAGCTGCTGCTGAGCAGCCGGAACAGCCAGCCTGCGTTGGTGTGGTCGGCGTCGGCATTGAAGGG
Source organism: Roseateles aquae (assembly GCF_032337115.1). Classification (NCBI taxonomy): domain Bacteria; kingdom Pseudomonadati; phylum Pseudomonadota; class Betaproteobacteria; order Burkholderiales; family Sphaerotilaceae; genus Roseateles; species Roseateles aquae. Next base: position 128,219 of record NZ_JAVXZY010000003.1, read on the forward strand.
CGTTCCGATGGTGATCACCTGGCGCACACGCGGCAGCATCAGCTTGCTGACTTCGCGTGCATACAGGCCGCCCAGGCTCCAGCCGATCAGCGTGGCAGGCTGCTCGTGCTTGCTGAGCAGGCCTTCAATCTGAAGTTTCAGGGCTTGTAGCCAGGCGTCGAGATCGCCTTGTGGCCCGGTGTTGAAGCCCTGGCCCCAGTCGAACGCGTCATAGCCCAGTTTGCGACAGTGATCACGCAGCGTGGCCACCGAGTGGCCGTCTGCGCCCAGCCCGGGGAAGATCACCACCGGATGCCCGTCGCCAGGCTTGCTGGGCCGAGGACTGGCCAGAAAATTTCGGGCCAGCTCGAACGCAGCCCGCAAGGGCTCGGTGCCCAGCAAGGCAAGCGAGGGCCGCTTCACAAGCCCGTTAATGGTGTGGTTCATGCTGTTGTTCTCGCTCGCGTTCTCGTAGTGATGGACGGCGCCTGGATGGGCCCCGGTCGCCGTGATGGATGGTTCGTCGGTCTCACCGACGAAGGGGTGTGTGGGTGGTGGCGAGCACAGCGCTTGCTAGCGCTTGCGACCCTTCCAGGTCGCCGCGCCGGTTACGGCCTCGGACCACAGCCGGAAGCAGTCGCGGTTGGCTTGCTTGGCCATGGCGTTGAACTGCCTCTGGAACTGGGCCGCAGCCTGGCTACGCATTGCGCCAGCGATGCGGTTCGCCGCGCTGAACCAGGCGCTCATGAAGGGATTCACGATCCGGCTCATGCGGCTTGCTCCAGCAGATCGCTCTTGCGCGCGGCCATACGGGCACCGAGTTCGGCGGTGTCCAGCGAGGACGCCTTGACCTTCGGGAACATCTCGGTCTGTTCCTCCTTGACGTGATGCATCACGTACTCCGACAAGACCTTCACCTTGGCGTCGTAGTTCTCGCCATCGGGCTCGGCGCCCTTGAGCTGGGCGATCAGGTTCTTGACGCCGGCATGCTCCACCGTGGCCTCCGGCACCAGCAGCTTGTCCTTCAGCGCGGCTTTGACGGCCGGGTAGAAGATCTCCTCTTCAATCTGCGCATGCACGCTCAGCGCCGTGCAGATCTCGGCGACGAGCGACTTCTTGCTCTGGACCGAACGGGCCTTCTCGTAGTCGGCGAACAGCTGGCTGACCGCTTCATGGTCGGCCTTGAGCAGGCCGATGGCGTCCTCGTTGCCATGGTTGGTAGCACGGCTCTCGCCAGGGGTGCGGGTCTTGGTGGAAGTCATTGAGTTGCTTTCTATCGATGCAGGTGCGGGACGTGCAATCAATGCACAAGGAGGGCGATCAAGATGATGATCGGGATGGGAATGCCGAGAAACAGCAGCAGGAGTGAGCGCATGGTGGCTTTCGGTGTTGGAGGGATGAGGTGCCGCCATCAAGCGTCGCGGCGACGACCGCCAAAGGTGGCGCTCAGGCTGGCGACGAAGGCGCCGACCAGCAAGGAGACGAACAGCCACAGGGCCGTGTAGGCGGAGGCCTTGCGCGCCTCATCGGTCGTTTCGCGGGCGGCCAGCTCGATATCGCGCACCTTGGCCTGTGCTCGGGCATAGACCTCGGCCACCCGCTTCTCGGCCAGAGGCTGTGAGAGGCCGGTGCGCTGGGCCACGATCAGTCCGACGTAGCGAAGGTCTTCGGGCGGCAGCGGGTCGGAGCGGCTGACGTTCATGAAGATCCGGCTGACCTCGGCGCTGTCCTTGCCGTTGCCGCGATCGATGCTCTCCTGGCCAGTCGGCGCGCTCGCGCCGCCGGCAAGAGACGCATCACGGCGGAACAGGGAATCGACGAAATAGTCCATCAGTCCGGCATCACCGCGCTGCGCGCTGCGGGATGAGGCTGCTGCGGCGCCAACGCTGGAGCTTGCCGTGGTGGCAGCGCCCCCGAGCACCGATGCGCCGGCCTGGACTCCACCGCTGAGGATCGATCCGATGACCGAGCCGAGCAAAGCGGCGGTGAGCAGCGAGGCCATGGCCCAGGCGAGGAAGCCATGGGCGGTGTCGCGGAAGTAGACCTCGTCGCTATGCACCTCAGTCCATTTGACGCGCAGCCGCCCGGCGAGGTAGCCGCCCACGGCGGAAGCGAGCAATTGCGTGAGCGTCAGCCACAGGATGGTCGACAAGCCCAGCGCCGCGGCACTGACCCCATCACGGGCCCAGGGCGACACCGAAGAGAGGCCGAGCCCGACGCCAAGAATCAGCAGTATCAATGACAGCGAGGCCGCGGCCGCGGCCCCGGCAGTGATCGCGCTCCATGAAACGGCGCTGTTGAGCGAGCGCGTGTTGTCCGAGGGGCTGCTGCGGCGTTCGCGGGGGCGAGACAGATCCTCAGCGGCAAGGGGTGTAGACAGTTCCATCCGGGCTCCTTTCGGCGAGGGCGAGTCGAGCTTCGGAGATTCCGAGTACCCGTGCCCTTGGCGTTAGGCGGAGACTGAAGCTTTGAGCCGGGGCGGTCTGTGCAGTACCGTACGGCCCGAGCGTCCTGCAGCGGCGGCCGAGCCGGCCTGTGCAAGCGCAGCGCGCCGCTCACTGTCTGTGCCTGACGATGCATGCGCCGCCAGCGACGATCGCCCTGATGAGGGCGATCTGCCGCGCACCGACGGCACCGTGGTGATGCGCTTGCGGGCTGGAGACTCAAGGCCTTGTGCGTCCAGCCCTCGACGTCCGATTCATACCAGCGCGGCTGAGCGCTTCTTGCCATGCTGGAGGTTCCCCAACTTGAGGAGCGCGCCATGCCCAGCCCATTGAACGAGACCTCGCCTGCTGCCCCCCAGCCCTGCCTGGTGCGTGCCGGGCACAGCCATGAGGGCGCGCCGCTGGCGGTCGGTGCTGACCGCTGGATGGTCAATGTGCCCGCCGCCGCCACCGGCCAGGCGCTCAGCGTGATGAGCTGGCAGGGCCATGCCCCGGGCGGCCCGCCGCTGCATCTGCATCCGGAGCAGGACGAGGTCTTCATCGTGGACGAGGGCGAGTACCGCTTTCAGTGCGGCGAGGCCCAGTTCCTGTTGAAGGCGGGCGACAGCATCTTCTTGCCGCGTGGCGTGCCGCATACCTTCCGCCAGCTCGGCCCCGTTGGCAGGTTGCGCTTTCTGTACACGCCGGCCGGGCAGATGGAGGACTTCTTTGCCGCGCTGTCGCGGCTGGAGGGGCCGCCCACGCCCGAGGCGGCGCATACTCTGTTCGCCGCCCATGGCATGCGTGTCGTCGCGCCGCCGCTTGCCGACTGAACGCTTCATCAGCCCCCTCAGCCCCATCCGCCCGATCAGCCCGATCAGCCCGATCAGCCCGACCATGTCGCCCGTCTTTCATTTCGCGCCGCCCTCGCCAGCGCTGCGCGGCTGGGTGCGGCAGCACCAGGTGATCCGGCTGCGCTTTGCCGGCGGGCTGGCGGTTCCCGTCAAGCCCTACTGGCCCCGGCCTGCCGCGGCGCTGGCCTTCTACCTGCGTGATCCCGAGCAGGTGAGCCTGCTGCCTGGTGCGCCGCAGCGCTGCAAGCCGCGTGCCGCCCTCATCGGTCAGCCCACGGTGGCCACGCTGCGCCAGGGCGGGCTGGATTTCTCGGTGTACCAGATCGAGTTCGAGCCTGGCGCGCTTTACCGCCTCACCGGGCTGCCGCTGGATTCGCTGACCGACGAGTGGCTGGACGCCGAGGCGCTGTTCCCGCCGAGCTTTCGCCAGTTGGTCGACAGGCTGGCCCAGCATGAGGAGCCCGAGCCGCTGATCGCTCATGTCGAGGCCTGGCTCTTGCCTTTGCTGAGCAGCGCGCGCAAGCCGCTGGCGGCGGCGGATGTCGTGGCCCGGCAGCTGCTGCGCGGAGAGGGCGGCGGGCTGGATGCGCTCGCGCTGGCCCACGGGCTGGACGTGCGCCAGCTGCGCCGGCAATTTGCCGCGCGCATGGGCGTGAGCCCGCGGCTGTTCGGCCGCGTCGCGCGTTTTGACCGCATGGTGCGCCTGGCCAATCTCGCGCCGCAGGCACGCTGGCTGGACCTGGCGCTGGATGCTGGCTATCACGATCACCAGCATCTGGCGCGTGACTTCCGCGATTTCACCCGCATGTCGCCCTCGGAGTTTCGGCAGCTGGAACTGCGGGCCCCCGAGCGGCAGTTCGGCTTCCGCGAGTGAGCGGCGCGCGGGCCTGGCGAGGCGGCTGAGCCAGAGGCCGCAGCGCTCGCCATCGGCCTTCCCACGCGTGCGTTTGCGCACAGACCCGCTACCCCGCGCCGCCTAAGGTTCGCGCAGTGCCAGCGAGCCATCAGGCCTGCTGGCCATCTCACCGGGGTACTAGCGCTTGCAAGCTCGATGAACGGCTGCGTGCATGGCCCCGCTTCCATCCAAGAGCAAGGAATGACTATGCAAGCCAATTACGTGACCCGCGACAACTTTGGCATGTATGCCAACAGCGCTTCAGGCCCTGGCCCTTCACTGATGGGTGCCGATACCCTGATGGGCAACGACGTCTACAACAAGAGCGGCGAGGATCTGGGCGACATCAAGGAGCTGATGATCGACATGGCCTCCGGCAAGGTGGCTTATGCGGTTCTGTCCTTCGGCGGCCTGCTGGGCATGGGCGAAAAGCTGTTCGCCGTGCCCTGGGCGGCGCTGGCGCTGGATACCGAGCACAAGCGCTTCACGCTCAATGTCGCAAAAGACGATCTGCGCGACGCGCCGGGTTTTGACAAGGACCACTGGCCGACGATGTCTGACAGGACCTGGGCCAGTGGCGTGCACAAGTTCTACGGCACGGCCTACGCGGCTGACTGAGCCTCGGCGCTGCCAGCCCTCTCAACCTCAACGCAAACAGGTGAAGCCATGAACAAGGATCAAGTCAAGGGCACGCTGAAGCAAGCCGCCGGCAAGGTGCAGGAGACCACCGGCAAGGTGATCGGCAGCACGGATCAGCAAACCAAGGGCATCAAGAGGCAGGTGCAAGGCCGGGTGCAGAAGACGGTGGGCGACGTCAAGCAGGTGGTCAAGGACGCCAGCAAGGGCTAGTGCAGCCTTCGCAGCGCTTGCAGCCTTTGCAGAATTTGCAGCATTCGCTGTGCCGCTGCGAAGAAGCGCACGCCGGGGTGGCCGCAGGATGGGCCGCCTCGGCTTTTCGCCAGGCGCAGATCAAGCCAGTTCTGCCTCGCGCTGCTGGGCGGCCCTGGACCTCAGCCGGGCGTAGGCCTGCTCAAGCACCTCGTAGCATTCGCAGCTCTGCGTCTTCAGGCGCTGTCTGTCCAGCACGCGAATACAGCCGCGACGGTAGCTGATCACGCCGTCCTTCTGCAGCTGCAGCGCGGCGACGGTCACGCCTTCGCGGCGCACGCCCAGCATCACGGCAATGCGCTCCTGCGTGACGCGCATTTCATCGCCGGCCTGCCGGTCCAGATGCTCGAGCAGCCAGCGGCACAGCTGTGGCGCCAGTGCATGGTGGCGGTGGCAGGCCGAGGTTTGCGCCATCTGTGTGAACAGCACCTGCGTGTAGCGCAGCAGCTGCTGCATCGCCGGCTCAACGTCCCGGGCCAGGCGAGCGATGTCGGCGGCCTTCATCCGCCAGGCCAGGCCGGCGCGCTGCACCACGGCATTGCTCAAGGCCTTGCCACCGCCCATGAAGGCACACACGCCGGCAATGCCCTCGCGCCCGACCACGGCGACTTCGATGCAGGCGCCGTCCTGCATCGGTGACACCAGGGAGATCACCGCGGTGACCGGAAAGTAGACGTGGCTGAGCTCGACGCCCGCCTCATACAGGGTGCTGCCCGCAGTCAGCACAACGCTCTCGAGCTGCGCTCGCAGCGCCGCAGCGACGTCGCCGGGCAAGGCGGCCAGCAGCTCGTTGTTCAGCAAAGACGGGTGCTCAGCGCACATGGAATGCCTCCTCGTGGATGACCCGGAGGTCGACCGGAGGCAATTTAGGGCTACGGGGCGCGAGTCACTACGTCGAAAGACACAGGGGCAGCCCCACGCTGTCAGCACCGATCAGACCAGCGGGCGTGGCGCCGGCCGGCCATCGCCGTAGAGGTCGGCCAGGCGCGCCATCGACTTGAGGTCGCGCAGATACAGCCGCCCATTGCTGATCTGGTGCAGCCCGCGCCGCTCCAGCTTGCGCAGGGTCTTGTTGGTGTGCACCAGCGAAAGCCCCAGGCCATCGGCAATATGCTGCTGGGTCAGCGGGAAGGCGATGCCATCGGCCCCCGCGTCGGGCTGCAGCGCGGCGGCCCGCTTGAACAGCAGAATCAGCAGCGACGCGATGCGCTCCTCGGCGCTGCGGCGCCCGACCGAGAGCAGCGTGTCGTCGACCATGGACTCTTCGTGGGCCGTCAGCCAGGTGATGTTGAATCCCATCATCGGGCTTTGCCGGTGCAGCTCCCACAGCGCATCGCGATGGAAGACGCAGAACTGTGCGTCGGTCAGCGTCTCGACGCCGTGGGCGGCCGCATCGCCCATCTTCTGCTGCACGCCGATGAAATCTCCTGCCAGCAGAAAGCTGAGGATCTGCCGCCGTCCGTCGCTGAGCGTCTTGTAGCGAAAGGCCCAGCCTTGAAGCAGGGTGTAGAGCGGCGCATCGGTCTGCCCCTCATGGATCAGCGCCTCGCCAGCGGCCAGGCGGCGCTCCCGCCGCTTGAGCGACTGCACCAGGGCAAGCTCCTCGCCGCTGGGCTCGATGAACAGCGGCAGCGCGCGCAGCGGGCAGTTGCGGCAGGCCGTATCGCCATCGTTGGCCGCTCGCGACGCGGCTGCAGGCACTTGTTCAGGTGCGTCGTCAGTCGCGGGTGTTGAGGCGTCCATCGGCCCAGTGTCGTGCATCTGGGCTTTGAGGGGTGGACCTTTACTGCGCGGCCTGGCACGCCCGGTTTCAATTTGCAGGGCAAGCAGGAAACGTGTTATGTCATGCTGAATTCTTAGGCTGGATGGACCTTGCTTGAATTGAAGAATCGTCGGCCCGCGCTGACATTTGCAGATATTTCCTCACCGGCCGCTCAGGCCAGCCCCTGTTCTGGGGAATCAGGCTGCGATGCGCAGCGACACGCCTTCGCGCAGGTCTTGCACCGCGGCACGGGTCCAGGGCGGGGCAAAGCTCTCGATGAAGGAATAGGCGTAGTCGCGCAGAAAGGCATCGCGACGCAGCGCCAGCCGGGTCAAGTTGTCGGCGAACAGATGGCGGGCATCGAGCGCCGCGAGCTGGCGGTCGCGTTGCTCGTCGTAGGCGATGGCGGCGACGATGCCGATGCCAAGGCCGAGCTCGACATAGGTCTTGATCACGTCGGCATCCATGGCGGCCAGCACCACATTCAACGGCACGTTGGCGGCCTTGAAGGCGGCGTCGATGTGCGAGCGGCCGGTGTAGCCAGATTCGTAGGTGACGATGGCGTAGGCCGACAGCGCGTCCAGCGTCAGCGGCTCGCCCTGGCGCACCACCTCGGCCAGCGGGTGATTGACCGGCGTGAGCACGGTGTGGGTCCAGCGATAGCAGGGAAGGGCCAGCAGTTCGTCGTACTGCGCCAGCGCTTCGGTGGCGATGCCGATATCAGCCTCGCCGTCGAGCAGCAGCTGGGCGACCTGCTGCGGCGAGCCCTGTTGCAGGTGGAACTCGACATCGGGGTGGCTCAAGCGGAAGTCGCGCACCACCGGCGGTAGCGCATAGCGGGCCTGGCTGTGGGTGGCGGCGATGCGCAGCACGCCGCGGTCGGCGCGGGCGAAGTCGTCGCCGGCACGGCGCAGATTGTCGGCCTCCAGCAGCAGGCGCTCGACGATGGGCAGCACCGTGCGGCCCGGCTCGGTCAGGCCGGTCAGGCGCTTGCCGGCACGCACAAAGATCTCGATGCCGAGTTCATCTTCGAGCTCGCGGATCTGGCGGCTGACGCCGGGTTGCGAGGTGTGCAGGGCGGCAGCGACCTCGGTCAGGTTGAAGCCGCGACGCTGCGCCTCGCGGACGGAGCGGAGTTGCTGGAAGTTCATCGATCATCCTGTCCTTATTTGTTTTTCATTCTTGCCGCTGCCACGGCAACTGTCCTCCAAGAAAAAGTGCATTCGATATTCGCTGCGCTGCGAATGAGCATTGCCTCTGGCCGGCATTGCCGCAGCCAAGGAGGTGAGCCCCCTTCCAGCGTGAATGAGCGTCGCCATGCGGGCGCATTTGCAACGGCCTGATCCAGTGCGCCGTGCCAGCGCAGAGTGATGCTCGCCATGAGCGGGGGCGGATGCCTTGCGGGACAATCGGCCGCTGTCTTCAACGCCCTGGTTCAATGCCTGCCGCCCATCTCGCCCCCTTGTTCGATGCCATCGCCCGCCTGCAAGCCGGTGAAGACGTCGGCCGGTTGTTCCATGGCCGCGGCGGCCTGTATCCGGGCTGCGAGCATCTGGCGCTCGATGTCTTTCCGCCGGTCGTTATGCTGACCAGCTTCGAGCCGCTGGACGAGGCGCTGCTGGCCGAGATCGGCGTGGCGCTGCAGGCGCGCTGGCAGGGGCTGGCGCAGGCACAGCCGCTCAGCTGGGTCTACCAGTGCCGGCACGAGGGCCAGAGCGAGACGCGGCTGATGGCCGGCGCGGTGCCCGAGCCGCACTGGGTGCAGGAAGACGGTGCGCGCTACCAGGTGCATCTGCTGCGCGGTCAGAACCACGGCCTGTTTCTGGACATGGCCGCGGGCCGGCGCTGGGTGCGGGCACAGGCCCAGGCCCAGCCCGGCATCAAGGTGCTGAACCTGTTCGCCTACACCTGTGCCTTCTCGGTGGCGGCGCTGCGCGGCGGCGCCAGCCAGGTGGTCAATCTGGACATGGCCAGTGGTGCCTTGAGCATAGGCCGGCGCAACCACGAGGCGAATGGGGAACACGGACTCAAGGGCGCCAGCTATCTGGCCCACGATCTGTTCACGTCCTGGGGCAAGCTGATCCGCGGCGGCCCCTATGAGCTCGTGATCGCCGACCCACCGAGCTACCAGAAGGGCAGCTTCGTCGCCACCAAGGACTATGCGCGGCTGCTGCGCCGCCTGCCTGAGCTGCTGGCGCCTGGGGGTCAGGTCTTGCTGGCGCTGAACACGCCCAAGCTCACTGAGGCCTTTTTGCGCGAGCAGGTGGCCGAGCACGCGCCCTCACTGCAATTCATTGAGCGCCTGGCCAACCCGCCGGCCTTTGCCGATGCAGACCCGGATCGGGCGCTGAAGGTGCTGGTCTACCGGGCGGGGCCACAAGCAGGCGCCGATGGGGAGCCGGCAGTGAACGAGGGGGAAAAGCCATGATGAAGCGACACGCCGCGGCCCTGGGCCTGATGGCAGCACTGCAAGCCTCAACGGGCGTGGCGCAGACTTTTGATGGGCGGCGAGGGCCGATCTTCGAGCAGCCCTACGTCAGCCGCATCCAGGCCACGGCCGCTGCAACGCTGCTGGGCGTGGCGAACGTCGATGAGAGCTTCCTGCCGCTGCATGAGGCGCTGGGCTCGCAGCGCGATACGGCGCTGCCGGCGGGTGTCAGCCGAGAGGGCGAGCGGCTGGTGCTGACTGCTCCCGGCCGCGCGCCACTGCGCCTGAACGACTTCGTCTATCGCGGCAAGGACGACGCCGGCGATTCACAGCGCTTTCATTACCTGAAGACGCTCGCCCGCCATCACCTGCTGGTGGTCGAATTCAGCCACGACCGGCCTTGCTTCATGCTCGTCGATCGGCAGACGCTGAAGGCCTTTTTCGTCGACTACGGGGGCTGAGCCACCGCGTGGCGGCCCCGCTCAGCCTGGCAACCCGAAGGCCTCCGCCATTGCGCGGTACAGCGGGATGCCGACGATCAGGTTGAAGGGGAAGGTCACGCCCAGCGACAGGCCCACATAGACCGAGGCCTTGGCCTCCGGCATCGCATGGCGCAGCACCGCCGGCACGGCGATGTAGGAGGCGCTGGCGGCCAGCACGGCCAGCAGCGTGCCATCGGCCTGCTTGACGCCGGCCAGCCGCGCCAGCGTCAGCGCCAGCAGCGCATGCAGCAGCGGGGCGATCAGTGCGTAGGCAAACAGGCTGAGCGGCTGCGAGCGCAGGCCGCCGAGCTGGCGGGCTGTCAAGAGACCCATATCGAGCAGGAAGAAGGCCAGCAGGCCCTTGAACAGATCGCCGGTGAAGGGCTTCATCGCGGCGGCGCCGCTGCTGCCGGTCAGGAGGCCGATCGCCAAGGCTCCCAGCAGCAGCAGGGTGCCGCCGTCGGTGAAGGCCTCACGCAGCACCGGGGCCAGTGAGTGGTGCGGCGCGCCGCCGCCCAGCGTGGCGCTGCCGCCGGCGCCGATGCTGACCGTCTGCACGCCGCCGGCGGTCTGGCGCCGCACCGCATGGGCGGCGGCGATGGCGATGATCAGCGCCGGCGATTCCATCAGCGCCATGGCCGCGGCCATATAGCCGCCGGCCGGCGTGCCGGCGCTCTCCAGGATGTGGGTGGCGGTCACAAAGGTCACCGCGCTGACGCTGCCGTAGGTGGCGGCCACGGCCCAGGCGTCATGCGGCGCCAGCCGGCGCTTGAGCCATTGCACATCAAGCAGCGGCACCAGCACGGCCAGCAGCACGGCGCAGGCCAGGGCGGTGGCGATGCTGCTGGAAAAGCCGGTCTGCGCCAGCGCGAAGCCGCCCTTCAGGCCCAGGGCCATCAGCAGATAGAGCGAGAGAAAGCGCGACAGCGGCGCCGGCACTTCCAGGTTGGATTTGAGCAGCCCGGCAAAAACGCCGAGAACGAAGAACAGCAGCGCAGGATCGAGGAGGGTATTCATGGGCTGCCATGCTAGGCACAATGAGTCTTCAGGAAAAATCGATTGTTTCGATTGAAGGCATCGAGGAATCTCTATGCATGCAACTTTTCGCCAGCTGCGTCTGCTGCTGGCGCTGGCCGATACCGGCTCGACCACGGCGGCCGCGCGCGCCTGCCATGTGACCCAGCCGACGGTCTCCATGCAGCTGAAGGAGCTGGCCGATTCGATCGGCTTGCCGCTGTACGAGCAGGTTGGCCGCCAGCTCTACCTGACCGAGGCGGGCCAGGCGGTGGCCGATGCGGCGCGGGCGATCGAATCCGAATGGGAAGGGCTGGAGCAGCGCATCGCCGCCTTGAAGGGCATGAGCCAGGGGCGGCTGCGCGTGGCCATCGCCAGCACGGCCAAGTACTTCATCCCGCGCATGCTGGGCCGCTTCTGCGCCAGCCACCCGGCGGTGGACATCTCGCTGCAGGTGCTCAATCGCGAGGCCGTGGTCGAGCGCATGCGGCGCAATCTGGACGATCTCTATGTGCTCTCGCAGCCGCCGGAGGACATCCCTCACGAGCGCCGCGAGCTGCTGGCCAATCCGCTGGTGGTGATCGCCGCCAACGAGCACCCGCTGGCGCGTGCCGGCCGGGTGCGCAGCGCGCAGCTGCAGCGCGAGCCCTTCATCCTGCGCGAGAAGGGCTCGGGCACACGCATGGCCATCGATGTGCATTTCAAGCAGCTGGGCCTCGCGCCGCGGGTGCGCTTGGAGCTGGGCAGCAATGAGGCGGTCAAGCAGTCGGTGGCGGCCGGCATGGGCCTGGGCCTGGTTTCGCGCCACGCGCTGGCCGCCAAGCCGGCCGAAGAGGGGCTGGCCGTGCTGCATGCCGATCGCTTCCCGGTGGCCTCGTCCTGGTCGGCGCTGTGGCTGCGCGGCAAGCGGCTGTCGCCGCTGGCCGAGGAGTTTCTGCGCCATCTGGAACAGCTGGCCGATGGCTGGGAGACACACAGCTGATGGGGCTACAGTCGGCCCAGCACGATCATCCCGGAGGGCTTTGATGGAACACCATGGCAATTGCCATTGCGGCGCGGTCAAGCTGCGCCTGCCCAGCACGCCGGAGACCGGCATCTCCTGCAACTGCTCGCTGTGCCGTCGCCATGGCGGTCCCTGGGCCTATTACGAGTTCGGCACCGTGCAGATCGACGATCCACAGTCGGTCCTGCGCGCCTATGTCTGGGGGGACCGCACGCTGCGAACGATGCACTGCAGCGTCTGCGCCAGCGTCACGCACTGGGAACCGATCGATGGACAGCTGGGTGCGCGCCATGGCGTCAACCTGAGCAACTTCGACCCGGCGCTGCTGGCCAGCGTGCGGGTGCGCCGCTTTGATGGCGCGGACACCTGGACCTTCATTGACGAGTGAGTGGGTCAATGAGTCGCGCACGCGCGCCGGGCGCATGGCGATGTCGCTTTTGTTCAATACGGCGGGCTGCCTTGGCCGCAGCATGGCGCCATGGCTTCGACTCAACACCCCTACACCTTGGAGAGCGACGGCTTTGTGCTGGCCCGCCTCGATGATGCCGTGCGCGCCGCGCAGGGCAACAGCCTCTGGTATTTGACGTTTGGTCTGGCGTGCTGCGCCGTCGAGATGATCCACGCGGCCGCAGCTCGCTACGACATGGAGCGCTTCAGCATGATCCCGCGCGCGAGCCCGCGTCAGGCCGATCTGATGTTTGTCTCCGGCACCGTCACCAACAAGATGGCGCCGGCGCTGCGCAAGGTCTACGACCAGATGTCTGAGCCGCGCTATGTGATCTCGATGGGCTCCTGCGCCAATGGCGGCGGCTACTACCACTACGGCTACTCGGTCGTGCGTGGCGTTGACCGCATCGTGCCGGTGGACATCTATGTGCCCGGCTGCCCGCCAACGGCCGAGGCGCTGATCTACGGCATCCTGCAGCTGCAACGGCGCATCCAGGAAGGGCATCGAGGCGGCTTGCTGGCGCGCTGAAGCGCAGCGCCGGCGCAGCTATAGTGCCGCTCCCTGCATACCCTGCGCTGGCATGAGCCTCACCGAGCTGCGTGCGGCGGTCGAGGCCGAACTGGCCGCGACGCCCGAGTACTACGACTTCAAGGTCCTGCGCCGTGAGCGCGAGGGCGAGCTATGGCGTGTCACGCTGCACAGTGACTATGTGTTCGCCCAGGGCCAGCGGCCCGGGCAGGGCGCGCAGGCGCTGCTGGACGACAGCCTCGATGGCGCCAGCGCCTGGTGGGGCGCACCGGAGCGCGGCGGCGCCCAGGTGCTGGCGGTGCTGGTCGAGCAGGATCAGCTGCTGCTGGAACAGGCCAGCAGCGCGCCACCCGGGCCCGATCAGCTGATCCGCCTCTACCCGCCGCGTTTTCTGCAGCCGCTGGCCGACGCCGCCTGGGACACGCCCTGGGCCGAACGCGCGCTGGCGCTGCGGCCGGCCCTGTCACGTGCCGAGCCGCTGCCCGGCGCGCCGCCGCTCAGCGGCGCGCCGTTTCGCTGGCTGCGCGCGGGCCAGCGCCAGGCGCTGGGGCTGGTGGGCCAGCGTTGTGCCTATCTCTGGGGCCCGCCCGGCACCGGCAAGACGACGACGCTGGGCGTGCTGCTGGCCGAGTATTTGGAGCAGCGCCCACAGGCCCGCGTGCTGCTGATCGCCAGCACGCACACCGCCGTCGATCTGGCGACGCTGGCGGTCGACAAGGCCCTGGAGAAAGGCCGGCGCGAGGCCTTCCGCGCGACGGTGCAGCGACTGGGCTCGCGCTTCGACGCGCAGGCCTATGCCGGCCGCGAGCACCTGATCCCGCGCGGCGATGCGGCGCTGATCACCCAGCTCGCGCGCCACGAGGCGCAGCGGCCATCGGCCAGCGATGCGCAGCGCCTGCAGGCCTGGCGCGAACGGCTGCGCCAGCTGCGTGAGGCCTCGCGTGCCAGCGCCTTGCAGGTGCTGCGTCAGGCGCGCCTGGTCAGCATGACGGCGGCGCGTGCCTGCTTCACGCTGAAGACGCTGCGCGAGCTGAGCGCTGAGGCGGACGAGCCCTTCTTCGACCTGCTGGTGATCGACGAGGCCAGCCAGCTGAGCCTGGCGCAGGCCCTGCTGCTGATGCCGCTGGCGCGCGCCTGGCTGTTTGCCGGTGACCCCGAGCAGCTGGCGCCGGTGCAACGCAGCGAGGACGCGCTGGCACGGCGCTGGCTGGGCCGTTCGGCCTTTGCCGACATGCCGCGCGGTGCGGCGCCTTCGGTGGTGATGCTGGACGAGCAGTCGCGGATGGCGCCAGCAATCTGCGAACTGGTCAGCGAGGTGTTCTACGAAGGCCGGCTGCGCGTGGCCGACGAGGCTCTGCAAAGCGCCAGCTGGGCGCAGGCGCGTGCCCGAGCGCTAGGCGATATCGACGCGCATACCCCGCTGCAGATCATGCCGGTGCAGCGCGATGGCGGCTGGGTGGCCGAGGCGCGCGGGCCGCTGCGGCGCGAGTCGGCCGAGGCAATCGCCACGCTCTTGCGCGCGGCGCTGGACAGCGGTCAATGGCAGGCCGGGGAGATCATCGTGCTGACGCCGTTCCGGGCCCAGCGCGCGCTGATCCGCCGCTGCCTGGCCGAGCAGGGCATTGATGACAGCCTGCGGGTCAGCACCGTGCACAAGGCGCAGGGCAGCGAGGCGGCGCTGGTGCTGTTCGATCCGGTCGATGGCCGCCAGCCTTTCTTGCAGAACGAGGCGGCGCGGCGGCTGATCAATGTGGCTTGGAGCCGAGCCCAGGCCAAGCTGCTGGTGTTCTTGTCGGCCGGTGATGTGGCCTGCCCCTGGCTGGCGCCGCTGCTGGCGCGCCAGCGCCTGGCGGGCGATGCGCGGCCGGTGCTGCCCTTGCAGCAGCTGGCGGCGGCCAAGGACTTCCCGGCTAACGCGATGGGTCAGCGCGTTGCGGCCGGCCGCCATATCGGCGAGGTCTGCCGCGTCAGCCCCGATGGGCGCCAGCTCTGGCTGCTCAATGAGCGCAGCGGCGCTACGCAGCTGATCGACGCTGAGTTCTGGCGGGCGCGGGCGGCATCAGGTACTGTAGCCTGAGCGCGCCCGCTGACGCAGACGCTTAAGCGTTCAGAGCGTCCTTCAGGGCCTTACCGGCCGTGAACTTGGCCGACTTGGAAGCGGCGATTTCCAGCGTGGCGCCGGTGGCGGGGTTCTTGCCGGTGCGGGCAGCGCGCTCGCTCACCTTGAAGGTGCCGAAGCCGACCAGGGCAATGGCTTCGCCAGCCACCAGGGCTTCGCTCACGCTGGCCAGCGTGGCGTCCAGGGCGGTCGCAGCAGCGGCGCGGGTGATGCCAGCCTTGTCGGCAATCTTTTCGATCAGTTCACTCTTGTTCATCGTCAGTACTTCAGTTGCGGCGCTGCGTGGGGCGGCGCCATGTGGGGCAGGCGGGCGCCTGCAAAAGGGCGCGATTATCGCGGCAATCGGCACAAGCGCCGTCCGCAGCTCGATTCGGTGTGATGGCAGGGCTTGCGAGCGTTCGTGACGAACGGCCGCAGCTCGACACCCTGGCACAGTCGGCGGCTGTTCGAATTGCTGTTGTCCCACGCCATGTCTGTCGAGATCCGTCCGCACCAACTGGACGACAAATCGGTCATCTGGAACCTGTTCCAGTTCTATTGCTACGACACCTCGCGCGAGGATGAGGTCGACGTCGAGGCCGACGGCTTCTTCTCGCTGAGCCCGAGCTATTTCGGTCAGTACTGGGAATTGCCGCGCTGGGCGGCGCACCTGATTCGCGTCGATGGCGCGATCGCCGGCTTTGTGCTGATCGAGCCCTCGGACGTCGTGCCCGAGGCGCAGGAAATCGCCGACCTCTTCATCCTGCGGCGCTACCGGCGGCGCGGCCTGGCGCGCGACATCGTCTGGCACTTCCTGGCGCAGCGTCAGACGCCCTGGACGATCACCGTGCTTGACGGCTGGCCCGAGGCCGAGGCCTTTTGGGCCGCGATGCTGGCCGACCCGCGATTGCGTGTCGCCCAACGTTTTTTGGACCCCTATGGCCGCGAGGGCGATGTGCTGTTGCTGGACTACGCGACGAGCTGACTCGGCACTCAGCCCTTGGCGATCAGCGCAGCGCGGGTTCGCTCGTCATCGGCCTTGCGGTCGGCGGCGACCTTTTGCGCCGTTGGCCTATCGCCGATCAGCTTGGCGTAGGCCTTCCAGTCGATGCCGTGCGCGGCCAGCATGTCTTCGCCCAGCACCAGCTTGGTGGCCATGGCCACCAAGGGCAGGCTGACCCAGGCGGCGCAATCGGCCTGCGTGAAGGTGTCGCCGGCCACATAGGGCGCGAACTTGGCGAGGCGCTTGAAGGCCGGGATGTTCTTGTCCAGCAGCTTCTTGACGCGCTCCTTGTTCGCATCGCTGCAGCTGCCGCCGAAGAAGGCCTGGCCGTAAAGCTCGCGGGCGACCAGCTCCAGATGCAGCTCGATGAAGGTGACGAGCTCACGCAGCTTGGCGGCGGCGTAGGGGTCGGCCGGCGTCAGCGGGTGTTCCGGGTAGGCGGCCTCCAGGTAGTCAATGATCACCTGGCTCTCGCACAGCGGCCCCTGCGCCGTCTTGATGAAGGGCACCTTGCCCAGCGGCGTGCAGCTCAGCACCGCCTCGTCGGCCGACTTGGTCAAGATCCGCTCTTCCTCGAAGGGGACGCCCTTTTCCAGCAGGGCCAGCTTGACCTTGTTGTAGTAGTTCGAGAGCGGAAAACCGCAGAGCTTGAGCATGGGAATGGCCTCCTAGGGGAATGGCTGGGAGTCTAGTTCCACGAGCAGGGCGGGTATGGCGCGTGGGTGACAGAAAACGCTGCGCGCGCTTCGCCAGGCACTTGATGCGCGACGCACGTCTAGGGCCGGGCGGGCTGCATCCTCGCGGCAGCCAGTCGCCGCTTGCTGATCACTTGAACGGTGAGAGAGAGGCATGCCGCCAGCATGAACGCGGCTGCGATACCCGCATGCGGCAAGGCCAGCGACAGCGTCAGGCAAAAGGTGGCGAATGAGTAGAGGCCGGTGGCCATGGCGCACAGCAGTGAGGCGACAAAGCCGGCCCCCTCACTGCGCTGAGAGAACACCGCAAGCACCATGCCCAGCACGGGAAACACCGATAGCAAGCCAGACCAGCCGTGCCCCAGCCTGCCTGCAACGGCGGTTACCGCTAACGTCAGACAGGCACCTGCGAGCATTCTTGTGGCCAATTCCGCCGCCGAGACCACATGCGCAGCGCCTGCAGTCGGTGAGGCCGGGAACAAGCGCGGCGCGCCGAGCAGCGTCAGCAAGGCCAGCAACAAGGAAAGACCGGTGCCGGGCGCCAGCCACCACAGGGCACCCGCTGCCAGGCCCCATGCAGACAAGGCGATCAGCAGCGACGGTGGCCAGGCCAGGCGCTGGGCTGCGTGGGCATAGGCCAGGCTGAATGAGACCGACGCAAACACGGCGGACAGCGACGCGGCCGCTGCGCCGGATGCAAAGTCGGCCCCGTGTTCGATGGCCAGGAAGAACAGGATAGGCCCGGCCACCACCGGCAGCCCGGCCAGCCAGCCGGCAACGGTGGGGCCCCACCGGGCCCCGGCCAGGCTGACGAGGAGCAGGAAGCTGGGGACCAGGAAGAGCTTGAGGGCGAGCATGGTTCGATTGGCATTGGGTTGTTTCAACGAGGCACCAAGCGATGCATCACTTGTGAAGCGTAGTGCTCGACAGGCGCTATCACTGGTTCGCCAGCTCGCTCAGGAACCACACAGCAGGCACACCGCGCTCGACATCGAGCTTGATGTTCTCCGCGATGGCTTCGCAGTCGCCAGCGGCCGGGCCGTATTCCAACTCGAGCGCGGCAATGCAGTCGTTGAGCGACTTGCCGTCGAGAAAGCAATCCAAGGCGGGGTCGTCCAAATCTGAGGTCAGCACCAGCCGGGATGCGCCCAGCGCTTTTCCGATCGACTTGAAGGCGCGCAAATGGACCGCGTGAAGTTCGTCGATGGCAAGAAAACCCCGCCATCTTGCTCCGGTGCGAATCATGCCTAGACGATTCCGGATGTCGAGGAAGATTGCCCCGGGTGCCGAGAATGTGAGCTCTTCGATTGACACATCGCCTGCGAGCTCCGAGCGTCGATCGCTGAATGTCCAGGCCTCCTGGTCTGAGTAGGGGGGTCCCACGCTGGACCAGTACGTCCTGACCGATACGCAGCCGGACGTGCTGGGTTCAAGCCTCTCCAGTACCTGGCCGACATCGAGCACAAGGTCGTCGGGGAGTTCGAAAAAGACGTGAATGTTGGTGGCCATTCTTGGCTTGTGATGTTGTGGCGAGTCGGCAGCAGAACGAGGTAGCGGGTGCCGAAGCGCTGGCTATGCAGCATCGCCCGACAAGGATTGGGCGAAGCGCTACAAGTCAGCCCCACAGTCTTGACAGCCATCCCCGCCGATTGGACTGGATGGCTTTGGCCTGACGCTCAGTGGCGGCGGCATGGGCCGCCTTGGCCTGGGCGATGAGTTCCTCGGGAATCGGAGGCAGGTCTGCGTCAAACGGCCCGTGACTTTGTTGTTCGACGCCAGCCCTGAATGTTCGCGACCAGATGTCCCAGTGTTCTTCCCCGGAACCCTTGGCGTAGAAGGTGATGTCCGGCAGTTGCTTTGAGATGGACTCGATCAATGCGATCAGCCCGTAGGACATGACGCCATTGAACGCCGGCTCACCCAGCCAGTTGCGTTCGCAAGACGCGCGCAGATCCTTGAGCACGTCCTCGGACCAGTCCATTTCAGCGATGAAGACACGTGCAGCGTCGATGACCTGCTCGGTGGACAGCGTGCCTTTGGCGTAGTCTGCGTCGTCCCAGTAGAGTGAAAGCTGTGTGTGAAAGCCCATGAATGTGCGCGGTGATCTGATACAGGATTTGTAGGCCGATGGCGCGGCGCCATATTGGAGTCGACACGTCGCCGGCGTGCTGCGGTGACTGGGCACGTTGCGCGGCGCGGCCTAGCTTGAGTGCCGGCGATTGTGGCAGCGTTCACCGCCCCGGAACGGCCACTGGGTGCAGTGTGCTTGGCCTGGGGCTGATGCCTTGGGCGCCCAAAGCAGGGCGCGGGCAATTCGGCTTGAGACCATCACGCCGGATCGTGACGCCGGCCCGCCTGGTAGGCCTCGATGAGTGGAAGGATCGCCAGTCGACGGGCGAGGCTCTCTGCGGGCCAGTAGGCTTCGCGGTCGTAGTACTCGGTCACCGCCGGCGTGCCCGGTGGGAGCACGAGCCAGGCTTGCTTGGATGCTGTGAAGATGTGGATGTCCGGCGGTAGCAGTTCGGGCAGGTCGAGCGTGCCGACGCGGACGAACTTGACCACAGGGCCTGCGCCTGCGTAATGACTCCACACGGCGACCTTGCAGCGTGGGCAGCGGGCGATCTGCTGGCCGCTGCCACTGGCCGACGGGGTGTCGATCAGTTCGGGCTGCTGACCGAGTTCGGTCACGCGATCGGCTTCTATCATCGCGTTGAGCGCAAATGAAGCGCCGGACTCGCGCTGGCACCAGTGGCAGTGGCAGCAGTGAACGAAGAGCGGAGCCGTCTCCATCCGATAGCGAACGGCCCTGCAATCGCAGCCACCTTCGGCGGGGAAGGAGGAATCGCGGTTCATCTTTTCGCCTTTCCCAATGGCTGGTGATCATCGGCCACGTCGCCAGACCTGCCACCACCGACGAACTGCTGGGGCCCGCTTGGATTCGTGAGCGCTTTCCTCGGATGGCAGGCCATTCATGAGGTGGCGGATCGTGAGAAAGAAGCCGAGCACTGAGTCGCCTTCTCCACCCTCCAGTTGTTTGTGAGCCTTGGCGAAGGGGTGCACGATCATGCGCTCGTTGACCTTGACGCCCCAGGCGCCGGTTTGCGCGTCCAGGACCCAGCAGCCGCCATAGGTTTGACGCACGCACTCTCCCAGAAATGAACCCGCTGCGTTCAATAGAACGGCTCTTTGATCTTCGTTCACCATCGCACGGATCCCAGTGAGAAAGCGATCTAGCCAGAGAACGCCTTTCGCGTCGTAAGTGGCGTCTACGTTAAATTGCTCAAGCGCCATCAGCGCGAGGCGTGACGCGTTCGCGAGAATGTCTTGCTCGGTGACTGCGAGATCGGGTGGCGCGCCCTCGTCGCCAAAACCCGTAGTACTGTGGTTCAAAGCCTGCCCATTTTGATTGTCAGTTGGGTGCCGATTGTGGTGCCATCGATGACGCTCACAAGCGCAGGGATTCTCCTGTGGCGATGTCGCTCAGCCTGTGAGGTCCGAGGTCTATGACTCCACGCTAGAACTCGGAACCCATCCATTTGATGGGAGCCTTTTGCCGGGGCGACATCTGCGAGCGCCCCTTCGAGACGCGTCGAGCATTGAGCCTCGTTTGACTCCGAGAAAGGGAGCGTACAGGTCCATGTCAGCGCAGCACTCAAGCCTCCCGGGGGCGGGCCTGCACCAGAGCCGACGCCTATTTGTTCACCAACGCAATCCCCACCGCCAGCCCACCCAGCGCCGCCAGCAGCCTCGGCGTGATCGGCTCACCCAGCAGCAGCGCGCCGGCCAGCAGGCCGAACAGCGGCGTGCTGAGCGTGAAGCTGGCCAGTCGCGTGGCCGGGTAGTGGCGGACGAGCCAGAACCAGGCCAGGTAGCTGACGAAGGAGACGATCACCGCCTGGAAGCCGAACAGGCCGATCAGCCGGGGCGACCAGTGCAGCGGCAGCGGCTCGCCCTGCAGCAGCGCACCCGCGCACAGCAGCACGGCGGAGACGGCGAGCTGGTAGAACAGCGTCTTCTCGGCGCTGGCCTGGCTGAGCCGGGTGGCGCGTATCGTCAGCGTCGTGCCGCCCCACAGCAGCGCAGCCAAGAGGCCCAGCGCATCGCCCAGCCATTGCAGCGGCTGCGCATCGGCATGAGCACCAAAGCCCTCGGCGAAGGCGAAGGCGACGGCGCCGAAGGCCAGGCTCAGGCCGAGCAGCTGGCGCGGCTTGAGCCGCTCGCTGTGGGCGATGAAGGGCATGCCCAGGGCAACGACAAAAGGCGCCAGGTAGATGAACACGACCATCCGCGAGGCACTGGTGAACTGCATGCCATAGAAGATGCAGCCGAACTCGGCGGCGAACAGTGCGCCGACCAGCAGGCCGCTGGCCAGGCTGCCGTCACGCTGCCACAGCGGGATGCCGCGCCAGGCCGACCAGGCCCAGACCAGCAGCGCCGCCAGGCCGGAGCGCAGGCCCGACTGCCAGAACGGGCTGATCTCGCTCATCGCCGCCTTGATGGCCACCTGGCCCAGGCCCCACAGTGCACAACAGGCCAGCAGCAGGGTGACGGCCAGCGCGTCGAGATGGAGCTTGCGTTCAGTCATGTCGGCACGGTGCAGCGAAGCAATGCGGCAAAGCGGTGCAGCGGCACCGGAACTGTGCATTGTGAATGCAGTGCCGAACCAGGCCGGCACCAGTCTGGCGTGGCTGTGCGGATGGCGGCAAGCGCGCTGGGCCCGGGGGGGGGGCGCCGCATTGGCATGGCGCTTGCGTCATGTCCTGCTTGGCCGAACAGGCTTCAAGGACAATCTCTTCATGACATCGAATCCCAAGGAGGCGCTGACGCTGCGCCTTGACGAGCTCAGTGACCCGCGCATTGCCGTGCTGCTCGAGGAACATCTGGCGGACATGTACCGGATCTCGCCGCCTGAATGCGTGTTTGCACTGGACCTGCAGGCGCTCAAGCAGCCCGATGTGCGCTTCTGGACGGCCTGGGATGATGCTGGCGACTTGCTTGGCTGTGGCGCCTGGAAGTGGATTGATGCGACCGGCGAGACGCACGCCGAACTGAAGTCGATGCGTACCACCACGACGGCCCGCGGCCGCGGTGTGGGCCGCGCGATCCTGCAGCAGCTGCTCGCCGATGCGCGCGCCCATGGCGTGCAGCGCATGAGCCTGGAAACCGGCCCGCATGATTTCTTCAAGCCGGCTCACGGTCTGTATCGCGCGGCCGGCTTCGAGGTCTGCGGTCCGTTCGGCGATTACGTCGAAGACCCGCACAGCCTGTTCATGACGCGGCTGCTGGGCTGAGGTTCTGGCTTTCGGCCAGACCTTGCGGCCGCTGGCATGATGCCGGCAGTCGCGGTTCGTCGGATGGGCCGTTTGCCCCCACCAGGCCTCAGAAACGGATCCATGCCCCACGCTGAAAACTCCCGAGGCTCCCAAAGCGCCGCGCCTGCGGGCCTGGCCTTCCTGGCCGCTTGCGGCGTCGGTGTGCTGTGGGGCACGGGCGCCCTGGTCGTCAATGTGCTGGTCGCCCAGTACGGCATCGCGCCGGCCAGCATTTCCTTCTGGCGCTTTGTCGTGGGTGCCTTGGTGCTGCTGCTGGTGTTCGGGCGCCGCCTGTCCTGGCGGCTCTTGCGGCCCCAGCTGCCGACTGTCCTGGGCGCCGGTCTGGCCATGGCCGGCTATGTGCTGCTGTGGTTTCTGGGCATCGAGCAGATGGGCGCGGCGGTGCCGACACTGATCGCGCTGTGCCTGCCGCCGGCGCTGGTCACGCTGCTGGCCGTGTTGCGTGGCCAGGAACGGGCGGATCTGAGTCTGCTGATGATTCTGGGTAGCGCGCTGGCCGGCACCGTGCTGATCGTTGCCCAGCATGCGCCGCAGGCGGCGGGGGCGGCGGGGGCGGCGGCAAACAGCATGACGCTGGGCGTGCTGTTCTCGCTCGGTTCGGCCTTGCTGTATGCCGGCTTCTCCTTGGTCAGCGGGCGCCTGTCGGTGGCGCTGGGCGCCGGGCCGGCGGCAAGCTGTCTGACCGTGGTG
The DNA here is from genome assembly GCF_032337115.1 of Roseateles aquae. Taxonomy (NCBI): domain Bacteria; kingdom Pseudomonadati; phylum Pseudomonadota; class Betaproteobacteria; order Burkholderiales; family Sphaerotilaceae; genus Roseateles; species Roseateles aquae. The sequence goes on from NZ_JAVXZY010000003.1 coordinate 150,742, forward strand.
GCGGCCGCGGGCATGGGCTTGTCCAGCCTGTACCGGCCGCTGGTCTGGCCCACCGATGTGCCGCCGCAGGCCTGGTATCTGTACCTTGGCGTCGTGACCGCAGCGCTGGCCCTGCTGGCGTTCAGCTGGGGCGCCGCTCGGCTGAAGCCGACGGCGCTGACGGTCGCGACGCTGCTGGAGCCGCTGACGGCCGTCGTGCTGGCCGCCGTGCTGCTGGGCCAGCCCTTGCGGCCCAGCCAATGCGTGGGGGGCGCCTTGCTGCTGCTGAGCCTGTTGGCGCTGGGGCGGCGCACGGCTGCTGCGCCGCAGCACTGAGCCAAGGCTCAGCCCTTGCCGAGGCCGAGCCCCCTCACGAGCGCGGCGCTGACCAGCGCCGCCAGCACGCCGCTCAGGTGGGCGAAGGGAGCAATCAGGATGTCCCAGTCCTCGCGCGCCTGCAGCAGCGGGCCCAGCGGGTCTTCCAGGTAGAGCTTCACCAGCAGGCCGACGAGGATCAGCGCACCGATCAGACGTTCGCGGCCCCGCCGCACCAGCAAGGTCAGCACGATCAGCATCACACCCGCATGCAGCACGCCGGAGAGCCCGGCATAGTGCTGCAGCGCAGGTCGGGCGAGCAGGCCCAGCTGGGTCAGCGGCCAGGCCAGCAGCCAGGCCAGGCAGGCCCGGGGCGGCATGCGGATGGTCCAGCCCAGCAGGGCCAGCACCGCACAGCCGGCCAGATTGGCCAGCAGGTGCTGGGCGCTCAGGTGCAGCAGCGCGGCGCTGAAGCTGCGCCAGGGCTCGCGCATGGCCAGTGCCGCTTGCCAGTCGATCGCGCTGGACCAGGCCTGCGGCAAGGCCCAGGTCGCCAGCGCGAGCAGGGCCAGCAGGGCGGCCAGCAGCGGCCAGCAGGCGCGCGCGGCGAGCTTCACGCGGCCGGGAACACCGCCTGCCACAGGGCCAGCACCGCCGCGCGCAGCGGCGCAATGCCCTGGGCGGCCTGCCCGGCCTCGTCCAAGGCTGTGCTTTGTTCATCGAGCCGGGCCCGGTGCTGAACGCGGCGCAGCTCGCGGTAGGCATTGGCCGCCGCCGTGCCCACGCCGGCCGGCAGCAGGCCTGCGCCTTCAGCGCGCTGCAGCAGCGCGATATTGCCGGCATTGGCGAGCAGCTCGGGATGCTGGCGCGAGTGGGCCAGGATCAGGTATTGCAGCGCAAACTCGGCGTCCATCATGCCGCCGGGGCTGTGCTTGACGTCGAACAGCCCGGCGCGCACCGGCCGTGCCGCCCGCACCTTCTCGCGCATGCTCTGCACCTCCTGGCGCAGCGCCTCGGCATCGCGCTCGGCCGTCAAGACCTGACCCCGCACCGCCTCGAAGCGGGCCGCCAGGCTGGCGTCGCCGGCACAGAAGCGGGCCCGGGTGATGGCCTGGTGTTCCCAGGTCCAGGCGGTGTTGCTGCCGCGGCCGGTCTGGTACTTCTCGAAGCTGGCCAGCGAGGTGACCAGGAGGCCGGAGTTGCCATTGGGGCGCAGCGCGGTGTCGATGTCGAACAGCTCGCCGGCGGCGGTGCGCAGCGTCAGCCAGGTGATCAGCTTGCGCACGAAGGCGCCGTAGATCTCGGTGGCGTTGTCCTGGTCGGTCTCGTCCTCGTCGTCGAACAGGAAGACCACGTCGAGGTCGCCGCCATAGCCGAGCTCCTTGCCGCCCAGCTTGCCATAGGCGATGACGGCAAAGCGGGGCTGCTCGCGGTGCTTCTGGCGCAGCCGGTCCCAGGCCCAGCCGATCACGCATTGCAGCGTCGCATCGGCCAGCGCCGAGAGATCGTCGGCCACCTGCTCGACGCTGATGCGGCCCTCGACATCGCGCACCAGCGTGCGGAACACCTCGGCATGGTGGGCGCGGCGCACGCTGTCCAGCAGCGCTTCCTCGTCGGCCTCGCCGTGGCGGGCCCAGGCATCGTGGCGGCCCTGCAGGTCCTCGATGAAGGCGGCACCGTCAAAGCGTTCGTGCAGCAGCCGGGTGTCGGCCAGCTCGTCGATGACGCCGGGATGCTGCATCAGATAGCGCATTGGCCAGCGCGCCAGGCCCAAGAGGCGCAAGAGCCGTGTCTGCACCGCCGGGCGCTCGACCAGCAGGGCCAGATAGCTTTCGCGGCGCAGCAGCGGCTCGACCCAGTCGACGAAGCGCAGCGCCGCGTCCATCGAGCATTCGCCCTCGCGCACGCCGATGGCGGCGCGGCCGACCAGCTTGGCCAGGCGCAGCCGGGATTCCTCGCGCAGGTTCTGCACGCGCGGCTGCTGGGCCCAGCGGCGCACCGCCTCGGCCAGTTGCTCGGGCAGCTTTTCCAGGAACTCGTCGGCATCGATGGGCAGCGCCGGGCCGCCGCATTGGCCGCCCTTGCAGCCGCCAGGCTTGGGGGCCTGGCCATCGTGCAGCAGCGCATCGAACTCGGTGGCGACCAGCTCGCGCACCTCGCACAGCTTGTCCAGCAGCTGGCAGGTTTCCTGCGAGCAGATCAGGCCCATGCTGCGCGCGATCCAGGCCAGGTCTTCGTCGGCCGCGGGCAGGCAGTGGGTCTGCTGGTCGTCGAGGAACTGGATGCGGTGCTCGACGCGGCGCAGGAAGTCGTAGGCCTCGACCAGCTTGTCGGCGGTGGCCGGCTTCATCAGCCCGCGGGCAGCCAAACGGCCCAGCGCCTTGACGGTGGAGCGGGTGCGGATCTCGGGGAACTGGCCGCCGCGCACCACCTGCAGCAGCTGCACGGTGAACTCGATCTCGCGGATGCCGCCGCGCGACAGCTTCACATCATTGGCCCGCTCGGGCCGGCCGGCGGCGCGGCGCTGGGCCTCCTCGCGGATCTTGCGATGCAGCTGGCGCAGGCCCTCGAACACGCCGTAGTCCAGGTAGCGGCGGTACACAAAAGGCGTGACCAGTGAGCGCAGTTGCAGCACGCGGGCCGGCGGCTGCCCCGGCGGCGTGGCCTCCACATCGAGCTGCTGCGGCGCCACCACCCGGCTCTTCAGCCAGGCAAAGCGCTCCCATTCGCGGCCCTGGACGAGGAAATACTCCTCCAGCATCGCCAGGCTGACCACCGGCGGGCCCGAGTTGCCATTGGGGCGCAGCGCCAGATCGACGCGAAACACCTGGCCGTCCTCGGTCACATCGCCGATCAGCGCATAGAGCCGCTTGGCCACCTGAGAAAAATATTCGTGGGCGCTGACCTTCCTGGGCCCGTCGGTCTGGCCTTCGTCGTCGTAGGCATAGATCAGGTCGATGTCGGACGACACATTCAGCTCACGGCCGCCCAGCTTGCCCATGCCGACGACCCAGAACTCGATCACCTCGCCCAAGGCGTCGCGCGGCGGGCCGTTGATCTCATCCTGTTCGGTGCGGGCCTGGGCCAAGGCGGCGCACAGCGTCACCTCGGCCAGCGTGGTCATCGCCTCGGTGATGGCCTTCATCGGCGCGGCCTGCTCGATGTCGTGTACCGCCAGCCGCTCCAGCACCAGATGGCGAGCCACCCGCAGCGCCGAGGCCAGCGGCCGGCCCTGCACCTGCAGGGCCGCAATCAGCGCCTGCATCGCGGCGCGATCGGGCAGACCCAGAGGCAGCAGGCTCAGTTCGGCCTCGTAACGGCGCCGTATCCTTTGTACGAAACGGCTGTGACTGGCGGCAGCGGCCGGTGCCGGCGGCACAATGGCGGATGGGTGTTGGGAATCGCTGTTCATGCGTGGCTGCCACAGGCAGAACAAAGGGCTGTGCTAGATTTCCTGCCACCCCGCGGGTGACGGGCAGGCGTGCTGACATGGGCACAAGGCTTGGTGTAGCTCATTTTCCTGACTGACGCGGCAGCGTCTTCCTTCTTCTCCATGTCCTTCATCGCCTCGATTTCCGCTGCATGCCACCACCCGGCCCGATGGCTGCGGCGCGGCTTGCGCTGGGCGCTGTGGCTGGTGTTGCTGGCCTGGGGGCTGGTGATTGCCGCCTGGCTGGCCTTGCACTGGGCGATTCTGCCGCACATCAATGACTGGCGCCCGGCGCTGGAACAACAGGCCTCCAAGGCGCTGGGTCTGCAGCTGAGCATTGGCCAGATCGAGCTCAGATCGGGTGGCTGGATGCCGGCGCTGGACCTGCGCGACCTGCGCCTGGCCGATGACCGTGGCCGCATCGTGCTGCGGCTGCCGCGGGTGGCGGCGGCGCTGTCGGCGCGCTCGCTGCTGACGTTGGAACTGCGTTTCGAGCAGCTGTTGATCGAAGGCCCCGAGCTGGAGGTACGGCGCGACAAGCAGGGCCGCATTTTCGTGGCCGGCCTCAGCGTCGACGAGGAGGCCGAGCGCGCCGACAGCGGCGCCGAGCTGGCCGACTGGTTCTTCACCCAGCATGAATTCGTCATCCGCCACGGCCGGGTGCGCTGGATCGACGAGGGCCGGAAAGCCGCGCCGCTGGAGCTGGCCGATCTGGACCTGGTGATGCGCAACGGCCTGCGCCGCCACCAGCTGCGCCTGGATGCCACGCCGCCGCAAGCCTGGGGCCAGCGCTTTGGCCTGCGCGGCGACTTCACCCAGCCGCTGCTGCAGCGTGCCGGCGATCTGGCGCAGTGGAGCGGCCAGCTCTATGCCGATCTGCCACGCGCCGATGTGCGCGAGCTGCGCCGCTATGTCGATCTGCCCTTCGAGCTCAGCGAAGGCGATGGCGCGCTGCGCGGCTGGGCCGAGATCCGCCAGGGCCAGGCGCAGGCGCTGACGCTGGACATGGGGCTGCGTGCGGTCAAGCTGCGGCTGTCGAACAAGGTCGAGCCCGTGCAGCTGAACCAGGTCGGCGGCCGCCTGAGCCTGTTGCGCGACCGCCAAGGCCTGAAGTTTGCCGCCAGCCAGCTGGGCTTCGAGCTCGATGGTGGCTTGAGCTGGCCGCGCAGCGACTGGAGCCTGGTGCTGCAGCAGACGCTGCCGGCCGCGCGCGGCGCGTCGGCACCGGGCCTGGGTCTGGAGGGCGCGCCGATCAGTGGCGGCGAGTTGGGCATTGCCAAGCTGGACCTGGCGCTGCTGGGCCGCATCGCCGGCAAACTGCCGCTCGGGCCCGAGCTGCATCATTGGTTCGGCACGCTGGCGCCGGTGGGCCAGCTGGAGGGTTTCGCGGCCAGCTGGACGGGCAGCCTGGCCGCGCCGCAGGGCTACCGTGTCAAGGGCCGTCTGGCCGACTTTGCGCTGCAGCCGGGCGAGGCGCCGGCCAACGGTGGTGCCGGCCGGCCCGGCTTCAACCAGGCTGAGCTGCGTTTCGAGGCCAGCGAGCGCGGCGGCCAGGCGCTGCTGAAGATCACCGACGGGGCCGTCGTCTTCCCAGGCGTGTTCGAACAGCCGGTGCTGGCGATGAAGCAGTTCGCCGCCAATCTGAACTGGCGCATCGACCCGCGCGAAGGCCTGCCGCCGATGATCGAGCTGCGGGTCGGCGATGTGCAGCTGGCCAACGAGGATTTGCGCGGCGAGCTGGAGGCCGTCTGGCGCACCGGGCCGGGCCAGGGTGTGGGCCATGGCGGGCGCCTGCCGGGATCGCTCGATCTCAGCGGCCGGCTGGCCGAGGGCAAGGCGGCCAGCGTCGTCCACTACCTGCCGCTGGCCGTCGGTGCGCAGGCGCGCAGCTATGTGCGCCAGGCCGTGCTTGCCGGTACGGCGCGCGATGTGGTGTTCCGGGTGCGCGGCGATCTCGACGAATTCCCCTTTGACAAGCGCAGCAGCGCCGGCCAGTTCCGCATCGCCACCAAGGCCGAGGATGTGCAGCTGGCCTATGTGCCCGGCCAGGCCGCCCAAGGCGATCAACCGGCTCAGCCCTCGGCCTGGCCGCTGATGGACAAGCTCAATGCCGAGCTGGTGTTTGATCGCGGCAGCATGAGCATCAGGAACGGCCGCACCCAGGTGCTGGGCTATGAACTGAGCAATGTGCATGGCGGCATCAAGGACCTGATGCACAACCAGGTGCTGGAGATTGAAGGCCAGGGCCGCGGCGCGATGAGCGATCTGCTGCGCTTTGTGCGCAGCTCGCCGGTTGACGAATGGACCGGCCAGGCCCTGCACCAGGCCACGGCCACCGGCAGCGCCGGGCTCAAGCTGGCGCTGCAGCTGCCCTTGAACGACATCAATCACAGCACGGTCAAGGGCTCGGTGCAGTTGCTCGGCAACGATGTGCGGCTGCGCCCCGATGTGCCGCTGCTGGCCGGCGCCCGGGCGCGCATCGACTTCGACCGCAAGGGCATGAGCCTGCAGGCCGGCACAGCCCGCGTGCTCGGCGGCGATGCCAGCTTCGAGGGCGGCAGCCAGAAGGATGGCAGCCTGCGCTTCAGCGGCCAGGGCGTGGTCGGTGCTGAATCACTGCGCCGCGCCACCGAACTCGGTGGCCTGGCCCGCTTGGGCAGCGCGATGAATGGCCAGGCCGCCTACCGGCTGCAGCTGGGTTTCAAGGACGGCCAGAGCGAGATCGCCATCAGCAGCACGCTGCAGGGCATGGCACTGGACCTGCCGGCGCCGCTGAAGAAAGACGCCGACACGCCGCTGTCGCTGCGCTACCAGACCCAGCTGACGGCCGACAGCACGATGGGCCGGCCGCGCGACGAACTGCGCCTGGAGCTGGGCAACACGGTGCAGGCCCACTATCTGCGCGACCTGTCCGGCGAGCAGCCGCGCGTCTTGCGCGGCTCGCTGGCGCTGGAAGACAGCCTGGCGCCGTTGCCGGCAAGTGGCGTGCAGCTGCAGGCCAATCTGGGTGCCGTCAATCTCGATCAATGGCAGCAGGCGGCCCAGCGTCTGCTGGGCAGCGGCCATGTCGAGAGCATCGAGGGCGCCGGCTACACGCCCACGCAGCTGACGCTGCGGGTGCAGCAGCTGCTGGTCAGCGGCCGGCCGCTGAGCAAGCTCACCGCCGGCATATCGCGGTTGCCCGAGGTCGGCGCCTGGCGGGCCAATCTCGATGCCGAGCAGCTGAGCGGTTACGTTGAATACCGCGCCGCCCGCCCGGCCCAGCCGGGGCGTGTCTATGCCCGTTTGGCGCGGCTGGCGCTGCCCAAGAGCGAGGCCGAGTCCGTCACCCAGCTGATGGACAAGCAACCCGGCAGCGTGCCGGCGCTGGACATCGTCGTCGACGACTTCGAGCTGCGCGGCAAGAAGCTCGGCCGGCTCGAGGTGGAGGCGCAGAACAATGCCTTGACCCGCGACTGGGCCCTGACCCGGCTGCTGCTCAAGCACCCCGATGCCCAGCTCAGCGCCAACGGCCAGTGGCTGTTCGACCCGGCCAGCGCGCAGCGTCGCACGGTGCTGGATTGGAAGCTCGATGTCGCCGATGCCGGCCGGCTGCTGGAGCGCTTGGGTCAGGGTCAGGTCTTGCGCGGTGGCAAGGGGCTGCTGGCCGGCCAGCTGGCCTGGCAGGGCTCGCCGCTGAGCCTGGACTACGGCAGCCTGTCCGGCCAGCTCAATGTGGCGCTGGACGCCGGCCAGTTCCTCAAGGCCGAGCCCGGCGCGGCGCGGCTGCTGGGCGTGCTCAGCCTGCAATCGCTGCCGCGGCGCTTTCTGCTCGATTTCCGCGATGTCTTCTCCGATGGCTTTGCCTTTGACGGCTTTGGCGGCGATGTGAAGATTGAACGCGGCGTGGCCAGCAGCAGCAATCTGCGCATGAAGGGCGTGCAGGCCATCGTGCTGATGGACGGCCGCGCCGACCTGGCCGCCGAAACCCAGGACCTGCGCGTGCTGGTGGTGCCCGATGTGAATGCCGGCGGCGCCTCGCTGGCCTATGCGGCGATCAACCCGGCCATCGGCCTGGGCACCTTCCTGGCCCAGCTGATCCTGCGCAAGCCCATGGCCGCCGCGGGCACCAGCGAATTCCATGTCACCGGCAGCTGGGAAGATCCCAAGGTCGACAAGGTCGAGCATCGGCCGGTGGAGGCTGCGCCGCCTGCAGCCAGTGCCGCCAGTGCGGCCAGCCAGCCCTGAACACACGAAACCCTCGCAAGGAGCGTTGCCATGAAGATCGCCGCCGTTCAGATGGTGTCCAGCCCCGATGTGGCTGAGAACCTCGCCCGTGCCCGCCACTGGATGGCCGAGGCCGCGGCGCAGGGCGCCAAGCTGGTCGCCCTGCCCGAGTATTTCTGCCTGATGGGCCTGGCCGACAACGACAAGCTCAAGATCGCCGAAGACTTCGGCGCTGCCGCCGCACCGATTCAGCGCCTGCTGGCCGAGACGGCGCGCGAGCTGGGTGTCTGGCTGATCGGCGGTACGCTGCCGATTCGCGCCGCCACGCCGGACCATGTGCGCAACGCCTGTTGTGTGTACAACCCGCAGGGCGAGCTGGCGGCGCGCTACGACAAGCTGCACCTGTTCCGTTTCGACAACGGCCGCGAGCACTACGACGAAGGCCGCGTGCTCGAGCAGGGCGATGTGCCGGTGACGGTGGACGTCACGGCCGAGGGGCGCAGCTGGCGGGTCGGCCTCTCGGTCTGCTACGACCTGCGCTTCCCCGAGCTGTATCGCGCGATGAGCTTCACGCCGGGCCAGCCGCCCTGTGATCTGATCGCCGTGCCCGCCGCCTTCACCCACACCACCGGCGAGGCGCATTGGGAACTGCTGCTGCGCGCCCGGGCGGTCGAGAACCAGGCCTATGTGATCGCACCGGCCCAGGGCGGCCTGCATGCCAACGGCCGCCGCACCTGGGGCCACAGCCTGGTCATCGACCCCTGGGGCCAGGTGCTCGCCTGTCATGCCGAAGGCGAGGGCCTGGCCATCGCAGAGATCGACGCCGAACGCCTGGCCGCGGTGCGCAGCCAGCTGCCGGCGCTGCAGCACAGACGCCTTTGATTCCTGCGCCTTTTTGACTCATTGCGGCAGCGGCCGCCGGCCTAGACTGCGCCGAGCAGAGTCGACAGGAGCGCGGTGATGAAATGCGGTGTGAGCAGGGGGCTGAAGGCCGCTGGCCTGGCGGCGCTGACGGCGGCGGCGCTGCTCGGCGGCTGCGGCACGCCCAGCGAACCCGCCCAGCTGATGCTGCCGGCCGGCGATGCCTTGCAACTGCGTGCCTGGATTCCCGAGGCGCTCAAGGGCAATGTTGCCGTGGCACCGGTCAATGGTGGCGCAGCCACCGGCAAGTGGTGGGGCTCCAAGATCGCCAACGAAGCCATGCAGGCCGCGCTGGAAGACTCCTTGCGCAGCACCGGCATGCTGGCCCAGCGCCCGGCACAGGCCCGCTACAAGCTGGAGCTGACGCTGGCCGAGCTGGAGCAGCCCTGGGTGGGCCTGGACATCAAGGTGGCGGCCACGCTGGACTGGCGCTTGAGCGATCAGCGCAGCGGCGAGACGCTCTACCAGCGCCGCCTGCGCAGCCTGCACACCACCGATTTCGGCCAGGCCATGCTGGACCAGAACGAGCGCACCCGCATCGCCAACGAGGCGGTGGTGAGGAAGGCGATCAACACGGTGCTGCGCGAGCTGATTGAGCTGCGTTACTGAGTGGCGCGTGCCGTGGCTGCGGCGCTCAGGCCTGAGCCGCGCCGCTGCGAGCTTTGACGCCGCAACAGCGCTTCGGCCAGCAGCGCATTGGGCACCCAGCACAACCAGGCGATGGCCGGGTACGCCAGGCTGAACGGAATGCCGCCAATCTGCGACAAGGGAATCAGCACGCGCAGGCTCACGGCGGCCAGCGTCAGCGCGAAATTGCGCAGCATCCAGCGCCGATGCGAACTGATGTCGCGGGCGCGCGCGGCGCTGTAGGCTTGCCAGCCGGTGTAGAGCCAGGCCAGCGCCAGCAGCGCGAAACCGCTGCGCGCCCAGAAGCCACCATAGGCATGGGCGGCCATGTACAGCCCGGCCAATCCACCCAGGCCTATGCCCACGCCGAGGTAAGTCCTGCCCAGCCAGCGGTGCAGCCGCGGGCGTGCCGCGCGCAGCCGGGCAGAGAACTGCAGCGGCCCGAGCAGCAGCGCCAGCGACGAGGCGAACACATGGGTGTAGATGCCCAGCCAGTTGTGCTCGAAGTTGGCACGCATGGTCGGGTTCATCATCGCCCCCAGCGGCAGCACGCCATAGACATAGACGGTGTAGGCGACGACGGCGAGGCAGAGGAAAACCAACAGGCAATGGCGCAAGGTACGAAGCATGGCGAGCAGCGAATCCGCAGCGTTGAGAAGGACGGCTCAATCGGCCGCATGCTGCGTCAACGCGGCGCGGCGATTGTTGCGCGCGCGGCGTGATTGGCCCATATGCCAAAAGTTCTGCTGCGCGCTGCGCGCCTGCCAGTTCAGCGCGGGCCCATCAGGGCATCGAGCAACCGGGCCCTGAATGCCTTGGCTTTTGGGTCATAGACGCCGAAGTCAGCGGCCATTTCCCAGTAGGCCCAGCTCATGCCGCGGGCCTCGGCGGCGTCGCGCATGGCGCGGGTGAAGGCCACGCGCGAGGCCTCGTCGGCCAGGCCGATGGCGCCAAACTCACCCAGATAGACCGGCAGGCCGCGCGCGGCGGCCCAGGCCTGCGCAGCGGCCAGCGGCGCGTCCAGCTCGGCGCGCTGGGCCTGGTCGCAGCAGTGCAGGCCCAGGGGCAGCGGCGGCTGTATCCAGGCGGCGCCCTGATGGGTGAAATTGAAGGGCGCGTAGTTGTGCACGGTGACGATCAGATTTCGATCCGGCGGCAGCTTGAGCAGCGGTAGATCGCTGGCGTTGTTCCAGTGCGTAGGGCCGATGATCACCGGCCGCGTCGGATGGCTCCGCCGCACGATGGCCAGTGCCTGTTCAGCCAGCCGGTTCCAGGGCTCGCCATTGAGCCGCCCATGCGGTTCGTTGTAGAGCTCCAGCAGCAGCCGAGGGCCATGGTGTGCAAAGCGCGGCGCAATCTGCGCCCACAGCTGCAGAAAGCGGGCGTCGACCTCGGCCTCGGGCACAGCCAGATCGCCCTCGTCCAGCGCGTCGCCATCGAGTTGGCGGTAGTGGTGCATGTTGAGCACCACGGTGAAGCCCTGGGCCAGCAGCGCGTCCACCGCCGACGACACCCGCGCCATGAAGGCCGGCTCGATGGCATAAGGCGCCGTCGCCGCCGCGTGATTGCTCCAGCGCACCGGCAGCCGCACCGAGCGGAAACCCGCCGCCCAGGCCTTGGCGATGAACTCATCGCTGAGCGACAAGCCCCAGGCCCCCTCGCGTGGGGCGTCCAGCATATTGCCGAAGTTGACGCCGCGGCCGAGAGCGCTGGCGCTGGCCACGGTGCTCGGCGAGGCAGCCGGCGGCGCGGCCGTGGCGCTGTCAGGCAGCCAGCTGCCCAGTGCCAGTGCGGCGGCCGTCAGGCAGCGAAGCGCCAGGCTCAATCGCAGCTGGGCCCGGGGGGGCTGCCCGGTACATAGCCATCGCTGAGCGTCTCCAGAAAGCATTGCAGATCCTTCAGTTGCTGGGCATTCATCGGCGGGGTGGCGCCGCCGCCGAAGGGCGCTTGTTGGCTGACGTTGCCGCGCAGGGCGAGCGGCAGATCGTTGTACAGATCGGGCTGGCCGGCGCGCTGCGGGTACCAGCGCTGCGGCGCATTGTCGCGGCTGTTGTAGAAGTCCAGCACCTGGGCGAGGCTGGTGAATACCCCGTTGTGGAAGAAGACCGGCCGCTTGGCGCTGTTGCGCACCGTCGGCGTGCGAAACAGGCCGCACCAGTCCTGGTGCTTGACGCCGCTGCGCACAGGGCCGCAGAGGCCCAGGTCGAAATAGCTGGGATCGGCGTTGTCGTGCAGCGCCGAATTGCGCGGCACCCCCAGCGCGGCATAGCCGAAGTTGGTGAAAAGCGCCTTCGGCGCCACGCCCTCGGGCATGGCATGACAGCCGATGCAATTGCCCTGCTGCGGCGAGATGAAGACCGACAGCCCGCGCTGCTCGGCCGGCGTTGCCAGGCCCTTGTTGGCCAGCAACCAGTCGTAGCGGCTGCTGTAAGGGTGGAACTGTGGATCTTCGAGCTGGAAGGCCATCAGCGCGTCGGTCGCCTCCTTGATCCAGGCCTCATCGCTGCCGGTGGGGCCGGCCGTGAAGCGCTGCGCGTAGCGGGTCTGGCGCAGCCGAGCGGCCAGCTCCGCCGGACTGGCGTTGGCCATTTCGCGCGGATTCAGAAAGGGCAACCGGGCCTGCTGCGCCAGCGTGTCGACGCGGCCATCGGCCATCAGGCCGCCGCTCACATTGGCCGGATTGCCGTCGCCGGCAAAGAAGGCCGGCAGTTGCTGCAGATAGCGCAGCGACGGCGTGGCGCGTGTGCCCACCCGCTCCATCGCCGCACCACCTGGCTGCACCGGGAACGCATTCGGCGGGCCATGAAAGGCGGCCGGATCATGGCAGCTGGCGCAGGACTGCTGGCCCGAGGCGCTGAGCGTCTTGTCCACATAGACCAGGGCGCCAAGCTGGGCCAGGGCGCTCAGCGGTGGCGATGGAGGCGTACTTGGCGTTGGCGTCGAAGCCGCTGGCGAGGCCGGATCGACGGCCGCTGCTGCCGAGCCTCCACCACCGCTGCCACCACCACAGCCAGTCAGCGCCAGCAGGGCCGACGCCAGCAAGGGCACCAGCGCGGCCCCCAGACCCGTATTCCCTCGAAGCGGCACCATGCGCCCTCCCGTTTGAGTATTGCGAGCCCAGTAATTTGTCGGTTAATGCGATGGCCACGCAGTGGTCGTGGAGTATGCAAGCGCGACGTGGGGGCGGCAAGTACAAGGAGGTTACGGGCGCTACGGACGCGCCTGTGGAATGCTTGTTGCTATGTGATTCCATCGGGCCCAAGTCCGGTTCATCCTCACGCACGCGGGGAACGCCAGCGTGGCAGCTAATCGCTATGCGCGCATATTGGTTCATCCTCACGCACGCGGGGAACGCACAGCCGGCGCCTTGTCCGCGTCACCATGACACGGTTCATCCCCACGCACGTGGGGAACGCACCATGCCCACCACCGCCCAAGTTCGCCAAGCCGGTTCATCCCCACGCACGTGGGGAACGCTCTTGCGGAGCAGGGCGAAGACCTCGAAGAGTTCGGTTCATCCCCACGCACGTGGGGAACGCCGGCGGGCGGCGATCAGGGCATCGTCTGCGATCGGTTCATCCCCACGCACGTGGGGAACGCACCAGCGTCGGCCACTCCTCATTCGCCCCGGGCGGTTCATCCCCACGCACGTGGGGAACGCTGATGGCAAACGATGGACAGAAAGAAGACAGCCGGTTCATCCCCACGCACGTGGGGAACGCGCTCGAGTACGAGTTTCGCTGCTGACATCAGGCGGTTCATCCTCACGCACGTGGGGAACGCTCCGCCAGGCTATCGCCACGCAGGAAGCCGATCGGTTCATCCCCACGCACGTGGGGAACGCAAGCGGCTGCGCAAGCACTTCAAGGATGCGCACGGTTCATCCCCACGCACGTGGGGAACGCGACTCGGCGGTGATGGCGCGCTGCTTGTCCAGCGGTTCATCCCCACGCACGTGGGGAACGCTGCGGTGCTGTTTGGCAGCCCGGCAAAAGGTTCGGTTCATCCCCACGCACGTGGGGAACGCCGGGCCTGCGCTTACAGAGCGCGGGTAATCCACGGTTCATCCCCACGCACGTGGGGAACGCAGCGCTGAAGACGTAGGGGAAGGCCTCCGTGCCGGTTCATCCCCACGCACGTGGGGAACGCCTGTCCGTCGCGTCGAGCAGCTGCGCGTCGAGCGGTTCATCCCCACGCACGTGGGGAACGCGTGCTTTCGAGCGCAGATGCCACGGTCAAGGCCGGTTCATCCCCACGCACATGGGGAACGCAACTCGACGGCCGGCGCCTTCAGTTCCTTGCGCGGTTCATCCCCACGCACGTGGGGAACGCGGTGTGGCCCAGCCCGGAAGCTGCGGCAGTTCCGGTTCATCCCCACGCACGTGGGGAACGCTTGCGGTACACCTCAGCGCCTGAGCCTGAAGCCGGTTCATCCCCACGCACGTGGGGAACGCTAGCCCTCGAAGGACGTAGCGCACTGCCACGGCGGTTCATCCCCACGCACGTGGGGAACGCTCGTGTATTGACCATGGCTCTGGCATCAGATCCGGTTCATCCCCACGCACGTGGGGAACGCACTGTCATGGATTGGCTGGAGCAAGACGAAGACGGTTCATCCCCACGCACGTGGGGAACGCGGTCTGGGCGAGGTGCTACCGGTCACTGACTCCGGTTCATCCCCACGCACGTGGGGAACGCAAAGGCCACACAGCCGGGGTGTCGGGCTGATGCGGTTCATCCCCACGCACGTGGGGAACGCCAACAGGTTTAGGTCGCGGTCTACCGTGGAGCCGGTTCATCCCCACGCACGTGGGGAACGCGCGGCGGGGGATTGGGCCGTGTTCGCGAGTAGCGGTTCATCCCCACGCACGTGGGGAACGCGGCTGACCCCTTCATTCAAAACACATCTGGAGCGGTTCATCCCCACGCACGTGGGGAACGCCAACGAAATGCTCGGCCTGGACAGCGGGAAAGGCGGTTCATCCCCACGCACGTGGGGAACGCTGCTCCGTGTGAGTGTGTGGATCTGCATCTAGCGGTTCATCCCCACGCACGTGGGGAACGCCCGAGGCTGGAGGCCAAGCCGGTCACGCGCGCCGGTTCATCCCCACGCACGTGGGGAACGCACCGTAACAGCAGCGCCGCTTCGATCATGGATCGGTTCATCCCCACGCACGTGGGGAACGCCCGACCAGGCCGAACAGGAATGCGAAGGCCAGCGGTTCATCCCCACGCACGTGGGGAACGCGGCGTCCATCCCCGCCAAATCAGCGGCATTGGCGGTTCATCCCCACGCACGTGGGGAACGCCCAGCCTGTGTCTGCTCAGTTGTCAAGGAATCCGGTTCATCCCCACGCACGTGGGGAACGCCGCCCGGCGCGCCCCGTTGTTCAGGCGGCAGCCGGTTCATCCCCACGCACGTGGGGAACGCACCAGAGGCCCCTCGATGCTCTCGGCGGTCGCCGGTTCATCCCCACGCACGTGGGGAACGCATTCGCAAAGCCCTGAACGACGCCGGCTACTACGGTTCATCCCCACGCACGTGGGGAACGCGGGAAAGACTAGCTCACCGTCAATAAGCCGGCCGGTTCATCCCCACGCACGTGGGGAACGCCTCGACACGTAGCGCATGCTTGCCGGTTTTGACGGTTCATCCCCACGCACGTGGGGAACGCCAGCAAGAGGAAACCGAATGGCATCGCGTTGTCGGTTCATCCCCACGCACGTGGGGAACGCCTGTTTGAGACTGGCCACAAGGCAGAGCCTCGCGGTTCATCCCCACGCACGTGGGGAACGCGCCGAGCATAAACGCCGATTAGAGCCTAGGGGCGGTTCATCCCCACGCACGTGGGGAACGCTAGCAGAATCACCCCGAAGATTTCGCGCGATTCGGTTCATCCCCACGCACGTGGGGAACGCGAGGGCAAGCCCGACATTCCGCTCGGCACGGACGGTTCATCCCCACGCACGTGGGGAACGCGGAAGGCTTGCCAGCCCAAGTCAGCGTTTCGTCGGTTCATCCCCACGCACGTGGGGAACGCTAATGGGTGAGCACCCAGCACCAGTCACGGAACGGTTCATCCCCACGCACGTGGGGAACGCCTGCGTCTGATCCTCTAGCAGTTCGCTAGATGCGGTTCATCCCCACGCACGTGGGGAACGCTGGCTGATCTTCTGCGTCAAGTTGTTGGGGAGCGGTTCATCCCCACGCACGTGGGGAACGCGGAAGCGCTGGAGGCTGGTCCGACTGAAGGGCCGGTTCATCCCCACGCACGTGGGGAACGCATCAGTAGGTTTCCTCAAGTTCCCATGACACGCGGTTCATCCCCACGCACGTGGGGAACGCTCATCTGCTCGATGAAATCAGCGTCATCAAGGCGGTTCATCCCCACGCACGTGGGGAACGCTCGTTCC
The DNA here is from genome assembly GCF_032337115.1 of Roseateles aquae. NCBI lineage: Bacteria > Pseudomonadati > Pseudomonadota > Betaproteobacteria > Burkholderiales > Sphaerotilaceae > Roseateles > Roseateles aquae. The sequence continues at coordinate 166,634 of NZ_JAVXZY010000003.1, forward strand.
CGACTGGCCCCGGCATCACCATTGGCGGTTCATCCCCACGCACGTGGGGAACGCCAGTACCTGTCCGGTCTCGCACCGTTCACCGGCGGTTCATCCCCACGCACGTGGGGAACGCGTGGTATCCCCAGGTTTTTGGATCCATATGAACGGTTCATCCCCACGCACGTGGGGAACGCGGGTAGCCCTGCTGCTTGGCAAACTGGTATTCCGGTTCATCCCCACGCACGTGGGGAACGCCGCATCTTCCTTGTCCTGCTCAGGCGTCAGCGCGGTTCATCCCCACGCACGTGGGGAACGCATGCCAGGCATCTGCATGATGACAACCTGAGGCGGTTCATCCCCACGCACGTGGGGAACGCTTAGATCAAACCGCGACCGGCTTGCATCAGGGCGGTTCATCCCCACGCACGTGGGGAACGCACCAGTGCTTCTAGGTCAATCATTCCTTGCTCCGGTTCATCCCCACGCACGTGGGGAACGCGCCGGCCCCGAATTGGCGCGACGGCACGGTGTCGGTTCATCCCCACGCACGTGGGGAACGCCCACTCGGGCTTAACTTTGTTCAAAGGCTGGGCGGTTCATCCCCACGCACGTGGGGAACGCCCCTCGCGGGTAGTTGGCAGGGCAAGGCTCAGCGGTTCATCCCCACGCACGTGGGGAACGCCAGTTCGTGATGACCAAACCGTCGGCGGTCTGCGGTTCATCCCCACGCACGTGGGGAACGCCATGATTGACCCGCAGCGCTGGGCTAACAAGTTCGGTTCATCCCCACGCACGTGGGGAACGCCTCTCCACGCGCCGGGCCGTGGCCAAGTAGTGCGGTTCATCCCCACGCACGTGGGGAACGCTGCGCGAAAAGCTAATTCGTCGGCACCGCCGTCGGTTCATCCCCACGCACGTGGGGAACGCGTGATCCCTCACGCCGGCGACCTGGTCAAGTTCGGTTCATCCCCACGCACGTGGGGAACGCCATTTCCCACGGCTGCAAGCGCACGCCGACCACGGTTCATCCCCACGCACGTGGGGAACGCCTGCACGTAGGTGCCAAAGATGATGAACCGGGCGGTTCATCCCCACGCACGTGGGGAACGCAGCACCAGCTGTTTCACATCGCCGCCAATGGCCGGTTCATCCCCACGCACGTGGGGAACGCAACTGGCAATGGCTGCGGCACTGTGCTGCACGCGGTTCATCCCCACGCACGTGGGGAACGCCTTCTCGATCTGTCAAAGGATCATCGCCATGGCGGTTCATCCCCACGCACGTGGGGAACGCTTTGCAGCGACGGCGCAGCTGTAGCGCTCTGCCGGTTCATCCCCACGCACGTGGGGAACGCTGGCAGCACCGCACCGGCGAGCCCCTTGGCCCCTGGTTCATCCCCACGCACGTGGGGAACGCTCGGCATCAGGTATCTGCGGAAACCTGACCGTCGGTTCATCCCCACGCACGTGGGGAACGCAAAAACCTGCTACCGCTGATCGCGGTGTTCGTCGGTTCATCCCCACGCACGTGGGGAACGCACATAGCCAGCCGGCACATTCTGATCGTTAGTCGGTTCATCCCCACGCACGTGGGGAACGCGTTTCGCGCTCGGAATGCGCACCGCTGAGCGACGGTTCATCCCCACGCACGTGGGGAACGCATCTGAATGACCATCTTTGCGGTGGCAAATTTCGGTTCATCCCCACGCACGTGGGGAACGCACCAACTCTATCTCGTTAATTTGAAAGGCTTTTTTTCGATCGGAAGAAGCTACCGATCAAAAAAGCCAAACTGCTGCGGCTTGTTAAAGAACGTCGTCCTGCCCTCGTGATGGCAAGAACTGCACCAGTTGTACGCCGTCAAAGTCTGCTGGCAAGCGGCGATTCATACCGGCTGTGAGGAACTCATACCCGGCCTCTGCCTTGCTCCGCCAGATGAGCACCGCGTTGCCCTCGTCCAGCCCATCTTCTACCTGCGCCCAAATCTGTTCGCGGACGCGCCGGCCGTAGTTGCCGACATAAACGCCGGCGCGCACTTCCAGCAGCCAGATGGCCAGACGGCCGCGCAGCCGTGGCGGGGCATTTTCAAGCACGATGACCAGCATCGCCCAGGCTCGTCGGGTTGGGGAGTGCAGGGCCGACGGCATCTGCGGGCGCTTCGGGGCGCGGGATCTCGCCAGCAGCCAAGATGTCTTCGATGTCGGGGATGATGCGGTCTAGCAGGCGGGTTTGCCGGAACATGTCACGGCAGGCGAGGCGGACGGCGCGCTCAGGATTGCCGGGCGGATTTGAGGCGGCGATCTTGAAGGCGACCGGCACCACCGTCTCGAACTTGTAGACATCGGCAATGTCATACACGAAGGAGAGTGGCTTGCCGGTATGGATGAAGCCCACCGCCGGCGCATAACCAGCCGCCAGCACGGCCGCTTCAGTCACCCCGTAGAGACACGACGTTGCGGACGACAGGCAGCGGTTGGCGATGTCGGCAGACTCCCAATCCTGCGCGTCATAGTCTCGTGCCTTCCACTCAACGCCGTATTGGCGGGCCAGCAGCTGATAGCTGCGCCGCACGCGCGCGCCTTCGATGCCGCGCAATTGCTCCACGCTGCGCCGCGCCGGAGGTTCTTCACCGAAGCGCAGCGCGTACATTTTTCGTACGACCTTGAGCCGCAGATTTTCGTCCAACGCCAGTTGAGCCTGGTAGAGCAGACGGTCAGAGCGCGCACCACCAGGCTGGCCGGACGCGTACAGGCGCACGCCCGCCTCCCCCACCCAAACCAGCAAGGTGCCTACGCGGGCTGCCAGCGCTGCAGCGCGATGCGAAAGCCGTGTGCCCGGCTCCAGCATGATGCAGGCTACCCCGCCGACCGGGATCTGCGTGCGTATGCCGGTGGCGTCTACCACCACGAAAGCACCATCGATGACGTCGATCTCGCCGCGCTCGATGAAGAGCACGGAGATGCGCTCCTTCATCGGCAACGGTTTGAGGGGCGGCAGCATGGCACTCAAGGCGCTTGTTCTCCGGCACCAATGCTTGGGCCGCTAAGTGCCAAGGGCCCACTCTCTGAACTTCGGCGCCCCATCGATCAGCCCAAGCGCCGAATCAGGAGCAAGCCGCAGCCGAAGGCCTTGGCGCTGCCGATGCCGGTGCGCAGCGCCTGGCCGAACGCTGGTGCATCCGTGACTCTCAGGATGCCCGAGATGTCCACCGTGCTGAATCCAAGGCTGTCGTCTGCTCGCTCGCGATGTTGTTGGTAGGCCTCCACCTGTACCGAATCGCGCTGCAGCTCGAAGCCCAACGCCGAGCCGCGTCGCTCCAGCCAATGGCTGCAGGCTTCCTGCACCAGCGCTTGTTGATCCGGGCGATCCGCTGTGGTCCATTCAGACCAGTGCTGCAAGCCCCGCTCTGTGAGCAGGCGCTTCTTGGCTTCCATCACCACATCGTGGCGCTTGGACTTGCCGTCGCGTCCATGTCGCACCGTGGGGTTGGCTCGCAGCTCGAAGCTGAAGACATCGCCAGCATGCACATCCGGGGCGTACTCGCGGGTCTGCACATGCCAAGCGCCGCCCAGGGCTTCGGGCGGTCGCGCTGATACGGCATAGAAACGTGGCAAGCCCGCAGCATCATGGCGGCGGAAGAGAAAGTCTCGCCTGGTTCCGGTGGGAGCGGCGAACCAGCGCCAGAGCCACTGGTGGTCGGCATACGGGCCCTGCAAGCGCTGTTGCAAGGCCTCGTGAACGCGCCCTTCAGCGGGCGTGATCAGGCTGAAGTACATCGCTTGCATCAAGGCTCCTCCGTCGCGATCAGGGCGATACGTTCCTCGCGGTCGCCGAATTGCCAGCCTTGGCGGCGTATCAACCGGTCTTTGCGCTGGGTGCTGAGATCCATAGGCGCGCCGGCTTCGATGTGTGCGTCAAAGGCAAGGCTGTGCAGCGCCGGTAGGGGCTCCAGCGGTAGGCTACCGCCTTGGTCGGCGGCAGCCAGGCGCGCCGCCTCGTAGCGCTCTGCATAGACACTGAAGGCGTCGCGCGCTGATTCGGCCGCCAGCACCTGCGGCCAAAGCGGGGCGGCTGGCGCGCAACTCTTACGGCCCAGATAGAGGGTGAACTGCGGTGCGCGCAATGCACTGGCAAGCTGCGGCAAGCTGTAGCGTGCTGGCCGGCCCTCGCGCGCCTGCAGCGCGACCAGCTGCGCCGCGTTCTGGCGGTAGTCGCGGGTCGAAAGAATGGTGCTCAGCTCGCGCTTGGGCACAGCCATTTCTTGGCGGCGAGTCGCCTGCGGGCGGCCCTTGAGTGCAGGGCGGGGAGGCACTTGCGCTGTGTGATAGTCGCGCAGCAGGCTGCCGGTGCTGAGCAGGCCGACGCAGTAGCCGAAGCCGTCGCGCAGGTCCGCATGTGCCGCCTCGTCGCTGCGCTCAAGCCCCAACGCAGCGCCCAACAAGCCAATCAGCGCAGACTGCCCCGGGTGCGTGGCGCTGCCGCGAAACTCACCCACTGCGGGCTCGCCCCAGGACGAAAGCGGCGCCTGTAGTTGGAACACGAGATAGTCGTGCATGGTGCTCACTCCGCCACAAAGGCCACCAGCCCAGCCAGCGTGCCCTGGGCGCTGTCGACATCCAGCTCGTAGCGGCTGTCGGCGCAGGCGCCATAAACGGCGTCAAAGTTGTCGCGTCGAGTGTTCAGTGCGGCGACTGCCTTCTCAAAAATGTCTTGCCCGTCGAAGGGCTTGATAGGTTTCAAGAAGGCTTGTGCCAACGTGCGAGGTTGCTGGCTGCCCTTCTCTGCCAAGACATGCCCGGCATAGGCACGAGAGGCAAAGCTGTTTTGCATGCCGGTGGGCGACACCTTGGTTACGGCGTGCACCAGTGCTTCCAAGGCTTTGGCTGCGAGCGCTGCGTCGCCGCTCAGATTCTTCAACAGCAGCTCACGGTCGATGCAGATGTAGAGGTAGAACAGCCCGGCGCCGTAGCCTCGCTCGCCGATGTGAGCGGCGCCCGTGTCTTCGCGCCTGTTCAGGTCATCGACAGCGCTGAAGTAGTCATCCTCCACAGCGGCGCGATGCACGGTAATGGCGTGCGCCACTTGCACCGCTGCCTCTACGTTGAACTCAGCAGAGTCTGCCAACATGCGGCCAAACATCGCGATGTCAACGGCATGCCGCGGCTGGCTCAGTAGTTTCAGCTCAGCTTCGGTGGGCGCATCCTTGCGGGCAACCAGCGTGGCGACCAGCGCCTGGATGGCGGCTTCCTCCTCGGGGCTGAAATGGGCCAGCTGTTCAATTTCCAGGTCGGCGTCATTCTCGGTCTTCTTGTCTGACTTCAGCTTGCCGAACTGCTTGGCGATCTCCTTGGCCCATTCGCGCGCAGTCTTGTCGGGAATGCCGCCTTCCTTCAACGCTGCAAACACTTGCTTGCCCTTCAGCTTGGTGCGCGTACCTAGATGTCCGCCCAGCGTCGATTCAAACGTCTCTGAGCACCGCCAGGCGCGCTTCAGGCTTTGCGAAGAGATGCGCAGGCGGTTGGCATCGCCGACGAGCGCGGTCTTGGGGCGGCCCGTGTCGTCACGGTTGAGGTTGGAGGGTGGGTAGCTGGTCAGCAAATGCAGTTGAACGAAGCGGCTCATTGACAGGATCCTCTCTGAATGTGTTGGGTGAGGTGGTTGCTTGCTTGCTGTGAAGGGGTGATGGCTAACAGTCAGGCCGCTTTCGGCCAGGCATAGGCATAGGCCCACTGCTTCTTGATGTGCTCGCCCCAGCCGAACACGTCGTTGGCCAGCGCGGCGGGGCTCAGCTGCTTGTCGATCAGTGGCATGACGCGGCGCAGGCCGCTGAATAGCGCCGCTACATCCGGTGCATCCAGCAGCCTGGCGAAGCGCAACTCGCTGACAGCGTTGCGGTCACTGCCCTTGTCACGCTGGCTCATCGCCTCGGGCAGGTTCAGGCGGCTCTCGGTCTTGATATGTACGGCCAAGCCGGCGATGGCAGCCAGCCGCTCCAGTTGCCACGGCTTCCACGGGGCGCCTTCATGAGCCTCGGCCAGCTGGCGATAGAAACGTTGATAGGCGGGCGTGAGCACGACTGCGCCAAGGTCATGTGCACGGCGCAGTTCGGCACGCTCGGCCCGCGCGGTGCCGCTGGCCTTCTCACTCGTGATGGCGTGCCACCAGCTCAAGTAGGCATTCATCACCGGCGGTGCCAGCGCGTAGTCAGGGTGCTGAGATGACATGGGTTCATCCTCCTTGGTGGTTGGGCAGGCTCACGCCGTTGGGGCCGTGGCCTTGGTGGACTGCGGCAGGCCAAGAGCCTGGCGCAGCTTGGGGCCATCGAGGCTGTGGGAGAGCTGCTTATGCGCGGCGGCGATGCGGGCCGGGTTCTGCCGGCTGATGGGGCTGCTGCCCACCAACTCGGCATCAAAGAGGCGAAGCGCTGCAGCGCGTAGCTGCCGGCGCCAGCTTTCTGCGGCGGCGAGGGGATCGCCGGCTGAGCCTTCGCGCAGATCCTGGATTCGCGCTCTCAAAAGGCCGTAGAAATTGGGCTCGGTGCGGCTCCAGAAGGCAGCGTCGATGAAGCCGAAGTCACCGCGTGCATCGCTGCTGAACCACGCATCCTTGACTGCAGCGCGGAGGTAGCTGGCAACCAATTCGGCCCCTCTGAGCCAGGCACCCACCTCCTCGCGCAAGGCCTTTTGCTCGGGCGGGCCGCAGTCGCCCAAACCATAGAGCGGCACGGTGGCGTCGTACCAGCAGCGCGCCTTGGCGTTGTCCATGTCATAGCCAAAGGCCCACAGGCGTAGGGCAATGCCGGTCTTTTGCTCGACGCGTGGCTGTAGCAAGAAATGCGACACCACCGAGGCGGCCTGCACTTTGCGTTTGTCGTTGTCCATGCCCAGCACCCAGGCCAACCAGTGGCGGTAGCCAAGACCATCGGGCTGCGGGTGTAGTGGCAAGAGGCCGTCCTTGCCGGCGTAGTAGGGCGACAGCGGGTGCAGCCAGGCGCCCTTGTAGTTGAACCCATAGTTGCGGGTCACATACTGCCGAATGAGCCGCTCTGAGGGTCTGTGGCAGAGGTCGCAAGCGCCTGCGTTCACCGCGTCAAAGTCCAGGCGGATGCGCCGTGGCATGGCCCAGAACATATGCGCGGGGTGGACTTGCAGTGGCGTGGTGTCTCCCTGTTCCTTCTGGATCGCCGACTGTGCTGCCAACCAAGGGAAGGTGTGGTATGGCGCCTCCATGCCGGGCTCCACGCCATCCGCCAGAAAGGCGCCTTGGGCGCGAACGTTCAGCCAGAGTGTTTGCCATAGCGGTGCCGGCGCGGCGGGCGTGCCAGTGGCAATCAGTAGGGTGGTCAGCGGGCCGCCACCGCGCAGGCCTGTGCGGTAGCCGACGCCACCCGCCGGCGCATTGGATTGCAAGGTGAACAAGGCCAAGCTCGCGCAGTGGGGGCACAGCCCCCGCACCTGCCCACGTTTGACGAAGTGATCGCCGTTGTTCTTGATGGTGTTTTCACCCGGCGTCTCGATCAGCAGCGCAGCAATGCCGTTGGGCTCTGCATCGCTGGCCCGCAGCTCAAAGTCCTGCATGAAGCGCGCGCCATCGCCGTCGAATTCAAACGCTGCACGATGCGGCGCAAACCACTGAGCCAGTGTCGCCGCGTCTGGCGGGGCTTTCAGCAAGGCGCGCCACTCGCTGTCGCTGGCAGCCAGCGTGCAGGTTTGCAGCAAGCCAATCGCGAACTGCGCCAGGGCGCCATTGAAGTCGGCACGGCAGGCGTCGAAGGCGGCGATGCCTGGGTCCGAGAGTCGATCGGGGCTGATCCAGTGTTGGCTGCCGTCGTGCATTCGCACAGGCAGCCAGTTTTCATCAAGCAGGTTCATGCCTTGTTCTCCTCTGCGTCATTGGCCGTGCGCAAGCCGGCCGCCTTGTCATAAATCCATAGGGTTTCGCGTGCTGCGGCGCCAGGCTTTGCGACACCCGTGGCGCGAGCCTGGAAGCCCTGTGCTTGCTCATCCATGATCAGCAGTACGACCCACTGCCCGCCTCCCGGCAAGAGCGCCATTTGCGCGGCTAACGCCGCCTGCCGCGCCGGCGTTGCGGGCGGTACTGCTGCGGCGATCAGGCGCTTGGCGACTTTGACGGTGCTGTAAGCCCAGTCGTGTGCGGTGCTGCGGTCGCACCAGGGGATCAGCGCATCACCTTTCCAGCGGCCGAGCAGCACTTCGATGGTGTCTTCTCCCAGGCGGGACGGTGCAACGCTGTCAGCCGCCCATTCCAGGCCTTCGCGCACATAGCCTTTGGCGAGCTTGACGCTGTTCTGCGCGGCCTGGGAGGCGTCACCGTAGGCCTTGCCCTCGGCCTGGTTGGCGCCATATTGCAGCGCTGAGGGCAGGTCGACATCGTCGCCGAAAACGGCCTCGATCAAGGTCCGGGCGTCGTCCGGCATGCTCAGCACACCGCCTTGCAGTGCGCGGGCCGTCAGCCAGAGCTGGCCATGGTGTTCGTAGACCCGCGCTACCTTGGGAAACGCTTTCTTGAACCAGTCGGCCTCTGGTTCCTCCGCCCAGGCAGGCCCGTACACCCAAAGCCATGGCTCACCACGTTGGTCTTGGGCTCCCGGCGCGAGGAGACGCTGTCCCGCTGCGTCGCGCACATGGCGACGCAAGCGGCCGGCGCGTTGGATCAGCCGGTCAATGGGAGCGAGGTCCGTGACAAGGAGATCGAAGTCCACGTCCAAGGATTGCTCGGCCACCTGGGTGGCGATCAGCAGACGGCCGCTGCGCTGGGCGGGCGCGCTGTCGCGGCCAAAGCGGGCCAGCACGTCTTGCTCGATGTCCAGCCGGTCACCAAGCGCAAAGCGTGCGTGGAACAAGGTGATGCGCTCGGCGGGCCATAGTGCAGCCATCTCGGCATGGGCATCGAGTGCGTCCGCCACCGTGTTGCGTATCCAGGCGACGCAGTGGCCGGCAGCCAACGCCTGTGCAATGCCTTGCAGCACGGACGCGCGATCCGACTCGTAGCGCACGCGTACGCTGCGCCGCACGTCCGGACGCGTTGCCACGGCGGCTTCGCTCAGTGCGGACGGTGCTGCCGATGCCCAGGAACTAGCCAAGGGATAGTGCAGCGATTGCGGCGGTACGGCCGTGGCCCGACATCCACGGGCAAAGGCCCGCAACAGCGCAGACTTCATGCGCATCGGCAGCGTGGCGGACAGCAGGATGGCGCTGCCGCCGGCTCGCGCGTGGAATTCCAGCAAGGCTTCCAGCGTGCGTTGCATATAGGGATCGCAGGCATGCACTTCGTCAACGATTAATACCTTGCGTGCCAATCCCAAGAGGCGCAGCGATTGGTGTTTGCTCTGCAGCGCGGCCAGCAAAGCTTGGTCCACCGTACCAATGCCGGCCGGGGCGAGCAGCGCTCGCTTGTTGTGGTCGGCCAACCAGCGCTGGCAGCGGCGTGTCGCACTCTCGTCATCAAATGGCGAGCCGCCTTCATCCTTTCCGGCCGCAATCACCGAGGCGGCGAAGTCCTCCACCAGCTTGCGTCCGCCATGGGCAAGCACCAGGCTGGCGCGCGGGTCGCTGAAGAGTCGGGCGTAGACCTCGCCGATGCGCCCATACATGGCATTGGCGGTGGCCATAGTGGGCAGGCCGATGAAGAAGCCTTCAGCGCCGGCCTCCGTCATCAACCGGTACGCCAGCATCACCGCAGCCTCCGTTTTGCCCGCTCCGGTCACGTCCTCGAGAAGGTGTATTTGCGGGCCTGCCTCTAGGGGCACTTGGATGGCCCAGTTCTGCAAGGGAGACGGCTGCGAGATCGAAGGGAAGAGCTGCTCAAAGCCGAGTCCGCGAGGGCTGGGTGAGGGCAGAGCACCAGAGGAATCCAGCGCTCGGCGAGCCTGCGCGACCGCCTTTCGCCAATAGGCCTCCAGGCTGAGCTCAGCGCGTTCGTGGTAGCCAAAGAAATCTGCGTTCGAGCCGATCCAGTCGCACAAAACGCTAAGTCCAGCAGCCCACCATGACAAAGCCTGGCTGATGGAGTCGAAACGTGCGCCGCAGCGTCCAGGGATAGCCGCCGCAGCTGGGCTCAAGAGGAGTCGCTGCGCCGCGCTCGCGAATTGTTTGGCCGCTTCGACATCCTGTTGCCGAAAGTGACGCTGCATGAATGGCACGCTGCCGAGTGGCGGCTGTCCGTGGTGTCCTGTGACTGCACGAGCCCACCAAACTAGACCAAGATCCAGATCTGAATCGGCATCGCCAAACCACTGCTCCGACTCTGCCAACGGCAGGATGTGTTCGTTCCAGCACTGCATGCCCAAGCTGTCATGGCGGGTGCCCTGCTGCGCATGCTCGGGTGCTGCGCCTTGAAGCGTGGACATGATGTCAGCGCGCTGGGCCTGAAACGTCAGTGAGAACTTGCCCAAATCATGCAATGCCAGCCAGAACACCAGCCAACTGATGATGGCGTCGGAGTCTGCCACGGCCAGCTCTTGCTTCAGCCAGGCCAGCAGACCCGGTGAACGCTCCAGGTAGATCTGGCAGACGGCGGCGACGTCAAGGCTGTGGTAGGCCAGCAGATGCCACTGCGCTGCATGGGTGGCTGCCTTGGCCTTGCCCCAGTACTGGAAGCAAAGCGCGCTCAGCAGCATTGATGAAGTGGCATCCATTTGCCGGATCATCTGATCCTAGTGGCTCACCAGATGAGCCAGTTGGTGTCAGTTTCGTCTCTGCGCGCGCGGGCGGGCGAATGTCGCCCGGATGGGCAATCTGCTGTCAACATCAAGGCCTCCCTGATCTTCGTCAGTGGGCCCAAGCTTGCCAGCAAGCGTGGCCAGCCTTGCTCAGGGTTTGCGCTGAAGCGGCTGACGCAGTCATGCCAACTGCGTTTGCCGCGCGAGACGCGTGTGCCTCAGCGCCTTCCAAACATCATCTGCCTCGCCAGCGCCCGCTTCAGCGGAGGCACAGCTTGCAGCGCCGCGAGGCCGAGGCCGCGCACCGCCGGCAGTCCCGGCCAGCGCCAGGCGAAGCTGCGGGCGAGGAAGTCGGTGCTGGCGATGGTGCTCCAGCGGTCGGGGGCGCGTTGCCATTCGACGCGGCGCAGCGCGGCGCTGATATCGCCGGGCGACCGGCGCAGCGCGTCGACCAGTGCATAGGCATCACGCAGGCCGAGGTTCAGGCCCTGGCCGGCGACCGGGTGCAGCGTCTGCGCGGCATTGCCGATGCGGATGCTGCGGCCCTCAACCAGCGTGCGCTCGGCGTTCAGGCCGAGCGGGAAGCATTTCAGCGGGCTGATGCTGTGCAGGCGCAGGCCAGGCGGCAGCTGCTGCTGAATGACGGTCAGGCGCTGCGCGTCGCTCAAGGCCGCGACATCGTCCTCGGCCTGCGGCAGGCACCAGACCAGCGCGGCGCGGCGCTGGCCCTCGGCGTTATCACGCAGCGGCAGCAGGGCCAGCGGGCCGTTGCGGGTGAAGCGTTCGTAGGCGGCGCCGCGCGGGCTGCTGTCATCCAGCGTTACCGTGCCCACCCAGGCGTTTTGCTGGTAATCGTGAGTCACCGCTTTGCGTGCCTGCTCGGCAAACACGCCGCCTTCGGCAATGACGGCGAGGTCAAAGCGCTCGGCAATACCGGCATCGACTTCCACGCTGGCGGCCTCGTTCTTGATGGCGGCGACCGGCTGGCCGAAGCGGCTGATCAGGCGCTCGGGCTGGCGCGTTGACGCCGCCAACCAGGCGGCCTGCAGTGGTGCGACCAGCTGGCCGTAGTGCAGCACGGCACCGAGCTGGGCCACGCCTTGTTCAGCGGCACTGATGCTGACGCTGGGCTGGCCCTGGGCGCCAAACAGCGGGTGGCGCAGCGTGGGCGGCGCCTGGCTGACGTGCACCTGCAGAATCGGCTGGGCCTGCTCGGCCGGCCAGGCCTGCAGGCGCTGCAGCAGCTGCACGCTGCCCAGCGAGAGCGCCAAGGTGCGTGGATCGCCGGACACATCGTGTTCCAGCGGCCGCGCATCGAAGAGGCTGATGCGCGCCGTGGGCAGCTGCCTCGCCGCCAGCAGGGCCAGGGCCAGGCCGGCCGGCCCGGCACCCACGACGGCCAGGTTCAGGCGGCTGGGCAGGGCATCGGCAGGAGCTGTGGCGTGAAGCAGGGTGCGCATGGTGGGCGGGAACGGCAGAGTGCCGCCGCACTATAGCCCGCTGGCCAGCGCGAAGCCTTGGTCTAGCAGGGCTTCCAGCTGGCGCCCTGGTCGACGCTGCATTCGTCGACGCGTGTGCCGTCGGCCTTGTAGCTGCTGCGTTTCCAGGGGTCGCGGGCGAACTTCTGCGTGATGACGGGCAGGGCGCGGAAGTCCTCGGCGCGCTTGGCCCAGTCGCTGACCGGCAGGGTGACCGGCTCGTCAAAGCGGTAGCCAGCGCTGGCCAGCTTGGGTGCGAGCCAGCTGAGATCGAGTGTGGCCAGCTTGTCGCCGAGCTTCTGGTAGGGCTGCAGCTCTGCACTGCCGGCGCTGCCGGGATCGATGCTGAGCATGGTGATGTAGTCGACCTTGTCCTGGCTGAAGCGCACGTAGTAGTCCCAGCCCTGCAGCTGATCCATCTCGCCCTGGCTCGCGCTCAGACAGGGCGCGGCAGCGTCCAGCGTGGCGCTGCGCACATAGCGCGCCGTCAGCTCAAAGCCGACACCGTTCTTGTCGTTGGTGTCAACACTTTCGTACAGGCTGCAGCGGAACTGCGGCAGCGTGCTGCTGGCGCGGTAGCCGGTGCGATAGAGGGTGTAGTTGCCGCCGTTGACGGGTTTGCTGTCGACGATGCGCAGGTATTCGGCACGGATCAGGGTGCTGAGGTCATCGGCCAGCTCGTATTTCTCGGTGCGCAGCAGGCCGCCGACCTTGACGCTGTGGCTGCGATACCAGACGCCCAGGCGGTCATAGGCCGTGCTGCCACGGCCGCGGTAGACCTCGGCACGCACGTAGCTGGCATCGGGGTACTGCTGCTGCAGCTGGCGGCGCAGCGCGAAGCCCGCTTTCAGGCCGCGCACGATGTCGACGGCGAGCTGGTGGGCGCCGGCGTCCTTGCTTTGCACGAAGTCGGCATAGAGGCGGTCAGCAGAAAGGTTATGGCGGGCCACCAGGCGCTTGATGGCCTCATCCAGTTCGTTCTTCAGGCGCTCGCGCAAGGCAGAGTCTTGCTTGAGCGTCTGGCAGCTGTTTTGGGCCGGGTCTTTGCTCAGGCCGTTGCGGATTTCCTCCCACAGCACCGTGGTCAGCGGCGAGGCGTGCAGGGCCTGGTCCTTGGCCAAGGGCTGCAGCTGGGGCGGGATGGCCATCTGATAGGCCTGCTTGACCTCGCCGGACTCCTGGTCGATGGCGCCCACCGGCACGTCGACATACATCACGCTGTAGGGCAGGCAGTCGCGCTGGGCCTCGGTCAGCGGCAGCGTGTACTGACCGTCGGTGGACGAGACGGCCGAGGGCTCGTCGGCATCAAGCTTTTGATTGCCGTTCAGATCCAGCCAGACGCTGGCGCCTTTCACATAGCCATCGATGACGCGACCACTGACGCTGGGCGTGGCACTGGTGCCCGGGCCTGTCGATGGCGTCGTGGCGGGTGGGCTGCTGCCACCGCCTCCTCCACAGGCGCTCAGGCTCAGCAGAACGGCGCCCAGGCAGGGCAGCAGGGCCTGGCGGCCCTGGCCGCTGGCGGTGATTTTCTTGTACATCGGGCAGGCTCCTCGGCTTGATGTCATCATGCGGCGCTGGTGCGGGCGAAGCCGCTTTTGGGCGCATTGCGGATTTTTGAAGGCGCGCATCGTAGTGGCACGAAACTGACTCGGCCTTGCGCGTTTTCCCGATCAACGGACCCGCCGCGCCACTTCATTTGTTTCAAAGGAAAAGCGACTCATGCAATACCGTCGTCTCGGCCGCAGCGGCCTGAAAGTCTCTGAACTCTCGCTGGGCTCCTGGGTCACCTATCACAACCAGGTGGACACAAAATCGGCCGCCGAGATGCTGGCCGCGGCCTTTGATGCCGGCGTCAACTTCTTTGACAACGCCGAGATCTACGCCAGCGGCAAGAGCGAAGAGGTGATGGGCGAGGCCTTCAAGCAGCTGAAGTGGCCGCGGCTGTCGTATGTGGTGTCGACCAAGTTTTTCTGGGGCCTGACGCGTGAGGGCAATACCGTCAACTTCAAGGACACGCTGAACCGCAAGTACCTGATGCAGGCGATCGATGGTTCGCTCAAGCGCATGCAGCTGGACCATATCGACCTGGTCTATTGCCACCGCCCCGATCCACACACGCCGGTCGAGGAAACCGTCTGGGCCATGAGCGACATGATCAGCCAGGGCAAGGCGCTGTACTGGGGCACCAGCGAGTGGTCGGCTGCCGACATCCGCGCCGCCTGGGAGATTGCCGAACGCCACCATCTGCACAAGCCGGTGATGGAGCAGCCGCAGTACAACCTGTTCCATCGCCAGCGCGTCGAGCAGGAATATGCGCGGCTCTACGAAGACACCGGCCTGGGCCTGACGACCTGGAGCCCGCTGGCCTCGGGCCTCTTGACCGGCAAGTACAAGGCCGGCATTCCGGCCGGCTCGCGCGGCGCGCTGGAGAGCATGAGCTGGATGCGCGAGCAGCTGCAGGATGCGGCCAAGAACGCTGCCGTCGCCGAGCTGGAGAAGATCGCCGCCGAGCTGGGCGGCAATGTGGCGCAGCTGGCCATCGCCTGGGCCAATCGCAATCCGCGCGTCTCCACCGTCATCCTCGGCGCCAGCAAGCTGAGCCAGCTGCAGGACAACCTGGGTGCCCTGGCCTTGACGCCCAAGCTCAGTGCCGAGGTGCTGGCACGCATCGACGCGATCACATTGCCCTTGTCGAAGTAAGGCGTGGTGCGAGGGCGGCACGGGCACGAGCTGGGCCGCCCTGTCCTGTGCCACCGCGATGCTGTCAGCACGGCGTAGCCTGCCGCCGCTACCATTGGGCGCATGCTTGCCCGCTTGCTGTTCGCGTTGCTGCTTGTGCTGTCCTGGCTGGGGCCGCTGGCCCGGGCGCAAGCTCAGGCGCAGGTGGCCAGCCTGCAAGAGCCGCGATTTGAGAGCGTCGGCGATGCCAGCTCGATCACCGACGGGGTGGTCTCCGCACTGGCCCAGGACCGGCGCGGCTTCATCTGGATTGGCACCTCGGTCGGTCTGGTTCGTTACGACGGCTACCAGCTGCGCCCCTTCACGATGGAGCGCCAGAGCAAAAGCGTCGTCGGCACCAGCTTCATCCGTGCGTTGCTGGCCGGCCGCGACGGCAGCCTGTGGATTGGCACCGAAAGCGACGGCCTGGCCCGCTATGAGCCGGACAGCGGCCGCTGGTCCTATTTCAACAGCAATGCCGGCGACCCTCATGCGCTGGCTCCCGGCACCATTCGCGCACTGGCCCAGGATGGCGAAGGTCGGCTTTGGGTGGGCACGATTGGTGGCGGGCTGGATCGTTTTGACCCGGCCAGCGGGCATTTTCAGCACTTGCGCAAGGGTTCCGATGGCGTGCCCGACGACCGCATACAGACGCTGTTCTTCGACAGCCGCGGCGATCTCTGGCTCGGCAGCTGGAATGGCCTGGCGCGGCTGCGCCGCGGCGAACGGCAGTTCGAATCGGTGTTCTCGAACAGTGATCAGGAGCTGGCCGGTCGCATTGTGTCGATGCTGGCCGAAGCGCCCGATGGCCGCATCTGGGCCGGCACGCAGTCCGGCGAGCTGGCGCTGATCGATCCGGCGCGCGGCAGCGGCCGCTGGATCGCGCAGGACGCGGCTGGTCTGAAGCGCGGCACCGCCTATGCGCTGGTGGCCATCAATGCGCAGGAGTTGTGGCTGGGCCGCGCCGGCGGCATCGAGCGGCGCAGCGTGGTCGACGGGGAATTGCTGGGCCTGCTGCGCCACGATGTGCGCAAGCCCTGGGGCCTGAGCGCCAACGATGTGCGCGTGCTGATGCGCGATCGCTCGGGCTGGATCTGGCTGGGCAGCTATGGCGGCGGTGTGCAGCGGTACCAGGCCAACTCGGGGGCGCTGTGGGTGCGCCGGCCCGATCTGGCCGAGGACAGCCCGCTGGCCGAGGCCGATGTGCGCAGCCTCTTGCAGCTGCGCAGCGGCGAGATCTGGGCCGGCACCAATGAGCGCGGCATTGCCGTGCTGGACCGCGAGCTGCGTCTGATCGGCGCGATCCGGCCCGAGCCCGAGCGGGCTGAAGGCTTTCGCGGCGGACGCGTCGGCGGACTGGCCCAGGATGCGGCCGGCGATGTCTGGGTGGGTACCGACACCGCCGTCTATCGATTCAGCGCCGGCCGCGAACTGCTGGCCCGCTACCAGGCCGGCAAGGGGCGGGTGCGGCGCCTGCTTGGGGCCGCGGACGGCAGCGTCTGGATCGGCACGCAAGACGGGCTGTATCGCTATCGTCCGGGCGAGACGGGGCTCAGCCGCATGCTGCTGCAGGACGGCCGGGCCCTGACCGGCGACGTCAATGCCCTGGCCGCGACCGTCGATGGCGGCCTCTGGATAGGCGCCGAAAGCGGCATCTATCGGATTGCCCCCGGCAGCACGGCCGTCAATCCCGTCCCCAGCCCGCCCGGCGAAGGCCTGAGCAATCTCTCGGTGCTGGGCTTGCTGGTGGCACGCAACGGGGTGCTGTGGGTGGACACCGCTGCCGGTTTGCACCGGATGAACGCCTGGGATGGCTACCGGGCGCGCTTCGAGCGCATCGGCGAGAAGCTGGGCGCGCCGGGCCGTGGCTTTGGTGCCAATTTGCTCGACGACAGCCGGGGCCGCATCTGGACGCATCGCGCCGTGCTGGACCCAATCTCCGGCAGCGTCGACGAACTCGGCCAGGCCGACGGTGTTGATTTCGGCACCGGCTGGTTTCGCGCCTACACCCGGCTCGACGATGGTCGCATGCTGTTCGGCGGCAGCCGCGGCATTCTGGCGCTGTCCCCTGACCGCTTCGAGCGCTGGAGCTTTCTACCGCCGGTGGTGTTGACCGATTTGCGCATTGATGGCCGCCAGGTGCCGCCCGCGGCGGCGATGAACGGCCTGCGCCTCGATCAGGGCACGCGCAGCTTCAGCCTGGAGTTCGCCGCGCTGGACTACAGCAGCCCGGCCCAGTTGCGCTACCGCTACCGGCTGGAAGGCTACGACCACGATTGGATCAATGCAGGCAGCGAACTGCGCCTCGCCAGCTATGGCAATCTGCCGCCGGGCGACTACCGGCTGCATGTGCAGGGCAGCAACAGGATCGGCATCTGGAGCCCGCAGCAGCTCGAGGTGGCAGTCCATGTGGAGCCGGCCTGGTGGCAGACCTGGTGGGCCCGCCTGCTGGCGGTGGCGAGCGTCTTGGGCGGCCTGTATGCGATTGTGCAGGGGCGCACCCGCTATCTGCGCCGTGCCCAGATGGTGCTGGAGCGCCGCGTGCGCGAGCGCACCACCGAACTGGAAGCGCTGTCGCAGGCACTGGAGCAGAAGTCGGCGGCGCTGGAGGAGTCCAGCCTCAGTGATCCCTTGACCGGTCTGCGCAACCGGCGCTTCCTGTCGCAGCACGTCGAGGCCGATGTGGCGCTGGCGGTGCGGCGCTACGAGGGTGAGCACCAGCACGGCGAGACGGCCAGCGAGGGCCGCGACCTGATTTTCTTCCTGGTTGACATCGACCACTTCAAGCAGGTCAACGATGTCTACGGCCATTCGGCCGGCGATGCGGTGCTGGTGCAGATGACGACCCGCTTGAAGCAGGTGTTCCGCGATGCCGACTATCTGGTGCGCTGGGGTGGTGAGGAATTCCTGATCGTTGCGCGCGCCGCCAGCCGTGGCCATGCGGCCGAGTTGGCCGAGCGGGCCCGTGCGATGGTGGCCGACCAGGACTTTGTGCTTGATGACGGCACGGCCTTGCGCAAGACCTGCTCGGTCGGCTTTGCCTGTTTCCCTTTGAGCCCGCGGCAGCCGCGGGCGCTGGACTGGAGCGCGGTGGTCGATCTGGCCGATGCGGCGCTGTACGCGGTCAAGCGTGGCGGTCGCAATGGCTGGCTGGGCCTGGTCAGTGCCGACGCCGAAAGTGACGAAGGCCTGCGTGAATGGTCACGCAGGCCTTTGGCCGAATGGGTGGCGACCGGCCGGCTGCAGATGGCCGGCTCGGGCGCCTGGGCACGCGAACAGCCGTGAGACTGTTGCTTACTGCGGACGGTAGACGACGGTCAGCTTGTAGTTGCCGGCGCTATAGCCCTTCAGCAGCACATAGCCGTCGCTGTTGACGGTGACGTTCAGGCTGCAGCTCTCGGTGGCCGTGCTGCCGTCGGATTTGCAGCCATAGCTGCTGGTCGTGGGCACGGCGCCGAGCTTGACGTAGAGGTCGATGTCACCGGTGCCGGTGGTGCTGGCCTTGATCGTGCCGCCGGCCTTGACCTTGAAGGGGCCGAAGCTCTTGGTCTGGTTCAGCGTCAGGCTGCCGGAGAAGGTTTCGGTCTTGTCGGTCGGCGGCGGCGTGCCGGGGCCATCACTGCCGAGCTCGACCGCGTAGGCCAGGGCCATGCGGGCAAACTTCAGCGAATGGTCGGCCTGGCTGCCGGTATTGGCATAGGTGTCGTTGACGGTATGGATGTAGGGGTTGTCGGCGCTGAACGAGGACTCGAAGGGCATCGAGGTCGCATAGCCCTGGGCGTTCCAGGAGGCGTGGTCGGAGCAGGCATAGCCGCAACGATCGGTGCCGACCTTCAGCGTCGGCAGATAGGTGCTGATCAGGTTGGTGACGAAGGTGTTCTGCTGGCTGTCGGTGTAGTCGGTGAAGATGTAGATGTCGTTGGCCGCGCCCTTGTAGTTGGTCATGTCCAGCTGCATCACGCCGACCACATTGGTGCCGGCATTGGCGAAGCTCTTGGCGATCTCGGCGCTGCCGCGCAGGCCGACTTCCTCGGCCGCATAGGCCATCAGCTTGATGGTGCGGCGCGGCTTGTAGTTGCCGGCCACCAGCGTGCGCAGGATCTCGGTCAGGCTGGCCACGCCGGAGGCGTCGTCGTCGGCGCCCGGGGCGCGGGTGGTTTCGCTGGTGCCGGACTGATTGATCGAGTCCAGGTGAGCGCCGAGCACGACGACTTCATTGCCGTTGTCGGTGCCCTTGATGGTCAGGATCACCGACTTCTGTGCCCAGCTGGCGTGGGTGAACTGCTCGACGGTGATGTCGCTGCGGCCGTTGGCGATGGTCGTCCAACGTGACTTCAGCCAGTTCGAGGCATTGACACCGCCGCTGGTCGTGTAATAGCGGTTGGTGTAGTTGGACAGATCGACGATGGTCTGGCCGATATTGCTGGCCTGCATCTGCGACAGCATCGGGTTGATGACGGCCTGCTGGTCGATCACATAGCTGGGCCGGGTGGCGGCCAGTGCGGCCTGCGGGCGGGTTGGGGACTGCAGCGCCTTCAAGGCATCCAGGCCGGCCGATTTGCTCGGGTGGAACATGAAGCCGCCGCAGCGCTTCAGGTCTTCGTGGACGCGGCCGGACAGCTGCAGCAGCTGGTCTTCGTCGACCTCGACCAGGTGAACGTTCTCCGGCGCGCGCAGATCGCGCACATCGCCCAGCAGGCGGGCCGCCGGCACGACGCTGGCCTGCGGCTGGGCGGCGACGGCGAGCTTTTGGAGTTGGGCAAGGGCGGCATCGCCCAGGCTGATCCAGACTTTTTCACCTGCCTGGGCCGGATGGCTGGCGGCAAGTAGCAGAGCGGCCGCGAGGGCCAGACGTGTGCGCATTCGATGTCTCCTGTGGTACTGAAGCAAGGGAACGTCGAGTGCACAGCCCCTGGGTCAAGGCCTGGCGTGGACGCTCCGGTCGGTGCGGCGCGGCAAGAGCCACGAGCCGGCGCCGATTATTTGGGCGCCTGTCGCACGCCGTGCCTCGGGTTTGCACGACACCTGTCAGACCTGTCAGGGTGGGATCTCGTACGCCCGACACAAAGTCAGTGCATGGGCATGCTGACGGTGCGGTTGCGGCCCTGGGCCTTGGCCTGGTAGAGCGCCAGGTCGGCACTGGCCAGCCATTGACCGGCGCTGGCCTCGGGCAGCGGGCGGCCGCAGGCCAGGCCGATGCTCAGCGTCACATGCGGGCCCAAGGGCGACAACGCATGCTCCAGCGCCGCTGCCTTGAGCTGTTGCTGACAGCGTTCGGCCACTTCCTGCGCACCTTGCAGATCGGTGGCGGCAAGCAGCAGCACGAACTCCTCGCCGCCGTAGCGGGCCACCAGATCGGTCGAGCGGTTGACGCTCAGGCGCAGCACATCGGCCACCCGGCGCAGACAGCTGTCGCCGGCTTGATGGCCATAGTGGTCGTTGTAGAGCTTGAAATAGTCGACGTCGACCAGCAGCAGGCTCAGCGGTTCGCCGGAGCGCAACGCGCGGCGCCATTCCTCATCGAGGCGCTGCATCAGCAGGCGGCGGTTGGCCAGCTCGGTCAGCGCATCGGTGGTCGACAGGCGCAGCAGCTGTTCGTTGGCATGGCGCAATTCCAACTCGAAGCGCTTGCGCTCGGTGAGGTCGGTGAGTACGCAGACCAGGGTGGCCGTGCCGCCGCCCAGCACCTTGGCCAGGCTCAGATGCAGGGTCAGCGCCTGGCCGCTGCGGTGGCGCGCGCACAGCTCCAGGGCGAGGCTTTGCGCGCCACCGGCCTCGCCCAGCTGGTGCAGCTGCTCGACCAGGCGCGGGCGGTCCAGTTCGTCGACCAGCTGGCGCAGATCATGAGCCAGCAGCTCGGTCTCGGCCAGGCCGAACAGACGCTCGGCGGCCGGATTGGCGCTGCGTATCAGCCCGGTGCTGTCGGCAGTGATGATGGCGACGCCGGCCGTGCTGATCACCGCCTGCAGCCGTGCCTCGCTGTCCTGCAGCGCCTGCTGGGTGTGGATCAGCTCGGTGACGTCCAGCCGCACGCCGACCAGATAGCCCGAGGGCGTGAAGCACTCGTGCAGATGCGACCAGCGCTCACCATAGAGCTGCAACAGCGGCTGTGCCGAGTGGCCGCGTTGGCGCAGACGCTCCTGCAGCCACTGCGCCTCCTGGCCGCGTGCTGCCGGTATCCGACCGGCGGCCAGCGACTGCTCGACCAGATCGGCGAAGCGGGCACCGGGCCGCAGCAGGTCGGCCATCTCGGGGTATTGTTCGCGCAGCCGCTGGTTGCACATCACCAGCCGGTCCTCGGCATCCCAAAGTTCGAAGCCGGCGGGCATCGCCTCGATGGCCTCGTGCAGCCGCGTCTGCGCCAGCCGTGCCTGTTCATCGGCCTGGGCGCGTGCCTGCTGGCTGAGGATCAGTTCGCTGACATCGCTGCGCAGATAGACCAGTGAGCCATCGGCGCAACGTCGCTCCAGCACGCGTATCCAGCGCTGGTTGGCCAGCTGCATCACCCAGGGCTCGCCCGGCTGGTGGTGGCGCAGCAGACGTTCGCGCAGCCATTGCTCCTCACGCCCCTTGGCCTCGCGTACCGGTTCGGCCGCCATCAGTTCGCGCAGTATCGTTTCGAAGGGCGTGCCACGCCGCCAACGCACCTGACGCTCGTCGTCGAGCCGGCCAAACGCCGGATTGGCCAGGATCAGGCGGTCTTCAGGGTCAAACAGGGCCAGGCCTTCGTCGAGCACGGCCAGCCCCTCGCGAAGCCGCAGCTGATCGGCCTGCAACTGGCGCCAGCTGCTGCCCAGCATGACCAGCAAGGCCAGGCTGCACAGCAGGATCAGACCATGAGCCAGCAATTCCACCTGATGCGGTAGCGGCAGCCACAGCGCCGACGCGAGGCAGAGCAGGTCGAGCAGGATCAAAGCCGTGCCGGGCAGCAGCCACCAGCGTGGTGCTTGGATCAGGCTCTTGTCCTTGCGCATCGTCGACACGACCCCCTTGGGTGCGTTTTGATTGTGGCCCAGTGGCCAGAGTCGCCGATACGGGCAAATCCGTAGTGCTTTTTGCGCCGCCGAGGCGCTTTTGCCGCAGCTCAGTCCCGCCCGGTGACCGCGCCATGCAGCGCTCGCGCCTGGGCCAGCAATTCGGCATTGCCGACGTTGACCCAGCGACCCGGGTACAGCTCTGCCGTGACCTCGGCATGGGCGATCGCGGCGTCGAGGCAGGGGCGCATCGGCATTCGCTGGCCGGCCCGAACCTGGTCGAAAAAGGCGCGGCGGTACAGGCCGATATTGCCGTAGACGTGGCGCGGCTCGCCGGTAGCGCCGGCACGGCCAGCGCCGTCGATGGAGAAATCGCCAAGCGGGTGGGCGGGCTGGGTCGGCACCATCCACAGATGGGCCAGACGGCCGCCTTCGACGAAGGCCTGGGCCTGGGCGGAGTCGTAGCGGAAGTCTGGCGCATGGATATCGCCGGAGACGGCCCAGAAGGCCTCATCGCCGTCGGCGCAGAGCAAGGGTAGCGCGGTGGCGATGCCACCGGCAGTTTCCAGCGCCTGGCCATGGTCGCGCTGCTCGTGGCTGTAGTGCAGGCGCACGGCCCAGCGTGAACCGTCGCCGAGCAAGGCGGGGAACTGCTCGCCCAGCCAGGCGGTGTTGATGACGATATCGCGCACGCCGGCGGCGGCCAGCGCCTCGATATGCCAGACGATCAGGGGCTTGCCACCGACCTCGATCAGCGGCTTGGGGGTGTGGTCGGTCAGCGGGCGCAGGCGTTCGCCGCGGCCCGCGGCCAGGATGATGGCTCTCATGGCCGAGCAGTGTAGGGGCAGGGCTTGGGGCCGGAAAAAGCGGCTCTTTTAATGTTGATTGATACGCTGCCACCGGCGTTCGAAACGCAACCACAGAGGCACAGAGGAATTCACAAGGCGTGCCAGGGTTGGACAAGTTCTTCTCTGTGACTCCGAGCCTCTGTGGTTGCCATTTTTGTTTTTTTCAGCATCGTCAACGCATGCTAAAGGGGCCAATGAAAACGGCGAGCCGCTGGGGCTCGCCGTTGCTTGCAGGGCCGCTGCAGGCTCAGCGCTTGACGGCCTTGACCGTGCCATTGACCTTGCCCGCATCGACATAGCCGATCGCGCCTGGCGTGCTGGCGACGAACTTCAGCACGGCATCCTCGCCGTCAAGTTCCTTGGGCGGCTTGGCGCCGCCGGTGAAGATCTGCCGCGCCCACAGCGCCTTGAGCTGCGAGGGGTTCTTTTTCAACACCTTGTTGCCGAAGTCCTCGCGCAGGGCCGAACCTTCCTTCAGGTCGACCGGCGTGGCTTCGCTGCCGCCGGCAAAGGTCTTGGTCTGGCCCAGAAAGATCTTGGTGATCTGCTCGTCGTCGAGGCTGGACGAGTTGCTGGGATGGACGATGACGACTGCGTCGGCATGACTGGTCACGCTGGCGCCGAACAGGGACAGCGCCGCGCACAGGGGGAGCAGGAGTTGCTTGGTTTTTTTCATGATCCGGTCCCCGCTCAGAACACAAAGTCGTAGGAGACGGTGGCCACATCTCGCTTCATGGTGAAGTCGGGCTGATGGTTCCAGGTGATGCGGTCGTACTGCAGCTTCAGCGAACTGGTGTCGCTCAGGCTGTAGCGCAGCGTCGCGCCGCGGATGGTATCGGCCGGATTGCTGGTGCCGGCGGTCGGCTTGTAGGCCAGCCGGGTGCCGTAGATCGTCGGCGTGAACTTGCCGATTCGATAGCCCAGGCTCAGCAGCGTGCCGTCATAGGAGGTTTCCGGGCCACGGGAGATCTTCTGCAGCTCAAAGCGGCCGATGAAATCTCGGTAGTCAGCGCTGAAGGACAGCGAGCTGAAGGTCTGTGCCACATGGCTGCCGTAGGCGGGATCTGCCGGCACGTTCTGCGTCACCGAACCGTCGGCGGCGCTGACGGTCTCCATATGCTGCTTGGACTTGTTGACGGCAAAGCGCACGGTGAACCAGTCGCGGTTCAGCTCCAGGTCGAAGCCGCGCATGCCGCTCCAGTTGACGTTCTGCTTGTCCGGGCCGCTGATCTTGGCCATCGGGTTGTCCTTGAAGTCCTCCGAGCCGGCGTAGACATTGGACTTGACCGCCCAGCCCTTGAAGTCGTCGCGGAAGGTCAGATTGACGCCGTTGTAGTTGGTGATCTCCCAGCCATAGACGTCAAAGGGCACGCGTATCCAGGGAAAGGCAAAGCTGACATCCTGGAAGTCCGAGTAGTTCAGCAGAGGCACGCGCTTGCGGCCGGCCTGTATCGTCCATTTGGGGCTGATGTTGTAGCTCAGGTAGAGCCATTCGAGATTGACCTTGGCCTTCTTGGCCACACCGCGAACGACGCCCTGGGCGGTCAGCGACAGATCGTCGCTGAAGTTCAGCGTGCCCTGCAGGCCCAGGCGCGATTCGGTGTCCAGTGACCATTTCTTCTCGTAGACGCCGGCGTGAACGAAGTCGACGATGCCGCAGGGGCAGTTCGACCAGGTGGCCGGATCGGGATAGGGAATCGTGTTGCCGCCGATGACAAAGGGTCCGTTGTCGCCGACGACCCGACCGGCGGTGATA
Organism: Roseateles aquae; assembly: GCF_032337115.1. Lineage (NCBI taxonomy): Bacteria > Pseudomonadati > Pseudomonadota > Betaproteobacteria > Burkholderiales > Sphaerotilaceae > Roseateles > Roseateles aquae. The sequence goes on from NZ_JAVXZY010000003.1 coordinate 191,073, forward strand.
TTGCCGAAGCCCGAATAGCTGAAGTCAACGGCCGCGGCCAGCTGGCTGCTGGCGAGCAGGCCTGCCGCCAGGGCGAGGCGCGTCAACGTGAGAGTGGGGGTGTGTTTCATCTGCAGTCCTTGCACGCGTGGGCGGCCTCGCAAGCGCGAGGCCGATGTGCCAGGTTTTCGACCACCCTAGGGTTTACTTGAATACGATTTGGGCTGCGCTTCAGGGCTTTATCGCGCTTTGGCCGCCTGGCGCCTTGGGGCCCAGCACGGGAATCCAGATGCGGAAGGTGCTGCCCTTGCCGACCTCGGATTCCAGCTCGATCCGGCCACCATGTTTTTGCACGATGGAGAAAGACAGCGACAGGCCGAGGCCGGTGCCCTGGCCGACCGGCTTGGTGGTGAAGAAGGGGTCGAAGATGCGCCGCTGCACCTCTGGCGCCATGCCTGAGCCGTTGTCGCCGATGGCGATGCAGACCCAGTCATCGACACAGCAGGTGCTCAGCCGGATCTCGCCACGCCCGCTGATGGCGTGGCCGGCGTTGACGATCATGTTCATGAAGACTTGGTTCAGCTGGGCGGCCAGGCAGCGCACGGCGGGCAGCTTGCCGTAGTCCTTCTTGATCTCGGCCTTGTACTTGACCTCGTTCATGACCACGTTCAGGGTGGAGTCGAGGCCCTGGTTGATGTCGGCCATCTGCCAGTCGGACTGGTCGACGCGCGAGAAGTCCTTCAGGTCCTGGACGATCTTCTTCACCCGGGTCAGACCGTCGTCGCTTTCGGCCAGCAACTGCGGCAGGTCCTCGTGGATGAACTCGAAGTCGGCCTCGCGGCGCAGCTGGGCGATCTGGCCGCGCAACTCGGTGGGCAGCTGCTGCAGGTCCAGGCATTCGTACAGGCCGATCAGTTGCAGCATCGATTCCATATAGCGGCGCATGCTGCCGAGATTGGACGACACGAAACCGATCGGGTTGTTGATCTCATGAGCGACACCGGCCGCCAGCTGGCCGATCGAGGCCAGCTTCTCCGATTGCAGCAGCTGGTTCTGCGCCTCGGCCAGGCGCGCATTGGTCTGCTTCATCTCGCCGTAGTTGCGCACCAGCTCCGCCTGGGCGCGCATCACATCGCTGCGGTCCTGCAGCAGCCACCAGACGCCCTGGGTCGGATTCTGCGGGTCGGAGGCATAGGCAATCAGCTGCACCCAGATCGGCTGGCCCTGGGCCGTCTGCATCGGCACTTCCAAGGCCAGCGATTCACCGGCGGCCAGCACTGGCAGCGCTTGGCGGATCAGCTCGGTGAAGGCCTCGCGGTCGGCGAAGAATCGTCGCCCGGAGAGGCCGACGGCGCTGGCCTCGTTGAGCTCGAAGATCTCGCCGAACTTCTTGTTGGCGCGAGCAATCCGATGGCCGTGGGTGTAGATGATGCCGACCGAGGCGTTTTCCAGAAAGGCTTCGAGTTCATGGTGCGTGAGCAGCAGCTCGGCGGTGCGCGCCGCCACCATGTTCTCCAGCTCCTGCTTGTGGCGTTTCAAGGCTTCTTCGGCGGCCCGGCGTTCGGTCACATCGAGCAGGGTTTCGATCACGCCGACAACCTGGCCCTGGATGTCGAACAGCGGTGCCGCGGTACAGAACAGCCAGCGGCCCAGCTTGGGAAAGAACTGCTCCAGCTCATAGGCTTTGGGCACCAGCCTTGAGGGCCGCAAGGCATCGCCATAGAGCGGCCGGCCTTTGGCCAGCACATCGCCGTCGAGCAGCAGATGGGCCAGCAGCGGCCGCTCTTCATCGTGGAAGGCATGCCAGGGCTGGCTGCGGCCGGTGATGGCGCTGGCTTCCACACCAGTGAGCTGCGCGCAGGCGGCATTCCAGTGCGAGATGCGGCCGGCGCTGTCCAGCACAAAGGTGGGCGCCGGGTTGCTCTCGAGGATCTGCTGCATCACCCGGCCGATCTCGAGCAGGCTGTTCTGCACATGGCGGATGTCGCTCAGATCCTGGCAGGTGACGACGACCAAGCGGCCCTGCGGGCTGTTGATGCTGCGCGCGCTGATCTCCAGCTGGCGCACCGAGCCATTGGCGGTCAGGGCCTCGCATTCCAGCGCCGGCAGCTGCTCGCTGTCCTTCATGCAGCGTTCGCCGTAGTCCTGCAGCTGGGCCAGGCTGGCTTCTGCGGCCCAGCCGTAGTGAGGCATGCGCCGCAGCTCGGCCAGCCCATAGCCCAGCAGTCTTTGCATCGCCGTGTTGGCATAGATGATGCGCAGGCCGGCGTGAATCAGGACCGGCGCCGTGATGGCCTCGAAGGCGAGCACATAGCCTTCGTCAAGCAGCTGATCTGAGGCCTCTGGCAAGGCCGTGGCCCGCGCGGCGATGGCGCTGCTGCCGGCGGGCGGCGTGGGCGAGAGGTCGAACTCAAGCATGTTGCACCGGCTGTGCCGCGGTTCGCGCTGGCGCGCGTGCCGCTCCGTCTTTCTTGACGAAGAAGACCAGCTCGACGTTGTCGCGCTGGGCCAGTTCCTGCACCTGCTTGACCAGCGGCGCACTGAAGCGGAAGCCCGCCGGCAGCAGCAGCGAGCCATGCGGACTCAGCAGATCGCGCGCCAGCACCATGCCGGGCCGCAGGCCGGCGGCGAGCACCTCCTGGTCCTGGCCCTGCTCCAGCGCCAGCTCGGCCATGGCTTTGTCGAAGGCGGCCAGCACCTCGGCGTCATAGCGTTGCTCGCCGCCCTCATGGATGGCCTTGCAGGCGTCTTCGGTCGAGAACACCTTTTCGGCCAGCTTGCCGGCGATCAGCGATTCATAGGTGCTGGCGATGTTGATGATCTGCGAGCCCAGCGGCACCTCGTAGCCGGACAGCCCGTCGGGATAGCCCTTGCCATCGATGCGTTCGTGCTGTGAGCGGATCAGGATGGCGGTCTGGCGCAGCCGGCCCAGCGGCATCAGCGCGGCCTGGGCCTGCACCGGATGCTGCTTGTAGCGGCTGAACTCGGCGCCGTTCATCAGCGAGACGGTCTTGCGCATCAGCTCATCGGGCAGGCCGATCTTGCCGACCTCATGCAGGAGCCCGGCGTTGTAGATGTCGGTCTCTTCAATGCCGCTGATCTGCAGCTGCTGCGCGATGCGCCGGGCCAGCGTGGCGACGCGGTGGCCGTGGCCGGCAACGCTGCCGTCGCGCAGTTCCAGCAGGCCGGAGAACACGCTGATGGACAGCGCAAAGTTCTCCTCCAGCTGCAGATTGGCGGCGTTCAACTTTTCGTTGGCCTTTTCCATCTCGGCATGGCTGGCGGCCAGCTGCGTCATCGCCAGTTCCAGCTCGCGGGTGCGTTCGGCAACGCGGCGTTCCAGCTCTTCGTTCACACCGGCCAGCTGGCTGTTGGCCTGTTGTAGCTGCGCGTTGACGGCCTGCAGTTCGTCGTTGGCGCCCTGGAGCAAACCGTTGACGTCCTGGAGCTCCTTGTTCTGCGACAGCGTCAGTTCGCTCAAGCGCTGGTTTTCCAGCTCCAGCCGCTGCCGCTTCAGGCCATCGCTGACGCAGAGCTGGATGTCGTGATCGTCCCAGGGCTTGGAAATGTAGCGATGGATCTCGCCCCGGTTGATCGCGCCAATGGTCGAGCTGATATCGGCATAGCCGGTCAACAGGATGCGCACCACCTTCGGCCAGCGCTGCCGCACCTGTTCGAGGAACTGCACGCCATCCATCTCGGGCATGCGCATATCGGAGATGACCAGATCGACGGGCTCGGTCTCCAGCAGCGCCAGGCCGGCGGCACCGCCTTCGGCGGTGAGGATGCGCAGATCGGGCTTGCGCAGCTGGCGGCGCAGCGCGCTGAGGATGGAGGGCTCATCGTCAACCAGCAGGATGGTGGCCGGGGCAGGACGGTCGTCGCTCATGGGGCTCGCTCCTGGCGGTGCCTTGCGATGGCTCCTACGCCATCAACCAGGACGCCGCCCTCTGGGTTTGGGCCCCAGTCTGCTCCGAAATGATTTAAATGATTTATCTGTTATTTTTGCGGCGTTAAATTCGTCACGGCAGGCGCACGCTTGTGGTGACGCCAGCATCAAAAAAAGCCATGCAGCTGCAGCTGGCATGGCTTTGCTTGGGAGGAGGCGGGAGTCAGCGCTTGACGGCCTTCACCGTGGCATTGACCTTGCCGGATTCGATATAGCCGATGGCGCCTGGCGTGCTGGCGACGAATTTGAGCACGGCGTCATCACCATCGACCTCCTTCGGCGGCTTGGCGCCGCCGGTGAAGATCTGCCGCGCCCACAGGGCCTTCAGTTGCGAGGAGGTCTTCTTCAGCACCTTGCCGTTGAAATCCTCACGCGCTGCTGCGCCTTCCTTCTGGTCGACCGGCACCGCCTCGGCGCCGCCGGGAAAGGTCTTGGTCTGGCCCAGAAAGATCTTGCTGATCGATTCGTCGTCCAGCGCGGCCGCATTGCTCGGATGGACGATGACCACCGCATCGGCCAGGGCCAGGCCGCTGGCGCTCAGCAGGCCCAGGCCCAGACCAAGGGTCATGGCGCAGCCATGCATCAGGGAGTGCAATTTGCTTGTCATGCTCTAGCCCCTTCAGAAGACCACGTCGTAGGAGACGGTGACCACCTTGCGGACCGTGTCGGTGCCGTTCAGATAGTCCCAGCGGCTGCGGTCGTACTGGGCTTTCAGCGAGCTGGAATCGCTCAGCTGGTAGCGCAGCGTCAGGCCGATCAGCCGGTCCTTCTCCTGCAGGGTTTCGAAGGCGTTGTCGTAAGCCTTGAGCTGGCTGAAGGTGATCATCGGTGTGAACTTGTCGATGCGGTAACCCACGCCCAGCAGAAAGCCGTAGTAGCTGCCACGAGCTGGCGAGCGGTCGACCTTGGACATCTCGCTGCGGGCAATCCAGTCGCCCTTGTCGATGCCAAGGGACAGGGCCAGGAAGGACTGCGGCGAACTGCGGCCGAACTGGGTCGGATCCGGGCTGACCTGCACGCCGTTCTGCGTCATGCGCTGCTTGGACTTGTTGTAGGCGATCCGGGCGGTGAACCAGTCGCGGTTCACCTCCAGATCAACGCCCCACATATTGTCCCAGTCGATGTCGGTCGGCGTCGGGCTGGCCAGCCGGTTGATCGGGTTGTCCTTGGTGTGTTCCTGCCCGATATAGGCGTTGGACTTGACCGCCCAGCCGGCGATATCGCTGCGGTAGGTGATGTTGGCGCCGTTGTAGTTGACGACCGCCCAACCGTACACATCGGGCGGCACGCGCACCCAGTTGTAGGCGAAGCTGACGTCCTGGAAGTCGGAGTAGAGGAACAGCGGCAGGCGCTTGCGGCCGGCCTGAATGGTCCACTGCGGGGTCAGGTTGTAGGACAGATAGGCCCACTCCAGCTCGACCTTGGCTTTCTTCGCCGCATGGCGTGCCATGCCTTGGGCGGTGAAGGACCACTTGTCGTCAAAGGTCCAGTTGCCCTGCAGGCCCAGGCGCGACTCTGGCGCCAGCGACCATTTGTTCTCGATCACCGTGCCGTGCGAGAAATCGGAGATGAAGCAGGGGCAGTTGCTCCATTGCGTGGGCTCGGGGTAGCCGATGTCTTCGCCCGAGCCGCTGATCACCTTGCTGGCGCTCAGATTGGCAAAGCCCGAATAACTGAAGTCGACCGCACCTGCCAGCGTGCTGATGCCAGCCAGGCTCAATGCTGCGAGCAGCTGTGTCGGTTTCACCGGCCTTGGAGTTCTCATCGTCTGTCCTTCCAACGTGTGAGTGGCGCCAGCGCGTGCGACGCCTGATGAGCGCCCCGACGGGCCGGAGGCTCCGGCCCCAACCCCGATCAGGGGAGAAACAAGCCGGGGCAGCGGACTTTGCTTCTGTTGCGATTCTTCGGTCGCTTTGATGAATTCCTTCGGCAATGAATGGCTGTGACTTGCACCGCTTTTCCGGCTTTTGAGCGCGCTGCGTTTGATCAATCTAGCGCTGGCCCATAGCCCAGCGGCGCTGGCAATGCATTGAGGATGCGATCCAGCACGGCGCGGTAGGTCTCGTCGGCGGCATGGCCAGCCAGCGGATCGCGATTGGCGGCGAAGGCCTCATCAAGGTCGTACCAGTCGGCCGGCTGCAGTACCTTTTGCGCCAACGGCAGGATCTCGCGCTCCTCGATCGCCATATGTTGCAGATAGGCCTGCACATAGCGCTGAGCCAGCGCCTCAAAGGCCTCGCGACGCGGCTCGCCCATCATCTCGAAGGCCAGCAGGCTGTGCTCCAGCTCGCGAATGGCGCGTTCGCCGCGGGCGTGGTCCTGATCGAGCTGGTCCAGCACCTCGCGGCACTCCGGCGCCCGCGCACGTAGCACCGGAAACAGCAGCTGCGATTCCTTGGGATGGTGCAGCCGTTCCGGGAATTCATCGACGTAGAACAGCATCGCGCGCAGCGCGGCGAAATCGGGCAGCGTCTGCTGGCGGCGGTGCTCGGCCAGCAGCAAGGGGATGGAGCGCAGCATTGCGGCGAGCGCCTGATGCTCGTCCTGGATCACGCGCAGGGTCAGCGGTTTCATGACAGTCTCCGGCCAGTCTGTTGTTGTCCCGCAAGACTGCGCCCGGGCGTCACGCAGGGCTTTGAGATGGGTCAAGGCCTGCCCATCTCCGTGCCGCGCCAAGAGGCAAGTAAAATGCCTGGTTTACCCGCAACTCCAGGCCCGCACCCACCATGGCTCAAACCGCTGCAAGCACCTCCACCCTGATGGCCAACGCCATCCGCGCACTGGCCATGGACGCCGTGCAGCAAGCCAACTCCGGCCACCCGGGTGCACCGATGGGCATGGCCGATATCGCGGTGGCCCTGTGGGACCGCCATCTGCGCCACAACCCGAGCAATCCGCAATGGGCCGACCGCGACCGCTTCGTGCTGTCCAACGGCCATGGCTCGATGCTGATCTACGCGCTGCTGCACCTGACCGGCTACGCCCTGCCGATCGAGGAGCTGCGGGCCTTCCGTCAGCTGCACAGCAAGACCCCGGGCCACCCGGAAGTGGGCATCACCCCGGGCGTCGAGACGACCACTGGCCCGCTGGGTCAGGGCATCACCAACGCCGTGGGCCTGGCGCTGGCCGAGAAGATGCTGGCCAAGGAATTCAACCGTGATGGCCACGCCATCGTCGACCACCACACCTACGTCTTCCTCGGCGACGGCTGCCTGATGGAAGGCATCAGCCACGAGGCCTGCTCGCTGGCCGGCGCCTGGAAGCTGAACAAGCTGATCGCCATCTACGACGACAACGGCATCTCGATCGACGGCCAGGTCGCGCCCTGGTTCATCGACAACACCGCCCAGCGTTTCGAAGCCTATGGCTGGGACGTGATCGGCCCGGTCGACGGCCATGACATCGACGCCGTTGACGCCGCCATCGCCCAGGCCAAGAAGAGCAGCGCCAAGCCGACGCTGATCATCGCCAAGACCCATATCGGCAAGGGCAGCCCGAACCGCGCCAACACCGCCAAGGCCCATGGCGAACCGCTGGGCGCCGAGGAAATCAAGCTGACCCGCGAGCAGCTGGGCTGGAACCACGAACCCTTCCAGATTCCCGCCGAGGTCTACGCCGGTTGGGATGCCAAGGCGCGCGGCGCGGCGCTGGAGCAGAGCTGGGACGAGCGCTTCGACACCTACGCCACCGCCCACCCCGAACTGGCCGCCGAGTTCGCCCGCCGCATTGCCGGCGTGCTGCCGGCCAATTTCGCTCAGGTCGCCGTCGATGCGGTGATCGCCGCCCATGGCAAGGCCGAGACCGTGGCCAGCCGCAAGGCCAGCCAGCTGGCACTGGAAGCCTTCACCGCCGCGCTGCCCGAACTGCTCGGCGGCTCGGCCGACCTGACCGGCTCCAACCTGACCAACACCAAGTCGACGCCGGCCTTCCGCGTCGAGGCCGATGGCAGCGCCAACGGCGGCCGCCACATCAACTACGGCGTGCGCGAGTTCGGCATGGCCGCCATCATGAATGGCGTGGCCCTGCACGGCGGCTACATCCCCTACGGCGGTACCTTCCTGACCTTCAGCGACTACAGCCGCAATGCCATCCGCATGGCCGCGCTGATGAAGCAGCGCGTCATCCATGTGTTCACCCACGATTCCATCGGCCTCGGTGAAGACGGCCCGACCCACCAGTCGATCGAGCATGTCGCCTCGCTGCGCCTGATCCCGGGCCTGGACGTCTGGCGCCCGGCCGACACCACCGAAACCGTGGTTGCCTGGACGATGGCCATCGGCAATGCCCAGCGCCCCAGCGTGCTGGCCCTGTCGCGCCAGAACCTGCCCTACGCGCCCAAGACGGCGGTCGACGACATCGCCAAGGGCGGCTATGTGCTGGCCGAGCCCAGCGACGCCGGCCTGAAGAAGAAGCCCAAGGGCGTCATCATCGCCACCGGCTCCGAAGTGCAGCTGGCCCTGCAGGCGCAAGCCACGCTGGCCCAGCAAGGCATCCCGGTGCGCGTGGTGTCCATGCCCTCGACCAATGTCTTCGACCGCCAGGACCGCGACTACAAGAAGGCCGTGCTGCCCGAGGGCCTGCCCCGCGTGGCCGTCGAAATGGGCGTCAGCGACTTCTGGTGGAAGTACGGCGTGTCGGCCGTTGTCGGCATCGACAGCTACGGCGAATCGGCCCCGGCCCCAGTGCTGTTCAAGCACTTCGGTTTCACCGCCGAGAATGTGGTGGACACCGTCAAGGTCGCGCTGGGCGTGGCCAAGCTGAAGGGCAAGAAGCGCTGAGCGTTTCAACAGATCCAATTCAATGAGGGAGACCGCTTGAACCACCCATCGAAGAAGCAGGGGTTTGAGCGCATCGTGGCCGTGCTGGGCTTGGCTGTTGCCCTGGGCACCTGTGCGCATGCGCAGACGCAGGACGTATCGCCGCCATCGCCGGCACACGCGCTGAGCTGCTTGCAGCGGCCAGAGCGTGCGCCGCAATATCCGTCCAAGCACAGCTACGACAACACGCCGGGCTTTATGCGCCTGCAGCTGCAGTTTGCCAAGCCGGATGAAGGGCCGACCGTGCGGGTGCTGTCAAACACCGCGCGGGAAGACATGCAGGACGTGGTGATGCGCTATGTGGAGCGTTACCGCTTGCCCTGTCTAACGCCCACTGACGGGATCGTCAGCGCGGTGCAGGAGTTCAGCTTCAGCAACAGCGATTTGGCGCCGCTTCCCTACGACGAGGAGGGCGCCCGGCGCCCGGCCTTCTGTATCGTGATGCCGCGCAAGGATGTGGAGCCGCCGTCGATGCTGGGCAATAGCGTCAGCCATATCGTCGCGACCGCTGCCTTCAGCGGTGATGGCGAATCGCCGCCAGAGGTCAAGATCATCCATTCCAGTGGCACGGGCGCGATGGAGGCGCTGGTGCGCGAGCGGCTGGCCGAATACCGGATGCCCTGTCGGCACGCTGGCGATGCGCCGCAGGCCATGCGTCAGCAATTCACTTTTGTGCCGGCTGGTGTGCGGCGCTATGTGTTGAAGCGCCAGGCCTTCGGGCTGGCCGAGTTTCTGGGCATGACGACGGACGCCCGACAGCTCCAGGCCGATTTCGACTTCAACACGATGAACTGCCCATTCAAGCTGCACTACAGCATCTATGGCCCTGCCTTGCCGAATGAGGTCAGGGCCAGTGGCAAGAAAGATCCCAATCGGGTGGCGTTCCTGCATTGGATGAAAGCGCGTCAGCTGGCTTTTGCGAGCGACAGGCAGGCGAATGATATGTTTGGCCAGACGGTGCAGATCGATGTACCTTGTGGCCGTTTGAATCTCCAACCTCAACCCTCTCCAAACTGAACAGGAGTTCCCAGTCATGACGATCAAGATCGGTATCAACGGCTTCGGCCGCATCGGCCGCATGGTGTTTCGCGCCGCCATCGCCAACTTCAAGGAAATCGAAGTGGTCGGCATCAACGACCTGCTCGAGCCCGACTACCTGGCCTATATGCTCAAGCACGACAGCGTGCACGGCAAGTTCAACGGCGAGATCGCCGTGGACGGCAACACCCTGGTCGTCAATGGCAAGAAGATCCGTCTGACTCAAGAGCGCGATCCGGCCAATCTGAAGTGGAACGAAGTCGGCGCCGACATCGTCGTCGAAGCCACCGGCCTGTTCCTGGACAAGGCCTCGGGCGAAAAGCACCTGGCCGCTGGCGCCAAGAAGGTGGTGTTCTCGGCACCGTCCAAGGACGACACGCCGATGTTCGTCTACGGTGTGAACCACAACACCTACGCTGGCCAGGCCATCATCTCCAACGCCTCCTGCACGACCAACTGCCTGGCCCCGCTGGCCAAGGTGCTGAACGACAAGTGGGGCATCAAGCGCGGCCTGATGACCACCGTGCACGCCGCCACCGCGACGCAAAAGACCGTCGACGGCCCGAGCAACAAGGACTGGCGCGGTGGCCGCGGCATCCTGGAAAACATCATCCCCTCGAGCACCGGCGCCGCCAAGGCCGTGGGCGTGGTGATCCCCGAGCTGAACAAGAAGCTGACCGGCATGAGCTTCCGCGTGCCGACCAGCGATGTGTCGGTGGTTGACCTGACCGTCGAACTGAACAGCGAAGCCTCGTACAAGGACATCTGCGCCGAGTTCAAGGCACAAAGCGAAGGCGCGCTGAAGGGCGTGCTGGGCTACACCGAAGAGAAGGTCGTCGCGACGGACTTCCGCGGTGACGCTCGCACCTCGATCTTCGACGCCGACGCCGGCATCGCCCTGGATGGCACCTTCGTCAAGCTGGTCGCCTGGTACGACAACGAGTGGGGCTATTCGAACAAGGTGCTGGAGATGGTTCGCGTCATCGTCAAGTAAAGCCCGCACAGGGCCTCGGCCCTCAAGCTTGAAAAGGCCTCGCTCCGCGAGGCTTTTTTCTTGGCGCTGCTAGTTCAGTGTTGATCAGCCAGAACGAACCACAGAGTCACTGAGTCACAGAGGTAGCGAAGCGTTGGTGCTTTTCCTCCGTGCCTCTGTGACTCAGTGGTGTATTCGGCCGTGATTTCGGAGCATCTCCACTGAACGACAAGAAAGCCTTTTTCTTGGGCAAACGAGGCGCATATGCCGCGATCAGGGCGCGGCTTTTTGCCTTTCTTTACCGCCTCGCAGCAGGGCCTGCGCCTACACTCGATGTCCCTGCATGCCGCCCCGGGAGATTGCCTTGAGCCCCAAGCACCTTGCCTCCGCCCTGTCCCCGCTGGTCGCCGCCCTGGTGCTCGGCGGCCTGAGCTTCGAACTGGCACCGGCCAGCGCACAGACCAGCGTCGTTGCGACGCAGAACGCGCGCGTCATCGTCCGCTTCAGGGCCTCGGCACAAAGCGTCCGCGCCAAGATCCTGTCGGTGCGGGCTACGCCAAGCGAAGCGCGCCAGGTCGCGCAGACGCGGGCCACCTCGCTGGGCTTGCGCAGCGGGCTGAACCTGCGCGCCTATCACAGCCTGGATGAACGTACCCATGTGCTGCTGGCCAGTGGCATCAGTTCCGAGGCGCTGGCCAAGAAGCTGGCGGCGGACCCAGAAGTGGAACTGGTTGCCGTTGACCAGCGCCGCCACCACACCGCCGTGCCCAACGATGCGCTCTATGCCGGCAATGGCGGCACCGCGCCCAGCTCCGGTGGTGGTTCGGCCAACGGCCAGTGGTATCTGAAGCCGCCCAGCGGTGATGTGGTGTCCAGCATCAATGCGCAAACGGCCTGGGACATCAGCACTGGCGTGGCCGACATCGTTGTCGCTGTGCTCGATACCGGCGTTCGCTTTGATCATCCCGACTTGAGCAGCAAGTTGATCGCCGGCTACGACATGATTGGCTTTGTGGGGGGCAGCACCTCGGTAGCCGTTGCCAACGATGGCAGCGGTCCGGATGCCGATGCCGCTGACCCCGGCGACTGGGTCAGCCAGGCCGATGTCGACGGCGGCACGCTGGGTAGCGGCTGTACCAGCTCAGACGTCACCAACAGTTCCTGGCATGGCACGCGGGTGGCTGGTCTGATTGGTGCGGCCAGCAACAACGGCGCTGGCATGGCTGGCGTCAGCTGGGGAAGCCGCATCCAGCCGGTGCGCGTGCTGGGCAAATGCGGCGGCTATGACTCCGACATCATGGCCGGCATGCGTTGGGCGGCCGGCATCAGCGTGCCCGGGCTCCCGGCCAATCCGACGCCGGCTCGCGTGCTCAATATGAGCCTGGGCGGTGACGGCAGCTGCAGCGACAGCAGCGGCAGCGCCGTGCTCTACCGTCAGGCCGTTAGCGAGGTGCTGGCCAGGGGGGCTACCATCGTTGCCGCCGCGGGCAATACCGAAGGCCTGGCCGTCGGCATCCCTGCCAATTGCAGCGGGGTGATCGCAGTCACCGGCCTGCGCCATGTTGGTTCCAAGGTCGGCTTCTCCAGCCTGGGGCCCGAGGTGACGCTGAGTGCGCCGGGCGGCAATTGTGTGCTCATCGGTGCCGGCGACCCTTGTCTGTATCCGATGCTCAGCACCACCAACGCAGGGACGCAGGGCCCCGTCGTCGGCGATGCCAGCTATACCGGCAACAGTGCCTCGGTGGGTACCAGTTTCTCGTCGCCGCTGGTGGCGGGTACGGCGGCATTGCTGCTGTCGGTTCGTCCGTCCATGACGCCGGCCGAGGTCAAATCGGTGCTGACTGGTACGGTACGCGGCTTCGTCAGCTCGGGCGGCTCGACAGGCATTCCACAGTGCAAGGCGCCAACGGCGGCGCAGCAGGACGAGTGCTACTGCACCACCAGCACCTGCGGCGCCGGCATGCTGGATGCTGCGGCTGCCGTGCAAGCGGTGTCGGCCGCCAACAGCATGGCGGCCGTCGTGACGCCAGGCAGCGCCAGTCCGGTGGCCGGGCAGGCACTGACGCTCACTGCCAGCCTGTCTGCACTGCCCAGCGGGCGCAGCATCGCTTCGGCGAGCTGGAGCCTGGTCTCCGGCGGCGGCATTGTCAGCAGCCTGATGGCCAACAGTGGGCTGACGACATCGGCCACGCCCAGCGCTGCCGGCAGCTTCTCGGTCAAGCTGACCCTCGTTGACAACCTGGGCCTGAGCTACAGCCAGACCAGCAGCATCACGGTAGCGGCTGCACCGACACCGACACCGACTCCTACGCCGACGCCGACGCCGACGCCGACGCCGACGCCGACGCCGACGCCGACGCCCACGCCGACGCCCACGCCGACGCCTACGCCTACGCCTACGCCTACGCCCACGCCCACGCCCACGCCCACGCCCACGCCGACGCCGACGCCGACGCCGACGCCGACGCCGACGCCGACGCCGAGCAGCGGTGGCGGTGGTGGTGCAATGAATCCGGGCTGGCTGCTGGGCCTGCTGGCAGCGGTGCCGCTGCTGCGTCGCCGGGAACAACAGGCCGGTGAAGCTTCAAGCCGGGATTGATGCGTGCCTGGTGCCGCTTAGGCGGGTGGCGCTCCGGCGTTGCCGGCGCTACCTGTCTGCGGTATGGCGAGGCCCAACCATGCCGACGCCATGGCCTGATGCGCAGACGCGCCCGTGCGGCCCGCGATAGCTGCGCTGCCTAGCGACTGGCTGAGCTGCTCGCCGGGCCGGCCGGGCTGCTGGCTGCAGGGGCGCTGGCGGCGAGCGCCGGCGGGTTGGCGCAGGGGCGGGCGTTGAAGGCGGCCAACTGGCCACGCAGGGCGCCGTCGGCGCGCGGGAATTGCAGCAAATGCACCGTCTGCGGCGCTTGCAGCTGCAGCACGCGCAGCCCCTTCAGGGCGCGCTGGGACATCGCCTCGACGGCCGCCTCGGCGGCCTTTTCGCTGGGGTGGCGCGACAGCAGCATGCTGGGCATCTCTTCGGGCATGCCGCTGAGGTATTCGAAATTGATTTTCAGCCGGTGGTAGGTCTCTTCCTTGCGCTGGCCGAATTCCTTGTTCGGGAACTTGATCGTCGCCACCGCCCAGACGCCGGCCAGATCGCTGCGCTGGTCCTGCCATTCGCTGCTCGCGATGCCTGCCTTGGCCAGCATCGCCTGCGCATTCTTCAGCGGTTCTTCGCCACGCAGGGGGCCGATCTCCAGGCAGCTGCGCTGCTGCAGCGCGGCGGCATCGCGGTCATTGAGCACTTGCAGCCGCTCGGGGTGCTGCTGGCGTTGCAGGCGCTCCGGCTCGCGTTCGCCATGGGCGGGGGCAATGCTGTCGAGCCAGCCGCGCGACCAGCTGAAGAACAAGGCATTGGCCAGCAGCAGCAGGAGCACCAGGGTTCGCAACATTGAGTGATTCAATCCTGAACAGGGGGCGGGGCTGTGAGGCGGATGCTGACTTCGCCGCCGCTGATGGTTTGCATGCCCTCAGCGGTCTGCAAGAGCAACTCGCCCTGGGTATTGACGCCGCGCCCCAGGCCTTCAAGGGCGCCAGCGTAGATCTCTCGACCTTGCAGCAGGTCGCGTCTTGCATAGGCGCTGGCCCAGGCGCCGAAGCCAGTCTGGCCGAAGCTGGTGACGGCCCGTATCAGTGGCCCGGCGATGCGGCGCAGCACCTCGGGTGGGGTCAGGTCTTGCTCCAGCTCATCGAGGCTGGCAAAGCCGGTCAGGAACTGGGCTTCGGCCGCATCGCTAGGCCGGTGGCCGACATTCAGGCCGATGCCGATCACGGCCATGCGCTGGCCACCTGCGGGCACGGTCTCGATCAGGATGCCGCCCAGCTTGCGGCCGTCCAGCCAGATGTCGTTGGGCCACTTCAGCTGCAGCCGAGGCGCGGCGTTGCCGCTCGGCTCCAGCGCCTCGGCGATGGCGCAACCGACGGTCAATGACAGGCCTGACCAGTCGGCGAGATCCAGCGGCATGGCCAGCGAGAACGTCAGCGAGGCGCCCGGCACCGCGTGCCAGGAGCGGCCCATCCGGCCGCGGCCGTGGGTCTGGTGCTCGGCCACCAGCAGGCAGGGTTGCATATCGTGGGCACGGCGGCCATAGGCGCCGCGTTCGCCGGGGTGCCGGCCCTCGCTCTTGACCCGCTCCAGCAGCGCGGTGTTGGTTGATTCGGCGCGGGCCAGGACCTCGATCGAGAGGCCGGGCAGCAGCGGCTCCAGCTCTTGCCAGAGGGCTTCAACGCCCCAGTTCTGGTGCTCGGTGGTCGTCACGGATGAGGGCCTGTTAACACGACGTCTGCCTGTGCGAGAGGGGCTCCAAGGGCCCCAACTCTCTGCGGACGACGACGCCCAGGCTGGCCGCCTGGGCTAGGAGTTCAACATCGAGTGGGGCTCTTGGAGTCCCTCTCCCGGAGGGTTGCCACACCAATCGCCGTACACGTCGTTGCAAAGCCTCGCCGGGGGAATGGCCCCGGCTTCGCTCATTGAAAGCTTGGGCGCCTCGTTCACGGCGATTGGTGTGGCAACGCATCAGGCAGACGTAGTGTTAACAGGCCCTAGTGGCTCAGCGTTTGGGCGCCAGCATGGTGCCACGACATTGATCACTGCCGCAATGGCAGCCGTACTGTTTTTTCAGCTTGGGCGTGTAGCGCTCGTCGATGACAAGGCCGTAGTCGTAGAACAGTTCTTCACCGGGAAAGATGTCGCGCACGGACTTGATGAAGACGCGACCATTGATCTCATCGGCCTCGCAATTGGGTTCGCAGCTGTGGTTGATCCAGCGCGAGCTGTTGCCGCCGTAGAGGGCATCCAGCACCTCGCCGGTCTCGAGTTGAAAGTAGAAGGTGTGGTTGGGCTGGCTGGCGTCATGCGGGTGGCGGCGTACCGCTTCGTCCCAGCTGATCAGCTCGCCGGTGTACTCGATCAGCGTTTCACCGGCCTCGATATGGGTGGTGGCAAACACGCCACGACCATGGATGCCCGACTGACGAACCTGGATGCGGCGCCCCTGTGTCTTGACGACCTTGGCTGCTTTTCGGGCGGCGGGCTTGTTCGTGACGGCGGCTTGCGGCATGGCTCGAGTTGGGTACATTGAAATCATGGGTGCGCGCGTGTGTGCGTGCGCGCGAGGCCGGATTGTAGGCAGGCGTTTCGCAAGTTCGCGCCTGGTAGTCAAAAAGAAAGAACCATGAGCAAGTCACTGATCATTGCCGAGAAGCCCAGCGTGGCGCAGGACATCGTGCGGGCGCTCACGCCCGCATCGGGCAAGTTCGACAAGCACGACGAGTATTTCGAGAACGACGAGTACGTCGTCAGCTCGGCCGTCGGTCATCTGGTCGAGATCAAGGCGCCGGAGGAATTCGACGTCAAGCGCGGCAAGTGGAGCTTTGCCAATCTGCCGGTGATCCCGCCGCACTTCGATCTCAACCCGATCGACAAGAGCAAGGGTCGCCTGAACGCGCTGGTGAAGCTGATCCGCCGCAAGGACGTGAGCGCGCTGATCAACGCCTGTGACGCGGGGCGCGAGGGCGAGCTGATCTTCCGTTTGATCGTCCAGTACGCCGGCACGGCCAAGGCGGCGATCAACAAGCCGGTCAGCCGGCTGTGGCTGCAGTCGATGACGCCGGCCGCGATCCGCGACGGCTTCGAGAAGCTGCGCAGCGACGCGCAGATGCTGCCGCTGGCCGATGCGGCGCGCTGCCGCTCCGAGGCCGATTGGCTGGTCGGCATCAACGGCACGCGGGCGATGACGGCCTTCAACTCGCGCGACGGCGGCTTCTTCCTGACCACCGTCGGCCGCGTGCAGACGCCGACGCTGTCCATCGTCGTCGAGCGCGAGGAGAAGATCCGCAAGCACATCTACCGCGACTACTGGGAAATCCGCGGCACCTTTGACGCGCAGGCCGGCCAGTACGAGGGCAAGTGGTTCGACCCGAAATGGAAGAAGAACCCCGAGGACGCCGAACAACGCGCCGACCGGGTCTGGAGCCGGGCCGAGGCTGATGCGATCGCCGCCGCCGCCACCGGCCAGCCGGCCAGCGTCACCGAGGAAAGCAAGCCCAGCACCCAGGCCAGCCCGGGCCTCTACGATCTGACCACGCTGCAGCGCGAGGCCAACTCGCGCTTCGGCTTCTCGGCCAAGACGACCTTGGGCCTGGCCCAGGCCTTGTACGAGAAGCACAAGGTGCTGACCTACCCGCGGACCGACTCGCGTTACCTGCCTGAGGACTATCTGGCCGTGGCCAAGCAGACCGCCGAGATGATTGCCTCCGAGGACCTGCCCGGTCCGCTGATGGCCCTGGCCCAGCACGCCGGCACGGCGCTGAAGAACGGCTATATCAAGCCGACCAAGAAGGTGTTCGACAACGCCAAGGTCTCGGATCACTTCGCCATCATCCCGACGCTGCAGGCGCCCAAGAGCCTGACCGAGGCCGAGGCCAAGCTCTACGACATGGTGGTCAAGCGCTTCCTGGCGGTGTTCTTCCCGCCGGCGGAGTTCCAGGTCACGACCCGCATCTCGACCGTGAAGATTGTGGCCCCCTCGGCTGCGGGTACGCAGCCGGTCTCCCGCGGGGACACGGCCGTTCTTGGGAGCGGCCCGGCGAACGGCCCTGGCGTCAAGGAATACGCCTTCCAAACCAACGGCAAGGTGCTGGTCAAGCCGGGCTGGCTGGCCATTTATGGCAAGGAAAGCCAGACCGACGATGCCGCCGACGGCAGCGGCGCCAATCTGGTGCCGGTGGCCCCCGGCGAGATGGTGCGCACCGAAAGCACCGAGGTGAAGGCGCTGCAGACCAAGCCGCCGGCCCGCTACACCGAAGCGACGCTGCTGTCCGCGATGGAAGGTGCGGGCAAGCTGGTCGACGACGACGAACTGCGCGAGGCCATGGCCGAGAAGGGCCTGGGCACGCCAGCCACCCGCGCGGCCACCATCGAAGGCCTGATCACCGAGAAGTACATGCTGCGTGAGGGCCGCGAGCTGATCCCCACCGCCAAGGCCTTCCAGCTGATGACGCTGTTGCGTGGCCTCGGGGTGGAAGACCTGACCAAGCCCGAGCTGACCGGCAACTGGGAGTTCCAGCTGGCCGAAATGGAGAAGGGCCGGCTGAACCGCGAGGAATTCATGGCGCGCATCGCCGAGATGACCCAGCGCGTGGTGCAAAAGGCCAAGGAATACGACCGCGACACCATCCCGGGCGACTATGCGACGCTGCACACGCCCTGCCCGAAGTGCGGCGGCGTGGTCAAGGAAAACTACCGCCGCTTCACCTGCAACGGTGGCGATGGGAATGGCGAAGGCTGCGGCTTCTCGATCGGCAAGATCCCCGGCGGGCGCAGCTTCGAGCTGGCCGAGGTCGAGCAGTTCCTGCGCGACAAGAAGATCGGCCCCTTGGAAGGCTTCCGCTCCAAGGCCGGCTGGCCGTTTACCGCCGAGCTGGCCCTGGTCTATGACGAGGAGATCAGCAACTGGAAGCTGGAGTTCGACTTCGGCGAGGACGCCAAGAAGGCCGAGGAAGAGGGCGAGCCGGTCGATTTCAGCGCCCAGGAATCGCTGGGCCACTGCCCCAAGTGCGGCGGCGGCGTCTACGAGCATGGCACGAACTACATCTGCCAGAACGCCGTCGGTGCCAAGGCGGCCTGCGATTTCAAGAGCGGCAAGATCATCCTGCAGCAGCCGGTCGAGCTGGGCCAGATGAGGAAGCTGCTGGAGACCGGCAAGACCGATCTGCTGGAGAACTTTGTCTCCAACAAGACCCGCCGCAAGTTCAAGGCCTTCCTGGCCTTCGACAAAAAGGAAGGCAAGGTGATGTTCGAGTTCGAGCCGCGCGCGGCCAAACCCGCCGCCAAGGGCGGGGCGAGGAAGACGGCGGCCAAGAAGGCCTGAGGCTCGGGCGGCGGGTGAGGCGCCTGACCGGCTGGGTCAGCGTCCGTCGCCAAAAAGCCCCGCTGAGTGCGCCCCGGTGGAAAGCCCGCTTCGCCAGGGAACGCTTTTGCGCGACACTCGCGCTCAGCTGAGCTCGCGGCATGAGGCTTCGCGGCTGTACTGAGGAGCAGGGATGAGCGTGCAAAGAAAGGCGACCAGCATCCAGACCCGCCTGATTGCGAGCCTGGGTCTGGCGGCCACGGTGCTGGTGCTGCTGGTCGGCTGGTACTGGACCGCCCGCGAGGAGCGCGAACTGACCCTGGCGCTGCGGCTGCGCCAGGAGCGCATGGCCCAGCTGGCCGCGCGTGGCTTTGCCGGCCCGATCTGGAATCTGGACAGCTCGGCCATCGCCAACCTGCTCGACGCGGTGATGGCCGACCCCGAGGTGCACAGCATCGAGCTGTCCGCCGTGGGCGTTGAAGCCGCGCCGATGCGCCGGGCCCGCGAGCATGCCGCGGTGCAGCCGCTGGAGCGCAGCTTCGACATCCTGCACCAGCCCTCGCCGCAGGCGCAGCCGGTCAAGGTCGGCCAGGCCAAGCTGGTGTTCACCCGCGAGCAGGTCATCGCCACCGTGTCGCAGACGCGGCGTTTCGTCGGCAGCTTGCTGGCGGCGGTGCTGCTGGCCATCATCGCCAGCAGCTATCTGCTCGTACACCGCCTGGTCAAGCAGCCGGTCTCGCGGCTGGGTGCGATGGCACGGCGTGTCGCCGATGGCGATCTGGGCGGCACGCTGGAGGTCGAGCGTGCTGACGAGATCGGTCAGCTGACCGCGCAGTTCAACCAGATGAGCCGCCAGCTGCTGCAGTCCACCGAGGCGATGCGGGCCAGCGAGGAGCGCTACCGCAGCCTGTTCGAGAACGCCACCGAAGGCATCTTCCAGGCCGACGGTCGTGGGCGCCTGCTCAGCATGAACCGGGCGATGGCACAGATGCTGGGCTTTGCGCGCCCGGAGATGGCCCTGGCGGTGAGCAGCAGCCTGCGCCGCCTGGCCCATATCGAGCCGGGCGAGTTCCGCCGCATCGCTCACGCGCTGCAACGCCACCGGCTGCTGCAGCAGGTGCCCATCCTGATCCAGACGCGTGATGGCCGGGAGTTGTGGGTCGAGCTGAGTGCACATCTGGTGGCCACCGGCTCGGGCCAGCCGCCACGCATCGAAGGCATGCTCAGCGACATCTCGCAGCGCCGCCTGGCCGAGCAGGAGCTGACCCGCCATCGCGATCACCTCGAAGAACTGGTGGCCGAGCGGACCCTGGAGCTGAGCAGCGCCAAGCTGCGCGCCGAAGGCGCCAACCAGGCCAAGAGCCGCTTCCTGGCGACGATGAGCCACGAATTCCGCACGCCGCTGAACGCCATCCTCGGTTTCGCCCAGCTGCTGCAGATGGACAGCAATCTGAACAGCGGCCAGCACAACCGCATCAATCTGATCCGCGACTCCGGCGAGCATCTGCTCAGCCTGATCACCGATCTGCTTGATATGGCCAGCATCGAGGCCGGCAAGATCCGCCTGCAGCCGGCCGTTGTTGATCTGCGTGCGCTGCTGGAGGTGGCCAGCGACGCGGTGCGGCTGAAGGTGGAAGAGAAGAAGCTCGCCTTCCTGATCGAGCTCGACCCGCAGCTGCCGCTGCGCGTGCGGGCCGATGGCCAGCGGCTGCGCCAGGTGGTGCTGAACCTGCTGTCCAACGCCGTGAAGTTCACCGACCAGGGGCAGGTCTCGCTGCGCGCCCAGCTGCGTTCGCGCAATGCCGGCAGCGCCCGGGTGCGTGTCGAGGTCAGCGATACCGGCATCGGCATGAGCCAGGAGCAGCTGGCCCGCCTGTTCCAGCCCTTCGAACAGGTGTCCGAGGATCAGCGCCGCGCCGGCGGCACCGGCCTGGGCCTGTCGATCAGCCAGCAGCTGGTCAAGCTGATGGGCGGGCAGATCGAGGTCAGCAGCGGCACCGGCCAGGGCAGCAGCTTCTGGTTCGAACTCGATCTGCCGCTGGGCTCCTGAGCGTCGGGAAGGTCGGCATAAGTCGGCGGCATACTGCGCCGATGAGCGAAGCGATTTTCTACAAGCTGGCCGCGCTGATCAGCGTCGTGGCCCTGGGCTGGTTTGTTGGCCGCATGCGCTGGCTGGGCCAGCCGGAGCCAGGTGGCAATGATCCGGCCCGCGTGCTGTCCAACGCGGCCTTCTACCTCTTCGTGCCGGCGCTGTTGTTTCGCACCACAGCGAGGCTGGAGCTGGCCGCCTTGCCCTGGCTGACGCTGGCCGGCTTCTTCATCCCGGTGCTGGGCCTGATCGTCGCCGTCTACTTCTGGCAGCGCAGCCGGCTGCGCGCCGGCGCGCCTGTCGCCCGACCCAGCGTGCAGGCGATCACCGTCAGCTTCGGCAATACCTTGCAGATCGGCGTGCCACTGGCGGCCAGTGTGTTCGGCGAAACCGGCTTGGCCATCCACATCACCGTTGTCAGCCTGCATGCGTTGACGATTCTGTCGCTGCTGACCCTGCTGGTGGAGCTGGACCTGGCGCGTGAACAGGCCGAGGCCCAGGGCAGCAGTCTGCTGAGTACCTTGCTGGCAACGGTGCGCAACACGGTGATCCATCCGGTGGTGCTGCCGGTGCTCAGCGGCCTGGTTTTCAATGCCCTGGGCCTGCGCCTGCCGGCGCTGCTGGACGAGGTGCTGCAGCTGCTGGGCACGGCGGTTGTGCCCTTGTGCCTGACGCTGATCGGCATGTCGCTGGCCTATTACGGATGGCCGGCGGCCTGGCGTTCGGTAGTCTTGCTGGCGCTGCTGAAGCTGCTGTTGCTGCCAGCCCTGGTGCTGGGCTTTGCCCATGGGGTGTTGGGCGTGGGCGGCATGCCGCTGGCGGTGATCGTGATGCTGGCGGCCTTGCCCTCAGGGTCGAACGCGCTGATCTTTGCCCAGCGCTATCGCTGTGAGGAAGGCGAGACGACGGCGGCCATCGTGCTGTCGACGCTGGCTTTTGTGCTGACCGCGCCGCTCTGGTTGGCCCTGTTGAGTTGGATGAAGTTTTAATTGATAGCGCAAGACCTGACCCTCATTACTGCCGCCGAACTGCCTCCAGAGCGTCTGCACACGGCCTTCAACCTGGCATTTGCCGACTATGTTGCCGGCCCCTTCAACCTGGGGCTGGATCAGTGGCCGGCCCTGCTGCGCCGCCAGGGCGCGGACCTGGGACTGAGCCGGGCCGTGCTCAACGAGCATGGCGAGGTGCTCGCCTTTGCGCTGGTGGCGCCCCGCCCGCAGAGCCGGCGCTGGCGGCTGGCGACCATGGGCGCCGTGCCTGCCGCACGCGGCCGCGGAGCCGCACCGGCGCTGCTGGACGATTTTCTGCAGCGTGGTCGCGAGGCTGGGCTGGTGGCGCTGGAGCTGGAGGTCTTCGCGCAGAACGAGCGCGCCTTGCGGCTCTACCAGGGGCGTGGCTTCAGCGTGGTGCACGAGCTGCATGGCTATGTGGCCGAGCCTGGTCGCATGGCTGCAGAGCCGTGCGAGCACCGGCAGGTCGAGCTGCCTGCGGCCATGGGCTGGTTGAACCAGCTGGCAGCGGCGGGTTTCAGCGATCTGCCGCTGCAGGTGATGCCGGAATCGCTGCAAAGCGCCGTGGGCCTGCAGGCCTGGCAGCGCGGCTCGGCCCAGCTCTTGTTTACCGTGCCCGATGAGCACAGCGTGCAGATCGCCAGCCTGATCGACCGCGATGCGGCGCAGGGTGATGCCGAGGCCTTGCTGCAGGCGCTGGCCGCCGCCCATCCGCACCGGCGCATCCGCGTGCCGCAACTGCAGCGCCTGGACCTGGGCGGGGCGGCGCTGCGCCGTGCGGGCGCCGAGCCGCTCAGCCTCTACCAGCTGCTGATGCGTCTGACGCTGAGCTGATTTCTTCCACAAGCGCTGACAAGCACACCATGAAACAAGCACTTCCCGCGCTGCTGGCGCTGACCGCCGCCTTGCTGATGACCACGCCTGTACGGGCTCAGGAGCCGGTGCTGGCCCAGTCCGATCACGCCGTGCTGCTGGCCAGTTCCGATGCCCGGCTGGCCGCCAACAAGCGCCTGGTCTACGACTTCTGGCGCGAGCTGATCGAGGCCGGCCAGCTGGACCGCGCCGATCGCTACCTGGCCGAGGACTACCGGCAGCACAACCCGCTGGTGCCCACCGGCCGGGCCGGCTTCGTCAATTTCTTCAAGGCCTTCAGCAAGCCGCGCACCGTGGCGGAACGTGTGCGCACGCCGCTGGTGGCGATCACTGCCGAGGGCGATCTGGTCACGCTGGTGTTCCGCGCCGAGCATCCCGAACCGGCTGACGCCAGCAAGCGCTACACCACGACCTGGTTCGATATGTTCCGCGTCGTCGACGGCCGCATCGTCGAACACTGGGATCCGACGCTCAAGCAATGATCAAGCGATGACGAAGGCTGGGCGGCGGGGCTGGGTGAGAATCGAGCCATGATGCATGCCGCCCAGTCCCCGACGCTTGTTCCCGCCCGCGCCCTGGAAGCCGGCGACATCCCCGCCTATATGGAGGCGCTGGGCCGTCAGGCCCGCGAGTCTGCCGCCCGCATGGCCGCTGCCAGCACGGCACAGAAGAACAGCGCTCTGCTGGCGTTGGCACGCCGACTGCGCGAATCGGTGGCCGCGTTGACGGCCGCCAACGCGCGCGATCTGGCGGCGGCCGGTGCGCTGGACGCCGCGATGCGCGATCGCCTGGTGCTCAGCGAGAAGGTCATTGCCACCGTCGCCGAGGGCTGCGAGCAGCTGGCTGCCATGCCCGATCCGGTCGGCGAGATCAGCGGCCTGCGCCGCCGGCCCAGCGGCATCAGCGTCGGCCAGATGCGGGTGCCGCTGGGCGTGTTCGGCATGATTTACGAGAGCCGGCCCAATGTCACCATCGAGGCCGCGTCGCTGGCGATCAAGAGCGGCAATGCCTGCATCCTGCGCGGCGGCTCGGAGGCGATCCACTCCAATCTGGCCCTCGCCGCGCTGGTGCAGGCCGCCTTGCAAGAGGCCGGCCTGCCTGCCGAGGCGGTGCAGCTGGTGGCGACCACCGACCGCGCCGCCGTTGGCGCGCTGATCACGATGCCGGCCCATGTCGACGTGATCATTCCGCGTGGTGGCAAGGGCCTGATCGAGCGCATCAGTGCCGAGGCGCGGGTGCCGGTGATCAAGCACCTGGATGGCAACTGCCATTGCTATGTCGACGCCGAGGTCGAGCCGGAGCTGGCGCTTCGCGTGGTGATGAATGCCAAGACGCAGAAGTACAGCCCCTGCAATGCGACCGAGTCACTGCTGGTTCATGCCGAACAAGCGCCCGATTTCCTGCCCCGCATCGGCGTGCTGTTGGCGGCCAGGGGCGTGGAGATGCGCGGCTGCCCGCGCACGCTGGCCTTGCTGGGGCCGCTGCCTGATGCGCGGCTGGCCGCGGCCAGCGAGGCCGACTGGTCGACCGAATACCTGGCGCCCATCATCAGCATCAAGGTGGTGGACAGCCTGGACGAGGCCATCGCCCACATCAACCGCTATGGCTCGCACCACACCGATGCGATCCTGACGACGAATCACCCGAACGCGATGCGTTTCTTGCGCGAGGTCGATTCGGCCAGCGTGATGGTCAATGCCAGCACCCGTTTTGCCGACGGCTTCGAGTACGGCCTGGGCGCCGAGATCGGCATTTCGACCGACAAGTTCCACGCCCGCGGCCCGGTCGGGCTGGAGGGCCTGACCTCGCTGAAGTGGATCGTGCTGGGGCAGGGCGAGGTACGGGGCTGAAGCCGCCCCGCACTCAGCGTCAGCCGGCCAGGCGGGCGCTGGGCAGCTCCGGCAGATCCTGCAGGGCGCTGTAGATGGTGTCTTCCGGTGTGCGCAGCAGCTGCTGGCTGAGCTTGCCGCGCATCACCGTCAGCCCGAAGCCGACAGCGAGCAGCACGAAAGCCGCGTACATGCCCATGAAGCCGGCGTAGCTGAGCAGCGGCACCAGCGCCTTGGCCACGCCCAGAAAGGCGGCGAACAGCCAGCTGGCGGCACTGATGGCGCCAAGCACGGCCGGCAGGCCTGCGGCGCGCTCGGGGTGTTCCTGCGGCGCGGCCAACGTCGGGAAGGCCCAGCGGTGCAGGGCCAAGCCGTTGAGCGTCAGCAGCGTGACGACACTGAGCTTGGCCAGTACCTTGCTCTTGGTGGCGATGACGGCGACGTCAAAGCCGGTGTCGATGCCGATCAGGGCAAGACCTGTCACCCACAGCACGATCAGCGCCATGCCCACCACGCGAGCCGCCTTGGACAGCAGCAGCCGGTCGACCCGCTTGGGCATGAAGATGGCGATGTCGCCGAGCACCACGCCGGCAGCCGCGGCGAAACAGGCCAGCACATGGCCATACAAGGTCACCATGCGCAGCAGCGCTGCACTGTCGATCGAATCCATCACAACTCCCCTTGGACTGACATCCGGACCTGAGTGCGCCGTGGAAGCAGGCGGCCTACGGCTCTGCAGCGCGCCGGTTACCAGTGGCTCTATTCGTGAATTTGTTCACGAAAGGTCGCGAGTATGCGAGTGAGGGGGTTCCCCGCGAATAGGGGGTTGCCTGGATGTAAGGTCTTCAGATACCCAAATGCGTCGAACTGCTGTTCAACGCAGCCCGCCGATGCGCGCGTCCTTGGGATAGCTGATCAAGTACTCGGCGCTGAAGCGTTGGCTCTGACCTGGGGTCAGGTCTTGCCTCCAGAGCACCATGCCGGGCAGCTTGTGCCAGTCCTGCTCGCTGACGGCGGGTTTGAACTGGGTCTGCACCCGGATGTCCTCGTGGCGTGGCGCCGGGGCGGCCTCCAGCAGTTGCAGCGTGATGGCCGTGCTGTGCAGGTTCTCGACCAGGTAGCCGTGGCTGATGCGCCGCTCGCTGCGGCTGGCGATGAAGCCGGTGCTGCCGGCATTGCGTTGCTCCGGCTCGATCTGCACACGCACCAGCTCATCGCGGCCGAAGAACAGCGCGAGGCGCTCGTCGCTGCCCAGCGTCAGGCGCGACTGGCCGATGAAGGCGCCGTCGCGGAACAGCTGCAAGGCGCCGTCGGGCCAGCTGCCCTTGGGGCGTTCGCTGTCAGCCAGCAGATAGGCCTGCGCCTCCTGCTGCGGCTGCACGCGGGTGACGAGCCGGGTGTTCAACGCGGCGCTGCCGAGCAGGAAACCGACGCGCTGGCCATCACTGGCCACTTGCACCTCGCCGGGCACCTCGTACTCGGCGGCATAGGCACCCTGCAGCTCGCTGACGTCAAAGCTGGGCAGCTCGGGCGCCGCATAGCGCTTGGCCATGGGGGCGGGAGGGGGCGCCATGGCCATCGCCGGCGCCGGCGCGGCCATCTCGTAGGCGGCGTTCTGCACCGGTGGCGGCAGCAGGTCCAGCACCCAGGGCTGCGGCGGATTCAGGCTGCTGGCCTGGCGCGGCTGCACCGTCGAGAGGCGCAGGCGCACGCCGCGCCAGTCTTCGCCGCTGCTTTGCGCGACCTGGGCATGGCGCTCCAGGCGCAGGCTGGTCCGGGCGGTGTCCAGATAGGCGCGGTAGACCGGGCTCCAGCCGGCCTGGCTGCTGCGGTAGCTGATGCGCAGCTCGCCGTCGCGGCTGGCCGCCAGGTTCAGCACCAGGCTGCGCAGCTGCGGATTGGCAGCGCGCTGGGCCTCGCGTTCGGCGCTGAGCGGGCCGAGCTGCAGCTGCAGTTCATCGCGGCGCTTGGCCAGCTGCAGACGGCGCTGCAAGGCGTCCAGGCTGCTGCGCCGCAGGGTGTCGGCGGTGGCCGTGATGGCGGCAGCGGGCAGCTTGTTGTCGCTGCCGACGCTCTTCAGAAAGCCCAGCACCAGCTCCTGTGATTCGTCCTCGGCCTTCAGCGCAGCCAGCTGGTCTTCCAGCTCGCGGATGCGGGCGTCAAGCGGGCTGTTGTTGCACTCGGGGCTGCGGGCACGGTCCAGCGTCTGCACACTGATCTCGCCGACGGCGATGCCGGCGTCGGCCTGCACCTGCAGCGAGTCCAGATCGAAGCGGGCCGGCAGGCAGTTCAGCTGTAGCTGGCGGCTGCCGGCGCTGACCCGGGCGATGCGCTCAATCGTCGCTCCACCGGGGTAGACCAGCACGTTGCTGATTCTTGAACTGGCGCTGGCCGGCGGCGTGGTGGCGGCATGGCTCAGGGGGCTCAGCAGCAGCGCCAGAACGGCGCCAAGGGCTTGTTTTCGCATCGATGCTCTCCTCGTCGTGGCTGCACGGTAGCACGCCGCCCGGCCGCAGCGATGAAGGCCGCGCGACCGCTGGCACGTGCCGACCCTGGCACACTTGCGGCCATGAACGCAGTTGCTGATCTTTCCTCCGCGGCGCCGCAGGCCAATGGCCGCCGCAAGGCCCTGGTGCTGTTCTCCGGCGGCCAGGATTCCACCGCCTGTCTGGCCTGGGCGCTGGACCGCTATGCCGAGGTCGAGACCCTGGGCTTTGACTATGGCCAGCGCCACCGCATCGAGCTGGACTGCCGCGGCCAGGTGCGCCGCGAGCTGGCGGCGCAGTTTCCGCACTGGGGCGCCAAGCTGGGCGAGGACCATCTGCTCGACCTGAGCCTGCTGGGCCAGATTTCCGATACCGCGCTGACCGACGCCCGTGCGATCGAGCTGCAGGCCAACGGCCTGCCCAATACCTTTGTGCCGGGCCGCAATCTGCTCTTCCTGACCTTCGCCGCGACGCTGGCCTACCGGCGCGGCGCCTCGGTGCTGGTCGGCGGCATGTGCGAGACCGATTTTTCCGGCTATCCCGACTGCCGCGACAACACGCTGAAGGCCTTGCAGGTGGCGCTGAGCCTGGGCCTGGACACGCCGATGACGCTGGAGACGCCGCTGATGTTCATCACCAAGGCCGAGACCTGGGCGCTGACCGAGCGGCTGGGCGGTGCGGCGCTGAATGCGCTGATCGTCGAGCACACCCACACCTGCTATCTGGGCGAGCGCAGCCAGCGGCATGCCTGGGGCTACGGCTGCGGCAGCTGCCCGGCCTGCGAGCTGCGCGCGCGCGGCCATGCGCAGTGGCGCGAGGCGGCCGCCCAGGGTGCGGCATGACGGACTGGAGCTGGGTCGGCTGGGGCCTGATGGCCGTGCTGCTGTTCTGGTCCATCGGGGCCTACAACCGCGTCATGCAGCTGCGCAACGCGATCGGCACGGCCTATGCGCAGCTCGACGAGGCGTTGGGCCAGCGGGCCACGCAGAGCGCCCGGCTGATCGCGCTGGCGCGGCCGGTGATGCTCAGCGAGCAGGCGACCTTCGATGCGCTGGAAACCGCCCAGGCCGAGGCCCATGCGGCCGCGCAGGCGGTGCGGGCCCGGCCTCACGCGGCCGATCCGGTGGCCACGCTGGCCGTCGCCGCGGCAGTACACGGTGCGGCGCTGACACGGCTGATGTCGCTGGTTGAGCATCACGGCGAGTTGCGCGAGCAGGCCGAGGTCGATGCGCTGATCGACGAGCTCAAGCTGATCGAGCGCCACCGCGCCTTCGCGCGCCAGGTCTTCAACCAGGCCGTCACCGCCTACAACGAGGCGGTGCAGCAGTTCCCGACGCGGGTGCTGTGCAGCTTTTTCGGTTTCACCGAAGCACGGTCGCTATGACTCGCCCCCGACGCGCTGCGCGCGGCCCCGTCCGGGGGCGAGCCCGATGGACCGGCGGAGCCGGATCCATGGGCTCCGCTCGATCGTGTGGTGCCCTGCGGACGGCGTTGCAATTGCCTAGCAATCGCTAGCGGCTGGCGTGCGAAGGCTACTTCCCCATCAGCTGCAGACGATGGCGCCGGAGCTGACGAGTTCCTGGAACAGCGCCATCACCGCGTGGCCGCTCATCGCATAGGGATCGAGGCGGGCGGTGTCGCAGTACTTCAGCACCAGGGCCGGGTTGAGGCGGTGCAGATTGACCTGGCCCATGCTCCAGCCGGCGAACTGGCGCTCGGCCACTTCTTCGTAGCTGAGCAGGATCACGTCGTGGTGGCGGGCGTCGCTGACGATGTGCTTGTAGCGCGCATTGACGGCATCGCGACCGCCTTCCAGCACCTGGATGAACACGCCATCGCTGTAGCAGAGCAGGCCGGTCAGCCCCTCGCTCGGGTTGTGTTCGCGCGATTGCTTGAGAATGGTGCCGAGATCGGCCTCACTGAGGGCGTGGACCGCGCGGCTGGCGTAGAGAAGTCGTACAAGCATGGTGGGCTCACTTCTTGCTGAGCAATGAAAGGAACTCGCGACGCAGATTCGGGTCCTTCAGGAAGGCGCCGCGCATTACACTATTGGTCATCATCGATTCGCTGTCCTTGACGCCGCGCCAATGCATGCAGAAATGGTCGGCCTCCATGACGATGGCCAGGCCGTCCGGCTGCACACGTTCCTGCAGTTCGTTGGCCAGCATGGTGACGGCCTCTTCCTGGATCTGCGGCCGGCTCATGATCCAGTCGCACAGCCGCGCATACTTGGACAGGCCGATCAGGTTTGAATGCTCGTTGGGCAAGAGGCCGATCCAGACCCGGCCCATGATGGGGCAGAGGTGGTGCGAGCAGGCGCTGCGCACGGTGATCGGGCCGACGATCATCAGCTCGTTCAGCCGCGTCACATTGGGGAACTCGGTGACCGCCGGGCTGGCCACATAGCGGCCCTTGAAGACCTCGCGGACGAACATCTTGGCGACCCGCTTGGCGGTCTCCTGGGTGTTGTGGTCGCTGTCGGTGTCGATCACCAGCGCGCGCAGCACCTCCTGCATCTTGGCCTGCACCTCGGCCTGGATCTGATCCAGCTCGCCGTCCTCGATGAAGGCGGCGATATTGTCATTGGCGTGGTGGCGTCGCTGGGCGTGGACCAGGCGGTAACGGACGCGTTCCGAGGCCGGCAGCGTGGCCAGTTCGGCCTCGTTCAGTTTGGGGGTGCGTGGCATGGGCGGAGGGTCACTTGTTGCCAAGCGCCCGGGTGATGATGGCTTGGCGGCATTGTGGCCGGATTGCCTTAACCCTGCCACGGCCCCGGCTTGTGCCGGGGCCTGAGCAGCATTTGACGCAAGTTGCCTCGCCCATCCCGCTGCTCGGCGCGATCGGGCGCAGCCCCTACACTGGCGCCGTGTCGTCTCCCAAGCCCCCCATCTCCCACCCAGCCCCGCCGCTGCAGCGCCTCCTGCTGCAAACGGCCGATGCCGTCCAGGCCGTGCGCGCCGGCCAATCGCTGACCGAGCTGTTGGCCCGCTGCCCGACGCCGCTGCGGCCAGCCACGCAATCGCTGAGTTTTCATGTGCTGCGCCATTTGGGTGCCGCCGAGGCGCTGCGCCGCCTGCTGGTGCCCAAGGCGCCGCCGCCCAAGGTCGACAACCTGCTGATCTGCGCGCTGGCCTTGCTGTGGCCGCAGGCCGAACCGCCCTATGCCGACCACACGGTGGTCGACCAGGCGGTCGAGGCCGCCCGGCAGCGCGCCAAGAACAGCGCCGCCTTCGTCAACGCGGTGTTGCGACGTTTCTTGCGCGAGCGCGAGGCGCTGGTGGCCGCCGTCGAGAAAGACGCGACGGCCCGCTACAACCATCCGGCCTGGTGGATCGCGCAGCTGCAGCGCGACTGGCCCGAGCGCTGGCAGGCCATGCTGGCCGTCAACAACACCCGGCCGCCGATGACGCTGCGCGTTCATGCGCGCCAGCCGCTGGCGGCCTACCAGGCGCGCCTGGCCGAAGCCGGCATTGCCGCCCAGCCTTTTGGCGCGCTGGCGCCGCAGGCGCTGCTGCTGGAGCGGGCGGTGCCGGTGACCGAGCTGCCGGGCTTTGCCGCCGGCGATGTCTCGGTGCAAGACGCCGCCGCCCAGTTGGCCGCGCCGCTGACGGTGGGCGAGCTGCGGACGTGGACACAGCAAGACCTGACCCCGGCCACCGAGCTGCTGCTGCCCGCGCTGCCTTCTGGCGCCCGCGTGCTCGACGCCTGCTCGGCCCCCGGTGGCAAGACCGCGCACCTGCTGGAGCTGGGCGACTATGACTTGCTGGCGCTGGACGCCGATGCCGAGCGCCTGAGCCGGGTGCAGCAGAACCTCGACCGCCTGCAACAGCGTGCCCGGCTGAAGGCGGCCGATGGCCGCGATACCGCCAGCTGGTGGGATGGCCAGCGCTTCGATGCCATCCTGTTGGATGCGCCTTGCAGCGCCTCGGGCATCGTGCGTCGCCACCCGGATGTGCGCTGGCTGCGCCGCGCCACCGACATTGCCGCACTGGCCGAGACCCAGGCCCAGCTGCTGGACGCGCTGTGGCCGCTGCTCAAGCCGGGCGGCCGCCTGGTCTATGCCACCTGTTCGGTCTTCAAGGCCGAGGGTGAAGACCAGATCGACGCATTTTTGCAACGCCAGCCGGGCGCCAAGCGCCTGCATGTGTCCGCTACGACCGGCCATCTGCTGCCGCTGACTGACAATGGTCAAACGCAGCCGGTGGCGAGCCTGGACGGGTTCTTTTACGCGCTGCTGCTCAAACCGTAGCAACCCACCCGCCCGATCTGTTACCTGTCGATGACGCGACCGCTGTCCCTCGCTGCCTTGCTGCCCCGGCCTGCCTTGATGCTGGCCCGCGGCATGGCGCTGCTGCTGGTGGGCTGGCTCTTGCTCGCGCCGCTGGCCCGGGCCGAGGGCGTCAGCCTCAGCCACTTCAGCACCGAGCGGGCCGAGGACGGCCTGCTCCTGAGCTTCAGTACCCGCTTCGAGCTGCCCAAGCCGGTCGAGGAGGCGCTGTCCAAGGGCGTGCCCATCTATTTCCAGGCCGAGGTCAGCGTGTTTCGCAACCGCTGGTACTGGCGCGATCTGCGCGTGGCCAAGCAGACGCGCAATTGGCGGCTCAGCTACCAGCCGCTGACGCACCAGTACCGTGTCAGCACCGGCGGGCTGAACCAGAATTTCGAGACCCTGTCCGAGGCCGTGGCGGCCGTACGCGGCGCCTCGCAGTGGCGCCTGGCCGAGGCCCGGGAGCTGGAGGACGACGGGCGCTATTACCTGGAGTTCAGCTACAAGCTGGACACCAGCCAGTTGCCGCGGCCGATGCAGATCGGCCTGGGTGCGCCGCAGGGCTGGGCCCTGAGCGTGGAGCGCAATCAAGGCCTCAACGCTGATTTCAGCCTCAAGACGCAACCATGACCAGGTCGGCGCGTTGGGCCTGGGTGGTGTCGGCCATTGCCGTGACCGGCGCTTGCGTGGTGCTGGCGCTGCTGCTGTCGATTGGCGCCACGTCCGAACGTGATTTCTTCCAGCGCAACTACGTCTGGCTCTACCGCGTGACGCTGGCGCTGGCGGTGCTGCTGGTGTTGGTGATCGCCATCGCTGCGCTGCGGCTGGCGCTGCGGCTGCGCCAGGGCAAGTTCGGCAGCCGCTTGCTGCTCAAGCTGGCCGGCATCTTTGCGCTGGTGGGGGTGGTGCCGGGCGTGCTGATCTATACCGTCAGCTACCAGTTCGTGAACCGCAGCATCGAGAGCTGGTTCGATCAGCAGCTGGCCGGCGCGCTGACCGCCGGGCTGTCGCTGGGCACCGACACGCTGGACGCGCTGAAGACCGATCTGGGCCTGAAGACCCGCAGCGCCGCCGAGCGGCTCAGCGATATCGGCAGCCTGCCACAGACGCTGGCGCTGGAGCGGGTGCGCGACCAGCTCGCGGCGCGCAGCGTCTCGCTGATCGGTGGCAATGGCCAGGTGCTGTTCTCCGTCGGTGAATCGAGCAGCGCGCTGGCGCCGGATCGCCCCGATGCGAGCTTGTTGCGCCTGGCTCGCGGCCCCAAGGGCTGGACCAGCAAGGTGGAAGACCTGGACGTCGAGACGCCGGCCTCGGTGGGGCACGCCCGCATCCGCGCGCTGGCCCTGCTGCCCAGCAGCAACTTCAGCCTGGGTGCCTCCGACCGTTATCTGATGGTGGTGCAGGGCCTGCCCAGCACCTTGGCCACCAATGCGCTGGCGGTGGCCGCCGCCAACAGCGAGTACCAGAAGCGGGCCTTGGGCCGCGAAGGCCTGCGCGAGTTCTACCTCGGCACGTTGACTCTGGTGCTGATCCTGGCCGTGTTCGGCGCGCTGCTCTTGGCGGTGACATTGGGCAATCAGCTGGCCCGGCCGCTGCTGCTGTTGGCCGATGGTGTGCGCCAGGTGGCGCAGGGCGATCTGACCGCCAAGCCGGTGCTGGCCTCGCGCGATGAACTGGGCGGCCTGACCCGCTCCTTTGCCGACATGACCCAGCAGCTGGCCGATGCCCGCGGCCTGGTCGAGAAAAGCGTGGTCCAGCTGGAGCGCGCCCGCACCAATCTGCAGACGATTCTGGACAACCTGACCGCTGGCGTGATCGTCTTTGACGCCCAGGGCCTGATCGATACCGTCAACCCCGGCGCGACGCGCATCCTGCGCCTGCCCTTGTCGGCCTACCGTGGCCGCCGGCTCGACGAGGTGCCGCATCTGGAGGCCTTTGCGCGCGGCGTCTGGCAGCGCTTCGAGACCCAGGAAGACAGTCCCGAGGCGGGCGAGCGCGGCCACTGGCAGGAGTCTTTCGAGCTGCAGATGGATGCCAGCCAGGATGTGCTAACGCTGCTCGTGCGCGGCGCAGCGTTGCCGCAGTCGGCCCGGCTGATGGTGTTTGACGACATCAGCGAGGTCGTCTCGGCACAGCGCTCGGCCGCCTGGAGCGAGGTGGCGCGGCGCCTGGCCCACGAGATCAAGAACCCGCTGACGCCGATTCAGCTCTCCGCCGAGCGGCTGCAGCACAAGCTCGAGGCCAAGCTCGAAGGCACCGACCAGGCCATGCTGGTGCGCTCGGTCAGCACCATCGTCAACCAGGTGCAGGCGATGAAGCAGCTGGTCAACGAATTCCGCGACTACGCCCGGCTGCCCGCGGCGCGCCTGGTGCAACTTGATTTGAATGAGCTGGTGGCCGAGGTGCTGCAGCTCTATGTGTCGGCCCAGGAGGCAGGGCGGCTTCATGCCGAGCTGGACAGCGATCCGCCGCATATCGTTGGTGACGCGACCCAGCTGCGCCAGGTCATCCACAATCTGGTGCAGAACGCGCTGGATGCGGTGAGCGAGCGCGAGCACGGCCATGTGCTGGTGCGCACGCAGAAGGCGCTGAATGAAAACGGCGAGTTGCGCGGTCTGCGTCTGCTGGTGACGGACAATGGCCCCGGCTTTGCCGACAAGGTGCTCAAACGCGCCTTTGAACCCTATGTCACCACCAAGTCCAAAGGCACCGGCCTGGGCTTGGCGGTGGTGAAGAAGATTGCAGATGAACACGGCGCTCGTATCAGGCTGGTGAACCTGCACAAACAAGGCGACGAGGCCGAGCCGGTGATAGGCGCGCAAGTTTCGTTATCATTTTCGAAACTCGCGACTGCACCGAGCCCGGCCGATGCGCCCAGCGACGAGCACAGGCCCGCGTGAACAGTAGGCAGACATGGCAACCATTCTTGTTGTAGACGATGAGCTGGGCATACGCGCCCTGCTGTCAGAGATCCTCTCCGACGAGGGGCACACGATCGAACTGGCAGAGAACGCCCAGCGCGCCCGCGCCGTCCGCGAGCGCATGCGGCCCGACCTCGTGCTGCTGGACATCTGGATGCCCGATGTCGACGGCGTGACGCTGTTGAAGGAATGGGGCAGCAGCGGCCAGCTGACGATGCCGGTGATCATGATGAGCGGCCACGGCACCATCGACACCGCCGTCGAGGCCACCAAGTACGGCGCCATCGCCTTCCTGGAAAAGCCGATCACGCTGCAAAAGCTCTTGCGCGCGGTCGAGCAGGCGCTGGTGAAGACGGCGCCGCGGCCGGCCCCGGTGGTCGGCCTGCCCAGCTACAGCCGCAGCGAGATGCTGCTGCCACCGAGCCATCAGCCGGTCAGCCTGAACAGCGGCGTCAGCACTCCGCAGCCCAGCCTGCCTGCCCAGGGCCTGGCCTCGGAGCAACTGTTCGAGCTCGACCGCCCGCTGCGCGAAGCCCGCGACGCCTTCGAGAAGAGCTATTTCGAGTTCCATCTGGCCAAGGAGAACGGCTCGATGACCCGCGTGGCCGAGAAGACCGGCCTGGAACGGACCCATCTGTACCGCAAGCTCAAACAATTGGGCGTCGATCTTTCAAGAAATAAGCGCAGCAACGGAATTTAGTGTTATAGTCATGGTCTTCGCTGATTACGGCGCTGCAGCAGCAGGGCCAAAACAGTGAAGTGAAGATGGCCTGGTAGCTCAGTTGGTAGAGCAGCGGATTGAAAATCCGCGTGTCGGTGGTTCGATTCCGCCCCAGGCCACCAAGACAATGGACTGCTGTTCACCAAACAGCGGGCCGCAAAAGTCAAAGCGGGATTAGCTCAGTTGGTAGAGCGATACCTTGCCAAGGTATAGGTCGAGAGTTCGAGCCTCTTATCCCGCTCCATATCAGCCGCTCAGGCATCTTGCCCATGTGGCTCAGTGGTAGAGCACTCCCTTGGTAAGGGAGAGGTCGGCAGTTCGATCCTGCCCATGGGCACCAGTCAGAAGGCAGCCCGGGTAGAGCCGGCAAAAAATTGAAAGCCCCGCACAGTTCGCTGTCCGGGGCTTTTCTGTTTCTGGCTGTTCATCTACAAGCTGTGGAGGCGCATAGCGCGGCCTTGGACGAGTGACGAGGCGAGTGCGCCAAGTTGCCAACGTCGGTTGCAGGCTTGGCCCGAGTCTCCCGAAACTTGAACTCCACGCCGGCCGCACGCCGCGCCATGTCGAAGCGCGAGCGCAGGCCGAACATGCCCCGCACCTTGTCGTCATCGTCCTGAATCAGTCAAGCGCCATGTAGGGCTGTGCTGGCAAAAAGGGGCAAGCCCCGGACGGCGCGCTGTCCAGGGCTTCTTGGGCGGGTGATCGATGTTCGTCTGGCGCAGGGGCTCAGGCCGCAGGCGCTTCAAACGCCGTCATGACCCGCTGGCGCACGTCGCGTGAGGCTGAGCGTTTCCAGTGCAGGCTCAGAATGAGCCGGCCGACGAGTTTGAGTGCCACGGCCAGGCTCGCCCATGCAAACAGCGTGAAAAGCAGCAGGCTGAACAGATTTGCTGGCAGCTTGTCCTTGCCAGGTTGGCTGCTTGAGGCCGACCACTGACTGAGGTCGGCAATCAGGGAGGCGCCGCCCGAAGCGGCCTGGCTCAGCACCAGCTGCGCGCCCTCGAGTAGCGAAATGGGGCCGTGCGCAGGCTCCAGCAAGACCGCCAGTGCGCCGCTGTTGCTCGGGTGCTTGTGGGCATAGACGATGAGCAGCGCCGCGATCACGGCGATGGCCAGCGTCAGCCAGTTGCTGAGCAGACGGTACCAAAGCGGACGGCGCAGCAGCCCTTGCGCCATCGCCCAGTTCAGCCAGTCCGGCACCAGGGCATGGGTCTCGCCACTGGCGAAGTTCTGAGTCAGCAGGGGCGTGCCTGGCTTGGAGCCAAGCTTGCCCCCGCGGGCGATCCGCACCCGTTGTCCGGCACGCAGTGCCAGGCCGGTGTCGGCCAGTCGGAAGGCGGTCTCCTTGCCATCGTCGGACCTGACCCAGAACTCCAGCTGCTCGCTGCTTGAAGTGCTGAGCTGGACATCGCTGATCAAACCTGAGCCCTGATTGATGTAGCCGCCACCGCCCGTGGCGCGGATCTGCGTCTCGCTCCACTTCTGCTGCGAGACGACCTCGCCCTCAATGAGCTCCATCCACATCTGGCCCGCCGGCATGTTGATGGTTCTTTGCATCTCCCCCCCCCGTCCCAATTGAAAGCGGCGTCCAGCCTAACAGCTGTTGTGCATGAGCTCCGGCCAGTCGAGCATGGCGCTTGCAAATCGTCACAGCTGTGCTCGTTGGGGCGTGGGGCATTGGCCGACCTTGATGCCTGGCAAGCGTCGTTTGCCACGGCTACGTCCGCATCGGCGCGGCCACCGAAGTCGCGGGCCGGCTGCGCCCCTTCAGCGAGCGAGCCGCGAGGACTGTTGGCCCTGCTTTCGGGGCAGGGTCGCTGGCCGGACAATAGCGCCGATGCCCACTGCGATTCCGCCCACTACCGATGCGCTCCTCCATCCATATCGTCGACGTTGACCGCCTTGAGACCTGGACACGCTATCGCGCCGGGCTCTGCGACAGTTGCGCGGCGAATTGCTGCACGATGCCGGTGGAGATACGACTCGCTGATCTGGTGCGCCTGGAACTGGTCGACGCTTTCGAGGCCGAGCACGAGGAAGTGCGGCTGATTGCGCGGCGCCTGGTCAAGGCCAAGCTGGTCGAGCGCTACAACCACAAGGATGGCATCTTCACGCTGGCCCGCCGCGCCAATGGCGACTGCCAGTTTCTCGACGCGAAGTCGCGCCGCTGCACCGTCTACGAGCGGCGGCCGAACACCTGCCGCAAGCATCCGCAGGTGGGGCCGCGGCCGGGCTTTTGCCCCTACGGCGAGCGGCGCAGCGAGCAGAAGCCTGGGCGCTGAATCGAGCAGGCCTTGGCGGGATCTGAGCGTTCCAATTGAATGCGCTTTGCACGCCGCGCAGCGTGGTGCCTGCAGCAAGGCTAGCGCGACGGCGCTATGCGCCCAAGCTCTCGACGCATGACGCTAGCATGTCGGCCTTTGCTGCCAGGGTGCCAGCGCGCCCAGGCTCTGGTATGGGGACAAGACGATGAGTCGAGAAGCGCAGAGCTCGCAAACGAATCACCTGCATCAGTGGATACAGGCCAATGAACTGGATCCGGCGCGGCGCGGCGCGCTGTGGCAGGCGCTGCTGACCGTGGCGCTGGCGATCGCTGCGCTGATTGGCGGCTCCATCGTGCAGGGCATGCTGAAGCTGCCCGTGGTGATGGGCTGGGGCCAGCAACTGGCAGCGCTGCTCGCGAGCGTGCTGATCGCCTGGGCGCTGGGTGAACCGCGCGCGCTGCTGGGCCTGCGCTGGCCGGCGCGGCAGGCCTGGTTGCATGCGGTGTGGGTCGGTCTGTCGATCACGGCCGTGGGCTGGGTCGCCGAGCGCTTCTTGCCGCCCGATCCGGCGCCGCTGACGATCGAGTATTTCCTATACGAAGCGACGATGCCTGGCCTGGGCGAGGAGTTCAGCATGCGTGGCGCCTGGCTGTGCCTGCTGGTTGTGGGCTTGAGTCGCTTCGAGCGCCTGCCGGGGCGCGCTGCGCTGGCGCTCGCCATATCGGCGCTGCCCTTTGCCGCCCTGCATGTGCTTGAGGTCTCGGGCCTGCAACTGGTGGTGATCTTTCTCTACACCTTCTATGCCGCCGTGGCGCTGGGTTGGCTGCGCCTGAGCAGCGCGTCGATCTGGCCGGCCGTGCTGGCTCACAACGTGGCCAATGTGGCCGGTGGCGTGATCAGTCTGCTGCTGCGCCACTGAGCGGCAACTACTCTGCCGCGGCCTCGCCCAGCAGTCGCAGCTGGGCAGGCGCCACGCCCAACACACGGCGCATCGCGCGGCGCAACCGTTCGCTATCGCCAAAGCCGCAGTCACGTGCCAGCTCTTGCAGTGAATGAACGCGCCCGGATGCCAGCGCGGCGCGCGCGGCCTCGACACGAAGGCGCTCAACCGCCTTGGCTGGCGTGGTGCCGGTTTCGGCGCTGAAGGCGCGGCTGAAATGGCGCGGGCTCATGCAGGCCCAGTCGGCCAGTTGTTCGACGCTGAGCGGCTCGCGCAGCGAGCGCCGCATGCGTTCCAGCAGCGCCGCGAAGCGCTCGCCCTGCAGTGCGGCCAGGGTCGAGAACTGCGATTGCCCACCCGGGCGCTGGTAGTAGACGACCAGCTCCTGCGCGACGCGACGCGCCAGCTCGGCGTCGCGGTCGCGGCTGAGCATGGCCAGGGCCAGGTCGATGCCGGCGCTGACGCCCGCGCTGCTCCAGATCTGGCCGTCCTGCACATGCAGGCTATTGGCCTCGAGCTGGACCTGCGGATGCTGACGTCGGAACTGCTCGACACGGCTCCAGTGGGTGCTGGCTCGCCGGCCATTGAGCAGCCCGGCCGCGGCCAGCAACAGGCTGCCCGAGCAGACGCTGGCAAGGCGCTTGTGCGCTGCGACAGCGCGCTGCAGCAGGCGCAGCAGCGCGGGGCGCTGGCAGGCCGCGTCGACCCCGCGGCCGCCAACGACCATCAAGGTGTCAAAGCTGTCCGTTCTCGGCAGCGCCTGCGCCTGCCAGGCGACGCCGGCCGAGCTGCGCACCAGGCCGGCCTGTTCGGCGACCACGCGCAGCTGGTAGGCGCCGGCCTCGTCAAACACGGACAGCGGCCCGGCGGCATCGAGCAGATGAAAGCCAGGGAAGATCAGCAGGGCAATACGGTGTTCGGCAGGCATGGCGAACATCATGGCAGAAATTGCTTGAATAGCGACATTGCTGCCATCGGCGCACGATGCGAAGCTACAGGCTTTCAAGCCGAGGTAGCCATGCCGATCGCCCAGCAGAGCAATAGCCGCAATGTCGCCATCCTGGTGTTCGACGAGGTCGAGGTGCTCGATTTCGCCGGCCCCTTCGAGGTCTTCTCGGTGGCCGGCAGCGAACTGCCCGCGGCGCCGTATGCGCCGTTCTTTCCCTATCTGATCGGTCTGAATACCCAGCCGGTGCAGGCGCGGGGCGGCTTTGTCGTGCAGCCACGCTATCGCTTCGACGACGCACCGGCGCCCGATGTGCTGCTGATACCGGGCGGTAACGGCACGCGCCGGCTGCTCAAGCACCCGGCGCTCTTGCAATGGCTGCGCGAACAGGCAGCGCGTGTCGAGGTGCTGGCCAGCGTCTGCACCGGCGCACTGGTGCTGGGCGCGTCAGGCCTGCTGGACGGGCGCCGCGTCTGCACCCATCACCAGGCCTACGAGCGTCTGCGCGAGCTGGCCCCAGGCGCTCTGCCCCAAGAGGGCCGCCGCTTTGTGCAGGACGGTGCGCTGTGGACCTCCGGCGGCATTTCGGCTGGCATCGATATGTCGCTGGCCCTGGTGCAGGCGCTGGTCGGTGACACAGCGCCGGTGCGCGCGGAGATGGAATGGATGTGGGTGGATCAAGGAGACGCCGCAGCCTGAAGAGCGCGGCTTTCGTTGCTGTGCTTCAGCGCGGTCTGCCTGGCAAGGTGTTGAGCCTGATGCGCCTTGCCGTCAATCCCCATTTCTTACATCGTGATCGACCGCAACTGCGCTTGCCCTGACCCTGGGCCGCTCCCATAATCGCCCGCAATTCAACGGGGGGAGGTGCTGCCCATGTTCAATATCGCCGGCAAGGCCTATGCGATGAATGTGATCACGCCGGTGCGACCGCGCCTGGCCTGGGTCAACAAGCTGATCTTCTGGTTCGCACTGAAATTTCCGTCCACGCTCAAGGGCCTGATCACGCTGTCGCTGATCCACTATGCGCGCTGGGTCATCATCGGCCGCGATCAGTTCCCGCATCTGTCGTCCGATCAGCCACGCGAGAAGCTGCGCTACAGCTACATGCTGTTCTTCAGCAACTTCAATGGCAGCTGGGATCAGTACGTCGATTCCTTCACCTTCTCCATCCCCAGCGGCCTGGACATGTTCTGGAAATGGAACATCCGCTACTCCAAATCGGTAGCGCTGACGCCCTTCCATCGCTACATCCAGTACAACCAGATCGAGACCCAGCATTACTACAACGCCTATCCGCTGGCCGCCTCGAATGATGTGAAGAGCGCCAAGACGGTCAAGGACGCATTGATCGCCTTTGACGAAAAAGCCGACAAGGGCAGCGACGAAGAGTTCCAGAAGCGCTACCACACGCTGCTGCGTGGCCTGCAGCACGACCTCGGCGATATGTACCCGACGCCCATCGTCAGCATGGCGGCCTACCAGGTCGACCGGCGCAGCCACCATCTTCATCCGCAATCCCAGGGCATCAGCGACGGAGGGCAGGAATAATGGGAAACATCAGCGGCAATGCCTATGCACTCACGGTGCTGTGCCCGATCAAGGCCGGGCTGGCGCCGGGCCGTGAGATCGCCCGCGCCGATGCGGTGCGCGAAACCATTCAGGACTGGAACCTGCTGCCAAACAGCCCGATGACGCTGGTGCCGCAGACCTATCTCTGCCGTTTCTTTGTGCTTGATGACGTCTACACCGAGTCGCTGCCCGGTGGCAGCGCGCTGGACACGCTGGCCGATTTCCTGCCGGTTACGCCCGATGCCATGCGGCGCCGCGCGATGCCGGCGCAGGACCGGCTGCAGTCACGCTACCTGGTGTTCTCCTGCAACTTCCACGGTGGGCCGTCGGCCAATCTGGACGGCTACCTGGCCGGCATGTGGAGCAATATCCGCGCCGAGATCGAGTCGGTCTGGCAGCACTGCTACGGTTTCGAGCAGGTGCATGACGCCGCGGGCTTCGTCGCCTACATGAAGAAGTGCCAGCTGGAGACCACGCTGTTCTTCGTCGGCTCCAACGACGAGCCCTTGCCCGAGCAGCTCAAGGCCCTGTATTTGAAGCAGGAGCTGGCCAAGTTCGCCGTCGAGAACCAGGGCCTGGATGCTGCCACGCTGCGCGCCAACTACCGCGCCTTCATCCGCCGCGTGCAGCCGCGCGAGCTCGCCGGCCCGACCTGGGCGCCGGGCAAGTACCGCGTCGAGTGAGCAGACCCAAGAGCATCCATCTACCGGGAGCGAAGACACCATGACCCAGCAACTGGATCTGCCGGATATCCAAGGCAATGTGATCCGCCCCTACGGCCGCTTCGGCTATCCGGTCGGGCGCTATGTGTTCTACAACATCAAGGACTCGACCCTGGGCCGGGCCTTCGTTGCCGCACTGACTGCCAGAGTGACCACCTCGGTCGACTGGGGGCCAGGGCCGGACCAACGCCCGCAGCCCGACTGGACGCTGAACCTGGCCTTCAGCTACCAGGGGCTGAAGAACCTGGACCTGCCGGTGGCCTCGCTGATCGGCTTTTCGCCCGAGTTCGTGCAGGGCATGAAGGACAGGCATGACATCCTCGGCGACAACGGCCCCAGCGCGCCCGAGCACTGGGACCCGATCTGGCGCGAGAACCGCGAAATCCGCGAGCGCGATGTGCACATCTTTGTGCAGATCAATGCCCGCACGCCGGCGCTGCGCGAGGCCGGCTACCAATGGCTGCAGGCGCGGGTGGCGCAGTACGCCGAGGGCGTGAGCCTGCTGTCAGGCCATCGCGCAGACGAAGGTGCGTTGATCGACTATCAAGACGTCGAGATCATCTTCGAGAACGGCAAGCCCACCTCCAAGGAGCATTTCGGCTATACCGATGGCATCGGCGACCCGGCCTTCGAAGGCATGCCCAATGCCCCCGACTACGTGCTGGGCCGCGGCAAGCAGATGGCCGATGGCAGCTGGGCGCCGCTGG
This sequence comes from Roseateles aquae, assembly GCF_032337115.1. Classification (NCBI taxonomy): domain Bacteria; kingdom Pseudomonadati; phylum Pseudomonadota; class Betaproteobacteria; order Burkholderiales; family Sphaerotilaceae; genus Roseateles; species Roseateles aquae. The sequence goes on from NZ_JAVXZY010000003.1 coordinate 233,065, forward strand.
CCACCGGCGAATTTCTGCTCGGCCATATCGACGAGGCGCAGGAATACCCGCCGGCGCCGGACCCGCAGCTGCTTTCGCGCAATGGCAGCTATATGGTCTATCGCAAGCTGCATGAAAACGTCGCCAGCTTCGAGGCCTATCTGGACCAGCATGCCGAGGCCTATGCGCGCAGCTGTGGCCAACATGGCGCCAGCGCCGCTGAACGGCGCGAGCTGCTGGCGGCCAAGTTCGTCGGCCGCTGGCGCGACAACGGCGCACCGCTGGTCAAGGCGCACGATTTCGCGGCCAAAAAGGTCTTCGATGCCCAGCTGGCCGCGGCCAACGATGCCGAGCAGGACAAGCTGCTCAGCAACTGGACCTATGACGAAGACATGAGCGGTGGCAAATGCCCGTTCTCGTCCCATATCCGCCGCATCAACCCACGCGCCTCTCTGCAGATGATCCGTGACCCCGGCGACAAACCCGGCTCGCTGAAGGTCAGCACCGATGCCTTCGACACGCCCGGTGCACTGAGCAACCGCCGCCGCGTGCTGCGCCGCGGCCTGCCCTATGGCCGCGTCAAGGACCGCAGCCGCAACGACGGCAACCACGGCATCGTCATCATGATGCTCAACGCTGACATCAACCGCCAGTTCGAATTCGTTCAGCAGCAGTGGATCAACTACGGCAACGACTTCAAGGCCGGCAACGACAAGGAAATCCTGCTCGGCAACCACAGCGTCGATGAACGCTACCCGAGCAAGGCGGTGCTGCAGGTTGAGCCCGACAGCGAACATGCGCCTTACTTCCTCAGCAAGATCCCCCGCCTGGTCGAAACCCGCGGCGGCGAGTACTTCTTCGTACCCAGCATGACGGCGCTGCGGATGATCGCGAAGGGGCTGATTGATCCGACGTGAGGCTGTCTGTCATTGGGCACTGCCGGGCCGCGCCGCCATGGCTGTGATCGCGCGTCAAGCATGAGTCTGTTCCTGTCTGCTTGCAAAGACGCCTTCCTGAATATGTGGGAAGGGCGGAGTGTGTTTGAGTTGCGCGCGGCCAGACGCGCTGCCATCGTCGCTGCAAGCCCTTGTCGGATTGCTGCCGCTGGGCTGCTCTGGCCCGCGACCGAAACGGTCGACGCCGCCCTCGTTGATCCAGCGACGCGATTTCCCCACACGGCGCAAGCCCATCACGGGATCGCGGACAGCCTGCGCTGCGCCGCTGATGTCGTCTGGCTTTCTGTGTCCGCGGGCGAAGCCCGACGTTACTTGGATGCCTGTGAGGGCGTCGACCTTGCGATCGAGCGCCTCAAGACTTGCTTTGCCAAGCTGGAGGCGATCTTCATCGAAGATGACTTCCTCAGTGACTGGGAAATTGCGCGGATCGCTGCAAGCGTGGCTCCCATTCGTCTGGAATGGCGACAGGGGCTTTGCGTCGATGGCCGGTATGGGCGTTAGTTTCGTAGGGCGGGTCATTAGACCCGCGCTGCGCCCTAGCAAATAGCTGGTCAGTGACGTGCTATTGAAAAAGGCGGGTTACGCCTTTGGCTAACCCGGCCTACGTGGCTCGATGACTCAGACCGTCTCGACCTGCCTGTCCAGCTTTTGCTGCGCCCAGTAGCCGAAGTTCACGCTGATGTTCTCGTCCAGATTGGCCAGGTCCGCGGCCTGCTGGCTGAACAGCTCCATCATCTGCCCGAGCAGATTGAACTGCTCTTCGGTCCATTTGGACATGGTGTTCGGCTCGCCGAGGTCGCGCTGGTGTTGCAGCAGGCTGGCCCAGCTTTGTGCCCATTGCTGCAGCAGCTGCTGGCTCTGCTGGCGGCTGGCTTGCTGCAGTGCGTTCAGCTCGTCCAGCGTCTGCAAGGGTTGGGTGTTCCAGCTCCAGACGGAGGCGGCGAGCACCGCGTTGTCGCGGCTGCGCTGGACCCAGGCCGCCCAGGGGCGCAGACCGCGCAGCGGCAGCTTGATGTGGACGCTGGCCCAGTCGGCCCAGTTCGGCAGCTCGGCAGTGTCGGCCTGCGCGATGCCAGTTGGCGACAGCAGCGCGGGCAGCTGCCTCCCGGCTGGCAGCGACACAAGGGCGTGGGAACTGGCCTCGTCATCAACCTCGGTGAGCGATTCGGATGAGTGCCAGTCGCCACTCTCGGGAGCGGTCTCGTCGATGTCTTCAAAGTCGGTTGAGTGGGTCGAATGGGCCGTGCTGCTGCGGCGTTTGGACGTGGACATGAGCTTCTCCAATCAAAAGGGGGGTGAGGAACCAGTCTGTCGATCAGCGTGCTGCCAGCGCTCAGGCGCTCAGGCGCCCAGGCAGCTGAGCATGTCGTGGATCGCCTTGATCTGCACGGCCTGCTGCGAGAAGTAGTCAGGGGCCCTGGCGTCGGCGGCGCTATAGCCCCACCAGTCCCAGCAACCATCGGGGTTCTGGGCCTTGTTGTTGTCGCGCCCCTCGGCCTGGGGATAGAGCACGATCAGATGGTTGCTGTCTGCCATCTGGTTGTAGCCGGTGCTGGTGACGTAGCGGGTGCCGTAGGGGGGCTGATTGGCCTTGTCGAGGCGGCCGTAGAGAAAGTCGGTATAGGCGTAGCCCTGCTTGCAGCCGTGCAGCGCGATATGCACGCGCGCTGGCGCGCCGTCGAGCACGGCCTGCGGGATGTAGATATAGCCCAAGCGGCTCATGCTGGCGCGGTCGCGGTCGCCAATGAAGGGGCTTTGATCGAAGCGCAGCAGCTGGCCGGTGAGCCGCTCGGCCGGAGCTTGGAGGTCGGGATAGAGATGGCGCAGGATGTCGTGCGATTGCATGAAGCCGCCGTTGTTCAGGTAGGGCGGGCAGTTCTGCGACAGCTCGGAATCCTCGGGGTTGCTGGTGATCAGCGAATGCCCGGCCGGCACATTGTCCACATAGGCCAGGCGCTCGCCGCTGATGCCCAGCGCCTCGTAGAAGGCGCGGGTCTGCGCCACCACCAGCGGATGCACGACCTGATCGCGGCTGCCGGTGAACAGGTAGACACGCTGGGACGCCAGATGGCTGAGCGGGTCGATCAGCCGGTCGGCCTCGGCCTCGCGGGCCAGCTGCAGGCAGCGCCGGGCGCTGGGTGCCGTGCTCTCGGTCAGCGGTGCCATGCCGATCTGCATGGCGGTGAGGATGCAGGCATCCTCGGCCAGCGGCGCCGCAGCCGGAAACAACTCGGCGCAGCGATACGGCCCGCCGGCGACGATGCCGGCGCCAACGAAGCTGGCCGAGTGCGCAAGGTGCAGCTGCACCGTCATGAAGGCGCCCGAGGACAGGCCGGAGACCGAGCTTTGCCCGCGCTCCACCTTGAGCTTGAGGGTGGACAGATCGAGCACCTCGGACGAAGAAAATGCTGTCATACACCGCTCCTTGCGCGATGGAATCGAAGCGAAGCGAATCGAAGCAAGGTCAGGCCTTGGAGACCCAGGGCAGCTGCTTCGTACTGGAGCGTATGGTGGACTGCGAGACTTGTCGTTTTGATGACGCCGCAATGACGCGGCTACGCAGTAGGGCGGGTCAATCGACCCGCGCGGCACCTTTGGCTCGGCTACTGTTCGTCACAAGGGCTTCCGACGCGTACCGGTAAATGACGTGCCGTTGGGGAAGGCGGGTTACGCCGTTGGCTAACCCGGCCTACGCCGTGACACGGTGCGTGACCGCGCCAGCGAACGCGCAGCTGCGCTCAGATCGTCCAGTCCACCGGCTCCCGCCGCGGCACGCCGTTCTGCGCATGCCTGAAGGTCGAGATCGCCGCATAGACGATCTTGCGGGCGCGGTTGATGCCGCCCAGCGGCCGGTGTTCAGGCAGGCTGTGCCAGGGCGTGAAGGACAGGTTCTCGCCGAACACGCGCTGGGCCGGGCTGTCGAACTGCTGGGCCGGGATGCGGATGGCGGCCACTTTGCGAAACGTCGATAGCGCCTCCGGCCACTCGATGCTGGGGTCTTCGATCGGCATGGCGGCGGCATCGGTCTGCAGCTGCACGGCGAAGTCGTAGACCACCTCCTTGCGGGCCAGCTGGCGGACCATGGCCTCGCGCAGATAGTCGTCGCCAGGTGAATCGGGAATCGTGTCGGTGGCGGGCGCGCGCGGGATGGCCGAGTACTTGACGGCCCGCGTGCCCAGCAGATACGGCGTGGTGCTCCAGTAGCGCAGCTGCAGCGGATTGGCATGTTTCTTCATCGAGCGCAGCAGATTGCCGGCCACATGCCAGTGGGTCAAAAAGAAGCAGAGCTTGGCCCACAGGCTGCCGGTCAAGGCCTTGATCAAATCGTCGAACTCCTCGACATCGCGGGTCACGAAAACCGGCGTGCTGATGACGATGAAATCCTGCGTGCGCTCCTGCCGCTCGGCCTCCAGCAGCTTGTCGCCGGGCACGCCCATCAGCTTGATGGCCATGCCGCGGATATCGGCGTTGATGTCGGGCTGAATCGTGCCATCCTGGTTGGAAAAACGTATCCAGGCCGGGTAGGTCTTGCCGGGCTCGGCGAACACGCCAATGCGCAGTTCTTCCGGCAGATCGGGTTCGACGATGAACTCGGCGCGCACCAGCCCGTGCATCTTGGGATGGGCATCGCGGCGCATCGGGCCGCCGGCGTTGTCGCGAACGATCTTGGCCTGCAGGCGCGCCGCCAGATCGTTGATGCACTGGGCTTCATTGGCGGGTGGAGATTCCAGCGCGGAGAGTTTGCTATCGCTCATGCATTCATCCTCGATCTGTGCTGCCCGTTCAAGTGGGCGGAGTATGTCACTCGCTGCCTGCGGCTGCCAGCGCCACCTCGATGATCGGCAATCTTGCGGATGTGCTGCGTGCCCGGCTGTGTCAGAGTCCAGCGTCGGGAGGCTTTGTTTATGACGAATTGCTCTGTGCGGCTGTCTACAACCCTGCGGTCTTTGCTGGCGCGCTTCATCGCTGCCGCGCTGTTGCCGGCGAGCCTGCTCTGCCATGCAGCGGGTGCCGAGCCCTCGGCCACTGCCGCGTCGAACCCTCAGGCTTCCGCCAGCGCGGCCCAGGGTGACAGCAAGCAGGGCAACAACGAGAAGGGCAATAAGGATTCGAATCCGGAGGGCAAGAACAGCGGGCCCAATCCAGCGCCCAACCAAGGGCCCAGAAAACCTGAAGCGCCGGCAAGTCCGGCGAGCGCAGCGACGCTGCAACTGCATGCTGCGCCGGCGCAGCTGCGCAGCTGGCCTCTAGCGGTGTTTGTGGCTACTGACCTGACGGCAGCGGAGCAGCCTGTACTGAAGCTCCATTTTGGTCATTCGGTACGCACCGCAGAAGACAGCTATTGCGTGTTGGAAAACCCCCAGGTGCAGCGACATGCCAAATGGATGGATGGGCCTGCAACGATGCGCGGAGTGGAAACTCAGAATGCTGGTCCACATGTTTCAACAACGACGGAGCTGAACGGAACCCTGCTGCTCTTCAATGCGGAACAGAACACTGACAAGTGCCATATTCCTCTGAGCAATTCGGTGACGCGAGTGCGGCCTCAGCTGCTCTGGCAGCAGCCGGGCTGCACGGATTGCAGCGTGATCGCCGAGCAGCCCCTGCTGCTGGGGACGCCTTTGATAGCTGCCGGCTGGAGTGCATTGCTGTTGATTGGCTTTACCGGCCTGCTCAAGCTGCTGTGTGGGCGCCAGCACCGCTTGATCGAACTCTTGCTAAAGGATGGCAGGCTCTCGCTGGCCAAATGGCAGATGGCCTTGTGGACCTATGCGATCGGTTTCGTGCTGCTCTACATCTTCTTGCTCCGGCTCGATTTCAGCAGTCCACCGGAAACGCTCTACCTCTTGATGTTCTCGGCAACGGCAACCGCCTGGATCAGCCGCCTTGCCGGCCCGCCGCTGCCACCGGCAGGGGCTTTGGCAATGCCCCTGCCGGAGACCCGTGGCGCCGAGCTGCCTGTTTGGCGCTGGAGCGATCTGCTGTCGGCGCCGGACGGCGATCCCGAGGGCGCCCGACTGGCATTGAGCCGAGCGCAGATGTTTTTCTGGACTGTGGTCTTGGCCTTGGCATTTGTCGTCAAGAGCATGTTGCTGTCTGCCGTTTGGAGCATTCCTATAGAGGTCCTGGCGCTGATGGGGGTCAGCCAACTTGGCTACCTCGGCGGCAAGTATGGGGGAGGCCTCGCGCGCTGACCTGCGGTGTGCTGGCAAATGGGGATGGCCAGCGCCGGTGCCCACGCTAGAGTCAGGGCCTCCTATGCATGCAAGGAGTCCCAGCCATGCCCAGCTATCAATCCCCCGGCCTGACCCTGAGCCTGAACTGCACGGCGCCGCGCGACACCATCGTCGAGCTGCAGCGTGATCTGCGCGCCTTGGGCTATCTGCGCGGGGGCATCGATGGCAGCTTCGGGCCGGGCACACAGGCGGCGGTGGCGGCCCTGCAGTACGATCTGCTACACAACGATGGCAGTTCCAAGGGCGGCGACGGCGCGGCGCCGGTGGCCATCAAGAGTTTCAACGGCGCGGGCGGCGTGGCGCCGGTGGCGGCCGTCACCGGCGTGTTCGATCAGTCGCTGGCGGCCTGCCTGGTGGCGCTGCGCGGCGATACGCGCATCCCCACGCTGCCGGAGGCGCAGGACCCGGCGGCCGAGAACGCCCGCGCGATGGCCGCGGTGGCCAACAGCCGCAGCACGGTGGCACCGACGCCCTTCATCCTGGCCATCGTCAAGCAGGAAAGCAGCGGCCAGCATTTCCAGCTGCCCACCCACAGCAGCAGCGACAGCTTCATCACCGTCGGCCTGGACCGCAACAATGCCGCCAGCCCGCAGCAGATCACCTCGCGCGGCTTTGGCCTGGGCCAGTACACGCTGTTCCATCACCCGCCACGCGCCGAGGAGGTGGCCGACTTCATGCTCGATCCGGTGCGCAATGTCGAACGGGCGCAGCAGGAGCTGCGCGACAAGTTCGATCACTTCGTTGCCGGGCCGAGCGACACGGCCGACGACCGTCTGGCCGAGCACCCGCTGATCAGCCTGCGCCTGTGCCGCTATCAGCCGAGCGACAGCCGCTATATGCGCGACTGCGCCAACTGCGCGCGCGCGGTGCGCACGCTCACCCTTGGCGTTGGCACGCCGTTTTTTGCCGGCGCCAGCGGCAGCTATCAAACCACGCAGTACTACAGCACGCTGCCCTACCTGAACGTGCCGGACCGGGCCGAGTTCCTCTGCGACTGGCCCTATGCGGTGCGGCGCTACAACGGCTCGGGCGTCAATTCCTTCCACTACCAGACCCGCGTGCTGCTGAACCTCGCAGCGCAGGCGTGAACAAGAAACTTTGGAGCTTCCCATGTCCTTCGGCGTCATCATCGATGTGGCCATCGGCCTGATCTTTGTCTACCTCTTGCTGGGCCTGGTCGGCTCGGCTGCGCAGGAGGCCTGTGCCAGCCTGTTGAACTGGCGCGGCAAGCATCTGCAGCAGGGCCTGCGCGCACTCTTGGCCCACGAGGGCTTTGGCGGCAAGGCCGGCAACTGGCTGTTCGAGGCGGTCAGCGGCCATGGCATGCTGTCCACGGCCGGCGGCACGCGGGCGCCGTCCTATGTGGCGGCCGGCAACTTCGGCATGGCGCTGATCGAGTCGCTGATGGATGGCTCGCAGGCGCCGGTGTTCACGCAGGTGGAACGCAGCGTCGCGCAGCTGCCCGCCGGGCGACTGAAGCAGGCGCTGACGGCGCTGCTGAACCAGGCGGGCGGGGATCTGGACAAGTTCCGCGGTGGCGTCGAGCGCTGGTTTGACGACGGCATGGACCGCGTCAGCGGCGCCTACAAGCGCTTCTCGCAGAACTTCATGCTGATCTTCGGTTTCGTGATCGCCTTTGGCGGCAATTTCGACACCATCGAGATGACCAAGAAGCTCTGGGCCGACCCGGTCGCCCGCGCGCAGGTGATGGAACAGGCCAAGACCTTTGCCAAGGAGCATCCGGATGGCGTGGCGCCGGCTCCTGCTGCGGCGGCGTCGAGCGTGGCGGCAGCGCAAGTCGCGAGTGGTGCGAGCGCTGCAGCGGCCAAGCCAGCCGCCGCCGAGCCCAAGTCGCTGCGCGACACCGTGGCGCCGGTGCAGGCGGCCTTTGATCCGGTCAAGCAGCTGCCGCTGCCTTTCGGCTGGCCCAATGGTTTTGACTGCGCGGCCTTCTGGTCGCTGAGCAAGCTGCTGGGCTGCGCGATCACCGCGCTGGCCGTCGCGCTGGGTGCGCCGTTCTGGTTCGACACGCTGCAGAAGTTCCTCAATCTGCGGGCGGCCGGGCCGAAGCCGGCGAAGTCGGACAGCGTGGCTTGAGCCTGGCGCAGGCGGGCCTCAGTGCTTGTGCGCCTCGGGCTGCAGCTTGCGCAGGGTGTCGGCCAGCTTGAGCGACTGGCGCAGCTCGGCCAGCGTGCCCGAGCGGCCATGCACGCCGACGATCAGCTGCACCGGCAGGGCCTCGCGCTGGATCAGCTGATCCAAGTCCTTGCTCATCGCGAAAGCGGCCGGCACCGGGCCGACATCGGGGATGTAGAACAGATCGCCCTGGAACAGCGCGCCGCAGGCACTGTCAAAGGCGACCAGTGATTCGTTGGCATGGCTGTTGGCCAGTGGCATCAGCCGGATGCGGCGGTCGCCAAGGTCCAGCTCATTGACCTCGCGCAGCTCGCTGACCCGCGCCGCCAGCGCCTCGCCGTGCTGGCGGCGTACAGCCTGCGTGGCCTCGGGGCCGGCCAGGATCTGCAACTGCTCGCTGGCGAAGGCCGGCAGCCCGGCAATGTGGTCACGGTGCGTGTGCGAGATGAGCACATGACTGACCGGCCGCCCCGGCGCCAGCTGCGCGATCTGCGCGCGCACCTGATTCGCCTCGGCAACGCTGACCGGCGCGTCATAAACGACGATGCCGCGCTCGCCGATCGAGAAGGCGCTGTGGTAAGACGAAGCCGCGCCATCTACGCGGTAGCAGCCCGGCCCGATGGGCGTGGCACGCAGACCGCTCGCAGCCGTGGCTTCCACATAGCCGGCCGGCAGATCGAACACCCCGGGCAGCGGACCGGCCATGGTTTGCGCCTGCAGCTGCCAGCGCACCAGCGTCTTCTCGGCGCGTGACTCGCTGATGCGGCGCGGCTGGCGCAGGCCATCGGCGAGCGGCTGGAAGTCGGCATAGTCATAGCGTCGGCTGGCGCTGATGGCGGCACGCGGCTCGCCCGTGCCGGCGTCCAGCAGCAGCTGGGCCGGGCGGCCGGCCAGATCCTTGAAGTCCAGCTGGCTCGCGCCCGCTGCGGGCCGAAGGCCCTGGCTGGCGGCCAGCTCCAGCAGCAGCGCCGGTGCGAGGAACTGCAGCTCGGCCAGATCGGCGCGTGCGGCCTCGGCGTTCTTGCGCAAGATCTCCGTGCCGTTGCGCCACTTCAGCAGGTCCACGGTCGCGCTGCCGTCGGGGCCGCCGGTCTGCAGAAAGCTGAACTGGATCGGGCCGGGGTACTGGCTGCCCGTCACCAGCCGGAAGCGGCCATCGCGATCCAGCAGCAGCGTCTGGCTGACGGGCACCGGCACCTCGGCCTGTGATGGCCGCGGCGCCTGCTCGCCGACCAGGCGCTCGCCGCTCATCGCCAGGCTCAGCAACTGCCAGCGGGCGGATGGGCTGGCCGCTTGCTGAACCGGCGTAGTGCCACTTGGCGCAGGCTCGGCTGCTGCGGCAGGCAGGCCGGCGAGGGCCAGGCAGACGGACAGTAGCTGGGGCAGCAGGCCGCCAGTCAGGCGGGGCGGGGCAGGCAGGCGTGAGAGGTGCTTCATGGTGGCGCCGATTATCTGCACCCGCTTCGCCTTGGCTCCGTGCTTGAAGTCAGCCCCCGCACTTACTTATGTGTTCCTGATGCAGCCGGGAGGACAAACGCGTCTGACGAGGCGGGAGCTGTGCCCACCTCGGGCGATGCAGCGGCGCCGGGCGGTGCCGCGCAGAACAACAGGAGGACAACAATGAGTTTCGATTTCCTGGGCAGCAACGCTGTGCTGCTCTATGCACTGCTGGGCCTGGCCCTGCTGGCGCTGCTGGTGCTGGCCAGCGGCATGGTGCGCTACATCCCGAATGACCGCATCGGCGTGATCGAAAAGCTGTGGAGCGCGCATGGCTCGGTGCAGGCGGGCTTGCTGGCCATGCAGGGCGAGGCCGGCCTGCAGCCCGAGCTGCGCCGCGGCGGCTTTCATTTCTTCACCCCTTTCCAGTACCGCGTGCACATCCATCCGATGGTGTCCATCACCCAGGGCAAGATCGGCTATGTGTTTGCCCGCGACGGCATCGACCTGCCGGCTGGCCAGACCCTGGCCAGCAACGCCCAGACCGATAACTTTCTCGATGTGCGCGCCTTCCTGCAGGGCGGCGGCCAGAAGGGCCCGCAACGCAAGGTGCTGCGCGAAGGCACCCACATCATCAACCCGGCGCTGTTCGTGGTGATGAGCGAGGAAACCACCTACGCGCTGAATATGGACGCGCAGGAGCGGGCCTATTACGACCGCATGCGCGAGCTGCTCGACGAACGCCAGGCCTTCACCCCGGTGGTGATCAAGGAGAAGAGCGGCACGCATGAGTCGGACCAGCTGGCCATCGTCACCGTGCAGGACGGCCCGGCGCTGTCGCGCGACGAGCTGCTGGCGCCCGATGTGGGCGATGCGCACAACAGCTTCCAGGAGCCGGAGCGCTTTCTCGCTGCCGGTGGCCGCCGCGGCCGCCAGGAGCGGGTGCTGGTCGAAGGCACGTACTACATCAACCGGCTCTTCGCAACGGTGGAGTTCATCAGCAAGACCATCATCCCGGTCGGCTTTGTCGGCGTGGTCGTGTCCTACACCGGCAGCCGCGGCGAGGATGTGTCGGGCAGCGAGTACAGCCATGGCGAGCTGGTCAACGCCGGCTGCCGCGGTGTCTGGCGCGAGCCGCTGATGCCCGGCAAGTACGCCTTCAACACCTATGCCGGCAAGATCGAGCTGGTGCCGACGACCAATTTCGTGCTGATGTGGAAAAGCGGCGAGAGCGGCTCCAGTTTCGACTCGAACCTGCGCGAGATCACGCTGATCACCAAGGATGCCTTCGAGCCGCAGCTGCCGTTGTCGGTCGTCGTGCACATCGACTACCGCAAGGCGCCGATGGTGGTGCAGCGCTTTGGCAATGTGAAGCAGCTGGTCGAGCAGACATTGGACCCGATGGTGTCCAGCTACTTCAAGAATGTGTCGCAGACGCACACCTTCATCGAGCTGATCCAGTCGCGTTCGGAGCTGCAGACCAATGCCTCGCGCGATATGCGCGAACGCTTCCTGGCCTATTCGCTGGAGTTCCAGGAGGTGCTGATCGGCACGCCGCGCCCGCAAGCCGGCGACCACAAGATCGAGGCCATCATGGCCCAGCTGCGCGACCGCCAGATCGCCCGCGAGCAGGTCGAGACCTTTGCGCAAAAGGAGATCGCCGCCAACAAGCAGCGCGAGTTGAATGAGGCCGAGAAGCGGGCCGAGAAGCAGGCCGAGCTGACGGCGTCGCTGGTCGACATCTCGATCAAGGAGAACCAGGGCGCCGCCGCCGTCAAGGCCGCGGAAAAGAAGCGTCAGGAGATCGAGGCCTTGGCCCAGGCCGACCGCTTCCGCCAGGAGGCCGAGGGTCAGGGCCGTGCGGCTGCCATCCGCTCGGTCGGCGAGGCCGAAGGCGCGGCCATCCAGGCCAAGTCAGACGCCTTGCAGGGCGAGGGCGCCGACAAGCAGCTGATGCAGACGGTGATGCTGCGCCTGGCCGAGGCCTTCGAGGCGGCCAAGGTGCCGCTGGTGCCGCAGATCCAGCTCGGTGCTCAGTCCGATGGCGGCAATGCCTTCGGCACCTTGCTGGGCCTGATGAGCGCGCTCAAGGCGCAGGAACTGCGCCGCGATTGAGTGCGCGACCGGCGCCTGCTCAGCGCTTGACGATGTCACGGTGCATCGGTGCCAGCAGCGCCAGCAGGCGGTTCTGGGTGGCAAAGGGGATCTGCGCGGCGTCCATCGCCGCCTGCAGGTCCTCGACCACGGCGTTGAAGTCGCCCGCCTTGATTGCCATATCGGCGTGCACCGCCTTCATCGCGCCGCCCTCGTAGGTGCAGGGGCCGCCGCTGGCCGCGCAGAGTTGGTCGCTCAGTTGCTCGACCAGGTTCTTGGCGTTGGCGTCCTTGAAAAAATGCTTGATGCGCGGATCGGCGAACAGCCGCGGCACCACGTCGGCGCTAAGCCGCGCAATGCCCTCGCGGCCGCCCAAGGCCTGGAACAACTCATCCGGCCGGGGCTGGGCGCCGGCGTTCATGCCGATCAGCAGGGCGCTGATGGCGCTGATGGCAGTGGCGTGGGCGTGTCCTTGCAGCGTCAATGGGAGCTCCGTCAATCATCTGGCGCAGCCCCGGATGCTGAATCACCAGCTGCCGACATTGGGCATCGAGGCCCAGGGTTCGGCCGGGGGCAGGGCGGGGCCGTCCTGCAGCAGTTCCACCGAGATGTTATCGGGCGAGCGCACAAATGCCATGCGGCCATCGCGCGGCGGGCGTGAAATCGTCACGCCGTGGTCGGCCAGGCGCTGGCAGGCCGCATAGATATCGGGCACGGCATAGGCCAGATGGCCGAAGTTGCGCCCGCCGGTATAGGTCTCGGCCTTGCCATCGGCATCGGGCCAGTTGTAGGTCAGCTCCAGCTGGGGCTGGAAGCGGCCGGCTTCATCGCCAGGGGCGGCCAGGTAGACCAGGGTGAAGCGGCCGGCCTCATGCTCGGTACGGCGCACCTCGACCAGGCCGAGGGCATCGCGATAGAAGGTCAGGCTCTGGTCCAGATCGGTGACGCGCACCATCGTGTGCAGGTATTTCATCATTGCGTTTCAAGACTCCGTGCGGGGTGCCGCCATTGTGGCCGCAGCAGCCAGGGCTTGCCGGTCCGGGGTCTTGCGGCGATCTGGCACGCCCATCAACAGTCGCAGCACCGGCACCTGGCGTACCGCCAGATAGCCCAGCGCGCTGAGCGCCAGCGTCAACACGATCAGCAGCGGGCCCTCCAGCGCGGCCGGCCAGTGCAGCGGCAGCAGCAGGCGGGTCAGCAGCACGATCAGGGTCTGGTGCAGGATGTAGACGCAGAACACGCCGTCGCTGAGCGGCTGGCGCCAAGCGCTGTCTGCATCCAGATGCTGGCGGGCAAAGCCGCAGGCGGCCATCAGGCAGCACCATTGCATGGTGCCGTAGACGACTCGCATGAAGAGGCGCAGCGCCATCGGCGGCTCGACATCCGCATAGACCTTGAAGTAGGCCTGCACCGCCAGCCAGGCGATCAGCGCCAGGGCGAGCGCCGGCCAGCGGGCTCGTTGCGCCTGCGCCCACAAGCTGCTGCGGGCAGCCAGCAGGCCGATCAGGAACAGGCTGAGGTACTGCGCGTGGTTGTACCAGTCCCAGCTCAGGTTGTGAGTGCTTTCAAACAGTGGGGCGAGGTTGCGTGCGGCGATCAGCGGCAACGCGCCGACGATCAGCAGCTGCCAGCGGCTGGCACCCTCAATCCACTCGCTGAACCGCTCGCTGAGCCGGGGCCAGGCCTTCAGCAGCGCCCAGCCGATCAGGCTGTAGACCCACAGATAGGGCAGGAACCAGAGGTGGTTCCAGGTCGGCAGGCTCAGGCAGTGCCCGTCCTTGCAGAAGCCGTGATAGGCGCGCAGATACAGGCCCATGAAGTCCAGGTAGCTGCCTTCGTAGGCCACCTTGGTGACGACCTCGTAGTAGGCCTGTGGCGGCACGATCACCAGCATGCCGAACAACAGGGGCCAGAGCAGGCGCTTGCTGCGTGAGCGCACAAAGCCGGGGCCGCGCTGCATCAGGCCGGCGCTGGCGGCGCCAGCAATCAGGAACAAGAGGCCCATGCGCCATGGTGAGCTGAGCGCCATCAGCGGCTCCAGCGCCGGGATGATCTCGCTGCTCTTCACATGCCAGTCCCAGGGCACGTAGTACATGCCGACGTGGTAGGGCACGAGCAGCGCGAAGGCCAGGATGCGCAGCCAGTCCAGGAAGTACTGGCGGCCTTGAGTGGTGCTTGTGTTCATGGGGCGGATGATCGCCTCGCCCGGAGTCGGCGCCCAGCGGCCGGTGGCGAGTTGCATGCAGGCTGGGGCGAATCGCAGGGGCCCTCGTTTCGACTACAGTGCTGGCCGCTACGTAGGGAGAGCCCGGTGAGAAGAATGTCTACAGCGCTGCTGCTGCTGAGCCTGATGTACCCGCTGTGTGCGCAGGCGCAGTCGAACGACTGTGCTGCGCTGCTGCGCGAGCATCTGAAGACCGATCTGACGCTCAGCGTCCAGGCCTTTGACCAGACCGAGGGCCAGGGTTTCCGTGCTCTGGCCGAGGGCGCGCTCTGCGCCCGCGAGGCCGGCGACCTGATCGAAGCCTATATCGCCGCCACGGGCGCCAAGGCCTCGTCCCTGCGCTGGCATCTGGCCCAGATGCGCGCCACCCAGGGTGATAGCGAGGCGGCCATACGCGCCGCGCGAACGGTGCTGGACGAGCCCAAGGACCGTCAGCCTGGCCAACTGCGCTGGAACGACTATGTGCTGGCCACGATCGCATTTCTGGAGCGGGATCGCGAGGCGCTGCAACGCCACCGGGATGCAGTGGCGGCCGGTCGCGAGGAGCATTTCGGCAATGCGCTGAACCTGAAGCTGTTGGACGCGCTGCTGAGCCACTACGAGCGAAGCTATGCCTACGCGACGGCGCACATCGAGTGAGGCACCGAGGCCGCTGCGCGCCTAGGAGGTGCCTTCCTCAGCCGCGCAACTGCTCGCGGTAGCCGCGCGAGACGCGCAGCGTCTGGCCGCTGGAGAGCGTCAGCTCGGCCTCGCCATGGGGCAGCGGCTGGATGCGCTGGATGTGCGCGGCGTTCACCGCATGGCAGCGGTGCACGCGCACAAAGCCCTGCGCGGCCGGCTGTGCCAGGAAGCTGGCCAGGCTGCGCCGCTCCAGGTAGTGCTGCGGCGGTGCGTGCAGCTCGATGTAGTTGTCGGCGGCCGCCACCCATTCGATCGCGGAGATTGGCAGCTTGACGAGCGCACCGCGCTGTTCGACCAGCCAGTGCGCGTCGATAGGCTGCTGCTGCTGCAAGGCGCTGCGCAGGCCGGCGCCGGCAGCGGCCGCCGCCTCGGGGCGCAGCAGCTGTTGGCGCAGTCGCTGCAGCGCGGCGGCCAGGCGCTCCGGCGTGTAGGGTTTGAGCAGGTAGTCGGCGGCGCCGAGGTCGAAGGCCTGCAGCGCATGGGCCTGGTGCGCGGTGCAGAACACCCAGGCCAGGCCGGTGGGCAGCTGCTGCGCGAGCGACAGGCCATCAAGGCCGGGCATCTCGATGTCCAGGAACGCGCCATCGAAGCGCTCGCGCTGCAACAGCGCCAGCGCGCTCAGGCCGTCGGCGGCCTCGACCAGCTCGGTAATGCCCGGCTGCGCCTGCAGCAGGCGGCGCAGCTTGGCGCGCGCCGGGGCTTCGTCATCGATCAGCAGCAGTCGCATCGTTCGTCGGAGTCATGGTCGAGGGAAGATCCAGCAGCAGCTCGCTGCCGCCCTCGGGCGCGGCACCGAAATGCAGAGCCGCTGCATCGCCATAAGCGGCCTGCAGCCGGGCGCGCAGATTGGGCAGGCCGATGCTGCCTTCGCGCGAAAGCCGCTGTGGCGCCGTGCCGCTGTTGTGAACGCGGAGTTTCAACCGATCACCATCAGGGCTCGTTGGTCCAGTTTCGCACCAGGCCCGCAGGCTGACGCAGCTGTTCTGCAGGGCCTGGGCCACGTCGTGCTTGATCGCGTTCTCCAGCGGCGTGATCAGCAGCAGCGCCGGCAGCCGGCAGCGCCGCGCGTCCGGCGCGATGTCCAGCTGCACCTGCAGGCGCTCGCCAAAGCGCGCCTGCATGATCTCCAGAAACGGCTGCACCAGCGTCAGTTCTTCGTCCAGGCTGTGCCAGCCCTGGCGCTCGGCGTCGAGTGCCTGGCGCAGCAAGGTGGCCAGCTGGCAGAGGATGCGATCGGCTTTGGCGACATCCTCATACATCACCGAGGAGATCAGGTTCAGCGTGTTGAACAGAAAGTGCGGTTGCACCTGCTCGGCGAGCCGCGCAAAACGCGCCTCGGCCAGCTCCTGCTGCAGGCGCTGCAGCTGCAAGGCCTGGCGCTGGCTGCTGAAGAACAGATGGATGCCGTGGCAGATGACGACGAAGAGACCGTAGGCGACCAGATCCTTGCCCAGCTCATAGCTGAGCACGTTGGCGGCAGAGCCGGGGTGGTACTCGACCCCAACAACAGCGTAGACAGCGAAACGGATCGCGAACATGCCGCCGACATGCGCGAAGAAGTAGACCGCAGCGCCGAGCGCATGGCGGCCGATCTGCAGCAGCCGCGGCCGACCCAGGCCCGCCACATGCCAACGGTACAGCGCAACGCCTAGCAGCCCGTTGCACAGCAGCGAGCTGAGCTCCCACAAGAATGGCTCCCAGGGGTGGGGGCCGCCGTGCTCCAGATAGCGCTGCAGCTGCGGCGCGGTCAGCAGCAGGCCGAAGACCAGCAGCGTGGCGGCGTAGGCGAGCCAGAGGCGCAGGCGCTGAGCGCTCTCCGGCAGCGGTGAAGGTGTAGGGCTTGGCATGATGTGCCCGGCACGATATCAGCCTTGCGCCTGGCCGCGCGGGCGGCTGGCCCCGCCTGTGGCTCAGTTCGCCACAAGACGCGGGATCAATCCTCGTCGACCGGTTCTTGCAAGCCGCCCAGCCGGGCGATCGTGGCGTCCAGCACCGCATAAAGCTGCTCCAGCTCCTCGGCGCCCAGGCGCGCCTCGATCTCGCGGTACTGCGCTTCCATGCCCTCACGCATGGCCTCGAACAAGGCCTCGGCGCGGGGCAAGAGGGCGATGCGGAACTTGCGCTGGTCCTCGATCAGGCGGCTGCGGCTGATCAGCGCGGCGGCTTCCATCCGCGTCAGCATGCCGCTGAGGCTGGGGCCGTGCAGCGAACACAGATCGGCCAGCTTGGTGGTTTCCATCGGCCCTTGCGCCTTCAGTGCGCGGATGACCCGCCACTGCTGTTCACTGACGCCATGTTCGCGCAGCAGCGGCCGGAAGTAGCCCATCACCGTCTCACGGGTCTGCATCAGCAGCAGGGGCAGGCTGCGGCGGGAGCTGGCGGGGGCTTTGGACATGCGGCTTGCGGTGGCGGAAAACGGGTTTTATGATAATACTTAACTTATTAAATAAATAAACCGCCGGACACCCAGGTGCGCGGCAAACCGAGACATGATTCCCCTTCCTTCTTCCTGGGCCACGCTGGTGGATGAGGCCGACGAGCGTGATGCGGCCTCTGACAAGTTCGCCGGCTGGCCGCTGCCGCCGGGCCATGTCTATGGCACGCTGCTGAACCGCCAGGCCGATGTGGCGCGCCTGCAGCAGCTCGCTGGCGGGGGCTGGAAGGACTCGGTCTACAAGGCCGCGCCGCAGGCGCCGGTGCTGTACCTGAAGACGCCCAATACCTATGCCGAGGACGGCGCCCGCGTGGCGCTTGACGGGCTGGAAGCGGTGGAGCTGGGCGCCTGTCTGGGCCTGGTGTTCGCGCGCCGTGCCTGCCGCGTCAGCCGCGCCGAGGCGCTGTCCTGCCTGGCCGGCTATGTGCTGATGCTGGATCTGGCCGAACCGCATCTGCAGGTGCACCGCCCGGCCGTGCGCCAGCGCTGCCGCGATGGCTTTTGCGTGATGGGGCCGCAGCTGCTGGTCGAGGCGCCGGCACTCCTGCAGCTGGAAATCAACGGCACGCCGGTGCAGCAGCTGGCACCGCTGCAGGGTCTGGTGCGCGACGCGGCGCAGCTGATTGCCGACGTCAGCGCCTTCATGACGCTGGAGCCGGGCGATGTGTTGCACCTCGGCGCGCCGCTGGATGCGCCACGCGGCCGTGCCGGCGACCGGGTGCGCTTGAGCGCTGGCGCGGCGCAGCTGACGCTTCAACTGGCCGAGGAGTGGGCATGAGCGGCATCGCTTCGCTGCGGCCGCTGGCCGAGGGCGCGCGTGGCTGGGTGCGCTGGCAGGGGCGGGTGCATGAGGTGCGCCCCCATCCCGCCGGGGTGCAGCTGCTCGGGGGCCAGGTTTTGCACGAGGGCGAGTTCGACTGGCTGCCGGCGCTGCCACCGCTGCAGGGCCGCCGCGCGCGCAGCTGCTTTGCGCTGGGCCTGAACTATGCCGACCATGCCCGTGAGCTGGACTTCAAGCCGCCCAGCGAGCCGCTGCTGTTCCTGAAGGGCGCCAACACCCTGTGCGGCCACCGCGGGCAGACGCCGCGGCCGCCTGGCGCCCGGCATATGCACTATGAATGCGAGCTGGTCGCGGTGATCGGCCGCGAGGCGCGCCGCGTCAGCCGCGCGCAGGCGCTGGACCATGTGGCCGGCTACACGATTGCCAACGACTACGCGGTGCGCGACTACCTGGAGAACTTCTACCGGCCCAATCTTCGCGTCAAGAACCGTGACGCTTGCACGCCCATCGGTCCCTGGCTGGTGCCGGCCGCGCAGATCGGCGACCCGCAGGGCTTGAGCCTGCGCAGCTGGGTCAATGGCGAGTTGAAGCAATCGGGCAGCACACGCGACATGGTCTTCGGCGTGGCCGAGCTGATCGAGTACCTGAGCGGTTTCATGACGCTCTCGCCCGGCGACCTGATCCTGACCGGCACGCCCGATGGCGTGGTTGACTGCCCGGTGGGCAGCGAAGTCGTCTGCGAGATCGACGGCCTGGGCCGCCTGCACAACACCATCATCGAGGGTCAGCCATGACGCGCATCGAGCATCTGATCAACGGCAAGCCGCTTGCGGGCAAGCGCTATTTCGAGACCGTCAATCCGGCCACCCAAGCGGTGCTGGCCGAGGTGGCGCAGGGTGGCGAGGCCGAGGTGAACGCAGCAGTGGCAGCGGCCAAGGCGGCCTTCCCGGCCTGGGCCGCCTTGCCGGCGCCGCGCCGCGCCGCGCTGATGCGCAAGCTCGGTGAGCTGATTGCGGCTGAGGTGCCGCAGCTCTCGGCCACCGAGACGGCCGACACCGGCCAGGTGATCGCACAGACCCGCAAGCAGCTGGTGCCGCGCGCGGCCGACAACTTCAACTACTTTGCCGAGATGTGTGTGCGCGTCGACGGGCACACCTACCCGACCGACACGCACCTGAACTACACGCTGTTCCATCCGGTCGGCGTGTGCGCGCTGATCTCGCCCTGGAACGTGCCCTTCATGACCAGCACCTGGAAGGTTGCGCCGGCGCTGGCCTTCGGCAACACGGCGGTGCTGAAGATGAGCGAGCTGTCGCCGCTGACGGCATCGCGCCTGGGCGAACTGGCGCTGGAGGCTGGCATCCCGGCCGGCGTGCTGAACATCGTGCACGGTTATGGCCCCGAGGCCGGCGAG
Source organism: Roseateles aquae (assembly GCF_032337115.1). Classification (NCBI taxonomy): domain Bacteria; kingdom Pseudomonadati; phylum Pseudomonadota; class Betaproteobacteria; order Burkholderiales; family Sphaerotilaceae; genus Roseateles; species Roseateles aquae. The sequence continues at coordinate 252,438 of NZ_JAVXZY010000003.1, forward strand.
CCGCTGGTGCGCCACCCCGATGTGCGGGCTATCTCCTTCACCGGCTCCACCGCCACCGGCAACCGCATCGTGCAGGCGGCCGGCCTGAAGAAGTTCAGCATGGAGCTGGGCGGCAAGAGCCCCTTCGTGATCTTCGACGATGCCGATCTGGACCGCGCGCTCGACGCCGCCGTGTTCATGATCTTCTCGAACAATGGCGAGCGCTGCACCGCTGGTTCGCGCATCCTGGTGCAGCAAAGCATCTACGCCGACTTTGCCGAGCGCTTCGCGGCGCGGGCGCGGCGCATCCGTGTGGGCGACCCGATGGACGAGCAGACCATCATCGGCCCGATGATTAGCGCCGCCCATCTCGCCAAGGTGCGCCGCTACATCGAGCTGGGCAGCCAGGAGGGCGCGACGCTCTTGTGCGGAGGCCTGGGCGCGCCCGAGCTGCCGCCCGAACTGTGCGCCGGCAACTATGTGCTGCCGACGGTGTTCGCCGATGTCGACAACCGGATGAAGATTGCGCAGGACGAGATCTTCGGCCCGGTCGCCTGCCTGATCCCTTTCAAGGACGAGACCGACGCGATCCGCATCGCCAACGACACCGCCTACGGCCTGTCCAGCTATGTCTGGACCGAGAACATCGGCCGCGCCACGCGGGTGGCCGCCGCCATCGAGGCCGGCATGTGTTTCGTCAACAGCCAGAACGTCCGCGACCTGCGCCAGCCCTTTGGTGGCAGCAAGGCCTCCGGCACCGGCCGCGAGGGCGGCACCTGGAGCTACGAGGTGTTCCTGGAGCCGAAGAACGTCTGTGTTTCTCTCGGCAGCCACCACATTCCTCACTGGGGAACCTGAGATGGGAACACTAGCCCTAGCCGCCAAGATCACCCACGTGCCCTCGATGTACCTGAGCGAGCAGCCCGGGCCGCACCAGGGCTGCCGGCAGGCGGCGATCGACGGGCACAAGGAGATCGCGCGGCGCTGTGCGGAAGCGGGGGTGGACAGCATCGTGGTGTTCGACACCCACTGGCTGGTCAACAGCGAATACCACCTCAATGGCGCGGCTCGCTTTGCCGGCCGCTACACCAGCAACGAGCTGCCGCACTTCATCAAGAACCTCGATTACGAGGTGCCCGGCAACCCGCTGCTGGCCGAGGCGATAGCGGCCGAGGCGAATGCGCTGGGGGTCAAGAGCCGCGCCCATGTCGACACCTCGCTGGACCTGGAGTACGGCAGCCTGGTGCCGATGCGCTATATGAATGCCAACCAGCGTTTCAAGCTGGTCAGCGTGGCGGCCTGGTGCGTCTGGCACGATCTGCAGGAAAGCCTGCGCTTCGGCCTGGCGGTGCGCCGCGCCATCGAGCAGCGCTACGAGGGCCGCGTGGCGGTGCTGGCCAGCGGTTCGTTGTCGCACCACTTCGCTAACAACGGCACGGCGCCGGAGTTCATGCACAGGGTTTGGGACCCATTCCTGGAGCAGGTCGATTGCCGTGTCGTCGAGCTCTGGCAGCAGGGCGACTTCGCCACCTTCACCGCGATGCTGCCGATGTACGCCGAGAAATGCTGGGGCGAGGGCGGCATGCACGACACGGCCATGCTGCTGGGCCTGCTCGGCGGCGCGCAGTACCGCGGGCAGGTCGAGGTGATCACGCCCTATTTCGGCAGTTCGGGCACCGGGCAGATCAACGCGATCTTTCCCGTGCTGCCCCTGCCTGAGAAGGAGGCCTGAGATGCCGCACCTGACGCTTGAATACTCGGCCAATCTGCGCGAGCAGGGCCGCTTCGATCAGCTTTGCCGCAGCCTGGCGCAGACCCTGGTGGCGCAGCGCAACGAGGCCGGTGAGCCGGTCTTTCCGATCGGCGGCGTGCGGGTGCGCGCCATCGCCTGCGAGGACTGGTGTGTTGCCGATGGCAGCGTGCCCGAGGCCGGCTTCGTGCACGCCCGGCTGCTGATCGGCGCCGGCCGCAGCGCCGCGCAGCAGCAGGCCTGCGGCGACGCGCTGTTCGCGCAGATGAAGACGCATTTCGCCGCCCTCTATGAACGCCAGGGCCTGGCGCTGTCGCTGGAACTGGGCGAGTTCAGCGAGGCGGGCACCTGGAAGCACAACAACCTCCATCAACGCTTCAAGCCAAAGGCTTGAACGCCCAAGGGAACCGACCACAGAGACATGGAGACACAGAGAAGTCAGCCTCAAAGCCTTGCTGTCTCCTTGCATTCCTCTGTGGCTCTGTGGCTCTGTGACTCAGTGGTTTTGTTTTGTGTGTCACGCGCAAAGCGCCGAAAGAATGGAATTCCGACATGGCCCTTGCACCCGAACTGATCAACACCCTGGCCCGCCAGCTGTTTGAGGCGCGCCAGCAGCGCCAGTCGCTGCGGCAGTTCTCGCGCCAGCATTCGGAGATGACGCTGGCCGATGGCTATGCGATCCAGCGGGCCTGGGTGGCGCTGGAGCTGGCGGCGGGGCGGCGGGTGCGTGGGCACAAGATCGGCTTGACCTCGCGGGCGATGCAGCTGAGCTCGCAGATCGACGAGCCCGATTACGCGCCGCTGATGGACGATATGCTCTTTGAGCCCGGGGGCGACATCCCCATCGATCGATTCATCGCGCCGCGGGTCGAGGTCGAACTGGCTTTCATCCTCGGTCGCGATCTGCAGGGGCCTGGCGTGACGCTGTTTGATGTGCTGGCCGCGACCGAGTGGGTGACCCCGGCGATCGAGATCATCGATGCGCGGCTGGAACAGTTCGACCGCGACACCCGCGCGCCACGCAAGGTCTTCGACACCATTGCCGACTTCGCCGCCTGCGCCGGCATCGTCATGGGCGGCCGGCCGGTGCGTGTCGATTCGCACGACCTGCGCTGGATCGGCGCCATGCTGTTCAAGAACGGCGTCATCGAAGAGACCGGCCTGGCCGCCGGCGTGCTCAACCACCCTGCGATGGGCATCGTCTGGCTGGCCAACAAGCTGGCCGCGCATGGCGAGGGCCTGAAGGCCGGCGAGGTGGTGTTGGCCGGCTCCTTCACCCGCCCCACACCGGCCGTGGCCGGTGACAGCTTCCATGTCGACTACGGCCCGCTGGGCGTGGTCGCGTTCCGTTTTGCCTGATCTATGGAAGGAATGCAGACCACAGAGACACGGAGCCACAGAGGAAAACCAAGTGCTGTTTTGAATTCCTCTGTGTCTCCGTGTCTCTGTGGTTGGTTCTGATTTCAATGGCGAGGATGAACAATGAAGATGCCCCGCAACACCTTCGCCGCCGCGCTGCGCGCCGGCCGTCCGCAGATCGGCCTCTGGCTCGGTCTGGCCAGCAGCTATTCGGCCGAGTTGCTGGCCGGCTGCGGCTATGACTGGCTGCTGATCGACGGCGAGCATGCGCCCAACACGGTGCCCAGCATGCTCACGCAGCTGCAGGCGCTGGCCGCCTATCCGGTGCAGCCCATCATCCGCCCGGTGCAGGGGGAGACGGCGCTGATCAAGCAGCTGCTGGACATCGGCGCACAGACGCTCCTGGTGCCCATGGTCGACAGCGCAGAGCAGGCCCGTGCGCTGGTGGCGGCGACCCGCTATCCGCCACAGGGCATCCGCGGTGTGGGTGCGGCGCTGGCGCGGGCCTCGCGCTGGAACCAGATCCCCGGCTATCTGCAACAGGCCAACGAGGAGGTCTGCCTGCTGGTGCAGGTGGAGACGGTGTCAGGTCTTGCCCAGCTCGATGCGATCACCGCGGTGGATGGCGTCGATGGCGTGTTCTTCGGCCCGGCCGATCTGTCGGCGTCTATGGGCCATCTGGGCCAGCCCGGCCATCCCGAGGTGCAGCGCGCGCTGATCGACGGCATCGCCCGCGTTCGCGCCGCCGGCAAGGCGCCGGGCATTCTGGCCACCGATCCCCTGATGGCGCGCCAGTACCTGGCGGCCGGGGCGCTGTTCGTCGCCGTCGGCCTCGATACCGCCTTGCTGCAGCGCGGCGCCACCGAGCTGCGCCGCCAGTTCAAGCCCGATGACAGTGCGCCCACCGAGGGCGCCGCCAGCCCGCGAGGAGGCTATTGATGAGCGATCTGGAGCGCATGGACATCAGCCCGCAGGAGCGCGAGGCGCGCATCCAGCTGGCCGCCGCCTACCGCATCTTCGACATGCTGGGCTGGAGCGAGCTGATCTACAACCACATCTCGCTGCGCGTGCCGGGCGAGCCGCAGCACTTCCTGCTCAACCCCTTTGGCCTGCGCTATGACGAGGTTTGCGCCTCGAACCTGGTCAAGGTCGACGGCGAGGGCCGCATCATCGGCAGCAGCCGCTGGCCGATCAATCCGGCCGGCTTCACCTTCCACGGCGCCATCCATCGCACACTGCCCGAGGCGCATTGCGTGATGCATGTGCACACGACGCCAACGATGGCCGTCTGCTGCCTGGACAGCGGCCTGGACTTCAGCAACTTCTACGCGGCCCAGCTGTGGGGCAAGGTCGCGTATCACGAGTTCGAGGGCATCACCGTCCATGCCGAGGAGGGCGCGCGCATCCTCGCCAGCGCCGTGGGCAAGCCGGTGCTGCTGCTGCGCAACCATGGCCCGGTGGTGATCGGCTTTGGCCTTGCCCAGGCCTTCTCGCTGATGTGGCTGCTGCAGCGCGCCTGCGAGGTGCAGTTGGCCACGGCCAGCATGGGCGCGGCGCGACAGATCGCCGAGCCGGTGCTGGCCGGCTGCGTGCGCGACTCGCTGAACTTCAACCCCAAGTTCGGCGCGGGGCAGGATGCTTTCGATGCGCTGCGGCGCAAGGTCGAGCGGATGGATCCGTCTTACCGCGATTGATTGAATGAATGCAAACCACAGAGACACGGAGACACGGAGGAAAACAGGAGGATTGCGTCCGTTCAAACTCTGTGTTCCCTCTGTGTCTCCGTGTCTCTGTGGTCGTTTCCCCGCGCCGCGCGATCGAGTGAAGGAATGAATGCAAACCACAGAGACACGGAGACACGGAGGAAAACAGGAGGATTGCGTCCGTTCAAACTCTGTGATCCCTCTGTGTCTCCGTGTCTCTGTGGTCGGTTCCCCGCGCAGCGCGATCGAGAGAAGGAACGAATGCGAACCACAGAGACACAGAGCCACGGAGGAATGCAGGACGATGACATCCGTTCAAGCTCTGTGTTCCCTCTGTGTCTCCGTGTCTCTGTGGTCGGTTCCCCAAGCGGCAGGGGACAATAAGCGCTTCGGAGTGAAGAGATGACAGCAGTCAAGAAAATGAGAATTTGCATTGTTGGGGCGGGCGCCATTGGCGGCTGGTTCGCGGCCCATTGCGGGCACAAGCTGGCTGGCGAAGTGCAGCTCAGCGCGCTGGCCCGCGGCGCCACGCTGGCGGCGCTGCGTGAGCACGGCCTGCGCATGGACAGCGGCGGCGAGCGCATCGTCGTGCCGATCACGGCCAGCGATGTGCCGGCCGAGCTGGGCGCGCAGGATCTGATCGTGCTGGCCGTCAAGGGCCCGGCGCTGGCCGGCGTGGCGCCGGCCGTGCGCCAGCTGCTCGATCAATCGCCCGGCGCCCATGTGCTGGTGGCGATGAACGGCGTGCCCTGGTGGTTCTTTGATGGCCTGGAGGGCCCCTGCCGCGGCCTGCGCCTGCAGTCGGTCGATGCCGGCGGCGTGGTGGCCGGCCTGATCCCGGCCGAGCGGGTGATCGGCTCGGTCGTCCATGCCAGCTGCGCCGTGCCCGAGCCGGGCCTGGTGCGCCATGTGATGGGCATGGGCCTGATCCTCGGCGATCCGGCCGGTGGCCGGCCGGCGCATATCGAGGCACTGGCCGCGCTGCTGCAGCGCGCCGGTTTCAACGCGACGGTGTCGGAGCGCATCCAGAAGGACATCTGGTACAAGCTCTGGGGCAATATGACGGTCAACCCGATCTCGGCGCTGACCGGCGCGACCACCGACCGCATCATGAACGACGAGCTGGTGCTGGGCTTTGTCTCGGCGGTGATGCGCGAGGCCTCGGCCATCGGCGATCAGATCGGCTGCCCGGTCGGCCAGACGCCCGAGCAGCGCCACGAGATCACCCGCAAGCTCGGCGCCTTCAAGAGCTCGATGCTGCAGGACGTCGAGGCCGGCCGCACGATCGAGCTCGATGCCCTGGTCAGCTCGGTGCGCGAGATCGGCCAGCACATCGGCACGGCCACGCCCAATATCGACGCGATGCTGGGCCTGACCCGGCTGATGGCGCAGACCCGCGGCCTGCTCTGATTCGCGGCAGTCAGACCGCCGGCCGGCGCCGCTTGTCGCGGAAGAATTCAAACGCGACTTCGGCGCTGTCGACATCGGCGTTCTGCGCGCCGGTCAGGGCATTGATCCACCACGGATAGCGATGCCGCGCGCTCGGTTCGGCATGGCCGGCACCGTCGACGCGCAAGAGCACGGCCTGCAGCGACGCACCAGGCTCGCCCCATTGCAGGCGCGTCACCTCAGTCTTGCAATCGCTGGATGTGAGCGTCTCGCTACGCGGCGCGCCGCCAAGGCCGGCCAGCTCGCGCCAGACCTGCAGCGAGGCCTCGATGCCCAGCATCTCGCCGGCCTGGCGGCGGTTCTTGCGAAAGGCGCCGCCCTCGTAGCGCACCAGCGGGTCGTGGCGGCTGGCGATCATCAGCAGCGGCAGCGCATGGCGCGGCGCCGGTACGCGGCTGTTTTTCGGCATCGAGGCCAGCACCGGCGCGAAGGCGGCGAGCCGCGGGCCCAGCTCCGCGGCGAGGCGAAAGCTCATCATGCCGCCCTTGGACACGCCCATCAGGTAGATGCGTTCGGCATCGGCGCCGTGCGCGGCGATCAAGGTGCTGATCAGTCCATCGATGAAACCGACATCGTCCCAATCGCCGCTGGCGCTGGCGTCGGCAAAGCCGTCGTTCCAGCGCTGGCGCTGGCCGTCCGGCGCGGCGATGAGCCAGCCCTCGCGTTCGGCGATCTCACGCCAATGGGCCAGCGGCGAGGGCGGGAAAGCCTCGCCGAGCAGCTGCTTGCCGGAGGCGCCAAAGCCGTGCAGAAGAATGACTGTCGGGCGTGCGGCCGTGCTGGGCTGCGAAGGCGCGGCCAGCCAGACCTGGCGCGGGCCGTTCGGGCTCGGCTGGCTCAGCGCCTGCAGCGCAGCGCGCGGGCCGCTCCAAGCGCTGCCGCCCAACAGCAGGCGACGCCAGAATGGAGTTGCAGCGCTCATGCTTGTTCCCCGGTCTGCAACCGCCACAGCGCCGCGTAAGCGCCGCCACGGGCCAGCAGATCCTCATGGCGGCCGCTCTCGATGATGCGGCCGCGTTCCAGGAGGTGGATGCAGTCGGCCTGGCGCACGGTCGAAAGCCGGTGGGCAATGATCAGCGTCGTGCGGCCCTGGCTGACGACCGCCAGTGAGCGCTGGATCGCGGCTTCGGTTTCGTTGTCGACCGCGCTGGTCGCCTCGTCGAGGATCAGCAGCGGCGGGTTCTTCAGGATGGCGCGGGCCAGGGCCAGGCGCTGGCGCTGGCCGCCACTGAGCTTCTGGCCGCGCTCGCCGACGCGGGTGGCAAAACCCAGCGGCAAGCGCTCGATGAACTCCAGGCTTTCCGAGAGGCGCGCCGCCTCGAGGATCTGCGCCTCGCTGGCACCGTCGACGCCATAGGCGATGTTCTCGGCAATGGTGCCGTCGGTCAGGAAGCTGTCCTGCGCGACATAGCCGATGCAGCGGCGCAGATCCTGCAGATTCAGCTCGGCAATGGCAATGCCGTCGAACAGGATGCGGCCCTGCTGCGGCTCGTAAAACCGCAAGAGCAGCTTGACCAGCGTGGACTTGCCCGAGCCGGTGCTGCCGACGAAGGCCACCGTCTGGCCGGGGGCGATGCTGAGGGTCAGGTCTTGCAGCGTCGGCGTTTCGGCATAGGCAAAGTTCACGCCCTCAAACTGCAAGGCGGCGCGGGCCTGCTCGGGGCGCAGATGCTGGCCCTCGTAGGCAATGCCGATCGGCGTTTCCAGCAGGCCCAGTGCCCGCTGGGTCGAGGCCATCGAGCGCTGGTACATATCGGCGACCTCGGCCAGCCGCGTCATCGGCCAGAGCAGGCGCTGGGTCAGGAAGACCAGCACCGAATAGGCGCCCACCTCCAGGCCGCCATGCAGGGTCAGCCAGCCGCCATAGACCAGCGTTGCGGTGAAGCCGGCCAGGATGGCCATGCGAATCACCGGCGTGATCGCCGAGCTGAAGCGGATCGCCCGGGCGTTGGCGCTGCGATAGCGGTCGCTGGCCTCGCGGATGTGTTCGGCCTCCAGCGCCTCGGTGGCAAAAGCCTTGATCGTGGCCAGGCCGAGCAGGTTGTTGTTCAGCCGGGCGCTGACATCACCAGCCGCCTCGCGCACCTCGGCATAGCGTGGCGCCAGCCGCTTCTGGAACCAGAAGGCGCCGAACAGGATCAGCGGAATCGGCAGCAGCGCGATCAGCGCAATGCCCGGCTGCAGCGCAAAGAACACCGCGCTGATCATCACCGAGGAGCACAGCACCTGGATGATCTGGGTGGCGCCGCCGTTGAGGAAGCGCTCCATCTGGTTGATGTCGTCATTGAGCACCGACATCAGCGCGCCGGTGCGCTGGTTCTCAAAGAAGGACAGCGAGAGCTTTTGCACATGCTGGTAGCTGTCCAGCCGCAGATCGTGCTGGATGTCCTGCGCCAGGCCGCGCCATTTCAGCTCCAGCAGGTATTCGAAGAAGGACTCGCCGCACCAGACCAGCACGTTCAAGCTGCCCAACACCAGCAGCTGCTGCCAGGTGTCGCTGATGCCAAAGCCGAGCAGCACCTTGCGCGCCAGAAAGCTTTGGTCGCCACGGACGACGACGTCGACCGCCGCGCCGATCAGCACCTCGGGCAGGATGTCGAAGAACTTGTTGAGGACGGTGTACAGCGTGGCCAGGCGGATCTGGGCACGGTAGGCGCTGGCATAGGCCAGCAGCATTTTCAATGGATGCATGGCGGCCGCGCGGCCCGTCTGGCCGCGCTTGAATCAGAGCTGGGAACGGCCGCCAGTATCGGTGCAGTCCTGCTTTGATCAGCCTTGATCAACTTTGATCAACCCAGGGGCCGCACACCGATCAGCAGTGCATGGGCCCAGAAGGCGAACAGCGCCCAGAGCGCCGCGCCGATCAGCACGGTGAGCAGCGTGGCGCCGATGCGGGGCGTGATGGCGGCGGGCGGATTCAGACGGTCACGCTGGCGTGCCGAGCGGAAGCACAGCACCGACCAGATCAGAAAGCCGCCGAACAGCAGCAGCTCGGGCAGGGTGTTGTTGGCGAGCAGATGCGCCAGCGCCCAGACCTTGACGCCCAGCAGCATCGGATGCCCCAGCCGCGCCTTCAGATGGTTGTGGGGCACATAGGCGGCCACCAGCAGCACCAAGCTCAGCAGCATCAGCAGGGCGGCCAGGTGGTTCATACCGCGCGGCGTGGCCCAGAGCACCAGCGCGTCCTGGCGGGCCTGACCGAAACCCCAGATGATCAGGGCAAAGCCCAGCAGCGATATCGCCGTGTAGCCCAGCTTCCAGGCGTTTTCGCCGATGGCGGCGCGGCGCGCGCTGCGCCAGTCTTCGGCAATGATGCGCGTCGAGTGCACGCCAAGGAAGAGGATCAGGCCAAGAATCAAGGCAGTCATGCGGGGCTTTCTGCGTCGTTGCGCCACCTGGCAGGGGGCTGTACCGGGGTTGGAGATTCAGGCCGCTTTGTACGCGATTGCTGGCTTGGCTGCAGCGGTGTGTGCGGAAACACAGCGTTTGCGTTTTTGCGGGCAGTCCTTGAATGCTGTATTCTGTAAATATATTTAACCGATTGATCTCGGAGGCAAGACATGACCCTGGGTGTGGGCGGCAAGACCGCGGCGGCCGCTTTGGCTTCTCTCGACAACATGATGGCCGGTGTGCAGCCGATTGGCCTGGCCGAGTACCAGGCCCGCATCGCACGCGCCCAGGCGCTGATGCGTGAGCAGGGCTGGGCCGCGATCTATGTCCATGCCGGCACCAATCTGCGTTATTTCACCGGCACCGTCTGGCATCCGAGCGAACGGCTGGTCGGTGCGCTGATCCCGGCCGAAGGGGCGCCGCAGTACCTGGCGCCGGCCTTCGAGGAGGGCACGCTGCGCGAGTACATGGTCGTGCCCGGCGCCTTGCATTTGTGGCAGGAGCACGAGAGCCCTTATGCCTTGCTGCTGCGCGTGCTGCGCGAGATGGGGGTGGTCGAAACCGCGCCGGTCGGGCTCAGCGAAGACTGCCCGTTCTTCGTCGTCGACGGCCTGCGCGAGCAGTCGGAGCGCCAAGCCTGGCGCAATGCCAAGCCGGTGACGGCCGGCTGCCGGATGCGCAAGAGCGCCGCCGAGCTGGCGCTGATGCAGCGCGCCCATGACATGACGCTGGCCGTGCACCGCGCCACCGCCAGCATGCTGCACGAGGGCATCAAGACGACCGAGGTCGAGGCCTTCATCGCTGAGGCCCATCGCAAGGTCGGCGCCAGCGGCTCCTACTTCTGCATCGTGCTGTTCGGTGGCGCCACGGCCTTTCCGCATGGCGTCAAGGAGGCGCAGCAGCTGCGCGACGGCGATATGGTGCTGATCGACACCGGCTGCCTGGTGCAGGGCTATATGTCCGACATCACGCGCAGCTATGTGTTCGGCACGCCCACGGCGCGGCAGCGCGAGATCTGGAATCTGGAGAAGGCGGCGCAGGCGGCGGCTTTTCAAGCGGCGCAGCTGGGCGTGCCCTGCTGCGAGGTCGATCGCGCGGCGCGCCGCGTGCTGCGCGCCGGCGGCTTGCTGCCGGGCGCGGACAGTCCGAGCTATGCCTTGCCGGGCCTGCCGCACCGCACCGGCCACGGCTGCGGCCTGGACATCCACGAATGGCCCTATCTGGTCGACAACGACAGCACGCCGCTGGCCGAGGGCATGTGCTTCAGCAACGAGCCGATGATCGTCTGCCCGGGCGAATTCGGCGTCCGCCATGAAGACCATGTCTTCATGAGCGCCAGCGGCCCGCGCTGGTTCACGCAGCCCTCGCCCTCGATCGACGATCCCTTCGGCCTGGGGGCTTGAGCTGCTTCAGGCCAGGCGCTGAACTGAAGCGTCAGCACTGGCCTGGCTGACGTCGCCTTCGACCAGGCTGAGCAGCGAGAAGCCGCCGGCCAGCGTCAGTGCGGCAATCAACCAGCCCAGACCCTGCCAGGCCAGATGGCGCAGGGTGTCGCTCAGCGGCTCGGGCCGGGCGGGGCTGGCAGTGGCAATCGACTTGTGCATCGTGAACTCCTTGATGCAGTCAACAAGAAAGTCAGAGCGGCGCCAGGGCCCGCTCCAGGCTCCACAACAGGGCTGGATAGGCCAGGCCCCAAACGGCGGCGATCAGAACCAGGGCCTTCATCGCCAGCATCAGCTGCTGGCCGCGCTGGGCAAGGGGAAGTCGCTTCATGGTGGTGCACTCCTCAACAGGTAGGCATACAACGAGCAAGTGCCGTGCCAGGACGACAGCGGCCGAAAAACAAAACATTCGTCCTGGGCGCTGAATGAGGCGGCAGGCGCCGACAGGGCGGGCATCTCTGGGTTCAAGTCATGCCTTGGTGCTGCGGGCACCAGGCTGGGGCGCCGCCACATGGGCTGTGATGCTCAGGCGCTGCGATCCACCCGCAGCGCCAGCACCACCGAGGTGGTGGTCTTGATCACGCCCTCGATCTCGCCGATCTCATCGAGCAGCGCATCGAGCCGCATTGTTGTGTCGGCGCGCAGCAGGGCCATGTAGTCGAACTCGCCGCTGACCGAGGCGAGCTGGCGCAGCTCCGGCAACCGGCTCAGCTGGCGGATCACCTCGCGCTGCGCCTTGGGCTGCACGCTGATGCCGACAAAGGCCTGCACGCCGCGGTCGCTGGCCTCGGAGCCGAGCTTGGTTGTGTAGCCAACGATCACCCCTTCGCTTTCCAGCCGCGCCAGCCGGGCGACAACGGTGGTGCGCGCCACGCCCAGCTTGCGTGCCAGATTGGCGGTGCTTTCGCGCGCATTGGCCTGCAGCAGCGCGATCAGCTCGCGGTCGGTCTGGTCCTTGGCCGTGGCCGGTGCGGTGACGCTGGGCTGCACCGCCCGGGCGGCAACGGTCTTGCGCGTGCTGCTCATGGATAACCCTTGTTTTTGCCGATCTGGCGAAAGTGAATGACGAATCGTCAATTTCACCAGAAGTTTCGACGAACTTGCGCTTTTTTTCGTCAGCAGCTCTGCCTAGACTGCGTCCCATCAACCCGTATTGAGGAGCATCAAATGAAGATCGCATTGTTGGGCGCTGGCCATATCGGTGAAACCATTGCACGTCTGCTGCATGGCTCGGGCCACTACGACGTGACCGTGTTCGACAAGAACGCCGCGGCGCTGGCCGTGCTGTCGGGCGAGGGCATCAAGACCCAGGTCGTCAGCGAAATCGGTGCTGGCGCTGCCGCCCAGGTGCGTGGCTTCAATGCGATCGTCAATGCGCTGCCCTACCAGCTGGCCATCCCCGCTGCCCATATGGCGCTGGAAGCCGGCTGCCACTACTTCGACCTGACCGAGGACGTGGCCGCCACCAAGGAAATCATGCGCATCGCCGAAGGCGCCAAGACCGCCTTCATGCCGCAGTGCGGCCTGGCTCCTGGTTTCATCGGCATCGTCGCCGCTCACCTGGCCAAGAGCTTTGACAGCCTGCACGACGTGAAGATGCGCGTCGGCGCGCTGCCGGCCTTCCCGACCAATGCACTGAAGTACAACCTGACCTGGTCGGTCGATGGCCTGATCAACGAGTACTGCCATCCCTGCGAGTGCATCCACGACGGCGAGAAGATCGACGCGCTGCCGTTGGAAGGCCTGGAGCACTTCTCGCTCGACGGCACCGAGTACGAAGCCTTCAACACCTCGGGTGGCCTGGGCACGCTGTGCGAAACGCTGTCCGGCAAGGTGCGCAACCTCGACTACAAGACGGTGCGCTACCCCGGCCACCGCGACCTGATGCAATTCCTGCTCGGCGATCTGGCACTGAAGAACGACCAGGAGCTGCTGAAGGACATCATGCGCAAGAGCATGCCGGCCACCATGCAGGACGTGGTGCTGGTGTTCGTGACCGTCTCCGGCATGAAGAACGGCCGCCTGGTGCAGGAAGTGTTCGCCCGCAAGATCTTCGCCGAGCGCGATGGCGCCCGCCCGCTGTCGGCCATCCAGATCACCACCGCCGCCGGCATGTGCGCCGCGGTCGACCTGTTCCGCCAGGGCAAGCTGCCGCAGTCCGGCTTCATCTCGCAGGAAGAGGTCTCGCTGCCCGAATTCCTGGCCAATGAGTTCGGCAAGGCCTATCAGCAATCGCGCCAGGTCGAGTCCATCGGTTGAGCGGAGAATCCCGGGATGACTACGCAAACCACTGATCTCCTGAACGCCCTGGGCGTTCCTTCCTCCGCTTACACCGGCGGCACGCTGAAGGTGCGCTCGCCCATCGATGGCGCGACCATCGGCGTCGTGCATGAGGCTTCGGCCGAGGACATGCGCGCCGCCGTCGAGCGCGGCCACGCCGCCTTCCTGCAATGGCGCAATGTGCCCGCTCCCAAGCGTGGCGAGCTGGTGCGCCTGTTCGGCGAAGAGCTGCGCAAGCACAAGGCCGATCTGGCCCGCCTGGTCTCGCTGGAAGCCGGCAAGGTGAGCAGCGAAGGCGAGGGCGAGGTCCAGGAGATGATCGACATCTGCGACTTCGCCGTCGGTCTCTCGCGCCAGCTGCATGGCCTGACCATCGCCAGCGAGCGCCCCGGCCACCGCATGATGGAGCAGTACCTGCCGCTGGGCGTGGTCGGCATCATCTCGGCCTTCAACTTCCCCGTGGCCGTGTGGGCCTGGAACTCGGCGCTGGCCCTGGTCTGCGGCGATACCTGCATCTGGAAACCTTCCGAAAAGACGCCGCTGACGGCGCTCGCGACCCAGGCGCTGTTCGAGCGCGCGGTCGCCCGGTACGAGGGTGCGCCTGCCCATCTGTCGCAGCTGCTCAACGGCGACGCGGCGGTGGGCGAGGCGATGGTGGACCACCCCAAGGTGGCCCTGGTCTCGGCCACCGGTTCGACGCGCATGGGCCGTGCCGTCGGTCCGCGCGTGGCGGCCCGCTTCGGCCGTTGCCTGCTGGAACTGGGTGGCAACAACGCCATCATCGTGACCCCCAGCGCCGACATGGACCTGGCCGTGCGCGGCATCCTGTTCGGCGCCTATGGCACGGCCGGCCAGCGCTGCACGACGACGCGTCGCGTCATCGCTCACGAGAGCATCCATGACGAACTGGTGGCCCGTCTGGACAAGGCCCGCGCCCAGCTGAAGATCGGAAATCCGATGGAAGCCGGCAACCTGATCGGCCCGCTGATCGACAAGGGTTCCTTCGACGCGATGCAGGCCGCACTGGCCGCCGCGCGCGAGCAGGGTGGCCAGGTCAGCGGCGGTGAGCGCGCGCTGGCCGAGCAGCATCCGGACGCCTTCTACGCCGTGCCGGCGCTGGTGCGGATGCCGGCGCAGACCGAGATCGTCAAGCACGAGACCTTCGCGCCCATCCTGTACACGCTGAAGTACAAGACGCTGGACGAAGCGATCGCGCTGCAGAACGAGGTGCCGCAAGGCCTCTCGTCGGCGATCTTCACCAACGACATCCGTGAAGCCGAAACCTTTGTTTCGGCCAGCGGGTCGGACTGCGGCATCGCCAACGTCAATATCGGCACCTCCGGTGCCGAGATCGGTGGCGCTTTCGGTGGCGAGAAGGAAACCGGCGGCGGCCGCGAATCCGGCTCCGACGCCTGGAAGGCCTATATGCGCCGCACGACCAACACGGTCAACTACTCGCGCGAACTGCCCTTGGCTCAAGGTGTGAAGTTCGACATCTGAGCGCGACCCGGCGTCGGAACACGCCACAGAGACACAGAGACACGGAGATCCAGGGCTGAGGCTCTGCATTCCTCTGTGTCTCCGTGGCTCTGTGGGTGCCTTCTTTGAATTTCTAGACTGACCCCCATGCTGGATTCCGGACTCTTTCGTCTGCTGAGCTGCGCCATTGGCGAGAGCGCGGCCATTGAAACTTTTGCGCAACTGCAGGTGGCGCCGGCCTTGCTGAATCCGGTGACGGCCCAGGTCTCGCGTGCCGAGATCGCGCAGGCGCTGAACATGGCGCTGTTCCGCGACGTGACGCTGCGCGTGCCGGCCGCCGCCGCCTATGTGGCGGACCAGCAGCGTGCCGGCCAGAAGCTGTGCTTTGACCATGGCGCGCTGCGCACCGTGGCCTGGCCCAGTGGCGCGCTGCCGGCGGGCGAAGCGGCCATCACCCGCGTGCTGCGGCCGCTGGGCTTTCGCTTCGCGGCGCCCTATCCGCTGCCCAAGCTGAAGATGACCGGCCGGGCCTGGTGCCATGAAGATTTCCCGGAAGAGATTGCACAGTTCTTCGTCTCCGAGCTGCATCCTGAGCAGTTCTCCAGCAGCTTCCAGGCCGCGGTGACCCGCGTGTTGTCGAGCTCGCGCGATCCGCTGCAACCGGGCGATATGGCACTGTTGGAGCAGCTGGCGCGCGACAAGAGCCTGCCCTGGGCCGGCGCGCTGGCGCTGCTGCCGCATCTGATCGCCTGCTTCGATCGACAGCATGGCCTGTTCTCGCTGGAGGACTACCAGACCCTGCTGACCGAGTCGGCCGAGATGGCCTGGATCGCGACCGAGGGCAATGCCTTCAACCACGCGACCGATCGCGTCGAGGACCTCGAATCGCTGGCTGCCATGCAACGTGCGCTGGGCCGCCCGATCAAGGAACGCATCGAGGTCTCGGCCACCGGCCAGGTGCGCCAGACCGCCTTCCGCGCGGTCCAGGTGCAGCGTCAGTTCCTGCACGAGGGTCAGGTCTTGACCATGGAAGTGCCGGGTTCCTTCTACGAATTCATCCAGCGTGAACGCGACGGCGAGCGCCTGGACCTGCGCTTTGACGCCGCCAATGCCACCGGTATCTTCAAGATGACCACGCAGGCCAAGGCCCAGGCCGAAGCCTGCTGAAGCACGATGGCGGCCCACGCGCTGGACAGCTTTCTGAGCCAGGCCGCAGCACGCTGCGGCGCAATGCCCGTCGCCACCGGCGCGGCGATTGAGCCTCGCTATCTGGAGGCGGCTCGTTATGGCGCCGGGCAGGCCGCGGCCTTGCTGCGGCCGGCCAGCGTGGCCGAACTGGCGGCGCTGCTGCCGCTGGCGGCGCGCCATGGCCTGCGCATCGTGCCGCAGGGGGCGCACACCGGCCTGGTGCGCGCCGGCACGCCCACCGATGCCCAGCGCGATCTGCTGCTCGCCACCGAGCGGCTGCGCGAGGTCTTCGAGCTGGATCTGCTTGACCGCACGCTGCGCGTCTCGGCCGGCTACCGGCTGTCCGAGATCAACGAGCGTCTGGCGCCGCATGGCTTGATGCTGCCCATCGACCTGAGCGCCGACCCCAGCGTCGGTGGCATGCTGGCCCATAACACCGGCGGTACGCGCATGCTGCGCTTTGGCGATGTACGCGCCAACACGCTGGGCCTGACGGTGGTGACGGCCGAGGGCCAGGTCTTGCGCCTGGGCCGGGGTCTGCAGAAAGACAACGCGGCGCTGCCGCTGCAGCAGCTCTTCATCGGTTCCTCGGGCAGCCTAGGCGTGATCGCCGAGGCGACCTTCAAGCTGGCGCGCTTGCCTCGTCAGCAGGCCGTGGCGCTGGTGGCGCCCAACAGCCTGGACGCGGTGCTGCCGCTCTACCAGCGGCTGATGGACGAGCTGGGCAGCCTGGTGAGCGCCTGCGAGGGCATCTCGCGTGCCGCCTTCGAGGCTGCGCTGAGCTGCGGCGGCGAGCGCTCCCGCTGGTTCGGCGGCGAGCTGCCGGACTACGCGCTGCTGATCGAACTCTCGTCCGATCTGCCGGCCGACAAGCTTGATCTGCAGGCACTGCTGCAGGGTTGGCTGGAGGCCGAGTTCGGCGAGCGCGTGGCCGATGCGGTGCTGGGCGCCGATGCCGCCTGCTGGGCGCTGCGCCACCACATCAGCGAGGGCTTGCGCGCGCGCGGCAAGGTGGTCGGCTTCGATGTGTCGCTGCCACGGCGGCATTTCATGGCCTTCCGCGAAGCCGGCCGGGCCTGGCTGGCCGAACACTTTGCACCTGCCGAGCTGGCCGACTTCGGCCATCTGGGCGATGGCGGCATGCACTTCAACCTGGTCTGGCCCAAGGATGCGCCGCTGCTCGACGAGGCCGCGCTGCGCGCCGGTGTCTATGCGCTGGTGCAGCGCTTCGAGGGCAGCTTCAGTGCCGAGCACGGCATCGGGCCGCAGCTGCAGCAGAGTTACTGGGACCTCAGCGCGCCCGAGTTGCTGGACTGGTCGGGCCGCGTGCAGCGCCTGTTTGATCCGGCTGCATGCCTGGGCTTGACGGTGTGGGGCCCTCCTCCGCGATAGCCGCTAGCCGGCTCAGCCCCTCCAGCGCCTGCGCGGCGGGCTGGGTGAAGGCCAGGCGCAGATGGCGTTGGAAGCCTGCGTGGGCACTCATGGCGCTGCCCGGTGTGAGCTTGACCCGCTGCGCCGCTGCGGCTTCGACCCAGGCCTCGGCATCCGGGCCGCGCGGCGGCAACTCGGCCCAGAGAAAGAGCCCGCCTTCAGGGCGCTGGACGCGCCATTGCGGCAGCAGCCGGTGCAGGCCGTCGAGCAACAGCTCCGCCTGTGACTGCAGCTGCTCGCGCCGCGGCGCCAGCAAGGCGTCGTAGCGGTCCAGCAGATCGCAGGCCAGGGCAGAGCTCAGGGCGCTGCAGGCAATGTCGGCACTGGCCTTGGCGCGGCGCAGCGCCTCGATGAGCGGCTCGGGCGCTCGCAGCCAGCCGATGCGCAGCCCGGCCCACAGCGTCTTGGACAGGCTGCCGATATGGACGATGGGCGCGCCTCGCGGCACCGGCAGTGGCGCTGGCGTCTGCGCGAAATGCAGCTCGGCCAGCGAGTCGTCGACCAGCAGCAGGCCGCTGCCCTGGGCTGCCGTTCGGGCCAGCCGTTCCGACGCGCTGCGGCTCCAGCTGATGCCACAGGGGTTGTGCAGCGAGGGGCAGACATAGGCCAGCTTGTGCCGGCCGCCGGCCAGTGCGGCGCTGAAGGCCGGCGCATGGGCTGCGCGTGCTTGCACCGGCAGCTCGTCCAGGATGGCGCCGGCCGAGCGGAACACATCAAGCGCGCCGAAGTAGTTGGGCGACTCCAGCAAGACGCGATCGCCGCGCTGCAGAAAGTGCTGAGCGAGCAGGCTGATCGCCTGCTGGGCGCCGGCGCACACCAGCACCTGCGCCGGCATGGTCGGCAAGCCTTGGCGGCTGTAGCGCGCGGCGATGCGCTCGCGCAGCGGCAGCATGCCCTCGGGCTGATAGGCGCTCTCGCGCAGCACCAGGCTGGCCGCCTGGGCACTGGGCTGCAGCCAGGCCAGTTCGGGCACGGCCGTGGCCAAGGCGAAATCGACCCAGGCCGGATCGCCGCTGCCTTCGCGGCGCAGCGCCGGGTTGCCCAGTCGTACCGCACGCTTGCTGGCGGCGACGTGGCCCGGTGGGCCCGCGCTGACGGTCGTGCCCTGGCCCTGCCGGGCGTTGACCCAGCCGGCTTCTGCCAGCCTCGCATAGGCCGCGACCACGGTGCTGCGGCTGATGCCCAGTCGCTCGGCCATCAGGCGTTCGGGCGGCAGTCGATCGCCGGGCAGCAGCTCACCGCCGAGTATCAGGCCCTGCATGGCGCTGGCCAGCGCGGCATAGAGGGGCGAGCCCTGCAGGGCGCGGATCAGCGCCGGGTGGCGCAGCAAGGACCAGTCCATGATTGCTCAATTGGATTGCTTGAATCAGTCCAGTTGACTCTAGCATCTGTCCCTCATCTGCTGGAGAAAGCCATGCACCCTGTCCTGCAAGACGACTTGCGCGCACTGCCCGAGCTCTTGAACCTGGCGCGCGACAGCGCGCTGCACAGCCTGCTCAAGCTCGCAGAGCAACCGGTGGCGATCCATCCGCTGCCCAGCGTCGGCCCGCTGGAGCGCAGTGTCGAGCCCGGCGCCGCCGCGGCACTGTGCCTGTTCGAGGCGCGCTGGCTGCCGCGGCTGGCCGCCAGTGCCGGGCCGCGCTATCTCGGCTTCGTGACCGGCGGCGCAACGCCGGCCAGCCTGGTCGGCGACTGGCTGACCTCGGCGCTTGACCAGAACCCGACGGCCGGCTGGGACTCCGAGGCGCCCGAGCTGGAGCGGCAGACGGTGCGCGAACTGGCCGGCTGGTTCGGGCTTGGCGCCGCGCATGAGGGCGCTTTTGTTTCCGGCGCGACGATGTCGAACTTCGTCGGCCTTGCTATCGCCCGCGAGTGGCTGGGCGAGCAGCAGGGCGTGCGCGTCAGCGAAGTAGGTGTGGCCGCGCTGGGGCCGGTCACCGTACTGTCCGGCGCGGCGCATTCCAGCATTCACAAGGCGCTGTCCATGCTGGGCTTGGGGCGCCAGGCGGTGCAGAAGCTCGCCACGCAGCCCGGGCGCGAGGCGGTCGATCTGCAGGCGCTCGAGGCGGCGCTGCAGGCCCAGCAGGGGCGACCGGTGATCGTGGTGGCCAATGCCGGTACGGTGAACAGCGGCGATTTCGATGATTTGCGCGCCATCGCGGCGTTGCGCCAGCGCTACCCCTTCTGGCTGCATGTCGATGCCGCCTTCGGCGCCTTCGCGGCGCTTGATGCACGGCTGGCCTCGCAGGTCGCGGGCCTGGACGCGGCGGACTCGGTCTGCGTGGACTGCCACAAATGGATGAACGTGCCCTACGACAGCGCACTGCAGTTCACCCGTCACCGCGCGCTGCAGCTGAGGGTGTTCCAGAACGCGGCGGCCTATCTGGGCGAGCCGGGCGAGCGGCCCGACTTCGTTCATCTGACGCCCGAGAACTCGCGCCGCTGGCGCGCCCTGGCCGCCTGGTTTGCGGTGCAGGCCTACGGACGCGAAGGGCAGGCGGACATCGTGGCGCGCAATATCGACTGCGCCCGGCTGCTGGGTGATCTGGTCGCCGCCGATGAGACGCTGGAGTTGCTGGCGCCGGTGCGGCTCAATATCGTTTGCTTTGCCGTGCGGGGCATGACGACCCAGGCCGAGGTGCAGGCGCTGCTCGAGCGGCTGCGTGATCGCGGCGAGGCCTTTCTGACGCCGACGCTGTACGCCGGCCGCTGGGCCATTCGCGCGGCTTTCAGCAACTGGCGCACCAGCGCCGACGACGTGCGGCGCGTCCACAAGGCACTGCGCGCTGCGCTGAAGGCCGATCAGCCTTGAAAGGTCAGCTTTTCCGAAATTTCAAGAAAAAGTTTGCGTAGATCAAAAATCCCGTGCTATAGTAGCGGTCTTCGCTGCTGAAAAGCACTGAAGACAAAGCCCAGGTGGCGGAATTGGTAGACGCACTAGTTTCAGGTACTAGCGGGTAACTCCGTGGAGGTTCGAGTCCTCTCCTGGGCACCAAACAAGAAAGGCCAGCACGAAAGTGCTGGCCTTTTGCGTTTTGGGGCTTGGGCAGCACTGAATCGGTCCCCGCATGCCGCGTTTGCGAGAGAAGCGGCCGGATCGAAGGCGCAGTGCGAAGGTCGGGCTGGCGGCCCGACAGCCGAGCGCTGCAACGCCCGAGACGGCCGCTTCTCTCGCAAACCCTTCAGGGGCGGACCTTTGCGGGCGCTGGCCGGCGTTGCAATCCTTGCACAGGCCAACCAGCCTGTGCTGCGGCTCGCGCCTTGCCCAGCCTCCCGCAAAGACCCCGCCGCGGCGCACGGGGACTGATTCAGTGCTGCCTCAGGAAGTCCAGCCCACTGCAGGCTGGACGGGAGGACGAGAAAGGCGGCGCCTGCAAGCGCCGCCGGGGTCGCGCCGGTGTGACCGAGTCCTCTACTGGGCTGAGGCCGGCTCGCATGCAAGCGAGCCGGCACCAAACAAGAAAGGCCAGCACGAAAGTGCTGGCCTTTTGCGTTTTCAGCGTCCCAATGGCTCAGTCGGCTGTTGCGCTGGCTGGCCGGAAGTCAGGCGTAGAGATCGACGTGCGCGCCGAGTCCGTTGGCGGCTGGTGCGGCCGGTGTGCTGCCGCGTTGTTCGCGCTGGCTGGCGTTGTGGGCGGCCTGGGCGCGTTGCATCCGGGCCTTGATGGTGGCCAGCTGTTCAGACAGGGCGTCGATCTTGGCCTTGCCCTCGGGGGTCTTGGCGGAGCCACAGTGGCTCCAGTCGGCCAGCTGGATCTCGCACTTGGCGCGTTCCGCATCCAGGCTGACCGGCACGCTGCCGGTCGACATCGCGCCGGCGGCGCTGACTGACGTGACTGAACTCATGGCGGCCTCCTTGGCGAAGGTGGACCGGGCCCCAAACCGCTGAGGCGCTCCGTGAAGTATTTATCGGTCGCCGTCGCTGGAACTTGATGTCCGCTTGCGCAACAGCGTCTCGATGTCGGCGGCACTCATCGGACGTGCAAACCAGAAGCCCTGGCCATAGTCGCAGCCGGCCTGCAACAAGAGCTCGTGCTGGGCCTGGGTCTCGACGCCCTCGGCCACCACCTTCAGGCCCAACTCGTGGGCCAGCGTGATGATGGCTTTGCAGACGGCAAAGTCCTTGCTGCCGACCTCGAGATGGCGAACAAAGCTTTGATCGATCTTGAGGCAGTCGATTTCATAGCGCTGCAGATAGGCCAGCGAGGAGTAACCGGTGCCGAAATCGTCCAGCGAGATGCTGATGCCGGCCGCGCGCAAGGCCTGGAGCTGTTGGTGAGCACCGCCGTCGCTGTCCAGCAGCAGGCCTTCGGTGATCTCCATGGCCAAGCCAGCCCCGGCCAGACCATTGGCAGCGAGGCGTAGCAGCCAGTGTTCATAGTGCTTGCTTTCGCCGCGGAACTGCAGCGGCGAGCGATTGATGCTGAGCTGGAAGTTGGCGTCGTGCTGCTTTCGCCAGCGCTGCGCCAGCCCGACGGCCTGCTCAAAGACCCAGGCGTCGATTTCCATGATCAGGCCGCTGCTTTCGGCCAGCGGGACGAAGTCGGCCGGGCTGATCAGGCCATGCTCGGGATGCAACCAGCGCAGCAAGGCCTCGGCCTTGTGGATCGCGCCTGTGCGCAGTTCGACGATGGGCTGAAACACCAGGCGGAACTGCTGGCGGGCCAGGGCCTCGCGCAAATCGTTGGTCAGCCGCATGCGCAGCTGCGCGGCTGCCTGCAGTGCCGGCGTGAACACGCTGTAGCGATTGCGCCCCGCCGCCTTGGCCACGTAGAGCGCCTGGTCGGCGTGCTTGAACAGGGTTTCGATCTGCTCGCCGTCGCGCGGGAACAGGCTGATGCCGATGCTGGCCGAGACGAAGGCACGGTCCTCGCCGAGCTCGAAGGGGCTGGCCAAGGTCTTGATCAAGGCATGGACAATGTCGCTCAGGGATTGCTCGTCGGGCACCGCGGGTAGCAGCACGGTGAATTCATCGCCACCCATGCGCGCCACGGTGTCCTGCGGTCGCAGCGCTGCGCGGATGCGCTGAGCGGCCTGCACGAGCAGGGCGTCGCCGCGGTCGTGGCCCAGGCTGTCGTTGACCTCCTTGAAATGGTCGAGGTCGATGAACAGCACGGCCAGCTGCTCGCCGGCGGCGCGGGCCAGGGTCAGGTCTTGCTCGAGGCGCTCGCGCAGCATGCGGCGGTTGGGCAGCCCGGTCAGTGCGTCGAAATGAGCCTGTTTCCAGATCAGCGCCTCGGCGGCCTTGCGCTCGGTGATGTCGGTGTGGGTGCCGACCATGCGCAGTGGCCGCCCCTCGGCATCGCGGCTGATCACCATGCCGCGCGACAGCACCCATTTCCAGCTGCCATCCTTGCAGCGGACGCGATGCTCGTTCACATAGAGCGGGCTGCGGCCCTCGAAATGCGCGCGTCGGTCCAGCTCCATCTGCGCGATATCGTCGGGATGGGTGCGCTCATCAAAGGTACGCGAGATGTTCTCGATCTCATCGGCATCAAAGCCATACATCTGCAGATAGCGCTCGGAAAACAGCTCGACCCCGGTCTGCACATACCAGTCCCAGACACCGTCGCCGATGCTCTCCAGCGCCAGCTTCCACAAGGCATCGGCCTCGCGCAGCTGCTGCTCGGCCTCCTTGCGGGCGCTGATGTCGGTGAAGCTGCCCAGCCAGTGGCTGAGGCGGCCTTGTGCGTCGTGGCAGGGCGCGGCCAGGCAGAGCTGCCAGCGCGCGGCGGCGTTGTGGCCGCGCAGCCTGAGGTCTAGTGACAGGGCGGTCTTGGTGCGCAGGCAGTGTTGCCAGGCATCGTTGAACGCCGGCAGGTCTTTGTCATCGATCAGGGCCGCCCAGCCCTGCTGCAGCAACTGCTGCCGAGGCAGCTGGCTGTCAAGCAGCAGGCGGCTGCTGACGGCAAGCAACTGACCCTGCGCGTTGCTCATCCACAGCGCATGCGGCAACGCATCAATCAGCGCCAGGTGGTCTTGCCACGCCACGGGCGAGGCCGCTGCGTCGGCAGCAGGCCATGCGACTTCAGACCTGTCAGGCGCCATCCCCATCCACGACCCTCGACAAAGACGAGCGGCCACCGATCCGGTGGCGCAGTCATGGATGCAAATGTAAAGCGCTTTTCCGGTCTTGGGGTTTGGCCCTCAGGGCTGCGCCTTCACTGAGACCGCCCTGTTGCAGCGACGGAACATTGCTCGGGCATGCGGTTCACCGGCCACAGCTGGGCGATGCCCCAAGCGGCCTCGGGCAGCAGAAAGAGCCAGAGCAGCGGCTGGCCGGTCTGGGCGAGGGTCCAGGCCATCCAGCTGCTGAACAGCAGCCGCGCCATGCCGTCGTAGCGGCCCAGGCTGGCGTCGCGGCGGCGCAAGCGCAACAGCGACCAGACGGTGACGATGCTGCCCAGCAGGCCGGCGATCAACAGATGGAAAGGTTCAAACACCGGCAGGGGCAGGCCACCCAGGGCCTGGTTCAGCGCGGACAGCTGCTGATGCACCCAGGCGAAGCTCCAGGGGGTGGCGAAAGGGCTGGTCAGGACCAGATCGTAGACGGCGCTGGCCAGAACCAGGCGGAGATAGGCAGAGGCGCTGAAGCGCGGCAGGCGGTCGCGGAGGGCAGTCATTGCAGTTGAGGGGCA
The DNA here is from genome assembly GCF_032337115.1 of Roseateles aquae. Classification (NCBI taxonomy): domain Bacteria; kingdom Pseudomonadati; phylum Pseudomonadota; class Betaproteobacteria; order Burkholderiales; family Sphaerotilaceae; genus Roseateles; species Roseateles aquae. The sequence continues at coordinate 276,526 of NZ_JAVXZY010000003.1, forward strand.
AGTGGAGATGCCCGCATGCTCGGCCCTGGAGTACGCTCCAGGGTCAAGCACTTTTGCCGTCCTCGAGATGCAAATCGGACAACTTGCCGAACTCAGCGGCCTCAGCCGCGACACCTTGCGTTTCTACGAGAAGCGCGGCCTGCTGCAGCCCCGGCGCAGCGCCAACGGCTATCGCGATTACCCGGCCGAAGCCTTGCCCTGGCTGGCCTATCTGCGCACGGCCCAGGCGTTGGGCTTTACCTTGGCCGAGATCGAAGCCGATCTGCCCCTGCTCGGCCAGGGTGCCGATGCGGCGCCGCAGCTGCGTGAAGCGCTGCGGCGCAAGCTTGGCGATATCGACGCCCGCATCGCGGCGCTGAGCGAGTTGCGCGAGTCCTTGCGGCTGCGGCTGGAGGACATGCCGGATGACTGTCCGCTGCGGCCACAGGCCCCGGCGAAAACCCCTCGCAAGCGCTCGGCTTGAGCACGGGTTGAAATTGACCTGAGTCAATCAATGCGCCACTGGGCGCTCCTGCCTGCCGCCATCTCGACCACAATCGGCCGCACAAGGTGGTGACAAGCATGGGCGAGGTCAGCAAGGTGGATGCGGGTGCAAGCCACTGGCGGCGGTGGCTGGGCAGCAAGACGGTCTGGGCGATCGCGGTGACGCTTGCCGCGTTGGGCCTCTGGGCCGCCAGTGGCTTGCGAGGACCGCTGCTGAAGACGCAGCAGTTGCAGCGCCGCGACCTTGTGCAAAGCGTGGTGGCCAGCGCCCGCGTCGAGGCGCCGCACCGCGTGGAACTCGGCGCGCAGATCACGGCCACGGTGCTGCGCGTGCTGGTGCGCGAAGGCCAGATGGTGGCTGCGGGCGAGCCCCTGGTTGAGCTGGATGAACGCGAGGCCCGGGCGACGCTGGCGGCGGCCCAGCTGGCGGTGGCGCAGGCCCGGGCCAGGCTGCGCCAGTTCAACGAGGTGCAGGCGCCGCTGGCGGTGCAGGCCGAGCGGCAGGCGGCCGCCAATCTGGCCCAGGCAGGCGCGCAATTCAGACGTCAGCAGGATTTGTTCAAGCAGGGCTTTATCGGTCAGGCGGCGCTGGACGAGGCGCGCCGCGTGCTCGATGTGGCCGATGCCCAGGCCAGCAGTGCGCGCACCCAGCTGGCCGCCAATCAGCCGCAGGGCAGTGATCTGCAGCTTGCCCGCGCCACGCTGGCCCAGGCCGAGGCCAATGCCGGGGCGGCCGCGGCCCGCTTGAGCTATCTGCGGCTGACGGCGCCGGTAGCCGGCCAGATCATTGATCGCGAGGTCGAGCCCGGCCAGGTGGTGCAGCCCGGCAAGGTGCTGCTGCGGCTGTCGCCCAGCGGCGTGACCGAGCTGGTGGCCCAGATCGACGAGAAGAGCCTGGGCCTGCTGCAAGTCGGCCAGTCGGCGCTGGCCTCGGCCGATGCCTATGCGCAGCAGCGCTTCAAGGCCCGGCTCAGCGAGATCAGCCCCGGCGTTGATGCCCAGCGCGGCTCGGTGGAGGTCAGGCTGCGGGTGCCCGAGCCGCCGGCCTATCTGCGCCAGGACATGACGATGTCGGTCGAGATCGAAGTGGCGCGGCGGCCGCAGGCGCTGGTCTTGCCGATTGATGCGGTGCACGAGCCCGAGAGTGCCAAGCCCTGGGCCTGGCGTGTTGTCGATGGTCGACTGCAGCGCGCCGACATCGGCCTGGGCCTGCGTTCGGGCGGATGGGCAGAAGTGCTGCGCGGCCTGCAGCCGGGCGAGCTGCTGGTGACCGAGCCGACATCGGGCTTGCGCGAGGGCCAGCGGGTGCGCGCGGCCGGGGGCTGAGCGATGGCACTGGCCACCTGGCAACCGTTCGAGTGGATCGTCGCCTCGCGCTTTCTGCGCGAGGGTCGCCTGCAGACGCTGTTCATCATGGCCGGCGTGGCCATCGGCGTGGCGGTGATCGTGTTCATGTCGGCCCTGCTGCAGGGCCTGCAGGCCAACTTCGTGCGCCGGGTGTTGACCGCCCAGCCGCATATCCAGCTGCTGCCACCCAAGGAAACGGTGCGTGTGCTGCACGAGCCCGATCAGGCGGTGCACGCCACCTTGATCCAGGCGCCGCTGCAGCGCCTCAAGTCGATCGACCAGTGGCAGGCGGTGCTAGGCATGTTGCGCAGCATGCCCGAGGTCAAGGTGGCGGCACCGACGGTCAGCGGCTCGGCCCTGCTCTTGCGCGGCGACACCAGCCGCTCACTCAGCGTGCAAGGCGTGGAGCTGGAGCAGTACGACCGCATCGTCAGCCTGAGCGAGAAGATCGTTCGCGGCCGTGCCCGGCTGGGGGCGACGGACATCCTGATCGGCATCGAGCTGGCCTCGGATCTGGGCGTGGGCATTGGTGACAAGCTCAGCGTCAGAGCCGCCAGCGGTGCGGTCAATCTGTTCGAGATCAGCGGCATCCTTGACCTCGGCAACAAGGGCGCCAACCAGCGTGCCGGCTATATCGCCCTGCACAGTGCGCAAAGCCTGCTCGGCTTTGTCGGCGGCGTGACCAGCATCGAGGTCACCGTGCAGGATATCTATGCCGCTGAGCGGATCGCCCAGCGCATCACCGCCGCCACCGGCGTGCAGGCTGATAGCTGGATCAAGACCAATGCGCAGTTCTTCAGCGCGGTGCAGTCGCAGCAGACGGCCAACACGGCGATCCGCTTCTTCGTCGGCCTGTCGGTTGCCTTCGGCATCGCCAGCGTGCTGGTGGTCTCGGTGGTGCAGCGCTCCAAGGAGATCGGCATCCTGCGCGCGATGGGGATTTCGCGCGGCCAGGTGATGCGGGTGTTCCTGCTGCAAGGCGGCGTGCTGGGCTTTGGCGGTGCGGCGCTGGGCTGCCTGATCGGCGCCGCTGCGCTGATGCTCTGGCTGGCCTATGCGCGCAACCCGGATGGCACAGCGATGTTCAGCGTCAGCCTGGAGCCGCCGCTGTTTGTGGCCGCCTTGGCGCTGGCGACGCTGACCGGCCTCCTGGCCGCACTGGCACCGGCGCTGCGCGCGGCAAGACTTGACCCCGTGGTGGCAATTCGTGGCTGAGCCGGCATCACCTCGCGTGGCGGCTCGGCCACTCGGCCGGGAGCCTGTGATGACCGAGCGGGAGGCTGTGGTGCGCTTGCAGCAGGTGCGCAAGTCCTTCAATGTCGGCGAACCGACCGAGGTCGAAATCCTGCATGGCATCGACCTGGCCCTGGCGCCGGGCGAGTTCTGCGCGGTGATGGGGCCCTCGGGCTCGGGCAAGAGTACCTTGCTCAATATCGTCGGCCTGCTGGACCGGCCCAGTAGCGGGCAGCTCAGCATTGCCGGTGAGGAGACGACGCAGCTGGACGATCAGGCGCTGACGCGCCTGCGCGGCCGCAGCATCGGTTTTGTGTTTCAGTACCACCACCTGCTCGGCGCCTTCAGTGCGCTGGAGAACGTCATGCTGCCGATGCTGGGCTTGAACGGTTTTCCCAACGCGGCGATGCGCGAACGCGCCGAGTCCTTGATCGACAGCGTGGGCCTGACGCGCTGGCGCGATGCGCCGGCCGGCCGTCTGTCGGGCGGGCAGCAGCAGCGCGTGGCGGTGGCGCGGGCCCTGGCCATGCAGCCGGCCCTGCTGCTGGCTGACGAGCCGACCGGCAATCTGGACACCAAATCGGCCGACGCGGTGTTCGAGCTGCTGCGCCAGGTCAATCGCGAACATGGCACGGCGGTGCTCTTCGTCACCCACAACCCGGCGCTGGCGCTGCGTTGCGACAAGACCATCGAGGTGGTCGACGGACAGGTGGTTTGAGGCCACGCGGCCTGGCATGAAAAAGGCCCGGCAGTGCCGGGCCTTCGATGGGGCGAAGCGATGTGGGGGCAGGTCTGGCCTGCCCATCGCTCACCAGATGCGGATGCGCTCGGCTTCGGGCTTGAACATTTTGTCGCCTTCCTTGGTGCCAAAGGCCTGGTGGAAGCCGTCATGATTGACCGCGGCACCGTTGGCGCGGAACTCGCCGGGCGAGTGCGGATCGGTGGTGATCAGCTGCAGCATGCGTTCCTCGCGGGCCTTCTCGCGCCAGGATTGCGACCAGCCGAGGAAGAAGCGCTGCTCGCCGCTGTAGCCGCCAATCACCGCCGCGGGCTTGCCGCCCAGCGAGCGCTGGTAGGCCTTGTAGGCGATCTGCAGGCCGGACAGATCAGCGATGTTCTCGCCCAACGTCAGCTTGCCGTTGACATGCTTGCCGGCGATGGGCTCATAGCCATCGTACTGGGCGACCAGCTTGGCGGCGATGCCGTCGAAGGCCTTGCGATCGGCCTCGCTCCACCAGTTGCGCAAGACGCCGTCGCCGTCGTACTGGCTGCCCTTGTCGTCGAAGCCGTGGCTGATCTCGTGGCCGATGACGGCACCGATGGCGCCGTAGTTGACCGCGTCGTCGGCATTCATGTCGAAGAAGGGCGGCTGCAGGATGGCGGCCGGGAAGACGATCTCATTGGCCAACGGGCTGTAATAGGCATTGACGGTTTGCGGCGTCATGCCCCATTCGCTGCGGTCCACCGGCTTGCCGGCCTTGGCAATCATTCGCGCCCAGGCAAAGGCGCCGGCGCGCTGGCGGTTGCCAAAGGCATCACCCTCGCGGACTTCGAGCTTGCTGTAGTCGCGCCACTTGTCGGGGTAGCCGATCTTGGTCACGTATTTGGAGAGTTTGTCCTGCGCCTGCTTCTTGGTCTCGGCGCTCATCCACGAGAGGCCGTCGATCGAGTCGCGGTAGGCGGCCAGCAGATTGACCACCAGGGCCTGCATCCGCGCCTTGGCGGCGGGCGGGAAGTGCTTGGCCACATAGAGCTCGCCAATGGCCTCGCCCAGCGCCCCGTTGACCTCACCGATGCTCTTCTGCCAGCGCGGCTGCTCGACCTTGGCGCCCGACAGCGCCTGGCCGTTGAAGGCGAAGCTGGCTTCGCGCAGCGCCTGCGGCAGCACCTCGGCATTGGCATTCAGCGCATGCAGGCGCAGGTAGAGCTTCCAGTCGTCCAGCGGCACCTCGGCCAGCAGCTTGGCGATGCCGGTGATGGCGCTGGGTTGGGCAACGGCGATGCTGGTCATGCCGCCCAGGCCGGCGGCATCGAGGTAGGCGTTCCAGTCGAAGCCCGGGGCGCGCTGGGCCAGTTCGGCGGGGCTCATCGGGTTGTAGGTCTTGACCGGGTCGCGGTTCTCGACCTTGTCCCAATGCACCGCGGCCATGCGCTCTTCCAGCGCCAGCACGCGGCCGGCGGCGGCGCTGCCATCGGCCTCACCGGCAAAGCCGGCCAGCTTGACCAGGTAGTCACGATAGGCCTCGCGCGCCTTGGACAGGCGGGCATCGTCCTTCTTCAGGTAGTAGTCGCGGTCTGGCAGACCCAGGCCGCTTTGGAACATGCGCGCACCGTTGACGGTAGGTTTCTTGGCATCGGGGGCGACGAAGACGCGCACCGGCGAGCTGCTGCGCAGCTGGGCGCCGCCCAGCCAGCGGGCCAGGGCCTTGGCGGAATCGATGGCCTGGATCTCGGCCAGCAGCGGCTGTACGGGCGTGAAGCCGGCCTTGTCGATCGCGGCGGTGTCCAGATGGGCCTTGTAGTAGGCGGCGATCTTGAATTCCTTGCTGCCGGCCGTTTGCGGCTGGGCAGCGAGTGCCTCGATCAGCGCGCGGACGCGCGCGTCGGAGCTGTCGCGCAGCAGCTCGAAGGTGCCGTAGCGCGACTTGTCGGCCGGCATCTCGGTGGCCTTGATCCAGCCCCCGTTGACGGCGCGGAACAGGTCGTCCTGGACGCGCACGGCGCTGTCAAAGCCGTTCTGGCTGACGCCGGAGGCGGCCTCATGGGCCTGGGTGCCGAGGCTGAGTGCCACCAGCAGGGAAAGGGTGCTGAGTTGCTGAAGTTTCATCGGGATGGGGGGTGATGGATGGCGGAAGGGCGGGGCGCCGGCAGCGGCGCCCGATGCCCGTCAATTACCAGATGCGGATGCGCTCGGCCTCGGGCTTGAACATCTTGTCGCCCGGCTTGGTGCCGAAGGCCTTGTGGAAGCCGTCGTGATTGACGGCGGCGCCGTTGGCACGGAACTTGGGAGGCGAGTGCGGGTCAATGGTCAGCAGTTGCAGCGAGCGTTCCTCACGGGTTTTTTCGCGCCAGGCCTGGGCCCAGCCGAGGAAGAAGCGCTGCTCGCCGTTGAGACCATCGATCACCGGGGCCGGCGCGCCCTTGAGCGAGGCCTGATAGGCCTTGAAGGCGATCTGCAGGCCGGACAGATCGGCGATGTTCTCGCCCAGCGTCAGCTTGCCGTTCAGGTGCTTGCCGGCAATCGGCTGATAGCCGTTGTACTGCTCGATCAGGCGTGCGGTGACCGACTCGAAGGCCTTGCGATCGTCTTCTGTCCACCAGTTGCGCAGCGCGCCGTCGCCGTCGAACTTGCTGCCTTCGTCATCAAAGCCATGGCTGATCTCATGGCCGATCACGGCACCGATGGCGCCGTAGTTGACCGCATCGTCGGCCGCCATGTCGAAGAAGGGCGCTTGCAGGATGGCGGCCGGGAAGACGATCTCGTTGAGCGAGGGGTTGTAGTAGGCGTTGACCGTCTGCGGTGTCATGCCCCACTCAGCGCGGTCAACCGGCTTGCCGGCCTTGGCGGCGGTGCGCGCCCAGTTGAACTGCGCGGCGCGCAGCGAGTTGCCCAGCGCATCGCCGGCCTGGACTTCGAGCTTGCTGTAGTCGCGCCAGTTGTCGGGGTAACCGATTTTGGTCATGTACTTGGACAGCTTGTCCTGGGCCTGCGCCTTGGTCGCCGGGGTCATCCAGCTGAGCGCCTCGATCGATTCGCGATAGGCTGCCAGCAGGTTCTTGACCAGTTCCTGCATGCGCTGCTTGTGCGCCGGTGGGAAATGCTTGGCCACATAGAGCTGGCCCACGGCCTCGCCCATGGCGCCGTTGAGTTCGGCAATGGCTTTTTGCCAGCGCGGCTGGTCGGCCTGAGCGCCGGTCAGTGCCTTGCCGTGGAAGGCAAAGCTGGCGTCGCGGAAGGCCTTGGGCAGCAGGTCGGCCAGGGTGTCGATGGTGCGCAGGCTCAGATAGGCTTTCCAATCGTCGAGCGACTCTTCAGCGGCCAGCTTGGCGACTGCCGTGACGGTGCTGGGCTGGCCAATGATCAGCGTGTCGTCCTGCGGCAGCGACGCGGCGGCCAGGAAGGCGGCCCAATCAAAGCCCGGTGCTGCGGCGTTCAGCTGAGCCAGATTCATCGGGTTGTAGATCTTTTCCGGATCGCGGGTCTCGACCTTGCCCCAGTGCGCGGCGGCAATCTTTTGCTCCAGCGCCAGGGCGCGGCGGGCGCTTTCGACGGCCTGCTTGTCACCGGCCAGCGTGGCCAGCTTGTTCAGGTACTGAGCGTAGGCCTGATAGGCCTTTTGCAGGCGCTTGTCGTCCTGCTTGAGGTAGTAGTCGCGGTCCGGCAAGCCGAGGCCGCCTTGCCAGCTCATCACACGGTTGATTTCCGGGTGCTTGAAGTCGGCCGTGACGTCGAGCTGGATCGGGGTGCCCAGCTGGCCCTGAGCACGGCCCAGCCATTTCGCCAGTTCGGCGCGGGAACTGATCGCCGCAATGTCGGCGAGGCGCTGTTTCAGCGCTTGCAGGCCGGCCTTGTCGATGCCGGCGGTGTCCAGATAGCTCTTGTAGAAGGCGCCCACCTTTTGCTCAATGCTGCCGAGCGGGGGCTGACTGCGCGCCAGCTCGTCGACGATGGCGCGCACCTGGGCATCGCTTTGGTCGGCCAACATGGTGAAGGCGCCGTAGTCGGCCTTGTCGGCGGGAATCTTGGTGCGGTTCAGCCAGCCGCCATTGGCGGCGCGGAACAGATCGTCCTGGGCGCGCACGGTGGTGTCGAAGCCCTTGGTGTCAAGGCCAGTGCTTGTTGGCGAGGCCGGCGCGGCCATGCAGGCGCCGGCCAATTGCAGCAACAGCGCCAGGGTGGTGAGTTTTAGCTTCATCGTGTGTGGTGTGAACGGTTGGATCCTGGCGCGCCGGGTAGGACGCCAGGGGCCGCCGGCATGCAGGCGCGGCAGGCTGGTGTGGCCGGGAGACTAGGCGGCGAGCCGAGTGCAGCCAAAAGTCAGCCGATAAGTATCGCGTCAGGCTGACGTCGCCGATGGTTTTTGACGACGATCTAGGTGAAGACCCCAGGGGCGCCGCCAGCGCTTGCGGGCTGCCCCACGAAGCTCTCCGCCAGCACCGTTTGGGCCGCCCTGGAGTCGAGCAAGTGCTCCAACTCCGCCTGCTGGATTCTTTGATCAAAGCTGTTCTGATCGGGAAAGCTGTGCAGCAACCGGGTCAGCGCCCAGCTGAAGCGTTCTGCCCGCCAGGTGCGGCGCAGTGCGCGCTCCGAGTAGTTGTTGAGCCCTTGTTCCGCATGATCGCCACGGCAGGCTTGGGCGAGTGCCTCCGACAGCTCCTGCGTGTCGGTTGCGGCCAGATTCAGCCCTTTGGCGCCAGTTGGTGGCACGACATGTGCCGCATCGCCGGCCAGCAGCAGGCGGCCGAAGCGGACCGGTTCGAGCACAAAGCTGCGCAGGGGGGTGATGCTCATGTCCAGCGCGGGTGCCACCGGCAGGGTGGAACCCAAGTCCGGGCCGAGTCGGCGGCGCAGTTCGGCCCAGAACTGCGTGTCGCTCCACTGCGTCAGACGGTCACTCAGGCTGCATTGGATATAGCTGTGGCTGCGCTGGGGGCCGGCCATGACCGACAGCGCAAAGCCGCGCGGGTGCTGGGCCAGCAACAGTTCTGGCGCCGCCGCCGGGCATTCGGCCAGCACGCCGAGCCAGCCAAAGGGATAAAGGCGCTCATAGCAGCGGTAAGCGTCGGGCGGCACGCTGGCGCGGGACACGCCGTGAAAACCATCGCAGCCGGCGATGTAGTCGCAGCGGATTTCGTGATCCTGGTCCTGCTTGCGATAGCGCAGCAGCGGCGCATCGGCACCAAGAAAGCCGTGCAGGCTGACCTGCTGCGCTTCATAGATGGTGTGCATGCCGGCCGCTGCACGGGCCCGCATCAGCGAGCGGGTCAGCTCGGTCTGACTGCACTGTGTCAGGCCGCGCCCCGCCGTCAGGCGGGCCAGCTCGACACGGTGGCTGCGGCCATCGACACTGAGCAGCAGGCTGTCTTGACGCAGCGCCTGGGCGCCGAGTGACAGCCCGGCGGCGTTCAACACGGCGATGCTGTCATCCTCCAACACGCAGGCTTGCGACCGGGCGAGGATGTCTTCAGCGCGGCAGCGCTCGACGATCACATTGCTGATGCCGGCCCGGTGCAGCAAGGCGCCAAGCAACAGGCCCGTGGGCCCGGCACCGACGATCGCGATCTGCGTGCGCTGCATGGGTGGCTCCCAGACCCGCGCGAGGCGGTCTACAAGGGTCAGGCCTTGCCTGCTGGCTCGGCCGAGCCCAGCATAGCCCAGCGTCAAAGGCTTGGCGAGTCAGGGAGAGTGCGGGGAAGCCCCCTCAGAGCAACATGCGCAGATGCGCCTGGGCCTGCAGCAGCGGCGGCAGGCAGTGCTCAACCAACTGGTCCATGCTCATGCGTGAGGCATGAACGCTGATGTTCATCGCAGCCACCACATCGCCGCGGTAGTTCTTCAGCGGTACGGCGACAGTGCGCAGGCCCAGTTCCAGCTCCTGGTCGATACAGGCATAGCCCAGCGCCCGGGCGCGGGCGATCTCGATACGCAGCCGCTCGGGATGGGTCACCGTGTGCGGCGTCATTGGGCTGAGTTCCTGGCGGGCGATCCAGCTGTCGACCTCGTTTTGCGGCAGCGCGGCCAGCATCACGCGGCCATTGCCTGAACAGAAGGCCGGCACACGGGTGCCAGGTTGCAGCGTTGGCGATACGACGCGGCCGGCGCTGGTGGCGGCAATGCAAATGACATCGCTGCCGTCGAGCACCCCGGCCGCACTGGCCTCTTTCAGCGCGTAGGCCAGCTTGTGAAGCTCGGGCTCGACGATGCGTGGCAGGCGGGCCGAGTGCATATAGCTCTGACCCAAACGCAAGACCTTGGGGGTCAGGGCGAACATCTTTCGGTCCTGCGAGACAAAGCCCAGATAGGTCAGAGTCAGCAGATAGCGACGGGCGGCGGCACGGGTCAGGCCGGTACGAGCCGCGACCTCACTGATCGTCAGCCGGGGGCGTTCCTGGTCGAAAGCTTCGATCACGGCGAGACCCTTTTCCAGGCCGGCGACCAGATCGCGCTTCAGCGGGCCGGAAGTTTCGGGCGCAGCGACGGCCGGGACGGGCGCCGCAACAGCGGCCAGATCTTCAAAAGCGCGAGCAGCAGACATGTGGCAGTAGGTGTGCGAATGGCGCCCAATTCCGCTGGGCGCAAGCAGGTCAGGCGCTGACTATAGGAGTTGCTACCGGCTGTGTCTTGGGTCATCCCCGCATTTGGGGCGGTGTTCGCACGATGATGCACCATATTGGTGATATTGCGGCGAACCAATACGCACGGCCGACGGTGCACGGCAGTGCGACTCCTCCTCGACAGCTGACAGTAGCCGACCCTATGGGCCGCGGGCAAAACGGCGGTTTCTTGTTGTAGTGACTGTGTGTGAGCAGCCAAGTTGTACCTGCCCGTCGGGCAGATGTCTTTTGGCATATGTGCGATACACAAACCGATTTCGATTCAGTATCCCATGCTGTGCCGACAGAACATCAATGGTTTGTCAGTAAACAATTCTCAATTTCTGTCACAACGCCGTCGCAGAACGAGGTTGCCAAACAAAACAATGTTCATGCGCCAAACGAAGACGCCCGCCAGCGTCTCACGACGGGCGGGCGTTTCATTTGAGTGCTTGGGACAGGCCCGCAGATCGCGGTCCAGCCGGCTTCAGCTGTGGTGGGATCAGACCCGTTCCAGCACCAGTGCAATCCCTTGGCCGACGCCGATGCACATGGTGCATAGCGCATAGCGGCCGCCGCTGCGGTGCAGATGATTGATGGCCGTGGTGACGAGCCGTGCACCACTGGCGCCCAGCGGATGGCCCAGGGCAATGGCCCCACCGTTCGGATTGACCCGGGCATCGTCATCGGCCAAGCCAAGTTGGCGCAGCACGGCCAGTCCCTGGGCGGCGAAGGCCTCGTTCAACTCGATCACATCCATTTGCGCGAGGCTCAATCCGGTGCGCTGCAGCACCTTGAGCGTCGCTGGCGCCGGGCCGATGCCCATGATGCGCGGCGCCACTCCGGCCGTGGCCATGCCGACCACGCGCGCCCTTGGTGTGAGTCCATGGCGGCGCGCGCCGGCTTCGCTGGCCATCAGCAGGGCGCAGGCGCCATCGTTGACACCGGAGGCATTGCCGGCGGTGACGCTGCCGTCCGGGCGAACCACGCCCTTGAGTTTGGCCAAGGCTTCGAGGCTGGTCTCGCGAGGGTGTTCATCGACGCTGACGATGATGGGCTCGCCCTTCTTCTGTGCCAGCGTCACTGGCGTGATTTCTGCGTCGAAGAAGCCGGCGCGCTGCGCGGCTACGGTTTTCATCTGGCTGGCCAGCGCCATGCGATCCTGGGCTTCGCGCTCGATGCCAAACTCCTGGGCGACGTTTTCGGCGGTTTCCGGCATCGAGTCCACTCCATAGCGTTCCTTCATCAGCCGGTTGATGAAGCGCCAGCCAATTGTTGTGTCGTAGACGGCATTGCTGCGCGAGAAGGCGGATTCGGCCTTGGGCATCACGAACGGCGCGCGGCTCATGCTCTCGACGCCACCGGCAATCAGCAGATCCGCTTCGCCGGCGCGAATTGCCCGGGCGGCGCTGCCCACGGCGTCCATGCCTGAGCCGCAGAGGCGGTTCAGCGTTGCGCCGGGCACAGCAATCGGCAGGCCGGCCAGCAGTGCCGACATCCGCGCGACATTGCGATTGTCCTCGCCGGCCTGGTTGGCGCAGCCATACAGCACCTCGTCCAGCGCCTCCCAGTCGACGCCAGGGTGGCGCTTGAGCAGGGCTTGAATGGGAATCGCGCCCAGATCGTCAGCCCGCACACCGGACAGGGCGCCGCCATAGCGTCCGAATGGAGTGCGCTGGGCATCACAAATAAAGGCTTGACTCATGGGGCGTCCTTTCGGTGGTCAGAGTAGCGTTGCGCGCGTTTGTGATCGGCAGCGAAGTTCTAATTATGAACCAAGGTTCATTGATTGAACTTTGTCTGCTCAGGCAGGTGTATCTGTCCGCATAAACTCGTGACTGATCGCACGGATATGCCAGCCCTATTCGCACCATCATCGCCGAATGCCTTTTCGGCTCAAGTTCAATCTCGGATCTGCCGAAGCTGCTTTCGAGGGCGCCTCCCGGCGAGTGTAGGAATCCAATGAAGGACACAACTTCAGATCCGTTGATCGATGTCGCGCAGTTGCGGGTGGGTATGTTTATCCATCTGGACCTGGGCTGGATGTCGCACCCATTTCCGCTCAGCAGCTTCAAGCTCAGTTCAGAAGACCAACTGCTGATCTTGAAGCGTCTGGGCTTGAAACAGGTGCGCTGGAGTCCGTCGAAAAGCGATTTGCAAACCGACGCGGCGGCGGTCGAAACGCCGGCCGCGGTGACCGAACTGCCGACAACGGTGTCGCCGGAGCAGCAGGCCAAGGAGGCCCACCGACGCGCATTGGCGGCTCAGCGAGCGGCCTTGCTGCAATGCGAGCGGCAGTATGCCGAGGCAGCCAGTGCCTTCCGCGAAGTGACGGATATGTTGGCGCGCGATGGTCGAAATGCGCGCGATCAATCGTTCGCGCTCACGCAGGCCTTGCTGGACAAGATGTTGATCGAGGGCGATGTCAATATCCGCCTGCTCAATGAGGCTGCCGGCGATCGCGGCACGGCCCATGCGCTGAATGTCTCGATCATCTCGTTGCTCCTGGGGCGTGCCTTCGGGCTGGGTCGCGAGGAAATGATGGATCTGGGCGTTGGCTCGCTGCTGCACGATATCGGCAAACTGGAGTTGCCAGCGCGCGTACGCCACCGCGACGACAGTTTCACGATGGCAGAGACGCAGCTCTATCAGCAGCACGTCATCAAGGGTGTGGCCATGGCCCAGCAGATGGGTATGCCGCCGGGCCCCTTGCTGGTCATCGCGCAGCACCATGAAAACGCCGATGGCAGCGGCTTCCCGCAGCGCATCAATGTCGACCGCATGAGCGCCGCAGCGCGGATTGTTGCCCTGGTCAACCGCTTTGATGGGCTGTGCAATCCGCTCCTGGCTTCCAAGTCGATGACGCCGCATGAGGCCTTGTCGCTGATGTTTGCTCAGGGGCGCAATCGATTTGATGCGACCATGTTGAACGCTTTCATCCGCATGATGGGCGTCTACCCGCCGGGCTCGACGGTGCAACTGACCGACGACCGGTATGCGCTGGTGGTGGCAGTGAATTCATCGCGCCCGCTCAAGCCCAAGGTGATGGTTCACGACACCAAGGTGCCGCGCGATGAGGCGTTGATCGTCAACCTCGAAGAGCACCCCGATCTCGGCATCCGGCGCAGCCTCAAGCCGGCCATGTTGCCACGGGCGTCACTTGACTATCTGAGCCCGCGAACACGGGTGGCTTATTTCTTCGAATCGGCTGCCAGCGCACCGGCTGGGGAGATGGCGGCGTGAGGCTGGTCAGCCTGCCAACGCCCAGCCCCCGTTCCCATAGCGCCCGATACGCCAGCCTGCTGGATGGTTTGCAGGAGGCCGTTTGGCTGGTAGATGCGGGCACCAGTTGTGTGGTCGCGGCCAACCAGGCTTCGGAGCGGATGTTGGGCATGGGTGCCGAGCAGTTGCTGGGCTGCTCGATGGAAACGCTCGCCTCAACGCCTGAAGACTTGGCGTTCTGGTTGGAGGCGGCAGCGGGGCGGCGTGAGTCACTGCAGTCAGACACGATGCTGCGCCATGCCGATGGCCACATGCTGTGGATTTCACGGCGAATCGCGCATGTGGCAGTGCCCGATGGGGACGGGTTTTGGCTGGTCTCCATGCATGACCTCAGCCGACAGCGTCAGGCGGACGAAGAGCGCGAAGCCCTGGTTGCGGAATTGAAGGCAACGCTCGAATCGACCGCAGACGGCATTCTGGTGACTGATCTGGCCGGGCGTATGCGGTCCTTCAATCGCCGCTTTGCCACGCTATGGGGCATTCCGGAGGATCTGCTCGCCGAACGCAATGACGAGGCCGTCCATGCCTGGATGCGACGCAGCGTCGTCGACGGCCCGGCCTATGTCGGCCGTCTGGCAGCTGTGCAGGAGGCGCCGCTGCTGCAGACCAGCGATGTCATCAAGCTGCTCGACGGCAGAGTGCTGGAGCGGGTCTCCATCCCGCAATGGAGTCGCGGCCGCCCCATCGGGCGTGTCTATTCCTACCGCGACCTCAGTGAAAAGCTGGCCGCACATCAACGCATCGAAGAGCTGTCACATACCGACATGCTGACCGGCCTGCCCAACCGCAGGGCTCTGGCTGAGCGCATGGAGTACGCCCAGGCCATGGCACGCCGAGAAGCTTCCCCATTTGCCTTGCTGAACGTGGATCTTGACCGCTTCAAGCAGATCAACGATACGCTGGGGCACTCGTACGGGGACCGGGTTCTCAAGGATGTCGCGCAAAGACTGAAGGATTGCTTGCGCGAGGTGGATACCGTGGCGAGGCTGGGCGGCGACGAGTTTGCCTTGCTGATTCATCAAGGAGATGCTCGTGGCGCCGAGCATGCGGCGCGGCGCGTCCAGGAAGCGATGTCCCGCCCTTTCAGCTTTGACACACTGTCCTTCACCGTGACCTGTAGCACAGGCATCGCTCTGTTTCCAGGCGATGGCCTGACTATCGAGGAATTGATGGCCAGCGCAGAGCGGGCCATGCACTGGGTCAAGGAAAGCGGGCGCGGGGCGTTCCGCTTCCATCAGCCCCGCAAGGATGTCGATCTGCTGTCGAGAATGCGCCTCGACCATGCGATGCGCCAGGCCCTGCAAGACGGGCAGTTTCGCTTGCACTACCAGCCTCAAATCGACCTGCGCAGCCAGGCCGTCATCGGCGCCGAGGCCCTGATTCGCTGGCGTGATCCCTTGCGCGGCGAGGTGCCACCCGGCGAATTCATCCCGGTGGCCGAGGAAAGTGGCTTTATCGTCGCGATCGGCGATTGGGTCCTGCAGCAGGCGGTTCAGCAGGCAGCCGAATGGCTGCGCCAGGGCAGGCGCATGCCGGTGGCGGTGAACGTATCCGCCTTGCAGTTTCAGCAGGCTCAATTTGTCGAGTCGGTCGCCGCAGTGCTGAAGGCCAGCGGCCTGCCGCCCTCGTTGCTTGAATTGGAATTGACCGAATCCATCCTGCTGCGCGATGCGGAAGATGCGCTGCGGCGGCTGCAATCGCTGGCTGAGTTGGGCGTCTGCATGTCCATTGACGACTTTGGCACTGGCTATTCCAGTCTCGGCTATCTGAAGCGGTTTCCGATTCAGCGCCTGAAAATAGATCGCAGCTTTGTGAAAGGCCTGCCGGGCGATGCCAGTGACGCCGGCATCGTCAATGCCATTGTCCAGATGGGGCGGGCACTGAAGCTGAAGGTCATTGCCGAAGGCGTCGAAACCGATGCCCAGCGCAGTTTTCTGGCCGCCAGTGGCTGCCATGAATATCAAGGCTTTCTGTTTGCCCCTGCCATGGACGTGCAGGGGTTTGCAGAGCGGGTGTGGCCTCATTAGCCGCTTGCGAACCGCCCCTGGCCAGCGCTGCTGGCCGCACAATGTTGCATGTAGCGAGTCATTGGCGATTCGCTTGATGGGAGTCAGATGCTTTACAAGTTCAAGTCCAAGGCAGGCGCCGATGTGATCATGCTTGAGGCACAGGGCAAGCAGGTGCTGCAATGGCTGCAACGCGACCCGCTGGCGCCAGGAATCGTGCGTCATGCAGAGATGGCGGAAGCCATGGGCGCCATAGAGGCCGCTATCACCGCCGAGGAGCTGCGTCTGCAGGCCCTGATTGATGAGGCAGTCGCGCGTGGCGATGCGCCGCCGCCGCAGCCAGCGATTTCGGCACGCAAACGTTGTTGGCCCTTGCTTGAGTTGATGCGCCACAGTCTGCAAAATCAAGCAGATCTGGTCTGGGGGGTTTGAGCGCGATGAGCCTGGACAGCGCGACGCAGGTGCTCGCGGTTCGCCATGGCGAAACCGACTGGAATCTGGCGGGGCGCATCCAGGGTCATAGCGATATCGGCCTGAACGAGCGCGGTCTTTGGCAGGCGCAGCGCCTGGCTGATGCGCTCGCTGATGAGGTGCTGGCGGCGATTTACTGCAGCGATCTGAGTCGTGCGGTGCAGACGGCCCAACCATTGGCGCAGCGTCTGGGCCTGCCTTTGCGTTGCGACAAAGGCCTGCGTGAGCGCAGTTTTGGCGCGTTCGAGGGTTTGCACTGGGCAGAGATTGCCGCGCAGTGGCCAGAACAAAGCGAGCGTTGGCACCGGCGGGATCCGCTGTTTGCCGCCGACGGCGGCGAAAGTCTGCAGGAGCTGCATGCACGCGTGCTGAGCACCGCCGAGCTTCTTGCGAAGAACCATCCCGGGCAGCAAATCCTGCTGCTTGCCCATGGCGGTGTCATGGACACCCTGTTTCGCCATGCCACCCACGCGGCGCTAGACGTGTCGCGCAGTTGGGAACTCGGTCATGCGCGTATCAACCGGCTTCTGCGCAGCGACGAGGGCTGGCGTGTTATCGCCTGGGGCGACGGTCGCCACCTGGAGAGCTAGGGTTGTCCCTGTTGGCAAGTGCTATTCGCCAACGTTGCTGTATAGCAGTGAAGTGTTGCAATTTTGCGTCGATCTGAACCCGGTCAAACCCTTGCACTCCTATACTTCCGCCACATTTTGCGAAAAGACCAGGCGTTGCAAGCCCGGCAATCCATCCACTCACAAAAGGCAAATGATGAAGAAGATCGCTATCGTCGCCGCCCTGGCAGCTCTGTCTGCTTCGGCTTTCGCACAAAGCTCGGTGACCCTGTGGGGCCGTCTGAATACGTCCGTTGAAAGCATCAAGGAAGGCACCAATTCGCGTGTCGTCAAGATGGTCAACAACAACTCGCGCCTGGGTTTCAAGGGTACGGAAGATCTGGGCGGCGGTCTGAAGGCCAGCTTCGCCCTGGAACATGGTCTGAACTCGGATGATGGCAAGGCGACCAACGCCGCCTTCTGGAACCGCGAAGCTTCGGTGCAACTGGCTGGTTCCTTCGGTGCTGTCCGCCTGGGCAAGTGGACCCCGGGTTCCTACTTCGCCACCGCTGACTACGTGTCGATGCACAACCATGACACCGGCAATTCGGAAGACAAGCTGTACTCCGGCGCTGGCTTCACCACGACCAACAAGATCGGTTACTTCACCCCGAACATCGACGGTTTCAGCGGTGAAGTCGCTGTGCACCTGGGCGAAGGCGCTGCCGGCGAAAAGCGCAGCACTGACCTGGCTGGTAACTACGACCAAGGTCCTCTGCACCTGGGCGCAGGCTATAGCGAGCAGGGCGATGCCAAGCAATGGGGCGCTCGTGCCCTGTACGAACTGGGCGAAATCACCATCGGTGGTTACTACCAGCGTGCTGACGAAGGCGCTGCTGGCACCAAGGCCTACAACATCTATCGTCTGGCCGCGATGTACACGATGGGCGCTTCGGAGTTCCACGTGAACTTCGGTTCGGCTGCTAACAACTCGACCGTTGCTGGCGTTGATACCTCGGGCAAGCAATTCACGCTGGCTTACAACTACAACCTGAGCAAGCGCACCAAGGTCTACGGCTTCTACACGAACCTCGACAAGAAGATCAACTCTGGTGACCTGAGCTCGCTGGCAGTGGGCATCCGCCACAACTTCTGATCGTAGGATCGGATGTGAAAAAAGCGACCTTCGGGTCGCCTTTTTTCTTGTCTTCTGACTTTGTGGTTCAGCGCTTACGCATGGGAGTGAGTGTCAAGCCTCGAACAAATCCCCCATCGCCTTCGGTGGCGCAACGCCCAGATGCCGGTAGGCTGCGAGTGTGGCGATGCGCCCCCGCGGTGTGCGCTGCAAAAAGCCCTGCTGAATCAGATAGGGTTCGATCACGTCCTCGATGGTGTCGCGCTCCTCGCCGATGGCAGCGGCGACGTTGTCTAGCCCGACCGGACCGCCATCGAAGCGATGGACGACGGCATCCAGCAGCTTGCGGTCCATCAGGTCGAAGCCTTGCGGATCCACATCCAGCATGGCCAGGGCCAGATCGGCAATCTGTTTGGTGATGCGGCCGTCGCCCTTGACGTCGGCATAGTCGCGCACGCGGCGCAGCAGGCGGTTGGCAATCCGCGGTGTGCCACGCGAACGACGCGCGATTTCCAGTGCGCCATCGGTCTCGATCGGCGCGTTCAAGAGGCCGGCCGAGCGTGTGACGATGCGTTGCAACTCCTCCGCCGAGTAGAACTCCAGCCGGGCGACGATGCCGAAGCGGTCGCGCAATGGGTTGGTCAGCATGCCGGCGCGCGTGGTTGCGCCGACCAGCGTGAAAGGTTGCAGATCGAGCTTGATCGAGCGGGCGGCCGGGCCTTCGCCGATCATGATGTCGATCTGGTAGTCCTCCAGCGCCGGGTAGAGGATTTCCTCGACCACCGGGGAGAGGCGGTGAATCTCGTCGATGAAGAGCACATCGTTCTTCTCGAGATTGGTCAGGATCGCGGCCAGGTCCTTGGGTTTCTCCAGCACCGGGCCTGAGGTCTGGCGCAGATTGACGCCCAGTTCGGCGGCAATGATGTGCGACAGCGTCGTCTTGCCGAGGCCTGGCGGGCCGAACAGCAGCACATGGTCGAGCGCTTCGTCGCGTTTGCGTGCGGCGCCGATGAAGATTTCCAGCTGTTCGCGGGCCTTGCGCTGGCCCACGTATTCATCGAGCAGCTTGGGGCGCAAGGCCCGCTCGATCGCCTCTTCCTGCGGCGAGCTGGGGGTGGCGCTGATCACGCGCGGGGCGCTGGCAAAGTCGTCGGTCTGAATGCTCATGGCCTGACCCTCAGCGCGACAGCGACTTCAGCGCTTGCTTGATGCCTTCGCTGACGCCAATCTCGGCCGGCAGCAACTTCAGCGCCGCTGCGGCTTCCTTCTCGCTATAGCCCAGCGCCACCAGGGCCTGAAGGATATCGGCCTGGTTGTCGTTGGCGATGGTGGCGGGCACCGCCAGATCGGGGCCCAGCTTGCCCTTGAGCTCCAAGAGCAGCCGCTCGGCGGTTTTCTTGCCGATGCCCGGCACCTTGACCAGGCGGCCGGCTTCCTGCCGGCTGACCGCCTGGGCCAGTTCGGCGACGCTCAGGCCCGACAGCAGCGACAGTGCCAGCTTGGGACCGACGCCGCTGATCTTGATCAGCTGCCGGAAGGTTGCGCGCTCTTCGGCGCTGAGGAAGCCGAACAGAATCTGCGCGTCTTCGCGGACGACAAAGTGCGTCAGCAGGCTGACCCGCTCACCCAGCGGTGGCAGGTTGTAGAAGGTGCTCATCGGCACGTCGACCTCGTAGCCGACGCCCTGCACATCGATCAGAACAAGCGGGGGCGATTTTTCCGCGATGACGCCGCTGAGTCTTCCTATCATGGGCGGCGATTATCCGGCCCGCCGGCGTGGCCGGCACAGGGAATCTTTGCCGCCCGCGGGCCTTCTGCCTGGCTCAGTTGCGGTTGAACAGGCCCAGGCGCTGCGCTTCCAGCGCGGCTTCGGCGCGCGAGGAGACGTTGAGCTTGCGGTAGATCTGCTTGACGTAGTCGGCAATCGTGTGGCGCGACAGGCCCAGCTGCACGCCGATCTCCGGCAGCGTGAAGCCTTTGGCGACGCGCAACAGCACCTCGGTTTCGCGATCGGTCAGCGACACCTCGATCAGCTGCGGCGTCGCCTGCGGGCGGCGCTGCGAAGCGAAATAGGCAATCACCTTGCGGGCGATCGATGGCGACAGCGGAGGCTCGCCCTGGCTGATGCGCTGCAGCTGCTCGACCAGCAGTTCCCGCGACTGCTCCTTCAGCAGATAGCCGAAGGCGCCGGCCTGCAGGGCGGGGAACAGGTGCTCGTCGTCGTCGTGGATGGTGACGATGACCGACTGCACCTCGGGTTGCTTCTCGCGCAGCGCCGCGATCACGTCGACGCCCGAGCCGTCGGGCAGGCCCAGATCCAGCAGGGCCAGCGTGAACTTCTGGGCGTTGACCTGCTGCAGCGCATCCTGCACGCGCGAGCACTCGGTGATGACCGCGTTGGCGAACACCTGTTTGATCAAGGCCTTCAGCCAGGCACGGATCTCGGGAATGTCTTCAAGCAGCAGGATGTGGTTCATGGAATCTCGAAAGGTCATGCGCCTTGCGGCGGGAGGTGCCTGGCGCAACAGTACGCCTTTATCGGTAGAAAAGCCAAATCGCGCAAGCGCAGAAGCAGCAGATTCAAAGTGGAATCGTGAGCCGGATCACGGTTCCCCAGCCCGGCCCCGATTCGACCAGGCACTGGCCCTGCAATTGCTTGGCCCGTGACTTCATGCTGGCCATGCCGTGGCCGCGATCCAGGCGGCCATCCAGCTCCATCGGGATGCCCTGGCCGTTGTCCTGGATGATGACCTGGAAGTCGCCGTCCTGAACATTGCAGCCAATGATGCAGTGCGTGGCGCCGCTGTGCTTGATGATGTTGCTGACGGCCTCGCGCAGAATGCGCGTCGTCTGCACGTAAGCACGCGCCGGCAGCGTGTGCACGATGTCCTCGGCCGGGGATTTCCATTCGGCCAGGATATTGGCCTGCCCCAGGCGCGAGACCACTTCAGCGCGCCAGTCGCCCAACGCGTCCAGCAGCTGCACCGGCTTGCCGGTCAGGCCGCGAACCGACAGGCGCATTTCCTCCAGCGCCTCGCGGGCGAGAGTCGAGATGCGGTCCGATTCGCTGGTGTGCACGATGGTCAGCAGCTTGGCGCCCAGATCGTCATGCAGATCGGCAGCAATCCGTTTGCGCTCGCGTTCGGTCACTTGTTCCAACTTCTGTTCGGCCATGGCGCTGAAATTGCGTTCGACCTCGGCAATGCGTTCCTGCAGGCGCAACTCGTTCAGCACCAGCTTTTGCTCCACACCGCGGCGGCCTCGGACCTGGGCAGCCAGTTGCTGCAGGCCCAGTCCGATCAGCAGCAGCGGCACGGCCAACGGGCTCAGCGGCAGCCACAGCGGCAGGCGCAGTGCCTGCATCGCGTACTCCATCAGCACGGCGCAGGCGCCCAGGCCCAGCAGGGCGGCCATCAGCGCAAAGTCCTGGCGCATTTGGCCCTGTCCGCTGCCGGCCTGCTTGATCGCCAGCTGGCGCAGCCACAGATGCCAGGCCATGGCCAGCAGGATTTCCAGGCCGATCAGCGCCTGCCAGCCGTGGGCCAGGCGGCCCTGCCAAGCGGCGGGAGCCAGGCCTACAGTCAAGGGAAGCAGCAGGCACTGGGCCAGCAGTGCAGCATCGATGGGCATGCGACGCAGGCCCTGCTGACGCAGCAGGAACTGCACGGCGCAGAGTGCGAACAGGGCCAGCACCGCCAACATGAGCAGTTCTGCGCTCAGCCGCGAACAGCCCAGATCAGCCAACCAAGGGCGAGCGCCGAGCAGAGGCCAGGCCAGCATCAGTCCAGCCAGGTAGGGCAGCTGCCGTTCCTGCTTCTGCATCAGCGCCAACAGGCCCATGCACAGCGACAGCATCAGCACCATGGCACTGAGCAAGCGCGGCAGGCCGAGCCGCCAGAACTCAGCCAGGGCCTGGCGGCGCGCCAGCGTGTCGTACTCACCCAGCTCGGGCGGCGACAGGCGGGTGCTGCGCTCCTGCGGACCCAGCGCCTGGGCCTCGTAGCCGCTCAGCCGCAGGTCGATGACGTTCTCACCGCGCAGCAACCATTCGGCTGGCAGATCGAGCAGTTGCGGCTGGTCGCAGCGGTCCGTCAGCGGCTCGCCGTAGCGGCCTTGGGCGAACACCAGCTGGCCATTCAGACGCAGCTGGTAGTTGCTGCAGACCTTGTCGATATACAGCCCCAAACGGCGCCCGCTGGGCTGCAGCTGGGCATGCCAGCGGTACCAGGCCTGGCCGGTGTAGCCAGGGCGGCTTTGCGCCCACAGATCCGGAAGCGATTGAGTCTGGGTGGGCTCACCGTCGGGGAAGCGCTCGGCGTCGCTGAGCACCAACTCGGCGCGGTTGAGCACCTG
Organism: Roseateles aquae; assembly: GCF_032337115.1. Taxonomy (NCBI): domain Bacteria; kingdom Pseudomonadati; phylum Pseudomonadota; class Betaproteobacteria; order Burkholderiales; family Sphaerotilaceae; genus Roseateles; species Roseateles aquae. The sequence continues at coordinate 298,698 of NZ_JAVXZY010000003.1, forward strand.
GGCCTGTCCAGGCAGGGTCAGCAGCAGGCTCAGCAGCAGCAACAAGGTCTGGCACAGCCGCGCCACTGGCGGCAGGTGGGGACGTTCTCGGAGCAGGAATCGCATGGGCGGCATTGTGCAGGACGAGCGCCCCTTGCGAGCCGCGTAGATGCCCGGGCGACAATAGCCATCTTGAGCCATTGAACCCGGAAGTGCCGCCTTGATCCTCCGCCATTCCTTCACGCCCATCGACAACCCGCGTCTCGCCCATCTGTGCGGCATGCTGGACGATCATCTGCGCCAGGTCGAGGCCGCGCTGGATGTGCGCATCAGCCGCCGCGGCGAGCAGTTCCGTATCGAAGGCATCAAGGCCGCTGCCGAGCGCAGCCTGCAGCTGCTGGAATCGCTGTACGAGCGCGCCAAGAAGCCGATCGCCGCCGAGCTGCTGCAGCTGGCCATCACCGAGGCGGCGATGCAGCTGGCTGATGGTGCGTCGCCGCGCCGCGGTGCGCGCAAGGCGGCAGAAGGTGCTGGCGCTGTCCCGGCCGCCGATGGCCCGCTGGTGCTGCGTACCCGCCGCGCCGATCTGGCCGGACGAACGCCCAATCAGCACCTCTATCTGAAGAACATTCTTTCCCACGACATCAGCTTCGGTATTGGCCCGGCGGGGACCGGCAAGACCTTTCTGGCGGTCGCCTGCGCCGTCGACGCGCTGGAGCGCTCGGCCGTGCAGCGCATCATCCTGACCCGGCCGGCCGTCGAGGCCGGTGAGCGACTCGGCTTTCTTCCCGGCGATCTGACGCAAAAGGTCGACCCCTATCTGCGCCCGCTGTATGACGCGCTCTACGACCTGATGGGCTTTGATCGTGTCACCAAGGCCTTCGAGAAAGGCCAGCTGGAAATTGCGCCGCTGGCTTTCATGCGCGGTCGCACCCTGAATCACGCCTTCGTCATCCTCGATGAGGCGCAGAACACCACGCCGGAGCAGATGAAGATGTTCCTGACCCGCATCGGCTTTGGCAGCCGCTGCGTCGTCACCGGCGACACCAGCCAGATCGACCTGCCGCGCGGCATGAGCAGTGGCTTGATCGATGCCGAGCGGGTGCTGGCGCGGGTCAAGGGCATTTCGATGACCCACTTCACCTCGGCCGATGTGGTGCGCCATCCGCTGGTGGCGCGCATCGTCGATGCCTACGAGGCGCAGACGGCCGCGCGACTGCGCGCCGAGGCGCGCGAGGCCAAGGCCGCTGGCAACACCAAGGGAGCGTCTGCATGAGCCGTCCTGAACTGAGCCTGTCGCTGCAGTTTGCGGATCCGCGCCACAAGCCGCTGCTGCCGCGCCACAAGGTGCAGCGCTGGATACGCGCGGCGCTGGAGCTGCCCGGCGAGCTGACCGTGCGCATCGTCGACGCCGAGGAAGGTCGCCAGCTGAACCGCGAATTCCGCGGTAAGGACTACGCCACCAATGTGCTGACCTTCGACTACAGCCATGAACCGGTGGTCGGCGCCGATCTGGTCATCTGCGCCGAGGTGGTGGAACGCGAGGCAGCCGAGATGAAGCTGGACCTGGCGGCTCACTATGCCCACATGCTGGTCCACGGCACGCTGCATGCGCAGGGCTACGACCACGAAGAGGACGACGAGGCCGAGTGCATGGAGGCCCGCGAGACCGAGATCATGCTGGCGCTGGGCTTTGCCGATCCCTACTTCAAGGGCTGAACGCAGCCGCCGCGGTGCGCCTCAGTTGCGCGTGCTCAGATAGCGCTTGCGCCAGAAGAAGGCGCCCAGGCCCAGGCCGACGGCCAGCATCAGCCCGAAGGCGATCCAGAAGCCCAGCGCCTTGTGCACCAGCGGCAGCGCATCGAAGTTCATGCCGAAGATGCCGGTGATCAGGTTCAGCGGCAGAAAGATGGCCGTCAGCACCGTCAGCGTGCGCATGATGTTGTTGGTGCGGTGGCCCAGCGCCGAGAAGTGCATCTGCACCGCGGTCTCGGCCGAGCTCTCCAGGCGCCGCACATGGCTGAGCACCCGCTCCACATGCTCCAGCACATCGCGTGAGCGCACCCGCAAGAGCTCGCGCTCGCGCTCGGCCAGCAAGCTGGTGCCGGGTGGCCACTCGGCCAGCGCGTCCATCCACTCCTGCAGCGCGCTGCGTTGGTCTTCGCAGGTGTCTTCCAAGCGGTGCAGCGCATCGCGCGCGGTTTGCAGTGCCGGCCAGTCGTCGAACTGGCTGTGTGGATCGAGCAGCTGACGCTGCAGGGCGCTGAACTGGCGCGTCAGCTGCCGGCGCAGCTCCAGATAGCTGTCAACCATGTGGTTGACCATGCGCAGCATCAGCTCGGCCGGGCTGCTGGGCAGGCGACCGCCGCCGCGCAGATCGCGGCCTTCATGCCAGCGTTCCAGGCGCTCGGCAAAAAAGTCGCGTACCAGGCAGTCGTCCGGGTGGACCGTCACCAGCACATGGTCGAAGACCGCGAAACCGACCGGATTCGTGTCGATCGAGCTGAGCATCGCGTCGGCCGCCGGCTCTTCTTCGCGCTGTTCGCTGGCGCTGCTGGCAGCCAAGCGGCGAAACACCAGCAGGTCGTACCAGGAGGTGTAGTCGAAATGCGAGGGCAGCTGGGCGTTGAGCAGGTCGGACACATGCAGGTCGACCAGGGTGCCGCCGGCCCAATGCTGCAGGCTGGCCTGCAGCTCGGGCACACGGGCCTCGAACTCGGCGCGGGCAAAGCTCAGCCAGACAAAGCCTTCCGGCGGCAGGTCTTGTGGCAGTTGCCGCAGCTCGCTGAAGCCACCCGGATGAACCGCAAAGGCGCGCAAGGGCTCAGGCCTTTTTCAGCAGCCGCGCGGCTTCCAGTGCGAAATAGCTCAGCACGCCATCGGCGCCGGCGCGCTTGAAGGCCAGCAGCGACTCCATCATCACCGCGTCGTGATTCAGCCACCCATTGGCGGCGGCCGCCTTGAGCATCGCGTACTCACCACTGACCTGATAGGCAAAGGTCGGCACGCCGAACTCGTCCTTGACGCGCCGGACCACATCGAGATAGGGCATGCCGGGCTTGACCATCACCATGTCGGCACCCTCGGCCAGGTCCATGGCGACTTCGCGCAAGGCCTCGTTGCTGTTGCCCGGGTCGACGTAATAGGTGTTCTTGTCGGCCTTGCCCAGCGCGCTCTTGGAGCCAACGGCATCGCGGAAAGGGCCGTAAAAGGCGCTGGCGTACTTGACGCTGTAGGCCATGATGCGGGCGTTCAGGTGGCGGTCGCGCTCGAAGGCCTGGCGGATCGCGCCGATGCGGCCGTCCATCATGTCGCTCGGGCCGACCATATCGGCGCCGGCCTCGACCTGGGTCAGTGCCTGGCGCACCAGCAGTTCGACGGTGGCATCGTTGATCAGATAGCCGGTCTCATCGGGCAGGCCGTCCTGGCCATGGCTGGTGTAGGGGTCGAGCGCGACATCGGTCAGCACGCCCAACTCCGGGAAGCGCGATTTCAGCGCCTTGACGGCACGCGGAATCAGGCCGTTGGGATTGAAGGCCTCCGAGCCGTCGATGGTTTTCAGCGAAGGGTCGATGGCGGGGAACAGCGCGATGACCGGGATGCCCAGCTCGACCGCTTCTTCAGCGGTGCGCAGCAATTGTTCCAGCGGCAGCCGGGAAACGCCGGGCATCGAGTCGATCGGATGCAGGCTGCTGCCCTCGTGGACGAACACCGGCAGGATCAGGTCATGGGCGCTGAGCGAATGCTCACGCACCAGATTGCGCGAAAAGGCGTTGCGGCGCAGCCGGCGTGGGCGGGCAAGCGGGTAGGGGGCAGTCAGATGGGACAAACCGATCTCCAGGTCCGGGAGGCAGCAAATACGAGGCAGGGGGCTGCGGCAGCTCATCAGGGATGCACGGACGCTGATGTGCCGTGGCATTGTTCGCGGATATCCGCAACATCCCGTAGCGACGCCAAATGTCAGCTCTGTTAAACTTGTACGCGAATGATAGCCGCAAGGCGTCGTTCCCTGCTTTTCCTCCCTGAGCAGGAGCCTTTGCGTGATGACAGCGAAAAGGCTTTGCCGCCCCGGCTTGATAGCCGGGGCTTTTTTTTGTTTCGTCTGTCGCGGCTGGCTTGCGCGGGCGATCCAAAGCCAGGCGCAGCGCCTAAAATCCGGGCCTTCTCGTTGGAACCCGCACCATGACCGCTGCCCTGCTGAATTCGTCCATCACCTCGCTTCCCCTGATCGCGCGTGGCAAGGTGCGCGAGAACTATGCCGTGGGCGAAGATCGCATCCTGATGATCGCCAGTGATCGCATTTCGGCCTATGACGTCATCATGGGTGAGCCGATTCCCGGCAAGGGCGCGCTGCTGACGCAGATGGCGCTGTTCTGGTTCAAGCAACTTGACGGCATCGTGCCCAATCACCTGACCGGCGACGATCCACTGTCGGTCGTGACAGTTGCAGAGCAGGCCCAGGTGCGCGATCGCTCGATGCTGGTCAAACGGCTGAAACCGCTGCCCATCGAAGCCGTGGTACGCGGCTACCTCGCCGGCAGCGGCTGGGCCGAATACAAGAGCAATGGCCAGGTTTGCGGCGTACAACTGCCGGCAGGCCTGCAAAACGCCAGCAAGTTGCCCGAACCGATCTTCACGCCGGCCACCAAGGCCGAGATGGGTGACCATGACGAGAACATCAGCTTTGAACGCTGTGTCGAGATCATTGGCGCCGAACTGGCTGAACAGGTGCGTCGCGTTTCGATCGAGCTCTATCGCCGTGCCGCCGACTATGCCTTGACCAAGGGCATCATCATTGCCGACACCAAGTTCGAGTTCGGCCTGGATGTCGATGGCACGCTGACGCTGATGGACGAGGTGCTGACGCCTGATTCCTCGCGCTACTGGCCGGCAGAGAGCTACGCCGTCGGCAGCAACCCGCCCAGCTACGACAAGCAGTTCCTGCGCGACTGGCTGGAACAGGCGCAGGTCGATGGCAAGCCCTGGGGCAAGGTCGCTCCAGCCCCGGCCCTGCCGGCCGAAGTCATTGAGCAAACCGCAGCGAAGTATCGCGAAGCGCTCGAACGTTTGACGCGCTGAGCGTCCGGGAGCCGAGCATGCAGATCAAGTCGCGCTTGCTCAAGCAGTTGGATCAACAAATCGCTGCCGCTGCGGCGCAGCCGGTGCTGGCCGCCTGCCTGAAAGCCAAGCGCGCAATGCTGCTGGCCCGGCACGGAGCCTTGGCCGAAGCACGGGAGCAACTGACGGCGCTGCATCAGCTGGCATTTCAGCATCCGCATCCTGAAATTGGGGCCTGGCTGCACTTCGCCGAAGGCTTGATGAGCTACTACACCGACTTCAGCAGCAGCACGCGGGAAAAGATCCAGCGCGCCTATGCAATTGCCAAGTCGGCCGGGCTCAGCGAGATCATCGCGCTGGCCAGTGCCTGGTTGGCCCAGTTGGCTTATGTGCGACACGAGTTGCCCTTGATGTTGGAGCTGGTGCGTGAATGCCAGCAGGCCTCGGCACCTGAGCATCATGTTGCTCGGGCACGCGCCTGCATGAGCATGGGGCTGGCCTGGCATTACGCCGGTGACACCGGCGAAGCGCAGCGCTGGTACGAACGGGCACGCAGCCACGCGCTGGCCGAGGGCGACGATGCGAGCCTGTCATCGCTGATGTTCAATATGCAGGCCATGCGCACAGCGCAATCTCGACGGGCGGTTCTGTCCGGTCGTGCCGAGCCGAACGCCGAACTATTGCTTGGGCTTGATTCTGTTCACCATTACGACGCCGCCGTCAGCTCGCGATCGCTGCCCAATCTGACCCCGGTGCAGCGTGCGCAGATTCTGGTCCTGCAAGGGCAGTTCGAGGCAGCGCGAGCCTTGTACGAGGAGCATCTACCGCTGGCCATGTCGCGCGGCCTGGCGCGACTGGGGAGCAGTTTGCTCGCTGACATGGCCTGGTGCAGGGTCAATTGTGGCCAGTCTGAACAAGCCTTGCAGCAGGCCCGCGAGGCCGAGATCGAGCTGGATCCAACCTGTGACGTCGATGATCGTGCTGCCACGCACAGCAGGCTGTGCCAGATCTATGAGGCGTTGGGGGATGGTGGCGCGGCTCAGCGTCATCGCGACCTGGCTGTGCAGGAGTGGGCCGAATTTGCGCGCCAGCAGTCCGACTGGCTGATGCAACTGCGCGATGCCGCATTGCAGCCGTTTTGAGCGGGGCTGCGCAGGCGCCGAACCGCGCCTGCAGCCGGCTCAGAACAGCGCCATGCTGAGTTTGCGGCGGTACTGATCCAACAGCGGGTCACTGGGTGTGACCAAGGTCTGCCCGGCCAGCTGCAGGCTCCCGGCTTTGTCGCCAGCGCTAGGCTGGGGCTTGGGTGCTGGCTTGGTCAGCAGTTCCAAGATGGCGACGTAGGTCTTGCGCGCGAGCTCCTGGTTCCAGCTCTTGTCGCGCATGATGATTTCCAGCAGCTCGTCCATGGCGGCGGTGAACTGCTGCTGTGCGAACAGCAGCTGCGCCAGGGTGAAGCGGGCCTCGAAATCGCGCCGGTTGGCAGCGATGGCTGCCTGCAACGCGGCGGCATCGACGCCGGCGGTGGCTCGCTCGGCGGCGCGCAGCCAATGCGATAGCGCAGCAAAGCGGGCATGCGGCGTGATGGTGTCGGCGGCGCGAGCGGCGACGGGTTCAAAAGCCGCTTGCGCGGCGGTGAGCTGTCCGCCTTCGAGCAAGGCGCGGACCAGATCAAAGCGTGCCGTTTCATTGCTCGGATCTGCCTGCACGGCATCGTGCAGCTTTTGCAGCGCGGCGTCGGTATCGCCCTCGGCCAGCAAGGCTTCGGCCTCGGCGACTTCTTCCTCGGCCTCCAGCGCCTCGCTGCTGGGTACGTGCTTGTCGAGGAATTCGCGGATCTGCGCTTCGGGAATCGCACCGACGAAGCCGTCCACCGGCTGGCCGCCGGCGAACATCACGCAAAACGGGATACTGCGCACGCCAAAGGCCTGGCTCAGCTGGCTGGCGATCTCGGGTTGCTCGTCGCTATTGAGCTTGGCCAGCTTGAAACGTCCGGCGTAGGCGACTTCCAGCTTTTCCAGTACCGGGCCCAGGCTCTTGCAGGGGCCGCACCAGGGGGCCCAGATGTCGAGCAGCACCGGCTGTTGCAGCGAGGCCTGAAGCAGCTCGGTCTCGAAGTTCTGTATCGTGATATCGATCATGTGAGGACGGTGCCTGATGGAGGTTTGGGGGCGGCGATACCGGTTGTGGGGGCGCGCCGCCTACAATTCAAGGTTTTCCAGCCTTTTGGAGCGAGCCGTGAGCAGCGCCTCTCCCCTGGTCGGTGTGGTGATGGGTTCCAGCAGTGACTGGGACACCATGAAGCACGCCGCCGACATTCTCTCCGAGTTCGGCGTCTCTTTCGAGGCGCAAGTGGTGTCCGCCCACCGGATGCCTGACGATATGTTTGCCTACGCCGAAGCCGCCGAGGGCCGCGGCCTGCGCGCCATCATCGCCGGTGCTGGCGGTGCCGCGCATCTGCCGGGCATGCTGGCCAGCAAGACGCTGGTGCCGGTGCTGGGCGTGCCGGTGGCCAGCCGCCATCTGCAGGGTGTCGATTCGCTGCATTCCATCGTCCAGATGCCCAAGGGCATTCCGGTCGCCACCTTTGCCATCGGCACCGCGGGGGCCGGCAATGCGGCCCTGTTTGCGATCGCCATGCTGGCCCGCGACGATGCGGCGCTGCGCGACAAGCTCGCAGCCTTCCGCGCCCGCCAGACCGAAGTTGCGCGAGCAATGAGCAAGGATCTGGTCTGATGGCCAGCGCTATGTTGTTGCCAGGGGCGGCCACGCTGGGTGTGATGGGCGGCGGCCAGCTGGGCCGCATGTTCGTTCATGCGGCGCAAAGCCTGGGCTTTCGCACCGTGGTGCTGGACCCAGACGCCGACAGCCCGGCCGGTCTGGTGGCCCATGAGCATGTGCAAAGCGATTACCTCGACCCGGCTGGCCTGGCTCGCTTGAGCGCGGTCTGCGACGCGATCACCACCGAGTTCGAAAATGTGCCGGCGACAGCGCTGACCCAGCTGGCTGCTTCGCGCGCCGTCGCGCCGGCGGGCAGCGCCGTAGCCGTCTGTCAGGATCGCGCCGATGAGAAGGCGCATTTCAAGGCCAGCGGCGTGGCCTGTGCCCCGCATGCGGTGATTCGCAGCGCGGCCGAGCTGGCCTTCGTGCCGGACAGCCTGCTGCCCGGCATTCTGAAAACGGCGCGCATGGGCTATGACGGCAAGGGCCAGATCCGCGTTCGTGATGCCGCCGAGCTGGCCGCTGGTTTTGCGGCGCTCAAGGGCGTGCCCTGCGTGCTGGAGCAGATGCTGCCGCTGCAGTTGGAGCTGAGTGTCATCGTGGCCCGCGGCGCCGACGGCGCCATCGTCAATTTCCCGGTGCAGCAGAACCTGCATCGCGATGGCATCCTGGCCGTCACCGAAGTGCCGGCGCCCGCCGTGTCGGCCGAGCTGCAGGCCGAGGCGGTGGCTTCGGCCGGTCGTATTGCCGCCAGCATGGGCTATGTCGGCGTGCTCTGCGTCGAGTTCTTCCTGCTGCAGGACGGCCGTCTGGTCGTCAATGAGATGGCGCCGCGGCCGCACAACTCTGGCCACTACACGATGAACGGCTGTGATGTTTCGCAGTTCGAGCTGCAGGTGCGTGCGATGGCCGGCCTGCCGTTGCCGCAACCGCGACTGCATTCGCCGACGTTGATGCTCAATCTGCTCGGCGATCTGTGGTTTGACGCTGCGGGTCAGGAGCGCACGCCGGTCTGGGACCAGGTCTTGGCGCTGCCGGGAACGCACCTGCACCTGTACGGCAAGCAGAGCGCCCGCCCGGGTCGCAAGATGGGCCATCTGAACATCACGGCGGCCAGCGCTGAGGCGGCTCGCGATGTCGCGCAGCGGGCCGCGCGCCTGCTGGGCCTGCCGGCTAGCTGGTGAGGCTGGCGTGCTGCTGAACGGCCAGAACCCCGTCGACATTCATCGCGCCGCCGAGGCCCTGGCGGCTGGCGAACTGCTGGGCCTGCCGACCGAGACCGTCTATGGTTTGGGCGCGCGGGCCGACAGCGACGCAGCGGTGGCCAAGATCTTTGCGGCCAAGGGGCGTCCTGCCGATCATCCGCTGATCGTCCATGTGCTGGATGCCAAGGATGCGGCGCATTTTGCTGCGGTACTGCCGCCGGTGGCGCAGCGACTGATGGCGGCGTTCTGGCCGGGGCCGCTGACCGTCATCGTGCCGCGCGCCGAGGGCGTTGGCGCTGCCGCCGCTGGCGGGCAGAACAGCATCGGCCTGCGTTGCCCCGCGCATCCGGTCGCACGCGCGGTGCTGGCCGCGGCGCGCGAACTGGGCGTGCGTGGCGTCGCGGCGCCGAGTGCGAATCGCTTCGGCCGCGTGTCACCGACCCGAGCCGGCCATGTGCTGGCCGAGTTTGATCCGGGGCTGCTGGTGCTGGATGGCGGCGATTGCGAAGTGGGTATCGAGTCCAGCATCGTCGACTGCAGCCGGGCGCATCCGGCCTTGCTTCGGCCCGGTGTGCTGACGCTGGCGCAAATCGAGGCGGCGGCCGGCGAGCCGCTGCACGCCCCCGATGCACAGGCGCCGCGGGCCTCGGGCACCTTGCTGGCCCACTATGCCCCGCGCGCCGCCGTGCGGCTGAAGACCGCGTTGCAACTGCAGACCGCTGTGACCGGCGGATTGCCAGCAGGCCTGGCGGTATATTCGCGCACTGTCGAGGCTGCCAACTCGCCGTTGGCACGCCAGATGCCTGCGGATGCGCGGGCGGTGGCGCATGAATTGTTTGCCGTGCTGCGCGATCTTGACGCAGCTGGCGCGCACGAAATCTGGATAGAAACGCCGCCCTATGGTCCGGAGTGGGATGGCGTCAGAGATCGTTTGTCCCGGGCCTCTGCTGCTTTTGAGCCCTGATCTCAAGGCTGCTGTTATGGAGATTTCATGAAGAGTTTCAAGCAAGGTGTGCGCCGTCTCGGATGTGCACTGCTTTGCGTCGCGGCGCTGGGCGTGGTGGCTGGCTGCGGTGGTGGCACCCAGCAGATCGACCCGTTTGTGGCAACACGGTTGATCACCTTTGGTGATGAGTTCAGCTTGCTGACGCCCGAGGGCAAGAAGCTGTCGATCAATGAGGTCGACCCCAGCAGTGGTGCCCTGCTGTGCCGCAGCAATCCGACCTGGGTGCAGGCATTGGCGGCGATGTACGGCCTGATCTATGCGGAGTGCAATCCGGACAACTATGCGGCGCCGCAAGCCAAGATGTATGCGGCATCCGGCGCCAAGGTGGCGGACGTGCAGAAGCAGCTGGATCAGTTCTTCAGCGTGAGCACCGTTGACAGCAAGACCCTGGTGACCATGCTGGCTGGTGCCAATGATGTATTGGACCTCTATCGCCAGTTTCCGACACAGAGCCAGGCGTCATTGCTGGTTGCCGCCGAGGCGGCGGGCCAGTTGATGGCCGATCAGGTCAATCGGATTGCCAACGCGGGTGGGCGCGTCATCGTGGTCACCGTGCCGGATATGGGCTTGACGCCTTTCGCGCTCAAGGAGCGTCTGGCCAAGGGAGATATCGACCGCGCCGCCTTCCTGACGGCGCTGACGGCTGCGTTCAATACCAAGCTGCGCTTGAGCGTTGTGCAGGATGGCCATTTCGTCGGCCTGGTGCTGGGTGACGAGGCAGTTCAGTCTATCGTCAAGTTCCCCGGCGCTTACGGGTTTGCCAATGTGACCGAGCCCGCCTGCCTGAGCTCGGTGGCACTGAAGGACTGCACGAGCAAGACGCTGCTGTCAGAGGCTAGCCCCACGACCTGGCTGTGGTCTTCGGACACGATGCTGAGCTATGGCGGGCAGAGTCGTATTGGCCTGTTGGCACAAACGCGAGCGCGCGGCAATCCGTTCTAGAAACGCCTCAACTGGTCTGCAGCGAAACCCCGACATCGGCAACGATGTCGGGGTTTTTACTTCTGCGCCCGAACTGCGACTGCGGCATATAGTCTTCTCTACAAAAACGAACGAACGTTCGTTTTTATAAACCAGAGAGACGTTGACGAGGTGCGCATGAGCAAGAATTTCAACCTGGCATGGCTGGCCTGCGCCAGCGCCCTGCTGAGTGCCTGCGGTGGCGGCGGCATGTCGGCCGATCGCGATGATCCGCCGCCAGCCCGAGCGACAGTGCTGACGGCACTCTTGGCAGGCAGTGCGCCCATAGCGCAAATTGACGCGGGTACCAAGGAGACGGGTCTGCAAGCGCTCTCGGGTGCAGCCAAGTGCGATGTGGATATTCGCTATGTTGTGTACATGACCCGCGACCCTTCAGGAGCCGCCGCAACGGCCACGGAAGGGGTGCTTGTGCCGAAGGGCAGCGACCCGGCCTGTACGGGCGATCGCCCGGTGCTGCTGTACGCACACGGGACCTCGACGACGAAGAGCCTGAACATGGCGGACGTTGTCAAAAACAAGGAAGCCTCGCTGCTGATGGCGATGTTTGCCGCTCAAGGCTTCATCGTTGTGATGCCCAACTACCTGGGCTATGACAAGTCCAGCCTGTCCTATCACCCCTATCTGAACGCCGAATCGCAGGCCATGGACATGGTCGACGGCCTGCGTGCTGCCAAGACCCATCTGGCCGCGGCCAGCGCCGTGAAGCCTTCGAGCAAGCTCTTCATCAGCGGCTACTCGCAAGGCGGCCATGTCGCCATGGCCACCCACAAGATCATCGAACGCGATTACGCCAGCGAGTTCACCGTCACCGCCTCGGGACCGATGTCCGGCCCCTACAACCTGGTGAAGATGAACGACGTCATCATCGGGCCGGGCCCGGTCAATGGTGGCGCCACGCTGTTCACGCCGCTGCTGCTGACCAGCTATCAAAAGAGCTACGGCAATGTCTACGGCTCGGTCACTGAGGCCTACCAGTCACCTTACGCGGCCACGGCCGAAAGCCTGTTCCCGACCGACACGCCGATCGCTGATCTGATGGCTGCCGGCAAGCTGCCGGCCGACCCGACCTTCACCAAGCTCTTTGGCGCTGGCGGTCTGATCACTGACACCTTCCGCGCCAGCTATTTCCCGAACTCGGGCTTCCGTGTCGATTCGCAGAAGAACACGCTGTTGGGCTGGACGCCGAAGCGTCCGCTGGCGCTGTGTGCGGGCAAGAACGACCCGACGGTGTTCTTCTTCAACACCACCGACATGCAGGCCGACCTGGCCAGCCGCGGTGTGCTGGTGCCGGCCTTTGATCTGGAGACCCGGGCCAGCATGCCTGCAGGCGCTGCCTTCGATCTGGTCTATGGCGGCTTCCAGCAAGCCAAGGCGGCAGCGGGTGCCGGTGCGTTGGCGCAATACCACGGCGGCCTGGTGCCACCGTTCTGCACGGCGCTGATGCGCGGCTACTTCCAGCAGGTGCTGGCCAGCGGCCAGTAAGCCCATTCGTGCCCCCAGTGCCTCAAGAACAAGTGCGGAGTGATTTCATGAACAAGCTTTCCTGCATTGCCGGCCTGCTGCTGGCCGGTCTGGCCGGTGCCAGCGCAGCCCAGACCGCCCACACCTTCTACCTCGGTGCGGCCCACATCAATGTGCGCGCCAACGCCACACCGCTGACCAACTCGTCGGTGCCCGATGCCCGTCTGACCGTGGGCGACCAGGACACCGTCGGCTTCGGCTACTCCTATCGTTTTGCAGCCGCTTGGAGTGCCGAACTGGCCTTGGGCCTGCCGCCGGCCCACAAGGTCTATGGTGCCGGCGCGTTAGAGCCGTTTGGTCAGATCTCGGTCGTCGAGCAGATGCCGCCCTCGGTCTTCCTGAACTACCACTTCGAGAACGTGTTGCCCAAGTTCAGTCCATTTGTCGGCCTGGGCATCAACTACACCCGTTTCAGCAAGACGCGCAGCACCCTGTCCGGCAATCTGGCGTCGGGCGGGCCGACCGACATCTCGCTGAAGGACTCCTGGGGCCTGGCCGGCCACATCGGCGCGACGGTGCAATTCAGCAAGAACTGGTCACTGGTGACGACGATTGCGATGGCCCATGTGCGCAGCGATATGACGGCCGTGACCCACATTGGCGAAACAACGGTGACGCGCGGATCGGACATCAACTTCCGCCCCATCGTCACGACACTGTCGCTGGGCTACAGCTTCTGATGAAGCGCTGAGCCTGCCCGCTCAAGTGCCAAGCCGGTTTCGCTGCGCGTGCAGCGAGCCGGCTTTTTTCATGGAGCAGCGCTTGGGGAGAGATCCTCTGCGACCCAGCGCTGCAGCGCATCCAGGACCGGCCGTGCCGCGCCGGCTTGCGGGTGGTTGATGATGGCAACCAGCAGCCAGCGCCGGCCGCTGCTGGACTGGACCATGCCGGCCACTGCCTGCACATCGCGCAGCGATCCCGTCTTCAGATGGGCGCGGGCCTGCGCGGCGCCGATGGCGCGGGCGTCCAGGCGCTGCAGCGTGCCATCGACACCGGACAGCGGCAGCGTGGCCATCAACTCCGGCATCAGCGGGCTCTGCCAGGCCAGGCGAAGCAGCCGAGCCAGTTGGGTGGCACTCAAGCGCGTCTGGCGCGACAGGCCGGAGCCGTTGTCGATGACGAAATCGCCATCACCCAGCTTGGCGGCCAGCCAGCGAGAGAGTCGCTCACGGGCCATGGCGACGGTGACCGGCACCCCATCTGCCGGCTGAACCAGGCTGAGGAAGAGCTGCTCGGCCATCAGGTTGTTGCTGAACTTGTTGATGTCGCGCAGCAGCTCGGCCAGCGGCGGTGAACGCAGCTCAAAACTGGGGGCTGTGGCGGGGGCCAGGCCATCGATGACGCGGCCACCCAGGCGGCCGCCCATCTGCTGCCAGAGCCCCGCCAACAGCCTGGCGTTGAAGCTCGCTGGTTCCCAATCGGCCGCCGGCCAGCGCATCTCGCCGCAGGCGGCGGGCAGGGCGCCGCCGAAACGCGGTTTGGCGGCGTTGCTCCAGTTTGGCTTCAGGGTGCTGCGCCAATCGTCGCAAGGGCCGGCGATCAGCGGCACGCTGGCGGGCAACTGCGGGTCGCCCAGCGGCAGTTCCGCCTCCACCCAGGCCAGGCCCTGCGCCGGGTCAGGCCGGAAGAAATAGGTCTGCACCTTGTAGTTGAACAGCAGCGCGGCCGGCTGCACATTGCCGGCTCGCCAGGGCTCACCGTCGAAGTCGCCCGGCTGCACGATGCTTGGCGCAAAGGCGCTGCTGTCCAGCACGATATTGCCGCGGATCTCGCGCACACCCAGCCGCTGCAACTGGCGCAGCATCAGCCACAGCCGCTCCTGCACCAGCTTGGGATCGCCGCTGCCCTTGATGACAAGGTCGCCGTCGAGCACCCCGCCGGGCAAGATCTGACCCTGCAACCAGACCGGGGTGGCCCAGGTCCAGGCGGGGCCGAGCAGCTCCAGGCCGGCCATGCTGGTGACCAGCTTGAACAGCGAGGCTGGATTGCGCGGCTGGGTGGCCAGGTGCTGCACCAGGCGCGGTTCGCCATCGAGGGCTTCGATCGTGACGCTGAGCGCGTCTGCTGGCACATGCGCAGCTTGCAGCGCTTTCAGCACCGTTGTGGGCAAGTCGCTGCCTAGGCCCGGCGCTTTGGCCTGAGCGACGGGCAGCACCGCCGCGAACAGCATCGCACCCAGGGCGGCACGGCGTACGAATGAAACAGGGGCAGACATGGCCCTCACTATGGCACGGCTACACTGAGCGCATGACCGTTCTGCTTGCCCTCGACAGCTCCACCGACACCATGGCCATTGCGCTGCTCTGCGACGCCGGCCTGGGTGTTTTCGAGGGCGCGGCGGGCGCGCAGTCGTCCGCCCGGATGGTGCCTGAAGCGATGGCTTTGCTGACTGAAGCCGGCTTGCAGCTGGCTGATGTTGACGCGATTGCCTTTGGCGCTGGCCCGGGTGCGTTCACCGGATTGCGCACCGCCTGCGCCGTGGCCCAGGGCCTGGCTTTGGGCGCCGGCAAGCCGGTGCTGGCAGTGGACAGCCTGATGCTGGTCGCCGAAGACGCCCGTCAGCAGGCCGAGGCGGCGGGCGAAGCGCCGCCCGAGACGATCTGGGTGGCGATGGATGCGCGAATGGACGAGATCTACGCCGCCTCCTACCGCTGGCAGCAAGGCCGCTGGCAGTGCGGTGAGGCGCCCGCCTTGTACAGCGCCGCAGCCTTGCGCGAGCACTGGCAGGGCGAGCCCGAGGCGGTCGCTGGGTCAGCGCTTGGGGTGTTCGATCTTGGCCTGCAGCAGGCGCGCCGCTGGCCGCAACCTGCCTCGCGGGCGCGTGCACTGGCGGCGCTGGCCGCGCAATTGCATGGCCAAGGCCTGGCCATGGACGCCGCCGAGGCCATGCCCGTCTATGTGCGTGACAAGGTGGCCCAGACCACGGCCGAGCGGCAGGCCTTGCAGGCGGCCAAGGCGTCAGGCCCGTCGCCAAACCCAATGCCAGAGCAGGGAGCTCGTGCGGTATGAGTGCAACCGCGCCTCCGCTGCTGCAGGCCCAGCTGCGCCCGCTGATGCCCAGCGATGTTGATGCCGTGCTGGCAATCGAGCTGCAGGCCTATGAGTTCCCCTGGACTCGCGGCAATTTCATCGATTCCATTGCCGGCGGTCAGATCACCATGCAGCTGCGTGCGGCCGGCGGCGAGTTGCTCGGTTACTTCCTGGCCATGAAGGGCTACGAAGAGCTGCATCTGCTGAACATCACGGTGGCGCCGGCTTGGCAGGGGCGTGGCCTGGCGCGCCAGATGCTGGATGAGCTCTCGCGCATCGCGCTGCAACTGGGCTGTGCGCAGATTTGGTTGGAAGTGCGTCAAAGCAATGCACGGGCGCGTGAGCTGTACCGGCGCTACGGTTTTGCCGAGGTCGGCCTGCGTCGCGCCTACTACCCGGCGGCCGAGGGCCAGCGCGAGGACGCGGTGCTGATGAGCTTGCATCTTCAGGAGGCGAGGCCATGAGCTGGGACGAGCGCCAGCGCGCCATGCTGGAGGCGATGGGCATCAAGCTCTTCGTCAAGCCGGGCATTGAGACCGCTGCCAGCGAGCCGGTTGCCCCGCCGGCCCCTGTGGCCGCCAAGCGCGTCGCCACGGCGGCTTCTGCCCCGGCGGCCGAGCCCGCGCATCGCCAGGCCACGCCTGCCGCTGCCGTGATCGAGCGCCCTCAGGTGCCAGCGCCGGCCGCGCCATCGCGCAGTGCGCCGGCCATCCGAGCGGCTGAAGCAGCGCCCATGGCCGCGGCGCCGCGGGCGCTGCCCGCCGATGCCGGCCGCATCGCCACACTGGACTGGGACGCCCTCGAGCAGGAAGTGGCCGGCTGCCAGGCTTGCGGGCTGTGCGAGTCGCGCAAGCAGACGGTGTTTGGTGTAGGCCATCGCCGCGCCGAGTGGATGATTGTTGGCGAGGCGCCGGGCGAGCAGGAGGATTTGCAGGGCGAGCCCTTCGTCGGCCAGGCTGGCAAGCTGCTCGACAATATGCTGCGTGCGCTGGGGCTGACCCGCGCCGAGGCGCCGCCGGCGCAGCAGGTCTTCATCGCTAACACGCTGAAGTGTCGCCCGCCGCGCAATCGCAATCCGGAACCCGAGGAGCTGGCGCGCTGCGAGCCCTATCTGCAGCGCCAGATCGCGCTGGTCCAGCCGCGCATCATCCTGGCCATGGGGCGATTTGCCGTGCAGTCCTTGCTGCGCAGCAACGAGGCCATCGGCAAGCTGCGTGGTCGTGTGCATGAGTACCAGGGCGTGCCCTTGATCGTCACCTACCACCCGGCCTATCTGCTGCGCAATCTGGTCGACAAGGCGCGGGCCTGGGAAGACCTTTGTCTGGCGCAGCAGACCTGGGAAAGCCATGACCGAGGCTGAGCATCGTCAGCTGCTGGCCGAGGTGCCCGCCGAGGTGGAGGCGGCTCGCTTTCGGCTGCTGGCCGATAACGTGCCGGTGCTGATCGCGCTCTATGAGATCAACAGTTTTCGTTGCCTGTACGCCAACAAGGCCTATGCGCAGACCTTTGGCTATGACGTTCACAGCATCATCGGCCTGAGTTTTGCGCAGGTGATTGGCGAGGCCGCGACGGCCGAGATTCAGCCGCATGTCGATCACATCATCCAGGTGCGCCAGCCGGTGCAGTACGAGCGCCAGCTGCGTGCCGCCGATGGCCGCGCGCGTTGGCTCGACGTCAACCTGATCCCGCAGCTTGCGCCCGATGGCGAGGTGATCGGCGCCTTTGTGCTGATTGCCGATATCAGCGAGCGCCGCGCCGCGGAGCAGGCGCTGCGCGAGTCCGAGGCGCGGCTGGACACCTTCATGCAGGCCACGCTCGAAGGCCTGGTCTTTCACCGCGAGGGCATCGTCAGCGACGTCAATCCGGCGCTGTGCCAGCTGGTCGACTACCGCGCCGACGAGTTGATCGGCCGGCGCGCGCTGGACTTCGTTGCACCGCAGGAGGTGGCCAAGGTCGCCGCGATGATGCAGGCCGGTCATGAAACGCGTTACGAAACGGTGCTGCTGCACCGCGATGGCAGCCAGATTCCGGTCGAGTTCATCGTGCGCAGCATGATTCGCCACGGCGAGCGTCTGCGCATGGCTGTGGTCCGTGATTTGCGCAGCCAGGTCGAGGCGCAGGCGCGCATCCACTACCTGGCGCACCACGACGCGCTGACGCAGCTGCTCAATCGCTCGGCCTTCATGGAGCGGCTGGAGCGGGCCTTGGCGCCCGAGCGCCAGCCGCCGCAACAGCATGCGCTGCTGTTCATCGATCTGGACAATTTCAAGCGCGTCAACGATTCGCTCGGCCATCTGGAGGGCGACAAGGTGCTCAGCACCGTCGCCGAGCGGCTCAGCGCCTGCCTGCGTAGCAGCGATCTGGTCGGCCGCTTCGGCGGCGATGAATTCGTTGTGCTGCTCAGCGATGTGCCGACCCGGGCCGATGTGGTGCGGGTGCTGAGCGCGCTGCTGTCCGTCGTTGAGGTGCCGGTGCAGGCCGATGGCCGCGACCTCTCGGTCACGCCCTCGATCGGCGTTGCCTTGTTCCCCGCGCATGGGCTGTCGGCCAAGGAGCTGATCCAGCATGCCGATCTGGCCATGTACCGCGCCAAGGCCAGCGGCCGTGCCACCTACGAGTTCTTCGAGCCCGGCATGGCCGAGAAGGCCTATGCCGATCTGGTGCTGGAGGCTGAGTTGGTGCAGGCGCTGACCCGCGACGAGTTTCAGCTTTTCTACCAGCCGCAGGTCGATGCGCGCAGCGGCGCCTTGGTGGGCGCCGAGGCCCTGCTGCGCTGGCAGCATCCCGAGCGCGGCCTGCTCAGCCCCGACGCCTTCATCGCCGTGGCCGAGCGGCATCGGCTGATGCTGGCGCTGGGTGAATGGGTGCTGCGTGAGGCGGCCAGGCAGAGCCGGCTCTGGCATGAGAACGGCCTGGCGCCCGTGCCCATCGCCGTCAACCTCTCCAGTATGCAGTTCCGGCTCGACAGCTTTGACGGCCTGATGGCGCGCGTCCTGGCCGAAGGGCAGTTGCCGGGCGCCTGGCTGGAACTGGAGTTGACCGAGCGCATGCTGATGGACGACATCTCGGCTGTGCCGGAGTTGCTGCATGCGCTGCGGGCGCAGGGCCTGTCGATCTCGGTCGATGATTTCGGTACCGGCTACACCTCGCTGGCGCATCTGACCCAGCTGCCGCTGGACAAGCTGAAGATCGACCAGAGCTTTGTCGCCGCCTTGCCTGGCGACCGTGGCGCGCTGGCTGTTACCCGCGCCATTGTGCAGATGGCCCAGGGCCTGGGCCTGAAGGTCAGCGCCGAGGGCGTACGCAACGAGGCGCAGCGCGAGCTCTTGGCCAGCTGGGGCTGCGATGGTCTGCAAGGCGAGCTGATTGGCCCGCCGATGCCGGCGGCGCAGTTTGAAAGCTGGCTCGCCGCTCGCCGCTGAGTGGCCTGGCCCCGCCGCGGGCTTTCTACAATCGCCCGATGAGCGATACCTCGACCGGCGCGCCGGCACCTGCAAGCCCTTCGTCCACACTGGCGACTCCACTGTCGGCCCTGATCGCCGAACACATCAAGGCCGCTGGCGGCTGGATAGGCTTTGAGCGCTATATGCAGCTGGCGCTGTACACACCTGGCCTTGGCTACTACGCCGGCGGGCGACGCAAATTCGGCCTGATGCCGGAAAGTGGCTCCGACTTCGTCACCGCGCCGGAGTTGTCGCCACTATTCGGTCGTGCGCTGGCGCGTCAGCTGGCGCAGGCGCTGGCGGCCACGGGCACGACGCAGGTCTATGAATTTGGCGCCGGCAGCGGCGCGCTGGCCGCCCAGTTGCTGGAGGCCTTGGGTGATCAGCTGAAGCGTTATTGCATCGTCGATTTGTCCGGCGAGCTGCGTCAGCGCCAGTCCGAACGGCTGGCGCCCTGGGCCGACAAGGTTGAGTGGCTGGAGCGCCTGCCCGAGGCCATCGAAGGGGTGCTGATCGGCAACGAAGTCTTGGACGCGATGCCGGTGCAGCTGCTGCGCTGGGATGGGCGGCAGTGGCTGGAACGTGGCGTTGGCGTCGATGGCGATGGCTTCCAATGGGTCGACCGCCCCACCAACGCACCGCAGGGCCTGGACGCCGAGCTGCGCGCTGGACTGGTGCCTGGCAGCCTGGTCGAGATCCATGGCCAGGCCGAGGCCTTTGTGGCCACCCTGGCCCGCCAGCTCCGCCGTGGCGCGATCTTCCTGATCGACTACGGCTTTCCCGAGCGCGAGTACTACCACCCCGAGCGCAGCGGCGGCACGCTGATGTGCCACCACCTGCACCGTGCGGACCCCGATCCGCTGAGCCTGGTTGGCGACAAGGACATCACCGTCCACATCAACTTCACTGGTGTGGCCCTGGCCGGCCAGGATGCCGGGCTGACCGTGCTGGGCTACACCAGCCAGGCCAACTTCCTGATCAATTGCGGCCTGGTCGAACTGCTGGCCGAGGCCGATCTGCCGACCCGCAGCATGGCCCACAAGCTGATCGCCGAACATGAGATGGGTGAGCTGTTCAAGGTGATCGGCTTCGCCGCGGGCGAGGGCTTTGACGCGCTCGGCTTCAGCGCGGGCGATCGCTCTCACATGCTGTGATCGCCTGCAGCCTGGCGGCCTGGATGGCGCGGCCGATCGCCGGGCCTTTCAGCCCCTGGGCCAAGGCGGCGGCGCTGATGGCCGCCTGATCCAGCGCCCGGATGGCGGCCAGATCGGCGGCCAGCAGCGGGCGCTGCGGATAAGGTCGGTCTTCCAGGCCGAGCCGGCCGCGTGCATCGCATTCGCAGGCCAGCAGCAGCTCGGCAAATCGTTCGGGCCGCCGCGGTGCATCGCAGCGCTCCAGCAGCCGCAACCTGGCCTCGGCGGAAAAACCGCCGGCCTGGTGCACATGGGTGTGCTCGCGCACGACCAACTCGGCCAGTTCGCGGCAGTCGCTGGGCAGGCGCCAGCGCTCGGCCAAGGCCTGCAGCGGGGCAAGGCCGCGGCCCTCGTGGCCGATGTGCCGGGGCAGCAACTCGGGCGGCGTCAGCCCTTTGCCGAAATCGTGGCAGAGCGCGGCAAAGCGCACCGTCAGCGGCGCCTGTGCCCGGGCGCATTGCTGCAGCACCATCAGCACATGGACGCCGCAATCGATCTCCGGGTGGTGCTCCGCCGGCTGCGGCACGCCGAACAGCCGGTCCAGCTCGGGCATCAGCCGGGCCAGCGCGCCGCAGTCACGCAGCACCTCGAACATCCGGGCCGGCCAGGGCTCCATCAGCCCGCGGGCAATCTCCTGCCAGACCCGCTCAGCAACCAAGGCATCCACCTCGCCGGCGGCCACCATCTGGCGCATCAGCGCCATCGTCTCGGGTGCGACGCTGAAGTCGCCAAAGCGAGCCGCGAAACGGGCCAGGCGCAGGATGCGTACCGGGTCCTCGGCGAAAGCGGGCGAGACGTGGCGCAGCCGCCGCTCGGCCAGGTCGCGTTGGCCGCCATAGGGGTCGATCAACTGGCCGTCTTCGGCCTCGGCCATCGCGTTGATGCTCAGATCGCGGCGCGCCAGGTCCTCTTCCAGTGTGACCTCAGGCGCCGCATGGAAGGCGAAGCCGTGGTAGCCGGGCGCCGTCTTGCGCTCGGTGCGGGCCAGCGCGTACTCCTCATGGGTCTGCGGATGCAGGAACACCGGAAAGTCCTTGCCGACAGCTTGGTATCCAAGTGCAAGCAAATGTTCCGGGCTGGCACCCACGACCACCCAGTCGATGTCACTGACCGGTCGACCCAGCAATTTGTCTCTGACGGCACCACCCACTCGATAAATCTGCATTGATGATTTGTGCGCTCTGTGAGCCGCTCTGAAACGGCGTTACCTGGTAAGAAGATGTTGCATTGCAACATACCCCCAAGAGTTGGGGTTTTCACGGGGGGAAATGCTGTAAGAATGCGCCCGTGAGTGTGGCAGATGTCACGCTTTTTCGGTTCCATCAAGGAGGATTCAATGAACGCAAAAGCATGGGCAGCCGCAACGCTGCTGTCCCTCGGCGCGCTGACGGCTCAGGCCGGCGGTGCCAATTTTGACCCCGAAGGCGCGGCCATTTTCGGCAACGACACCTTCACGTCGCTGGGCAATTTCAGCCAGACCATCACCTTCGCCGGCCTGGCGGCAGGCAACTACAACATCACCGGCGATCTGAGCGGCACCCGTGTGGTGTTCAGCCATGTGACGCTGGATGGTCACGATTGGGACCTGAGCGCCGGTGCCGGCGGCAAGCTGCGCTTTGGCTACATCGAGTACGTTGGCACGGCGCCGCTGACGCTGCACGTTGAAGGCTATGTCGACGCCACCGCTGCCACTTTCAAGCAGGCCAAGTTCACCGGCTCCTTGTCGGTGGCACCGGCCGTGCCGGAACCGGAGACCTATGCCTTGCTGCTGGCTGGTCTGGGCGCTCTGGGCTTTGTCGTGCGTCGCCGCCGCGAGCACTGAAATCTGCCCAATGCGGCAAGATCGAGGCGCCTGCGGGCGCCTTTTTTGTGCGCACTGCAGCCTCACCCCCGGAATTGCGGGGGATGAGTGGGCTGCGCAAGCTCGGGAGTCTCGCTAGACTCGACCGCACATCCCAGAGTCGGCATGACAGTTCGTCCTGGGCGCTTTACAGACACGGCAACAGACCGTGCAGCTTTTGATCACGATCCGGCGCGCTGGATCGAGGAGTGGCAAGAAATGAAGAGCAAGCAAGTTGCGGCACTGGGCCTGGGTCTGGCCTTGTTGACCGGTCAGGCGATGGCCGAGGACGACGTCGTGAATTTGGCGGGTTCGCTGAATGCCTCACTGGCCAATCAGACGGTCAATTTCTCGACCAGCAAGCTGAGCGGCCTGTTTCACGACACCTTTGACTTCAGCTTTGCCAGCCTGGCCGGCGCCAGTGCGGGTGCGGTCAATGGCCTGCATTTCCAGTTCGGCAACACGGCGCCAAACGTGGACTTCAGCAAGGTCTCGCTGAATGGTGTGCTCGGCACGGTGGACAACACCGGCACCGGTGGCTTGATTTCCGTTTTCTTCGCCGGGCCGGTGGCTGGCAATCTGGGCAATGCACCGGCCTACAAGCTGGAAGTCTGGGGTTCGGCCACGACAGGCGCGCAGTACGGCGGTTCGCTGAGTGTGTCCATGGTGCCGGAACCCGAGACCTACGCGATGCTGCTGGCGGGCCTGGGTGTCGTCGGCTTTGTGGCGCGCCGCCGTCGCAGCTGATCGGTACGCCTCAGACTGAAGCAAGAACGGCGCCCCTGGCGCCGTTTTTCATTCCTTCGCCACCGGTGCTCAGGGCTGGGCGCGATAGGGCTCCTCGAAATCGAGGAAATCGCGTTCCGCCAGTGCGTCGCTGATCCAGTCGCGCACGCCAGCGGCGGCGCTGACGGCCTCGGCATAGGACTGGCAGACGGCCGGCAGTGGCAGGCTGTAGCGCGTCACGCGCATCACCACCGGGGCGAAAAACGCATCCGCGGCACTGAACTCGCCGAACAGGAAGGGGCCACCGCTGGCTTGCAGCGCTTCGCTCCAGGCGGCGCACAGGCGGTTCAAGTCCTGCTGCAGCTTGGGCTCGGTGGCCAGCAGGCGCTGGCCCACGGCGGCCAGGTCGGCGTCGATGTTCATTGGGCAGTGACCACGCAACGCCGCATAGCCCGAGTGCATTTCGGCGCACAGGCTGCGGGCGCGTGCGCGGGCCTGGACCTCGCGCGGCCAGATCGGCAGATCCGGGTGACGGTCGGCGATGTACTCGGTGATGGCCAGGCTGTCCCAGACGGCGAAGCCATCGTCTTCGATCAGCACCGGCACCTTGCCGACTGGCGAAAAGCGCGCCAGCTCGCGGTAGAAGGCCGAGTCAGGCGTGAAGTCAAAACGCAGCTTGACTTCCTCGAAGGCGATGCCGAAATGCTTCAGCAGCACCCAGGGGCGCATCGACCAGGACGAATAGTTTTTGTTGCCGATGACCAGCTTCATCAAGAGACCTCCTCACAATTGCAAAACGTGAAGCTTAGCCAGCCTGAGCCTGTGCCGGGTTGAGCAATTCGCATCGGATTGATGCGTAATCTGTACGCCGTGATCTTGCGGCGTCAGCGGCCGGCGCGGCGGCGCCAATCGTTCTGCTGTGTCTGCTCGCCCTGCATATAGTCGCTCAACACCGAGGCGGCCGAGCGCGGCCTTATGCCCAGCGCGGCAAGGCCGGGCCACTGGCCGGTGGCCACATTGGGCAGCTGCATCGAAGCCAGGTTGTCACGCGACATCAAGGGCTCGCCAGGCAGGCATTCCATCATCAGCGCCTGCAGCCAGGCGGCTGCCTCAGGCAGTGGCAGGAGGGGGCGCGGGTGGCCGCTCATCTGGCCGGCCAAGCGCACCCAATGCGCCAACGGTGCCGCTTCGGGGCCGGCGATCTCGTAGTGCTGGTCTATCGTCGCGGGATCGTTCAGGCAGGCGCGCAGTGCCGCGGCTACATCCTCGACCCAGACCGGCTGAAACTGCGCCAGGGCGCCGGCCAAGGGCAGCAGCGGGAACAGCGCTTGCAAGCGGGCGAACAGATTGAGGAAGCGATCGTCGCGGCCAAAGATCACCGAGGGCCGCAGCAGGCTGAGCGCCAGGCCGGCGCGTTGCAGCACGGCCTCGCCGGCCGCCTTGGAGCGCAGATAGCGCGAGGGCGCCTGCTCGCCGACGCCGAGGGCGCTCACGTGGACCAGCCGCTCCACGCCCTCGGCCCGGCAGGCCGCGGCGATGCGCCGTGGCAGCTCCACATGCACCTGCTGGAAAGCATCGGATGAGCCCTGCAGGATGGCGATCAGATTGACGACCGCGTCCTGGCCGGCGAGCAGCTGGCGCAGTTGCGCTTCGTCGCTGACCTGGGCCTGCCGGATGCAGAGCCCGGGCAGCAGCTGCAGCGCTTGTGCGTCGCGCAGCCGCCGCGTCGGCACGGTGATCTCGAAGCCGCCCTGTCGCACCAGCTGCTGGCAGAGCGAACGGCCGACGAAACCGCTGCCGCCCAGAATCAGCACGCGCTTCATGCTCGAGCCGCCTTGACGTGAGCGGGGTCAGGTCTTGCGTGGCACGGGTTGGCGGTGTTCATGGCAGATCCTGGTTCGATTGAGGAGCAGAGGCCTCGCGCGGCCCGATCAGCTGGCCCAGCCGTTCGCGCAGCGTGGCCCGCTCTGCGCCCATCAGCCGTGCGTAGACGGTGGCATTGGACAGCACCTTCTTGACGTAATCGCGCGTCTCGTTGAAGGGAATCGTCTCGGCCCAGATGGCGGCATCGAGCAGCGGGCCTTCGCGCCAGCGTCGTGGTCGGTTGGGGCCGGCGTTGTAGGCCGCCGCGGCCATGGGCATGGAGCCGCCAAAGTCGTCGAGCACCAGCTTCAGGTACTGGGTGCCGATGCGCAGATTGAAATCGCGATCGGTCATCAGCTCGGGGCGGTAGGCGATGCCGGCCTTCTTGGCTGTCCACTTGGCCGTCGCCGGCATCACCTGCATCAGCCCCGCAGCGCCGACGTGGGAGCGTGCATCGGTGACGAAGCGCGACTCCTGCCGGATCAGGCCATAGACATAGGCCGGGTCCAGGCCGATCTCGCGGGCCTTGGCCATCACCTCGGCGCGGTAGGGCATGGGAAAGCGTTGCGCCAGATCGATCTCGTTCCTGGTGCGCTCGCTGGCATTGATGCAGCGGTCCCAGGCCTCGCGCTGGCAGGCCAGATCGGCAGCGGCGAGCAGCTCGCGGTCACTCATGCCGCGCAGCGAGAAGTTCCATTCGCGCACGCCCTCGCTGCGAGCACCCATGGCAATCATCATCAAGCCGCGATTCAGCCCGGGGTGAGCGAGCGCGGCGCTGCGCTCGGCCGTGCTCAGCGGTGTCGGCGTTGGCGGCAAGGGCAGGTTCAGCGCCAGCTCATCGGCGGCCAGCTTGCCGTAGAAGCTCAGCGGCGAGGCCAGGGCCTGCAGCAACTGGCGGGCTTGCTGGCGCTGTGCATCGCCGGCAGCGCCCTGGGTGGCACTGTTCATCAGGCTGCGGGCCCGCCAGTACTGCCACTGCGGCTCGCGTTGTTCGTTGGCGCTCATCAGCTTCAGCGCCTCTTGCAGCAGGGCCGGTCGGCCGGCGCCGGCATCGGCACGCAGGGCGCTGCGCGCGGCCCAGGCCAAGGTGTCGTCGCTCCATTCGGGCGCCGCACCGGCCCTGGCCTGAAGTTTCAGCGCGTGTTCGTAGTAGTCAGCCGCCTCGGGCTGCAGCTTGAATGCGGATTGGCGGGCAATCTGTGCCCAGGCCCAGGCGGCCAGATCGGCCGGCAGGCGGCGCGCCCAATCGCTGCTGGCGCGCTCGGCGGCCTGGGCCGGATCGACCGCGGCGGCGCGCAGCAGGGCCAGCGTGGCCAGCTCGGAATGTGTGCGGCCATTGCTGTTGGCGCGGCGGGCCAGGTAGCGCTGCCACTGCTCCTGCAGGCCGAGAATGTCCAGCTCGGTGCCACGCTTGAACATCGCGGCCGCCTGCTTGATGGCGCGGGGCTTGTTGAATTCAAAGGACAGGCGCAACTTCAGCCAGACGTCGGCCTCCCTGAAGCGCTTGGCCTCCAGCAGCGTGCTGGCCAGCAGCTGGCAGCCGTCGTCGCCATCACGCTGGGCCAGCCACTGCGCCAGCGCACGCTGGCGCACATCGACGCCTTGCTGATGCTCGATCAGCAGGGCATAGCAGCTGAGCTCGCGATCATCGTTCATCTTGAAGCGCGGATAGTCGCGCGCGAAGCTCGTCCAGTCGCGCCGCCGGCCGAGTTCCAGCAACCAGTCGTTGCGCATCCGGTCTTCGACATAGCTGCCCGGCCAGCGCTGATAGAAAGCCTCCAGATCGGTCGGGCTCAACTCGTTCAGGCGCAGGCCCAGATCCCAGTAGTCGATCCAGGGCGCCAGCGGGTATTGCTGGGCCTGGGCGGCGGCGCTGGCCGCGGCCAGGCGCTTGCGATCCTTCAGCCGCCAGGCCTCGCGGGCCTCGTTCAGCAGGTCTGGGCTGACACCATCCGCTCCGCTCGCCATGGTGCCGACCACCGGCTGCGCATGGCCGGGCAGGGCAATGCCAGCCCCGACGGACAGGACTGCGAGCAAGGTCAGGCCACGGGCGACTTCATATACTGCGTTCAACTTCATTGCTATCCAGGTGAGCTCCTTGAGCGAGGCTAACGCATTCCCGGCCACTCCACCGCAAGAGCGTTCTGCCTTGCGCGCTTTTTTGCTGCAGCGCCGTCGCGAGTGGCTGACCAGCCCGCAGGGTGCTGGCGCCAGCGCGGCGCTGGCCGAGGCGCTGCCGGCCTTGCTGCAGCAGCTGGAGCCCGAATGCCTGGGCCTGTACTGGCCGCTGGACGGCGAGTTCGATGCCGCGGAACTGGCGCGTCAGCAGGCCTGGGCCGCGCAGATGCAGCTGGCGCTGCCCAGCGCCTACAAGCAGGAGCGCAAGATGGAGTTCCGCCGCTGGGATGGCGAGACGCCCAGTACGCGCGATGAATGCGGCATTCCCTGCGCCAGTGGCGCGGTGGTGCTGCCCGATGTGCTGCTGGTGCCCTGCGTCGGCTTCAGCCGCGCGGGCTATCGCCTGGGCTACGGCGGCGGCTACTTTGATCGCTGGCTGGCCCGCCACCCGGGCGTGACCACCATCGGCCTGGCCTGGAGCGTGGGCGAGGCAACATTCGCCGTCGAGGCCCATGACCAACCGCTGACCCTGGTGCTGACCGAGCGTGAATTGATCTCGCCTTGATCGCAGGCTGAGTGCGGCCGGCAGGCCCAGTGGCCCAGTGGCCCTGTTGCCCAGTGCTCAGCCCAGACCGTCTTCCTGATCGACCTGTTCTTCGCCCAGTGCCAGGCGGGTCAGCCGGGCCTGGTCGCGGACCCAGCTGGCAAACAGCACCACCTCGGGTCGGCTGCCGCCATGGCGCGACAACAGCAGCCAGTAGGCCGAGGGGCTGCCGATGCGGCCAGCCTCGCCGAAGGGCTCGACCAGATCGCCGCGCTCCAGCGACTCGCCGACCAGGGCCAGCCGCGCCAGTGCCAGCGCCTGGCCGGACAGCGCCGCCTGGATCTGCTGATAGGTGAAATTCAGGAACATCCAGCGCCGTGGCTGCAGATCGGCCAGGCCCTGCTCGGCCAGCCAGCGGTGCCAGCTGAGAAAGAGGCCGCTCGGGCGCTGATCGTCTTCCTCGGCGAGGCTGAAGTTGACCAGATCGGCCGGGCGCCGCAAGGGCGTGCCTTGCGCCTCGGCCTCGCGCAGCAACCAGGGGCTGACCACCGGCGTCAGAATCTCGCCGAACAGCCGAGTACTGCTGGGCGGCATTTTTTGCGGCGGGCAGTAGCGCAGCGCCAGATCAAGCTCGCTGTCGTCCAGATCGATGACCTGATCGAGCGCGGAAACGCGGATGTCGATGTCCGGGTGCTGGCGCTGGAACTCCGGCAGCCGCGGCAGCAGCCACATCGAGGCGAAGGACGCGAAGGAGGTGACGTTGACGACGCGCCGCCCCTTGGCCTGGCGGATCTGGCGCACCGTGCCATCCAGGCGTTCCAGGGCGGCGACGACGCTGGTCTGCAGGCTGGCGCCGTCGCTGGTCAGCTCGACATGGCGGGTGCCGCGCAGAAACAGTGTGCTGCCGATCTCCTCTTCCAGCGCACGGATCTGCCGGCTGATGGCCGACTGGGTGAGGTGCAACTCCTCGGCGGCGGCGCTGAAGCTGAGCCTTCGTGCGACCGCCTCGAAGGCGCGCAGCGGACCGATGGCGAGCGGGCGTTGGCGGCGTTGATTCATTCCTGAATGGTATCAATCGAGCGCCGCAGTCTCATTGGACGACACTTCGGGTCATCCCTAGTATTCGCTTCGTGGTGTGGGGAAATGCGCACCTTTGTTCAAGAGGCCGGCGGCGGCCAAGGGGGAATCAATCATGAGCCAATCGCAAGCGTTGTGGAATCTGGGGCGGGCCGAGGCGCTGAGCCTGCAGGTCGGGCCGGGGCCGCGCGAGCTGCAGGTGACGAGCGGTCGCCTGTGGCTGACGCAGCGCGGCAGCACCAAGGCGCCAGCGACCGACATCTGGATGGAAGCGGGTGATACGCTGGCGTTGCCCTCGGGCACGCAGTTGGTGCTGGAAGCTTGGCCGGCGGCCAGTTTCCAGTTGCTGGTGCCGCCGGCGGCTTGCCCGGCGTTGCGCCAGCGACAGACTCGCACGGGCGGACTCAGTGTCGGCTTGCAGGCCGCTTCGGCATGAACCAGGCACCGAGTCCAGCAATGATGCCCTTGCTGAAGGCCCAGGCCATCGATGCGCTGCCCTGGCAGCGCAAGCTGCACCTGCTTGATGCACAAGCACAACGTGATGCCAAGCGGCTGGATCTGGCAACCGGGTTGACGCAACTTGGTGTCCAGATCATGCGGCTGGAGCCTGGCCGCGCGGCATGGCCGCTGCATCGACATTTGTACGAGGAGCAGTGCTTCTACGTGCTGTCAGGGCGAGGAGAAGTTCAATTCGAGGCGGCGAGCGAGGCCATTGGGGTCGGGGATTTTCTTGGCTTTGCGGCTGGCGGTCTCGCCCATGCGCTGGTCAATTGCGGCGAGGAGCCGCTCGTGTTGCTGGCTGCCCGTACACGGCTTGAGCTGGATGTCTGCGACTACCCGGCACACGGCAAACGGCTCTATATGAATGGTGCCGAAGAGGCCCTGGTTGAACTGGGCGCAGTGGGGCGCGACGAGGGCTGAACGCCGAATCTGCCGGCCTACTCAAGCTCCGCGCGCAGCTTCAGATAGTGGCTGCGCAAAGCGGCGGGGAGCCGTTCGGTATAGGCGTCGCGCACATGTCGCCGTGCTGGCGCGAGGTCGGCCTCGCGGGCATTCATCAGCTCGAGCAGGTGCCGTGCGTCCGGGTGGCGGCTGCAGCCAAAATACTGTGCTAGCAGGCCAGCTGTCTCGCGCAAGGGCAGGTAGAGAAGATCGCTGACCAGCGCGGGTTCGTTCTGACGCAGGTATTCCGCCTCGGTGGGATAGCCCAGGGTCGCGTCGAATCGGCCCAGTTTCATCAGCCGCAGTGCTTCGGCCAGCAGGCTGTCTTGCCGGAATTCGCGCACCGCGTCGGGGCGTGCCGCACGGGCGCGTGCCAGTAGGGGATCCAGCTCGGCGCCAAAGCTGCGCCTGGCAGTGACGCCGAGATGGAAATCGGCAATTTGCAAGGCATCGGCCAGCGAGATGCGGCCCTCGCTGTCGCGCTGCAGCTTCTTGGCCAGCGGGCTGGATGCCGGCATCAGCAAGACCTGGGGCAACTGCCAGGTGAAGGGGTGCAAGGCGAAATCCATGAACTGCTCGCGTTCCGGCGTGCGCAGCATGCTGGCCGTGCAGGCCGGCTTGCCTGCCTTCATTTGCGCCGTTTGACGCAATGGCGCCGAGGGCTCGTTGTGGTGCTCAAATTCGGGCAGCAGCTTCTGTACATCGCGCAGCAATTGGTCGCTCAAACCCTGCCCTTGCTGCGCGCCGCTGACGATGTAGTAGGGCGGAAAGTCCAGCACCTGCCAGTACACCGGCGGCCGCGCACCAGCAGGCGTGGCAGGCTGCGCGTTCGCCAGTCCGCAGGCCAGGCTAGCGCCGAGGATCGCGATGCAGGTCCGCCATCGGTTTGCCGACTTCATCAGAACTCCTTGAAGAGGCACGGTTCAGCTGAGGCCACTGAAGCGCTGCTGGTTTCGCGCAACCCCGCGGAGCTTACTCGCTGCGGCCACGGCGTGGCGCCGGCTTTGAGTTCGACTTGCGTGCAGTCTTGGCGCTTTTCAGGGCCTGGGCACGCAGTGCGGCTTCCAGGGCCAGGCGCGCCCAGGGCAGCATCAGCGCTGGTGACTCCAGCGCATCCTCGGGCGGGCTGTAGTAGCGCAGGCCGGTTGTTTGCCCCTCGCGGCTGTACTCGAAACGGCGGCAGCCGGCAGTTTCGAAGCGGGGCAGGCTGAGCTCGTCGGCTTTCAGCCAGAGTTGCTCGAAGGCGATGATCGCGATGAAGAGCTCATCGACATAGATGCCATAGCCGCCAAACATACGCCGTGAGCGCAGCGAGCCCAGCGGCGCCAACAGTTCCAGAGCGTGGTCGAGCAGTTCCTTGGACATCGGTCAATGATAGAGCGGCCAGGCTGGCGGCAAGGCCTGAGCCCGGCTACGATCGGCGCTCTTCTCCAGCATGGGTTTGAACGCGTGGACTTGAACGACAAGCCGGCCCTGCGCCACAAGCTGATCCAGGATCGCCTGAATCTGCCCGATCGCCTGGCGCTGGCCGCTCAGATGCAAGAGGTGCTGCGCGTCTGGCTGGTGCGCCGCCGCGAGACGACGATAGGCGCCTACTGGCCCATCAAGGGCGAGTTCGACCCCTTGCCGGCGCTGTACCGCTGGAGTGAAGCGCATCCGGATCGACGCATCGGCCTGCCGGTGGTCGACAAGCAGCATGGCACGCTGCGTTTTCATGTCTGGTACCCGGGCTGCCCGATGGAAGACGATGCTTACGGCATCCCCAAACCCAAGGACACCGAAGTCTTCGAGCCACAGCTGCTGGTCGTGCCCTGCGTCGGATACGGTCCCTGCGGCCTGCGCCTGGGCTATGGCGGCGGCTTCATGGATCGCACCTTGGCCGAGTTGCGGCCGCGGCCGGCGACCGTCGGCGTCGGTTATGCCCACGGCTTCCAGCCGCTGCTAAAGGCCGAGACTCACGATGTGCCGCTGGACGCGATGATCACCGAGGAAGGCGTGGTCTGGGACAAGAACGGCTGAGGTGCCGGCACGGTCAGCGCTGTTGATCGGCCCTGCCTGATGGACAATGCGGCCCTTCACGAACAGGCTGCCGCTCATGACCGCTACCCCCGCTGCTGGTGCAGACATCGCCGCGCTGTATGCGCAACACATCGCCATCTGCCAAACCCGCGCCGAACGCGCGCTGGGCCTGAGCGGGCATGACGCCCTGCTGATCGCTGCCGGTGTCGAGAAGTACGCCTTTCTCGACGACCGGCCCTATCTGTTCCAGCCCAATCCGCATTTCAAGGCCTGGTTGCCGCTGTGCGCCCACCCCTACAGCTGGCTGCTGGTGCGCCCGGGGAAAAAGCCGCTGCTGGTCTACTACCAGCCCGATGATTACTGGCATGTGCCGCCGGCGGCGCCGAGCGGCTTCTGGCTGGAGCATGTCGAGTTGCGCGTGATCAGCGAGCCCGAGCAGGCGCTGGCCCAACTGGCGGATCAGCTGCCCGCCGATCTCGCGCGTCTGGCCATCGTGGGCGAGGCCGATGCAGCGCTGCAGCATCTGCAGCCGAACAACCCGGCGGCCCTGATCGACAGCCTGCACTGGGCGCGTGCCTGCAAGACCGAGTACGAGCTGGACAGCATGCGCGCGGCCTCGCGCCTGGCCACCCGCGCCCATCTGGCCGCGCGCGATGCCTTCCTGGCCGGTGGATCCGAAGCCGAGATCCACCGCGCCTACCTGATCGCCTGCGGCCATACCGACCGCGATCTGCCCTACAGCAATATCGTCGGCCTGAACGAGCATGCGGCCGTGCTGCACTACCAGTACCAGGACGTTCAGCGCCCGGCGCAGTGGCGCTCGCTGCTGGTTGACGCGGGCGCGCAGGTCAACGGTTATGCAGCGGATATCACCCGCACCTGGACCCGCGGCGATGCCGACAGCGCCGAATTCGATGCCGTGCTGGCCGCGATGGAAGTGGCACAGCTGGCCTTGGTGGATGAGGTGCGCAAGGGCGTCGACTACCGCGACATCCACCTGAGCACCCATCGCCATCTGGCCCGCATCCTGAAGCAGCAGGGCATCGTCGCAATGAGCGAGGAAGCGATGCTGGCGGAGCGGGTGACCAGCATCTTCATGCCCCACGGCATCGGCCATCTGCTCGGCCTGCAGGTGCACGATGTGGGCGGCTTCATGGCCGGCGAGGCCGGCGGCACGCGCGACAAGCCCGAGGGCCACCGCTATCTGCGCCTGACCCGCGACCTGCTGCCCGGCATGGTCGTCACCATCGAGCCGGGCCTGTATTTCATCCCGACCCTGCTCAAGCAGTTGCGCGCGATGCCGGCCGCGGCCAGTGTCGACTGGGCCAAGGTCGAACGCCTGTCCCGCTTTGGCGGCATCCGCATCGAGGACGATGTGGTCTGCCGCGCCGAGGGCGCGCCGGAAAACCTGACGCGCGACGCCTTTGCGCTGCTGGGCTGAGCCTTGAACGCGGCGGTGCTGTAGCAGCGCCAACAAAGAAAAAGCCGCCGGGCTCCAGCCAGGCGGCTTTTGTTTGTGGCAGCTCGTTCAAGCTGCCCGGGCGCCTCGGACTTAGAAGCGGAAGCCCAGGCCCACGCCGATCAGCAGCGGATCGACCTTGAAGGTGCCGACTTCAGTGCCCTTGGAGTAGACCTTGGTGCCGATCTGTGCCTTCTTCAGGTCCACATTCAGGTACAGGTTCTTGCTCAGCTCATAGTCGAAGCCGATCTGGAAAGACAGGCCCAGGCTGGTGTGCTTGACGCTGGGCGACAGCGCAGCATCAACGGCCGGAGCGAACTCGACGTTCGAGAAGATCGTGTAGTTGATGCCAGCGCCGATGTAGGGGCGGAAGGCGTCATTCGGCGCGAAGTGGTACTGCAGGCTCAGCGTCGGGGGCAGGTGCTTCAGCGTGCCGATCTCGGTGCCATTGGACGACAGCGTGTGCTTTTGCGGGTAGGTCAGGATCAGCTCAGCCGCCAGATTGGGCGAGAAGTAGTAGCTGAAGTCGACTTCGGGGATGACCTTGTTGTTGATCGTCAGGCCCAGACCGGTGCTGTCCTTGTTGGCCGAGTCGATGTTGACGGCGCGCACGCGCATTCCCCACGGGCCTTCGGCGGCTTGGACGGCGACGGCCGTGCAAGCGATGGCGACGGCGGTAAGGGTGCGGGCTGCAAACTTGTTCATCTCGATAGCTCCTTGTTGGCGGGCATCACAGGCCCGATGAAGCTATTGGAGAACCCCGCGACGGGTAAACCCTTGATCTGACGCAAGTCGCACCAGCCACCCGGCGGGCTGGCCGGGCCGATTTGCGTCAGATCAAGCTTGTGCGCCCAGGCTGAGGCGTTTGCACAACTCCAGCGTCAAAGCCGATTGGTTGAGCGTATAGAAGTGGATGCCGGGCACGCCGCCGGCGATCAGCCGCTCGCACAGCTGGCCGATCACATCCAGGCCGAAGGCGCGGATCGAAGCGCTGTCGTCCATGAAGCCTTCCATCTTCAGCGCCACCCAGCGCGGGATGTCGATGCCATCGCGGGCAGCGAACTGGGCGATGCGGGCGTAGTTGTGGAAGGGCATGATGCCCGGCACGATGGGGGCCGTAACGCCCAGCTTGCGCGCCTCGTCGACAAAGTGAAAGTAGGCGTCGGCGTTGAAGAAGAACTGGGTGATCGCACCGCTGGCGCCGGCCGCCATCTTGTCGGCAAAGTGTTGCAGATCGCGGGCCGCGTAGCGCTGCTGCGGGTGGTACTCCGGATAGGCGGCAACCTCGATCTGCCAGTCTGGCCCCTGCGTCTCGCGGATGAAGCGCACCAGCTCGGCCGCATAGCGGAACTCACCGGCCGTGGCCGTGCCGCTGGGCAGGTCACCGCGCAGCGCGACGACGCGGCGGATATTCTGGGCCCGGTAGGTGGCCAGGATCTCGGCGATGCTCTCACGGGTCGAGCCCACGCAGGACAGGTGCGGCGCTGCCTCGAAGCCGAGTGCGGCAATGCCGCTGACGGTGGCCAGCGTCTTCTCGCGCGTCGAGCCGCCGGCGCCATAGGTGACGCTGAAATAGTGCGGGTTCAGCACGCTGAGATCCTGCACCACGGTCTTGAGTTTCTCGGCACCGACCGGTGTGTTGGGCGGGAAGAACTCGAAACTGACCGGCGGGCGGCCGGTCTGGGGGATAGTCATGCTCATGCCTTGTCTGTCTCGCTCTGGGCCTTGCGTGCCCAGAGGAAAAATTCGGTGTTGCCATCGCCGCCGGCAATGGTGCTTTCAAAATAGCCGAGCGTCTGCCAGCCTGTAGCAGCGGCGGCCTCGCGAGCTCGTGCCTCGAGCAGCGGGTATTGCGCCGCATCCTTGACCAGCCCTCCGCGGCCCAGCGCCTTGGGGCCCAGCTCGAACTGCGGCTTGATCAGCAGCAAGACCTGACCCCCATCGGCCAGCCAGGGCCGCAGATGGGGCAGGGCGCCAATCATCGAGATGAAGCTCAGGTCACCGACGATCAGGGCGAAGCCGCCTTCCGGTGCCTGCTGTGCCAGCGCCGAGCCGGCCAGCTCACGCACATGCAGGCCTTCG
Source organism: Roseateles aquae (assembly GCF_032337115.1). NCBI lineage: Bacteria > Pseudomonadati > Pseudomonadota > Betaproteobacteria > Burkholderiales > Sphaerotilaceae > Roseateles > Roseateles aquae. The sequence continues at coordinate 333,505 of NZ_JAVXZY010000003.1, forward strand.
AGCAGCGTCACGCGGGGATCAGCCTGCAGCGAGGCATGCAACTGCCCGTGGCCGACATCGACGCCGACCACGCGTGCCGCACCGGCTTTCAGCAGGCAGTCGCTGAAGCCGCCGGTGCTCTGGCCGATGTCCAGCACCGTCAAGCCCCTCACGTCCAGGCCGCTGGTCTTCAGCGCCCCTTCGAGCTTCAAGCCGCCGCGCGAGACATAGCGCAGCTCGGCGTCGTCAGTGATCAGCAGGGCCTCATGCTCACCGACCTCCTCGCCCGCCTTCTTCACCACCGCGCCCGAGGCGCGCAGCACGGCACCTCGCTCGATCAGCCGCTGTGCGGCGGAGCGGGTCGGGGCGAGTTGCTGGGTAGTCAGGCGAAGGTCAGCGCGCATGGAAAAAATGAAGCAGTGCAGCGTGCAGCCCGGGCGTAGCGAGCAGGCTTCAGGCTAGGCGCGGGCGGATCCGCAGACCGGAACGTAGCAGCGCTACGTGAGGATCTGCGGAGGGACCCGCAACGACGGCTGAAGCCTGCGCAGTAGCCCGCAATTGCTCAGTAGCGGTAGGTGTCGGGCTTATAGGGCCCTTGCTTCGGCACGCCAATGTACGCCGCCTGCTCATCGGTCAGCTCGCTCAGCTGCGCGTTCAGCGTGGTCAGCTGCAGGCGGGCGACCTTCTCGTCGAGATGCTTGGGCAGCACATAGACCTTGCCGATGTCGTAGGCGTCCTTGTGGGCGAACAGCTCGATCTGGGCAATGGTCTGATTGGCGAACGAGGAGCTCATCACATAGCTCGGGTGGCCGGTGCCGCAGCCCAGGTTCACCAGACGGCCCTTGGCCAGCAGGATGATGCGCTTGCCGTCGGGGAAGATCACATGATCGACCTGCGGCTTGATCTCTTCCCACTGGTACTGCTCCAGCGAGGCAACATCGATCTCGTTGTCGAAATGGCCGATATTGCAGACGATGGCGTTGTGCTTCATCTTGACCATGTGCTCATGGCGGATGACGCTCTTGTTGCCGGTGGTGGTGACGAAGATGTCGGCCTTGTCGGCGGCGTATTCCATGGTCACGACGCGATAGCCTTCCATGGCCGCCTGCAGCGCGCAGATCGGGTCGATCTCGGTCACCCACACTTGCGCCGACAGTGCGCGCATCGCCTGCGCCGAGCCCTTGCCCACATCGCCATAGCCGGCGATCACGGCGATCTTGCCGGCCACCATCACATCGGTGGCGCGCTTGATGCCGTCAACCAGCGATTCGCGGCAGCCATAGAGGTTGTCGAACTTGCTCTTGGTGACCGAGTCGTTGACGTTGATGGCGCGGAACAGCAGCGTACCCTTGGCCGACATTTCCTTCAGGCGGTGCACGCCGGTCGTCGTCTCTTCCGTGACGCCGATGATCTCGGCGCTCTTGCGGGTGTACCAGGTCGGGTCTTGCGCGACCCGGGCCTTGATGGCAGCGAACAGGATGCGCTCTTCCTCGCTGCCCGGGTTGGCCAGCACCGACAGATCCTTTTCGGCCTTCTGGCCCAGATGCATCAAGAGCGTGGCGTCGCCGCCGTCATCCAGAATCATGTTCGGGCCTTCGCCCGGTTCGCCCTTGCCGGCGAATTCGAAGATGCGGTGGGTGTAGTCCCAGTAGTCTTCCAGCGTCTCGCCCTTGTAGGCAAACACCGGGGTGCCGGCGGCCACCAGGGCGGCGGCGGCGTGGTCCTGGGTCGAGAAGATATTGCACGAGGCCCAGCGCACTTCGGCGCCCAGCGCCTGCAGCGTTTCGACCAGCACGCCGGTCTGGATGGTCATGTGCAGCGAACCGGTGATGCGCGCGCCCTTCAGGGGCTGGCTGGCCGCGTATTCCTTGCGGATGGCCATCAGCGCCGGCATTTCGCTCTCGGCGATGTTCAGTTCCTTGCGGCCCCAGGCGGCCAGCGTCAGGTCGGCAATATGGTATTGATCGGGGGTCAGCGTCGTGGCGGTCATGCGGGCTCCTTCAGTGGGTTGAAGCCGCTGCCATCGTGCGCGAGTGAGGGGAATCCGAGGACGCAAATCACCCACGCAGGACTTCAGCGGGTGAGCGCGGTTGCTGGGCCTGCCGACCACGGTGTCGACAGCGCTTGATCCGAGCCTGGCCTCAGCTGAAAGAGGTTGCAACGCTCCTCGGAATGGGCGCAATTCTAGACCAGAAGCTGGCCTAGGTTCATTGGAACAGCGTGTGAATTGAGGACAATCCCGCCACCATGCAGCCACTGGATCAATGCCCGCCGGCCCAGCTCGCCGCCGTGCGCGGCGTGCTGACCGATATCGACGACACGCTGACCGAGGCGGGCGCCATCGCACCGGAGGCGCTGACGGCGCTGCAGCGCCTGGCTGCGGCCGGCATCCCGGTGATCGCCATCACTGGCCGCCCGGCCGGTTGGAGCGAGCCCTTCGCGCTGGCCTGGCCGGTCCATGGCATCGTTGCCGAGAACGGCGCGGTGCTGCTGCGCCGCGATGGCGAGCGCCTGAGCGTCGAGTTCAGCCAGGACGAGGCGACACGGCGTGACAACTTCGCCCGCCTGCAGCGCTGCGCTGCCGCCGTGCTGGCCGAGGTGCCCGGCAGCAGCCTGGCTCGCGACAGCTCCGGCCGCCTGACCGACATCGCGATCGACCACAGCGAGTTTGCCCATCTCGACGCCATGCAGATCGAGGCCGTCTGCGCCGTGATGCGCACCCACGGCCTGCAGGCCACGGTCAGCTCCATCCACATCAACGGCTGGATAGGCGCCCACAGCAAATGGACGGCGGCGCAATGGGCGGTGCCGCGTCTGCTCGGCCTGGACTTCGATCCCGCCGATTGGCTGTTTGTGGGCGACTCCAGTAATGATCAGCTGATGTTCGAGCACCTGCCGCTGAGCGTCGGCGTGGCCAATATCGCGCGCTTCCTGCCGCAGCTGCAGCACCGGCCGCGCTATCTGACCCGCGGTGAGCGTGGCAGTGGCTTTGCCGAGCTGGCGCAGCGCCTGCTGGCAGCGCGAACGGTGGGTTGAGTATCCCCCAACAGTAGGGTTCGAGATTCGGTCGATGGCCCATATCATGCCGCCGCAGTCTGGTCTGCCGCGGTGCTGGCAATGAAGGGCATTGACGGCCAACACTTTTAAAAAGTGAGCCACCGGCGGGGCCGGTGCTGCTCAACGGAGGTGAGGATGAACGCGAGAATCCATGCGCTGCGGCGGGTATGCCTGGTGGCCGGTGTGGTGCTGGCTGCCCCATGGGCGCACGCGGTCGAAGTGAAACGGCTGGCCTTGATGTCTGTCTTGGGCGACCAGGTCAATGTTGTCATTCAACAAGACACGACCGGCAGCAATCTGGACAGGAACCGGAAGCAAGTCATCAATGTGGATCCGGGTGAATTCGAGCAAGATGCTATCGACGCCGCCGTGTCGGCATTGCGCAAGCTGCCCAAACCGAGTGTGAGCTCGATGTTGATGTTGGCGCGGCCCACGGACCGTTCGCTTCCATTTGCTTTTGACGGGCGCAAGCTTCAGCCGACTGAGGGCTTGATTGCCGGTGTAACGCAGGCCGGAGCCAGCCACTTGCTACTGGTCGTGCCCCAACGCGCACCGACCAGCATCCAGCTTTATCACACGGCAGTCGGGACGGGCAGCTTGGAAGGCTTGGGCTTCTACCTGGATACGCGCAGGACTGTGGTCAATGTGGATACGGGCGAAACCAGCTGGGGCATTCTGGCGCCTTATGCATATTTCAAGCTGATGCTGGTCGACGTGCAGAGCTGGGAGATCGTTGCCGAGCACCGTGCTACGGCCAGCGCTCCGCAGCCAGCAGCGCGCAGCCCGAACGGCATCAGTGTCTGGGGCGCCCTGAGTGCGGCGGAAAAGATTCAGATGTTGCACAAGCTGATTTGTCGAGAAGTTGCCCTTGCCGTGCCAGCGTTGTTCGAATCAGCAATGTGAACGTCAGGCTGACGCGAGGCCCAGGAACACGCTGAAGCGTTCCGTCTCGCGTTCCAACGCGGCCTTGAAGGCCGGATCGCGCGGCGCCTGGCCGGCCACAAAGCCGCATTGCAGGTGCAACTCGCCATCGTCGACGCTGGCATTGGCCCAGCCCAGCACCTCCCCGCGCCACAGCAGCGGCAAGGCGTAGTAGCCCAGCTTGCGTTTGGCCGGCGGCGTGTAGGCCTCGAAGCGGTAGGCCCAGCCCCAGAACTGTTCGAAGCGCAGCCGGTCCCAGACCACCGGGTCGAAGGGCGCCAGCAGGCGCAGTTCCTCATCGAGCCGCCAGCGCGCCGCCCGCGGCTGCTCGCCCTCGGGCCAGTACCAGCGCTGCCCATCGATGTCGACGCTGGGCCAGAGCTGGCGCGCCGTCTGCAGCATGTGCCTGGTTTGCGCGCGCAGATGCGGTGCGCCGTAGCCGAGCAGGCTGGCCAGCTGGCCGAGCGAGCGCGAGGGCAGCGGCGCGTACTTGGCCAGCACCAGGCCGAGCAGGGCCTCAGCTTTTTGCTGCGGGCTGCGCGGATCATCGCTGTGCTCGACATGGGCGTAGATGCGCTGGCCCTGCTCGCGATGGGTGACGCGCAGCAGGCCGCGGTAATGCATGCCGTCGAGCAGCTTGGTCGTGGCGTTGCCGCTGCCACCCCAGGCATTGGTGCTGCGGCCCAGATCGAAGTGCTGCTGCACCAGCCTGGGATGGCTGGGGCCCTGCTCGGCGATGAAGGCGCGGATGGCGGCGGCGCGCTGCCGGGTCTTGGCATCCCAGGCGCGTTTGGCCTCGCGCGGGTGCAGCAGGCTGAGGTGCTGGCGTGGCAGAAAGCCGTAGTTGACCAGGCAGTCTTCCTCGACGTCGAGCTTGGGGTAGCGGCGCTCCAGATCGCCGGCACGGTAGTCGCGGACGCGGTGGCGGAGGGTCAGGTCTTGCGCGCGCGCCGGGGCGCGAATCGGGTCGGCCTGCACAAAGCCCAGCTTGTTGATCGCTTGCGGCAGCGTTGTTGGCTTGAACAGGCTGCGGGCAATGGCGTAGCGGCGCAAATCGTCGAGGCTGGGGGCTTTGCTCATGGCGGCGAAGCTTCTCAGAAGGCTGTTTATTTGTCCAGTGCTTCTGGCCTTGTGGCTGTGACTCAACCGTTGCCGGTGATGTGGCGCTGCTCGTCGGTGTCCATCTGCATCTCGTAGCTGAAGAAGCGATTGCGGCCGTAGGACTTGGCGTTGTAGAGCGCGTCGTCGGCGCGCATCAGCAGCACCTCGGCGGTGGTGCTCTCATCTGGCGTGCAGGTGGTGATGCCGCCAGACAGGGTGATGTGCGCCGCCACCGGCGAGTCCGGGTGCGGGATATGGGCCAGCGCCATCGTGCGTATCAGCGCGCGGGCATAGGTCATCGCACCGGAACGCGGCGTGTGCGGCAGGATCAGCGCGAACTCCTCGCCGCCGTAGCGGCCGGCGCAGTCGCTGGGCCGGCGGCAGGTCTCGCGCAGCAGCTGGGCCACGCGGCGCAGGCAGGCATCGCCTTCGATATGCCCGCGGGCATCGTTGTAGCGCTTGAAGTGATCGACGTCGCAGAGCACCAGCGTCAGCGCGTCGCCATCACGGCGGGCCTGGTCCAGCTCCTGCTGCAGGCGGGCATCGAGCGCGCGGCGGTTCATCAGCCCGGTCAGCGAATCGACATGCGACAGCTCCTGCAGCTGCGCATTGGCGGCGCGCAGATCGTCGGACAGCTGCACCAGCCGGTGGCGCATCTGCGAGAGCCGTTGCATCGCGCGCAGCTTGGCGTGCAGGATCACCGGCGAAACGGGTTTGACCAGATAGTCATCGCCGCCGGCTTCTATGCCCTGCCAGATGGCGCGGTCCTCGCCGCTCTTGGACAGAAAGATGATGGGCGTCCAGCCGCCCGGCTCGGCGGCGCGCATCTGCCGCGCCGTCCAGAAGCCATCGTGCCCGGGCATCTCGACATCCAGCAGCACCAGGTCGGGCCGGTAGCGGCTGAACAGTTCCAGCGCCCAGTCCGGGCTGTCGGCCTCGATGACACGGTGGCCGGCCTGATCGAGCTCGGCGCTCAGCGCGACACGGGCAGCGTTCTGGTCATCGACAACCAGGATGGTCAGTTGTGTATGGGATGAGGGCAGCATGGCATGGGGCCACGCGCATCGGGTGGCTGTCTCGATATCGGCCCGCGAGGCCGGGGCTGAAGGCGGGAATTGAGTTTGTGTCGATATATCGGCGCCTCGCCAGACACGGGCTCTACAGATCCGTCGCCAGTGGCCGATCTCAGGGGCTAAGCCGGGCCGCTGGGGCCTGAAAGGGCGGGCGCGCAGCGCATCGCAAGCACATGACAGAAACCACGCAACTTGAGGCCAAGGTCCTGCTGCTGGAGCATGACGCCGGCCAGTTCAACTGCCTGACCGAGTTCTGCCAGGAAGTCGGCCTGATGACCCTGCCGCGCACGGCGGCCGACGCGCTCACCACGCTGGCGCAGCACAAGGACCTGGGCGGCGTGCTGCTGGCCGAGGACATGCCCTGCGACGGGCCTGATGGCCTGCACCTGGCGCGTGCCATCCACAAGATCAGGCCCGAGCTGCCGATTTTTCTGCGCCGCACCAGCCAGCGGGCGCTGACCCCCGAAGAAGAAGGCACGGTGCGCCATCGCTGGCAGACCGGCGATCTTGACCATCTGCGCGCGGCCATCGATCACACCATCTTCAGCCTGCGCTACCCGACCAGCCTGGTGCGCGGCATCGTCGAGCTGACCACTCAGGCGCTGGGGGCGATGTTCCCGAACGCCAATGTGCAATCCGAGTCGCCCTATGTGGTGCACGATCGCATCATTCACGGCGAGGTGTCGACGCTGATTGCCATCGAGAGCACCTGGTGCCGCGGCTACATGATGCTGCAGACCGAGGAAAGTGCGCTGCGCCAGGGGCTGATCCAGGGCTTCAGCTACCAAGGCATAGGCGGCGACCTGAACTTCCGCGAGCTGAACAATATGCTCGGCGAGACGACCAATCTGATCTGGGGCGCGTTCAAGAACCGCTATATCCCGCCCAAGGCCTTTGCCAATCAGCAGACCCAGGTGCCCATCGTCATCAACCATGAGCACAAATACATCTCCTTCGGTTCGCAGGACCCGCAGCTGTGCATCCGCTACCAGCTTTCTGACCCGTTCCGTCCGGGGCTGCCGCCACTGACCATCGTGCAGCGCTTCATCTTCAATCTGCACTGGTCGCCCGACGAGTTTGCCGAATACGATGCCGTGGCGCCCGATGTTGGCCCGACCGGCGAACTGGAACTGTTCTGATCTGATTTCGCCGCAACGCTGGCGGGAGGAGTTTTCTTTATGGCGATTGTTCTTGTGGTCGATGATTCCAGCACCATGCGCGAGATCGTGGCCAGCTTTCTTCGCCAGAACGGCTTCGAGGTGGCGGTGGCCACCGACGGCCGCGATGGCCTGCTGCAGCTGCGCAGCGACCCCGGCATCCGGCTGGTGATCAGCGACGTCAATATGCCCAATATGGACGGGCTGACCATGGCCGACAAGATTCGCAACGAGCTTGGCAACAAGGATGTCCGCATCGTCATGCTGACCACGGAAGACAACCCGGCCATGCGCGACCGCGGCAAGACCATCGGCGTGACCGGTTGGATCGTCAAGCCTTTCCGCGGCGAGGCGGTGCTGGGGCCGTTCAGGAAGTTTTGCGGGATGACGTGAGCCGGTTTCCTGCGCCAATGAAAAAAGCCGCCTGAGGGCGGCTTTTGCTTTGAGGGCGGGGGCTGAAAGTCCGCCCGCGCGGCGCCTTGTGGTCTTTGCTCACATCGCTGCGCGATATGAGCAAAGCCCCAGTGCTTGTTGGCGCGAACGCGTGGCTTACAGCCCAGCGGCAGCCTTGTGGTCGTCGCTCACATCGCTGCGCGATATGAGCAAAGCCCCAAAGCGGCTGGTCCGCCTTCGGCGTCCTCTGGGCTTTACAGCCCAGCCGCTGCACGCAGCGCAGCCGCTTTGTCAGTCCGTTGGTCTCTGCTCACGTTGCTGCGCAACATGAGCATCGCCCGCGAACCGATGCCTCGCTCAGGCGAGGCGGGCTTACAGCCCCGCTGCAGCACGCAGTGCTGCAGCTTTATCGGTTCGCTCCCACGTGAACTCGGGTTCTTCGCGGCCGAAGTGGCCGTAGGCGGCAGTCTTGGAGTAGATCGGGCGCAGCAGGTCCAGCATCTGGATGATGCCCTTGGGGCGCAGATCGAAGTGCTCGTTGACCAGGGCGGCAATCTTCTCGTCGGAGATCACGCCGGTGCCTTCGGTGTAGACGGTCACGTTCATCGGGCGGGCCACACCGATCGCGTAAGCGACCTGGATCTGGCACTGGCGCGCCAGGCCGGCGGCGACGATGTTCTTGGCCACGTAACGGGCCGCATAGGCGGCCGAACGGTCGACCTTCGTCGGGTCCTTGCCCGAGAAGGCGCCGCCGCCGTGCGGGCAGGCACCACCGTAGGTGTCGACGATGATCTTGCGGCCGGTCAGGCCGCAGTCGCCTTGCGGGCCGCCGATGACGAAGCGGCCGGTCGGGTTGATCAGGTACTTGGTCTGCTCGGTCAGCCAGGCCTTGGGCAGCACCGGCTTGATGATCTCTTCGATGACGGCCTCGTAGAACTCGGGCTTCATCTTGTCGCCCAGGCTCATCTCCGGCGCGTGCTGGGTGGACAGCACGACGGTGTCGATCGAGTGCGGCTTGCCGTCGACATAGCGCAGCGTGACCTGGCTCTTGGCGTCCGGGCGCAGGAAGGGCAGACGGCCGTCCTTGCGCAGCTGGGCTTGGCGCTCGACCAGGCGGTGGGCGTAGTAGATCGGCGCGGGCATCAGCTCGGGCGTCTCGTCGCAGGCATAGCCGAACATCAGGCCCTGGTCGCCGGCACCGATATTCAGGTAGTCGTCGCTGGCGCGGTCAACGCCCTGGGCGATGTCGTTCGACTGCTTGTCGTAGGCCACCAGCACCGCGCAGCCCTTGTAGTCGATGCCGTACTCGGTGTTGTCGTAGCCGATGCGCTTGATGGTGTCACGCGCGACCTGGATGTAGTCGACGTGGGCGTTGGTGGTGATTTCACCGGCCAGGACGACCAGACCGGTGTTGGTCAGGGTTTCGGCGGCCACCCGGGACAGGGGGTCTTGCGTGAAGATCGCGTCGAGGATGGCATCCGAGATTTGGTCGGCGACCTTGTCAGGATGGCCTTCGGAAACCGATTCAGAAGTAAAGAGAAAATCGCTGCTCGCCACTTTTACACTCCTTGTAGTCAGTCAATCGGCGTTGCCGTGCTGGTGGAGTCACGCGGCGAACGCTTTAGCGGCATTTGTTGAGCATCGCTGCTCGGCGGAGATTTGATTGCTCGAATACACCCGCATCGCCCCGCAAGTTGTCCTGTTTAACTCGGCGATCCGGCCATTATAGGAATGATGTTCTTGCTTCGCTTGCTGTCAAAGCTTCCACTTGTGGTCTTGCATGCCTTGGGGACCTTGGGCGGCTGGCTGAGCTGGTCCTTGTCGCCGTCCTACCGTGCGCGCTGTGCTGCCAACGCAGGGCTGGCCGGCTTGAGTGCGGCAGATCGACGCGCGGCGGTGGGCCATGCCGGCCGGATGATTGCCGAGCTGCCCTGGCTGTGGTTGCGGCCTGTTTCGCGACCCTTGGGTTCGCGGGTGCGCTGGGAGGGGGCGGAGCTGATTGAACAGGCCTTGCAAGCCAGTCATGGCCTGGTCTTCATGACCCCGCATATGGGCTGCTTCGAGGTCACCGCGCAAGCCTATGCCGAGCGCTTTGCACCGCAGGGCTGCCCGGTGACGGTGCTGTACCGGCCGGCGCGCAAGCCCTGGATGCGCGAGGTGGTCGAGCAGTCGCGCGGCCGCCCCGGCCTGGCCACGGCCCCAGCCAGCCTGTCCGGTGTGCGGCAGATGATTCGCGCCCTGCGCCGCGGCGAGGCGGTCGGCCTCCTGCCCGATCAGGTGCCGCCGCAGGGGCTCGGTGTCTGGGCTGATTTCTTCGGCCAGCCGGCCTACACGATGACGCTGGGCGCGCGGCTCTTGCAGCAGACCGGCGCAGCATCGCTGGCCATCTTTGGCGAGCGGCTGAGCTGGGGGCGCGGTTTTGTCATCCATGTGCGGCCGGGACCCGACATTCCCGCCGATTCCACGCCAGAATGCGCAGCCGCGCTGATCAACAAGGCCATGGAAGCAGTCATCCTTCAACAACCCTCGCAATACCTCTGGGGCTACAACCGCTACAAGGCGCCGCGCCCGCAGGAGGCCGAGGCGTGATCGGCGGGCTGTTTTCAAAAGCATTCTCCTGGCTGGGGGCGCAGCTCTTCATCGGCCTGCTGTGGCTCTTGCACTTTCTGCCGCTGCCGCTGCTGGCGGCCTTGGGGCGTGGGCTAGGCGGGCTGCTCTGGGTGCTGGCGCGCTCGCGCCGGCGGATTGCGCTGCGTAATCTGGAGCTGTGCTTTCCCGAGCTTGATGGCGCGCGGCGCGAGGCGCTGGCCCGGGAACATTTCGCCTGGCTGGGGCGGAGCTTCCTGGAGCGCGGCCTGTTGTGGTTTGCCTCGCCGGCACGGCTGCAGCGCCTGATGCGCATCAAGGGCAATATCAAACTGGCCGAAGAAACCGAGCAGCCCATCATGTGGTTGTTGCCGCATTTCGTCGGCTTGGAATGGGTCGGCCCGGCGCTGATGCTGAATCAGAAGCGACCCGGCGTCGATGTCTACCAGCGCCAGAGCAATGCGGTGCTGGACGCGCGGATGCTGGCCGGCCGTGCGCGCTTCGGCCAGACGGCCTTTGTTGATCGCCACGACGGCATCCGTCCGGTGCTGCGCCTGATCAAGCAGGGCTACGCCTTTCTGAATGCGCCGGACATGGACTTCGGCGAGAAGGACTCGGCCTTCGTGCCCTTCTTCGGCGTGCCGGCCTGCACGCTGCTGGCGCCGGCGCGGATGGCGCGCAGCGTCAATATGCGGGTGCAGCCGCTGGTGGTGACCATGCTGCCTGGCGGCCAGGGATACGAGGTCGAGGCCTGCGAAGCGCTGGACGGCTACCCCAGCGACGACCCACTGGCCGACGCCCGCCTGCTCAACGCCTGGCTGGAAGCGCGCATCCGCCAACATCCCGCCCAGTACCTGTGGGTGCACAAGCGTTTCAAGACCCGTCCGGCCGGCGAGGCCTCGCTCTACCAGTGTCGCGGACGATAATCGGGCGATGAATTTGCGCTTCACCAAAATGCAGGGCGCCGGCAATGACTTCGTCGTCATTGACGCGACGCGCACGCCACTCGCGCTGAGCGAGGCCCAGCTGCGTCGCCTTGGCGATCGCCGCTTCGGCGTCGGCTGCGACCAGATCCTTGTCATTGAGGCCAGCCCGGCCGAGGGCGTTGACTTCCGCTACCGCATCTTCAACAACAGCGGCGAAGAGGTCGAGCATTGCGGCAATGGCGCGCGCTGCTTTGTCCGCTATGTGGTCGACAAGGGCCTGAGCGACAAGCGGACGATCCGCGTGCAGACGATGAACAAGATGCTGGAGCTGCGGCTGCGCGACGACGGCCGGGTCACCGTCGATATGGGCGCGCCGTTCTTCGAGCACGCGGCGCTTCCCTTTGATGGCAGCGACTTGCAGCCCCGCGCTGAGGGTGGCTTCGAGCTCTGGCCGCTGGCGCTGGCCGGCGGCGCGCGGTGCGAGGTGGCCGTGCTGTCGATGGGGAATCCGCATGCGGTGCAGCGTGTTGCCGATGTCGATACGGTACCGGTGCTGGACTGGGGGCCGCAGATTGAGGCCCATCGCTGCTTCCCGCGCAAGGTCAATGCCGGCTTCATGCAGATCATCAGCCGCAAGGAAGTGCGCCTGCGCGTCTTCGAGCGCAGCGCCGGCGAAACGCTGGCCTGCGGCACCGGCGCCTGTGCCGCCGTCGTGGCCGGCATTCGCCTGGGTTGGCTGGACGAGGCCGTCGAAGTCCATGCCCGCGGCGGCGATCTGCGCATTGAATGGGCCGGCCTCAGCCAGGGCCTGGACGCGCCGGTGCTGATGACAGGCCCGGCGACCACTGTTTTTGATGGAGAGATCAGCCTGTGAGCACCCCCCCCGACAGCTCCGCCACCGGTGCCACCGCCACCGCGCCTGTGATCACCGAGCAGGACATCGCCAACTTCCTCGCCGCCACGCCGAGCTTCTTCGAGCGCCACGCCGAGCTGCTGGCGAGCGTGCAGCTGAGCCATCCGCATGGGCAGCGCGCGGTGTCGCTGCAGGAGCGCCAGGCCGAGATGTTGCGCGACAAGATCAAGGGCCTGGAGCAGAAGATCGTCGAGATGATTCGCCACGGTCAGGAGAACGTGACGATCGCTGACCGGCTGCACCGCTGGACGCGCAGCCTGATGCTGACCGCCAACGCCGCCGATTTGCCGGCGGTGCTGCTGCGTGAACTGCGCCACCACTTCATGATTCCGAGCGCCGGCCTGCGCCTGTGGCAGCTCGCTGAGACTCACGCCGAGGCGGCCTATGCACAGGCTGTCAGTGCCGATGTGAAGAGCTTTGCTAGCAGCCTCAGCCAGCCCTATTGCGGCGTCAACTCGGGCTTCGAGGCGGCGCGCTGGTTGACCCAGGGACAGGACGATGACGGACAGGATGCCGCAAGCGTGGCCTCGCTGGCCTTGATCCCGCTGCGCGATGCCAAGGGCCGCGTCTTTGGCCTGCTGGCCCTGGGCTCGCCGGACCCGACCCGCTACACCGCCGAAATGGGCACCGAGTTCCTGGCCCGCATCGGCGAACTGGCCAGTGCGGCGCTGGTGCGCCTGCTGCCGCCCGATGACGCTGCCGCCGACTGAGCTGCAACAGCGCTATCTGACGCATCTGCGCGTCGAGCGCCGGCTCGCCGCCCGCAGCCTGACGCTGTATGAAGACGCGCTCACCCGGCTGAACGGCCTGGCCGAGCGCGACGCGGTCGATCTGTTGCGCCTCAGCAGCGCCCAGGCGCGGCGCTGGACGGCCGAGCTGCACGCCAGGCAAGACCTGGCCCCACGCAGCCTGGCCTTGCTTCTGTCGGCCTGGCGCGGCTGGTACCGCTGGCTGGGGCGCGAACGGCTGGTCGAGTTCAATCCGATCGAAGGCCTGCGCCCGCCCAAGGCCGCCAAGCCGCTGCCCAAGGCGCTGGCGGTGGACGATGCGGTGCAGCTGGCCGATTACCGCGATGCCGAGGCCGATGCCGCCATCGAGGCCCGCGACCACGCCATCGTCGAGCTGCTCTATGGCTGCGGCCTGCGCATTGCCGAGTTGGTGGGCCTGGACGCACGGCCGGGGCCCGAAGCGGCGGGCTGGATCGATCTGAGCAATGCCGAGGCCCAGGTGCTGGGCAAGGGCGCCAAGCGGCGCAGCGTGCCGATCGGCAGTGCGGCGTTGAAGGCACTGCGGGAATGGCTGGCGCTGAGGCCGCAGCTGCTGCGCGGCGAGAACCCGGCCTTGTTCCCGGGGCCACGCGGCGGGCGCATCAGCGCGGCCTATGTGCGCCTGCGCCTGAAGCAGCGTGCACTCGCCGCCGGCATGCCCAGCCATGTGCATCCGCACATGCTGCGTCACAGCTTTGCCTCGCATCTGCTGCAGTCCAGCGGTGATCTGCGCGCGGTGCAGGAACTGCTGGGGCACGCCAATATCGCGACGACCCAGGTCTATACCAAGCTGGACTTCCAGCACCTCGCCAAGGTCTATGACGCGGCCCATCCGCGAGCCAAAAAACGCTGAGCTGTCCGTGCGAATGCTCCGGGGCAGTCAGACTGCGGTATGGTGCGCGCCTATGTCGAAGTCTTGCCCGATGCCCTGCCGTTTCCGACCTGCCGCCCTGGCGCTGGCGGTCCTGACCCTGTCCGCGACCCCGGCTGTCGCTGCTGATGAAAGCCCGAAACTGGCGCGCCCTGCTTTTCTGCAAGCTCAGCCTGCGGCGCTGGAATTCAGTTGGACGCCCTTGAAGATGCCCAACGACACCCGCACCGCCTTGCTGGGCGGCAGCTATATGGTCGCGATGGACGAAGACTGGGGCATTGGACCCACGGTGTACGGTGCTGCCAAGGGCAATTTCGGCGGCCTGTTCACTGTCGGCTTCACGGCCCAGCATCGCAAGCGACTGGGGAGCAGCACCTACTTGGCGACCAGTCTGTATGCAGGCGCCGGCGGTGGCGTGAGCATGCCTGACGTGCGGTTCGGCGGCGGGCTGATGCTTCGCCCAGAAATCTCATTGCGCAATGAATGGGGCAATTGGTCCGGCGGGCTGAGCCTCTCGCATGTGCGTTTCCCCAGCGGGAATATCCGCGGGACCTCGATCGGTTTCGTGCTCGGCTATGCCGATGGCTTCCGCAGCTTCTCGCCCAGCAGTGCGGGCAAGAAAGCCAGCAGCTACCGCCGTACCGGCATGGGCTTTGACGAGATTGGCTTGAACGTCGGCAGTTATCGGCCGAGGCATTCGGCCCTGGGGCGTGACGGCAGTCCGCTCGGCCGCCAAATCGGGCAGGTGGGGGCCGCGCTGCGTCAGTATGTCAGCGATGGCGCGTGGTGGGGCCTGGAGGCGGCGGGGGCGAGCTCGGGCGGTGCCGATGGCTATATGGAAGTGCTGGGCATGCTCGGCGAAGACTATGAGCTCGTTGCTGGACTGCCCCGGCTGGGTTGGCAGGCGGGCGTTGGACTTGGCGGCGGCGGCAATCTGAATACCGGCAGTGGCTGGCTGGTCAAGGCCGGTCCGACCTTGCGCTGGAAGACGCCTTGGGGGCCTTCGTTGCGTCTTGAGGCTGGGTTTGTGGGGCGCCCCGCGGGCAGCTTCAACGCCAACTTCCTGCGCCTCAGCGCCTCGCTGCCGCTGGATCGGCTGAGTGACGTCTACGCAAGCAGCGGCGATGCTGAGGGGCGAATCGCCAATCAGGTCGTCGGCGCGAGCTTGCAGCATCTGCGGCGGGTCCGTTTCAAGGACGGCCGCGAAGAGAGTGTCGGCCTGCTTGGTATGCGGATCACGCGCGATCTGGGGCCACATGTCTATGGCATGGCGCAGGCCGGCAGTGCGGCCTTCGGCAGCGCGGGCGCCTATTCCTATGGCTTGCTGGGTCTGGGCTTGCAGACGCAGCCCAGCGCCGGCATGCCAGTGTCGGTAGGCCTTGAGATGGGGCTTGGCGCCGGTGGTGGTGGTGGCATTGCCGTCAGTGGCGGCGCCATTGCGCAGACCGAAGCCTGGGCCGAGTGGCAGTGGGAACGGGTGCGCCTGCATGCCGGCCTGGGCCAGTGGCGCAGCCTTCGCGGCCAAACGCAGAGTTCACCGTCGTTCAACCTCAGCGTCGGCTACGCCTTCGGGGCACTCTCCCGCTGATCGCCAGCGCCCTGGGGCACACAGCGGACTGCGGCGACAATTGCCGCATGAAAGTCATACGTCTACGCGCCGGCAAGGAGCGCTCGCTGCAGCGCCGTCATCCCTGGGTCTTCGAGGGCTCCGTGGCCAAGGGGAAGGCCGATGCAGGTGAGACCGTCCGCGTCGAATCGCAGGAGGGCGAGTTCCTGGCCTGGGCCGCCTTCAGTCCAAATTCGGCGATTCGGCTGCGGGCCTGGAGCTTCGATGAACAGGAGCGCATCGACGCCGCCTTCTTCCAGCGCCGCATTGCCGCTGCGCTGGCAATGCGCGCGCGCTTGCCGATTGCGTCCAACGCCGTCCGGCTGATTCATGGCGAGGCGGACGGCCTGCCCGGTCTGATCGTCGATCGCTACGGAGATACGCTCAGCGCCCAGTTCGGGACGGCCGGGACCGAGCGCTGGAAGGCTGTGATTGTGGATGCGTTGCTGTCGGCTACCGGCCTCACCCGCTTGTTTGAGCGCTCCGATGCCAGTGTGCGGGAGCTGGAGGGATTGCCACCGGCGACCGGCTGGTTGGCGGGCGAGGGCAGCACCGAGCTGACCATTCAGGAGCACCAATGGCAGCTGAGCCTGGATGTCGCCGAGGGCCACAAGACCGGCTACTACCTTGATCAGCGCGATAACCGCAAGAAGTTCGCCGACGCGGTGCGCCAGTACGGCTGCCAGCGAGTGCTGAACTGCTTCAGCTATACCGGGGGCTTCTCGGTCGCCGCGCTGGCCGGTGGCGCCAGCGAGGTGATCAGCGTCGATTCTTCCGCACCGGCTCTGGCGCGGGCAACGGCGCATGTCGCACTCAACGGCTTTGATCCGATCCGCCATCAGGCGCTGGACGCTGATGTGAACCACACCCTGCGTGACTGCCTGAAGCAGGGGCGGCGCTTTGATGCCATCGTTCTGGACCCGCCCAAGTTCGCCCCGACCGTCGCCCATGCCGAGCGCGCCGCGCGTGCCTACAAGGACATCAACCGCCTGGCCCTGAAATTGTTGGAGCCGGGCGGATTGCTGTTCACCTTTTCCTGCTCCGGCGGCATCAGCCCCGATCTGTTTCACAAGATCGTCGCGGGTGCCGGACTGGATGCGCCGGCCGATGGCTTCATCCTCGACCGCGTTGGCGCCACGCCAGACCATCCGCAGACGATCTGTTTCCCAGAGGGGGAGTACCTGAAGGGCCTGCTGATCCTCAAGCGCTGACGGTCCAAATGCTGCTGTCAGGGGTCAGGTCTTGCCTGATTGCACGGCTTGGTAAAACTTTTCCCTAGGGGCATCACTTAAGGGACAACACGCCCCCTCTGATGAGGGGGGTGTTTTCGGGCTTTGCCCGGTGACAGCCGTGCGAGCTACGGCCATGATGAACCCATGTCATTGCAGTGACTTTCAATCGCACTGCGGCATCGGTTAACAGACCCCCAAATAACCTATCGAGGGTAGACATCATGCAAAAGACTTTCCGCCTGGCAGCTCTGGCTGCTGCCACGCTGGCGCTGTCGGCGTCGGCCATGGCTGGCAACACCGGCAAGTTCATGGCTGGCTTTGAGCCTGACGCCACGGGCATCACGGCGCTGACCGGCAACTCGAGCGCGCCGAGCAACTGGCGTTTCGCGCCTGGCCAGGTTTTCAACGGCGTGGTCGGTGCGCTTGACGGCGTCGCTCGCTTGAGCTTTGAGAATGCTGGCGGTAGCTGGGCCTGTTCTGGTTCGCTGCTGGCCGGCGGTCAGTACGTGCTGACGGCTGCCCACTGCGCCGACGACTTCACCAAGATGACCGTGCAGTTCGGCTGGTACGCTGGTACCGCCCAAGTGACCCGCAATGTGTCGGTGGGCAATGCCTACGTCTATGGCGGCTGGGATGGTAGCCTGGACACAGGCGCCGACATCGCCATCCTGAAGCTGGACCAGGCCGTCACGACGATCAACGGCTACAAGATCAGCACCACCAATGATGTGGGCAAGCAGCATCTGATCGCTGGCTATGGCACAACCCAGAACGGTGCGACCAATGCCGCCACCAACTGGAACGACGGCAACTACGGCCACTACGCCTACAACACCTTCGACACCGATTCGAAGACCTTCAATGAGAAGGTTGGCGCAGGCTGGGATGCAGCGAACCCTGGCGATCCCTGGGGTTATGACCCGGCGTACTACAAGCACGGCGTCACCTATATGGTCGACTTTGACCGCCAGAACACCACCAACAACACCATGCAGCGCGTTGCCGACAAGTACGGCATCACCGCCTGGAACAGCAACACCGGCGTGAGCGGCGAAGGCCTGATCGCTGGCGGTGACTCCGGTGGTGGCGACTTCGTCTGGAACGGCACCGAATGGCTGCTGTCCGGCGTGCACAGCTGGGGCTGGCAAGGTTGCAGCACCTTCGGCCTGAACTGCGACGTCAGCACCAAGAACAGCTCGAGCTATGGTGACCTGTCCGGTTCCACCGCCGTGTTCTCGCATGCCCAGTGGATCAATTCGGTGACCGCCGCCGTGCCGGAACCCCAGACCTATGCGCTGATGATCATGGGCCTGCTGGCCGTGGGCTCGGTGGCTCGCCGCCGCAAGCAAGACTGAACGAACGCCTGCCCGCAGCTGCGCTGAACCAAGGCGCAGTGAAGATGGGTAAGGTTTGATAAGGCCGCACATGTTGCGGCCTTTTTCGTTTCCACTTGCCGGACTGCGATTCAGGCCGCCCGCGCAGGCAGGGCGAGCCGCGGTTCAAACTTCGCCCGGTGCACGCTGAAGAAGGCTTTGACATTGCGTACATTGGCGTGTTGCGTGAACAGCTGCTGCACCAACCGGTGGTAGGCCGCCATATCGGCGACCTGCAGCACCAGCACCAGATCCGGTCCAGGCGAGACCCGGTAGCACTGCTGCACGGCCGGGTGGGCCACGGCGAGCTGCTCAAAGGCCAGCAGATGCTCGGCGCCCTGCTTGTCCAGCGTGACTTCAACGATGGCGCTCAGCCCGGCGCCGAGCTTGTCGGCCGACAGGATGGCGATCCGCCGTTCGATGATGCCGGCCTCGACCAAGCGCTTCACCCGGCGCAAACAGGTGGCCGGCGACACCAGCGCGCGGGCGGCCAAGTCCTGGTTCGAGAGCGAGGCATCCTCTTGCAGGCAATCCAGGATGCGCAGATCGGTGGCGTCGATATCCATGCTTGAAAATTTCACCTTCAACAATTTTGTGAAATCTATCACCATCAATGGTTGGTAATGAATGTTTATTGCAAATTGATGGAAATTTTGCATGCATCTATTTTTGACGGCTGACTACGATGCGCCCAGCTCTTCTCCAACACTCACAGGGAGTTCCGTATGTGTGGCATCGTCGGCGCCGTCAGTCAGCGCAATATCGTCCCCATCCTGATCGAAGGTCTGAAGCGCCTCGAATACCGCGGCTATGACTCCTGCGGCGTCGCCGTGCACCAGGGCGGCGAGCTCAAGCGTGCGCGCAGCACCTCGCGCGTGGCCGAGCTGCACAGCCAAACGGCCGAGGACGGCATCGCCTCCGGTACCGGCATCGCGCACACCCGCTGGGCCACCCACGGCGCACCGGCTGTACACAATGCTCACCCGCATTTCTCGCCTGGCCCGAACGCTGCCGCCGGAACTGCCGGTCGCATCGCGCTGGTGCACAACG
Organism: Roseateles aquae; assembly: GCF_032337115.1. Lineage (NCBI taxonomy): Bacteria > Pseudomonadati > Pseudomonadota > Betaproteobacteria > Burkholderiales > Sphaerotilaceae > Roseateles > Roseateles aquae. The sequence goes on from NZ_JAVXZY010000003.1 coordinate 352,510, forward strand.
GCATCATCGAGAACCACGACGAGCTGCGCGCCGAGCTGCGCGGCCGTGGCTATGAATTCCACAGCCAGACCGACACCGAGGTGATCGCCCATCTGGTTGACCATCTCTACCACGGCGACCTGCTGGAAGCCGTTCAGCAGGCCGTCACCCGCCTGCGCGGCGCCTACGCGATTGCGGTGTTCTGCCGCGACGAACCACATCGCGTTATCGGTGCCCGCGAAGGCTCGCCGCTGGTGCTGGGCGTAGGTGTCGAAGCCGGGCAGGGCGAAAACTTCCTGGCCTCGGATGCCATGGCTCTCGCAGGCGTGACCGACCAGATCGTCTACCTGGAAGAGGGCGATGTCGTCGACCTGCAGCTGGGCCGCTACTGGATCAGCAACCGCAATGCCGAGACCGGCCGCTACGAGACGCAAAACCGCGAGGTGCGCACCGTGCAGGCGCACAGCGGCGCCGCCGAGCTGGGCCCCTACCGTCACTACATGCAGAAGGAAATCTTCGAGCAGCCGGTGGCCATTGCCAACACGCTGGATGGCGTGACCGGCATCAGCCCTGAACTCTTCGGCGACGGCGCCTTCGGGATCTTCAAGGAAGTCGACTCGGTGCTGATCCTGGCCTGCGGTACCAGCTACTACTCCGGCTCCACCGCCAAGTACTGGCTGGAATCGATCGCCAAGATCCCGACCAGCGTCGAGATCGCCAGCGAATACCGCTACCGCGACAGCGTGCCAAACCCGCGCACCCTGGTCGTTACCATCAGCCAGAGCGGCGAAACCGCCGACACGCTGGCGGCGCTGAAGCACGCCCGCTCGCTGGGCATGAAGCACACGCTGACGGTCTGCAATGTGTCGACCAGCGCGATGGTGCGCGAGTGCGAACTGGCCTACATCACCCGCGCCGGCGCCGAAATCGGCGTGGCCTCGACCAAGGCCTTCACCACCCAGCTGGTGGGTCTCTTCCTGTTGACGCTGGCGCTGGCCCAAACCCGTGGCCACCTCAGCGAGGAACAGGAAGCCGAGCACCTGAAGGCGCTGCGCCACCTGCCGGTGGCCGTGCAGGCGGTGCTGGCTCTGGAGCCGCAGGTGATTGCCTGGAGCGAGGAATTCGCCCGCAAGGAAAACGCGCTCTTCCTCGGCCGCGGTCTGCACTACCCGATCGCGCTCGAAGGCGCGCTCAAGCTCAAGGAAATCAGCTACATCCACGCCGAGGCCTATCCGGCCGGCGAACTCAAGCACGGCCCGCTGGCCCTGGTGACCGCCGAAATGCCGGTGGTGACGGTGGCGCCCAACGACGCGTTGCTGGAAAAGCTCAAGAGCAATATGCAGGAAGTCCGCGCCCGTGGTGGGCAGCTCTATGTGTTTGCCGATGGCGACACCAAGATCGAAAGCGAGCCGGGCCTGCACGTGATTCGCATGCCCGAGCACTACGGCGCACTGAGCGCCATCCTGCACGTCATCCCCTTGCAGCTGCTCGCTTACCACACCGCCTGCGCACGCGGCACGGACGTGGACAAGCCTCGTAACCTCGCAAAGAGTGTGACGGTAGAGTGAGGCAAGACCTGACCCTGGTGACTGTTCTTGGGAATTAAAGTCGTGAACAGGGAATTAATGTCGTAAACACGGGCTGAGTTCCCATGCGGCCTGGCGACCAAAAGCCGGATTGCGGGAACAGGCTCGTCTTCGCGGCTGACGCCGAACGGCTAAGCCGGGAGTTGAATCGCCCCTGGTTTCGAGGAGGCTCACGGCCTACGTTCGATCAGCAGCTTGCGGATCTGGGATGTGGTTCTGGCATTCAATGGGCTGTTCATCCAGTTGATTACCCAGTGGGGCTGAAGCGTAGAGAACACCAGTCTCCCAGGTACTTCAGGGTGAACAAGCTATTGAAACATCACACCTAGTTCTCCGTGCGTTGGATCTGCGGCGGCTCGCCCCTCCACGGAGACTGTCGAGCAGGTTTGCTTACCAACAGCACTGCCAGCGCAACTAGAAAAACGCCAAAAGCGATTGGCTGTTCACTGTCGAGCCCGAGTTCAATGAAGGCAGCAAGGGGGCCCACCAATGCGGACGCCATTGACGCAAAAACAGGGCCTTCTTGGGAAATGACGTGGAACAGGAGCAAAGCGGCGCCGGCCGTGCAGGCAGCGCCGAGCAACAGCAGGAGAAGAAGGTCTACAAGCAGGTCATTGCCCGCGTAGGGACTCTGATTGATGGCGTAGAACGGGGCCAGCAATACGGAAGCTGCCACCAGGCTTCCACACGCCTGCGCGAGGCTGCTTAGCTTTCCCTGAAACCTGCGCGACATCGTGATGGCAGTCGCGTACGACATAGCGCCGAGAACGGCACTCGCCCATCCAGCGTTGGCCGACTTCACCGAAGCCCCGTGGAAATCAGCAAGCGAGTACAGGCCCGAAAGCAGCATGCAGATGGCGAAGACCTGCCGGAGCTTGATGGGCTCGCCGTAGAGCATGGCGCAGAACAGGATTGCGAAGACGGGAGTCAATCCGTTCAGCGCCGACAGATGGCTGGCTGGCAGGAAGATCGATGCGTAGGAAAAAAGGAAAAAGGGTGCCGCAACGTTTGCCATGCCCAGCAATGTGAGTGAGGCTGCGTGCGGGCGAAGTTCGCCGGCGGAGCGCCAACCCCGACCCATCACGAACAAGATGCAGGCGCCTATCAGCGTTCGCCAAAAGGCAACCGTAGATGCGCCAAACACGGGAGCCAAGCGATGGAGGAGGATAAACGCGATGGCCCAAAGCAGGCCAAGCAACAAGACCTTGAGGTAGCGAATGATGGGCTCCCTATTGCGTGCGTTGGGAACCGGCCGCGTGACCGATGTCCAGTCGATACCGCATACCCGCGAATGAAATGCCACTGAGCCGCAGATACGCATGCGCCACCGCTTCTGCAAGCGTCACGCCAGCGCCAACAACGTGTAGAACTCGCCCGCCACTGGTTACAGGAAGCCCTCTTGGCCCTTTGACAATGTTTGCCAGAAATACTCGAGTGGGCGGCTCATCCGCATCCAGTCCGCTCACCTCAAACCCAGACTCAAACGGTCCAAAGGGCCAGCCCGCGGAATCCTTGGTTCCCGCCACGCCCTGCACTGCGGCGACCGAGCACCTTGAGCGGCCGTCCATTTGAATGCCGAGACGATCGAGCGAGCCATCAAGCATCGCGGCAAAGACGCTGTGTGCGGACGTTGTGATGCCTGGCAGAAGGACCTCGGCCTCCGAATCCCCGCATCTGACATTGATTTCCAGCACGCGTGGGCCGTCTGCAGTGCACATCACGCCAACATACAGAAAGCCGCTCAAGCGAAGACCTTCCTGAGCGAGTCCTTGAATCATCGGCGTAAAGATGACCCGCTCAAGTTCGGCCAGGAGTTGCGGGTCCTGATCGCTCGGAGAGAGCGTGGAGCCCATGCCATCGCAGTTCTTTCCAAGATCGCCCTCATAGGTACGCTTGTAATCCCGGACCAGCGGCAACAGGTGATAGCCGGACTCGGACACCATGGCGATGCAGGAATACTCGCGTCCCGCGACCAGTTCTTCGACGATGACCAGGTCTGTTGCTGAGCCGGTCGAAATGAAGAACCTGGCCGCAGCTTCTACGTCAGCGCCGTCATGACAGAGGATGGCGCCGTCGCTAACGTCGCGTAGTCCATCCGCTTTTAGGACACAGGGCGTCTGGATCCGGGAGCAATTGGCGAGAATGTCTGCTGCACTGGCTTGCGCCAGCGTTTGAGGACTTGGTATGCCGTGGCGCTGGCAGAAAAGTCGGCCGAAGGATTTGCTGCACTCGAGTTGGGCAGTTGCCTTGTCGGCGCCGACGACCTGGTAGCCCAGCGCTCTGAAATAATCCACAACACCGCAGCTCATTGACTCGATGTGTGACACAACGATGAAGTCGATGTCGAGTGGCTGAAGGTGGGCCTCCATCGCCTCGAAATCCAGCAAAGGAATCGGGTTGATGGGCGACAGGATGCGTGGATGCGTTATCAACGCATTGCCAGGAAGGTAGTGCACCACGACGGCTGGCGAAGTCCGCACGAACCAGTCGCACAGCGCGTGACCACGCCCCGTACTATCAATCACGGCGACATGCTTCATGCTTCGGCAGCGCTCTTGTTCAGTGCACCTGGTGTCTGTAGAGCAGCGGGCGCGAGGTAGCCAGGAAGCGAATCAAGATAGAGCTGTGAAGAATTCAGACGGATGAGGGCACCGATCGCAATCTGCCGCTTGACCTCAATGCTATCTGCCGCATAGGGGCCAACGATGTTGGCGAACCAAGCCTGAGAGTGCTTCGCATCAATCTGGATGTGAAGCTTTTGGTACTCGATGCCTGACTCAGGCAGCCCCAAGCGGCGCCAGGCCTGCACGACGCGCTTCATCCGGCGCGGTGTCAGGTGCTCAACAACGCCGAAGTACCCAATGGCTTTGAAGAAGTGCTCTCGATTCGTGCCGAACATGGCTGTTAGGTTGCCTGAGACTTTGGTCGGCAGCCAGACATCTTTAGTGTCCCGCTCAAGGTCAATATCAAGGTGGCGCAGTGACTGGCGAAACAGATCAGTGTGCACGCCAGCGGCGCCCAGCCCCCCTCCCATTTCGTCGTTGTAGTTACTGGCGAGCTCGAGTCGTGCGGGGCCACTGGTACCAAATTGAAGCTGGCAAAGGATGTCGTCAAACCTTGGGTCCAAGTTGGTCTCTTGGATCAGAAAGGAGCGCAATTGGCTGACCGTCACATCGGTTGCGATGAATTGCTCGTAAAACGGATGATGACTGGCAGGGTGTTCCGCGATTACTTGCTTCAACCACAGCAAGTAGGCGGCTGAGTCATTCGGCACCTGGGCGACCGTTTCCTGTAGCGCTACCGTTGTGAACTCGCGCAACAGCGCAGGCTCCAACACGGCCTTAATCGTGCTCACGAGGACGCGCTGGTCGATGCCGATCTTCGGCCATGTCTTTGGTTGAAAGTCTTGTTCGTAGACGAGCGCCAGCAGCGAGTGAAATTCACTGTAAGCGTGCGCATCAAGACCAGTGAATGCAGCACCTACGATTTGCCGACAAGTTTCGCGGGCATTGAAGATCTCATCGTCAGAGGCTGGCTCAGTTCGAGGAATGAGCTTGGCGAGGTCGTTCATGTTGGGCTGTTCTTCGTGGAATTGATCGGTTGAACAAGTTTGTGGGCAAGCCACAGCGAGGTCTGAATGACGAGCTGGGCGAAGGGGCCAGCAAAGAGCGGGGAACTTGCCGCCGTTCTCCCTAAGGAATGCCACACAAATTGCTGCGGACTTGGCTGAGAACGCGTGCGACAACGGCTGCAGCTGTGCGGGGAATGCAGCAGCCGACGATGCCGGCTGCCCGTACATCCTGACCGCCACGCAAGTGGCAAATCGCCGGCTCGCGCTTGGTCATTGCGCCATCTCCGCGGCGCAGGCTTCAATCTGGCGCACTGCTTCGCACAGGGTGTCCTCCGGGATGTTGAGGGCGGGCATGAATTTGACTACTTCGTCGTTAGGTCCGCAGGTCTCGGTCAGGACGCCCCGAACGAGCAAGCCCCGTCGGAAAGCTTCGGAACGACTCGGACTGTCGAACCGCAATCCGACGAAGAGGCCGCGTCCAACCGGCGTGGCATGTCCGCGCATGTAGCCGTTGGTGATTCGACTCAGGGCGTCATGAAGGAGTTTTGACCGGTGCGCGATGCCGTTTTGAAAGGACGCGTCGCGCCAGTACTCAAGTGCAGCAGTCGCGCCAACGAAGGCCAGGTTGTTTCCTCGAAATGTTCCGTTGTGTTCCCCGGGCTCCCAGACATCCAGCTTCGGGTGAATCAAGGTGAGTGCCATCGGCAAGCCCGAACCGCCGATGGACTTCGACAGACATACGATGTCTGGATGGATGTCCATTGCTTCGAAGCTGAAGAACGTCCCACAGCGGCCACAGCCAGCTTGAATGTCATCGACAATGAGTAGGGCACCGAGATCCTTCGCTAGCGCCGCAAGTGCGCGCATCCATGCGTCACGTGCGCAGTTCAGTCCACCCTCGCCCTGCACCGCTTCCACGATGAACGCTGCGGGGGCGTCGTAGCCGCTGCTGGCGTCCAAGAAGAGCTTTCTCGCCAGCCCTACCGTGTCAATCTCCGGGCCGAAATATGCATCGTAGGGTAGACGCAGTGTGTCGCCCAGCGAAACACCGGCTGCCGAGCGCTTTGCTCGATTGCCGGTCAGCGCAAGCGCACCGAGTGAGACCCCGTGATAGCTGTTGGTGAATGCCGCGATCGCTCGCCGCCCCGTGACCTTGCGCGCGAGTTTGATAGCTGCTTCGACGCAGTTCGTGCCTGTTGGTCCAGTGAATTGCACCCGATAGTGGAGCGCGCGCGGCACGAGGATCGTGTCGCGAAACTCCTGCAGGAATCTGGCTTTGGCTGCCGTGGCGAAATCCAGCGTCTGAAGGATGCCGTCGTCGTCCAGGTACCGGATGAGCGCCTGCTTGATCAGTGGGTCGTTGTGGCCGTAGTTGAGTGAGCCGGCCGCGCACAGAAAATCAATATAGCGATTGCCGCGCTCGTCGAAAATGCAACTGCCCTGAGCTCTTGTGAATACGACGGGTGTACTCCTGCAGTAGCTTCGTACTGCCGACTCCATGTCTTCAATCAATGAGAGGTCTGCGCTCGCCGCCCGGCTGGCCTGGGCTTCGACAAGGTTTTGGACGGGCATGGAACACATTTCAGAGTGAGCGCAAGGGTTGCGCGGTCGTGCTGCTGGCCTCGTCCGCCGCTAGGATGCGTGGGGCTGCGGCCTTTAGATAGAGCTCGGTCACCAAGGCGGTGAGCACGGAGGCGCTGGTGAGCGCGACGAAACCGGTGATCGGAATCAGCCCAGCGGCATATGCGCTGCCGGCGAGTACGAGGCCAGGGCCGCCGCGTGTGTTCATCGCAATGCCATAGTCGAGCCTGCGCTCGCCTGGACGTCGGATGAACCCGGCCGCCAGGCTGACGCTGGTGATCTTGATGACTGACGACCAAAGGATAAATACGCCCACAGCCTCGAGGCTTACGATGGACGACGGCTGGATGCCAAAGCCGACGCAGGTGAAGTAGATCGGCGCTCCCAAGGTCACAGCCAGGGCCTGACTCCTGCCAATGGCAGTGCCAAAGACGTCACGGTGAGGTGCGACTGCCAGACCGCACAGGACCATTCCGATCACCGGCTCCAGGCCGGCAGCATGCATCAAGCCGATGAACAGAAGCGACGTGGCGAGCAGCAACATCCAAGGGGCCTCGCGTCGCCGCCTGCGCAGGCCGTGCGCTAGGCCCTGGAATGCCAACCCGGCGAGCGCGCCGGCGGCCAACGTGAGGCCCAGGCCGCGCAACACCTGTTGAACCAATGTGTCCACAACCAGGCCGTTGCCTTGGCGAAGGTTCACCGCCACAGAAAACAGGGCCCAGACAAGGATGTCGATGAAGCAGGCGGCCAGCAGAAGACCGTGGGCAAATGGGCTGCGCTGCAAGCCAACGTTCAAGAAGATTTTGGTGAGAAAAGGCACCGAGCAGACCATCACGCCTAGGCTGAGGGCGAGGAAGTAGGCTAGGCGTGCCCCGTCGCCAGCAGCCTGCAGGGTTGCATCAGGTGCCAGCGCAGGGATGTGACCCACGGTGATCAGGCCGACGGCAAAGGCTGCGACGCTAGCCGCCAGCAGAGTGCCGACCTCAAGCAGGTGCCGTTGTAGGCTTGTGATCTTCAGGTCGGCACAACTGGAAAAGACCAGCAGGTACAGCGCGGCGGTCTGTGCCGCCGATGCGGCGCCAGCAGCGGGTCCTGCAGATAGTTGCAGCCCGAACTGCACGCACAGGCCGCAGGCACCGAATGCCAGCCCGAGTGCTAGGTACACGAGGATGTCGGGCACCCAGGACGCCAATCGAGGCCGGACGATGCACACCGCCACGAGCGAGGCGCTAGCCAGTAGTCCTAGAGAAGCGAGGCCGGAAGACATGGGATCACCCCGCGTTGTCGAGTCGAATGAAGCCGCTGCCCGGCCGGGACTTCCGCCCGTGTCCGGGACTCAATTGGCGACCGTCCCGGGCGCTAGCTCGGGGGCCAGCGTCAGATAGCAGGGATAGTCCGCTTGGGCGGCACGGACAAGATTGAGGTCGATGGTGACGCTAACGACGGGCTGTTGCGGCGTGGTCACGGCCAGCACTTCACCACCTGGAGCGATGATGAACCCACCGCCACCGAAACGTTGGCCGTCCGGAGCATGACCAGAGCGGTTGGAGGACAGGACGTAGCAGCCGCTCGCCAGCGCCGCCATTCGGCCGGCGATTAGCCAATTGTCGGCACCACCGGTACAGCGCGGCGCGACAATGACATTGCAGCCATTGCGCGCGAGCTGGCAGGCCAACTCTGTAAACATGAGCTCCGTGCAGATCAGGGCACCGAGGCGCATATCTTCGAAGGTCGCCGTCTGTGCCAGCATAGGCTGAGCCTCAAACCAACTCTGCTCGTAGAAACCGGCCTCCTCGGGTAGGCGGGACTTGGCATGGAAGGCGTGCACCGTCCCCTCGCGAACCAGTACGGCCTCGTTGACAAGCCGCTGTCGGCCCAGGCGCGGGCGTGTTAGCAGGGCGGAACCGCGACGACGCGCGGCCAGCCTAGCCAGCAGCTCCTCGTGCAACTGCACGCTGGACCTGGCCGCCTCGATCTCGAAATCCTGCTGCGAAGCAAGCCATGGTCCGCAGGGCATTTCATTGAACAAGACCAGGTCGGCCTCAGCGGCTTCCATTTGGGCGGCGAGTTCTTCAGGGGTGCTTCCGTGCACCAACTCCATGGCAGCTATACGCATCAGGCCTCCTGCCGGGCCGTCAGGACGTGAAACGGGCAGCGGTCGCTGCGCTCGCGGTTCTCCTCAACAATGCCGTATTGCCACCACTCGATCTCGCCCGCCTGGTAGGAGCCCAGCTGGTGACAGTGAGCCAGGCCGTCGTAGTGTTCAACACGCTGGCGGATATGCGTCCGCATGGCACGGCCTTCCGGCGTGTTACCGGCCACGATGTCGAAGCGTTCGCGCGGATTCACAATGAACAGCAGGTGATCACCCAGGTTGCGGCTGCGTCGCGCGCGGTGCAGGGGCACACTCATGTTGACAAAGAGCTGCATGCTGTCGAAGCACATGGACCAGAAGGGCTCGTGTGGGTCCCGCGCCACGCCATTGGGCCAGTCCTCAAGATCCAGGCCATGCCAAGCCTGCAGCACCTGCCAGCCGAAGGCGTGGTATTGCTCGAGTGTGTCGAAGCGGGCTGCTTGCAGCGAAAAGGCGACCACAAGGGGGCGGGCCGTGTTGATGGAACCGTTCCACTGGCGCGACAGTGACGTGTATTGGCGCAGGTCCGCCGCAGACGCAGCGAGTCCGGCCTCGTCGCTCTGTTCGACGAATGAATAGCAGATGAGCTTTCGCTTGAAGGCGTTCTGCGAAAACGTGCAGGGGAACTCAGAGGGCGCGCGCAGGCGCTCCCCAAGCTGTTCATGGACTTGGCGGTGCCAGTCTGAGTGCCCCGGACCAAGCGTGTCCAGATGGGCTTGCTCGATAAGTGCCATGGGTCCTCCGTTCAGGCCTGCGTGGCAGGTTCGTGGGCGATGCGTTCGGCCAGGGCGCGCACCGTGGGACCGGTCAGGAAGTCATAGATCGTGACCCCCGCATCCAAGTTGCTGTTGATTTCCGCAAGTGCCTCGGTGACCAGCATCGAATAGCCGCCAAGATCGAAGAAGTTGTCGTCGAGTCCGACGGACGAGACATTGAGGATGCTGCTGAAGATCCTCGCAATCTCCTGCTCGGTCGACGTGTGCTTCTCCTCAACGGCGCCTTGAACGCTGGCCACGCGTTCGAAGGCCTTGACGATGGTGGGACGATCTACCTTGCCATTGGGGTTCAGCGGAAAGGCCGTGACGAACTCGATATGAGTGGGGATCATGAAGACTGGTGCCCGACGGGCCAGGGCCTTTCGCACCTCGGCGGCCAGCATCTCGGCGTCAGCGGGCAGGCCGTCCACGAGCAGCATTGCGGCCAGCGTCTCGGCGTTGCCAGCTTCCAGCTTGACGGCGACGGCGTCGCGCAGCCGCACATCCTGGCGCAACAGTGATTCAACGTCACCCAGGTCAACGCGGTTGCCGCGGATCTTGACCTGGTGATCGGCTCGTCCCTCGAAGACCAGGCCCACGTCAGGCAGCCAACGGCCGAGGTCGCCGCTGCGGTAGGCGATCTGGTCCGGCACCTCAGGGTCGGCGATGAACTTGCGGCGCGTCGCGGCCAGGTCATTGACGTAGCCCTTGCCGACGCCGACGCCGGCGATCACGATCTCACCGACCTCGCCTGGCGATACTGGCCGGCCGCTGTCGTCCAGCAGGTGGACACGGGTGTTCGTGATCACGTGCCCAGCCGGCACGCCCTGCTCGATGTAGCGCTTGTAGTCGGAGAGAACGTGAAAGGTTGAGACGTCGCTGCATTCGGCCGTGCCATAGACATTTGCTACGCGCGTCGTAGTCGTTGAGGCTTCCGCCCAGGCCTGCAGACGTGCTGCATTGATCGGCTCACCGCCGAGGAAGAGGCAACGGAGACGGCCAGCGGCCGCGCGCTCTGGACTTTCGGCTAGCGGGTAGAAGGCGCTCGGTGCGCAGTTGAGCAGGCTGATCTCGTCACGACGGATCTGGTCCAGCACTGCCGCAGCGTCGATTGTCGGGAATGGGCAAAGGTGGAGCTGCCCGCCAGCAAGCAAGGGCATGACGATGGCCCGCTGAGTGATGTCAAAGCTGAAGGAGCTGACGATCAGTGCGCGGTCCTGGGGACTGATCTTGAATTCGTCGACGAACCAGGACATCAGGTTCATCCAGCCGGCCTGGTGCACCGCCGCCGCTTTGGGCGTGCCCGTCGAACCTGAGGTGAAGACCACGTAGACCAGGTCGTTGGGGGATAACTCTGGCAGTTCAAAGGTGTCGGCGAAGGCGGCGATGCGCTCACGGTCGCGGTCCAGGTGCAGACGGGGGGCGCCGAATGGCGGGCGCGTGCCCAGGCCCTTCTCGGTGGTCAGCACCAGGGCCATGTCCACAGCGGCGCACATCTGCGCCACGCGTTCGGGCGGGTACTCCGGGTCTATGGCCGCGTAGGCTGCGCCCGTCTTGAGCACGCCAAGGATGGCAATGATCAGCTCCACGCTGCGCTCGACGGCAATGCCCACCAGGTCTCCGACGCCAATGCCGCGCGCCACGATCGCATTGGCCAGGCGGCTGGATGCACTGTCGAGGTCGGCGTAGCTGAGGGTACGACCCGCCATGGAGACGGCCGGCGCATTCGGGTAGGTCCGGGCGATATCAACAATGCGGCCGATCACGGTCGGCGTGCGCGCGCTGGAAGTGCGGCGATGGATGAAGATGGGTTGGGCTTGCATGGGTTGGTTCTGCTGAAGGGGCTATTCGTCGAGGTCAAGCGCGGAGCTCTCCGCGTTCTCCAGGGTGCCGCGCATGAGCTTCCAGGTTTCCTGACTAACGGTGTAACTGTTATCCCAGAGGTGGCCGCGGTTGATGGCTTTGCCGCAGTGAATGAAGGACTCGTATACGTTCACCACGATGGCGGTACGTGGCAACTTGCCGTTGCGTTCGCGGAAGAGCTCCAGGACCGCGGGGTCGTGTGTGATCGAGGCTTCGCCCTTTACGCGCAGGCACTCCAGCAGACCCGGTGCCAGGAACATCAGGCCGATCTCGCGGTGCTTGAGCAGTCCAGTCATGCAGTCCAGGCGATGGTTGCCTGAGCGATCGGGAATGACGAGCGTGTGCGGGTTCAACACTTTGACAAAGCCTGGCGCATCGCCGCGTGGGCTAACCTCGATGCCGATGTCGGGATTGCATGCCGCAATCACCACGAAGGGTGAGTGCTCGATGAACTTGATTGCCGTGCGGTCCAGTTCATCAAGTACGGCCAGAAAGCGTGTGCCCGGGTAGAGGCTGCGCAGCTTGTCTTCCGAATCGACGAGGTATTCGCAGGTCTTGGTTTCGGTGAGCATCACGGGACTCCTTCAGCAGGCCATCACTGCCTGCGCGCTAGCCAGGCGCAGGATGAATTCGCAGCCTTTGCTGCGAGAGAGGAAAGCCTTGCGGCTCCGCGGCGACGTGCCCTGGATCAAGAGCACATAGCGTTCGGCGATGCAGACCTCCTCGCCGGAGGCCTTCAAGACAGCTCGTATCACCCCGCTGCCAGCGGATTCCACGTGGACTACGGCCGGACGGTCACCAGACAGTCCGTACAGTGCCACGTCCTTGCCAATCAATCCCATCAGCGCGGGCCGCATCGGGTCGGCTGGCCAAGACGGTGCGGTGCCCGCAGAAGCATTGACAGCATTGACGGTTTGGATGTCCTTGGTTAGCGTGCCGCCACCTTTGACGTTACTTTCTTGGTCTGATGCATTCATTTCCAGTCCCCTGCAACAAGAACTTGTGGTTCAGTGAGTTCGGAGCTGCCGACAGCGCCGGTCGACGGCTGTTTGCCTTCCCCTACGGTGGCGCTGGTGCTGGCGCATTTCGCGCCCTCGCGGCGGCCATGCCGCGTGACTGGGTGCTGTCCGCCATGGTGGCGCCCGGCCGGGAGCGTCGGTTCCGGGAGCCACCGTTCAGCGATGTGCATAGCCTTCTCGACGCCTTGATGCCGGCCTTTGAAGCCTTGCTGGACCGCCCCTTCGCATTCCTCGGCCACAGCGTGGGCGCGCTGGTCGCCTTCGAGCTGTGCCGCCGCTTGCGCCGCGAAGGCCTGCCGATGCCCGAACTGCTGTGTGTCTCGGCCCGTGTGGCACCAGCCGCGCCGCGCCGCATGCACGACTTCCACACCCTGTCTGGCGATGCGCTGGTGGAGGCGGTGCTGGCTCTGAATCGCAGTAGCCTGGGCCCAGCCCCGATACCAGACTTCATCCGTGCCGTCGAACCGCAGCTGCGCGCCGACTTCGCCATCACCGACACCTACCGCTACTCGCCGGAGCCCAGCTTGAAGGTGCCTCTGCTGGCCGTTGGATCGAGTGACGATCCATCGGTCAGGCCCGAGGACCTGGATGCCTGGAAGGCCGAGACGGAAGTCGCCTTCGAGACGCAGGTCTTCCCGGATGGCGGGCATTTCTTTCTGGACCGCCATGCCAACGCGCTCGCCGCGCGAATCGAGAGGGCCTGGCAGCGCGCGGTTTGATGAAGCTGCCCAAGCCGCCTGGGCGCTCGTTGCGGCAGGCATGTCAGCCTGGCAGCAGGGCTGTGTTGACGCCCAGCTGCTGCGGCAGGGTCTTCGCGACGGATTGCAATGCCTGGCGAGCCCGGTCAAGGCTTACGGTGGCGGGGTCGTAGGCTAGGCCCAGATGCAGCATGTCGCCCTGGCGATCCATTAGGAAGAGCAGCTCAAGGCGTTCCAGCTGCTGTGGGATGAGCGCGAACCGTTGGACGGCTGCGGCCAGATCCTGGGCGCCAACGCCGCTCACGAGGGCGTGCTGAAGCAATGGCACGCGCTTGCGCCAATACGCCAGCTTGTGTGAGTGCTGCTGGATGAAGAAGCCGACGGTACGGTGAGTTATCAGGCGGCCTCGTAGCGACGATTCATAGGACTCCCGCGCTTCGGCGCTGGCCACAGCAGCGGCCGGTACAGGGAAGGGCACATCCCCGTCCGGTGACAGGCCAACGCTGTCGCTACCTTGGTCCAGGCTGGCAATGGCAGCGAGCATGGCCGCCTCAAGTGCTACCGGCTCCGGCATGCCCAGTTCGTCGAGTGGCAGCAGCAGGGCCGGCAGTGTGACGTCATGGACGTGCGTGGCCTTTGCGGTCGCTGCGATCCTGCGATCTTCCATCTCGGGCTCAGCCAGCGAGACCCAGAACGCCTCGCTCTCTCGGTAGGCCGCACCAGTGAAGGGGCGCCTTTGGGTCGAGGCCACTGGCATTTCTTTGTCGAATTGAGCGAGCTCGCGCATCTCTTTGAGGATGTCCGCATGGATCTGAGGACGACCGGGCAGGACGAGGCGCTCGCGGGCTGCTTCCGCAAAGGCCCCCAGGAATGCTTTCTGGCGTTCGATCGGCATTCCTAGGTTTTCAAGCATGTAGCAGAACACCCAGTTGTATCCGGGATCGGGAATCCACGTCACGCCATCCAGGCGCATAAAGGCGTCCTCCACCAGATTGACGGCCGTCTCGGCGTCCATCGTGTAGTGGCGCCAGCCGTAGCCTTTGCCTTGCAGGTCAAAGGTGTTGCGCTTGTACCAGACGGGTGTGGTCACGTCGCAGAACCAGATCTGCACCCTTGTGAAGTCCGGTTGGATCTCCTCCAGGAACGCCATCGTGTCGGCAATGGTGTCGTAGGTCTCGCCCGGGAAACCCACCTGCACGGAGATCATTGTGCGAATACCCAAGCGCTTGAAGATGGGCATCGTCCGGCGGAAGTCAGCCTTGTGCGCGGTCTTGTCCATGTTGCGCAGGACAATCTCCGAGGCGGATTCCAAGCCGAGGAAGACACCGATGCAGCCAGCCTGCTTCATCAGTTCGATCGCCTCTTCGTCAGCTTGGTCGCAACGGAAGAAGCAGTGCCACTTGAATCCGTACTGCTTACGGATCATCAGTTGCATCAGGTCTTTGAACTTCTTCTTCGGGACGTTGAATGTCGCGTCCACGAAGAAGATATGCGTGATCGCACCGGCGGCCTTGATGGCATCCAGTTCCTGTTCGATACGTTCGAGCGGCAAGGTCACGTAGCGTTCGTTGCCATGCTCAGGGAAAGAGCAGAAGGCGCAGGCGTAGGGGCAACCATCGGAGATGCGGATGTTCGCCCAGCCAGACTTGGCGTAGTCCGCAGCGAACAATTGGTAATCCACCATGTTCTGCGCCAGTGGGGTGTGATCCTTGACCTTTTCAGTCACCTTGTACCCGCGGCCCTCACGGTAGGCGAGGTTAGGGATGGTATCGAGTGGAGTACCATGACGCAGTGCGTCAATCAGCTTGGTGAGTGTTTGCTCGCCTTCTCTTGAATAGCAGTAAAAGTCCGCATCGAGGTAGCGAAAGAGCGGTTTCAGATACTCTGGCTCGCGCTCTTCCGCCTGCTTAGAGATATAGGGCCCACCCGCAATGATTTTGACGTCCTTGCGAACACTGCGCACGAAGCGGACGACCTCCCAGATGTTTTGCTCGAAAACATACATCGTGCC
Source organism: Roseateles aquae (assembly GCF_032337115.1). Lineage (NCBI taxonomy): Bacteria > Pseudomonadati > Pseudomonadota > Betaproteobacteria > Burkholderiales > Sphaerotilaceae > Roseateles > Roseateles aquae. Next base: position 367,707 of record NZ_JAVXZY010000003.1, read on the forward strand.
GGTTAGGACCACGGCATGGTAATTGTTTTCGAGCAACAGTTTGCGCAAGCGCTCCTTCTCGTCTTGGAATAGATTGACGTAGTCGAAGGAATAACCGCGCTTGTTCAGATAACTGCCGAGGTAGGCAATCGCAGTCCAAAAGCAATCACCGTTGTAGAAGGTGCGCCTCTCGTGCTCAGGACGACCCTCGTTGTAGAGGGTCGTCAACATGTCTTGGCCCTGAAGATGGTCGCCTTCGTAGTTGACGCAATTGAATTGCAGATCACGGAAAGCAACGTGATCACGTCCACTGGAGGCCGCCATATTCTCGAGAATTCCGTAGTAATCTCGAAAACTCATTTCATTGTGACCGACCAGCAAGCAATCGACGGTTGACATACTTTTTTTCCTAGGGGCTACATCAACAGGGAGGTGGCTGAGGCAATGCCCCTCGTTTACAGTGGGCGGCGCGCCACGATTTGGAACGAGGTTGTCGGATTGACGCACTCACCGGGCGTCACGACCGCGCTGTAATCCAGTTCGTAATCGGCGAACAGGGTTTCCAGTTGCTCCGGTGAGGTCAGCATGTGACGGGTGTGAACAGACGCGAATACGGCGACTTGCTCGGAGAACTCCTCACGCGTAACGCCCATGCGGCGGAATAGGAAGGTGTCGCGATCGAATAGCGACATGGCGCGCGTGTAAAACACCTGGCGAAGTTCCGGCGTAGTCGGGCCGCCGACCATGGCCGTCGTCACGACCGAGCCGCCCGGCTTAAGCAGATGACGCCAGCGCTCCGTGATCTGCGGCTTGAGCGGATCTGCCAGCACCGTCAGGAACTCGTCGGTCACCACGATGTCAAAGCGGCCATCCAGCTCGGCACTGTCTGTGATGATGTTCTGGACCTTGGTTTCAATGGACATACCAAATTTGTCGGCATACCACTTGCTCGCAGCAATCGGGGTCTCACAGATGTCCCACAGGGTGATGCGCGGGGCGGCATTCACTGCGGCAGCCGCTTCATGGACCATGGCTAACATGCCCCAGTCCGCCGCGGCCGAGATGAAGAGTTCGCAATCAGGTTTAGCGGCCAGCAGCTGACCCAGAGCGCGCATGTAGAACGGATACCAAGGCGGAGTGGCCACCATGTCAACAAGGCGCAGGTACTGCCAAGTCGAGTGGTACCAATCGCAGCTGTTGACGTGGTCCTTCTCGTTGTCCTTGGCCCAAGCTTCCATGCCACCCTGGTGCTTGCCACGGCACTTGTTTTCGGACCAAGCATTCATCAGCGGGGCGGACTCAAGCAGCAGTTCCCGAATGTGGAAGTCGACCGTGTAGCCCAGGCCGTTGTTGACATCCAAAGCGCGACGGCGGTTTTGCGGTACGGGGTCGTCGATTTGGAGTTGTGTTTCAAGGTTTTTGACTTTAGTGAGCACGGTTCATCCTTCGTTCACAGGGGGGGGGGCACAAGGGGCGCGGGCGCGCAATTTCTCCCAGCCGCCGTCGGGTCTGCAGTGGCCAGGGGATTCGGAGAAGGCTTCAGTGGCCGGAAAGGCTCGAAACTGCTTCGGTAAGCAGCCGAACGCCGAGCAGCCCCAGCACACCGGCAACCAGCCGGTCGATCACGGACTTCGAGCGAAGGTAAAGGTCGCGAGGCCGGCGGTTCGAGAAGAATGCGGCCACGACGGCATACCAGCAGAACTCCACCAGGAATACTCCGGGCACCAAAGCGATGAGCAGTCCGGTCGGGGGCTCCGGAGGTAGGAAGGCAGTGAAGATGCTGCCGTATACAACGCCAGTTTTGGGGTTGCTCATCTGGGTCATCAGCGAAAGACTGAAGACCTTGCCAAGGGGCGCTGGCGCCGCCCCCGGACTCCGGGTCTGTAAGACGAGCGGCTCTTTGGCGCCGCGCCAGATTCGGTACGCTAGGTAGAGCAGGTACGCACCACCAGCCAAGCGAAGCGCTGCATACAGTGAAGGCACCTCGCGGAGCAGCGCGGCAAGCCCGGCTAACGCTAGGCAGGCAAAGGCGGCACCGCCAAGGCCCATCCCAAGGGCTGCCGCTAGACCCGCCCGACGGGAGTGGAGCATCGAAGTCCGGCACACAAGCACAAAGCTTGGGCCTGGGCTGATTGCCCCTGCTAGCAGGGCCAGCAGGATGCCTGAAAAGGCAGCCGTTGCATTCATCTAGAGTCCCTCACTCTTGCCGGTGCAAGCCGCGCCACTTTAGGAGTGGTTTGCGACAGAATTATTGTCATGAGATGTCAGTTGCACCCGACATGCTCAACCCATACGTTTACCGGTGCATCGGCAGCCATGGATAGAGATGCAAAAGACGGCCTGCCAACACGTTATTTGTAAGCGTCAATAACTGAATTGCGTTGCTTTGCAAGATGACCGCTGCGACGCATTTCATTTGAATGCGTTCTATTCAGTCCTTGCCTCGGCGGTTGATGCGACTGTCAGACAGCTGGAGCATCGTTCTTGTGGTGCTCGATCTGCGCAGCCAAGACCGAATCAACCACCGTCGTTAAGAAGACGCGGACTGTAGGCGGCGTGAGAAATCGACAGTAGTCGTAAGGCCTAACAGCTTGATAGACTGCAAAAGGTGTGATAACAGTTATCGGTTGCGCCTGGCGATCCAGTCTCGATCGCGACGGTAACTTCGGGGTGAGTCCGCTGCGCAGCTTTCCTATGCGCGGTGACAGGCTGGGCTGAGGAGCTTTGAAGGGAAAGCGGTAGCGGCGGCGCAGGCCGAGCCGGGAGGCGAGGCGAGCCTGGTGGGCGACGTGTTCAGGGAAACTTCACAAGAACACTCGGCAGACACCCTGTAAACGCAAGCCCTGTAGCAAGTACTGGAACAGAGGCTGCCCCAGCACATGGGGCCGCAGGCACAGATGGTCCTGCAGGCCTTGCCCCCCCCAATTGGAAGGTGGGCCGGGCGGCGCGCCTGCATGGCAGCTGGAACAGTTGCAGGAGGCGTACGAAGTGCCGCAGGGGGACGTGGAGCAGGCACTGGCAGTGATCTGCGGCGAGTAGCTGGGTGGCCCGACGGGCAAGATCGGCAGGCAGTCGACCACGGTGAGGAACAACGGGCACGCTGTTCTAGCACTTCTTTTGGTTGGCTGCTGTCAGCTCATTCGTCGCGGCTACTCGACGTCGAGCACGAAAGCCGTATTGATCGCACGGCGCTTGACGTACTTTCCGTGCCAGAGTCATTGTTGCCCGTCGGTTACAAGGGCTCCGACGGACTTTTCCGTCGCGGCAGGTATTGGCTAGATCAATGACTTGGCAGCGATGATCCCGACTAACTCTATTGTTCGAGTCACCTGGCTGGTTGTTCTTGGGAATTAAGTCGTAAACACGGGCTGAGCGCCGATGCGGCCTGGCGACCAAAAGCCGGATTGCGGGAGCAAGCTTGTCTTCGCGGCTGACGCCGACCGGCTAAGCCGGGAGTTGCTCCAGTGGCTCCCGGGCGAAACCCTGTTCAGCCTTGTGGGCCGGCTCCATCAGCTGTGGGGTCATCGACTGGCTGATCAAACGGCGGATCCCGTCCATGAGGAGCGGGCCAAATCTTGAACGACCTGGATGTTCATGTGTATGGGGCAAGGTATCTGGGAGTGGGAACCTCGCCCTCATTCCTTGAGTCGGGCCTTCTTGATCCCCTCGAAGTTGAACTGCATCCACTCTTCTTTCCAGAGCTGGTCGTACGGGATGTCTGTCGACGAGGGCGGCGGGGCGCAGCGCTGGTCACGCGGGTGGGGCGGCTGCATCGCCAGGAAGATGCTGCACTGGGAGAAGGTTGTCTCGGCGATCTCGGACGATCGCTGATGATCAAGCTTGTTCTCTTGGCTGCCAGGTTCGAACCGACGGATACGCCGGAAACCATGGTGCAAGACATGGCGTCAAACGGCGATGCCTTCCTTGCTGGCGTTTGGGCGGCACGGATCAACAATGCCGATTGAGCGCCTGCATATCACCTGCAGCGCTTCAACGTCGAACGGGTGGCCGGGGCTGAGCGGCTGCGGCCAGGACGATTTGCACAAAGGCCCTGTCGGGCGGTCTGCGGCCAGAGCCCCCCGGGGACCCACTCCGGTATGAGCGTGCTCCGAATCCCCCGCTGCCTACAGCAGCAGCAATGCTGCTGCGGCCAGCGCAGTCGGGCCGAGGGCACCCAGCAGCAAGCCGCCGGCGCCGATGGACTCGTCCTCGAAGCCACGCTTGAGCAGGGCCACCCCGGCAGGGTTGGGGGCATTGGCGATCACGGTCAGGCCACCACCGGCGACAGCACCGGCCACCAACATGTACTTGGACTGATCGGAGATGCCCGCGATGAGTGAGCCAAGGTAGGTCAGCGCAGCGTTGTCAGTGATCGCAGTCAGGCCGAGCGCGCCAAAGAACAAGGCCAAGGGCTGCAGGCTGGAAACGATGGGCTGCAGCCACCAAGCCTGCAGACCGCCAAGCACCACCAGTCCGGCCAGGAAGAAGGCCACCAGCAGGGCTTCCTTGAGGATCAACGGGCTCTGGTGCCGCTCATAGGCCTGAGTGAAGCCCAGAAACATCAGGAACAGGCCGAGAAAGGCCACGGGATGATGAGCCAACAAAACCACGCCGGCCAGCAGTGTCAGGTGGACCAGCACGACCGGGACAGGCACCGCGGCTTCTGCAGTTGATCCCTCGGTTGGCGGCGCTTGAAGATGCTTGCGAAGCATGAACGTGGCGACGGTTGCGTTGATGAGGACCGCAGCAACTGCCTTCCAGCCAAAGTTCGAGAACATGAAGGCACTGTCCCACTGCCAGGTGCTCGCCACCATCAGCACCGGTGGCGCAGCATAGGAAGTCAGCGTGCCGCCAATCGACACGTTGACAAACAGCACGCCCAGACCGAGGTATTTGAGCCACTCAGGCACGGTCGGTCGGAATACTTGCGGCGCCAGCATGAGGGCCGCGATGGTCATCGCTGCGGGCTCGGTAATCAGCGAACCCATCACGGGCACGGCCGCGAGTCCCAACCAAGCGCTGACCAGCGGCGTCGGCAGCGGCGCAAGGCGAGCAATGCTGTCGACCAGCCAGACCACGGAGCGCAGGACGGGCCTAGATGCCGCAACGACCATCACGACGAAGACGAACAGGGGCTCGGTGTAGTTGCGCGACTCTGCGTAGGAGAGGGCCTGTTGCCCGCCCTGCAAGATGGCCATTGTGAGGACCAGTGCCATGGCCCAGAAGCCGAAGACGACCTCCACCTCGCCGAGCAGGTGGAACAGCCCTGCGTGTTTGGGAAAGCGGTGGGAAAGGCGTTCGAACTGCTTGGCGGCAAAGGTATGTGCCAGTGCCAGCACAAAGATGGCGAGGGCAATGTACTGGAGCGTCTGATCGGTCGTCGGATTCATGGTTGTGACAGTTCCGCGCGGCGGCCCGACCAGCGCAATCAACCTGCGGCACCGGGAGTCGGTGCAGCACCCGGCGCGAGTGTAGCCCGCTGGCTTTGTTCCAGGTTCACAACCCAAAGGCAGGTGGCCCTAGGAAGGTCTGCACAAGTCGGCGCGAGTCTCGCAAGGTGGGCAGGGCTTGGCGGGTGCTTGCCCTGCGGCTTGAGGAGAAGGATGCCCCCACGGGCTCGGCGCTGCCTGGCTGTCGGGCCACCGGCCCGAGCTTCGCAGCGCGCCGGAAGTCACTGCTCTAAGGTCGCCCTTTTCGCTCAACCGTGACCCACGCCGACGTATGCAGACCTTCCCTAGGTCTGAGCGGGCCTGCGTGGCGTGATGAGCCGTCTGGCGTCAAGGGGGTACAGCCCCCGGGGGTCGAGGACTTGCGCCTTGATCAGGGCAGAGTGCGTCGGCCCTGGGAAGGAATTGCGCTTCGGCGATGGGGCCGCGATGATCCGGCATCCTCAGCAGGGAGGTTCTGTGAAGAAGAAACCGACAGCCAAGCCCGCCGTGACCGTTGACGCTGCCAGCAAGACCCAGTTGCTGCCGGCAAGCCTGGCCTTCTTGAAGCGTTATTCATTCGAGTCGCTGCTCTCGATCGGGCTCATTGCGCTTGTATCGCCGGGCATGGATCGGGCGAAGGAGGCCGTGCTGGGGCAGAACGAAGGTCCCGCTTTCTATATTGACAAGGTGGCTTGCCCGCCCGTTGCTGCTGCCTCGGGAGTCGCCAACTCAGCGAGCCTTGGTGGCGACTGCAGCTTGCTGAATATCCGCATCCCTGGCGGCCTGCACGAGAAGACCCTGAGTCGTATCGAGATCATTCCCTACGCGGCAGACCCCGAGATCCGATTCTCGGAGCCCATCGAGGCGACGATAGACAAGGAGGTGCTGCGCACCTACGGCTACGCCTCAATCAGCATGAAGGCCAAGGTCGGCCAGGGCAAGGTGTTGATTGCCACCGCGCTGGGCCACTTCAGCGACGAAACCGAGCTCGGCGTCACGCTGGACGGCGTCAGCCGACAGGCCCGCAAGCTCGCCATTGCCGATGGGCGTGTCCTTTTCATCACGCAATACTGGCGCCAGATCCTGCTGATCGCGATCGCGGGACTATTCACCGTGCGTTACCGCCAGCTGGTGCTGGAGCGGCTGGGGAAGTGATGGGCTACCTCAGAGGTTTTCTCAAGGCTGTCCTGCTCTATGCCCTTGTCATGGCCGCTTTCGGCCTGACGTTTGCGATCGAGCTGGCGGTATTCATTGTGGGCTTGCTGCGCGGCGCATTCAGCCAGCCTGATGCAGCCTCAGGCGCTTGGATCGTGCTGCTCTTTCTGATCTTGGGGGGCTTGCTGTGGCTGCAGCGTCGCTTGCCGCTCCGTGTCAAGAATGCCTTGTGCCTTCATCATTTGAATCTGGATGGATCGGCGGCCGGCGCCGAGCAACTGCTGGTGCGCTGGCTGCTGCTGTGTGCGTATGTTCTCGTCACTGCCGCACAGCTGTCCGATATGTCGGGCATGCTGGCGCCGGAGAACTTGCTGCTTCCGTACTTTCTGCTCTTCCTCCCGCTCACGCAGCTGACCCTTTCGAAGGGGCAATACTCATTGATCGACTATGCACTGCTGGTGCGGGCCGGGCACGCTCAGGAAAGCGACGGCGCGGCTGAGGGATCAAGGGAAGCCAAGGCCTTGCTGGCCATCATTGCCGCCGCAGTGCTGGCCGGCGTAGCGGTTCAGTACACCAAGGCGATCCCGGTGATGTCGCCGCTGTTCAAAAGCAGCCGATCGAATCCAGCCTTGGTATCCGCCTTCATCTTCTCTTCCTTTTACAACGGCGGCACTGAAGACGCTGCGCCTGCGTCCGCTTCGACGCCCGCGCGGCCGCAGTTCAGAGCAGCGCTGGAGAAACTCGGACTGGTCGTCCTTCAGGCCGGCATCTCGCATCCGGGCGAGCTGATCGTTGGCGAGGGCGAGGCGACGATGAAGCTCGCGGTCGAGGCCTTGATCGAGGTCCAGGTCGCGCTGCCATCACTGGATTTGGATGCCGTCAAAGCCAAAATGCAGCGGGCTGCCCAGCTGGCCTGCGAGTTGGAGGCCCCGGCTGCCGCTGCGCAGGGCGGTGCGCAGCGAGACACTGCGATTCGGTTTGTCGTCTTCGGTGATTTTGATCTCTACCACTACGCGCTCAACAAACCCTTTCTTTGCCGCGGCAGCGGCGTACCGCAATCATTGCCCGGTGGTATCAGCGCCGGCTTTGGCTTCTCGTTCTTGTAGGCCCGTCTCGACCACCTGCTTTAGGCCGAGGACCATCCTCGTGCGGTCAACGGGCATGCGCGGGCCTTGCTGCATTGCTTCATGCACGCTGTCGAGCGCTACCGACGAGCGCGGTGATAATCGCGGCTCGCATGAAGTTCTTGATCGCCCTCCTCATTGCCCTGCTGCTGCCGCTCCAGCTCTCCTGGGGCGTGGCGGCGCGCTACTGCGAGCATGAGACCGGCCTGCAGGCGGGCCGGCATTTTGGGCATCACAGCCATGTTCATGCCAATGCCGAGCCGCATGAGAAGGCGGCTGCCGATTCGGCGCAGGATCCGGGCGCCAAGCCTGGCGGCGCCAAGCTGCTGATCGACCTCGATTGCAGCTTCTGCCACGCGCCGTCCGCCACGGCCCTGTTGCAGCTCGATCTGCTGCCGCCATTGCAGCGCAACGCGGCTGCGCCTGCCGTGCTCGGCAATGCCAAGCCCGCCTCGGTGCCGCAGCGCACCCCTGACCGCCCACAGTGGCCCCGTCTCGCCTAGCCGGCGAGACGCCTGAACCCCCACCGTTCCGTCTCGCCGAATCCGAAGGTTTCAACCGATGAGATTCGATGAGAAAACTCCTTTTGCCGCTCGGGCTGGCGGCCGCCTGCCTCAGCCCCGTGCCCCTGTGGGCACAAACCACGCTTACCCTTGAACTCGCGCTAGAACAGGCGACCTCCCGAAGCCCGGCCATCGCTGCCGCGGCCAAGGAGGTCGACGCTGCGGGCGCTGCCGTCGGTCAGGCTGCTGCCTGGCGCAACCCGGAGCTCGGCATGACGGTCGAGGACACCCGAAGAGAGAGCCGGACGACCACCGTCACCGTCGACATTCCCCTGGAGCTTGGCGGCAAGCGCGCGGCCCGGGTCACGGCGGCGGAACGGGCCGTCAGCGTGGCTGCTGCCGAACTGAGCAAGGTCCGCGCCGAAGTTCGCTCCGGCGTCATCAACGCCTTCTTTGGCGTGCTGGTGGCTCAGGAGCGGATGAAGCTTGCAGAAAGCTCGACAGACATCGCCGCCCGCGCAGCGGACGCGGTGGGGAAACGTGTCGCGGCCGGCAAGGTCTCGCCCGTCGAGGCAACACGCGCCCGGGTGGACTTTGCCAACGCCCAGCTGGAGCTTGCCGAGGCCAGGTCCGAGTGGCAGACCGCGCGGTTCATGCTGGCGACGCTGATCGGCGACGGTGCTCCGAGCTTTGACACGGTGCAGGGCGATGCCCGGACGCTGCCCAGTCGCCCCGCGTTCTCCGAGCTGGTCTCGCAGCTCGAAAACTCTCCCGCGCTCCTGATCGGGCGGCTGGAAGCCGAGCGTCGCGCGGCCTTGGTGAACGTCGAGAAGAGCAAGGCAAGCCCAGACCTGACGCTCAGCCTTGGCGCCAAGCGGGACGCTTCGGCCGGGCGCATGCAGGCCGTCCTGGGCTTCTCCATCCCCCTGCCGTTCTTCGACCGCAACCAGGGCGCCATCCTGGAGGCCTCGCGCCGCGCCGACAAGGCGCAGGACGAACTGCAGCTTGCCAGGCTTCGCATGCTCGGCGAATTGCAGGACGCTTCGAACCGCCTGACGGTTGCGAGCGCCTCATTGCAGACCTTGCAGGGCATGGTGCTCCCGTCTGCGCAGGAGGCTTACGAGACCGCGAGCAAGGGCTTCGACGCCGGCAAGTTCGGCTTCCTCGACGTCATCGACGCGCAGCGCAGCTTGCTGCAAGCACGCTCCCGCTACCTGAACACCCTGGCCACCGCCTACCAGGCGGCAGCCACCATTGACCGCATCACCGGCCGTTGAATGGGGACACTGACATGACGATCACGAAGCAGCAGAAGACTCTCATGGCCGCGCTTGTCGCGGCGGGCCTCATCGCCAGCGGCGCCGTGCTCTGGAGCGGCCGGGGGACAGCCCCGGCCCCAGACCAAGGGCACACGCATGAAGACGAAAGCAAGCCGCATGGCAAGGGCGATCCTGGTCAGCCTGACGCGGGACACGAGCAGGAGCGCGTCATCAAGCTCAGTGCCGAACAGCAGAAGACGGCGGGCGTTGCCGTGGCCTCGGCTGGCAGCACTGCCCTGCAGGCGGCGAGCGACTTCTCCGGCGAAATCCGCTTCAACGACGACCGCACCGCCCACGTCGTGCCGCGCCTTGCCGGCGTGGCGGAGGGGGTGACGGCCAATCTCGGTCAGCAGGTGCGTGCCGGCCAGGTGCTGGCGGTGATCGCCAGCACCTCGCTCTCGGAACAGCGCAGCGAACTGCTGACGGCGCAGCGCCGACAGGAAGCGGCACTTGCGACCTACGAGCGCGAGAAGAAGCTCTGGCAGGAGAAGATTTCCGCCGAGCAGGACTATCTGCAAGCCCAGTCCGCGCTGCGCGAGGCCGCCATCACCGTCGACAACGCGCGGCAGAAACTCGCTGCCATCGGCGCCAGCGCCTCGACCTCCAGCCTGAACCGTTTCGAGGTCAAGGCACCGTTCGATGGCACGGTGGTTGAGAAACACCTGTCGCGCGGCGAAGCGGTGCGGGAAGATGCCAGCATCTTCACCGTCTCCGACCTCAGCTCGGTGTGGGCGGAATTCGCGGTGGCACCCAAGGACCTGGCCGTGGTGCGTGTGGGCCAGAAAGTCATCGTCTCCTCCTCGGCCTTCGAGGAGCGGGTCCAAGGCGCGATTTCCTACGTCGGCTCGCTGCTGGGCGAACAGACACGCACGGCCCGCGCCCGCGTCACCCTGGCCAACCCCCAGGGGGCTTGGCGCCCCGGGCTCTTCGTGACCGTCAGTGTGCTCGGTGCCGAGCAGCAGGTGCCCATTGCCGTCCCGGCTGAGGCCATCCAGACCATCGAGAAGCAGAGCATGGTGTTCAAGGCCGTGCCTGGAGGCTTCCAGCCCATGCCCGTGAAAACCGGGCGCGCCGATGGCAAGTCTGTCGAAGTCCTGCAAGGCCTGAAGGCCGGTGACAAGGTCGCCACGGTCAATGCCTTTGTCCTGAAGTCGGAGCTGGGCAAAGCCGGCGCCGAGCATGAGCATTGAAGGGGGCACCATGTTTGAACGCATCATCCGCTTCTGCATCGAGCAGCGCTGGCTTGTCATGCTGGCGGTGCTTGGCATGGCGCTGCTCGGCGTCTACAGCTACACCAGGCTGCCCGTCGATGCCGTGGCCGACATCTCGAATGTGCAGGTCGTGGTCAACACCCATGCGCCCGGCTATTCGCCGCTGGAGACCGAGCAGCGCGTGAGCTTCCCCATCGAGACGGTCATGGCCGGTCTGCCCGGTCTGGAGCAGACTCGCTCGCTTTCGCGCTACGGGCTCTCCCAAGTGACGATCATCTTCAAGGACGGCACCGACATCTACTTTGCGCGGCAGCTGGTGAATCAGCGCATCCAGGAGGCACGGAGCCGCCTGCCTGACGGTGTCACGCCTTCAATGGGACCCATTTCCACCGGCCTTGGAGAAATCTACCTGTGGACGGTGGAGGCCGAGCCCAATGCCAAGAAGGCCGACGGCTCGCCCTACACCTCGACGGACTTGCGCGAGATTCAGGACTGGGTCATCAAGCCGCAGCTGCGTCTGGTTCCTGGCGTCACCGACATCAACTCCATCGGCGGCTTCGAGAAGCAGTACGTCGTCGCGCCGAACCTGGAACGCCTGTCGGCCTTTGGTCTGAGCCTGGCCGACGTCGTCAACGCGCTGGAGAAGAACAACGCCAGCCAGGGCGCCGGCTATATCGAGCGGCAGGGCGAGCAGTACCTGGTGCGCGCGCCAGGTCAGGTCAAGTCGATCGACGACATCCGCGACATCATCATCGGCACGGCCCTGGAGCAAGCGATTCGGGTCCGGGACATCGCGGATGTCGAGCTGGGTCGCGAGCTTCGAACTGGCGCGGCCACCGAGAACGGCAAGGAGGTCGTGCTCGGCACCGTCTTCATGCTGATGGGCGAGAACAGCCGCAAGGTCGCGCGCGCTGTCGACAAGCAGATGGCATCGATCAACAAGACCTTGCCCGCGGGCGTGAAGGCGGTGACGGTCTACGACCGCACGATCCTGGTCGACAAGGCGGTGCGCACCGTGCAGAGCAACCTCATCGAGGGTGCTGCGCTGGTGGTCGCCGTGCTGTTCCTGTTCCTTGGCAACATCCGCGCTGCGCTCATCACGGCGATGGTGATTCCGCTGTCGATGCTGTTCACTTTCACCGGCATGGTAAGGATGGGCATCAGCGCCAACCTGATGAGCCTGGGCGCGCTGGACTTCGGCATCATCGTCGACGGTGCGGTCGTGATCGTCGAGAACTGCGTGCGGCGCTTGGCGCATGCTCAGGCCAAAGCCCATGAGCTGCAGGGCCGGGCATTGACACGCACCGAACGCTTCCAAGAGGTGTTCGCCGCGGCCCGTGAGGCTCGCCGGCCCCTGCTGTTCGGACAGCTCATCATCATGGTGGTCTACATCCCCATCCTGGCGCTCACCGGTGTCGAAGGGAAGATGTTCCATCCGATGGCCTACACGGTGCTGCTGGCCCTGCTGGGCGCCATGCTGCTGTCGGTGAGCTTCGTGCCGGCCGCTGTGGCGCTCTTCATGGGCAAGCGCGTGGCCGAGAAGGAAAACTGGCTGATGCAGTGGGCGCAAGCGCGCTACCAGCCCTTGCTCGCAAGTTCGATGGCCAACGCGCCCGTCGTGCTGACGGCAGCAGCCGTCCTGGTGGTCTTCTGTGCGGCCGTGGCAAGCAGGCTCGGCTCCGAGTTTGTGCCCCATCTCAACGAGGGCGACTTCGCGATCCAGGCCCTGCGAATCCCGGGCACCAGCCTGACGCAATCGGTCGAGATGCAGAAGCAACTCGAAACCCAGCTGATGGCCAAGTTCCCCGAGATTGAGCGCGTTTTTGCGCGCATCGGCACGGCGGAGATCGCGGCCGATCCGATGCCGCCCAACATCTCGGACGGCTACCTCATGCTCAAGCCGATGGACCAATGGCCCGAGCCGCGCAAGACACGCGATGAACTGCTGGCAGCCATCCGCGCAGAAGCGGACAAGGTGCCGGGGAACAACTATGAGTTCTCGCAGCCGATACAGCTGAGGTTCAACGAACTCATCTCCGGCGTTCGCTCCGATGTCGCCGTCAAGCTATTCGGCGACGACAATGACGTTCTGAACGAGACCGCCAATCGGCTTGCACAGGTGCTGCAAAGCGTTCCCGGTGCGACGGAGGTCAAGGTCGAGCAGACCACGGGCCTGCCTATGCTCACGGTCAACATCGACCGCGCCAAGGCCACCCGCTATGGCTTGAACATGACCGAGGTCCAGGATGCCGTGGCCACCGCCATTGGCGGCCGCGAGGCCGGCACCTTCTTCCAGGGCGACCGGCGCTTCAACATCCTGGTGCGGCTGCCCGATGCACAGCGGCAAGACCTGGAGGCCTTGCGACGGCTGCCGGTGCCGCTGCCCAAGGGGCGCGGTGACGGTCGCATTGAAGGCCGTGTCGGCTATGTGCCGCTATCGGAGGTGGCCACGCTGGACGTTGCGCCTGGCCCAAACCAGGTGTCGCGAGAGAACGGCAAGCGGCGCATCGTCGTCAGTGCCAATGTCACTGGTCGAGACCTCGGTTCCTTTGTCGCCGAAGCCCAGGCCACCATTGAGCAGAAGGTCAAGGTGCCCGCGGCTTACTGGACAAGCTGGGGCGGCAGCTTCGAGCAGCTGCAGTCGGCGGCCCAGCGCCTGCAGATCGTCGTGCCACTGTCGCTGCTGATGGTCTTTGTGCTGCTGTTCGCAATGTTCGGCAATGTGAAAGACGGGCTGCTGGTCTTCACGGGCATCCCGTTCGCGTTGACCGGCGGCATCCTGGCGCTCTGGATGCGCGGCATCCCACTGTCCATCTCTGCGGCGGTGGGTTTCATTGCGCTCTCTGGCGTGGCGGTGCTGAACGGCTTGGTGATGCTGTCATTCATCCGAAGCTTGAGAGAGGAAGGCCGCAGCCTCGATGAGGCGGTGAATGAAGGGGCGCTGAGCCGGCTGAGACCCGTGTTGATGACGGCCCTGGTCGCGTCGCTCGGCTTCGTGCCCATGGCCTTGGCCACTGGCACCGGCGCCGAGGTGCAGCAGCCTTTGGCCACCGTGGTCATTGGCGGCATCCTGTCTTCGACAGCACTGACGCTGCTGCTGCTGCCCATCCTGTATCGATGGGCACACAGGCAGGACGCCGGGAAGGCAGAGGCGGCCGAGGATCCTGCGCCTGCGGGTAAGGGGCTCGCCGCAGGCTGAAGCGATGGGGCAGCCTGCCCTGGGGCTTGTTGCCCGCTGCGCCTGATCAGCCAAGCGGTGTGGCCAGCCGAGCACCGATCGGTGAGGCAACTGGGCGCTTCAGCAGACTGTTAGGGAAGGTCTGCATAAGTCGGCGTGGGCCGTGGCAAGCACCAGCCATGGCCTGCCAAGGCGTGAGACGCAGCTCAGGCTGGTGGCCTGCGCAAGTCTCGCAACACCGGCAGGGTTTTGGCTGGTGCTTGCCCTGCGGGTTGAGAGAAAATGGGCCCCCACGGGCGTTGCGCTGCTCGGCTGTCGGGCCACCAGCCCGACCTTCGCAGCGCGCCTGAAATCACTGCTGTAGGGCCGCCCCTTTTCTCTCAACCACGGCCCACGCCGACTTATGCAGGCCTTCCTTAGCTGGCCTGCGCGTTCAAAGCCAGCCACGGCAGCCCCTCGTGCCTGGCCAGATCGCGCCGCACCGCGGCGGGGCTCAGGCCTGTGAGTGCGCGGAACTCGCGGACCAGATGGCCGGCATGGCTGAAGCCGCAGCGCTCGGCAATCTCGGCCAGGCTGCGGCCTTGTGACAGCTGGGCCAGGCTGTGATGCAGGCGCGCCATGCGCAGCTGCGCCTTGGGCGGCAGACCCAGCGTGTCCGTGATGCGGCGTTGCAACTGTCTGACGCTGGCGTCAGTGCAGCCGGCCCAGTCCCTTACGCAGGCGGCTTGCGTGGGAATCTGCGGTGGCGCTTGCCAGGGCAGGCGCGTCTGCGCCTGCTCGATCCACGCATGCAGCTGCTGCTCGATCAGCCAGACCTCAGCAGCCGTGCTGCTGGCCTCGCGCAGCCGGCTCATCAGCGCGCGGGCGACGCCACTGCCCAGCACCTCGGCGAGCGCGAAGCGTTGGTTCACCCAGTGGCTCGCCGGGCTGTTGAACAGCCAGCTGAGCACACCGGGGCGCAGCAGCACGGTGGTGATGGCCGGGTCGTTGCCATAGCTGCGGCGCGCTGGCTGCAGGCGCGGGCCCGCCAGTTCCAGTTCGGCCATGGGCCGGCGCGTGTCGGCGTCGACCCAGTCGCCGCGGTGCAGCACGGTCAGTGCACCCAGGCCATTGGCCGGGAAGCATTGCAGCGCCGGCAGGGCCGGGCCGTGGGCAGAGGGGCGCCGCACCGCAATCGCTTGAACAAAGGGCGCCAGGGCCGCGCTGGGCGGCAGGAGCTGGGTGCGGCTGGCCATCATCAGGACATGAATCCTAGATCCTGTGGGCTGAAGGCCGCCAGTGCCGGAAAGGCCGCATTCAGGGCCGGGTTGTCCAGCCCGAACCAGCGCGCCAGCGTGGCGCCGAACTGCTCCAGCGAGGTGCTGGGGATCAGCACGCCGCGGCTGCCGAAGTCGTCGCTGCCGCCGAGCGCCGGTGTCGGGAAACGGCCATAGACCTGGGTGCCGCGCACGGCGCCACCGAGGATCAGATGGTGATTGCCCCAGCCATGGTCGGTGCCCGAGCCGCTGGGCTGCAGCGAGCGGCCGAACTCGCTCTGTGTGAAGCTGGTCACCAGCGAGGCCACGCCCAGCTCGACCGTTGCGGCGTGGAAAGCGGCCAGCGCCTCGCCGAGCTGGCGCAGCAGGTCCCAGTGCTGCCAGCTCTGGTTGCTGTGCGTGTCGAAGCCGCCCAGCTGGACGAAGAAGACCTGGCGCTTGACGCCCACGGTGCCGCGCAGCGCGATGATGCGCGCCACCTGCTGCAGCTGGCGACCCAGATCGGTGCCGGGAAAGACCGTGTTCACGCTGCCATTGCCGCTGTTGCGCAGCAGCGTGCCCAGGCTCAGCGCGTCGCGCCGCACCTGGTTGGCCGCCTGGATCAGGCGCACGCCGCCGTCCAGCGCCAGGATCTCGTTGAGCGCCTGGCTGCGCGCGGCGCTGGCGCTGGCCGGCCAGGTGCTCATGCCGCTGACGTCGAGATTGAAGCCCGGGATCAGGCTGGCGCTGGGCACCTGCGCGCCGCTGGCGAACAGCGCGCCACCGGCCATCGAGATCGCCGCCGGGAAGCGCGCGCTGCCATTGCGCGCCAGCAGCGCGTCGGCGCTGCGTCCGCCCCAGCCGGTGCCGCCGCCACTGCCGTTGCCGGCCTGGGTCTGCAGCATCTGGTCCGAGTGCGAGAACAGATTGGCCGGCAAGGTGGCCGTGCCGGCCAGCACCTGGGCGCGCGTGGTCGGCGCCAGCAGCGGCCCGAGATTGGCGATGAGCGCGAGCCGGCCCTGCGCCCACAGCGGGTGGATCGCCTGCAGCCCCGAGTTGAGTGCGTAGGGCACACCGTCACGGGTGCTGATCGGCAGCAGGCCGGCCGATTGGTCGGGCAGGGCCAGGCCGCCACGGATCTGGCGGTAGGCTGCATAGGCCGTGGGTTCCTGCGGCACCAGCAGGTTGTGGCCATCACAGCCGCCGGCCAGGAAGACACAGACCAGGGCGCGGTAGTCCTCGCTGGTCTGGCCCATGGCGGGCAGGGCGGGGGCGGCGGTCAGCGCGCAGGCGGCGCGCAGCAGGGCGCGGCGGGTGGTGTTGCGATCCATGGAAGGCCCCTTCAGTGTTGGATGGCGTGCTGTCCGGACAGCAGCGTCAGGTAAAGCGCCGTGTGCACGCGCTGCGTGGCGTCCGGCTGGGCATTGATCGCGTTGGCCAGGCTCTGGCGCATGGCAGTGGGCATGCGGCCCCACAGCAGCGCCTGGTCGACGGCATTGATCAGCGCCGTCGTGTCCGCGGCCACGGCCATGAAGGGCTGCAGATTGACGCGCAGATTGGCGCCGGGCTGCGTCAGCAGCGACCAGAACAGATTGCCGCGAAGCGTGGCCTCGGTGGGCGTGTAGATCTGGAACTCGGGCGCGGCGAGGCTGGTCTGCGGCAGCCTGAACAGCTGCGAATAGAAACCGAAGACCGAGGGCGGGGTCAGCGGCGGCTGGCCGGTGCGGCCGATCTCCCAGGCCAGGTTGTTGCCGGGCTGGAAGCCGCCATTGAGTGCGCGCAGCGTGGCAGTTAGGTGTTGCAACGGGTCGCGCAGGCGGCCGTCGTTCGGGCCGGCGGCATCATTGCGCGCCTCGGCATCGATCAGGATGGCGCGCACGACGGCGCGCAGGTCGCCGCGCTGGCCGCTGCCGTTGTTGATGAAGACCTGGGCAACGCGCTGCACATAGGCCGGGCTCGGGTTGCTCTTGACCAGCTGGCGGATCAGCCGCTGCGCAACAAAGGGCGGCGTGTTGGGGTGCTGGAACAGGCAGTCCAGCGTGCTGCGCAGATCGGCCTCGACGCCCTGATTGGCCGGCAGCGTGCAGCCCAGGAAGCGCTTGGCACGCTGCTCATGGTTGATCTCGCGGCTGACCAGATCGGCGTTGAAGTTCTCCCAGTTGTTGTTGCCGCTGCCGGCGTAGGTCCAGCCGGTCAGCGCCAGCGCCACCTGCTGCAGCGTGGCCTGGTCGTAGATCGGCTGCGGGCGTCCGGCGAGGTCCAGCCGCTGCGTGCCATCGGCGTTCAGCTGCACCAGGCCGATCGTGAACAGCTGCATCAGCTCGCGGGCAAAGTTCTCGTTCGCCGCCGAACCGCCCAGCGGCTTGTTGCTATTGGCCAGGTCCAGGTACTTGCCCATCTGCGGGCTGCGTGCCAGCGCCTCCAGCAGCGTGCGGTAGTTGCCGAAGGCCTGGCGGCTCAGCAGGCGCAGATGTGGCACCAGCTCATTGGCGTAGATGTTCTTGTTGGCCGAGATCACCAGCACCTGGGCCAGCGCATAGGCGACGCGCTGGCGCAGCTGGTCGGGCGCATCGCTGAGCCGGTTGAGCATTTGCGCGGCCACGCCGGCATTGCTGTTGTCCGCCGGCAGCGCGATGGCCGTTTCCGGCATGCCGAACTGCTCGCCGAGCCAGGCCTCGATGCCCAGGTTTTGCAGCCGCGCGACCGTGCCTGCATTCGGCCCGAAGCTGGCCTGCTCCAGAAACCGGGCGGCGGCCAGATTGGCCGTGCCCTGGCCGGGGCCGGGGATCGGCGTGGGCGTCGGGGTCGGAGTGGGGGTAGGTGTCGGTGTCGGTGTCGGTGTCGGTGTCGGTGTCGGCGTCGGTGTCGGCGTCGGCGTCGGCGTGGCGGCCGTGAAGCTCAGGTTCACCACGTCCGAGCCGATCGCGCCAGGGCCGGTGGCCCAGACCTGCACCCGCTGCGTCTGGCCCAGCCAGGCCTGCGGCGCCATGGCCGTGGCGCGCAGCTGCGTGGCCGACAGCCGGGTGACGCTGGCCTGCAGATCGCCGATGCGCACGGCCGGGTTGGCCGGGAAGGCCGCGCCATTGAGCGTGATCGTGAAGCTGCCGATCGGCGCCGTGGCCGGGCTCAGGCTCCACAGCCGGGGCTGCACCTGCGTGATCGCCAGTGTGATCGCGCCGGACTGTGCCGGGTAGGCGGTGCTGGTGGCGCGCACCGTCACCTCGCTGGGCGAGGGAATGCTGGTGGGCGCCGTGTACAGCCCGCGATCGGACACCGTGCCCACCACGGCATTGCCGCCCGCGATGCCATTGACCGACCAGCTGACCGTGTTGGGCGACAACGGCACATAGGCGGTCAGCTGCCGGCTCGTGGCGATGGGCAGGCTGCCGCCGCTGTAGACGGTGATGCCCTGGGCCAGCAGCGGGCCGGCGCCCAGCGTGCCCGCCAGACTCAGGGTCACTGCCCTGAGCATGTGGGTGAGATTCGTGTTCGGCATGGATGTCTCCGTGACATGAGCCCGTGGACCGCAGCAAGCTCCGTGCCGCCTGGCCTGCCTGCCGGGGCTGCCGCGTTTGTGTCGCCACGGCAGCGTGGCAATGGACAGAGGCTGGCAGCGCTGAGCGACAAAATTTGGCCGGGGGTCAATTTGTGTCGCCCGGCCAGCATCGCATTGGCCGAAATCTGCAATCGCAAGCAATTGCAAGCTGCTGTGTCGGCCTGTGCCGAGAGCGCCGGGCCTGGCGGCTGCGCTCAGCGTTGGGGCGCTTCGTCACACAGCTCCGCGCGATCCGCTGGCCCTGGCGCACAGTGGTGGACCTCAGCTACTTCGCCCTCCCGAGCATGCAAAGCTTCGCCCACGCCCTCCTGTGCCTTGCCCTCTCCACCAGTGCCGCCATCGCCGCGCCGACGGAGGCGTCCAAGGACTCGCCGCCGCGCTACACCCAGGCTTCGGCACAGACCCGCGACATCGCCGAGCGCTACTTCCAGGCCTATCTGCGCAAGGACTGGGCGCAGCTGGAACCGCTGATGGCCGAGCAGATCCAGTTTCGCGACACCACGGCCGCGCTGGTCTTCGGCACGCTGGACCAGGCCGGCAAGCCGCGCCTGACGCAGTACCTCCGCCAGGTCTACCCCTACATCGAGACGCATGAGTTCAAGCTGGAACGCAGCTTCTTCGCCGGCCAGCAGGCGGTCTTCGTCGGTGTCTCGGACTGGAGCTTTGCGCCGCCCGGAACGCCTGCGGTGCGCAGCCGCACGCCGATCGTGATTGCGCTGCAGGTGCAGGGCGGCCAGGTGATCGAGCATCTGGAGATGGGCGATCTGCAGGGCTATGTCGAGGCAGCGCGGCTGGCGGGCGCCACCAAGTGAGCACTGCATAGCGAAGCGGCGCGGCTCAACATGGCCAGCCCGTTGGAGGCCAGATCAACGGGCAGATGTTGAACGTCGGCGCTTCATCGGTGCGGCTGGGGCCGATGCAACAATCGGCCCCGATCCGCAGCCGACCGTAGCACCATGACAACGCGCTCGACAGAGGGCCTTCAACTGCGCAGCGCATGCCACGAGGATGCGCTGTGCCTCGCCGTGCTGGCCATGCAGGTCTTTCTCGACACCTATTCTCGACACCTATGCCACCGACGGTATACGCCCGGCCCTGGCACGCGAGGTGCTCTCCAGCTATTCAGAGAGGCCTTCGCCGAGCAGCTGGGAGACCCGAACCAGCTCCTGCTGGTGGCCGAGCTGAACGGGCATCTGGTCGGCTTGGCGCAGCTCGGGCTCGGGCATGCCATGAGCTCGCGCCAGAAGGTGTGCCGGCCGAGCTGCTGCGCTCGTATGTGCAGGCGCCTTTCACCGGCTCCGGTGTGGGCAGCCAGCTGCTGGCACGGGCCGAGCAGGCTGCGGCAGCGCAAGGTGTCTCGGTGCTGTGGCTGAGCTCCTGGGTGCACAAGCTCCGTGCGCGGGCCTTCTATCAGCGCCGTGGCTACGCCGACCATGGGCTCCTGCAGTTCGAGTTCGAAGGCGAAACGCATGAGAACCGTGTCTGCGCCAAGCGGCTGGCGTGACCCTGGCCCGCTGCGCCACATTGGTACAACCGTATTGGACACCGCGCCAGAAACGCCATGAACCGTCGGATGCACTTCACCTGCAGCACCGCCTTCGTCACCGTGCTGGCCCTGCTGGTATCGCTGGGCACGCAAGTGCTGCTCGGCGCCATCACGCCGGTCTGGCTCTTCGATGGGCCGGGAGACTCGTCCAGCGGCGTGGTGCTGATTGCGGGCGTCAGCTCCTTCTGGCGCGCTGACGCGATCATCCGGGCACTGTCCTTCGGCCTGGGCTCGGCGATCGCCTGTCTGCTGGCGCGACGCCTCTCCTGGCTGCTGGTGCTGCTCCTGACCGGCATGGCCACCATAGCGACCGCCTTCGCACAGTTTCCGCGGCCGGCGACGCACGAGCAGCTGATGGTCTGGAGCGCTGCGGCGCCCTTGGCCAGCTTGCTGCTCGCCATGGCGCTGCGTGCCTGGCGTGGCGCTGCAGGCGATGAACCCGAAGCCTGCTGATCCGCGGCACTGGCCCGATTGAATGAGCTTTTCCTTGCTCCGTACCGCTGGCTTTCCTGTCCGCGCGACGTGCGTGCCTGTGACATGCTCCAGGTCTCGACACTCAAAAGCGCCCGCGAGCGGTGGGGCAGGCGTAGCCTGGCCGCTTGCCGCCTGACGCGCGTTCAAGGAGCATCCACCAACATGAGCGACACAGAGAAGATCAAGGGCCCGGCCTCCTACTTTCCCTCGATCGAAAAGAAGTACGGCCAGCCTATCGCCCACTGGCTGACGCTGGTCAGCGGCCTGGACGGCATGAAGCACATGGAAATGGTCGCCTGGCTGAAGGGCGAGCACGGCATGGGGCATGGACATGCCAATGCCATCGTCGCCCATGTGCTGGCGCAAAAGGCCAAGGGCTGAAGGGCGAGGGCAAACCGACAAGCGCGGGCTGATTTTGCCCCGCCGGCGCGGCTTATTTCGTGACCACAAACGCCGTCTGGTCCACGCCGGTATTGCCGGTCTTGGGATCGTAGGCGTAGACGGTGACGTGGTAGTTGCCCGGCGAATCCGGTTGGAACTTGGCGGCAAAGCTGTTCATGGTGCTGCCCATCTGCAGCGGCACACTCTGATAGGGCCGTCCGTCCTTGTTGATCAGTGCGCTGACCTCGAGCTTCTGACCATCCCAGATGCCGCCGGGCGTGATGATGCAACCGCACATCATCACCACATTGGCGCGGATCTCATACGGCGCCTGGGCCAGCGGGATGTAGCCATGCGTGCCCGGGCTTTGCAGATCGACGATCATGCCGGGGATCTCGACCACCAGCCCGTCGCCGCTGATCGGCTTGCCGGGCACCAGCCAGGTCTGCGTCTGCGACAACGTGCGCGCCTGGCGCTTGATATAGGGCGCCAGCACTTCAATCGTCAGCAACTGCGGGCGCTCCAGTGGCAGGCTGGCCTTGAAGGCTGCCGTACCGGCATCGGCGATCGGCTTGTAGCGCTCACGCGGCGTGCTCATGATCAGCTCGGTATTGCCGGTGCCGCCCTCGGTCAGCCCCTCGGCCAGCAGCTTGCCGCTGTCGGCATCCTTGATGCGCACCCAGGCACCGCCGACCGACGAGCCGATGAACTTGCCGTCGCGTGCCTTGGCACGCACGACGATCTCGGTGGCAATCAGTTCAGCGCTGTGTGCCGTGGCTGTGAGCATTGGCAGGGCGGCGCAAACAAGAGCAGCGATCCGGTGACGCATGAAAGTTCCTGGAATCATTGTGGCGGGGCGAAGCGGGTAGGACCACGGTGGTCCGGATGGTGTCCATGCTGACGACAGGACAGCGTGGGCAGCAGTTTCGCAGCATCCTGACGGCGCAAAGGCGCGGACCGAACCATAGCCTGTCTGGCGACCAGCTTGTGCGTTGTTCGCGCTTCAACTGCGCCTTTGCATGCCGCAAGTCAGACTGGGTTTCGACCCAACACTCGGTGCGCGGGCGCAGGACGCACAGGCCCGCGCGCAGCTATTGCAGCGCTTCCCTCAGGTAGCGATCGACAAGCCCTTCGGCCTTCATCTGCTTGAGCGTCGTGCCCAGTCGCACGGCGAAGTCGGCGTGCTTGGCAAGGACGTAGGCGTTCAGCGGCACTGGGGGCGCAGCATCGAAGAGCTTGTACAGCTGCTTGTGCTCCGACATGCTGTGCGACAGACGTTCATTGAACATCTCGCTGCTGACTTCGCAGAACAGCTGCGCACGGCCCAGCCGCAGCATTTCAAGACCATGGGCAGTGGAGGTGACGACGTTTAGCCGTTCGGCGGGCAATCTGCCTTGCAGCAGCTTTTCGCAACCGACGACGCCACGGTGATAGATCACCTGTTGCTGCCCGCGCAACACGGCTTCTACGCTGCCGAGCTCCGGCATTGGCCGCACGGCATAGAAGCTGAACACGGCAGACAGCAAGGACGTTTCCACCTTGACCATCTCGGGATGTTCGGCAGCGTAGGCAGGCGTCCGACTGAACTCGCCGTCAATGCTGCCGTTCTGGGTCATCAGTGCCAGGCGCTTGAGCGGCGCTTCGACCACTTCGATCTGCATGCCCATTCGGCGCAGCGCTTCGGTGTAGACCTGTCGCATCCATTTGCCCAGCGGCGAGCTCGGACTAGAAGGCGTGCCAAAGACAAAAGGTCTTGCAGGCTGTGCCACGACCGCGCCAGGAAGCTGCAGCGCAAGGCCGACGCATAGCCCGGTCAGGACGACGCTGCTGCGCCGTGTCAAACCGCTTGTGAGGACACGGCGGAGCGCGTGTTTCACTGTGGCGGCCATCGTCATGTCTGCCGCTGCTGAGCGATTGGCCACCCGTTCCATGCTTCCTTACGCTCCGTTGCCGCTACGCCGCGTACTGTATACGCGTAATCGCAGCGCCGGATGGGCACAGTGAGCGCTGGTCGAGGGCGAGGCCCTGGCCGCTGACGGCGGCGACCAGCAGGGCGTTGTTGCCGTCGTTGAGCAGGCCGCTGCGCGAGGCGGGCAGGGTGGCGCAGCTTCGGCCAGGCAGCGGTGCCGGTCGGGGTGGTCGGCGTCATCCAGTAGCGGGCAGTGGGTCAGTGCGCTGGGCTGGGCTAACGGTTGTATGGCGCGGATCAGGCTGGGGTGCAGACCGGCGTCATCGCGGTGCCGAACAAGCGGCGGGCCCAGGCGATGGCGGCCGGGCCGGCCCTGAAGCGTGGCAAGCGGATGGCGTGCCGCGGCTGCTGCACAGCGGCCAGACCGGTTATGTCGCTGCCGGTCGCATCCACGATGCCCAGGGCCTGGACGATTCGCAAGCTCGCCGAGGTGCACGGGCGCTCAGCGACGCAGCAGCGCCAAGGGCTCATGCGCCGAGCAGGCGCAGCGCCAGCCAGACCGGCAGACCGAGGTAGAGCAGCGCCAACGCCAGGGTGTCGAGCAGGCGGCGAGCGCCGTGCAAGCGCAGCAGCGCCAGCGTGAGGGCTTCCACCACGGCCCGCAACACCGCCGCGCACAGCGTCACGCCGATGATCCAGGCCGCCCACCACAGGGCAAATGCTTTCAGATAGGCAAGCAGGCCGAAGCTGTAGTACTCGCCGAAGCTGCTGCCGTAGGCGATGTGCTGGTGCAGCCGGAAGGCTGGCAAGGCCAGCAGCAGGGGCAGCAGCAGGAATTTGGCTGCCGGCTTGTGCAGGCGGGCCGCCCAGTGCGGTAGCGGCAGGCGCCTGGCTTGTGCATAGCGCTGGACGAACATGCCGCTCCTGCAATCGATGCGGCCGGCCGCATGCAAGGCCGCGGCAAGGCCCAGCGGGTCGCGGCAGGACAGACCGTAGCGCCAATGGCCTGAGGAGCGCAGCCGCAGGCCCAGGCCCGGGCCGGGCAGTGGCAGGCGCCAGAGGCTCAGGCTGCCGATCTCCGCCAGCGGCAGGGTCAGGTCTTGCCTGCCGCGGTGGAAGTGCAGGGTGCCGTCCCTGACGTCGAGCTCGGCGGCATAGGCACGCAGCAGGCACCAGGCTGCTGCCTCGGGCACGAGAAAGAGGGCGCTGAAGGCGCGCAGCTGGGCCAAGGTATTGCTTTGCAGTG
Organism: Roseateles aquae; assembly: GCF_032337115.1. NCBI lineage: Bacteria > Pseudomonadati > Pseudomonadota > Betaproteobacteria > Burkholderiales > Sphaerotilaceae > Roseateles > Roseateles aquae. Next base: position 391,952 of record NZ_JAVXZY010000003.1, read on the forward strand.
CGCCGTCGCCCAGCATGATGCGCGCCGCCAGAGCCAGCAGGGCCAGGCGGGCAAAGCCGCGCAAGATGGCAGCGGCCAGGCGTGCTGCCGGGGGCAAGAGGGCCACGCGCACCGGCAAGCGCAGGGCCTGACCGGTGCTCAGCGGCGCTGCGGCACTGTGGCGCTGCAGCGCACTGAGCAGGGCCAGCAGCAGCAGGGCGGCTGCGGACGTGGGGCCCACCCAGTCGCCCCAGCTGCGCATCAAGGTGGGCGGCGCTTCCTGCAGTGGCACGGCCGCAATCACCAGGCTGCGCTCGCCCTGCCGGGCGCCGGCGACGATCTCGCCGCTGGCATCGATGATGGCGCTGAAGCCATTGCTGGTAACGCGGAACTGCGGCAGCCGCGTTTCTATGCTGCGAAACGCTGCCACCGCATGGTGCAGCACCGCGCCGGGGCCGCTGGCGGCAAACCAGCTGTCGTTGGACATCGTCATCAGCGCCTGGGCACCGAGGCGGGCACCGTCAATGGCCAATTGGGGATCGACATCATCAAGGCAGATCAGCGGCTGTACCGGCAGTTCGCGGCCGTCGGCCAGTTGCAAGGGGAAGACGCGGGCGCCATCGCCGGGCCGCCAGTGGCCCGTCCAGGGCAGGGCCTGGCGCAGCGCGGGGCTGTCGAGCCAGGCCGGCACATGCTCGCTGAAGGGGAAAAGCCGGGTCTTGCGGTACAGGCCCAGCAAGCCGCGCTGCGGCGAGACAAAGGCGGCGGCGTTGTACTCGCCTTGCGTATCGCGATCAAAGGTGCCGAAGACCAGGGGCACGCCGGCGGCCTTGACGATGGCCAGGATCTCGGCATCGAGCTCCGCGCCGGTCTCGCTCTTGGGCTGGCCGAAGGTGGTGGGATAGACCGTTTCTGACCACAGCAGCGCATCGACATGCTGGCGCTCGACGGCGTCGTAGGACATCGCATAGTGCGTGTCCAGCACCTCACGGACGGCGGCGGCTGTGCCTTTCTCGCGGCGCAGTGCCTCGTAGTCGACGATCGCGGACTGCACCAGGCCCATGCGCAAGGGCTTGCCGCCGGCCACCGGCAGCTGGGCCAGGCGCGCGGCCCCATAGCCGGCCAGCAGCAAGGGAATGGCAGCGGCCAGCAGCAGCGGCTGGATCAGCGCGCGTGCCTGGCCCGCAGCGCGCTGCGCGAAAACCGCGGTCCAGGCTTCATTGCTGAGCAGCAGCAAGAGGGTCAGCCCGGCCGCGCCGCCCAGATCGGCGGCCTGGCGCAGCAGCCGCGCCGGGTAGAGGCCATGACCCAGTGTGTCGCCCAGCACATGCGGCAGCAGGGCCTCGCTGGCGACCCAGGCCGCTGCGCCTGCCAGCGCCGCCCAGGCCCGGCCGTGGTGGTTGAGCGCCTGCCGGCGCAGCAGCGCGAAGACGATGAACTGCGGCTGGAACAGCGGCGCCGCGAGCAGCAGCAGGGCAACGCCGGCCGCCTCACCCCACTGGCTGTAGCTGCCGATCGCCTGGCCGAACCAGGCAAATACCGCGGCGCTGTAGGCCAGGCTCATGGCCCAGGCACTGAGCAGCGTGCCGGTCCAGGCGCGCTCGTGATCGAGGGCGCGTAACCAAGGTACTAGCGCGATAAAGCCCAGCGGCCAGCCCCAGCCGCCACGGGCATAGAGGCCGCACAGCAGTGCGCTGGCGGCGATGGCCATCCAGCGGCTGCTGAGGAGCCGATGCACAAAGGGATGGCGATTCAATGGCCGCTGGGGGTCTGATCGCGCGGCGGCGGCAGCACGATGCGGCGCAGCGGCAGGCCCGGCGGTGCCAACTCAGCCGGCACCACGCGGTTGGCCGGCAGCAGCAGCGGCCGCCCGGCAGCGTCCAGCGGCTGGTAGTCGGGGGCGAACATCAGAATGGCCTCGATGCGTTGGCCGTCATCGGTGGCCTGGTGATGGCGCACATAGCCCGGCGGCAGTGCGAAGTCCTCGGGCACGGCCAGGCCGATCAGCGCGGGGCGGGTGCCAGGCGGCGAGAAGGCCCCGAGGCCGGTGTGAACGCCGGCCGCGTGCAGCCGCGCAATCACCTCGCCCATGCTGGGGCGCTCGCCTTCGTTGACGTAGTCCGACAGATCCGGCGTCAGATCGCCCTGAGGATCGCGCTGGCGCTGGATGCGCGGTGCGCTGGCCGCGCTCGGCAGGCCCGGTGCTGCAGTCGGGGGCGCCATGGCCACCCCGCTGCTGGCGACGCTGACTTGTGGCGCTTGCGTTGCGGGCGGATTCGTTGGCGCGGCGCTGGCCACCAGCGGCGACGGACCATCGGGCTTCGCGTCGCCGTCGAAGGCGCCGAGCCAGTGCAGCAGCGCCAACACCATGACGAGCAGCAGCCCCGCCGCTAGCAGCAGTGGGCCCGGCGCGGCGCGCCAGTGGCCTTGATGCGGCGGGATCGGGGGCTGCTTCATCTCAGCGAGGCTCAGGGCGATGCCGGATTGGAGGTCGAGATTGACCAGCCCATGCGCTCATGGCCGTACTGGTTCCAGATCGGGTTCTTGCCGCCGCTGATGCTGGGATAGCGCGAGGCGCCCGAGCCGGTGGTGCCGCCAAACAGGCCGGCGCTGACGGTGCCGCCGTTGTAGGTCGGGTGGGTGTCGTCGGACTGGATGTAGTCGTAGCTGCTGCTGGCCGAGACGAAATGGGTGTTGGCGTCGCGTATCGTCGCGCGCAGCGTGCTGCTGATCCGCGTCACATAGCTGGTTTCGCTCTCACCGGCCACATAACGCAGCGCGTCGGAGTCGATCTTGCCGTCGCCATTGCTGTCGTAATCGGCGCCCATGTATTGCGCGAAGTTGTCGGCGCACTGGAAGCCCTTCTGGCGCGCGTACTCGCACATCCAGTAGTTCATCGTCGCCAGCTTGGGCAGGAACAGCGACTGCAGGTTGACGCTGGCGCCGGTGGAAGGGTCCTTGCAGGAGCTCTGCACATTGTCGGCCGCATAGCCGGGGTAGTGCAGATTGGAGATCACCTTCAGCTTGACGCCGGGATAGGCGTTGGCATTGATGTAGTCCATGGCCGCGGCCACATAGGTCTTGCAGGCGGCCACGGCATTGTTCATGCCGCTGTAGTTGCAGGTCCCGCTCTGGCTCTTGAAGGCCGAGCGGGCCTGCAGGCCATCGTTGCCGCACATCTCGAAGGTCACGACCCGTGTCGAGGCCGCCTGCATATAGGACTTCTCGGCGACGATCTTGTTGTTGTAGACGTCGGAGGCGATGGCGCCCGACTTGGCCCGGCGCACGCTCTCGATGCTGGCGTTCCATTTCGCGGCCAGGTACTCGGCATCGACGGTGGGGGCGGCGTATTTGGCGGCATTGAGCGTCGAGCCGTTGTAGCCGGCGTAGATCGAATCGCCATAGGCCACGACGCGGTACTTGGCCGTGGTGCCTGGGCGGTCAATCGTCCAGGAGACGTTTTGCGTCAGCGTGTTGGCCGCAGCTTCCAGGCCCAGGCCGGACCCGGCCAGCAGGGCGAGCGCCGGTAACGCGCCGCGCATCAGGGCGGCACAACGGCGGCGCAGCGAGGGCGCCTGGCGCTTCTGATCGACAAAGACTGAACTCATCGGAGACTCCTTGGGCGACAGGTGGTGAAAGCTCATGGTGGGCGTGATGCGCTCGAGGTCATTTGCGCGCAGATCGCACATCGAAACCCGCTAGCGAAGACTAGCATCTGCGTTTTGCCGCCCACGGCCGGGGAATCCCTCGCGTGCGGTGCAGCAAATCGCGGCGGCTCAGGCGCGGACTGCATCGACTTGGAGCACACGCCCTCAGAACAAGCGGAAGAAGAAGCGCAGATAGACAAAGGCAGCGCACAGCGTGCTGTTGAGCAGCCAGAGCGTGCGATCGGCCAGCGTGAGTGGCGACCCGCCGCGGCGCCCCTGCAACAAGGCCAAGGCCAGGGCCAGCAGCAGGGCCAGCAGCAGCGCTTGCTCCACGGCCAGCAGCGGGCCGCGCTCCTTGTGCCAAGCCCAGCCGCCCAGCTGCAGCAGGGCCAGCGCCAGCATGGCGGCGGGGCAGATCAGCGCCGCTCGACGCGCGAAGACCGAGCGGCCACTGAACACGGCCCACGCGCCGGCCAACTGCAGCACGCAGAGGGCCAGCACGGCGATCGCCGCTCCATCCATCAATGGCGTTTCAGCGGCGCGAGGCCAGCCCTTGGCGTGACAGCGCCGCCACCAGGCCCAGCGCCACCAGGCCCAGGCTGGCCGGTTCGGGCAGGCCGGGGGTGCCCAGCGGATCGATGCGCACGCTGGCCGAGGCGGCGGCATAGATCTGCGCCGCACTGCCGGGGCCGGTCAGATCAATGCTGAACAGCGCACCGGCGCCGGTCGGGTCGGCGGTGTCGATCGGCACCTGGGCGGCATCGAGCAGGAAGAAGCTGAATTGATCGGGGCGGCCCGTGCCGGCCGCGTTCGGGGCCAGGTCCAGCACATAGCTGATCTGGCTGCCGAAGCTGCTGATGCGCTGCAGGAATTCGCTGAAGAACTGGCCGCCGCCGAGCGTCAGCGGCCCGGCCTGCAGATTGCCGCTGACGGCGCCGGAACTGCTGGCCGTGCCGAGGCTGGCGTTGCCGGCAAAGCTGCTGATGCTGGCCGTGTTGCCGCCACCGGGATTGCCGGCGATGAAGTCAAAGGCCAGATAGCCGGCCAGGCCTTGCAGCGGCCGCGTGTCGATGGTGACCAGCACTGGCGAGGCCAGTGCGGGTGTCAGCAACAAGACGCTGGCGGCCAACGCAGCAGCGCAGCGGATCAGGCTGCGCAGTCCCAGCCGGGCCAGCTGACGGGGCGAGATGGAAAGAAGGCTTGTGCTCATGAAGATGCTCGTTGGAAGAGGGTGCAAGGCGCTGCCGCGGGGCGGCAGCGCGAACGGGGTCAAGCTCGGCTTGCCAGTGGCTCAAGGGCCGACACTGCTGCGCCAGACGGCGGGCAGCACATTGAAGTTCAGCCGCCCCGGGTTCAGGTACTGCGCGGTGAAGCTCAGGCTCTGGCCGGGCTGCAGGCTCAGGCCATCGCTGAGCAGCGGCACGCTCAGATAGGGCGAGCCGGGCAGCACGCGCTGGCTGCGCCCCGAGGCATTGACCATATCGACCCCGCTGGGCAGACCGCTGAGCAGCAGGAACAACGGCCCCGGCAGCGGCGTGCCCTGGGTGTTGGCGATGGTGATGGTCTGCACGAAGAAGCCGCTGCTGCGGTCCAGGCGCAGGCCGCTTTGCTGGATGCTCAGCTGGCCGCTCTGGTCCTGGGCCGGTAGCGGTGCGGCGCTGTCCTCGACGACGAACACCGCATGGTCGCGCTGGCCGCTGTTGCTGGCGGTGATCACGGCAATGCCGGTGCCGTTGACGCGGCGCAGGCCTTCGCTGTCGACGCTGACGACGGCCGGGTTGGACGAGCTGTAGCTGGTGCCCGAGGCCGAGGAGCTGAGATCGCGGACGATGTCGCCGGGATAGCTGCCGCTCAGGGCCAGCGCCTCCACCGTGCCGATGGCCAGCGGCGTCAGGCGCTGGTTCTTCTGCGCGAAGCTCAGGCGCAGCGGCGCGCTGGCCGGCCGCACGGCCAGCAGCACCGGCGGGCCATCGATGCTGCCGCCGTTGCTGTCGATGATGCTGGGGGTCAGCAGCAGCGGGCCGGCATAGTCCTGCGGTACGAGGAAGTGGGCCTGGAAGCCGCCGGCGTCGAACTGCTCGCCGGGCAGGGTGACAAAGCCGGGGATGCTGATGGTGCCGTCGGTGAAGGGCAGGCTGGCATCAACGTTCACGCGCAGGGCCAGCGTCTGGCCGGGCTGCACGGTCTGCACGCCGCTGCCCACCAGCAGTTGCACGCGGGTGTCGACGCCGCTGCCGGCGTCCTGGCGCGCGCGCGCGCCGCCCACGGCCAGCATGCTGCTGCGCCCGAAGCGCGCTGCCGCCGGCTTCAAGGGGCCGCCGGGCGCACACTGGGCGCTGTAATCCTGGGCATCCAGCGCAGCGCCACGCCCGGGCACGGTGCAGGCCACGCCCAGGCCCGTGGAGGCCACACCAGGGAAGCCATCGGCAAAGCCGCTGGCCGGGCCGTCGAGCAGCTGGTAGGCCCGCTGCGCTGCAGCCGACAGATTGATCACGCCGTCGATGAGGCTGGGACCTGAATGCTTGGCGGTGGGGAAGTTGAAACCTGCCAGGCCGGCGCCGCTGCAACTGCCGCCCTGCTGGCTGATCAGCGAGACGATCATGTCATTGGCCTGGCGGAAGCGGAAGGCGTCCACGGTGGCCTGCGGGAACACATAGGCCTCCTGCACGCAGCTGAACTTCCAGTCGCGCTTCAGGCAGACCTTGCGGGTCAGCTCGCCCTCGATGCTCTTCATGCCCAGCACGCCGCCGAAGAAGCGCGCCGGTGCGGCCGGGCTGCCGGCCGGGCCGCCGGTGCCGGTGATCGCCTGGACCTTGAGGCTGGTGCCGCCGTTGAGCGCAGCCAACGCCGGGCTGTTCTCGGCCAGGTCGCAGACGGCGCCGCCAGCGGGCGCGAAATTCGTGATGGCCTGCACCGCCCGATCCGCGTCGGCCGCATTCGCCTGATGCAGCGCGGCGACCAGATTGCCGAAGGTGCTGCCGCTGTGCGGCGTGTCGACGGAGATCAGCCGTCGGATATCGCCCTGGCCGAAGTTGTCGGGGCGCTTGAACTTGTCGCCGCCCACGTAGAGCCGGGTCAGCAATCCGCCCATGCTGTGGCCCATCACATCGGCCTGGGTGACGGCAAAGCCCTTGTCGCGCGCCGCCTTCAGGCCGCGGCTGACAAAGTCCTGCACGCGCGGGTAGTTGGTCGTGAAACTGGCGCCATTGGTCGGCGCATAGTCGCCCAGCACCGTGGTCCGGTAGGCGTTTTCCTTCTTGTAGTCGCTGCCCCAGGCGCTGCCGCTGCTCCAGACGCCATGGATCAGCACCACCGGCGGACGGACGATGCGGGTCTTGGCCTTGAAGCTGGTGGTGTTGCCATTGCCGATATTGGGCGTGAAGCGGAACTCCAGCTCGACCTCGCGGGAGTCAGCCGTATCGCCAAAACTTTCCGGCGCCTGCAGATAGCTGAAGCCGTACTGCAGCGCGCCCGAGGCCTGGGTGCCGAGCACCGCCTGGGTGACCTTGCCCTGGTCGAAGCTGGACGTGGAGGTAATCTGGTAGCACATCGTGCCCGGCAGGCCGGAGACGCTGCGCAAGAGCAGCTTGCTCAGGCCATCGGCGGCGATGCCTTTCGCGGTGATGCCGCACTGGGCCAGCCGGTTCGGGTCGGTCGACAAATCATTGCTGCCATCGGCGGCACGGCAGTGATTCAGCGGGTTGTTGGCGTCGACGAACTTGTCGTCGCCGCCGCGGTTCAGGTCCCAGGCGCCCAGCGGGAAGGAGGTCGAGCCATAGCCTGGGGTCAGGCCGATCAGGGCCAGCCGCGTGGCGCCGACCTTGATGCCGTAGATGGAGAAGGTGTTGCTGAGCAGTTCGCCCTCGGGCACGAAGACCTTGGGCAGAAAGGCCTGTTTGGGATCACCGGCGGCAACCACGGACGGGTCGTTGGAGCGCAGCTGGAAGGTGGCGCCGCCCTTGGGCGCCGGCGAACCCAGCTGTACCGACAGTTCCAAGGGCTGACCGACCGGCACGGTGATCGAGTTCAGCAGGCCGCCCTGATCGGGGCAGCCGGCCGGGCCGGCCAGCGGCGTGCGCTGCGAACCGGCCGCCAGCGCCTTGGCCGTCGTTCTGGCCTGCGCACCAGCGGTGACGATGAAGGCCGGTGCCTCGGCCCAGCTGGGCCAGGCCGCGGTGGCGCCGGCAAGCAATAGCGCGGCAATGCGCAGCGCAGGCAGGGCCAAGCCCTGGCGTTTCAAAGCAGACATGTGATCGCCTCCCCAGCATGATCGGAAACCAACGGTTCCATGGGCCGGGCACTGCCGCCAATGCGGCTGCGCCCGTTCCCACGACGATCCCCTGCCTCAGTGAAGCTTGTTCGAAACTCTGTCTTGTGCGGCGCATTTAACCGGCGAAAGCCGTGGCGGTCAATCGCGGTAACAAGTCAGGCGCGTGACTTGTCCTGGCTCAAGTGCTCGTCGCGGCGCCCGCCTGATGGCCCAACTCATGCGCGCGTCGACCGGCGCGCAGCCACAAGGCGATTGCGAAGCCGCAGCCCAGCACGCTGGTGATGCCGAAGAACAGCATCATGTCCTGGTAGCCGGCCGGGTTTTGCGCACTGGCACCGGCCCGGTCGTTCAACCAGCCGGCGAGCAGATTGGCCGCACCGATACCGGCGTTCTGCACCACCCACATCAGTCCGATCGCAGTGCCGAAACGGTTCGGGGCAACCAGCCGGCTGGTCAGCGGCCACATCACCGCCGGTACCAAGGAGAAGCTGATGCCGATCAGCGCGGTGGACAGCCACAGGCTGCCATGTGACAACGCCATCACTGCCAAGGCCAGCGGCAGCAGCAGGGCGCCCAGGGCCAGCAGTGGGGCATAGCGGCCAATGCGGTCGCACAGCCAGCCGAAGGCTGGCGTGGCGAACATCGCGGCCAGGAACACATAGCTGTTCACCGCGCCGGCGGCCGCCAGATCCATGCCGTGGACGTGCTGGAAATACTTGATCGAAAAGGTGCTGCGGAAGGCCATGATCACCGAATACCACAACACGCACAGTGCCAGCAGGTACCAGTAGGCGCGGCCGAAATGCAGCAGATCACGCAACACGAAGGGTTCGGCCTGCCGGGCCGGGGCAGCCGCCTTGATCTGCCGGCCGGCACGACGATCCAGCACCCAGTAGGCCAGCGAGGCCAGGAAGGCGCTGGCGGCGATTGCGCTGGCGATCAGCAACGGCGGCTGCCAGCCCTGCGCGTAGGCGCTGTCGAACCACGTCGGCGACATGTCTGCCGCGTAGGACCCGAGCCGGCCAATCGCGATGGACAGGCCCATCGCAAAAGCCAGGTCACGGCCGCTGAAGTAGTCGGCCACCGCGGCAAGCGTCGCGATGCCAAAGGTCTCGGCGCCTATGCCGAACAGCAGCCGCCCCGCGGCCATGCCGGTGAAGTCCGGGCTCACGGCCGTCAGCACGGCGCCAGCCAGACAGATCGCCGCCGTCCACAGCGTCATTCGTGCCGCGCCAAAGCGATCGACCAGCACCCCCCCGACCAGGATCAGCACGATATTGGGCAGGTTGTAGATGGCATTCAGCATGCCGACCTGGGTATCGCTGAAGCCGCGCTGCTGCTGTAGCAGATCGGTCACCGGGCCGATCGAGTCGTAAACATAGTAGTTGCCGAACATGGCGACGGCGACGAGCACGAAGATCAGCCAGGCCAGGCGGCGGGCACTTGAGGATTCAGTCATGGAGTCTTTTTCAAAGCAAAGCGAGGTCAGCTCAAGGCAGCGCAATGGCTGTCCTATGGCCCAGCGAAACCCAATGTAGCCGCTCCCCGGCGGCTTGCCCATGCTGACCTTCCTTAGGCGGCGATGGCAGTTTCGGGCGCCTGCGCAACCGGGGCACGGCCGAGGTCGAAGGAGAAACGCGCCACCAGCGGCAGCCAGCGCTGCAGCAACGCCGCCGAGGCGGGCACACTCGCCGCCGCCAGCAGTGGCTCGAGTTGAGCGCGAAGCGCTGCGTTATCGGGCAGCAGCGCCATCGTCTCGTTCTGCGCGGCATTGCGGGCTTGCTGCAGCAGCGCCGCGAACCAGGGGCCGCAGTGCTGGGCATCGGCAATTTGCAGCGCCAGCAGCAGCATGGGCAGCTGGAAATCGCCCGGGAAATCGGCCGTGCCTTCGAAGTCTTTCAACTCGCTGCTGCTCACATGGGCTTTGAGGATGCGATAGACATTGCTGAGCCGCTTGGCCGCCCGTGGCGAGGGGATGAAGGCAAACAGCCTTTCGGCAAACGCCGCCTCCCAGGCGGTGATGCGCAGCGCAGCCTCGTCGATCTCAGGCTGGGCAGAGGGCGCGTCGGTCGTCGCCGTGTCGCGTCGCTGCTGCGCGGATCGGGAACTGCTCATGTCAATGCCCTGGTTCGGCCCCAGGTCCTGCGCGATGGCCAAGGCCTTGCTGCGCACCCGCTCCGCGTCAGAGGCCGGGGGCGTGCCCGAATCCTCGGTGCCGCGCTGCTCTTGCGGGGCCGATGCTGGCACGCTCGGGGTGGCTGCATCGGCTGGATCAGCCGCATCGCTCGCAGGCGCTGCGATCGGTTCGCTCTGCAGCAGCGACTGCATCAGCCGGCCAAAGCCGGCCTCGTTCATCGGGCGCAGCGCAAAGGGGATCTGGAAAATCTTTTCCAGATAGTGCTGCGGCGTGGCGCTCGGGTTGGCGCTGCCCTGTCCGCCGTGCAATTCCTCATCGAACTGGCGGAACTGGCTGGACAGCGAATGCAGCAGCCAGCGCGAATCGACGCCGACGACGACGACGAAGAGCGGATAGGCCAGCAGCAGATGGACGGCCTGCAGCACATCGACAACCTTGTCGGCCGGGCAGCGGTCGAGGTCGTCGATGTAGAGCACGATGCGGTCGACCGGCTTCAAGCCGTCGTCGCTGCTGCTGCGCGTTGCCGCGGAAGCGTCGCGCAGCTTCGCGCTCAAGGCCTCGAAGTCGCGCCGCACGGTCGACACCAGGCCCAGGTGCTTGCGGTAATCGTCGGAGCCGCTGCGGTCAGCAAGAAAGCGCGCCAGGCTGTTGGCTTCCTTGAGTTCGCGCAGGCGCTCCTGCAGGGCCTGCTCACGCGCCGCCGCGGCATCGAGCCGGCTGCTGGCGGCGGCCTCCTGGGCCTTCAGCGCTTCGATCTCGGCGCCGAGCTTCAGCTCTTCTTTGCTTTGCTTCTTGCGCTTGGCTTCCAGCAGCGCATCGACCTTCTGCTTGGCGGCATCGAGCTTGTCGAGCTGGGTGTGCAGTTTTTTCATGCCGATGCGCAAGCTGAGTGTTAACGCGGACAACGCTGCCGCCAGCTGCGCGAACAGTGTGGCGCCCTTGGCCAGCAGGCCCTGCAGCGCGGGGAGATCGGCCGCGACATGTTCGCGCAGCAGCGGCAGGCCCAGCAGCACAAAGAGCAGCAGGCCGGCATAGAGCGGCAGCCCGGGCTGGCTGGCGATGTTGTGCAGCAGCGCGCCGGCGCGGCCTTGCAGCGAGCGGGCCTCGCTGAGCTGCTGCCGAAATTCGTCGACGCTGGCAGGCAGGCCGCTGGCCGTCAGCGGCTGCAGCGCCGTCTGCAATTCGCTCTTCAGCTGTCCATCGCTGTTCAGCAGCGTGGCCAGATCGCTGAGGTTCAGCTGCGCCAGCGTCATTTCCTTGCTCAGCCGCTGCTGGCGCAGATCCTCGAGCTGCTTTTCGTCGGCCTGGCGCTGCGTCTCGGCCTGTTTGACCTCGGCCTGCGCGGCCTCGGTCAGCGCGCGGGCGCTGCTGAGCTGGGCCATCAGATCGGCTTCCTGCTCCTTGGCCGTCGGCTTGGGCGAGACATGGGCGGCCAGCTGTTCCAGGATGGCTGTCACCAGGCTGGCCCAGAGATTGGTGTCGGCGTAATGCCAGGCATTGAACTCGATCTGCACCAGATGGGCGCAGAACTTCGAGTCGCTGCCGGCCTCGGCCAGGGCTCGGGCCCGTGTGGCGAGGGCCTCGGCCTGCTCACGCATCGCGCGCATGAAGAAGCTCTTGCCCGAGCCCCAGTCGCCGAACAAACCGATGGCCAGCGGCGGGCTGACCTCGCGGGCCATCATGATGGCGGTCAGCGTGCGCACTTCGGCAGCGATATCGAGCTGGTCCTGTTGCTGGCCAACGGTGTCGGAGGAGAAACCGGCGAGGGGGATGCGGTGGGCGTCGGTTTTGCCGCTCAGGCGCAGCAGGGCAAGCAACTGCTCCGCGATGCTTCGAAGCGATGGTTGGTCATCGAGCGCCTTCTGCCGTATGGGATTGACTGCCCGACCTTGAGCCGTTTCACGCAGCAGCCGTTCGGTCAACTCTCGATTCAGCGGGCGCAGGACCTCCACCAGATCGCCGCATGCGTGCTCACCGGCGGCCGCGCAGGTGTGAATCACCATGCTGACGACCACCGGCCTTGCAGTCTCGTTGTCGATCCAGGCACAAGCGGCAGATGCCATCGCGGGATGGGCAAGTGCATAGAGCTCGTCGTGGGCTTCTAGGCGCTCGAAGCCAGCGAGAGTCAGTCGCTCCACCAAGGCTTCAGCAAGCGCCGTGATGGGCAGGATGCGCAAGGCGCGCATGATCGGCCAGGCGCTCTCTGAGTCTGCGGACAGCAGGCGCTCTTTCCAGCGTCGGGCAAGTTCAACGTCGGACGCGGTCCCTATGCCCTCGGCCAAGGCCAGGACATCGGCGTCACGCGGGTGTTTCGCAAGCTTGAGTGCCGCGCTCAGGTAGCGAACGTCTTCGGCATAGAGCGCAACGAGCAACCAGTACCGCACGTAGTGGTCGGGCTCGAAATTCGCATCCATGTGGCGAATGGCGAGATCGCGACTGGCCGGGTGATTGGCGTCTATGCTGATCAGTAGGCTGAACAGCCATGAGCGTGCTTCTGCATTCCCCGCATTGCTGCTCGCGGGTGACTGAGCTGTGCTCAGCTCGGCGCGAGCGGCTTCAGCCAGGGCGCCGAGATCCCTGATGCGGCCCTCTCTTGCACGGCGCAGGACTTGCATTCGCTGTAAGCGATCGCCCTGAATGAGCAGCCTTAGTAGCGTGGAGGTCGCAGGATCGGCCTTGTCATGGCGGGCCGGTGCCTCGCTGTTGCGGATCGCCTGGGCCAGGCGTTGGAGCACGACGGGATTCATTCGCTGCAGCTCGATGTACAGCTTCTCGGTGAACAGTCCGCCAAACGCCTGCCTGTCTTCCAGTGACGGGGCACCGATCAAGACCGGTATCACCCGCAACCCGCGCGCCAGGGCCTCCTGTACCAGCCGCCTGTGGGTCGGCCCCCATCCCATGGTCCCCAAGAACGCCACCATGCAGCGCGCCCCGGCCAGCGCCGCTGTCTCGTCAATCGATTCGCCCGGCTGGACATCAGCGCGAAAGTAGTGAGTGCTGATGCCCTGTGCGCGCAGCCAATCATTGATCGGGCCGACCCGCTCTTCCCCCTCCCGGTAGGCCAGAAATGCATCGAGTTCCACTGGTGCCTGCATGGGCTGTCTCCTGCTTCGGGCTGCATCGTACTGAGGAAATCAGCGGCACAAGAACAAAGAGCGCCGGCTGTCGCCAGGCGCCCTTTGTGCGCGGCTGCCAGCGCGGGTCGGTGCGCACACCGACGCGCGCTCAGCGGCTTATTTGCAGACCGTGCCGGCCGGCAGTTTCTGCGACACGGCGCTGAGGTCGCGGATGTCGACGACGCCGTCGTTGTTGAAGTCGGCGCGGGCATCAAAGCCGGGCTGGCCGGCCTTCTTGCCCAGCGAGGCCCGGACGATGGCGAGGTCGGCGCAGTCGACCACGCCGTCCTTGTTCAGATCGCCGAGCAGGCGGATCGTGAAGTCGGCGTTCGACACATCGAAGAAGATGTTGCCGATGGCCTCAACCTTGACGCGCGCCTTGCTGGTGGCCAGCAGCGGCAGCGTCACCGAGGCCGTGCCGGTGTTCGGCGTGCTGGCGGCCAGCGTGTAGGGCCAGGTGTTGCCACCATCCACCGACAGGGTGATCTTCACATCCGCGGTGTTCACCGGTGCTGCGTTGGTGTTGGCCACACTCCAGCCGATCGTCTGCAAACTGCCGGCGTTCAGCGTGACGGCGCTGTTCGGCGAGGTCACCAGGAAGGGACCGGCATTGGGCGCCAGTGTCAGCTTGGTGCTGGCGCTGCCGACACCGCCATGGCCGTCACGCGCGGTCAGCTTGAAGTTCAGCGAGGCCGGGCTGGCGTTGGTGCCGGCGAAGCCGACATAGGCCGCGGTCGGCAGGAACTCGGAGAAGCACTCGATCTCGGTCGCCGTCGGCGTGGCCGAGGCCGGCGGGCAGGCGCCGGTCTCGGCATTGGTGTTGTTGGCGAGGATCTGGCCCATGTCGGGGAAGACGCGGGTCGGATTGCTGGTCGCGATGTTCTCGCCCGGCGAGCCATAGAGCAGGGTATCGGTACCGCTGACGACGGCACGGGTGCCGAACTGGCGGAACAGCGGGCCGTCGACCTTGCTGTTGCTGATCAGGCCGGTGCCGTTGGCGGCGCCGCGGTCGTTCTGCTCCCACATATACGTGAGGGTGCCGTCCTCGGCGTCGGCGGCGCTGCCCGTCAGCGCGAAGGGGGTGCGCACGGGAACCGTGTAGCCGGCAGGCACGGTGACGACCGGGGCGGTATTGCCGGTCGGCGTCACCGAGATGCCGCCCTTGGTCGTGCGACCGCCAGCAGTGATTTCGCCGACCTTGCCGGTGCAGGGCGAGGTGCAGCCGACCAGTTCCAGCGAAGGCACATTGGTGGCGGCCAAGCTGCCGCCGAAGGTGATGGTGAAGGCGTTGTCGCTCAGCGTGGTGATGTTCACCGTGCCGCCGCTGGGCCAGCCGGGAATGCCTTCGATCGCCGCCTTGACGCCACCGGTGGTGAAGTTGCTGCCACGCACGATGGGCGCCGAGGTGTTGCCGTTGTAGCGCAGCTGGAACTGCATGCCGTTGGCGGTGAAGCCGCTGAGCACGCCCATCTGCACTTCGTTCAGATTGCTCTCGGCGCTGGAGGTGTAGGTGGTGATCTCATCGAAGCTGCGTTGCGACCAGTAGGCGTCGCTATGAGGCTGCAGATTGTCGGTGCCGCAGATGCCGGCATAGGCCATGATGGAGGAGCCGCTGCCCGGCTCCACCGAGGTGCCCGGGTTGCGGTTGCCAGCCGAGCAGTTGCTGATCGTGCCGTTGAAGGTGTGGTTGCCGGCGAACTGGTGGCCCATCTCATGAGCCACATAGTCGACCGCATAGAAGTCGCCCACCGGGGTCGGCACGCCGGTGCAACCCTGCGCCTTGCTGCTGCCGCCGACAACGCCCAGGCTGGCGATGCCGCCGCCGTTCAGGCCCAGCGCGATGTGGCCGATGTCGAAGTTGCTGGCGCCGGCCAGCAGGCCAACGACCTGGCGGTTACGCGTCAGCGTGCCGCTACCGCAGCTGGCCGCCTGGCTGGCCGTGAAGCAGGCAGCGCCGCCACAGGGGCCGTTGGTGCCGGTCATCTGCGCTGCGGTGTCGAGGTTCAGCGCATCGTTGTTGTTGATCAGCATCAGCCGGATCGAGGTCTCGCTCTCGTAGACCTGGGTGACGCGGTTGATCAATGAGACCTTGGCGGCAGTGACGTTGGCCGAGCCGCCGAAGTAAGTGGCATAGGACGGGTCGGTCAGCAGGGCAAGCCGGTAGGTGCGCAGCTGCGTGCCCGAGCTGGCCGTGGGCGCCAGACCATCGGCCAGCACATGGTAGGCGGTGCTGCTGGTGGTCGTACCGTCGCTGGCGGTGATTTCATAGGCGCCCAGATTGCGGCTGGGGTCGGCGATCAGGCTGGTGTGAAAGGAGCCATCAGCGGCGGCGACCACGCTCTGCGTCTGCCGCGGGCTGCTGTCTTGCTCGGGGTTGTGCACCGTCACCGTGACGGTGGCGCCAGGCGCGAAACCGAAGCCGCTGAGCTCGACCGTATCGCCTGCCTGGTAGAAACCGCGCGTCAGTGCGAGATGCGGGGCATTCTCCATCGCCTCGTTCAGGCCCGTGCCATGCGGGTTGGGCAGTTCGCGGCTGCGATAGACGGCGTAGACGCTGTCGTCCAGGTGGTAGTAGGGATCGATGTACCAGGCACCGCCGGGCGAACGTACCGAGGCATGCAGACCCAGCGGGGTCAAGTCCAGGCGCAGACTGGCGTGCGGGTCGTCGATACCCTTGCCGGCATAGGTCTTGATCTCGGGGTGCTTGGCCGCCAGCTCGGGCTCCATCACCGGCGATTCAACCAGGGCGAAGCGCTGGAAGCCCCCATCGGGATGGGGCAGCGAGACTTCCAGTGGGGACAGCGCAGCGGCGCTGCTGCGTTCCAGCGGGGCGGTGGCGGTCAGGGCGGCAAAGCCGCTGCGGTCCAGCGTCACGGCGCGGAACTGGCGCGGCTGCAACACGGCAACGGCGCCCTTGGCCGATTGCTTGGCCGGGGTCAGGCGCAGGTCGTGCCAGTAGCTGCCATTGGTCTGGGTCTGGATCGGGCTCAGCCGGTCGGCGGCCTGCGCCAGCGGTACGCCGGCGGCCAGGGCCATGCAAAGTACGAACACGCCGTTGGCGATGCTGCGCCCGGGGCGCTGGAGGGCGGCGTTGCGTCCCTGGGCCTGGCGGCGGGTCGAACGTTGCTGAGTCATGAGGCGTCCTTTGTTCTTGCGTGACAGACAGGAATTCGTGCGGCTGCAATGGCAGACTGCAGGGCTTCGTCGGCGGCCCGCCGGACTGCACGGCACCGCTTGCGGCCATCGCCAACCCGCCACGGCGCAAGCATTTGCGTCCGCAAGCGTGAAAAAGTCACGATGGCACGATCAGGGGGTGCAGGATATGGGCAAGGTCAGCGCGGCAACAGAGGGTGATTCCCCATGGCAGTGAACGGTGACAAGACAGCGAGGGCGGCGCGGCGCGGGCTGCTGGCTGCGGCCATGCTCAGTGTCTTCGCTGTGATGGCAAACGCTGGGCGGGTGCCTGAGCCTCAGGCGCACAGCCTCAGCCTGGAGCGCGACTGCAATGGTTGCGCCGAGGGCAGTCGGCTGCAACTGTCCCGCGATGGCACAGCGCGAATCAGCCGGCTGGGCAAGGCGCGATTTGGTGGGCAGGATCGGCACAGCGACGCATTGCTGTCGCGCTCAGAGTTCGACGCTTTGATTGAGCGGCTCAGGCAGCTGGGGCTGGCCGGGCTGGCAAGCCGATATCAAGAAGAGCCTGATCAGCAAGACGGCCGCTGGCTGTTGCTGCGCATCGAATGGGCAGGGGCGCCAGCCACCGAAATCTTCTGCCGCGGCGAGGCGCCAGCGGCGCTGCTGCCGCTGCTTGCCGCCATCGAGGCGCAGCAGCAGCGGCTGGGCTTTGCGCCCGACGGCAGGGCCATTGAACATTGAAGCCGAGCGCTGCCCAACGGGCTGGCCGTGCCAAGGGATTCCCCTCTTGTCCGCACCCGGTGGCCCGGAAAAACTCCGCCCCAAACCGATGGGTGTTGCACGGCCCGCCCGGCGCAGGCCCGGATCCATCGCCACGACATTTAAAAGCGCCCCGGCTTGCCCGGCCGCTACGCCCGCAGGGCAGAGGAGATACATGTGATGAAGCGCCAGTTCGCCTGGAAGAAAACGTCGCTTGCCATGGGGCTGGCCCTGGGCTTGCTGTCCGGCCAAGCCCTTGCGGCTGACCCGGTGCTGTCGCTGAGCGCAACACCTGACCCCGCGCAACTGGGCTCGGTGCTGGATGTCGATGTGCTGATCTCCGGCGTGGCCGACCTCTACGGCTACCAGTTCTCGCTGAACTTCGATCCGACGATCTTTCAGGCTGCCAGCGTCAGCCAGGGCAGCTTTCTGAGTAGCGGCGGCAGCACCTTTGGCGATGTCGGTATCGTCGACAACGGCAGCGGCAGCGTCTCCTTCGTGTTCAACACCCTGGTCGGCGCCGTGCCCGGTGTCAATGGCAATGGCCAGCTGGCCCGTCTGAGCTTCAATGTGATCGCCCGTGGCAACAGCACGCTGCAGTTCAGCGATGTCTTGCTGGCCGATTCGAACGCCAATGCGATCAATGTCAACGTGCAGAGTCTGAACGTACAGGTTGTGCCCGAGCCGGCCAGCGCGCTGCTGCTGGGCCTGGGGCTGGCGGGCCTGGTGGCGACCGCCAAGCGTCGCCGCAACGCTGACGCGCAGGCCTGACCCGCGATCACGAAGCCAAGCCCTCGCGCGGCGCTGAGCCGCGGCGAGGGCTTGCTCGTTTCAGGGCTGGGCCGAGCCGTTACGATGGCGGCCCCGGCACGCGCTGCCAGCACTGAATCGAACCGTCCGCCGCCTCTTGCCCATGTACGCGAAATTCTTCGGCCTGCAGCAGGAGCCCTTCGCCATCGCGCCGGACCCGCGCTATCTGTTCATGAGCGAGCGCCATCGCGATGCGCTGGCCCATCTGCGCTATGGCCTCGGCGGCGGTGGCGGCTTCGTGCTGCTCAGCGGCGAAATCGGCGCTGGCAAGACGACGGTGTGCCGGCGCTTTCTGGCCGAGATGCCGGCGCACTGCCGGGTGGCCTATATCTTCAATCCGCGGCTCAGCGCGACCGAGCTCCTGATCAGCGTCTGCGAGGAATTCGGCATTGCGCATGAGCCGCTGCCGCCGGGCTCGCCGAGCGTCAAGCCGCTGATCGATGCGCTGAACGCCTTCCTGCTGCGCAGCCATGCCCAGGGTCAGAACAATGTGCTGATCATCGACGAGGCGCAGCAGCTCTCGGCTGAGGTGCTGGAGCAACTGCGCCTGCTGACCAATCTGGAGACCAGCGAGCGCAAGCTGCTGCAGATCATCCTGATCGGCCAGCCCGAGCTGCGCGAGATGCTGGCCCGGCCGCAGCTCGAGCCGCTGGCGCAGCGGGTGATTGCGCGCTTTCATCTGCAGGCCATGTCGGCCGAGGAGACGGCCGACTATGTGCGCCACCGCCTGGCTGTGGCCGGCCACGCCGGCCCGGCGCTGTTCGACGCGGCGGCGCTGCGCCTGGTACACCGGCTGTCGCGCGGCGTGCCGCGGCGTGTCAACCTGCTGTGCGATCGTGCGCTGCTGGGCGCCTACGCGCAGGGCTTGAATCGGGTTGATGTCCGCACCTTGAAGCAGGCGGCGGCCGAGGTGTTTGGCGAGCCCATCGAGGTGCAGTCGGTGAAAACCGCCCAAGCCACGCCAGCCGTACCCGCCAAGGCTGCACGCCGCTGGGCCTGGTGGCTGGGCGGGAGCGCGCTGCTGCTGAGTGCAGCAGCGGCGGGGGCCTGGCTCGCCCCCTTGTTGCCTTCGGGCGCGATGCGCGCTGCGCTGCGCCCGGCGCTAGCTGCGGCTTCTGCGGCTTCGGCAATTCCGGCAGCTTCGGCGCCAGCCGTTTCAGTGGCGGCAGTGCCCGCCGAGAAGCCCAAGCCGGCCAAGCCGGCAGCGCCCACCGAGGCGCAGCGCCTGGAGGCCGCGATTGCAGCGGCGACGCCGGACGAGGCCAGCGCCTGGCGCATGCTGGCTCAGCAGTGGCAGCTGGCGCCGGTCGAGGGCGACGCGCCTTGCGAGGCGCTGCGTGGCCAGCAGCTGTTCTGCCTGAAGACCGAAGGCGGCCTGGCCCTGCTGCGCCTGCTCGACCGACCGGCCTGGCTGACGCTGATCGACGCCGAGGGTCGCCGTCAGCCGGCGCTCTTGCTGGGCCTGGATGGCCAGCAGGCGCGCGTTCAAACGCTGGGCCAGCCGGCCGAGACCTTGAGCCTGACGGCGCTGGCGCAACGCTGGCGCGGCGAGTTCGCGACGCTGTGGCGGGCGCCGCCGGGCTACCAGGCGCGCCAGCTCAATGCGCCGACGCAGGCCTGGCTGCAGGAGCGCTTTGCGCAGCTGGACGGCCGCGCGCCGACGCAGCTGGCGCTGCGTGTGGCCAGCTTCCAGCGCAGCCTGGGCCTGAGGGCTGACGGCCTGGCCGGGCCGATCACGCTGATGCAGCTGAACCGCGCGGCCGGTGTGGCGGAGCCTCGGTTGCCCCTGCTGCCGGCAGCGTCCGCGGCATCGGCCCCACCGGCAGCAACGACCGCAACGCCCGTAACGCCCGTAACGCCGGCAACGACCGCGCACTGAGTCCCAGCCATGTCCTACATTCTTGACGCCCTGCGCCGTGCCGAAGCCGAACGTGGCCGTGGCGATGGCGCTGCGCAAGCGCCCGTCTCGGCGCTGGGGATCGCCCCTGCGGCCAGGCCTACGGCGCCTCGACCCTGGTTGCTGCCGCTGACGGCGGCACTGGCCGGCATGCTGACGGCCGGCGGTCTGGCCTGGCTGTGGCTGGCGCGGTCGCCGTCCACACCAACGCCTGCCGCAGCGCCTGTTCCGTCAGCCATGCCGCCAGCCCAGGTGTCGGCCGTCCCGGCGCCTGCCTTGCCGCTCGCCGCGGCCAGCCCCGTCTCCGCGCCCGTGGCGGCCGCATCGGCCGTGCTTGCCGCGCCTGTGCAGGCTGTGCCTCAGATCGCGCCCACTGTCGCAGCAGCGGTGGCGCCGCGAGTACCACCGTCAATGCCGCTTCAAGCGACCCAACAAGCACCGCGGCCCACGCAAGACCTGACCCCGCCGCGGCAGCCTCGTCTGCCCGAGCCCCGGCCGCTGCCACAGGCAAACGCTGCGGTCGCGGCGACCGAAAAGCTGCCCACCTGGGCCGAGTTGCCCGAGGCGACCCGCCAGCAGCTGCCGCCGCTGCAAACCAGCGGCGCGATGTATTCAGAGACGCCGGCCGATCGCATGCTGATCGTCAACCGCCAGGTGCTGCATGAGGGCGAGCAGATTGCCGAGGGCCTGCGGCTGGAGCAGATCCGGCTGAAGAGCGCGGTGCTGTCCTGGCGTGGTCAGCGCTTTGTGCTGAATTACTGAAACGCACCGGCGTTGGCAGCGCACGACGGCCAAGTCCCCAGAGCCTGCTGTGGGATTGGCGCCGTCACGGCAGGGCCTTGAGGCCCGGCTCACAATCGACGCGCTGACCTTTTCATTGAGTGGCCATGACGACGAACAACACCGCCCCCAACACTGCCCGCTTTCCTGAAGACTTCCCCATCACCGCCAAGTGGCCGGCCGCCCATCCCGAGCGTTTGCAGCTCTATTCGCTGCCCACGCCCAACGGCGTCAAGGTTTCGATCGCGCTAGAGGAACTGGGCCTGCCCTATGAGGCGCAGCTGGTTCGCTTCGACAGCAACGATCAGCTCAGCCCCGCGTTCCTGTCCTTGAACCCGAACAACAAGATTCCGGCCATCATCGACCCGCAAGGCCCCGGCGGGCGACCGCTGGCGCTGTTCGAGTCCGGCGCCATCCTGATCTATCTGGCCGAGAAGGCCGGGCAGCTGTTGCCGGCCGATCCGGCGGCGCGTTACGAGACCTTGCAATGGCTGATGTTCCAGATGGGCGGCATCGGCCCGATGTTCGGCCAGCTCGGCTTCTTCCACAAATTCGCCGGCAAGGACTACGAGGACAAGCGCCCGCGCGATCGCTATGTGGCCGAATCGCGCCGCCTGCTCGGTGTGCTGGAGCAGCGCCTGAGCGGTCGGGACTGGCTGATGGGCGAGGACTACACGATCGCCGACATTGCCGTGCTGCCCTGGGTGAACAATCTGATCGGCTTCTACGGGGCCGGCGAGTTGGTTGGCTGGAACGAGTTCCCGCAGGTGCAGCGCGTGCTGGCCGCCTTCCTGGCCCGGCCGGCGGTGCAGCGCGGCTTGCAGATTCCCGCGCGGGGTTGAGGCCCACGCCGACGGATGCGGCGAGCTGCCTTAGCGAGCTCGTCCGCCGCCACGCCCGCCGCGGGTCTGCCACAGCGGCTTCTTGCCCTTCAGATGGCGTTCGATGCCATCGTTGAGCCGGCTGCGCAGATCGACCACGGCGTCCAGATGGCCGTAGACGCCAGGGAAGCGCAGGTCCAGCCACAGCCATAGCGTGCAGGAGCGCAGCGCCTGCTCCATGCGGTCGAGGCGGCTGTGCTCGTCGACATCGTCGAGGAACCAGGGCGCGCCGACCTGGCCGATCAGTGCATGGCGGCTGGCCCAGTCGAGGTACTCCTGCACCTGGGCCGGCGTGCGGCTGTCCACCGGTGCCTGCGCGTAGATGAAGCGCTGCTTCAGCGTCAGCGTGGGCGCGGCATGGTCAAGCTGCTCGGCCAGCTCCAGCATCTGCTCCAGCTCGGCAACGGCGAAATGCGCGTCGTCCAGGCGCAGCCGGTCCATGAACACGCCCAGCACCGCATGCAGGCGCTTCAGGCCCAGCTGCTGGGCAATGGTGTCCACATGCCACCAGTTCGGCGCCACCGCGGCCTTGAAGTCACGCGGCGCGCGTGGGCTCTTGGGCAGCAGCTCCTTCAAGGTGCGCGCCGCCGTCGGCTCGGCCTCGCGCAGCACGCCGCAAAAGCCCTCGTCGTGCATGCCGTAGCGGCCGGCGCGGCCGGCGATCTGGTGGGTTTCCGAGACGCTGAGCGTGCGGTCGGCCTGGCCGTCGAATTTCGTCATCGTGCTGAACAGCACGCGGCGTATCGGCAGGTTCAAGCCCATGCCGATGGCATCGGTGGCCACGAGGATGTGGCTGGCGCCATTGGCAAACCGCTCGGCCTCGCGGCGCCGCACCTCGGGCGGCAGCGCGCCGTAGATCACCGAGACCGGATGGCCGGCCGAGGCGATCTGATCGCGCAGCATCAACACCTCGCGGCGGCTGAAGGCGACGACCGCATCGCCCTTCTTCAGCGCCGCAATCGGCACCGGCGCAGGCAGCAGCTGCACCTCCTGCTTGCGCTCGAAATGGCGCACCGTGCAGCGCTCGCCGCACAGACCCAGCAGGTTCTCGATGGCCGGCACTGCATAGGCCGAGCAGATGATGATCAGTTCCTCGGCCGGCACTGCGACGATGGCCTGGGTCCAGGCCCAGCCGCGGTAGGTGTCGAACAGCATCTGTGCCTCGTCGATCACCGCCACTTCGACCACCTTGCTGGTGTTGACCATCTCGATGGTGCTGGAGACGACACGGGCGTCTTCGGCCGGCACATTCTCTTCGCCGGTCAGCAGCGAGCAGGGCACGCCGCGGCCGACCAGGCGATCGCGCCCCTCCAGCGCCAAGAGGCGCAGCGGCGCCAGATAGGCCCCGCTGGCGCTGGCCGACAGGCGCTCGAACGCGGCATGGGTCTTGCCACTATTGGGCGCACCGACAAACAGCGTGACGCGGCGCTGCAGCCGGCGGGCCGGCTCGAAGGTGTCGGGGTAGCCCTGGAAGGCCAGCTGGCTGTTCAGCCGCGCCAGTGTGTTCAGCTCGGCGACGGCATGTTCCCAGCGGTCTTGCGCGCGGGTGGTGGCGGCCTTGAACTGCGCCAGTGTCTGCGGCACGCCGCACTCGGCCTGCAGCCGCGGCAGCAGCGAGGCGATGTGTTCCTCATGGCCGCTGGCGCTGCGTTCCAGCAGCGCGTCCAGATGGGCCAGCAGCTCGTCGTGATGTGGATAGTCCGGCTGCGGGCCGAGCACGCGGCTCAGGGCGGCCAGATCGCCATCGCGGTAGAAGTCCCAGATGGCGGCCTCGGCCTGCGCGTCCAGCGGCACGCGAAAGGCCACCGGCAGCTGCCAGCCTTCGCGCGACAGATGCATCGTCTGGCTGCACAGCCGGCTCCAGTCCAGCCCCTCGCGCGCCAGGCCCAGCGCGTCGAGCTGGCTGCTGCGCTTTTGCATCAGCGCGCGCACCGTCGGGGCCGAGCCGACGGCGTCCAGATGTTCCAGCGCGACGGCGATCAGCCGCGGTGCGATCCAGCGGCTGGGCCGGGCGCCGGAGACGGCTTTCTGGATCAGGATCAGACCCAGCGCGTCGAGCTGCTTTTCATGGTCATGGCCATGATCAGGGCCGTCCAGATCGGCCGGGCTCAGCACCTGGGGCAGCTGGTAGGCCGCCTGACGGATGCGCAGCCACTGCTCGGTCGTCAGCCCGGCGGGCAGACGCTTCAGGTGGCGAGGCTGGGGCAGGGAGAGGGGCGCGGCGGCAGGCGTTGCCGCGGCCGGTACTGCGGGGGAGTCAAGATGTGGCACAGGCGAGAGTGGAACACATCTGTGTCGGCCACTCTCGCCCGGCCCAGGGCCTTGCTGGCCTTACTGGCCTTACTTCTGCGCCAGCAGCGCTTCCAGCTGGCTCATCACCTGCTCCATGCGGCGCACGACGGCGCGGTAGGGCGCGGGCGTGGCGAGGTCGACGCCGGCCGTCTTCATCAGCTCATAGGCCTCGCCGGCGCTGCCCGACTTCAGCAGCGTGAAGTAGCGCTCGCGCAGCGCGGTGTCGCCCTTGCCGATGCCCTCGGCGAAGAAGGCCGCGGCGCTGATGCAGGTGGCGTACTGGTAGACGTAGAAGTCGTTGTAGAAGTGCGGGATATAGGCCCACTCGATGCCGTAGACATCGTCGATCTTGACGACGCCCTGATCATGGCCGTGGTAGCGCTTGAGCAGGTCCAGGTAGATCTTGCTCAGGCCTTCGCCGGTCAGCGCCTCGCCCTTTTCGGTGGCTTCGTGCGTGGCCAGTTCGAACTCGGCAAACATGGCCTGGCGGAAGAAGGTGCCGCGCAGGTTTTCCAGCTCCTGGCTCAGCGCAAAGATCTTCTCGCTGCGGCTCTTGGCGTTGGCGACCATGTAGTCGGCCAGCAGCAGCTCGTTGGCGGTCGACGGGACCTCGGCGATGAAGGTGGCGTAGTCGGCCGTCTCATAGGGCTGGTTGGCATTCGAGTAGACCGAGTGCATCGCATGGCCCCATTCGTGAGCCAGCGTGGACACGCTGTTGTACTCGCCGCTGAAGCTCATCAGCAGATAGGGGTGCACATCGTAGGCGGCCGGGTTCATATAGGCGCCCGAACGCTTGCCGCGCTGCGGCACGGCATGCATCCAGCCGGCACCGAAAGCGGCCTGCAGCTTGCTCGTGTAGTCGCTGCCCAGCGGCTTCAAGGCCTCCAGCGTCAACGCCTCGGCCTCGGCGACGGTGTAGCTGCGCGAGGGCTTGGCCAGCGGCACATAGACGTCCTGATAACCGGCCTGCTTCTGGCCCAGCACCTTGCTGCGCAGCTGGAAGTAGCGGTGCAGCGTCGGCAGGCCGGCATTGGCTTCCTGGAGCAAGGTCTTGTAGACGGCGGCCGGGATGTTGTCGCCACTTTGCGCCATCTCGACGCTGCTGCCGAACTTGCGCGCGCGGGCACTGAACACGGTGCCCTTGAGGCTGGCGCTGTAGATGGCGCCAAAGCTGCGCTCATAGGCCTTGAAGGCCGGCCAGAAGGCCTGGAAGACCTGCTTGCGGATCTTGGGGTCAGGGTCGGCGCGGTAGGCGACGTACTGCTCCTGATCGAGCACCACCGTCTTGCCGCGGATCTTGATCGTGGGCCAGGGCAGGTCGGCATTGGCCAGCAGGCCGTAGATGGCCGAGGGCTGCTGCAGCGGCTCGGAGGCCGCGGCCAGCAATGCTTCTTCCTTCAGGCTCAGCACATGCTCGGCCAGGCGCAGCGTGTTCATCAGCGCAAAGCGATGCGGGGCCAGGCCCGGCTCCTGGGCCAGGAAGGCGTTGATCTTGTCGCGGCCGATGGCGGCGATCTCGGCGTTGACGAAGGCGCTGGCCTCGCCGAACTGGTTGGCGGCGGTGTCGCCCAGTTGGCGGCGTGCCTGGTTGGCGGTGACCTGCGTGTTCTCATCGGCCAGCAGGCTGGCATAGGTGTTCAGGCGGCCGAGGCGGCGGCGCAGGCTGGAGAGCTGGTCCAGCCCGGCGCGCAGGCTGGCCGCGCTCTGGCCCAGTGTGCCCTGCAGCTGGCGCACGCCAGGCAGTGCGGCGAGGATGGCCTGGCGTTCGGCTTCCCAAGCCTCGGGGCTGGCGTAGAGCGGGCTCAGGTCCCAGACCGAGGCGCGGTCGGTGCTGGCTTTTTCGTTGCTGGCCTTGTCCATGCCGTTACCAGCAGCGCCGGCAGCCAGGCACTGAAGCGCAATGCACAGGGCGATTGTGGTCTTCTTCATCAGGATTCCAAGAAAAGAATGCCTCGCCGCCGGGCAGGCAGGCGGCGAGGCCTTGAAAGGCAGGCGCGCAGTGTCGCCGATCAGCGTGCGTTCAGATCGACGCCCAGTTGCTGGAACAGGAAGCTGAAGGTGTCGGTGCGTTCCTTGATCGTTTCGCTCAGCGAGGAGCCGATGCCGTGGCCGCTGGCGGCGCTGGTGCGCAGGAGGATGGGGCGGCCGTTCGGATTGGCCGCCTGCAGACGGGCGATCATCTTGCGCGACTGGGCCGGGTTGACGCGGCCGTCGTTATCGCCGGTGGTCATCAGCACGGCGGGATAGGCGGTGCCGTCCTTGACCTTGTGAAACGGCGAGTAGGCATAGAGGGCGTCGAACTGGGCGCGGTCCTTGACGGTGCCGAACTCGGTCACGTTGAAGGCGCCGTTGGGGTCCAGCTCGATGCGCAGCATGTCGTAGATGCCAACCGCCGCATGCACGGCGCGGAACAGCTCGGGGCGCTGGGTCAGCGCCGCGCCCATCAGCAGGCCGCCATTGCTGCCGCCTTGGATGGCCAGCTTCTCAGGCGTGGCGTAGCCGCGGGCGATCAGGTGCTCGGCGGCGGCGATGAAGTCGTCGAACACATTCTGCTTGCGGGTCAGATTGCCGGCGCTGTGCCAGGTCTCGCCATACTCGCCGCCGCCGCGCAGATTGGCGATCACATAGACGCCGCCATGATCGAGCCAGACGCGGCGGGTGGTCGAGAAGCCCGGTGTCTGGCTGACGCTGTAGCCGCCGTAGCCATAGAGGATGGTCGGGTTCTGGCCGTTCAGCTGCGTGCCCTTGCGGCGGATGATGTTCAGCGGCACGCGGGTGCCGTCCTTGGAGACGGCGAATTCGCGCAGCACCTCGGTGTCGCTGTAGTCGGCCACGCTCTTGAGCGCCAGGGCGGTCTTGGCCAGCGGCTGGCCGGCGGCGGCACGGTACCAGGCCGGTGGCTCGGTGTAGCTCTGCACCGAGGCGAGCAGCTCGCCATCGGCCATGGCCACGATATCGTCCACGCTGCTGACCGGCGGCAGCGCGATGGTCTGGGCCTTCAGCGTCTTCAGGTCGACCTCGGTCAGCTGCGAGGGGCCGCCGAGCAGGGCGCTGGCCAGCAGGCGCTGGCCGCTGATGGCGACATGCTGGATCGTGCCCTCACCCTCGGGCAGCACCAGCTGCGCGCGGGCCAGTTGCGGGTTCTTCAGCGCCACGCGCAAGACCTGACCCTTGGGCGCCTGCTTGCGCGACAGCAGGTAGAGATGCCCGTCGCTGCCGAACCAGCCCTGCTTGGCCTCGTCGGCAAAAGCGGCCAGGCGGGTCCATTTCTGTGCCCCCTTGCCGGCGCGCAGCAGGTAGAGCGCGACCTCGCCGCCGTCGCCGTTCTGCACCGTGGCCAGCACCTCGCCGCCAGGGCCGCTGGCGAGCTGGGTCTCGGCAATGCGCGGGAACTCGCGGCCGACGGCATAGCGGTCCTTGCTCAGCGGCTGGCCGAGCTGGTGGAACCAGACCTGCTGGTAGAAATGCAGATCGGCGTCGCCGCGTTCGCCCGGCGCCGGATAGCGGGTGTAGAAGAAGCCCTTGCTGTCGGCCGCCCAGGCGACGGAACCGCCGCCGGTGGGGTACTGGACGCGCGGCACGACGACGTCAATCTGCTTGCCGCTGGCGACCTCGAAGACATGCACCGAGCCATCCTCGCTGCCTTTCTCGGACAGCGACACGGCCACCAGCTTGCCGTCCGGCGAGGGCACATAGAAGTCGATCGAGATGGACCCATCGGCGGCGAGCAGGTTCGGGTCGAGCACGACACGCTCATCGCCCGGGCGGTCCGGCGAGGGCAGCGTGACCAGCAGCGCCTGCTGCTTGGGCGGCTGCGACTTGATCGCGAACAGCTGGCCGCCCTGGCGGCGTAGCGCGTAATAGCTGCTTGAGCGAGCGGTCACCAGCTCGGTGATTCTCTGCTGCACCCGTTCGCGGCCGGGCACGGCGTCCAGCGCCGCGCGGCTGAGCTGGTTCTGCGCCGCCAACCAGGTCTTGACGGCCGGCTGGCTGGCGTCTTCCAGCCACTGGTAGTCGTCGCTGACCTGGATGCCGTGGTAGCTGTTGACGACCGGCTGACGAGCGGCCGCCGGGTAGGGCTGGGCAAGCGCCTGCTGGGCGCCGCCCAGCAGGGCCAGGCCGAGCAGCAGGGCGCTCAGCGATGGGCGCCGGGGCGCGGCAGGACGGTGGCGGCGGGGTGTAGAAGTCATGCTGTCTCCTTGATATATCAAGAAGCATAGACCCTGTAGACGCAGCCGCCAGAGGTCACGCAGGGATTGACAGGGCGGCGCTGTTCTGGGACCGAATTCCGGAATTGCAGGCAGAGCAGAGCGCCGGCCATGGGTCCGGGCGGCGCTCAACACATACAAAAAACCCGGGTCGCGGCCCGGGTTGATGAGATCGACGATGCAAGCGGCTCAGTCGAAGCTGCCACCACCGCCGGCGTCGAAATCGCCACCGCCACCGCTGTCCCAGGCCGCGCCGCCATCGCTGCCGCCGAGGTCCAGGCCGCCACCGCGGTTGTCGTCATCAAAGGGGATGTAGCCGCCGCGGTTGCTGCCATCGTCTTCCTCATGGCGGCGATGGCCATGGGCCTCTGCCGAGCCGCTCATCATGCTGCCAATGGCCACGCCGGCGCCAACGGCGGCCACCGTGCCCAGCACGCCCAGGCCGCCCGACGGTTGCGGGCCGCCATAGCCCGGGCCGTAGCCCGGCTGCTGCACATAGACCGGCTGCATGGCCTGGCGCTGCATCTCCATCCGTGCGGCACGTTCGCTGGGCTTTTCCTCGCCGCGGATCTCGGCGGCGATATCGCGGGAGCGCAGCACCAGGGCGGCGGTCTCGGCGAAATCCTTGCGCGAGTTCAGGCTGGACAGATGGGCGCTGATCTCGCCCTGGGCGCGCTTGGCGCGGTCGTAGTTGGCCAGCTTGGCTTCCTGGCTCAGCTGCGGGTTGGCATCGCTGGCGGCGATAGCGTCGCCCAGATCCTTGCTGGCCTGCTGCAGCTCACCCTGCCATTGCTCGCGAGCGGCACGCTGGTCGCCGTTGGCGCGCGAACGGGTCAGGCGCCAGGTCAGCAGGCCCAGGCCGATCAGCAGCGCGAACATCCAGAAGCCGCCGCCGGATTTCTTGGGTTCGGGCTCACGGGGCGCCGGGCGCGCCGGTGCAGCGGGCACGGCAGGCTCGGCTGGGGCTGGGCTGATCGCCGGTGCGCTGCTCAGCCCGGTGCTGACGCCTTTGCCCTGACTCTGGCTGCTCGGCGCCTCCATGATGTGGCGCAGCACCGTCTTGTCGCGGGCGAAGTTTTCACTTGGATCAAGCTCGCGGGCGCGGCGCACCTCGGCCTGGGCCTCGTCGACCTGGCCGAGATGGAACTTGGCCTGGGCGCGCCAGTAGTGGGCCAGCGCGTTCTCCGGATGCTTGGCCAGCACCTCGTCCAGGCGCTGATCGGCCTGGCTCCAGCGCCCGGCCTTCATATCGGCCTGGATGTCTTCCTTGGCGCCGGCCTGGGCGCCCAGTGCCGCCAGGCCCAAAATGGCGGCGGCGAGCAGGTGTTTGAGCGTTGTGGTCATGGTGGGTCCCTCCAGTAGTCCACAGACTATCAGTCGCCGATGACGGGTGCCGGAACGCATGGCCCGGCCCAGCCCTCTCGTCAGCCCTCGGCGATGCGCTTGCTGAGATGGGCCAGCGCTTCTTCGACCTGATCGACCAGCACCAGGCAGAGATCTCCCGCTTGCAGCCGCTCCAGCGCGCGGTCGATGGCGACGAACTCGCCGCGGATTTCCTCAATATGGGTCGTGCGGCTGGCGCCTTCAAGACCCTGGCGCAGCAGCTGCAGCACCTCGCCGTCCTCGCGGCCGCGCTGGCAGGCGTCCTGGAACAGGATGACCTCGTCGAAGGCCTGGCCGAGGATCTGTGTCTGGATGCGGATGTCTTCGTCGCGGCGGTCGCCGGCGCCGGAGATCACCACCGAGCGCTTCTTGGCCGGCAGCGCCTCGACGGCGGCCACCAGCGCACGCATCGCATCGCCGTTGTGGCCGTAGTCGGCAATGACGGTGGCGCCGCGGTAGTCCATCACATTGAAGCGGCCGGGCACGTTGTCGGCGTCATTGCTGAAGCTCGAAAGCCCGCGGCGGATGGTGTCCCAGTCCAGGCCCACACCCCAGGCGGCTGCCACCGAGGCCATCGCATTCTCGACCTGGAAGCCGATCAGGCCACCGCGGGTGAAGGGGATGTCGCGCAGCGGGATGCTTTCGCGCCAGGAGCCCTGGGCGGCGACCAGCTGATCGCCGTCCACATAGACGCAGCGCTTGCCCTGCGCGCGGTGGGTGGCCATCAGCGGATGGTGGCGGTCCTGGGCGAAGAAGATGATCTGGCCGGGGCAGACACCGGCCATATTGGCCACCACAGCATCGGCCGCATTGAGCACCGCATAGCCCGAGGGCGCGACGTTCTGCACGATGACGCGCTTGACCAGGGCCAGTTCCTCGACGGTGTTGAGGAAGTTCATGCCCAGGTGATCGCCGTCGCCAAGGTTCGTCACCACGGCGACCTGGCAGCGGTCAAAGCCCAGGCCTTCGCGCAGCACGCCGCCGCGGGCGGTCTCGAACACGGCAGCCTCGACATCCGGGTGCATCAGCACATTGCGGGCGCTCTTCGGGCCCGAGCAGTCGCCGCTGTCGATCTGATGGCCGTCGACATAGACGCCATCGGTATTGGTCATGCCGACGCGCAGGCCGCAGGTGGCGAACATATGGGCGATCAGCCGCGTCGTCGTCGTCTTGCCGTTGGTGCCGGTGACGGCGACCACCGGGATGCGGCCGTCCTCGCTCTTCTGGCCATGGCCATAGAGGTGATTGATGATGGCCTCGCCGACATTGCGGCCCTTGCCGTAGGACGGCGACAGATGCATGCGCAGGCCCGGCGCGGCGTTCACTTCGACGATGCCGCCGCTGATTTCTTCGAGCGGACGCAGCACGCTTTCGGCGACCACATCGACGCCACAGACATGCAGGCCGACGACTTGCGCGGCGGCGATGGCGCGGGCGGCCACATCGGGATGGACGTCATCGGTCACATCGGTGGCGGTGCCGCCGGTGGACAGATTGGCGTTGTTGCGCAGGATGACGCGGCGGCCCTTCTCGGGCACCGAGTCGGGGGTCAGGTCTTGCTGGGTGAGGCGCGCGACGGCGATGTCGTCGAAGCGGATCTTGGTCAGCGAGGTGGCGTGGCCGTCGCCGCGCTTGGGGTCGGCGTTGACCTTGTCGACCAGTTGCTTGACGGTGTGCACGCCGTCGCCGATCACATGCGGCGGGTCGCGGCGCGCGGCGGCGACCAGCTTGTCTCCCACCACCAGCAGGCGGTAGTCGGAGCCGGGCAGGAATTTCTCGACCATCACCTGGCCGATCTCGTCGGCCGCCTTGTAGGCGATTTCCAGATGCTCGCGCGTCACCACATTGACGGTGACGCCCTTGCCCTGGTTGCCGTCCTGCGGCTTGACGACGACCGGCAGGCCGATCTCCAGTGCCGCCGCCCAGGCATCGTCAACCGATTCCACCGGCCGGCCATAGGGCACCGGCACACCGGCCGATTGCAGCAGGCGCTTGCACAGGTCCTTGTCCTGGGCGATCGATTCGCTGACGGCGCTGGTCGCATCGACCTCGGCCGCCCAGATGCGGCGCTGCTTGGCGCCCCAGCCGAACTGCACCAGGCTGCCCTGGGTCAGGCGGCGAAACGGCACGCCGCGCTTGACGGCGGCGTCGACGATGGAGCCGGTCGAGGGACCCAGGCGCACGTCTTCATCGGTCTCGCGCAGGCGCTTCAGCGAGGCGTCGATATCGAAGCTGCCGCCGTCCATGGCCGCCTGCACCAGCTGCAGCGCATCGTCCATGGCCATGCGGCCGACATCTTCCTCGCTGTACTCGACGACCACCTGGTAGGTGCCGGCTTCGCTGGTGATGTGGGTGTGGCTGAAGGTCACCGGGCAGCCGGCCTGGGCCTGCAGCGCCAGCGCGGCCTGTTCCAGCACATGGGCCAGCGAGATCTCGACCCGCTGGGCACTGGCCGGGCGCAGCGCACCGATGCTGGGGAAGAGGGCGCGCAGCCGGGCTTCAAAGCCGGCCAGTTCGGCGACCGAGCGTTCGGCTTCGCTGCAGCTCACCACGGCTTCGATGGCCGTGTGGCGGCTCCACATATTCGGACCGCGCAGGGCGCGGATGCGAGAGACTTCCATGTTTGCGTCGTCTTTCGAAGCGTTTCGTTTTTGCTTACTGCGCGAGTTCGGGCACGAAGGTGTCCAGACCGGCCGAAATCAGTTCAGGGGAAATATTCAGTGCCCAGGCGGTCGCCACGGCAGCCAGCAGCGTGCCGGCATCGGTGGGCAGGCCGGCGCGGGCAAAGCGGGCCAGCAGGGTGTCCAGATTGGCGCCTGAGGTTTCCGAGGCACCCTGGGCCAGCACAGCGGCGCCGCCTTGCAGGAAGACCGCTCGGCCGCCCTTGGCGCGGTGTGCGGCCAGCGCGGCATTGCTGCCGTCCAGCGCATAGAACAGCACCTCGCCGTCGCTCAGCTCGGCCATCTCGACCAGGCGCGGCTCGGCCGCATTGAGCACGGCCGCGCCATCGGACAGCACGACATCGATCTGCGTGCGCAGCACCTTGAAGAGCTGGTCCTCGGTGCGGATGTCGTGCTCGTCGAGCTGGCCCAGGCCGCCCATATCGGTGACCACGCCGACCTGGCAGCGGTCATAGGCCAGGCCGTGATCCAGCACCGAGGCGGCGCTGTTTTCGACCACCACGGCGTCGACGCCACGGTTCATCAGCAAGCGGTGCGCGGCATCCCAGCGGCCACCATTGATGCGGTCGACCCGGCGCGGGCCGAGGAAGAGCCCATCGCTGCAGGCGAGGCCGACATGGCGGCCGTTCAGGTGCAAGAGCCAGGCGACCAGGCGGCTGATGTGGTTGCCGCCTTGCGAGGCAGCGATGCCGACGATGGGAATGCGGCCGCTTTCGTCTTCGGCAAACAGATGGTCGATGATGGCCTGGCCGACCGGCTGGGGCATGCCCTCGGCCGGCTTCAGGTGCATCAACAGGCCCGGGCCGGCATTGACCTCGACGATGGCACCGCCGGTTTCAGCCAGCGGCTTGGCGATGTCGGTGGCGACCAGGTCGACGCCGGCGATGTCCAGGCCGATGGTGCGCGCAGCCAGCGAGACGGCACGGGCCACGTCCGGGTGGACCTGGGCGGTGCAGTCGATCGCCACATTGCCGTTGCGCTGGATCAGGATGCGCTGGCCGGCCTCGGGCACGCTGTCGGGCGTGACGCCCTGGCGTTGCAGGTCCAGCAGCACGACTGGGTCTTCGCCCAGCGTGATGCGGTTCAGCGGGAAGTCTTCGGTCAGGCCACGGCGCGGGTCGGTGTTGATCTGCTGATCGACCAACTCGCGTACCGTGTGCTTGCCGTCGCCGACGATCCAGGCCTCGTCGCCACGGGCGGCAGCCACCACCTGGCCACCGACGACCAGCAGCCGGTGCTCGTTGCCGGGGATGTAGCGTTCGACCAGCACCTCCGAGCCTTCCTTGTCGGCGACATGGAAGGCCGCCTCGACGTCCTCACGCTTCTTCAGGTCCAGCGTGACGCCGCGGCCGTGGTTGCCGTCGGAGGGCTTGACGACCACCGGCAGGCCCAGATCCTCGGCGGCCTCCCAGGCCTCGGCCGGGGACTTCACGGCCACGCCTTCGGGCACCGGTACGCCAACGGCCTTGAGCAGGCTCTTGGTCAGATCCTTGTCGCGGGCGATGCCTTCGGCGATCGCGCTGGTCATGTCGGTCTCGGCCGTCCAGATGCGACGTTGACGCGCACCATGGCCGAGCTGGACCAGATTGCCTTCGTTCAGGCGGATATGCGGAATGCGGCGGTCGGTCGCCGCGGCAACGATGGCCGCGGTCGAGGGGCCGAGATAGCAGTCGTCGACCTTGTCGCGGATGCGGGTGACGGCGGCGTCAACATCGAAGGCGTCGGCATTGATGGCCGCCATCAGCAGCGCATGGCCCTCGGCCAGCGCGCAGCGGGCGACCTGCTCGTCGCGGGCGCGGAAGACCATGCGGTAGACGCCGCGGCCCGAGGTCGAGCGGGTCTGGCCAAAGCCGGTCGGCATGCCGGCCAGGTTCAAGAGCTCGATCACCACATGCTCAAGCACATGGCCCATCCAGGTGCCTTCCTGCAGGCGCTGCAGGAAGCCGCCGCGCTCGCCCACGCCGCAGTGGTGCTCGATCAGCGCCGGCAGCGCCGTCGTCAGCCGCTCATTGAAACCGGGCAGCAGGTGGGAGGGGTGATCTTCCAGGCCGCCCAGATCGAGCCAGACCTCCAGCACCGGGCGATAGGTCCACATATTGGGACCACGCAAATAGTTGACGCGCAAAAGCTTGATGTCGTCGTGTCTGCTCATGGGTGAGGGGCCTTCAGGGCCTGATAGCGAGGGCGGGAATGGAAGCAAGCCGCAATTGTGCTCCCAGTTTGCGGAGCCGCTGTGTCGGTCCGCGGGCGGAGCGGTTTGTCTGCATCGACCGCTTCTGAGCGAAAATCCTCGGCTTGAACCCGTAAACCTCGCCAGAAGGCCCCGTCTTGGGGCGCGTAGCCAAAAACACAATGCAGCATCACCATCCCGCAGGCGCGCCCGACCAGCATCCGGAATTGGCTTCTTTGCAGGCGCGTCTCATGCGAGATGAGAACGTGCTGGCCACGCTGGAGGTTGACCTGGACGCCCAGCTGCGCTTCGCACGTGGCCTGCTGGTGCTTTCCAATCAGCGCCTGCTGGCCTGGGAACCGGCGACCCGGCAGTGGACCGAATGGCCGTTGCACCCGGGCCTGTCGATGAAGATCTCCGACCACGCCGGCGTCGGCAGCCTGGAGCTGGTCGATGCGAATCAGCGTCTGGCGCTGTGGCGCTTCAGCCTGCAGATCAATCTGCAGGCGCAGCGTTGGCAGGAGGCTTTCGAGCGCCGCGACGAACCGGCCAAGAGCGATGCCGAAGATCTGAGCTTCTGCCCCAGCTGCAAGGCGCCGCTGCCGCCGGAGAGCGAGGAATGCCCGACCTGCGAGCGCGAGCTGCACACGCCGCCCTCGACCTGGGTGCTCCTGCGCCTGTGGCGCTTTGCCCGGCCCTACCAGGGTCAGCTACTGCTCGGTTTCCTGTTGATGTTGGGCGCCACCGGGGCGACGCTGGTTGGCCCCTATCTGTACCGGCCGCTGATGGACGAGGTGCTGATCCCCTTTCAGCAGGGCCACAAGATTGACCCCTGGCTGGTCGCCTTCTATCTGAGCGGGCTCTTGGGTGCCGGCCTGGTGTCCTGGCTGCTGGGCTGGGCCAAGACCTATATCCTGGCGCTGGTATCCGAACGCATTGCAGCCGATCTGCGCACCAGCACGTTCGAGCATTTGCTCAGCCTGTCGCTGGAGTACTTCAGCAACAAGCGCACCGGCGATCTGATGTCCCGCATCGGCTCCGAAACCGATCGCATCAGCGTCTTTCTGTCGCTGCACGCGCTGGACTTCATCACCGATGTGCTGATGCTGGCGATGACCGCCATCATCCTGTTCTCGATCAATCACTGGCTGGCCTTGGCCACCTTGGTGCCGCTGCCCTTCATCGCCTGGATGATCCATCTGGTGCGCGACCGGCTGCGCACCGGCTTCGAGAAGATCGACCGCGTCTGGGGCGAGGTCACCAGCGTGCTGGCCGACACCATTCCCGGCATCCGGGTCGTCAAGGCTTTTGCCCAGGAGCGCCGTGAGGCCAAGCGTTTCAAGGACGCCAACCAGAACAATCTGAAGGTCAATGATCGGTTGAACAAAACCTGGAGCCTGTTCACGCCCACCGTCTCGCTGCTGACCGAAATGGGCCTGCTGGTCGTCTGGGCCTTCGGTATCTATCTGGTGGCGGATGGCGACATCACCGTCGGCGTGCTGACCTCCTTCCTCGCCTACATCGGCCGCTTCTACGGCCGCATGGACTCGATGAGCCGCATCGTCTCGGTCACGCAAAAAGCGGCGGCCGGCGCCAAGCGCATCTTCGACATCCTCGACCACCAATCGAACGTGCCCGAGCCGACCCAGCCGGTGGCGCTGGACAAGGTCGAAGGCGGCCTGCAGATCGACGAGATCGGCTTCCGCTACGGCAATCGGGCGGTGATTCGTGGCCTGTCGCTGGAGATCAAGCCGGGCGAGATGATTGGCCTGGTCGGCCACTCGGGCTCGGGCAAGAGCACCCTGGTCAATCTGATCTGCCGCTTCTACGACGTCACCGAGGGCGGCATCCGCGTCGACGGCATCGATCTGCGCCGCATCGGCGTGGCCGACTACCGCCGCCACATCGGCCTGGTGCTGCAGGAGCCCTTCCTGTTCTTTGGCACGATTGCCGAGAACATCGCCTATGGCAAGCCGCAGGCGACGCGCGAGGAGATCGTCGCCGCCGCCCGTGCCGCCCATGCCCACGAATTCATCTTGCGGCTGCCGCAGGGCTATGACTCGCTGGTCGGCGAGCGCGGTCAGGGCCTGTCCGGCGGTGAGCGCCAGCGCATCTCGATTGCCCGCGCACTGCTGATCAATCCGCGCATCCTGATCCTCGATGAGGCCACTTCTTCGGTCGATACCGAGACCGAGAAGGAGATCCAGAAGGCGCTGGACAACCTGGTCAAGGGCCGCACGACGATTGCCATCGCCCACCGCCTGTCGACGCTGCGCAAGGCCGATCGCCTGGTGGTGATGGATCGCGGCCAGGTCGTCGAGGTCGGCCCGCACGACGAGCTGATGGCCCAGCAGGGCGCCTATTGGCGGCTCTACGAAGCCCAGGCCCGGCGCATGGACGCCGATGAGGCCGAACCGATCTCGCTGCCCAACCCCAACGCGCACACGGTGGCCCAATGAGCACGCCCTTGAACCTTTCCCGCAATGCCTTTGGCCGCCTGGTGCTGACCGATGCCGAGGGTGTCGAACATGTCGGCGTGACGCCGGTGCGCGCGCATCCGATCTCGGCGCCGGACGAGGGCGTGTCCCTGGTCGGCCTGGATGGCCACGAGCTGGCCTGGATCGATCGCCTCTCGGCGCTGCCGGCGGCGCAGCGCGAGTTGCTCGACGAGGAATTTGCCGCCCGCGATTTCATGCCCACGGTGCAGCGCATTGTCAAGGTCTCGACCTTCTCGACGCCCAGCCAATGGACGGTGCAGACCGACCGTGGCGCCACCGATTTCATCCTCAAGACCGAAGAAGAGATTCGCCGGCTGGGCGAGGGCCGGCTGCTGATCACCAGCAGCCATGGCATCGTCTTCCAGGTGCCAGACCGCTTTGCGCTGGACCGGCATTCGAAGAAGCTGCTGGAACGATTCCTGTGATTGTCAGGCTCGGCGCGGCAGGCCGCGCCAGAGCAGCCACAGGGCGCTGAAGGGGTAGAGCAGCCCCAGTGGCGCCAGCATCAGCAGCGGCGCGTCCAGGCCAATGAAGCCCAAGGCTACCGTCAGGATCTGTAGCGCGGTCGCCGAGAGCAGCAGACCGGCGAACCACAGCGGCAGTGCACGGGCGCGGCTGAGCTGCACAAAGAAAAGCAGCAGGCCCAGGCCGCCAAAGGCCTTGCCCGAGTAGTGAAAGCCGTTGCGCAGGGCCTTCAGCAAGGCGGCCACCGGCGCGTAGGCGCTGGCGTCGGCGGGATGGGCCAGATAGCTGGCGCTGAGCGTCCGCATCGCCACCAGCGAACTGCCTTCGACCAGGCATAGCGTCAGCTCGGCCACCGAGAAGGCCAGGCAGAACATCGTCAGCAGCGGCTGGGTGCTGCCATAGCGCTGCCGCAGCAGCAGACTGATCGTCAAGCCGATCAGCGCCAGCATCAGGTCCATCAGCACCGCGCCGCCCAGCGCCGTGCCGTGAGCAGCTGCGCTGGCCAGCATGCCGCCCTGGCTCCAGGCCAGTGGCTGCAAGGCAAAGTTTGACAAGATGCCCAGCGCAAAGCTCAGCAGCATCAGCACGCCGAGCCAGCGTCCGGAGGTCAGCAGCTCAGCGCCGGGTGCTGGGGCTGTGCTCGGCGTGGGCAGGCTGCCGGGGGGCAGGGTGGTACTGGTCATCGTCGTTCTCCTCGGGGTTGCGATGGAGAGCGACTGTGCCGACGCCGCCTCACCGGCACCAGCGCCTTGCACATGAGCCGCGGCCGGCAACGCGCCAGCGGCGGTCAGCGCGACACCAATTTCTCTCGGTGCGGCGTCAGTCGGCGCGGAACAGATGCAGATAGCTGCGACTGACCGGCAAGAGCTCGGGCCGGTGCTTCAGATGCAGGCTGGCGGTGTCGTTGGCACCGCGCACGGCCTGGCGCACGGCATCGAGATTGACGGCCACGGAACGGTGGATCTGCTGGAACTGCGCCGGGTCGAGCTGGGCCAGCAAGTCCTTCAGCGGCGTGCGCACCACGGCCTCGGCAGGCCCATGGCCATCACCGCGCCAGGCAATCACCGTGTAGCGCTCGTCAGAGCGCAAATAGTCAATTTCTTGCACCGGGATCAATCGGGTGATCGCGCCGACCGAGGCCTTGATCCAGCGCAGCGGGGTGGCGGCGGTGGGGGCAATCGCCACAGCTGGAGCCGGCGGCGGGGCCAAGGCGCCGCCTTGCTGCGCTTGCAGCTGCAGCAGCAGCCGGGCCAACAGCGCCTCGTCCAAGGCCGGCGCCGGGGTCAGTTGGGCCAGCCGATCGCGCAGGCGTGCCACAGTGGTGCTCAACCGCTCGACCTCGACCGGTTTGACAAGATAGTCCAGCGCGCCCTGCTCAAAGGCCTGCAGTGCGTATTGGTCAAAGGCGGTGACGAAGACGATGTGGGCGCGCCTGCCGATGCGCTGAGCCAGCTCGATGCCGCTCAGGCCCGGCATGTGCACATCCAGAAAGCACAGCGCCGGGCATTGCTGCTCGAACATCTCCAGCGCTTCCAGACCATGGCGGGCCATCGCGCAGATCTGCAACTCGGGCCAGCAGCTGGCCAGCTGGCGCTTCAGGCGCTCGCGCAGCAGCGGCTCATCGTCGGCAATCAGGGCGGTCGGTGTCATTGCGTGCTCATTTGGTGCGTGCCGGCCAGTCCAGTTCAACCATGAAGCCATGCGGCTGGATGACATGGGTTTGCATCGCGATGTCATCGCCGAACAGCACTTGCAGCCGTTCGCGCAGCCGCGACAGGCCGGTGCCCAAGCCCATGCTACCCGGGCGCGGGCCGACGCCGCTGTCGCGAACGCTGGCCTGGCAGCGGCCCTCGCGTATGCGCACGCGCAACGCGATCAAGCCGCCGTCCAGGCTGGGGTCTATGCCGTGGCGGATGGCATTCTCGACCAGGGTCATCAGCGTCAGCGGCGGGCAGAGCAGGGGTTCGCAGCCAGCGGCTACGTCGAGCTCAAAGCGCAGCCGGTCAGGCATGCGCAGCTGCATCAGCGCCAGATAAGCGCGCACCATGTCCAGCTCCTGACCCAGCCGGGTCTGCGTTTCGTGCAAGCGCGGCACGGCGGCCCGCAAATAGGCGATCAGTTGCGCCAACACCGGCGCGGCCTGCGGCGATCCATCTTCGACCAGGGCCTGCACATTGGCCAGCGTGTTGAACAGAAAATGCGGCTGGACCTGGGCCTGCAAGAGCTGCAGCTGCGCGCCCAGCACCTGGCGTTCCAACTCGCCGCGCTGGCGCTCGGCCAGGCGCACGGCGGCGTCGCGGCGGCGCAGCAGTGCCGTCATCGCCGTCCAGGGGCCAAGCAGCGTGCCCAGGAAGCAAAAGGCAAACACCGCCTCCATGCGCTGGGGATGGCGCCAGAAGGGGCCAGACTCGGCCGGAAAGGCCAGCGTGTAGAACAGCATCACGGTGATCGGGATGCTCAGCGCGACTGCGACAACCTGCAGCACCCAGCGGGCCAGCCAGCGCGGCGGCTGGCGCGGCCAGCGCTCGGTGAGCTCAAAGGCCAGCAGACCGGCCAGTGCCGGCAGCAGCACGCGCAGGGCCAGGGCCAGCGGGCGTTCGAACCAGAGCGGCAGAAAGAGCAGATAGGCCGGCAGCGCGACCATCAGCGTGGTGCGTAGTCGCCGCGCGGCTGGGCCGGTGAGCAGGGGCCGGAGACAGTTGAGGCGGCTGGGCATGGTCCCAGTGTCGCAGCCCCTGGGCGCGCCGTGCCAATGGCTTGCGAATCAGCCGCGTCAGCCGTGCGTCGAGCGACAGCGCGGCGCCCATGAACGGCGGATCAAAGGCCGATCGGCAGCCATTCGCCCAGTTGCTGCGCCAGCCAGACCAGTGCCGCGCAGTAGCCCAGCGAGAGCATCGTCATGCCGACGCCGGCCAAGGCCAGCCAGGCTTCGCGCAGCACCAGGCTGAGGCCGAAGCAGCAGATCGCCAGGCCGGGCAGCACATTGCCCAGCGGCAGTGGCAGAACGATCAAGACGGCCATCAGCAGGACGGTGGCGGCCATCAGCCGTTGGCCCAACACACTGAACTGGGCACGTCTGCCGGGTCGTGCCAGGCGCGCGGCCTGCTCGTAGATCACGGCCAGCAGGCGCAGCACCCGTTGCGCCCACAGGCGTGGCAGGCGCAGTGCGGCGACACGTGGGTGCAGCTGCGCGGTGCCCGAGCCGCGCCACATCGACCAGGCCAGCGCCAGCAGGCCCATCCCCAGCACGGTGCCCACGCCGGCCACCGGCAGCACGCAAGGCACGGCGAGCAGGATCAGCAATGCCCCTTCGGCCGCGTGGCCATGCACGGCGGCCAGCTCCTGGACGCTGATGTGCTCCTGGCGCAGCGAGCTGGCGGCATCGCGCAAAACCTCGTGCAAGGGGCGATCGCCGGCCGTCTGATGCGTCATGGCTTGAGCGGCTGCAGTTCGGGGGCCTTGGCTTGCGCAGCGTCGCGCGTCTTCCACAGCGAGACCAGCACGCCGCCGGCAATCAGCGACAGCGTGACGCCCAGGCTCACGGCCGGCGGGATCTTGCCGACCAGCTCGGTGATGAAGATCTTGGCACCGATGAAGACCAGCACCGCGGCCAGCGCATATTTCAGGTAGGCGAAGCGATGGATCATCGCGGCCAGCGCGAAGTACAGCGCACGCAGGCCCAGGATGGCGAAGATATTGCTGGTGAAGACGATGTAGGGGTCGGTGCTGATCGCGAAGATGGCCGGCACCGAGTCAACCGCGAAGACCAGATCGGCCAGCTCGACCAGGCACAGGCAGAGGAACAGCGGTGTGGCCCACAGCACGGTCTTGCCGGTGCCCGGATGCGGGGCACGCACGAAGAAGGCATTGCCTTGCAGTGTCGGCGTGACCCGCATCAGCTTGCGCAGCAGTTTCAGCGCGCCGTTGTTGCTGAGATCGGGATCGTGATCGCTGGCCCACAGCATCTTCACGCCGGTGACGAGCAGGAAGGCGCCGAAGAGGTAGAGCACCCAGTGGAATTCGGCCACCAAGGCAGCGCCCAGGCCAATCATCAGGCCGCGCAGAACGATCACGCCGAGGATGCCCCAGAACAGCACGCGGTGCTGCAGGGCGCGCGGCACGGCGAAGTAGCCGAAGATCAGCGCGATGACGAAGACGTTGTCCATCGACAGCGACTTTTCGATCACAAAGCCGGTCAGATAGGCCACGCCGCTGGCTTCGCCGAGCTGCCACCACAGCCAGGCGCCGAACAGCAGCCCGGCGCTGATATAGCCGGCCGAGAGCAGCAGGCTCTCGCGCACGCCGATCTCGCGTTCGCCCTTGTGCAGCACGCCCAGATCGAGCAGCAGCAGGGTGAAGACGACGCCGGCAAAGGTGAGCCACTGCCACAGGGCATGGCCCAGCCAGGGGACGTTCAAGAGTTCGAGCAGTGGACTCACGATGTTTTCCTAGATGCAGAAGCGCTTGATCACAAGCTCAGGTAAAGGCAAAGGCTGCCCAGCCCACCGGCCAGACCCAGCGAGGCCAGCAGGCCGGCGTCGCGCGGGTTGTCGTTGCGGCGCTCGAATAAGGACAGGCCGGCGAACACGAGGCTGAAGAGCAAACCGATGGTGACGCCGGCGCCCGCGGTGTCGAGGCTGAAATCAGGCATGGTGGAACACCCCGTCCTCCTGGGCCGACATCTGCCAGTGCTGCAGTGCCGTCAACAGCAGCAGCGACTCGGCCTCATGCAACTGGCTGTCGGCCGCGGCGATCACGACACAGGCCTGCAGCACGGTGCTGCGCAGTGCCGGATCGCTGATCTCGGCCAGCAGCGGCGTGAGGCTCTCGGCGTCGAGCCGCGACGGTGTCCAGGGCGTCTCGGCGATGCCCATCAAGTCCTCGCAAAGCGCTTGCGTGACCTCGCTGAGTTCGGCCACCGAGATGCCGAGCCGCTGCGGCAGGCCCAACGATTCGAGCGCCTGCATCTCGACGCGGCTGGCGTGGCCATCGATCAGCATGGCCAGGGCCACCAGCCGGGCGGCGGCCTGCGGGCTGTTGGTCGGGTAGCTGCGCATCATCTAGGCCCTCACTCGTCGCTGCTGCCGATGCCGAACAGGCTGAGCAGGCTGGTGAAGAGGTTGAAGACCGAGACATAGAGACTGACGGTGGCCAGCAGATAGTTGTCCTCGCCGCCGTGCACAATGCGGCTGACCTCCATCAGGATCAGGCCGGCCGACAGCAGGGCCACCATCGCCGAGACGGCCAGGCCCAGCGCCGGGATCTGCAGGAAAGCAGCGGCCAGGCCGGCCACGATGGCAACGATCATGCCGACCATCAGCATGCCGCCCATGAAGCTGAAATCACGCTTGGAGCGGATGGCGTAGGCCGACAGGCCGAGCAGCGCCACACCGGTGGCGGCCAGCGCCAGGGCGATCGTGTCGGCACCGCCGGGCAGGGCCAGCGTGCGGCTGAGCACCGGGCCGAGCGAATAGCCCATGAAGCCGGTCAGGGCGAAGACGGCGGCCACGCCCCAGCCGCTGCGCTGCAGCTTGTGCACCGCGAACAGCAGGCCGAAGTAGCCGACCAGCGTCAGGATCAGCCCGGGCGCCGGCAGCGCCAGCGCGACGCTGGTGGCGGCCACGCCGGCGCTGAACAGCAGGGTCAGCGAGAGCAGGGCAAAGCTGTTGCGCAGCACCTTCTGCGCCGAGGCGTCCAGCGCCGTGCTGGCGCTGTTCGATCCGTTGAGGGGGTAGATGCGATCCATGATGAGCTCCTGTCGGTCCGTGTCTGCGCACATGTCCAGGCTGCCGGGATGGCAGGGGGCGCGAAGACAGGCGAAGCTTAGGTTGCCTGCCAATTCTGAAAAAGCAGAGAATGAT
Organism: Roseateles aquae; assembly: GCF_032337115.1. Lineage (NCBI taxonomy): Bacteria > Pseudomonadati > Pseudomonadota > Betaproteobacteria > Burkholderiales > Sphaerotilaceae > Roseateles > Roseateles aquae. The sequence continues at coordinate 434,921 of NZ_JAVXZY010000003.1, forward strand.
GCTGAATAACTTCTGAAAAACGGAAATGAGCCTGAGCTTCAGCTACCGCCACCTCTACTATTTCTGGGTCGTCGCCAAGGAGGGCGGGGTGACGCGGGCGGCCGAGAAGCTGGGGCTGGCGGTGCAAACACTGTCGACCCAGGTGCGCGAGCTGGAGCGTGCGCTGGGCCATGCGCTGCTCAAGCCTGCCGGGCGCGGTCTGGCGCTGACGGAGGCTGGGCAGGCGGCACTGCGCCAGGCTGAGGCCATCTTCCAGCTCGGTGAGCAGCTGCCGGCGGTGGTGCGCGATGCCGTCAGCGCGCCGACACTGCGCCTGGCGGTTGGCATCTCCAACGGGCTGCCCAAGCTGGTGGTTCGGCAGTTGCTGGACCCGGTGCTGGGGGCGCCTCATCTGCGGCTGCTGTGCAACGAGGATCGCTTTGACGATCTGCTCGGCGATCTGGCCCTGCACCGGCTGGATGTGGTGCTGGCCGACCGGCCGGCGCCGGCGAACCCCAATCTGAAGCTTTACAGCCATTCGCTGGGCAGTTCGCCGATGGCCTGGTTTGCCTCGGCCGACTTGCTGGAGGAGGCGCGCCGCGATTTCCCGCGCTCGCTCGGGCGGCTGCCCATCCTGCTGCCCAATGTGCACGCCGGCGTGCGCGCGCGGCTGGACCAATGGTTCGAGCGGCAGGGCCTGCGTCCGCAGGTGGTCGGTGAGTTCGAGGACGCCGCCCTGCTGGCCACCTTTGGCGCCAGCGGCATGGGGGTGTTCCCGGCCGCCGAGTTGGTGCAGGAGAAGCTTGGGGTGCGCTACAAGCTCGAACGCGTTGGCCCCTGCGAGGGCGTCGAGGAGCATTTCTACGCGATCGATACCGAGAAGAAAGTCTCCCATCCGCTGGTCAAGCGACTTTTGCAAGCGGCGACCTGAGGCGCAGTACGCCGCGCTGCTGCCGGAGCGCTTGCTGGAATGCCCGCATCCACAGGCGATTGCTGCATGGCACAATTGACGTTTACGTAAACGTCAATTGGCGTCATTCCCCCTGCCAGCGCTACACGAGACGGCTGGCGGCAGCCCGACATACCATCGCGCTTCGGTGACGATGCGGCGGGCGCGGGGCAGACCCGAGTCCGGCGTTCGACAGCAATTCCATCAGGAGACACCCCATGAATCTGCCCGGCCTGAATTTCCAACTCGGTGAAGACATCGACGCGCTGCGCGATGCGGTGCGTGACTTCGCCCAAGCCGAGATCGCGCCGCGTGCGGCCGAGATCGACCACAGCGACCAGTTCCCCATGGACCTGTGGCGCAAGATGGGCGATCTGGGCGTGCTGGGCATCACCGTCGGCGAGGAATACGGTGGCGCGAACATGGGCTATCTGGCCCACATGATCGCGATGGAAGAAATCAGTCGTGCCAGCGCCTCGGTGGGTCTGTCCTACGGCGCGCACAGCAATCTGTGCGTCAACCAGATCAAGCGCAATGGCAACGACGCCCAACGCGCCAAGTACCTGCCCAAGCTGATCAGCGGCGAGCATGTCGGCGCGCTGGCGATGAGCGAGCCGGGCGCTGGCTCCGACGTCATCTCGATGAAGCTCAAGGCCGAGGACAAGGGCGGCTACTACGTGCTCAACGGCAACAAGATGTGGATCACCAACGGCCCCGATGCCGACACCCTGGTGGTCTATGCCAAGACCGAACCCGAGCTGGGCGCCCGTGGCGTCACCGCCTTCCTGATCGAGAAGGGCATGAAGGGCTTCAGCATTGCGCAGAAGCTCGACAAGCTGGGCATGCGGGGCTCGCACACCGGCGAGCTGGTGTTCCAGAACGTCGAGGTGCCGGCCGAGAACGTGCTGGGTGCGGTGAACGGCGGCGCCAAGGTGCTGATGTCGGGCCTGGACTATGAGCGCGCGGTGCTGACCGGCGGCCCGCTGGGCATCATGCAAAGCGTGATGGACAACGTGATCCCCTATATCCACGACCGCAAGCAGTTCGGCCAGAGCATCGGCGAATTCCAGCTGATCCAGGGCAAGGTCGCCGATATGTACACGGTGCTGCAGGCCGGTCGCAGCTTTGCCTACACCGTGGCCAAGAACCTCGACATGCTGGGCAGTGACCACGTGCGCCAGGTACGCAAGGACTGCGCCTCGGTGATTCTGTGGTGCGCCGAGAAGGCCACCTGGATGGCCGGCGAGGGCGTGCAGATCTTTGGCGGCAACGGCTATATCAACGAGTACCCGCTGGGCCGCCTGTGGCGCGATGCCAAGCTGTATGAAATCGGCGCCGGCACCTCGGAAATCCGCCGCATGCTGATCGGCCGCGAGCTGTTTGCGGAGACGATGTAAGTGGCCGCGGGGGCAGCCGCAGCGCTGCACCTGAACACCCCGCTGCTGCGCGCCGCGCCGGGCCTGTTTCCTCAGCCCGAGGTCTGGCTGAAGATGGACGCGCTGCAGCCTTGCGGCAGCTTCAAGCTGCGTGGCGTCGGGCGCCTGGTGCAGCAGGCCGCCGCGGATGGCGCGCGTGAGATCGTCTGCGCCTCGGGCGGCAATGCCGGCTTTGCCGCCGCGTTTGCGGCCCGCTCGCTCGCTCTGCCGGTGACCATCGTGCTGCCCGAAACCAGCAGCGCGGCGGTGGCCGACAAGATCGCCGCCCATGGCGCCAGCGTGCTGCGCCACGGCGCCGTCTGGGACGAGGCGCACCAGTTCGCCAGCGCGCTGGCCGAGCAGCGCGGTGCCGCCTACGTTCACCCGTTTGACCACCCGCTGCTGTGGGAGGGCCATGCGACGCTGATCGACGAGGTCTGCGCTGCGGGCCTGGACTTCGACTGCGTCGTCACCGCCGTTGGTGGCGGTGGGCTGTTTGCCGGCATCGTCGACGGCCTGCGCCGCAATGGCCGTGCCGAGGTGCCGGTCGTTGCGGTAGAGACGTTAGGCGCGGAGAGCCTGCATCAAAGCCTGAACGCCGGTGAGTTGATCACGCTGCCGGCCATCACTTCGATCGCCACCTCGCTGGGGGCGCGGCGTGTGGCGCAAGCGGCGTTTGAACGCGCGCGCAGCCACCCGACGATCAGCCTGACCGTCAGCGATGCCGAGGCCACCGCGGCCTGTGTGCGCTTTGCCGATGCGCATCGCGTGATGGTGGAGCCGGCCTGCGGGGCCGCGTTGGCGGCCTTGACGGTGCACGAAGCGGCGCTTGCGCGTTTTCAAAGACCCTTGATTGAAGTCTGCGGCGGCATCGCTGTCAGCCTCGCGTCGCTGAGCAATTGGACAATGCCCGCATGAGCACCGAACTTCAAGAGCTGCTGGACAGCAACAAGCAATGGGCCGCCGACACCGAGGCGCGCGAACCCGGGTTCTTTTCGCGGCTGCTGAAGCAGCAAACGCCGCAATACCTGTGGATTGGCTGCGCCGACAGCCGCGTGCCGGCCAACGAACTGGTGAACCTGTTGCCGGGCGAGTTGTTCGTGCACCGCAATGTGGCCAATGTGGTCGTGCACTCGGATCTCAATTGCCTGTCGGTGATGCAGTTCGCCGTCGATGCGCTGAAGGTCAAGCACATCATTGTCGTCGGCCACTCGGGATGCGGCGGCGTGCGTGCCGCGCTGCTGGATTCGCGTACCGGCCTGGTCGACAACTGGCTGCGCCATGTGCAGGACGTGCGCAACCACCATCTTGACTGGCTGGACAGTATTGCCGCTGATCAGCGCGTCAACGCGCTGTGTGAACTCAATGTGCTGGAGCAGGCGCGCAATGCCTGCCAGACCACGGTGGTGCAGGACGCCTGGGCGCGTGGCCAGGAGGTGGTGGTGCATGGCTGGGTCTATGGCCTGCACAACGGCCTGCTGGAAGACCTGCGCATCACCGTGGCAGCGCCGGAACAGCTGGCTGCCGCGTTCCAGAAGGCCTTGAGCGCCGTCAAGGCGCGCTACGAATCAAGCCGCTTAAGCTCGGCAGCCTGACCCCACCGACCTGGAGCCTCGATGTTCCCCCAGAAGCTCACCGACTCGCGTGCCTTCGAGATCGCCCAGGCGATGCTGGGGGGCTTCAACCGCCATTACCGGCTGTTCCGCGCCACCAGCGCCGAGGCCAAGCGGCGCTTCGAGCGTGCCGACTGGCATGGCCAGCAGCGTGCCCAGCGCGAGCGGATCGAGTTCTACGACCTGCGGGTCGAAGAAGGCATTGCGCTGCTGGACGAACGCTATCAGGCCAGCAGCCTGCCGATGGAGGTCTGGCAGCAGGTCAAGCTGCACTACATCGGCCTCCTGACCAACCATCACCAGCCGGAGCTGGCCGAGACCTTCTTCAACTCGGTCTGCACCCGCATCCTGCACCACAGCTACTTCCACAACGATTTCATCTTCGTGCGCCCGGCGATCTCGACCGAGTACATCGAAAACGAAGAGCCGGCCGCCAAGCCGACCTACCGCTGCTACTACCCGACCCGCGAGACCATGCGCGAGACCATGGTGCGCATCGTCAACAACTTCCAGCTCGAGCTCGAGTTCGAAGACCTGGGCCGCGATGCCGACAGCGTGCTCAACGCGGTGCAGAAGGAACTGGGCCTGTTCCGCTGGCGCACCAATTTCCAGATCCAGGTGCTGTCCAGCCTGTTCTATCGCAACAAGGGCGCCTACCTGGTCGGCAAGATCATCAACGGCTTCACCGAGACGCCGTTTGCGTTGCCCATCCTGCACAACGAGCGCGGCTATCTCTATATCGACGCGGCGCTGTTCGGCGAGGACGATCTGCTGATGCTGTTCAGCTTTGCGCGGGCCTACTTCATGGTCGACATGGAAGTGCCTAGCGCCTATGTTCAGTTCCTGCGCTCGATGATGCCCAGGAAGCCGCGCGCCGAGCTGTACAGCGCCATCGGCCTGCAAAAGCATGGCAAGAACCTGTTCTACCGCGACTTCCTCTACCACCTGCGCCATTCCAGCGACAAGTTCCGCATCGCGCCCGGCATCAAGGGCATGGTGATGCTGGTGTTCGATCTGCCCAGCTACCCCTTCGTCTTCAAGCTGATCAAGGACTACTTCCCGCCGCAGAAGGAAACCACGCGCGAGCTGATCCAGAGCAAGTACCTGCTGGTCAAGCAGCACGACCGCGTTGGCCGCATGGCCGACACGCTGGAGTACAGCAACGTCGCCTTCCCGCGCTACCGTTTCGAGGAAGAGCTGATCAAGGAGCTGAAGACCTTCTGCGGCAGCCTGATCGAGGAGCAGGGCGACGACCTGATCCTGAAGCACGTCTATATCGAGCGCCGCATGGTGCCGCTGAACATCTACATCCAGGAAGCCACGCCGCAGCAGCTCGAGCACGCGGTGATCGAGTACGGCAATGCGATCAAGGACCTGGTCGCGGCCAATATCTTCCCCGGCGACATGCTGTGGAAGAACTTTGGTGTGACGCGCCACGGCAAGGTCGTGTTCTACGACTACGACGAGATCGAATACCTGAGCGACTGCAACTTCCGCAAGGTGCCCACGCCGCGCAATGAAGAGGAAGAGATGAGCGGCGAGGTCTGGTACAAGGTCGGCCCGCGCGATGTCTTCCCCGAGACCTTCGGCCCCTTCCTGCTCGGCCACCCCGGCGTGCGCGAGCTGTTCATGCGCCACCACGCCGATCTGCTCGATGCCGATTTCTGGCAAGGCCACAAGCTGCGCATACAGGCCGGCCATGTCCACGATGTCTTTCCCTACGAGGCGCACAAGCGCTTCTACGCCCAGCAGGGCGCTGTGCCGCCGCGGCTTGCCGAGCCCGAGCACCGCGAACTGCCGATTCAATAACCCTTTCCCTACCCAACCAGGAGCACCCCATGTCTGACTCCATCGTCATCGTTTCCGCTGCCCGCACGCCGATCGGCGGCCTGCTGGGCGACTTCGCCGGCCTGCAGGCCTGGGAACTCGCGGCCGTCGCGATCAAGGCCGCGGTCGAACGCGCCGGCGTGCCCGGCGACGCCATCCAGGAAGCCTTCATCGGCAACTGCCTGATGGCCGGCCAGGGCCAGGCCCCGGCACGCCAGGCGGTGCTCAAGGCCGGCCTGCCGCAGTCGGTCGGCGCCGTGACCCTGTCCAAGATGTGCGGCGCCGGCATGCGCGCCACCATGTTCGCCCACGACACGCTGAAGGCCGAAAGCGCCGACATCCTGATCGCCGGCGGCATGGAGTCGATGACCAATGCGCCGCACCTGATGTTTGCGCGCAAGGGCATCAAGTACGGCGCCGCCCAGATGTACGACCACATGGCGCTGGACGGCCTGGAAGACGCCTACGAGCGCGGCAAGGCCATGGGCGTGTTCGCCGAGCAGTGCGTGGCCAAGTACGCCTTCACCCGCGAAGCGCAAGACGCCTTTGCCATCGCCTCGACCGAGCGCAGCAAGCACGCCAATGAAGACGGCAGCTTTGCCTGGGAAATGGCCCCGGTCACCATCTCCGGCCGCAATGGCGATACCGTGATCAGCCGCGACGAGCAGCCCTTCAAGGCCAAGCTGGACAAGATCGCCGGCCTGAAGCCCGCGTTCAAGAAGGACGGCACCATCACCGCCGCCACCTCCAGCTCGATCTCCGACGGCGCCGCCGCCCTGGTGCTGATGCGCGAGAGCACCGCCGCCAAGCTGGGCGTCACGCCGGTGGCGCGCATCGTTGGCACCGCTGTCCACGCCAACGCGCCGGAATGGTTCACCACCGCCCCGGTCGGCGCGATCCAGAAGCTGCTGGCCAAGAACGGCTGGGACGCCAAGAGCGTCGATCTGTGGGAAGTCAACGAAGCCTTTGCCGCCGTCACCATGGCCGCGATGGCCGAGTTCAAGCTGCCGCACGAGATCGTCAACGTCAACGGCGGTGCGGTGGCCCTGGGTCACCCGATCGGCGCTTCAGGCGCCCGCATCATCGTCACGCTGCTGGGCGCCCTGAAGCACCGCGGCCTGAAGCGTGGCGTGGCCTCGCTATGCATCGGCGGTGGTGAAGCAACGGCGGTGGGCGTCGAGCTGATCTGATCGCGCCGGCGCACCAGCGAAGGGCTGAGCCAGCGTCCCCTCGGGGCGCTGGCTTTTTTCATGCTGCGGAGAAGGCGCCTTGGACGCGGCGTGGAGAGTGCTGGCGGCGAGCGGTGCGCTCGCTGCGCACCGCCCGCCGCCGCCTCCTTCTGCGCTGCTTCTCCTCCAAAAATCTGCCGGGCCAGGCACCTCAGCCCTGACGCCGGTGGCGGCGCGCCAAGCCTGCGCCGGCACCTGCACCGGCCGTCAGGATCAGTGCCAGCGTCGCCGGCTCCGGCACCTTGTTGTCGTAGTAATAGGTGATGCTGGCCGCGCAGAAGCCCGAGGAACTCTGCGTTGCCGTCACGTTGCCGCCCGCACCTTCGGCATACAAACCGCTGCGCGACCGGCAGCTGATATTGAAGTACTCCCCGGGGCCGCGGCTGAACACCTCGTAGATCCCGCTCAAGGCGGCTGGCGACCAATTGACGCTGCGCGTCTCCAGGGCACGATTGCCGCTGACCGTCTTGTTGGCTTCGACTTCCTTGCTGACCGAGGTGCTCAGCGTCAACAGCGGAGCACCGGTGTTGATCAGCGCGTCCAGCGGGGCAAAGTTGCTGGAGAAGAACAGGCGGGACACCGAGGTGGCGGTGAGCTCCTCGGTATGGTCGGAGTTGTTGGTCAGGGCGATCATGGTGTCCAGGCCGCCGCCGAAGGTGAAGCTGACGCCGGTCAGGTGTCCGAGCGCGCTATCAAAGAAGCTCAGCGTGCCGCTCTGTCTGACTTCGGTCTTCTGATAGGGGTTGCTGAAGCTGTAGCTGATGGCGCCCGCCTGGGCGCTGCTGGCAAAAACACCGCTCGCCAGCAGGGTGGACAAGAGCATCGACGCGGGCGTCGACAAGCGTGAGATCAGTCGTTTCATTGTTCTTTCTCCCTAACGATTGACAGAAAAAGTGCCTATGCCGTGCGCCATGCCGTGCGCTGCGCCAGCGCTTGGCCGCCCCTTGCGCGGGGCGCCGTGGCGCCGCTGGCAAGAACCGGGTGTTGGCGAACGGGGCTGATGGTTTGGCCGGATCGTTGATCCAGCGTTGGGGGCGTCGCGCGCCAGGGCGCCCAACACCCCCTTATTCGCGGGGGGGGCGGGCGGTGCAGCCCCCCGCTCAGTGGCCGATCACGGGCCGGATGAGCGCATGGCCTCGGCGAGCGCGCGGGCCTGTTGCTGGGCTTGCTGAAGCTCGGCCAGCGGCGCGTTCAGCGCCTGCAGTGCCTCGGCCCGCATGCGCCACAGTGCGGCCAGCAAATAGGGCTCCTGACGCTCTTCGGCCAAGGCCTGCGCGTGATCCAGCGCATGCAGGGCCTCGGCCGGGCGGGTCAGCAGCAGCAGCGCCTCGCACAGGATCAGGTGGAAGGTGGCCTCTTTGCTGGGCAGCGCGATGGCCGCCTTGGCGATCGCAGCGCTGATCAGGGCCAGGCCTTCGTCACCCTTGCCCTCCCAGGCCAGCAGCCAGCCCAGATGGGCCCGGGCGGCGGCCTGCCAGAGCAGCATGCCGTGGCGCTCGGCGAGCTGGTCCAGCTCCTGGGCCAGCGGGCGCAAGGCCTGCGGCGCGCGCAGCTGGCGCTGCAGCACCGCGGCAATGGCCAGGGTGTAGGCCAACGTGTGGGGATGAGCCAGTTCGCGCGCCTGGCGCAAGGCGGTCTGGGCGCAGTCGAGCGCGGCTGGGATCTGGCCCAGCCAGGCCAGTGCCCAGCTCATCAGTGCGCGGGCCGCGATGCCGCCATGTTCGCCGAAGCGCAGCGCCAGCGACTGCGCCGGCAGCCGCTCACCGGCCTCGGCGGCATGGCGCAGCGTCTGCAGCGCGGCGTGCAGCTGGCCGGCGAACAGCCGGGCATTGCCCATCGCGGAGTAGGCCTGGACCAGTGCGCCGGCGTCCTGCGTTTGCTCGGCCAGGGCCCGCAACTGCTCGCTCAGCTGCAGCGCCGGCGGTGTGTCGGGGCCGCTGCGCGAACCCAGCCAGAGCCCCCACAGGATCTGGAATTGCATGCTGCCGTCGCCGGGCTCGGCGGCCTGCTTCGCCTGCTCGAACAGCCGGCGTGCTGCCTGCGAGCCATAGCCCTCCAGCGCCAAGCGGCTGAAGGCCAGCTGCTGCAGCAGGGCCGGGTGCAGACGGCGCTGCATCTCGGGCTGGGCGCCCGGCTTGTCCAGCATGGCCAGGCCCTGTTCGAGCATGTGGCAGGCTTCCTGGTGGGCCGACTGCGCGGCGGCGCGGCGGCCGGCCTGCAGCCAGTAGAAGGCGGCCAGCGGATCGCCGCTGACGGTCAGGTGGTGGGCCAGCCGCGCGGGTTCGTCGGCGGCGGCACTGGCCAGCGGGCCGAGCAGCGCATCGGCGGCGCGACGGTGCAGCTGGCGTTTGTCGCTGGCGCTGAGCGACTGGTAGGCGGCGTCGCGTTGCAGCGCATGGCGGAACTGCCAGCGACCGTTGGCACGGCTCTGCAGCAGGCCGGCCGCCTGCAGCCGTTGCAGATCGAGCAAGGGGCGCTGGCTGGCCTCGGCGCCCAGCGTGGCCTGCAGCAAGGCGCCGTCCCAGTCGCTGCCCAGCACGGCGGCCACCTGCGCCACGCGGCGCGGCGCCGGTGCGAGCCGGTCGAGCCTGGCGGCGAGCAGATCCCAGAGTGTGGCGGGCACGGCCCCCTCAGGCAGTGCTTGCCAGGAGTTGGCCAACTCTTCGGCAAACAGCGGTACGCCCTGGGCGCATTGCAGCAGCCGCGGCTCTTCGGGCAGGTGCAGCTGGGTAGCGAGCTGGCGCATGGCACCGTCCGACAGCGGCTGCAGTTCCAGCAGGCGCAGTTTGGTGGCCAGGTTCAGCGGCGGGGGCTCTCGTGAGCTGAGCAGCAGCAGCGTCGGCGTGGCCTGGGCCTCGCGGTTCAGGTAGCGCTCTATCAGCTCCAGGGTGCTGGGATCGGCCCAATGCAGGTCCTCGATCATCAGCAGTTGCGGCTGGCCCTTGCCCCAGGCGTCCAGTAGCGCGATCAGCTGAGCAAACAGCTCGCGGCTGCGCGGCAGCTTGATGCCGCCGTTGGCGCTGTCCGGCTGGAACAGTGCGGCCAGCGGCGTCAGGCTGGCCGTTGGCCGCTCAAAGCGCGCCGCCAGCGCCTGCAGGGTCTGCTCAGGGGCGCTGCCCCTCTGGCGGCCGAGGATCTGGCGCAGCACCGCCAGCACCGGCTGCAAGGGGCTTTGGCTGAACTCGGGCAGGCAGTGCAGCAGGGTCAGCCGAGGCGGGGCGGCCTGGCGGCGCAGCCTGTCGCGCAAGGCCTGCATCAGCCGGGTCTTGCCCAGCCCCGGTTCGCCTTGCAGCCAGACCGCCAGCACGCCGTTCTGAGCATCTTTCCAGGCCTGGCACAGCGCAGCCAGCTCGGTCTCGCGCCCGACCATTGCCAGCCGCGGCGGTTCGGCCCAGCGATGCTGCAGCGCTAGCGCGCCCAGCAGCCGGGCGTGGCCTTCGGGCTGGGGCGCGGCGAAACGGTGGTGGCGCCGGGCCAGCGCCAGCAGCGCCGGGCTGACCTGCGCCTCGCCCGGCAGGGCCAGCCAGCTCAGCCGGCGTGCCTCGCGGCTGAGCTCGCCAAGCGTGTCGGGGCTGGCGTCGTCTTGCCGGGCATGGACCCAGGCCACATGCAAGCCGGCGCGAAGCTGCAGGGTGGTCGGCTCGGCCAGCAGCTCCAGCGTCAGGTCCAGCGCATGCCGGATGGCGTGCTCCTGCGCCACCGGGTGGCCAAAGAAGGCCAGCAGTTCGGCCCCCTCGGCAGGACGCACCGTGGCGCCGCAGGCGCGCAGCCGTGCGGCAGCCTGTTCGACACTGTCGGACAGCGTGGCCAGCATGCCCTCGGCGGCGAGCGTCTCGTCGGGCGGGGCCCGCCAGTCCAGCACCAAGGCGAGCACGCGGCGGCGCTGCAGGGCTTGCTCCGCCCTGGGTGCTGGCGCCTCGACGCTGTACAGCGCGTTCAGCACGGCGCGGGTTTCGTCCTGCGGTGACAGGCCCAGCTCGGCATCAAGGCGGCGCGTGTAGTCCTGGAACAGGCGCAGCGCTTCGTCGCGACGGCCCCGCCCCAGCAGGCGCATGCAGCGGCGCAGCGCGGCTTCGTCCCAGGGGTCCAGCGCCAGACTGTCATGGGCCACCGCCAGCGCGGCCTCCTCATCGCCCTGTATTTCGAGCAGCTCGGCCAGCCGATCCAGGCAGCGCAGCGCCTGCCTGTGCAGCGCCTCGCGAAGCGGTTGCAGCCAGCTGGCCACGGCCGGCGCCTGCTCCTGTGGCAGCTGCGGCAGCAAGGGGCCGCGGTAGAGGCGCTGCGCCAGGCGCAAGGCGGCGAGGCGGCTGTCCGGCGTGTCGGCCGCGCCGTCCAGCTGGGCGAGATGGAAGCGCCGGCAGTCGATCTCCAGCGCGTCCAGCGTACGCAGCTCGATGCTGCGCTTGGTGGTGCTGAGCAGCTGCTCCAGCACGGCCTCCGGCAGCAGCGGGGCGAGCAGCTCGCGCAGGTCAAACAGCGCACGGCGCAGATTGGCGCGCGCCTGTGCGGTTTCGGAGTCCGGCCAGAGCAGCAGGGCCAAGGTCTCGCGCTCCCAGGCGCCGGAGCGCAGCGCCAGCAAGGCCAGCAGGATGCCGGCCTTGTCGTAGCTCAGAGTTCGGGCGGTGCTACCTTCGGAGTTGCGCAGCTCGAAGCGGCCGAGCAGGCACAGCTGGACGCTGCGAGAGCCGGCGGGCGGCGAGGCAGTGTCGGGGGAGGCTGGAGCTTGGGAAGATCCCGGCGACCCAGGTGAGGTAGCGGCGGCGTCCATGGCGTGGCGCGCAAGTATGCCAAGCCATCAGCGGCCGCGCCGTCTCACTGGACGCTCATCTGGTTCGTGCTGCGCGAAGTGGCACTTTCGATGGCGGCGAATCAGCACGCGACCCATCTGCCCGGCAGCCAGGCGGGGCAATCCGCAGGCCGACGGGCCACGGCTGAAATCGGCGCTCAGGCCTGCGTGCGGCGCTTGCGGCCGGCCACACCGGCGGCGGTAGCGGCCAGGCCCAGCAGGGCCAGCGAGGCCGGCTCGGGCACGTTGTTGGAATCGTAGGTGTAGCTGATGCTGGCGTCGCAGAAACCGGCGGTGCTCTGGTCCGCGGCGACATTGCCGCCGCCACCTTCCGCCGTCAGGCTGCTGCGCGATTTGCAGCTGATGCCAAAGGTGTCGGAAGCACCCCGGCTGAAGCTGGTGTAGAGCGCGCTCAGCGCCGCCGGCGACCAGTTGACGTGGCGTGAATCAGACGCCTGGTTGCCTGTCGAGGTGGCGCCCCCGGCGACGGTCTTGCTGACCGAGGCTGACAACACCACCAAGGGGTTGCCAGTGTTGAGAACCAAATTGAGCGGGCTGAAGTCACTGTAGAAGAACAGTTTGGAGGTCGATGTTGCGCTGAGCAGCTCTTCACCGTTTGACTTGTTGGTCAGGTCGATGGAGGTCTTCAGGCCGCCGCCAAAGCTGAAGCTGATGCCGGTCAAACGGCCCAGCGAACTGTCAAAAAAATGCAGCTGGCCGCCCTGGTTGATTTCGGTGGGCGCGTAGTCGTTGCTAAAGCTATAGCTGACCGTGCCCGCTTGAGCGGCACCGGCCGCCAGGACGGCGACCAGGAGTGTTGAGAGACGTTTCATGATGTTGCTCTTTCAGTTGGACGAAGTTGAGGACGTGGACGAAGAAAGCGTTGGGGCAAACCGGCCCCGCGGTACTGCGGCTTGCAGCCCCGCGTGCTGACCCTGGTGTGGACGGTTTGCCGGCTGCGGACTTGGCGCGTTGGTGGCTTGTCTTTCAAGTCACTGCAGCGCCATCAATCCATATGCCTATGCTTTCCTGGCAACGTTGAAAGAGCGTTGATAGGCGCGCGAGGGGCAAAAAATTTGCCCCTGCATTCACGGGGGAAGTGTCGACAAAAGACGGTCATTTATCGGCTTAGGAGGCTTGCTGATCAAGCTGATGCCGCTCTGATGCGGCGCTGTGCCAGAGCCAGCGTTGGTGCGCGCCTGGGGCGCGGCTGTGCCACAGGGCGGGCGCCGCTCAGTGATCGAAGTGCAGGCGCAGCACGGCCAGGTCATCGCCCGCCGGGTTGCTGCTGACCTTGTCGGCCATCTGTCGCAGCAGGGTGCGCGAGACGCGCTGCATCGCGGCATCCAGGGCCTGCTCGTCGTCGTGCTGCAGCAGGGCATCGAGGTCCACGGTATCGCTCTGGCCTTGCAGCGGCAGGGCCTCGCCGCGGTAGAGCAGCTCCAGTTCGAAATTGAATTCGTCGAAGCGCCCGGCCAGGCTCAAGGGCCGGCCGTGCCCGGCGGCGGCGATGGCCTCGCTGGCTTCCAGCGCGGCCTGGGCCGCGCGCCGCACGACATCGGCGCGGGCCGCCCAGGCGCGGCCCTGGCGTTCGATGAAGTCGGTGATCTGCTGATTCAAGGGTCCGGCCATCGGGTCCAGCAGCAGCCGTGCGTGGCGCTGTGTGCCGAGCCTGAACAGCAGGTTCAGCAGCACCACGACCAGGCCGGCAACGACGAAGCCGTCGCCGGCGAGCACGTGCAGGCTGTCCGGCAGACCGCGGGCCAGCCCGGGCATCAGCATCGTCGCGAGGCCGGCGCACAGCGCCAGGCCGACCATGAAGATGCCGCGGCTGTCCAGCGCCCGGGTGGCGATCATCTCGATGCCGGAAACGATCAGATAGGCGGCCGCATACAGCTCGACCGCGCCCAGCACCGCCTGCGGGATCAGCGTCAGCGCCATGGTCAGGCGCGGGCTCAGCGCGATCAGCAGCAGCAGCGCGCCGGTGGCCAGACCGATATAGCGCGAGCTCGAACCGGTGGCGTGCACCAGCGCGATATTGGCGGAGGAGGGGGCACTCGGAAAACTGCCGAACAGGCCGGCCAGGAAGTCGGCGAGGCCGTTGGCACGGATGCCGCGGCCGACCATGCGCATATCGGCGCGGCGCCAATCGGCATCGTTGGTCTTGTCCATGACGATCAGGCAGCCGATGTTGTCGAGCTGGTTCAGCGCGGCGATCAGCACAATGGCGGCGATGATCTCCGGCCCCAGCGTGAAGCTGGGCGCAATCGGCTGCGGCAGGGCCAGCAAGGGCGCGCCGGCCAGCCAGTCCAGGCCGCCGAGGCGGCCGTTGAGTGCGGCGATCAGCAGGCCGATCAAGACGCCGGCCATCAGGCCGAACAGGCGCAGCCGGCGTCCGCCCCAGACCGACAGGGTGATCACCGCGGCCAGCGCCGCGCCCGAGGTCAGCGCCGAGACCGGATCGACCTGCATCTGCGCGTTGACGCCCAGCGCATTGCGCACGGCAGGCTCGACCAGGCCCAAGCCGCCCATGCAGATCACCGTGCCGACCACGGTGGGCGGGAACAGCGGTCGCAGATGGCGCATCAGCGGGCCGATGCAGAGTGTGACCACGGCGGTCAGCAGCGTCACCTCGACCAGGGCACCGACGCCGGCACTGGCAATGGCGGTGCCGGCGACGGTGATCATCATCGGGTCGGGCTGGAAGACCAGCAGCGCGCCGCTGCCGATACGCCCGCCCCAGGCTTGCAGCGCCGTGCCCAGGGCCATGCCCAGGAGCGTGACGGCGACGATGGAATGCGTCTGCTCCAGCGAAAGCCCGGCCAGCTTCGCAGCGGCCAGCACATGGGTGATCAGCGCCAGCACCGTGGCCACATGCTGCAGCGACAGCAGCGCCAGCGCGCCGCGTGGCGGGCACTCATCGGCGGCGTAGATCAGCTCGAAGGGCCGGCGTTTGCCGACGGTGGGAGGCAGCCAGCGCTGCAGCAGGGTCAGGAGCGGCATCAGGAGCGGGATCAGGACGAGGCTTCAGCGGCCGGGCCGGTATCGAGCAGCAGCACATAGCGGCGCAGCAGCCAGGTGCAGCGCTCGAAAACCGTGGTGGCGGTGAACATGGCCTGCTGCAGCGAGGCGCTGATCGCTTCGCCGAGCAGGCGGCGGCGGATGCTGTCCATCAGCTCGGAGCGGTCGTGGGTCAGCGCACGCAAAAGGCTCAGGTCCTCGGGGTCGGCCTGTGCCGCGGCCTCGGCCAGCGTCTCCAGCATCATGTGCAGGCTTTCCACCAGCTGGTCCAGCAGCTGCTGCACCTGCGGCGCATCGAGCGCCTCGGCGGCCGCGAGGTCGAGCTCGACCAGCGATTCCTGCAGCGAGGCCAGCAGCCGGTTGCGATCGCGCAGCACCATGGCGCGTTCCAGCACGCCGCGGCTGCGGTGGCGGTCGGCCAGCTCGGTGAGGAACTGCTCGCACTGGCGCAAGACCTGGGCCTGCGCACTCTGGCGCTTGCCGGCATCGAGCAGGGCGGCCGAGGCCTGGCCCGGCGGCAGCTGGCGCAGTGCGTCCAGATAGGCCGGCAAGGCGGCCAGCAGCGCCTGCTGCTCGCGCTCGGCCAGCAGCAGCGCGGTCTCGGGTTCGTCGAGGGCCTCGTCGTGGATGAAACGCGGCTTGCTCATGTCTTCCTGCGCGGTGGGCGGCGACCAGCGTTCCAGCAGTCGCTCCAGCGGGCGCTGCAGCAGCCGCGAGGCCAGATCGCTGACCGCTTGCACCGCCATGTAGAGCGCCACCAGCCGGGTGCTGACGCTCCAGCCGGCCTGCGTCATCAGTGCGCCGGCCGGGTCGCCCAGTGCCCAGCGGTTCAGCGCATACAGCAGCAGCATGGCCAGCAGGCCGGCGGCGCGCAGCTGCACCTGGAACAGCACCAGCTGGCGCGCGCTGCCCTGCAGCCGGCCGGCCAGCGACCAGGCCGACAGCCCCGAGCCCAGCCCGGCGCCCAGCACCATCATCGCGCCGCTGTCGTAACCGAGCAGGCCGCTGGCGGCCATGCTCATGGTGATCACGGCCAGCGTCGTCGACGACTGCGCCAGCCAGGCGATCAGCGCGCCAAGCACAAAGCTCGGAATCAGCCAGGTGCTGGCCATCGCGATCTGATCGCGCAGCCAGGGCTCGGTCTTCATCAGCGCCGCGCCGGCCTTGATGAAGTCGGTGCCCAGGAACAGCAGGCCCAGGCCGAGCAACGCGCCGACGGCCTGGCGAAAGCGCGGCGACTGGTCGAGCTGGTGGTAGTAGGCCAGCCCGGTCAGGCCGACCAGGCATAGCGCCAGCACATGCAGGTTCAGCGCCGCGACCAGCACCAGCATGGCGGTGCCGATATTGGCCCAGCGGATGATGGGAAAGGCCTGGCGGCGCTCCATCGCGCCAGCGGTCACCAGGGCCACCAGCACATGGATCACGCCGATCACGCTTTGCATCACCGCGCCGCCGGCCAGCCCCATCAGCGCCGGCGAGCCGCGCCCGGCGATGGCGCGGGCAATCAGCTGGCGCAGCCGCGGGCCCATCAGCTGGCGCAGATGGTTGCTGATCAGGCGGACGCCGATGAAGAACAGGCCCAGCCCGGCAAACAGGCTGACGAAGATGCTCATGAGCGGCCCGGCTTCAGCTGGCCAGCAGTTGCAGCGCGCTGGGGCGGTCGGCCACGCTGTCGATGATCTTCAGAAAGCCGCTGATCTCGAAGACCTCGCGCACATTGGCCGACATGCCGCACAGCAGCAGCCGGGCCTGGTTCTGCTTGGCGCGCTTGGCGGCCTGCAGCACCACACGCAGGCCGGCGCTGGAGATGTAGTCCAGCGCCGCGAAATCGAGCACGACGCGATCGCCGCTGCCGCCGCACAGCGCGGCCGCGGCGGCCTCGAACTGAGCGGCGGTGGCGCTGTCGATGCGGCCCGACAGGCCCAGAATCTGCACGCCCTGCTCGGTGGTGGCGCTGTGTCCAAAACTCATGATCTTTTTCCTTGCAACAGGCGCTGGGCTCAGCGCTTCAGGGTCTTCAGCAGCACGATCAGGTTGCCGCTGCCGTCGTAATAGGCGCGCACCTCGTCCATCATGGTCTTGACCATATGTACCCCCAGGCCGCCGATGGCGCGTTCATCCAGCGCGGCGTCCAGGCTGGGCGCGGGCGCCTCGCTGAAGGGATCGAAGGGCGGGGCGTCGTCCTTGAGGATGATTTCCAGCCAGTCCTCCGAGCGCGACAGCCGCACATGGATCTGGCCATCCGGCGCGCCGAGCAGGCCGTGCTGGATGATGTTGGTGATCAGCTCTTCCAGGCAGACGTTGACGGCAAAGGCCAGGTCGCTGCGCTCGGCCAGCGCCGCGTCGACGGCAAGCGCCAGCGGCGCGATCTCGTCCAGCCGGCTGGCCAAGCGGTAGTCCAGCAAGAGCTGTTTGTTCTTCAGTTCGATCGGCGGTTCAGGGCTCACGCTGAGCACTCCTTGTGGTTTGCGGCACAGCACCAGGGCGGTGAGATCGTCGGAGGCCTCGGCGCCGCCGACAAAGTCAGCCACGTCCTCGACCAGCGAGCCCAGCTTGGCGGCGGCCGATTCGCCGGCCGCGCCCGCCAGCCAGTGGCGCAACCGCGCCTCGCCATAGGCCTCGCCATCGGCGGCAAAGGCCTCGGTGATGCCGTCGGTGTAGAGCAGCAGGGTGTCGCCGGGCGCCAGCCGCGCCTGCTGGTTGCTGTAGTCCATGCCCGGCATCACGCCCAGCGCGATATCGCAGGGGCAATGCAGCGCTTCGACCAGACCGTCGGCATCGCGCACCAGCGGCGCCGGATGACCGGCGCTGGCATAGACCAGGCTGCCGTCGCGCGGGTCGTAGACGCAGTAGCAGGCGGTGACGAACAGCGCCATCGGGTTGCGGTCACTCAGCACGTTATTGGCGCGCACAAAGACCTCGGCCGGCGACAGATCGGCCAGCGCCAGGTCCTGCAGCACGGTGCGCGACACCGCCATGAAAAACGCCGCGCCGACGCCCTTGCCGGCCACATCGGCGACCAGAAAGCCGAGCCGGCCCTCGGGCAGCGAGAAGCAGTCGTAGAAGTCGCCGCCGAGCTCGCGGGCCGGGTTCATGCAGGCCTGCAGGCTGTAACGCTCGGTGTTGGGAAAGTGCTGGGGCAGGATGGCCTGCTGCATATCGCGCGCCGAGGCCAGCTCCTCCTGCACGCGGCGGGCGGCCAGATGCAGCTGCTCGTTCTTGTCGGCCAGCTCCAGCGTGCGCAGCTGCACCAGGCGTTCCAGCTCGCGCTGACGCGATTCGTTCTGCTCGCGTATCACCTCGAGCAGCCGCGAGACCTCGGCTGCCACGGTGTTGAAGTTGCGCGCCACCAGCACCAGCTCGTCCTCGGTGTCGATGCGGATGCGGGTGCCCAGCTGGCCGGCGCAGAAGGCCTCGGTGCCTTGCGAGAGCCGGCGCAGCGAGCGCAGCGTCGAGACGTAGATGCCGGCGAACAGATAGGCGATGGCCGCCACCGCGATCACCAGCAGCGCCGCCACCTGCCACTGGCTGCGCAGGAGGGCATCCAGCCGCGTCTGCAGCTGCGCATCGGCCTCGGTGGCGCTGGCGGCGATCAGCTCGCGCGCCAGCTGCTGGTTGCGGCTGGCCAGCGGGCCCAGCTCGGCCACCGCCTCGGGCCGGTCGATGATTTTGTCCACCGTCTCCTGCTGCAGCTCGATGCCGCGCAGGAGCGCTGCCAGCTGCTGGCGCAGCGCGGCGGCGGTCTGGCCGTCCGCCTGGGCGAGCAGCTGGGTCATGCCGGCGCGCAGGGCCGGGGCCGATTCGCTCAGCACCACCTGGGCGCCCAGCGCATAGGAGGCCATCGCGTCGCTGGAGAGCTTCAACGCATCCTGCTGCTTGGCCAGCGTCTCCATCAGCAGCGGCAGGCGGTTGCTGAGCATGTCGAAGGCGGTGTCGAGCTGCGGGTCGACATTGAGCCGGTGCGCGCGGGCGCTCTCGCGCTGCAGCGCCAGCAGGCCGTTGATGACGGCGGTGTGCGCGGCAAAGCGGCGCTGTGCCTCTTCGCCGGCCGGCAGGCTGTGCAGCTGCGCCCAGTGCTGCTGCAGGCGCAGCGCCAGATCGGGCAGCGTCGACGGTGCCGGGGCCTCCTCATGCGCCCAACGCTGCAGCGCCTGCAGGCGCTGGCGCAGCGACTCGGCCTGGGCCGGCGGCAGCGACGCGGCGCCGCGCAGCTGAACCAGCTCGACGAGCAGTTTGCTTTGCTGCTCATAGGCTTGCAGACCGCGCCGTTCCTGGCCGGCCTGCTGCGCGGCCGCCGCCGTCTGGCGCAACAGCGGCAGGCTGAGC
This sequence comes from Roseateles aquae, assembly GCF_032337115.1. Lineage (NCBI taxonomy): Bacteria > Pseudomonadati > Pseudomonadota > Betaproteobacteria > Burkholderiales > Sphaerotilaceae > Roseateles > Roseateles aquae. Next base: position 454,066 of record NZ_JAVXZY010000003.1, read on the forward strand.
AGCGCCAGCGCCAGCAGCATCACGCCGCCGACCAGCAGGAACTTGCGCGAAAAGCTCAGCCGGCCCGACAGCCAGCTGGCCGGGCCGAGCAGGCGCAGCAGCAGCGGGCTGCGCGGGGCCTGCTGGAGGGGCGGCGAGATGCTGCTCATCGCCAGCCTCGTGTGTGGCCGGCCGGCGCGCCAAGGGCCAGCGGGAGGGGGGCGCTCATGCCGCAGCCTGCTTGCGCCGCCGCGCGCCGCCGACCAGTCCACCCAGCAGCCCCAAGCCCAGCAGCAGCTGGATGCTGGTGGCCGCCTCGGGCACGGCGCTGACCTGGATCTGCCCGCTGGTGGCCAGCTGGCTCAGATCGAGCTGCGCAGCATCCAGGCCGCTGACGATGATGCGCTCCGGGCTCAGCGAGCCGCTGAAGGACTGGAAATCCAAGAGCGTGAAGCGATCCCCCGCGTGCAGCTGGAACTGCGCGCCGAACTGCAAACGCAGGGTGCCGTGGAAGTCGAGCTGGCCGATGTGCAGCAGCTGGTCGCTGGCATTGCTCTGGCCGCTGCCGTCCAGGTCCAGCGTCAGCACGGAGTCCTTACCGAAGCTCAGGCGGCCGCCGCCGAAATCGACTGACGCCAGGCCCTGGCCCGGTTGATAGCCGGCCTTGAACAGCAGCTGGCCGGCAAAGCTGCCGCTGCCGCTGACATCGCCCAGGAAGCTCAGCGTGCCCGCCTCGGCGAGCACGTGGCCCTCGTTCTGCAGATCGCCTTGGACCACGGCATCGCCGCTCGCATGCAGCTCGGCCGTCTGGCCCAAGACCAGGCCGTTGAGGCTGCTCAGCCGGGCGCCCGCCTCGAGCTGGACCCGCCCGTCCAAACGCGCAGCATCGGCGGACAGCAGCAGGGCGGTCGCGCCACCGGCGATGCTCAAGGCGCCGGCATGGGTGAAGCTGCCGATCTGATCGGCATCGCCCAGCGTCAGGGTGCCGCCGCTGGCCCGCAGCGTGGTCTGTGCGCCGCCTTGGATGCGGGCGTTGACCAGGCCATGGCCTTCCAGCGTCTGGACGGCGCTCAGGTTCAGGGGCAGGTCGCTGCTGGCCAGCGTGCCGCCTTGCAGGGCGAGCGTGCGGGCGGCGAGCTGCCCACCATCCACCAGCAACTGCGTGCCGCGACCCAGGTTCAGCTGTTGCGTCACGGCCAGCTGCTGGCCCTCGCTCAGCACCGTCAGCTTCTTCAAGCCGTCCTGGCCCAGGCTGGCGCCGGCCGCGCCGGTGATGGCGAGCGTGCCCCGGTTCCAGTTCAGGTGGGCCGCCAGTGAGGCGTCCAGTCGATCAACGCTCAGCACGCCGCCTTCGAGCAACAGGCGCCCGCCAGCCGCGGTGTCGATCCGACGCGCCGTCAGGCTGCCGCCCTCGTTCAGCGTCAGCACACTCTTGCCCAGCTGCAGCGTGCCGCTGAGCGCCAGGTGTTGCCCGGCGGCCAGGGTCGTCCGGCCGCCGATCCCGTGGTGCTCTAAACCGGCGTCACCGCGCAGCGCCAGGGTGCCGGATTGCCAGTTGAAGCGGCCGCCCAGGTTTTGCTGGGCATCGATCTCGAGCCGCCCGCCTTGCAGGGCCAGCTCGGCAAAACTCAGCGTGCCGTCCTCCAGCCGCAGATCGCTGCCCTGTGCCAGCAGCAGACGACCGTCCACCGCCAGCTGCTTGGCCGCATCCAGCCGCAGGTGCGCCGGCAGGCCGGCTTGGCCCAGCGCGGCGTCGCCATGCAGCTGCACGCTGCCGCTGCGCCAGTCCAGGCCGGCAGCGCCGGCACTGAGTTGCAGCGCCTGGGCTTCCAGGCGCCCGCCGTTCAGCTGCAAGGGCAAGTGGCCGTCCAGGGTCAGGTCGCCCTGCACCTGCAAGGTCATGCCAGCCCCCAAGGCTGATACCTGGCTCAGCAGGCCTTGGCTCTGCTGCGCATCGCCAGCCAGGTTCAGTGCCCCGCGCTCCCACCTGAAGTCGTCGCTCGGTTTGAGCTGGGCGCTGAGCGAGAGGCTGCCCCCCTGGAGCAGCAGGGTTTTCGCCTTCAGGGCGTCGGCGCTGGCCACGGTCAGGTGTTGCCCCTCGAGCACGCCGAGCTGTCCGAACGCCACCAGCTGGTGCGCGCTGTCCAGCGTCAGCGTCGGCGCCAGCAGCGCCTGGTTCAAGGTGGCCTCGCCGCCCAGATTCAGGCGGCCTTGGCGCCAGTCCAGGCCGGCCATGAAGCTGCCCCGGGGTGAGGCCAAGGTGAGCTCACCGCCATCCAGCAGCAAGGAGCTGTTGCGGCTGGGATCGAGACTTCCGATCTTGACCTGGGCGCCATCGAGCACCTCGACCCGGCCGTTGGCGTTCAGCATGACCAGGCTGCTGGTGACCGAGGTGCCCGCACCGCGGGCGCGCAAGATGGCATCCTGGTTGAGGAAAGTGCCGATGGCTTTGAACGCGCCGCCCGCTTCAACCTGGACCAGGCTGCGGTCATAGAACTGGAAATTGCTGTCGAAGCTGCTGCCCATGCCGCTGACCAGCAACTGGTTGCGGCCGGCCTGCGCGTCTGAGCCTTGCATGGCAAATTCACTGTCGACCCGCAGCGTGGCGCCATCGCGCACGGTGATGCGGCTGTTGTACAGCGAGGGGCTGCTCAGGACTTGGCCCAGCGAGACCTCGGTACCGCGGCCCCGGGCAAGCAGTTCGCTGTTGTTGCCCAAGTTGAGGGTGTCGACGCTGATCACGCTGCTGCCGTCGAGCTGACCGAGCAGCAACTGCGCCGGGCCTGCGGCCGTGCTTTGGAGGTCCAGCGCGCGCACCCGTGCCGCACCGCTGAGCTCAAGCACGGCGCCGCTCAGGCGCAGATCGCCCAGGCTTTGCAGGCTGCCACGCAGCTGCGATTGGCTGCCTTCGTTCAGCAGCAGCTGCCCGCCGTCTTCAATGCGCACCGGGCCGTCCAGGCGCAGTCCACCGGAGACATCGATCACCCCGGTCGACCCGATCAGCAGTGGCGCCGCGCCCGCACTCTGGCTCAAGGTGCCAGCAATGCCCAGGCGGTGCTGGGCATCCAGCGCAGGCAGGCTGGCAAGCAGCCCCTGGCCCGGTTGCCAGTCGCCGCTCAGCACCAGCCGGCCTTGTTGCCAATCGAGGGCGGTCTTGAAGTCGGCGTTGCGATGCAGGTCCAGCGTGCCGCCGTCCAAACGCAAAGCCTGCGCGGACAGGCTGCCCGCGGCGCCGATCTGCAGGCTTTGCCCGTTGTTGATGCTCAGCTGGCCATTGACCTGCAGCTGCCGGCCGGCATCGAGGTTCAGGCTGGCGGCCAAGAGGCCTTGGTCGAGGCACGCGTCGCCATTCAGGGACAGCGTGCCACGGCGCCAATCCAGCCCGGCCATGAAGCTGCCTTGGGGGGCCGCGCTCAGCTCCAGGGTGCCGCCGTCGAGCAGCAGCTGTGTCGCTGGGCCGGTCTGAAAGCTTTCGGCGCGCAGCAGACCGCCGTCGGTGAGCGTCAGCTGCAGCTGCTGGGCCCTCACCTTGTCCGCCAGCAGCCAGCGCGAGCCGGGGCCGCTGATCGTGACAAGGCCTTGCACCTGCGTGCCCGGCGTGCCCGCTGAGCTGCGCTTGCCGGTTTCCAGCGTGCCACCGGCGAGCACGGAGATGCGGTTCGGGCCCAAGCTGAACAGCTCGGCGACCTCGACACGGCTGCCCGCCCCGTCAACGCTGAAGGTCAACGGCCCCATGCGGGCGTCGAGCAGCAGCTGGCTTGCCTGGAGTTGCGCGCCTTGACCCACCTGCAGCGTGGCGCCATAGGTGAGGGCGATCAGCCCCTGGTTCTGCCCGAACACTTCCACCTGGCTGGCCGGGCCAAGGACGCGCAGGGTCCCACCGTAGGACACATCGACGTGGCTGCGCTTGAGCTGCGCGCCGTCGCGCACGGTGAGGGCGGACGCACCGGAAATGCCAAGAATGCCGATCAGTTGAGGCGTGCTGGCGTACGGGTCTTGCGCCAGCAGGACCTGGGTTTGCGGGCCCGCGATGTCGACGACGATGGGGTTGTCCCAGCCACCTACGGTGATCGATCCGCTCCTGAGCGTGGTGGCGCGGCCGGCCTCACCCACGATCAGGCGCGAGAGCTGCCCGCTCTCTTGGCCGACCAGCTCCAGGCTGCTGCTCATCTCGCCGCTGAGCGTCAGCAGGCTGCCTTGATGGATGAGCGTGCCGCTGCCACTGATGCCGTCGCGCAGCGCGATCTGGGCGCCGGCTTCGATTTGCAGCCAGCTGTCGTTGCGCAGCGGGCCCTGGAAGCTGCTGCCGGCGGCCAGACTGACACCGCGGGCGCCCTTCTGGATCTCGAGGCCCTCGCGCAAGTTCAGCGCCTGGGTCAGAACCAAGGTGCCGCTGCCCGTTTTCAGCAGGCGCCCCTCGCCATTCACCGTGCCGTTGAAGACGATGTCGTCCGCCCGGTTGAAGGCCAGTGTCGCGCCGGCATCCACCTGCACCGGGCCGAGGATGGCGCCACGCGTGCCGCCGTCGCCAATGGCCAAGATGCCGCCCGCCACCCTTGTGCCGCCGGTGTAGGTATTGCTGCCCGTGAGCACCTGGGTACCGCTGCCGGCCTTGGTGAAGTGGGCGGGCGAATTGCCATCGGCCAGCACGCCGGCGAAGCTGCCGCTGCCGTTGGCCACGCCAAAGGTGAAGGTCTCGTAGCCATAGCGCGATTGGCCGTCGGAGTAGCCGCTGCGGATCAGCCCGCTGCCGCTCAACGCGTCCACCCGGACATTGGCCTCCTGCCCCTCAAAGATCGCACCGGCGGCCACGTTCAGGCCGGACTGGTTGCGCGTCCAGTCTTCGTTGACGCCGCTGCCACCGATGAAGCGCCCCTCCAGCACATCGATCCAGCTGCCGGCTTGCAAGGCAAACGTGGCGCTGCGCGCACCCCAGACGGCCGCGCCGGCACCCGACTTCACCAGGCGGCCCAGGCCGGTGTAGACCACATCACCCAGGCTGGCACCGAGATCGGTGTTGCTCGGTGTCTGGATCGACAGCGGCTGATCTGGCGTCAGGGTGTAGACCGTGGCGCCGGTCACTGGCGTCAGGGGCAGGGCCAGCATGAGGGCCAGCGCCAATGGGCGCAAATGAGGGCGTTGTGGCGGGCGTTGTGCGGCGCTGGCAGGCCGTGTGTCGAATCGGGATTTGCGAATCTGCATCGCGTCAGCTTTCATCGAGAAAGTTGCCGTGGCCCTGAGGCCCAAGCCGAGGAGTGAGTGAGACGGGGCCAAGCAGGACTGGCCTTCATTCCGCGCTCGCATTGAGCAGCACCTTGATGCCGGCTTGCGTGGGCCGCCGGCTGACATAGCCGATGGCGCCGGGCGTGGCCTGCACCAGGCGGCTGACTTCCTCGTCGCTGTCGGCCTGGCGGGGCGGCAGGCCCATGCCGGTGAAACTCTGGCGCGCCCAGTAGGAGCGCAGCTGGCCGGGGCTGCGGCCGGTCAGCTGCAGATAGAACTGGCGCCGCAGCGGCGTGCTTTCCTTCTGGTCGATCGGCTGAATGGGCTGGCCGTCGGGCCAGTTCTGCTGCTGGCGCAGAAAGATCTGCGTCACCGTCTCGGCGCTGAGGCGCTCGACGGCCACGTCCTTGTGGGCAATCACGATCAGCGTGTTGTCGGCGGACGCCGGCGTGGCGGCCAGCGCAGCGATCAAGGCCAGTGACATCATGGTGGTTTTCATCGCGCCGGCCCTCAGAAAACGAGGTCCAGCGTCAGGCTGAACAGCTGCACTTTGTTGTTGAAAGGCAGTTGGCCCACGGCCAGGCTGCCCGGCGTGGTGGCCGACGGCGTGTTGATGCGGTCGAACTGCGCCTTCAGCGCCATGTTTTCGCGCCAGTCCCAGCGCAGGCCGACGCTGATCGAGCGGGTCGACAGATCGGCAAAGCGCTGCGCCTGCTCGAAGCCGCCGCGCAGCTGGGCGATGCCACCGTCCAGGCGCGGATCGAGGCCGCTGGGCGAGAGCGCGGCGAGGTCGAGCTGCTCGCCGTAGCGCTGCAGCCGCGCATAGCTCAGATAGGGCGTGAAGTCGTCGAAGCTGCGCGCCAGCGTCACGCTGGCGCCGCGGTAACGGCCGACCAGCGCGGCGCGCGAGTTCATATGCGTCAGCTCGCCCATCAGCCGCCAACGTTCCAGATTGGCGTCCAGCCCCAGGCTGGTGTAGATGGGCCGATTGTCAAAGGGATTGGCCAGGCCGGGCAGGGCCGTGGCCTGGGCCTGCAGCGCGGCCTGAAGCTGCGGCGGCAGCTGCGGATTGGCGGCCAGTTGTTGCAGCGCGCCGCCGAGCTGGGCGAGACCGCCGTTCAACTGCTCGACATGGGCCGAACGCATGGTGTAGCGGTCGATCTCGGTGCGGGCAAAGCGCAGGCTCAGCTCGGGCCGGTTCCAGGCCACGCTGAAGCCGCGCATGCCGCTGAGCCGCGCATCGGCGCTTTGCACCGGCTGCAGATTGTTGAAGCGGTGCTGGTAGGCATAGCCGCCGGCAAAGGCCTGCAGCAGCAGGCTGGCGTCGCCGATGTTGTGCCGCCATTGCAGGTCGCCACCGTCGAGGCTGGCCACGCTGTTGACCACGCTGTACAGCGGCAGCGCCGGGCGCACGGCCAGATTGGCATAGCCGATCTCGGCAATGTCGGAATCGAAGTACAGCGGGCTGCGCAAGCGGCCCAGGCGCAGCGCCAGGCCTTGGCCCAGCTGCTGGCGCAGATAGGCCGCGCGCAGCTGCGGCCGGCCATCCTCGCCGGCCCGCGAGACTGCCTGCAGCAGCACCGAGCTGCTGGCCAGCGGCTGCCACTCCAGTTGCAGGCCCAGCACCGAGTCCAGATTGGCCGACCAGCCCTGGCGCACCGGCCGCAGCTGCGAGAAGGAGCTGATCGCGCCAGCGTCGGCGTTGTCATTGTGGGTCAGGCCCAGCGTGGCAAAACCGGACAGGCGCAGCGGTGCTGTCTCGCCCTCGTTGGCGGCCTGGGCGTGCAGGCACGCGCCGGCCAGGAGCAGGGCCAGGGCGCTGCGCTGAGCCGTCCGCAAGCGGGGCCTGCCGCTGCCGATGCCGGATCGGGCGGCGTGGCCTGCCGGCCGTCGCGCCAGGCGCGGCTGTGATGGATTCATGCTTGCTGTCTCCCTGACGATGCCAGTGGCGCCCCAGGTCCGAGTTGCCTTGGGGCCGCCTTGGCCGTGATGCTCAGGGCTCAGCGTTGAATGAACGTTGAATCAGCGTTGAAGCGGGGGCTTGCATCCCCCGCATCTGGGTGGCAGCGGCGCTCAGGCCGGCATGGCCATCGCGTCGCAGCGCGCCTGCCAGAGGGCCGCACCCATTGCGTGGGCGTGCTCGCGGGCCTGGGCCAAGGCCGCGTCTGCCGCGGCAGCGTCGCCGCACTGGGGGTGCAGGGCCAGCAAGGCCTCGGCGCGCATCCGCCACAGCTCGGCCAGCAGATAGTGTTCCTGCCGCTCGGGCGCCTTCTGCAAGGCTTCGTCGATGCGGGCCAGGGCCTCGGCGGGCCGCTGCAGGCGCAGCAGCGCCTCGCTGAGGAAGGAAAGGAAAGTGGACTCGGTGCTGGGCATGGCCAGCGCCGAGGCGTCGACGGCCATCTGTATCGAGGCGATGCCGGCCGCATCGCCCTGCCAGGCCTGGGCCCAGCCCATCACCAGGGCGCCGACGGCCAGCCAGAGCTGCAGCCCATGGCGCTCGGCCAGGGCCAGCATTTCATGGCACAGCGGCAGGGCGGCCTGCGGATCGCGCCAGTGGCGCTGCAGCACGGCGGCCATGCACAGCACGAAGCAGAGGGTTTGGGCATGGCCGAGCTGGCGGGCCTCGGCCAGCGCGCCCTGGATGGCGGCCTGGGCGTCTTCACGGCGACCCAGCCAAGCCAGCGGCCAGCTGCTCATTGCCCGCGAGGCAATGCCGCCATGCTCGCCAAAGCGGGCCAGGAGCTGCGCGGCCGGCACGCGTTCGGCGGCCTCGGTGGCGCGCTGCAGCTCGACGAGTGCGGCCTGCAGCTGGCCGGCGAAGACCAGGTTGTTGCCCAGCGCATAGCGGGCCTGCACCAGCGCGGCACCGTCATGGCTGCGCTCGGCCAGCGCCTGCAGTTCGGCGGCCAGGGCCAGCGCCGGCGGTTCCTCGGGCCCGCTGCGGCTGCCCAGCCACAGGCCCCACAGGGCCTGGAACTGCAGGCCGGCATCGTCGCCGGCAGCGCAGGCCTCGCGGGCCTGGGCAAACAGCGCATGGGCAGCGCGCGAGCCATAGCCCTCCAGCGCCAGCACGCTGGCGCCGCTCAAGAGCAGCAGCGGCGCCTCCAGCCGGCGGCGCAGCTCGATGGGCGCCTGCGCCAGCATGGCCACGCCCTCGCGGCCGGCGTGGCTGGCCTCTTGATGGGCTGACTGTGCGGCGGCGCGGCGGCCGGCTTGCAGCCAGTAATGCGCAGCGACCGGATCGCCGCAGGCGCTCAGGTGGCGAGCCAGGGCGGCCGGATCGTCGGCAGCGCGCACCGAGAACGGGCCCATCAAGGCATTGGCGGCCAAGCGGTGCAGGCTGCGCCGGTCGCTGGGGCCGAGCGATTCGTAGGCCGCATCGCGCAGCAGGGCATGGCGGAACTGCCAGTGCGCTTCGCCCCTGGACTCCAGCAGGCCTTCGGTCTGCAGCCGGTGCAGGCCGATCTTCAGGCGCTCGTTCTGCTCGGGCAGCATGGCCGCCAGCAGCGGGGCGTCCCAGTCGCTGCCCAGCACCGCGGCGCACTGGGCGAGGCGGCGCAGCGGGGGTGGCAGGCGGTCCAGCTTGGCGGCCAGCAGATCCCACAGCGTGGCCGGCACGCGCTCGCCCTGGGCCTCGATCAGCGAACGAGCCAGGGCCTGGGCAAACAAGGGAACGCCCTGCGCGCGCGCCAGCACCTGCTGCTGCAGCTGTGTCAGGCTCAGTTGCGCCGGCAGTTGCAGCTGCGCCAGCAGGTTCAGCATGGCGTCGTCAGGTAGCGGCGGCAGCTCCAACGTGCGCAGGCGTGTCACCAGTGCCAGCGGGGGCGGCTCGCGCGAACTCAGCAGCAGCAGCGCCGGTGTGGCTGCGGCGTTGTCGCGCTGCAGCAGGCGTTCCAGCAGTTCCAGCGTGCTGGGGTCGGCCCAGTGCAGATCTTCAAAGATCAGCAGCTGCCGTTGGCCGCCCGTCCAACGCTCGAACAGCGTCATCAGCAGCGCCTGGGTGTCGCGCCGGTGCGGCGCGGCGATGCCGGCCTCGCCCTGCTCGGGCCAGAGCAGCGGCAGCAGCGGGTCCAGCCCCTCGGGCGCCAGGCCGGCCTGCGCGGCCAGCGCGCGCAGGGCCAGGGCCGGCGGGCAGTCGCCCAGGCGTTTCAGCATCCGATGCAGGCCGGCGAGTATCGGCTGCAGCGGGCTGTGGCGGGCTTCAGGCAGGCATTGCAGCAGGGTCTGGTGGGCGCTGTGCTCCTGCGTGCTGATCTGCGCGCGCAGCGCCTGCAGCAGCCGGGTCTTGCCCATGCCGGGCTCGCCCTGCAGCCAGACCGCCATGCTGCCCGTGCGGGCTTCCTGCCAGCACTGCAGCAGGATGGCCAGCTCCGCCTCGCGGCCGAACATGGGCTGCAGGCCCTGGCGCCTGGCCTGCTGGCGCAGAGGCAGTGCGCCACGCAGGCGGTAGCCGGCATCTGCTGCGCTGCCGTCGAACTCGTGGTGCTGGCGTGCCAGGCGGTGCAGGGCCGGGCTGACGTGCACCGTGCCGGGCTCGGCCGCCCAGCTCAGGCGCCGCGCCTCGCGGCTGAGCTCGCCCAAGGTGTCCGGGCTGCTGGCCTCGCTGCGCGCGTGCACCCAGCCGATGTGCAGGCCGGCCCGGGCCGAAAGCGTCTGCTCCCCGGCCGCCGCCATCAAGGCCTGGGCGGCATCCAGGGCCAGCCGCGAGGCATGCTCCTGCGCCTCCGGGTGGCCGAAATAAGCCAGCAGTTCAGCGCCCTCGGCGCGCTGCACCCAGGCACCCGCCAGCTCCAGTTCGTTGCGTGCCGCCTGCAGTGCATCGGCGAGGTTTTGCGCCAGGGCCTCGGGGTCCTGCTCGCCTTCGTCGGCCAGCCACTCACAAACCAGCGCGACCACACGGCGGCGTTGCAAACCGGCCGCCACCGGGGGCTTGCTGCCGGCTTCGCGCAGCTGGGCCGCCAGCGCCTGCGTTTCGTCTTGCGGCGCCAGACCCAGCTCATCGCTCAGGCGCTGGGCAAAGTCCTGGTACAGGCGCAAGGCCTCATCGCGGCGCTGCTGGGCCAGGAGGCGCATGCAGCGGCGCAGCGCCGGTTCGTCCCAGGGGTCGAGCTGAAGTGCGTCGCGGCTGACCTCCACCGCCTCGGCCTGGTCAAGCGCATGGCCTTGTTGTTCAAGCAGGCTGGCGAGTTGCTCCAGGCAGCGCTGGGCCTGGCGTTGCAGGGCTTCGCGACGCGGCAGCAGCCAGCCGGCCATGGCGGGCGAGCTCTCCAGTCGCAGCTGGGCCAGCAAGGGGCCGCGGTACAGCGTGCGGGCGCGGCGCAGCGCTTCGAGCCGCCCGGCCACCGAGTCCGACGCGGCATCCAGCTGGGCCAGCGCGAAATGACGGGTGTCGACCTGCAGTGCCGGCCGGTCGCGCAGCTCGATCTGGCGCTTGTCGGTCACCAGCAAGGCCGCCAGCTCCTCGGCCGGCAGCAGCTTCAGCAGTGCCTTTTGCAGATCGAACAGGGCGCGGCGCAGATTGGCGCGGGCCTGAGTGAGATCGGTGTCGGGCCAGAGCAGGGCGGCCAGCGCTTCGCGTTCCCAGGGCCCGGCATTGAGCGCCAAGAGCGCCAGCAGCACACGCACTTTTTCATAGGGCAGCAGCAGCGGCTGGCCCGCCGCATCGCGGAGTTCGAAATTGCCGAGCAGGCAGAGCCAGGCGGCGCCCTGTGCTTCCGGGGCGCGGCCTTCGGCGGCGGCAGAGGCCGTGAAAGTCGTGAATGGGTCCATGGCTGCGGCCAGGAGTATGCCTCGTCGGCGGCGGCAAAACCGTGTCAGGCATCGCCCGGATGGGGGTGGCTGTGCGCGATGCGGCCGGCGTTGGCGGTGTGGCGAGCTGCTTATCATCCGCAGGCCACACGACAGGGGAGGACGCGATGAAGACAGTGAGGGCCGCCGCACGCGGTGACGCCTGGCCGATGCGCTGGCTGCATCGGCTGCATCTGCTGGGCCTCAGCGTCTTGGCTGTGAGCCTGATCACGTCGCAGGCACTGGCGCAGGTGAAGACCGAGCCCTTTCAATGGCCAGGCGGCGCGCGCGCCGCGGTGAGCCTGTCGTATGACGACGCGCTGCCGTCCCAGCTGGATAACGCCCTGCCTGCGCTGAACGCCTTGGGGTTGAGGGCGACCTTCTATCTGACCTTGTCCAACCCGACGGTCAGCCAACGCCTGGCCGAATGGCGCCGCGCCGCTGCCGCCGGCCATGAGCTGGGCAATCACACGCTGTTCCACCCCTGTTCGCGCTCGGCCCCGGGCCGCGATTGGGTGGCGCCGCACCGCGATCTGGATCGCACCAGCGTGACCCAGTTGCGTGAAGAGATCCTGCTGGCCAATGCCTTTCTGCAGGCGATCGATGGCCAGACCGAGCGCACCTTCACCGCGCCCTGCACCGACCCCTTGGCCGCCGGCCAGCCCTATCTGCCGGCCATCCGCGGCGATTTCGTCGGCATCAAGTCGCGCGTTGGCGGTGTGGCGCATTCGCTGGCAACGCTTGACCCCTTGGACCTCTAGACGGCCGGCCCGGTCGACGCCAGCGCCGCTGACCTGATCGCCTTCGTCGAGGATGCCGCCGCCAAAGGCACGCTGGCCAGCATCACCTTTCACGGCATTGGCGGCGATTACCTCAGCCTGTCCAAGGCCGCGCACCAGGCGCTGCTGGAGCACTTGGCTGCGCATCCGGAGCGCTATTGGGTGGAGAGTTTTGTGAAGATCGCCGCGTACCTGAAGAGAAGGGCGGGCCACGGTGGCGGCGAGCCGGTGGCGCGCTGACGCCGCGCCGGGGCAGCGCGGGCGCGGCAGCCAGCCTTTCCCCTCAAGCCTCGCTCAACGGACTGCCGTCTCCAGGTAAACCGCAGGCGCTTCATCGGCCGGTCAGGACTATGCTGAGCCCACGCCAAGGAGACCTCAGATGCACAACAACTCACTGCAAGCCGGCTTTCTGAACTCGCTGATGAGCGCCGGCGCGAACCTGGAGCTGAATTACGGCGACCTCGCCCCGCACGCTGCCGAGCGTATGGCCGCCGCGCTGGCGCTGGCCAAGCACGCCAGGGAGATCGAGCGGCAGCTCAAGTTCAATGGCATCAGCGCCAGCACGGTGGGGCTGAAGGCGCTGGCGGAGGCGGGCGGTGGGTTTGTGACGTTTGGGTTGGTGAACTGAGGCGGCGGACGCGGCTGCGTCTGTTCAGTATTCGCCTCTCGATGCTAGGTAGTGCGCGGTTTTAGGAGTTTTGCGACAGCTTGCGCCGGCGCACAAATACATAGACGCCCGCGGCGTTGAGCCGTATCGGCTTTTTCAGGGGAGTACAACAGTTGTTTGAAAAGATTGTCCTTCGAAGATCCGAAGGTGGAGAGGCAATCACTGCCGGGCAGCTTGCTGAAGCATTGCTCTTCTATCAGAACGTTCACCTTGTCATTGACATGGGCAGTTTCGGCCAGTTGGTTCGCCAACTTGGGCCCGGGACCCTGCTGTCAGTGCTTCAGCGACCAGACTGCACGGCCGTCTACTGCGAGGAGACCCTTGGCACGCACTCACAATCGGTTGGACCACTAAGTGTCCATTCCTACGTCGCATTCACCCTCGCAGGCCATGAAGGTGAAGGTACGTTCTCGTCACGGGACGATCGCGTTGCCTACATGTTTCGATCACAAGGAATAAGTGCGTCCGACGCGAGGCGGTTTGCCAAGCCGTTTCTGCGCTATGCACCACCTCGAAAGTACTCGGGAGACTTCTACCTGAAGGGTGGCATCACACATGCTGCCCGTGCCGACCTAAGGGAGCCCGACTTCGTACGGGCTGCAGTGAATGCAGCACTTTCCCGCACGCCAGGAGCCACAAGCCTGGGGGACGCACTTCGCTTCGACGTCGTTGACACTGATCTTGGACTCTATGTATTCAACAACATCGACTTTGAGCAGATAAACCGGCGTCGAGCATCCCTGATGCCACCGCACGAGCCGATCACTGAGGCGCATCTTCTTAGTCACATCCTCGATGCACGTGCCGACATATCACTTGCCGCCTTTTACGGCGGGGACTTCGTGTCGTCGGATGCAACTTCGTCAATCGTGCAAGTTAGGTATTCGGAGATCTTGAGGCGTCGACACCTCAACGTTTCAGAGCTTGATGCATTCCATAACGTCACTCTTCCTGACTATCCGTCGCTGAGGGAATGCATTGACTCCGGTCAGCGTTCCTTCAAGGACTTCTTGGTCCTTCTTGACAAGGCAACTCGATTCAAAGATTGGCTCAAGGCGGCGACCGTCGATGAGGGATTGCTGCGTAACTATCTGGCAGCAGTCTCCAAGGAAGGTTGGATACAGTCAGTTCCGGCAAAGACTGCACGCTACCTGTTCACCACGGTACTTGAGTCGCACAACCCACTGGTTGGCACAGCCGCTGCCATCGCGGACAACTTTATAGTCGACAAGCTTCTGGGGGGGTGGCGTCCGAATCACTTCATTGACTCACGGCTCGCTCCATTTTTGACGCCAGGCTATGCGTAAACATAACGTGGCAGGTGGATGGACATGCTGCAGTCAGAGCCACTCGTCTTCGCGGTCCGGTTGCCTCGGCCTTGAACGGCCGCTGCGGAGCAGCGAGGTTGCCGCAGGCGAAGGCAACTTTGGGTCGACGGCAGCCCACCGCTAGGCCAGCACCCTTGGTGCCAACTCGCCTGAGGCCGAAGCCATGTTCACCACCCCACCGCTGCTCACCACCTCCCTCAGCCTCTGCGCGCTGGGCCTGGTGCTGGCATTGCTGACGGTGGATTCGCGCCCACCATCGCTGCGCCCAACTGAAGCCGCATGGCAGGCAGCCTTGATGGCGGCCGTTGGCGAGCACCTGGCCAAGGACCCCGAAGCGGCCAGTTCCTGCGGCGTGCTGCGGCTCGCTTCGAAAGCGCCAGAGCTGTCTGCTGCCACAAGCTGTGTGGAGGCGGCCCGGCATGCCGGGGCAGCGTTCTGGGTCTTGTCCGAGGCGCAGGGCGAAGACTCAAGGGTTTGGCTGCTCTTGCGCGGTGAGTCGGGCAACCTGCATGAAGTGAGCTTTGATTCGCATGGCTGGGAACAGAGAGGCCAGCCCTCGTTTTCCAGCGCTGCGGTGGATTGCGTGGGCTATCGCCTGGGGCAGCCCTTGAAGGACGGCGATCTGAAGCTGCACGAGCCGGCCTTTGTTTGTGTGCGAGCATGAGCGCCTGAGTTTTTGAGAGAGTTGTGCATGTCCAGCGTATTGATCATCGGTGCCTCGCGCGGCCTGGGTTTGGAGTTCGTACGCCAGTACCGTGAAGCCGGGGCGCGCGTTGTTGGCACGGCGCGCAGCGACGAGGGCCTGGCGGCCGTGCAGGCGCTGGGGGCCAAGCCGCTGAAGCTGGACGTCAGCCATGTGGCCAGCTGCTCGGGCCTGGCCTGGCAGATCGATGGCGAGGCGTTTGATGTGGTGGTGCTCAATGCCGGCGTCTTCGGCTCGCGCAGCCAGGGCCTGCAGACGCCGACGGCAGCGCAGTTCGACGAAGTGATGCACACCAATGTGCTGGCCGCGATGCGGCTGCTGCCGCAGTTGCAGGAGGCGCTGGCACCCCAGGCGAGGCTGGGGATGCTGTCCTCGCGGATGGGCTCTATCGGGCTGCGCGAGGACAACAGTGGCTGGTTGTATCGCGCCTCCAAGGCGGCATTGAATTCGGTGATGAAGGATGTGTCGCTGGCGCTGCAGGGGCGCGCCGTCTGTGTGAGCCTGCACCCGGGCTGGGTGCGCACCGAGATGGGCGGCGAGGGCGCAGACATCGATGCCACCACCAGCGTGGCCGGCATGCGCGCGCTGCTGGCGCGGCTGCAGCCCGGCGACAACGGACGATTCTTCAATTACGACGGCGAGGCGCTGGCGTGGTGACTGACCGGAGCGCCCGCAGGCTGCGCGCAATAGCTCTGCAGATGCGCTGTGCAGCTTCGATCGTCTGCTTGACGGTGATGGGCTGTGTGTCGTTTTACTCTCTGGACCCAGCCCTTGATGCAGCCATTGGCCGTCAAACCGAGGCCCTGCCGTGGCCGTCACTTGACCACCTGCTCAGCAGCACACGGCGCGAAGGCGTGGAGACGCGCGACTATGCGCTGACGGCGGCCGGTCACTGCCGCTGGCAGTTTGATCTTGCGCCAACTGGTGAAATACTGGCCTGGCGCTACCCGGACAAGAGCGCGGAACGTTATTGCCGCGAATTGCCGACGAGTCGGCCATAGTCGGTGGAGCTGCTTGGACAGCAGCAGGCACTCAGCCGGCCAGCTTGCAGGGTTTGCTGAGCGGGGCGAGCGTCGCACCGGCGTGAGAGACAGATGGGCTGTTCTCCGGGATAGCCCTGAGCCGGGCTTGATGCTCGGCTTGCTGCAGCCGCCAATAATCGGCGCCACCCCAGATCCACCGAAAGCCAGCCTGTGAAGACCTCTGGACCGCACTGGAAATCCGCCTGCAAGCAAGCCCTGACCCTCGCACTGCTGACCTTGATGTTTGCCGCCCGGGCCGGAGACACATCGCTGCCACAGGTTGCCGAAGCGCCGCTGCGTGCCCATCTGGCGCTGCTGGCCTCAGACCTGTTCGAGGGCCGAGGTACCGGACAGCGCGGCGGTGATCTGACCGTGGCCTATCTGGAGACGCAGGCACAGGTGATCGGCCTGCAGCCGCTGCCAGGCCGCAGCGGCTACCGGCAGGCGGTGCCGCTGCTGGGCACGCGGACGCTGCTGCAGCCCGGGCAGCTGAGCGTGGCTGCTGGTGCCAAGCTGGGCGCGCCCTTGAGCTTTGGCAGCGACTGGGTCTACAGCGCCGGCAATGGCGAGGCGCTGAACCGCATCGATGCCGAGCTGGTGTTCGCCGGCTATGGCATCACGGCGGCCGAGGAGCGCTGGGACGACTTCAAGGGCCAGGATGTGCGCGGCAAGATCCTTGTCGTCTTGGCCAATGACCCGCCGCCGACCGAGGCCGAGCCGCAGCGCTTTGGCGGCGCGGCCATGACCATCTACGGCCGTCGGGGCTACAAGCAGGAAGAAGCGCTGCGCCATGGCGCGCGCGGCGTGCTGATCGTCCATACCGAGACCTCGACGCTGAGCGGCTGGGCGGTGGTCAGCCAGGGCGCGCTGGGCGAGCAGTTCCAGCTGGACTCGAAGGCGCCGGGCCTGGCGATGCAGGGCTGGCTCAGCGAGGCCGCGGCACGCCGCCTGTTGGCCGCGGCTGGGCAGGATCTGGACGCGCTGCGTGCGCAGGCCGGCACGCGCGAGTTCCGCCCCATGCCGCTGGGCTTGAAGGTGCAGGGCGAGCTGCACACGGCGCTGCGCCGCCTGCAGCCCTTCAATGTGGCCGGCCTGGTGCCGGGCAGCGACCCGCAGCTGCGCGACGAGCTGGTGATCTATTCGGCGCACTGGGACCACCTGGGCGTGGCGCAGGGCGAGAACGGCGAGACCAGAATCTTCAACGGCGCGGTGGACAACGCCTCGGGCAGCGCCGCGCTGCTGGCGATGGCGCAGGCGGCGGTGCGCCAGCCGGCGCGGCGCAGCCAGCTTTTTCTGTGGGCGGCGGCCGAGGAGCATGGCCTGTTGGGCAGCGCCTGGTATGCGCGCGAACCGCTGTGGCCGCTGGCCAAGACGGCGGCGGCGCTGAACCTGGATACGCTGAACTTCGTCGGCCGCACCGCGGACATCGGCGCCTCGGGCAGCGATCGCTCGACGTTGGGCGAAACCGCGGCCCAGGTGGCGACGCAGATGGGCCTGCAGATCGCACCGCCGCGCGTGGATGTGGGCGGTTATTTCTTCCGCAGCGACCACTTCAGCTTTGCCCGCGCCGGCGTGCCGGCCTTCTCGGTCGGCAGCGGCAGCCGCTATCTGGATGCCAGCCCCGAGCGCGCCGAGCGCCGCAAGGCCTATGGCCAGCGCTACCACCAGCCCAGCGACCGCTACGACCCGAGTTGGGACCTCGCCGGCATGCGCGAGCAGGCCCAGTACACGCTGAACCTGGGCCGCGCGATTGCCGACGCCGACGCGATGCCGCGCTGGCGCGAGGGCGATCCCTTCGGCGCCGTGAAGCGCTGATGCCAGGCCCTGCCCGGCTGGCACAATCCAGCCCATCCGAAACTTGCTGTAACCCGACATGCTGCTCAGTGACGACCACCGCGCGGTGCAGGACGCCGTCCGCGCCTTTGTGCAGGACCAGATCGCGCCCAAGGCCGCGGAATGGGACAAGAACCACCACTTCCCCGCCGCTGAGTTGAAGGGCCTGGCCGAGCTGGGCTGCTACGGCGTGGCCGTGCCCACCGAGTACGACGGCGCCGGACTGGACTACCTGGCCCTGGCCATCATCCTGGAAGAGATCGGTGCCGGCGACGGCGCCACGTCCACCGTGGTCAGCGTCAACAACTGCCCGGTCTGCTCCATCCTGATGGCCTTTGGCAACGAGGAGCAGAAGCAGGAATTCCTGAAGCCGCTGGCGCGTGGCGACATGCTCGGCGCCTTCTGCCTGACCGAGCCGCATGTCGGTTCGGAAGCCGGTGGCCTGAAGACCAACGCCGTGCGCGACGGCGATGAGTACGTGCTCAACGGCGTCAAGCAGTTCATCACCAGCGGCAAGAACGGCGATGTGGCCATCGTGATGGCCGTGACCGACAAGGCCGCCGGCAAGAAGGGCATCAGCGCCTTCCTGGTGCCGACCAGGACGCCGGGCTACACGGTCGCCCGCATCGAAGACAAGATGGGCCAGCATGCCAGCGACACGGCGCAGATCCTGTTCGAGAACTGCCGCATCCCGGCGCGCTACCGCCTCGGCGAAGAAGGCCAGGGCCTGAAGATTGCACTCTCCGGCCTGGAAGGCGGCCGCATCGGCATCGCCAGCCAGAGCGTGGGCATGGCGCGCGCGGCCTTCGAGGCGGCGCTGAAGTACAGCAAGGAGCGCATCGCCTTTGGTGTGCCGCTGTTCGAACATCAGGCGATGAGCCACAAGCTGGCCGATATGGCGACCCAGATCGAGGCCGCGCGCCAGCTGATCTGGCATGCCGCCAGCCTGAAGGACGCCGGCCAGCCCTGCCTGAAGGAAGCGGCGATGGCCAAGCTGTTCGCCAGCGAGATGGCCGAGCGCGTCTGTTCCGCCGCGATCCAGATCCACGGCGGCTACGGCTATGTCAGCGACTTCCCGGTTGAGCGCATCTACCGCGATGTGCGCGTGACGCAGATCTACGAAGGCACCTCCGAAGTGCAGAAGATCCTGATCAGCCGCGCGCTGGCCTGATCAATTCATCACTTCCGGCCGGCGCCGCGGGGCTGGCCACAATCCGACCCTTCTTGTGGGAGGTCGGGATGAAGCGATTTGCGCCCCATGCGCTGGTGCTGGCCCTGTTGGCCGGCGTTTTGAATCCGAGCCTGGCCGCGCCGCGGCCGCCGGCGAAAGAGCGGCTGGACCAGGCCGAGACGCTGCAGTCAGCCGGGAAGTTCGCCGAGGCACTGGCCCTGGTGCAGGCCGATGTCAGCGATGAAGGCCTGCTGCCGCGCAATGCCTGGCTTTTGCTGCAGCTGCAGGCTGCCACGGGGCAGCTTGAGGCCGCCTGGCAGACGCTGGCAAGGATGGACATCGAGCAGCAGCTGGTGCCCGCCCAATGGTTGGAGACAGCCAGCGAACTGACGCCCCTGCGTGCCGACCCGCGCTGGCCCGCCACCCTGGCCAAGGCCCGCGCCCGCGATGCCTTGCGCGAACGGCTCTACGAGGCGCGTGCCATCGAAACACCGTTTCGCGAGACGCTGCCGCTGAACGAGCGCATCGCCGGCGTGTCGCGCCTGTGGGCCGAGGTCAAGACCCATTTCGCCAACTTCGAGCTGGTGCCCGAGCTGGACTGGGACGCGCTCTATCTGCAGACGCTGGAGCGCGTCAAGGCCACGCCGCGCACCGAGGACTACTACCGTGAGCTGATGCGGATGATGGCGCGCTTGCAGGATGGCCACAGCAACGTCGTCGTGCCGGATGAGCTGCGCGACCGCATGCTGGCCCGGCCGGCCTTGCGCACCCGGCAGATCGAGGGCCATGTGGTGATCAGCCAGCTGCTCGATCCGGAGCTGGCCCGACTGGGCCTGGCCGTGGGCCAGGAGATCATCGCCATTGACGGACAACCGGTGCAGGCCTATGCGCGACAGCAGATTCAGCCGTTCACCTCGGCGTCCACAGCGCAGGACTTGGCGCAGCGCCTCTACGATTACAACCTGCTGCGCGGCGATGTGCGAAAGCCGGTCAAGCTGACCTTGCGCGACGCCGCTCCGGGCGCGGTTCGCCAGCTTCGGGTGCCACGGCTGGATGGCAAGGCCCGGGCCGCGCTGTTCGCCAAGAACGACGGTGCCTTCGGCTGGCGCATGCTGCCGGGCGATGTGGCCCTGGTGGAGCTGCGCGGCTTCGGCGACGACAAGCCGGCCCAAGCCTACCTCGCCGCCTTCGAGCAGATTGCCAAGGCGCGGGCCATCGTCTTCGATCTGCGCGAGAACGGCGGTGGCAACGGCAGCGTGGGCTATCGCATCCTCTCGACGCTGAGCCCGCAGCCCTTCGAAACCTCGCAGTGGTGGACCCGCTCGCAGGTGTCCGCCTGGCGGGCCTGGGGCCTGCCCTTGACGATTGAAGGCGGCAGCCCGGACCTCGTGCAGCCCGATGCGCAGCGGCAGTTCAAGGGCCCGGTGGCGGTGCTGACCAGCGGCGCTACCTACTCGGCCGCCGAGGACTTCGTCGCCGCCTTCAAGCGCATGGCGCGCGGCCCTGTGGTTGGCGAAGCCACCGGTGGCAGCACCGGTCAGCCGCTGTTCTTCAAGCTGCCCGGTGGCGGCATGGCGCGTGTCTGCAGCAAGCGCGACCTATTGCCCGATGGCACCGAATTCGTCGGCAAGGGCTTGCTGCCCGATCTTGCCGTTCAGCCTACCTTGGCGGGCTGGCGCTCGGGGAGGGATGAGGTGTTGGAGGCGGCGTTGGAGAGGCTGCAGCGGGGGGAGTAGCGGCACGGACTCTCACCCAAACCGCTAGCCTCTTAGCGAGTAGCCGCTCATGCCACGCCAGCCAAGCTGTGGCCTGCCGCTCAAACACTGCAAGCACCAGCCCGAGGCGGCCGCGCAACACCTGACCCCGGCGGAGGCTGGCACACTGTGTCGTCACGGCCCGCTGGCCAAAGGAGGTCCTTGTGCTTTTCTCTCACCTGACCATCCAGCAGCGCATCGCGCTGACACTGGCCCTGAACATCGGCCTGCAGGCCTTCCTCATCATCGGGCTGCTGGCCGGCTGGGGCAGCACGACGCTGATCGTCGGCAGCCTGTTGATCGGCGCACTCGACATCTGGCTCTACCTGGACAGCGCCGGCGGCACCGGTGACTTCATGCGCCACCTGATGGCGGGCGCCACACGGATGAGCGAGGGCGATCTGCGTGAGGATGTGCCGATCACCGGCACCGCCTCGGCCCGCGTCGGTCTGACGGTGATGCAGTCGCTGCAGGACCGGCTGCGCAAGATGATGAGCACGCTGCGAGATGGCGCCGATCAGGTCAATACCGCGGCCAGCGAGATTGCCGCTGGGAACCAGGACTTGAGCCAGCGCACCGAGCAGGGCAGTGCCGATCTGCAGGCCGCCGCCAGTTCGATGCGCAGCATGACCGAGGCGGCGCGGCACAGCAGCGAGGCGATGGACGAGGCCAGCGGTCTGGCCCAGTCGACCAGCCAACAGGCGCGCCAGAGCGGCGAAGTGGTCGGCCGCGCGGTGCAGGCGATGAGCGGCGTCAGCCACTCGAGCCGCAAGATTGCCGACATCATCGGCGTCATCGATGGCATCGCCTTCCAGACCAATATCCTGGCGCTGAACGCGGCCGTCGAGGCGGCGCGGGCCGGCGAGCAGGGGCGCGGCTTTGCCGTGGTGGCGGGCGAGGTGCGTTTGCTGGCGCAGCGCAGCGCCGAGGCCGCGCGCGAGATCAAGACGCTGATCAGCAGCTCGGTCGAGCAGGTCGATGCCGGCTCGAATCTGGTCAACGATGCCGGCTCGCGCATGCAGGAAGTGGTGAGCAGCATCGAGCGCGTGGCGGCCCTGATTGCCGACGCGACGCAGATGGCACGCACGCAAAGCAGCGGGCTGCGCGAGATTGCCGATTCAGTAGACCGCCTGGATCAATCGATGCAGCAGAACGCCGCGCTGGTGGAGCAGGGCGCGGCGGCGGCCGAGAGCCTCAAGTCGCAGGCCGGGCGCTTGAATGAGCTGGTGGCGCAGTTCCGCCTGCGCTGACGAAACTGACCTCAATGTGAAACAGGCAGGGCGCGCCATCGAAGCGGGCCGCTGCCTGTCTAGCCTGAGCCCGTGGCTCAGCGCATGAGCCGCAAGCTCAACGCTGAACCGATGCGCGCCGACGCAGGCCGAGCGCTGTCAGGGCCAGGGCGCTGAGGGCCAGGCTGCCTGGTTCTGGCAGGCGGTTGCCGGCGTCCGCATTCAGGATCAGGTTGTCTATCCCTACCGCGTAGTCGTTGATGCCACGCAGTTCGAGACTCTGCAGATTGCTGAAGCCCGACACGCTATAGGCGGCCCAGGTGGTGCTGTAGCTGAGCGTCGTCGTGATGGTGCCGCCGCCGAACAGGGTTCCGATCAATTGAAGGGAGGTGTTGGCTGCTTGCGGCGTGAAGTTCGGAAAGAGGCTGGCGATCTCGATGCTGTTGAGCGAGAACGGCGCGGCGCCAGTCAGGCGGATCGCGGTGCCCCGGTCGCAGGTGTTGTCATAGGCGCAGAAGCCAAAGACCGCGCTGCCGTTGGTGTTCACGCCGGAGGTTTTTCCAAAAATACCGTCGTTGATTGGCGTTGGCTTCAGATTGGTCAGGGTGAAGCCAGATTCGGTATACGGTGTGATGGGCGTGCTGGAATCGCTATCCCCGACGACACCTTCAAAGCCCAGCTTGACTGGCGTGGCAAACGCGCTGAAGGGCAATGTGACGAGGCTGAGCGCCAGCAGCGCACTTTGAATGTTCTTTTTGAGCATGAGAGTCCCTTGAATCAGTGATCACGCCGGATTCGGCGGAGATGGCCCAGCAAAACCTGGGCCAGTTCGAAAAAGTAGTAACGAATCAAATGCTTGCGTCAGCGGTGCGAGACCGGCCGCGCACCGCTGTAAAGCGCCTCGACGCAGCCTCAGTGGCAGACTGGTCTCAGCGGCGTATCAGAGCGCTCGCTGCCACCAATTTCTTCGTGCGACGAAGGACGCCAGCGACGGCTCAAAGCAGGGGGCCAGCGCTGCAGCGGATTTGATTCCTTGTTGATCTCGCTTGGGCGGGGAGCGCCTGTCTTGTGCAACATGCGCCCGCTTGATGCCAAATAAAGCAGCTTGGATGTGG
This sequence comes from Roseateles aquae, assembly GCF_032337115.1. NCBI lineage: Bacteria > Pseudomonadati > Pseudomonadota > Betaproteobacteria > Burkholderiales > Sphaerotilaceae > Roseateles > Roseateles aquae. Next base: position 476,656 of record NZ_JAVXZY010000003.1, read on the forward strand.
CCACGGCCGGGCTGCTTGCACGAGATGATGGCCTGCCGGTGCGATGGCGCAGAATCAACCCGTGTGTCGCAGCGTCGCCTGCGCAAAAGGAGAGAGGACGATGCCGATTGATGACGTCTCAGCGCTACGGTCGCAGCGGTCCGCGCTGCAGTTCTTTTTCGATTTTTCATCGCCGTACAGCTACATCGCCTCCGAATGGATAGAGGCAGTCGCGGCGCGCCATGGTCGCCATGTGCAATGGCAGGCCATGCTGTTGGGGGTGACCTTTCAAGCCGCCGAGCTGAAGCCGCCGGTGGCCTACCCGCTCAAGCGCGAGTACGTACTGCGTGATTTCGAACGCTCGGCTCATTTCGCTGGCCTGCCTTATCGCCAGCCGGAGAAGTTTCCGATCCCGACCCAGAACGCCGCCCGGGTGTTCTGGTGGCTGAATGACAGCGTTGATGGCGCCCGCGCCGTGGCCTGGGCGCGCGCCGGCCTGCGGGCCTACTTCACCCGCGGCGTGCCGCTCAACGACGCGGCGGCCTTGCGCGAGCTGGCCAGCGAGCAGGGCCTGGATGCCGATGCGGCCGAGGCGGCCTGGAGCGATGAGCGCTGGAAGCAGCGGCTCAAACAGGCCAATGAGGAGGCGCTGGCACGTGGCGTGTTTGGCGCGCCGTTTTTTATCGTCGACGGCGAGCCCTTCTGGGGCAATGACCGTCAGGCGCAGATCGAGCGCTGGCTGGCCAGCGGGCCGTTCACACGGCTTTGAACGGCGTGGCCTGTTTGCATCCTCAGCTTGGTGCCAGCAGCCCTGCCTTTTTCAGGATGCGCTGGTAGCTGCCGTCGGCCTTCATGGCGCTTAGGCCGCGGTCGAAAGCCTGCACCCACGCACGCGCCAGCGGGTAGCGGCGGTGGCCCGCCAGATAGGCGTCCTTGAACTCCAGCCGCGGCTCCTTCCACTCAATCTTCAGCGCCATCTCGGGCTGCTGCCTGAGCAGGTACTCGCCGGCGGCGCGGTCGGCAAAGGCCAGTGCAATGCGGCCATGGTGCAGCATGGTGAAGTTCTGTCGCACGCCCAGTACCTGGTAGCGCAGGACGTCTTTTTCCAGCAATTGAGCTGGCAGATAGCTGCCGCGTTCAACGCCGATCAGCTGGCCACTCAACTGCTTCACCGGCGTCCCCACCGGGCCGAACAGGCCCAGTTCCTGGCGCACGATGGGTGCCGAGAAGTCGTACAGCCGATCACGTTCGGCATTGCGCCAGATGCCGACGATGGCGCATTCGCCGGCCTCAGCCTGCTTGAGCAGCCGGACCCAGGGCAGGAAGCTGATGCTGACCGGCAGGCCAACATGGCGGAAGGCCTCGGTGGCGATTTGCAGCACCGGGCCGTTGTCAGGCAGCTCGTGGCTGTTGTAGGGCGGATAGTTGCCAACGCATAAAGGAACCGGCTCGGCCGCCAGGCACGGCATTGTGAGTGGGCCAAGGACGCCCAGCAAGGCCAGCCGCCGGCACTTGTGGCGCGGCGGCGGTGTGTAGCGGCGGTGAAGGTGGTGGCTTGGCGTCAAGGCTTGAACGGCGGCCCAGCAGCACAAGCGGCTGGCAGGCGCCAAGCATAGCGCCGCCTGCAGCGTTGCGGCCGTGTGGAAGTTGGCGCGCTCAGCCGTTGCTGCGCTTGCGTGCTTCCAACTGTGCCCAAATCGTGTCGGCCTGGCGCGCGGCCAGCTGCTTCTGCTCGTCGCTGAGCTGCTGGTAATCGCGCGTGGTCAGGAACCAGTCGGCACTGAGCTTGTCGCCGACCCGCTGGGCGATCAGGTTCCAGGCCGCCGCGTCGGTGGGCCGACGCTCGATCAAATAGGCCTCAGAGATCATTGCCGCGGCGTGCAGATTGCCGGCCAGATAAGCCTGTTGCAGTGCTTGGCGGGCGGCATCGCGATAGGCGAAGCCGGGTTCGAATTCGGGCTCGGTGGGTTTGCCGTCAAGCGCAAACAGATAGCGCTCGGCCAGATGGGTCAGGGCCTGGCGGTCATTGCTGGCCGCCGTGCGACGCAGTTCGGCCAGCGGCATCCGGTAATAGCGCTCGTCGATGTGATAACCGAGGCGGCGCAGCGAGTCATTGAGGGCGAGTTGCTCGGCCGTCTCGGGCTCGAGCTTTGGCTCGGCGGCCTCGCCGGGCTCTCCACTGTGCTGGGCCGCTGCGGCATTGAGCGCCTGCCAGGCGTCGCCCGACTGGGTGCCGGAGGCGCTGCTCGCTGGTGCTGGCGTGGCGAACAGATCGCGCAGGCCGGTGTTCTTGCCGGCATCGGCGGCGCGCTGCGCCGCTTCGGCGGCCTGCTGGGCCGCCAGCCGCTGCTGCTCGGCCTGCTCGTCCTGCCAGTACCAAACCAGCAGCGCGGCAGCGCCGAGTGCAGCAGCCAGGGTCGCCTTGATGGGCTTCATGGCTGCTGCTCCGTTCAGATTGCGGTCAGGCAGGTGTTCAGACCATTGGCATAGCCGTAGCGCGAGTAGTAGTCGCGCTGCGAGGGCGTGCCATGGGTCGAGTAGTCGGCCGCGGCGCGCGCCGACTTCACCGCCGATTCAATGAACGCCGGGTAGCGCAGATTGGTTTGCGCGTATTTGGCGAAGGTGCCGGCCACGCAATCGGCCTGCAGCTCCTGATACGGCGCGCGTTTGTTGATGCCTCGGGCGAACTGGATGGTATGGCCCCACTCATGGGCAATGATGAACTTGGCCACGTAGTTGCCGTAGCTGTTTTCCTGGCCTTGCAGAAAGCGCTGGCCGACGCTGATGGTGTAGGGGCTGCAGGCCACGGCGCTGCCGGGGGTGCCTTCGCCACAGGCGTTGCGGTCGACGTAGACGGTCGGGCGGGAATAGCCGCCCAGCTGGCCGCGAATCTCGGTGGCCGAGTTCTGGATGTAGGTGTTGTTGACGACACCTGCCTGAGCCAGTGGTGCAGCGGCCAGCAAGGCCAGCAGCAGGGCGGAGGCGTGACGGATCGATGCAGGGGAGGTTTGCATGATGTGGATCTCGCAATCAGAGATGTGTGACAGAAATGCCAGGACCTGGCGTCTGGTGCGCGCATACCGCACGACTTCTTTACGCGCCCGGCCAGTGTGCAAATGTCAGCAACGGCGGATACACAGGGTTTCCAAGGGCTTCCGGTGCAAACCCTGATGGAAGGTCTAGCAGGGTCGGCGTCAGGCGGCAGGCGCCTGCAGCGGCAGCAGCAGCAGGAATTCGCTGCCCTGGCCGGGTGCGCTGCGCAGGCTCAAATCTCCGCCCAGCACGCCATGGACCAGATTGCGTGCCACGGCCAGGCCCAGGCCGTTGCCTCCCTGGCCAAAGCGGCTGGTGAAGAAGGGCTCGAAGACGCGTGTTTGCATGGCATCGTCGATGCCGCGACCGTTGTCGCGCACGCTCAGTTGCAACTGCTCGCCCTCAATGCGGGCCTCGATGCGCACGCCGGACTGTTCAGGGGCCTGTTCACCAAAGGCATGGACCAGCGCGTTGTCCAGCAGGATGCTCAGCACCTGAACCAAGGCCGTCGGGTGGCTGTCGATCTCCAGCCCACTGGGCAGCAGGCACTGCAGCTCGATGCCGCTGCGGTCGTAGCGGGCCTGCTGGGCCGCCAGGCCAGCGCGGCAGACCTCGTCGAGGCGGAAGCGCTCGCGCGGGTGGGTTTCGCGGCTGACGGCCAGTTCCTTGAAGCTGCGCACCAGCGTGCTGGCATTGCGCATGCTGCTGAGGATGACGGCCAGGCCATCGTCGCTCTGGTCGAGGAAGCGGCTCAAGCTGCTGCGGCGCAGTTGCTGGCCGTTGATCTCGCGACGCAGGCTGGTGATGCCATCCTGCAGCGTCGAGGCGGCCAGCAGGCTGTTGCCCACCGGCGTGTTCAGCTCATGGGCCACGCCGGCGACCAGGCTGCCCAGGGCCGCCAGCTTCTGCTGCTCGGCCAATCGGTGCTGCATCTGGGCCATGCCGGCATAGGCCTGGGCGTTGTCCAGCGCCACGGCCAGATAGGCACTGAGGCTGCGGAAGATGGCCAGCTCGCGCTCGCCAAAGGCCTGGCGCTGGCGCGACTGCAGGCTCATCGCGCCGATGATGCGTTCGCCCAGCTGCAGCGGCGCGAACATCAGGCTGCACATGATGCTGGCGCCGGGGATCTGGCTGCGCGAGGGAATGACGCCATCGCTGTCGATCTGCAGCAGCTGGCGTTCGCGCACGCAGGCCGCGGCAAAGGAGTTCGGATCGTCCAGCGGGATGCGGCGAGCCAGCAGCGCACGGCCATCCTCGGCCGCGTGAAGCGGCTCAAGGCGCTGCGCCTCGGCATTGAGGCGGTAGACGGTGAAGGCATTGACCGGCAGCAGGCTGCGCAGATGCCGTGACAGCCGCTCGAACAGATGCTCGTGCAGCAGCGTGGCGGTGATCTCCTGGCCGATGCGGCTGATGGCCTGCAGCGTTTCCTGGCTGCGATCCAGCAGCGCGATGCGCTCGGCATTGGAGCGTGCCAGCTGCCGCAGGTGTTCGTTTTCCTGGCTCAGCCGCTGGCTCTCCAGATGAGCCTGCATCGCCAGCGCGCGTTGCTGCGCTTCGTCGCTGGCCTGCTGGGCCGCGACCTCGCGGGCTCGGCGCTCGGCGGCAAAGGCTTCGGCATGGCGCCCCTGGGCGGCATAGGCATCGGCCATGGCCACCAGCAAATCGGCACCGAGCTTCAATCCCTGGCTGGCCTGACTCAGCCCTTCGGCCTGCTGCAATACCTGCAGTGCCGTGGCCGGCTCGCTGCGCTCGATCTGTGCCAGTGTCTTCAGGGCCATCAGCGCGCCGCTGGCATAGCCATGCCGGCGCGCCACATCGAGGGCGCGTTGCACGCTTTGGCGTGCCGCCACGTCGTCGCCCAAGGCCAGCTGTGCCTGTGCCAGTCCGTCCAGCGCCTCGGCCTCGAGATCGCTGTACTGCTGGCTCAGTGCACGATGCTGCAGGCGGTCAAACAGCTGGGCCGCCTCGGCCGCCTGGCCCTGCTGCAGCAGCACCCGGCCCAGGCGCTCCTCGGCCTGGCCGACGACCGGCAGACCCGGGTTGTCACGGGTGGCCAGCAGCACTTCCTCCAGCACCTCGCGCGCGGCGTCAAATCGACCCAGCAGGAACAGCGCCTGGCCCATCATGTAGCGGCAGTTGGCGATCTGCGCCGGCCAGCCGGTGTCGCGGGCCAGCGCGAGGCCGCGTTCGATCCATTCCAGCGCATGCCCGGGGTCCAGCAACTGGCCAAAGCAGAAGGCCGCCGAGCAGCAGCTCATGATCGCGCGTCGCAGCTGGCCGCTGGCCAGCGCGGCGTGGTGGCCGAGCACGAAGTGGTGGATGGCGCTGGCAAAGTCGCCCTGCTGGGTCTCTTGCATCGCCAGGTACTGGGCCATTGTGGCCTGCAGCGCCAGCGGGGCATCGGCGAGCCGCGGCGGCAACAAGCCTTCGGCCAGCTCGGCGGCACGGCGCTGGTCGCGGCTGACCCAGCTGCAGGCCCACATCAGCTGAAGATGGCCGCGCCGCCCCAGATCGCCGGCCTGCAGGGCGGCGGCGATGGCGCGCGGCGCCAGGGCCTCGGCGAGGTCGTTTTCACCACGGTCGAAGGCCAGCATGATGCGCACCAGCAGCACGTCGGCCAGGCCGAGCGGGTCGTTCAGTGCCTGAAAGCGCTGTTCGGCGCGCGCGATCAGCGTGGCCGCATCGGCGTGGCGCTGCTCCAGCTGCGCCTGTTCCGCGAGTATCGTTTCGGCCCGCGCCTGCCAGGCCGGCTCGGCCGCGATGCCCTCGGCCGCGGCGTCAAGCAGGGCGCGACTCTGCGACACGTGGCTTTGCCGCCAGGCCCAGGCCAGCCGCAGCGCCTGCTCGGGATCGCCGGACCAGGCCTTGAGCGCCTCGGCCGGCGCCAGCCCGTCAACGTCTTCGTCTTGCGGAAACAACTCAACCCGCATCGCACCTTCCCGGCCTACTGCTGCCTGATCTGCAGCGATGGTCGGCCCTGGGCGCAGCTTTGGCAACCCGTCAAACCCGGGGGGAGTTACAGCTCTGCCACACCCTTCACCCGCTGCGGCATCGCCACGACCTGGGCCACGGGCTCGGTGGCGCGGCCGTGGAAGCGGTCCAGCAGGTCTTTCCACTGCGCGCGCACCGTCACCACATTGGCCAGCTTGACGTGGCCGTAGCCGCGTATCGTCTCCGGTAGGCGGGCCAGCTTGACGGCGAGCTCCAGTTTGTCGGCGCTCAGATGGGCCAGCAGCTCATCGATCAAGGCCTCGTAGTCGCTGATCAGCTGGCGTTCCATGCGGCGTTCCTCGGTCTTGCCGAAGATGTCCAGCATGCCTCCGCGCAGGCCCTTGAAGCGGGCCAGCAGCTTGAAGGCCTGGAAGGTCCAGCTGCCCAGTTCGATCTTCTTGGCCTTGCCGTCGGCGCCGGGCTTGGACAGCAGCGGTGGCGCCATATGGAAGCTCAGGCGCTCCCAGTTCTCGAACTGCGCCTTCATCGCGGCTTCGAACTTGCCATCGGTGTAGAGGCGGGCGACCTCGTACTCGTCCTTGTAGGCCAGCAGCTTGGCGTAGTAGCGGGCCACGGCCTTGGTCAGGCGCTCGGCCTTGCCGGCCTCGCCAAGGCCCGCCTCGGCCTGGCGCGCGCGCTCGACCAGGCGGCGGTAGCGCTGGGCATAGGCGGCATCCTGGTAGTCGGTCAGGAAGGCGCTGCGGCGAGCGATCAGGCCGTCTTCGCCATCGAGCTTGTCGAAGTTCAGCACTTGCACCACGCCCTGCGGCGCACCGGCCAGGCGGCGCAAGGCCTCGGGCGCGGCGATGGCCAGGCGGCCCAGCGCGAAGGCGGTCTTGTTGCCTTCGATGGCCACGCCATTGAGCTCGATGGCGCGCATCAGCGCGGTCTCGCTCAAGGGGATCAGGCCGCGTTGCCAGCAGGCGCCGAGCATGATGATGTTGCTGGGCATGGTGTCGCCCATCAGCTGCTGGGCGATGGCCTGGGCATCGACGGTATCGAGCAAGCCGGTATCGCCGCCGACCGCATGGCGCATCTTGGCCAGCAGCGAGTCGCCTTGCAGATTGGCGTCGGGGTTGCGCACAAAGGCGGCGGTGGGCAGCTCGTGGGTGTTGGCCAGGATCACGGTGCGGCCCGGCTTGACGGTGCCCAGCGCATCGGGGCTGGCGCCGACGACCATATCGCAGGCCAGCAGCACATCGGCCTGCTGGGTGTCGATGCGGACCTGGTTGAGCAGATCCTGCGTTGGCGCCACGCGAACGAAGGACAGCACCGAGCCGCCCTTTTGCGCGAAGCCCATGAAGTCCAGCACCGAGGCCTGCTTGCCTTCCAGATGCGCGGCCATGGAGACCAGTGCGCCCACGGTGACGACGCCGGTGCCGCCCACGCCGGTGACCAGCAGATCGAAGGGGCCGGTCCATTGCCAGGCGGCCGGCGCACCGATGGCGGCCAGTTCGCGGGCCAGGTCTTCGGCGCTGTAGCTGGCGCCGGCCCGCTTCTTCAGCACCGGCTCATGGACGGAGACAAAGCTCGGGCAGAAGCCGTTGACGCAGGAGAAATCCTTGTTGCAGCTGCTCTGCTCGATGGCGCGCTTACGGCCCCAGTCGGTTTCCACCGGCACCACCGACAGGCAGTTGCTGGCCTGGCCGCAATCGCCGCAGCCCTCGCAGACGGCTTCGTTGATGAAGATGCGCTTCGGCGGGTCCGGGAATTCCTTCTTCTTGCGCCGGCGGCGCTTCTCGGCGGCGCAGGTCTGGTCGTAGATCAGCACCGTCACGCCTTCGATTTCGCGCAGCTCGCGCTGCACCTTGTCGAGCTCGCTGCGGTCGTGGAAGCTGGTGCCGGCCGGGAACAGGCCCTCGTGGCCCTTGTACTTGCCGATCTCGTCGCTGACCACGACCAGGCGCTTGACGCCCTCGGCCTCGACCTGGCGCGCGATCTGCGGCACGCTGGTCTGGCCGTCGACCGGCTGACCGCCGGTCATGGCCACCGCGTCGTTGTAGAGGATCTTGTAGGTGATGTTGGTCTTGGCGGCGATGGCCTGGCGGATGGCCAGGTAACCGGAGTGGTAGTAGGTGCCGTCGCCGAGGTTCTGGAACACATGCTTCTCAGTGGTGAAGCGGCTGTGCGCAGCCCAGTCCACGCCCTCGGCGCCCATCTGGATCAGCCCCGAGGTGCCGCGCTCCATCCAGCTGGCCATGAAGTGGCAGCCGATGCCGGCCAGCGCGCGCGAGCCCTCGGGCAGCTTGGTGCTGGTGTTGTGCGGGCAGCCCGAGCAGAAATAGGGCTGGCGGCGCACGCCATCGGCGGCGTTGGACAGCAGGCAGGGGGTGAGGAAGTCCACCACCAGATGGCGGCGGTCCAGCGCCGGGTTCAGCCGGGCCAGCCAGTCGGCCACGGTGTTCATGATGCGCGAGGGGCGCAGCTCGCCGAGTGCGGAGAGCACCGGCGCGCCCTGCTCATCGCTCTTGCCGATCACATGGGGGCGCTGTGCATCGGGCAGGTGATAGAGCAGCTCCTTGATCTGGCGCTCGACGACCGGGGCCTTTTCCTCGATCACCAGCATATCGGTCAGGCCCTGGGCGAACTCCATCATCCGCGTCGATTCCAGCGGATAGACCAGGCCGACCTTGTAGACGCGCACGCCGGCTGCGGCCAGCGCGTTCGGGTCCAGGTCCAGGCGGCGCAGCACTTCCATGAAGTCGTAATGCGCCTTGCCGACGGTGACGATGCCCAGCGTGGCGCGCGGGCTGACGACGATGTGCTTGTCGATCGAGTTCAGCTTGGCGAAGGCGCGCACCGCGTCGAGCTTGTGGGCCAGCCGGGTTTCCAGCTCCAGCGAGGGCAGGTCGACCGAGCGGATGTGCAGATTGGTGGGCGGCACGTGGTCAACTGGCAGCTCGAAGTCCAGCGGCACGCTGTCCAGGTCCACCGTCATGCCGGATTCGACGACCTCGGAGATCGCCTTGAAACCGACCCAGGTGCCCGAGAAGCGCGACAGCGCCCAGCCATAGAGGCCGAACTCCAGGTACTCGGCCACATTGGCCGGGTGCACGATGGGCATGCTCCAGGCCTGCAGCGCCAGATCGCTCTGGTGCGGTGTCGAGGACGAAACGCAGCCGTGGTCGTCGCCACAGACAACCAGCACGCCGCCCTGCGTTGACGTCCCGTAGACATTGCCGTGCTTCAGCGCGTCGCCGGAGCGGTCCACACCCGGGCCCTTGCCGTACCACATGGCGAACACGCCATCGACGACTCTCTTGGGGTCCAGCGCCACCCGTTGCACGCCGAGGCAGGCGGTGGCGGCCAGGTCTTCATTGATGGCGGGCAGGAAGTTGATCTGCGCCGCGTCGAGGAATTTCTTCGCCTTCCAGAGCTGCTGGTCGACCATGCCCAGCGGCGAACCGCGGTAGCCGGACACAAAGCCGGCCGTCTTCAGCCCGTTGCGCTCGTCCAGCCGCTTTTGCGCCAGCAGCAGGCGGATCAGCGCCTGGGTGCCGGTCAGGAAGACCGCGCCGCTGTCGGCGGCCAGATTGTCCGAGAGCTTGTAGTTGCGCAGCGCGGGCACGGCGGGCGAGGGTGTCAGGGCGTGGGCGTCGGACATGGGCAACTCCAGAGGGAACTCTTGGCCGGCGGCCAAATGACGGGTTCTGCGGTGAGCGCAAGATTTTTCGTCAGCCAGCGCGGAGTTTCTTACTTGAATCACCGCTGTCAAGCGGATCAATGGGAAAATTCATCTCAAAGAGGCTTGATATGGAAAATGAACGTTTCGATCGTGCGACCCGGCTGATTCTGGAGGCGCTGCAGGCCGATGCACGGCTGTCCACCCAGGCGCTGGCCGAGCGGGTCGGGCTGTCGGCCACGCCGGTCTGGCGGCGCGTCAAGGAGTTGGAAGACAGCGGCGTGATCCGCCGCCAGGTGGTGCTGGTCGACCGTGAGAAGCTCGGCCTGTCGATCTGCGTGCTGGCCAATGTCAGCCTGGTGCGGCACAGCGAGGGCGCGGTCGAGCAGTTCGAGCAGCTGGTGCTGTCCAGCCGCGAAATCATCGAATGCCACGGCATCACCGGCGAGGCCGACTATGTGATCAAGATCGTTGTGCCGGACATGAAGGCCTACGACCAGTTCCTGCAGAGCAAGATCTTCAAGGTGCCCGGCGTGGCCAGCGTGCGCAGCAATGTGGTGCTGCGCGAGGTTAAGTACGAGACGGCGCTGCCGGTGGACTGAGCCGGTCGCGCCGTGATTCAGCACTGGCGAATTTCAGAACTCGTCAGGGCACTCGTAGTGGCCCATGAAGTCGAGCCGCTCGATCGCCTGCATATAGGGCAGGAAGCGCGGGTCGCCCTGTTCGAAGGCCTGCTGAGCGGCCTTGGCATGGGTGAGGCTGTCCCAGCGCACCAGGTCGGCGAATTGATCGCTGCCCGGATGGGCCTGCAGCGCGTGATAGCTGAGCACGCCGGGAAAATCCTTCAGCGTCTGGCGCAGCGCATCGCGCAGCTGCGGCATACGCGTGATGCATGCGGGCTTGACGGTGAACAGGGCGACTTCCAGCACGGGCGTCGAGGTCATCATGGGTTTCCTTGTCGAGAAGGCCGCAGCGCGGACCATCCGCCCTGCACGGCTGTTGCGCAGTCTGGGCAGGGGCTGCTGACAACGGGGTGTCAGTGCGGCGCCCGGACCTTCGCTGACTCAGCCTGCGACTGTGCCCAGGCGTTCGCCTCGGCCTGGCGCTGGGCCAGGTACTGCTCCAACCCGGGCGCTGTGGCGCCGGGGATGGCCTCGCAGGGTTCGAGCGTTTCGATGCGGTCGAGCCTGAAGTCGCGGAACTGCTGGCGCAGGCCGCACCAGGCGCCCACCGTCCATTGCGGCCGCCAATAGAACAGGCCCAGCGGCAGCACGCGGCGGAAGCTGCGCCTGCCGTCCTCGCGGCGGTAACTGAGGCGCAGCCACAGCCCGGCCTCGATCGCCTGCATCAGCTGATCCCAGCGCTGCTGCTGTGCGCAGGACAGCGGCGCGGCCATCGCGCGCAGCCGGGCGGGCTCGTGCGCCAAGGCGCCGGGCGATAACGCCGCTTCAAGCTTGGCTTGCAGCGAGGCGGCAGCCTCGCCGAGCTGACGGCCGGCCGACTGCCGCGCCAGCGCGACGGCGAACTGCAAGGCCTGCAGCTCGGCGGCGCTGAGGCTCAGCGGCGGCAGTTCGAAGTGCTCATGCAGCGCGTAGCCGACGCCCGCCTCGCCATAGAGCGGGATGCCGCTGAGCGACAGATCGTCGATGTAGCGATAGATGCTGCGCACCGACACGCCGAGCCGCTCCGCCAGCGTGGCGGCCGTGACCGGTTGATGGACGCGGATCAGATTGACCAGCTGGAACAGCCGTTCGGCCTTGCGCATCAGCGTGCCCCCACTCAGGGCGCGATGCCCGAGCCCAGCGTGCCGCCGACGGCCTGCTCGATCTGCTGCGCCACCTCGCCCTGCAGCTTCAGCAGCTCGGTGCGCGGGCGGTCGTAGGAAGCAGACCAGCGCACCTTGCCATCGCTGACCTGTACCAGCTGCACGCTGATGCGCAGCTGCTCGCCATTGCCACGGATGCTGCCTTCCAGCACCTGGCTCACGCCGAGCTCCTGGCCGATGCGGCTGGCCGGCCAGTCGCGGCCCTTGTAGGCAAACACCCGCGAGCGGGCCTGGACCTGCAACTCGCGATGGCGACCCAGCACGTCGATCAGCTGCTCGGTCATGCCATCGGCCAGCGGCTCGGCGTCCATCGCGTCGGTCAGATCGAGGAAGGGCAGCACGGCCAGTGTCCGAGCGGCCGGGGCGCTGCTGTGCTGCTGCCACAGGCCAAAGCCTGCGACCACCGCCAGCAGCAGTGCCGGCAGCAGCAGGGAGAGGCGAAGGCGCAGGCGCTTCAGCGCCGCGGGCCGGGCGAGATCGGCGGAAAGCTCGGCGCTGCGCGCAGCGTCGGCCTGTTGCAGCGCTGCGTTGGCCGCGGCGGCGCTGAGGCCGCTGATCGTCGTGATGGGGAGCGTCTGCACCGGGGCGATCAGGCGGTAGCCGAGCCGCGGCACGGTGGCGATGTAGCGCGGCTGCTTGCTGTCGTCGCCCAAGGCGCGGCGCAGCGCGGTGATCGCCTGGTAGACCGAATCCTGGGTGACGACGACGCCGGGCCAGACCTGCTCCAGCAGCTCGTCCATGCTGATGGTCTCGCCGGCCCGACCGGCCAGGTAAATCAAGAGGCGCAGCGGCCGGGCATCGAGGCGCTGGGCCTCTTGCGTTTCCTGTGCGCTCGCGCCGCCATCCGTGACGCGGCTGAGCGCCCCGCTGCCGGGCTCCAGCCGCCAGTCACCGATTTGCAATGCTTGTTCAGGAAGACGATCCATCGATACCCCGGGGCGGCGCCGCGAGCCTCGCGGCGCGGGGCGATTCTACGAGGCAGCTTGGCCCAGGCGCGGCCAGCTCAGGCGGCGCGGCGCATGCTGCCAGGCCATCAGCGCGAAGCAGATCACCATCAACGTTGGGTATTCGCAGCCATCCTCATGGCCGGACGAGAACCAGCCGTATTGCAGGTGATGCACGGGGATGCCGACCAGATAAATCGCCGAAAACATGCTGCTGAGCGGAAAGACGAATCTGCCCAAGGCCAGCGGCAGGGTGGCAAAGGCCTCGGCATAGGTGACGAAGTAGCCGAAGAAGGCGCCGAAGGGCACGCCATGCAGGGTGAGGTAGCGGCCGAAGCCGGGTGTGGAGCCGCCGGTCAGCCGGGTCCAGCCATGGATGGCGACCAGGATGGCGAGGGTGAGGCGCAGCAGCACCATGATGCGTTGCTGGCGCTCGGGATCGAAGGCATGTGTTTGCATGTCGGCAAGCCGGTGGTGGAAAAGCCGGGATGCTGCCGAGGCATCGCCCGCTTGGCCTGAAGCCGCGCTGAAATCGGGCCTGAACGGGCTGAATCAGTCTGAAAGCCGCGCCAGAGCCCCGTGCGGCAGCGGGGTGTGGGCGTGTCTTTGGGCAGGGCTGCTGCAAGGGCCAGATACTGCGCCCTCTCTCAGCCTTGCTAGAAAGCCATGACGATGAAGAATGCCTTCGCTCCGATCTGCCTGGCCCTTGCGGCCCTGGGCACAGCCCTGCACGCCGCGCCGGCCCAGGCCGACGCAGCCCTGCGTGCCGCCATCGCCCAGCCGCAGCGCACGCCGGCCTTCGTGGCCCGCGACGCGGCGCGCCACCCCTACGAAACGCTGAGCTTCTTCGGCATCAAGCCGGAGATGACGGTGGTTGAGCTGGCGCCCGGCGGTGGCTGGTACACCGAGATCCTGGCCCCGTACCTGCGCGACAAGGGCAAGCTGATTCTTGGCGCCGACGATCCCGCCAGCGACAGCGCCTACGCCAAGCGCAGCATCGAGCGGCTGCAACAGAAGCTGGCCGCGCAGCCGGCCGTGTTCGACAAGGTGCAGCTCGGCGTGTTCGATGCCGCCCGCGGCAAGCTGGTCTATGCGGCACCGGGCACGGTCGACCTGGTGCTGACCTTCCGCAATGTGCACAACTGGGCCGCGCTCGGTGAGGCGCCTACCCAGGCGGTGTTCAAGAGCGCCTTCACGGCGCTGAAGCCGGGCGGGGTGCTCGGTGTGGTCGACCATCGCCTGCCGGCCGCGCGCACGCAGGATGAAAAGGCCAGCAGCGGCTATCTGCACGAGGCCTGGGTGATCCGCGTGGCCGAGAGTGCTGGCTTCAAGCTGGCCGCGAAAAGCGAGGTCAATGCTAACCCCAAGGACACGGCTGACCACGAAAACGGTGTCTGGGCCTTGCCGCCGACCTGGGCCAACAAGGACAAGGACCGCGCCCGCTACGAAGCGATCGGTGAGAGCGATCGCATGACGCTGCGCTTCGTCAAGCCTTCTTGAGGAACTCGGACTTCAGCGAGAAGCTCTGGCCGTCGATCTTGCAGTCGATGTCGTGATCGCCGCCAACCAGGCGGATGCTCTTGACCTTGGTGCCCTTCTTCAAGGTGATCGACGAGCCCTTGACCTTCAGATCCTTGATCAGGATGACGGCGTCGCCGTCGGCCAGCGGAGTGCCGTTGGCGTCGCAGATCGGCGCATCGGCATCCTCTGTGCTTTCTGCGGCGGCGCTGGCCGACCATTCATGGCCGCAGTCCGGGCAGATCAGCATGTCGCCGTCCGGGTAAGTGTTCTCCTGGGCGCAAACGGGGCAGGCGGGCAGCGTGGACATGATGGACGGCTTTCAGTGAGAACAGGGCCGTCACTGTAGCCCATCGCTGTGTGGCGCCTACTTGCTGAGGTCCAGTGTCGACACCGGGCTGCTGTGCAGCACCTTGCTTGGGTCGGTGTTGTCGACGAAGTCCAGCTTCAACTGGTAGCGGCCACGCGGCGGCTTGAACCAGGCTTCGGTCTCGCCGCCGGCAAAGTCGATCTGCTCGCTGCGGCCGCCCTCGGCAGCGATGTTCAGGCGGAAATGGCCGGTGCCCTTTTCCTTCAGTGCCAGGTGCGAGACGTTCAGCTTGGAGGCATGGAACATCACCTGCACCGGCAGCGCCACGCCCCCGTCGGACTTGGGCAACATCAGACTGACGCCGGGCTGGCTGAGCGCCTCGATGCTTTGATCGGCATTGAACTTGGTAACGGTGATCTTCAGCGGCTTGCTGTAGACGAAATTCGGCACATGGCGGTGATCGGCCAGCACCAGGCGCAGCGTGTAGTCGCCCGGCTTCAAGGTCAGCACCGTTTCCATCTGGCCCTTGCCGAAGTGCACGTACTGATCGTTGAAAGGCAGCGGCTGCGCGAAGTTCATCGGCAACTCGCGGTTGATCAGCAGATGGTGGTGGCCGGTCTTTTCCTGCGCCTTGGTGATCGGCGCGATGCCCATGCCGGTGAGGCCGAACTTGACCAGATAAGGCGTCTCGATGCGAGCCCCGTCGCTCAGATTGGTGAAGTGCGCGCTCTTGGCCATTTGCGGGGGCGGCACCAGCCAGGGGTGCATCGGCGCGGCCAGTGCGACGCTGCCCTGCAGGCCCAGCCAAAGCGCCAGCGCGCAGACTCCTCGGGTCGAAATGGCAGGCAGGAACGAGGGCGCTAGCATCTGGATCTCCAACGGGTCTTGCAAGTTCTTGTGGGAAAGAGCGGGGCCGCCAGATACTGCGCAGGCGAAGCCTCGCACCATAGTGCGAGCGCGGGCGCATTGCAATCGCTTTTGGGTGCTGCTGTCAGAGCTGACACCCACTCATTCAAGGGGGCTGGGATGTTCACCGTCTATGGTCTGAACGGGCGTGTCTTCAGCGGCTCGGTCGAGGGCGTGCGCGGCCTGGGGGCGGTGCAGGCGGCCGCGCGGCTGCGCGCCGTCGAGCCGGTGCGACCGCGGGGCAGCGGTGAATCTGCCGAATCGGTGCAACTGCGCCTGTCGCGTGATGGTGCTGGCGCCAGCCGCGGCGGGCCGGCCTTGCCGGGGCAGCAGGCGGTGTCGGCCTATGCCCAGGCGGCAGCGCCGGCGAGCAGGCAAAACCTGACCCTGGTGGAGCAGCTGATGAGCCGGCAACTGGTGTCGGTGTCCATGCAGGCCACGCTGGCCGAGGCCTGGCGGCTGCTGGTGCGCCGCGGTGTGGGGCAGGCGCCGGTGCTGGATCGCCGGGGCCGGCCGGTCGGCCTGCTGCTGCGCGCCGATCTGCTGCCCTTGCGTTCGCTGGACCAGCCCGAGCTGCTGGACCTGCCGGCCTGGGAGGCCTGGCTGGCTCGCCCGGTGATCGACACCATGTGGACGCCGGTGCCCAGCGCCACGCCTGAAACGCCGTTGCGCGAGGTGGCTCAGCTGCTGCTGGATCTCGGCCTACCTGGCTTGCCGGTGGTGGATGAGGACAGCGTGGCCATCGGTTTTCTGTCGCGCAGCGACTTGCTGCGGGCGATGACGCGCGAGCCGCCCTTGGATCTTTGGAGCTAAGGAAGGTCTGCATAAGTCGGCGTGGGCCGTGGTTGGGAGAAATGGGGCGGCCACGTAGGCGCGCTGCGAAGGTCGGGCTGGTGGCCCGACAGCCGAGCAGCGCAACGC
>NZ_JAVXZY010000004.1:0-204916 GCF_032337115.1 Roseateles aquae
TCGCCACCTGCCTTCGTCTTGCGTCGCTGACCGTTGTCAGCGCAGAAGCGGGATTATGACTTGATTTCTTCAATCTCGTCAAGCGTTTCGAACATTTTTTGTTTTCAACGCCATCCGCTTCATCGCTTCACCACCCTCACCAGATCAACCACATCGACTGTTGTCGGCCGTTGCGCTGTTTGTTTGTGTGAGCAGCGAAGCCCTCGACTATAGCAGGAGAATTTCGAGGCGCGCAAGAGTTCGCATGAAATTCATCAAGATGCCGCACTTCTGATTGGACGATGAGGCGCTTCAAGACGCGCACTGCGCGCCTGCGCCAGAGCGCTCTACGTACTTCTTTGCCCCTCAATGCACTTCCACGCGCAGCGCCTCCCGCCTGGGCAGCCAATCAGCCTCGAGGCCTGATGCGAGCGCAGTGGCTCGGTAGGCTCAGTGATGCGTACGCTGCGCGCTGACCAGCACCAGCTCTGCCGCCTTCTCCGGATCTTCGCTGGCCAGCACCGCCGGCAGCGCCATCGCCAGCCGGCTGCTGTCAGCGCGCAGGATGCGCTGCTTGACCGAAGGAATCTGCGACGGATGCATCGAGAAATTGCGCAGGCCCATGGCCAGGAGCAGATCGGTGAAGGCAGCATCGCCGGCCATCTCACCGCAGACGCTGACCGACTTGCCCGCCGCCCGCGCCTGGGCGATGGAGCTGGCGATCAGCTGCAGCACCGCCGGATGCCAGGGGTCGTAGAGATGCGCCACCGATTCGTCGGCGCGGTCGATCGCCAGCGTGTACTGGATCAGGTCGTTGGTCCCGATGGAGACAAAGTCCACATGCCTCAGCAGCAGCGGCAGCATCACCGCCGCCGCCGGGATTTCGATCATCACCCCCAGCTCGACCGGGGTGTAGGCCTGCCCAGCATCGGTCAGCTGCTGCTGCACCCGCTTGATGGCTTCCTGGATCTGTCGAATCTCGTTGAGGTGCGCGACCATGGGAATCAGCAGCCTCAGCTTGCCGAAGGCACTGGCGCGGTAGATGGCACGCAGTTGCTGGCGGAACATGCTGGGTTCGGCCAGGCTCCAGCGAATCGCTCGCAAGCCCATGGCCGGGTTGAGCACATGCTCATGACGCAACTCGCTGGCGCTGAGCCGGTCCAGGGGCTTGTCAGCGCCAACGTCAACAGTCCGGATGGTGACCGGCATGCCGCGCATCGCCTCCACGGCAGCCTTGTAGGCTTCGAACTGTTCCTCTTCACTGGGCAGCTCGCCGCCCCGGTTCATGAACAGGAATTCGCTGCGGAACAGGCCGACACCTGTGGCGCCCGCCTCGACGGCGGCCAGCGCATCGGCCGGCAGCTCGATATTGGCATGCAGCTCGACGCGCTCGCCATCCAGCGTCACCGCCGGCGTGTGGCGCAACCGTGCCAGCCGCGCCCGCTCCAGCTCGCTCTGACGCTGGCGGAAGCGGTATTCCTCCAGCACGATGGGCGAGGGATTGACGATCACCGCGCCAGCATCGCCATCGATGATGACCCAGTCGTCCTGACGAATCAGCCGCGAGGCCTCGCGGGTACCGACGACCGCGGGGATGTCCATGCTGCGCGCCACGATGGCGGTATGCGAGGTCTTGCCGCCGATATCGGTGATGAAGCCGTGGAACACGCTGCGCTTGAACTGCATCATGTCGGCCGGTGCGATATCGGCCGCCACCAGCAGCAGCGGGTCTTCGCCGGCGAAATCGCGTTGCACCACTGCCGCCGCGCCGCCGCCCTTGCGCCCTTGTTGCGCCGCCAGCGCACTCAGGATGCGCTCAACCACCTGCTCCAGATCGGCCTTGCGCTCGCGCAGATAGTCGTCTTCCATCTCGTCGAACTGGCGTGCCAGCACTTCGAGCTGGGCCGACAGCGCCCACTCGGCGTTGTAATGCCGCTCGACGATCCATTGCCGCGTCGCCCCCAACAGCGCCTCATCGTGCAGCAGCATCAGGTGCACATCCAACAAGGCCGCCAGCTCATGCGGGGCATCGCCGGGCAGATCCTGCTTCAAGGCTTCGAACTCGCGCGCCACCTCGTCACGGGCGCGCAAGGCGCGGCGAATCTCGGCATCAATGCCGGCCGGATCGATGAAGTAATGCTCGACGTCGACGCGACTGGACGCCACAAGCACGGCGCGGCCAATGGCGACGCCGCGTGAAACCGGAATGCCGAAGACCTGAAAGCTCATGGGCTGACTGTAGCAGCGTCACCACGGTGTTGGGCCGGTGCCGGCCAGTGGCGCCAACGCGCCGTCACGGCGGCGTCAAGAAGCTGTCACGCCAGCGTCACCCCGTGGGCCGAGCATCCGACCTGTCCAATCACGACGAGGCCACCGATGAGGGATCTTCCGCTGCCGACACTGCCGTTTTCGGAACTTCGTCCGCCCAAGGCGGAACGGAGGTCACTTCCACCAAGCGGCACCACACTGGACATGGCGGGTGCTGCGCGGGTTCGCCTGGACGTGGCCTGGGCGCGCACGGAAGAGGAAGTCCGCCAGGCTCAACGCCTGAGGTACCAAATCTTCGCCGAGGAGATGGGTGCCCGGCTGAGCGTGCCCGAGGGCGCGCCGGCCGGCCATGACGTCGATGGCTTCGATGCCTTCTGCGAGCATTTGCTGGTGCGCACCGTCGACGTGAACGGCCAGCCCGGTGAAGTTATCGGCACCTACCGCGTGCTGACGCCCACTGCCGCCGAACGTGCCGGCGGCCTCTACAGCGAGACTGAATTCGATCTCAGCGGCCTGAGCAGCCTGCGTTCGCGGATGGTTGAGCTGGGTCGCTCCTGCGTGCACCCCGACCACCGCTCCGGCGGCGCCATCATGGCGCTGTGGGGCGCCCTGGCCGAGTTCATGACGCGCAACCAGCTGGACACGATGATTGGCTGCGCCAGCGTCAGCATGGCCGATGGTGGCCACTATGCAGCCAGCCTGTGGAAGCAACTGGCCGAGACCCATCTGGCCAGCGAGGAATGGCGTGTCGAGCCGCGCCTGGCCCTGCCGGTCGATGAGCTGCGCCAGGATCTAGAGGTTGAGGCTCCGCCACTGATCAAGGGCTATCTGCGCTGCGGCGCCCGCATCCTCGGCCGCCCGGCCTGGGATCCGGACTTCAACACCGCCGATCTGCCGATGATGATGCGCATTGCCGATCTGCCGGCCCGCTATCGCCGCCACTTCCTCGGTGGCGCCGCCGAGTAAGACGCTGGCGCTTACTCGCCCTCGCCGAACTTGTCGTTGACCAGGGCGGTGATGGCGTCCTGAGCGGCCTGCTCGTCTTCGCCATCGGTTTCCAGTTCCACCTGCGAGCCAATGCCGGCCGCCAGCATCATCACGCCCATGATGCTCTTGGCATTGACGCGACGCGTGCCGCGGCTCAGGAACACCTCACATTTGAAAGAACCGGCCAGCTTGGTGAGCTTGGCGGAGGCGCGGGCATGCAAGCCCAGCTTGTTGCTGATGGTAAGGTTGGACTTGATCATGTCTGGGGAAAAGGTCAGAGAGGCGGGGGGATCTGGGAGTCGACCGGGTCGTTCAGCACCATGCCCTGCGAACCGCCCTGGCTGGCGCGCAAGACCAGCGCAGCCAACGGCTCTTGCGCGTAGCACAGCGAACGCCACAGCATCGGCACATTGACGCCGCTGAGCGTGCGCACATGGCCAGCGGCATCAAGCAGGCGCTGAGCGGCGTTGCTGGGCGTGGCGCCAAACACATCGGTAAGCACCAGCCAGTCTTGATGGCCGCCTTGGGCCAGCAACAGCCGCGCCGCCTGCTCGACCGCGTCGGCCGACATCTCCGGCGTCACGTCCAGCACCGACAGCTGCGGCGCGCAATTCGGAAACGTGTGCTCAGCCACCGCCTTGAGGGCAGTGGCCAGCGGCGCATGGGCAATGACGAGCAATCCGGGCATGGATGGATTATCGCGGCGTCGGCTCAGGGCGCCAGCTTGATGGCTGTGACAAAACTGGCCCATTGCGCCTCTTCGACACGCGGCCCCATCACCAGCAGTTGATACACCATGGTGCCGCGGTTGAACAGCGCCAGCTTCGCCGTCGAATTGCGCCCTTGCAAGCGTTGCACCGAGGCCTCGGCATTCGGCGTCATGCCGCTCAGCTGCAAGGGCTGGCGCTCCTTCACCTCGGCCTGCAGCTTGCCCGCCAGGCTGCTGCGCATGGCGGCCAAGGCCGGCGCCAGTTGGGCCGGATCGGCGACCTCCGCCCAGGACAGCGAATAACTCAGCCCCGCCGCCTCGCAGCGCGCCAACCCCATGCGTGGCGCCTGCAGTGCGCCTTGGGCACCGCCGTTGCGTGTTTCGACATCGGGCTTGCAGGGGAACAGCAGCGTCAAACCGGCGCCATCGGGGCTGACCTCACGCCAATCCAGCGCCGGGCTGCAGGCCGAAAGCAGCAGGCCGCCCAAGGCCCAGCCAAGCAGAACGCGAACAGTCTTCATGCCCGCATTATCCCGGGGCCTGAGGCGACACAGGCTGGCCCGACAATGCGGCGATGCAATCCCATCCCAGCTCTTCCGCCGGCGCGCTGCCGGCCCAGGCCCTGGCCGGCGTGCGCGTGCTTGATCTATCGCGCGTGCTGGCCGGACCCTGGTGCACCCAGACCCTGGCCGACCTCGGCGCCGAAGTGATCAAGATCGAGCGCCCCGGCGGCGGCGACGACACCCGCGCCTGGGGCCCGCCCTATCTGAAGACCGACGACGGCCGCGACAGCAGCGAGGCCGCCTACTTCCTCGGCGCCAACCGCAACAAGCGCTCGGTGGCGGTCGACATCGCCTGCGCCGAGGGTCAGGCCTTGATACGCAAGCTGGCCGCGCAGGCCGATGTGCTGGTCGAAAACTTCAAGGTCGGCGATCTGGCCCGCTATGGGCTCGATGCCGCCAGCCTGCAGCGCGAGCATCCGCGATTGGTCGTCTGCTCGATCACCGGGTTCGGCCAGACCGGTCCCTACAAGGACCGCGCCGGCTACGACTACGCGATCCAGGGCCTGGGCGGCCTGATGAGCGTGACCGGCGAACGCGACGATCTGCCCGGCGGTGGGCCGCAGAAAGTCGGCGTGGCGGTGGCCGATCTGTTCACCGGCCTCTACGCCACCATCGCCATCCTGGCCGCGCTGCGCCATGCCGAGGCCACCGGCCAGGGTCAGACCATAGACATGGCGCTGCTGGACACCCAGGTCGCCATGCTGGCCAATCTGGGCGCCAACTATCTGTGCACTGGCAAGGCACCGGGCCGCATGGGCAATGCCCACGCCAATATCGTGCCCTATCAGGTCTTCGAAGCTAGCGACGGGCACCTGATCCTGGCCGTCGGCAACGACAAGCAGTTCGCCAAGTTCTGTGAGATTGCCGGCCATCCGGAGTGGGCCAGCGACCCGCGCTTTGCCAACAACGCCAGCCGGGTTCGCCACCGCGAGGCGCTGGTGCCGATGCTGGCCGCCGTGGTGGCCACGCGCCCGCGCCAGACCTGGCTGGATGCACTGGAGGCCGTCAAGGTGCCCTGCGGCGCCATCAACAACCTGGCCGAGGTTTTTGCCGATCCGCAGGTCCAGGCCCGCGAGATGACGGTGGCGATGGACCATCCGCTGAGCGAGCAACTGCGTCTGGTGGCCAGCCCGATGAAGCTCTCGGCCACGCCGGTGCAGTACCGCCGCCCGCCACCGCTGCTGGGCGAGCACACCGCCCAGGTGCTGGCCGAGGCCGGACTCAGCGAGACCGAGATCGCGCGGCTGCGCAGCGTGGGGGTGATCGAATGAGCGACTTCGTTCTTGTTCATGGTGCCTGGCATGGCGCCTGGTGCTGGCGCCGCGTGTTGCCCACCTTGTGGGGCGCCGGCCACCGCGTGTTCACCATCAGCCTGAGCGGCGTGGGCGAACGGGCCCATCTGCTCTCGCCAGACATCCGGCTGCAAACGCATATCGACGATGTCGCCAGTGTCATCGAGGCGGAGGAGCTCGAACAGGCGGTGCTGGTGGGCCACAGCTATGCCGGCATGGTGATCACCGGGGTCGCCGACCGCATGCCGGCGCGCATTGGCCAGCTGGTCTATCTCGATGCGGTGGTGCCCGAGCCGGGTGAATCCTGGTCCAGCCGCCACAGTGCTGCCACCCAGGCCGAGCGCCGCGCGCTGATCGAACGCCATGGCTGCCTGCCGGCGCTGCCGCCCACCGCCTTCGGCTTGCAAGCTGAGGACGCCCGCTGGGTGGAGCGGCGCCAGACCGCTCACCCCGGCGGCGTCTACGACGATCCCTTGCATTTCGACCCGGCGCGCCTCGCCGCGCTGCCACGCAGCTTCATCGATTGCACCGATCCCGCCCTGCCGACCATCGCGGTGGCGCGCCAGCGGGTGCGCGAGCAGCCGGGATGGCAGGTGATGGAGATCGCCACCGGCCACGACGCGATGATCAGCGCGCCGGAGGCACTTTGTGACGCCCTGCTGAGCCTGGCGAAGCAATGATGATCGTCGGCCCGGCCCGTGCGGCAGTTCACGCTGCCGGCGCCGCCATCGGCCGGCCTGGCGTTTTCCCCCGAGGTGAGGGATGGACGCTGGGCGGGGCGGCGCTGACCATGGCAGCCGCCGTGGGCCAGACGCCGCGCCAAACAAAAACATGCCGCCCCCGTTGAGCGGCCGCCCCAGAATCTTTCGCCCACCCGATGTCCAAGCCTGCCGCACCAGAAGCCAAGAATGCCGCCACGGCCCATGCCGCTGCAGCGGTCTCGGGCCGTTTGCCCGGCCAGGAACCGGGCCAGGCGCAGTGGGCTGAGATCGTGCAGCAACTCGGCGCCGAAATCGCCGGCCCGCTGAGCACGGCGATGGAGCGAATTCACAACCTCGTCGTCACCGGCCAGATCGACCGCCAGAGCCTGCGCTCGTTGCGCGAAAGCGTGGCCCAGGCCCGCGAGGCCGGCATGCTTGGGCAGCAGCTGGCCCGGCTGGCCTCGGGGCGCTTGCGCCTGAGCAACGAACGCCTGCACCTGACCCAGATGCTGCGCGGCGTGCTCGCCCACCGCAGCCGCGAGACCCAGGCCCGCGGCATCCAGGTGCGCCAGGTGCTGCAGGCCGTCGAGGTGATGGGCGATGGTTCGCTGCTGTTCGCTCTGCTCAATGCCCTGATGGACTGGGCGCTGGCCAGCACCCATTCCTCGATCGATCTGCGCATCGACCTCAGCCCCTGGCCAACCAAGGCGCGACTGGTCTGCCGCTTTGCCCATCGCTCGCTGGACCTGATGGAAGACCCGCGCGAGATGGAGCCGCCGCCGGCGCTGAACTCGCTGGCCTGGCGCCTGGTCGAGCAGACGGCCTTGACCATGGGCGTGCTGCCGCTGCGCGAGGATGACAGCGGCATCACCGTGCTGACGCTGGAATTCCCCCACACCGTGGGCGACGAACCCGGTCAGGCCAGCGCGCCGAATGCGCCGCTGCCACCGGCACCGTCTGACCCTGAAGACGATGACGATGGCGAACACCTGCCCTCGCAGAACTCCAAGCCGCTGGCCGGCAGCCATGTGCTGATCGTGTCGCCGCGACGCGAGCTGCGCAGCCAGCTGCAGGATGCGGTGCGCCATATGGGCTTGATGATCGACGTCGTCAACACCATGGACGAAGCGGCGCAGTTCTGCCTGGAAGGCCTACCGCACGCCATCATCTTCGAGGCCGCCCAGCGCAACGAAGGCTTCGAGCATCTGCGCGCCGATCTGCTGCGCGAGGTGCCGGAATTCTGCTTCGTTGAGGTGCGCGACGACGAACACCTGACCCAGCTCTCAACCGCCACCGCCGATTCGATGGCCCGCATCTCGAGGCAGCATCTGCACGACGCCCTGCCCTCGGTGCTGCTGTTCGAGCTGTCACGCTCGCTCTGAGGCAGCGCCGGCAGCAGCGGCCGCGCAGCTTTGGCGCCGCTTTGCCATAATCGGCCCGCTGTCCTGAAAGCCCGATGATGAAACTCACCCGACTGCTTGCCCCTGTTGCGATCGCTGCCGTGCTGGCGGGCGGCGCCTGGCTGGCCTATGGCAGCCTCGCGCATCAGGAAAAAGCACCGGCGGTCAGCTATGTGCTGCTGGACGGCGTGAAGCACGACTCCAGCCAGTGGGCAGGCAAGGTGATGCTGGTGAACTTCTGGGCGACCAGCTGCACCACCTGCGTGGCCGAGATGCCGCAGATCATCGCGACGCACCAGAAGTTCAAGGGCCGCGGCTTTGACACCGTGGCCGTGGCCATGAGCTACGACCCTCCGGCCTATGTGGCCAATTTCGCCGAAAGCCGCAAGCTGCCCTTTGGCGTGGCCATCGACAACACCGGCGAGATTGCCAAGCAGTTTGGCCGTGTGCAGCTGACGCCGACGACCGTGGTGATCAACAAACGCGGCGAGATCGTCAAGCGCTATGTCGGCGCACCGGATTTCGCCGCCCTGCATCAGCTGCTCGATCAATTGCTGCAGGAAAGCGCCTGAGCGCAGCGCTGTGATGGTGCAGGCATCCTGCTGCCGCCACCGGCCCGCGCCTCGGCCGCACGGGGCCCTCGCAGGTCTGCTTGCCGTGCTGTCCTTGATGCTGCCCGGCACACTCGCCCTGGCTGCCGAGCCGGGCGCTGACAAGCATTCGCTGGTGCTGGCCGGCGAGGACGATTGGGCCCCGTACAGCGCGGCCGAAAAGCCCGGCGCCGACAGCCAGTCCAGGCCCACCGGTTTCAGCCCCGATCTGGTCCAGGCCGTGCTCGCGAGCCAGGGCATTGCGGTGCAGATCATCACCGTGCCCTTTTCTCGCTGCATGCTCTATGCAAAGACCGGGCAGGTGGTCGGCTGCTTCAACGCCACCATCACCGATGACAACCGCGCTGACTACCTCTGGCACCAACCGGCCATGTTCGAGGAAGAGTTGTCGATCTTCGCGCGCGCCGATGAAGCCGTGCCGCCACGCGAGCTGCGCCTGGCCGATCTGCGCGGCAAGCGGGTGGCCTACACCAATGGCTACACCTATCCCAGCGAGTTCATGCACGACGCCCGCATCCAGAAATTCAGCGCGCTGTCCGACGCCGCGCTGATCCGGATGCTGATCGGCAAGCGGGTCGACTACATCCTGCTCAACCGCACCCCGGGCTGGCTGCGCATTGATGGCACGCCGGAGTTCCAAGGCCGGCTCAAGCGGGTCGGCCTGATTTCGATGGACGGCTTCTGGGTGGCGTTCTCAAAGGAACACCCCGAGGGCGCCCGCCTCGCCCAGGCCTTCAGCCAGGGCCTGGCCCAGATGCGCCGCGACGGTAGCTACCAGCGCCTGCTGGACGATTTCCGCAAGCGGGTGCATTACCGCTGAGCGCCGTCGCTCACAAGCGCGGCAGATATGTCCCTAACAAGGCAACACCGCGCGTGGGTGGTTGCTGCGCAACAGCGCCAGCCATTCGGCTGATTCAAGAGAATCGCTCGGCTTACAGACCGTGCGCCCTTTTGGCGCGTGGTGCAGCCCTTGCAAGGATGAATGCCATGAACAGCACGCTGGTGACCCTATTCGAATACAAGGCCTGGGCGGACGCCGAGCTCCTTGCCGCACTCGCCAGCTTCGACGCAGCGAAGCAACCGGCGCAGTTTGCAGCGATGCTGCAGACGCTGGACCACGCCCATATCGTCGATCGGATCTTTCAGGGCCATCTGAGCGGGAACACGGCAACACCGTTTACCGCCCCCCAGTCGGCCCAGCAACCCGGCCTGGCGCCGCTGCGTGAGGACATTAACGCCTGCGACCACTGGTATCTGCAGTTCGTCCATGCACTGCCGGCCGACGAGCTTGCCCAGCCGCTGCAATTCAGCTTCACCGATGGCCAGCACGGCACGATGACGCGGGAGGAAATGCTGCTGCACGTCATCACCCACAGCGGCTATCACCGTGGCAGCATCGGCCAGATGCTGGAAGACTGCGGGAGTGAATCGCCGCCCGATTCGCTGACAAAGTTCCTGCACCAGCATCAACCCGAACGCCGGCTGCACCGGCCGCGCTGAGGCACGCTCAGCCCACGGCACAGGCCGCTCGCCCTTGAGCAGGGGCGCGACGCAGGTATCTATTCGCCGACTTCGCGCCTACTTCGCCGCGCTGGATGCTGCGAGCACCTCGTGAGCCTGCTGGTCGGCGTGGTAGCTGGAGCGCACCATGGCGCCGACGGCGGCATGGGTGAAGCCCATCTTGTAGGCCTCGGCTTCGAACATCTTGAAGGTGTCCGGGTGCACATAGCGGCGCACCGGCAGGTGGTGACCGGACGGGGCCAGGTATTGCCCGATGGTCAGCATGTCAATGTCGTGGGCACGCATATCGCGCATCACCTGCAGCACTTCTTCGTCGGTCTCGCCCAGGCCGACCATGATGCCGCTCTTGGTCGGCACGCCGGGCACCTCGGCCTTGAAGCGCTTCAGCAGGTTCAGGCTGAATTCGTAGTCGGAACCGGGGCGGGCTTCCTTGTACAGGCGCGGCGCGGTTTCCAGGTTGTGGTTCATCACATCGGGCGGCGCGGCCTTGAGGATGTCCAGCGCGCGGTCCATGCGGCCGCGGAAGTCAGGCACCAGCACCTCGATCTGGGTGCCCGGGCTCAGCTCGCGGACCTTGGTGATGCACTCGGCAAAGTGGCCGGCGCCGCCGTCGCGCAGGTCGTCGCGGTCAACGCTGGTGATGACCACGTACTTCAGCTTCAACGCGGCGATGGTCTGGGCCAGCTTGAGCGGCTCCTCGGTGTCCAGCGGGTCCGGACGGCCATGGCCGACGTCGCAGAAGGGGCAGCGGCGGGTGCACTTGTCGCCCATGATCATGAAGGTCGCCGTGCCCTTGCCGAAGCATTCACCGATATTCGGGCAGGAGGCCTCTTCACAGACGGTGTGCAGCTTCTGCTCGCGCAGGATCTGCTTGATCTCGTAGAAACGGGTGCTGGGCGAACCGGCCTTGACGCGGATCCAGTCCGGCTTCTTCAGCGTTTCTGCCGGCACGATCTTGATCGGGATACGGGCGGTCTTGGCCTGCGATTTCTGCTTGGCGGTGGCGTCATAGGCCTCGCCGGTCTTTGCTTCGTGCGTGATGTTCTCGGTTGCCATGACAGCCCCGTTATCAGCGCGTCAGCTGGGCGGCAAGCCGCTCGGCGAAGCGCTGGGCCACCGTGGGCCAGTCCGTGAAAACACCAAGTGTAGCGAGGTCGACCGTGGCCAGCCCTGCATAGCCGCAAGGGTTGATGCCGTAAAAGGGTTGCAAATCCATCGCCACGTTCAGCGCCACGCCGTGGTAGGTGCAGTGGCGGCTGACCTTGATGCCCAGTGCGGCGATCTTGCCCAGGCCGCGAAACGGATCACCGGGATCGGCCGGCCCTGTCAGCGCGGCATGGGCGCCGGAATCGTTCAGCCGCACATAGATGCCGGGCGCGCCGCTGACCCGATGGCCGGTCACGCCAAACTGCTCCAGCGTCTGAATCACTGCCGCTTCGAGCCGGAACACGTACTCGCGCACATAAATGCCCAGGCGCTGCAGATCGACCAGCGGATAGGCGACCACCTGGCCCGGCCCGTGGTAAGTGACCTGGCCGCCGCGGTTGGTCTGCACGATGGGAATGCCGGCCGGGTTCAGCACATGGTCGGCCTTGCCGGCCAGGCCCTGGGTGTAAACCGGTGCGAATTCGCACAGCCAGAGTTCGTCCGGCGTGTCCGGCCCACGGGCCTCGGTGAAGGCGCGCATGGCCTCCAGGGTGGCCGCATAGTCGACGCGGCCGAGCTGCTTCACAATCATCCGGCAATGGTAGCGCCCACGCCAAGCGCCCCGCCGAGCCAGGGTCATGCGCATGAGGCCAGCGCCGCGCTGTAAGGCCCGGGGGCGGCACGGCGACTCAAGATCCGCTACCCTTTACCACCCCGCCCCGGCACCCGACCAGAAAGCCAAACCCCATGCGCCAGACGACTGCCCTACGCCCTGCCGCCCTTGCCGTGCATGCGGCGCTGGCCGCCCTGCTTTGCAGCGCCCTGGCGCAGGCTGCCCCCGCATCCACAGCCAAGCCATTGGATATCGATGCCGCCATCACTGCCTATGCCGAAGGCCAGCCCGCACTGGCCGCGCAGGCCTTCGCCCGCCTGGCCCGCCAAGGCGATGCGCTGGCCCAGTACAACCTGGCGATGATGCATCTGCGCGGCGAGCTGCCACGCGCCAGTGTGCGCGAGGCCAAGCGGCTGCTGGAACGCGCCGCCGCCGGCAAGCTGATTCGCGCCGAACTGGCGCTGGCGCAGTTCCATGAACAGGGGCTGAGTGGGCGGGTGGACAGCGCCGCCGCCATGCGCTGGTACCGGTTGGCTGCCGAACATGGCAGCGCGGATGCGCAGCTGGCCTTGGGCACCGCCCACTATCTGGGCCGCGGTGCAGCGCTGGACATGAGCGAGGCAGCGCACTGGTACCGCGAGGCGGCCAAGGCCGGCGATGTCGGCGCGCAGTACCTGATTGCCTCGATGTACGAGAGCGGCCTGGGCGTCAGCCAGGACCTGCGCCTGGCGCGCTACTGGTACGACATTGCCGCCCGCAACGGCGACGAGGCCGCGCCGTTCAAGCGCCAGGAGCTGGATGCCAAGCTGACGCCGGCTGACACCTGAACGCTGCTCAGCAATTCAGAGCACGACCTTGACCATCGGGTGCGTGGTCAGCGTGCGATAAAGCTCGTCCAGCTGTTCGCGGCTGGTGGCCGTGACGGTGATGGTCAGGCCCAGGTATTTGCCGCCGCTGCTGGGCCGCTGTTCGACGCTGCTGGCGTCAAAGCCCGGGTCGAACTGCTGCGCCACCATCACAATGGCCTCGACAAAGCCCTCGACCTGCGCCCCCATCACCTTGATGGGAAAGCGCGAGGGGTATTCGATCAGCGATTCTTCGGGCGAAATCGGGCGGTTGATATTCATGGTCTTGGCAGGCTCGCGGCAAGGCGGCCGTTTTCAAATGGATTGCATCAGCTTGGCGCGCTGGTAAGCCTCGTACAGCCGGCCATAGACCGGGCCGGGCTTGCCATGCAGGGCACCGTGGCCGACCGGTTCGTGGTCCAGCGTCGTCACCGCCAGCACCTCCTTGAGCGCCGAGCTGAGGATGATTTCATCAGCGGCGAAGACTTCGGTCTCAGAGATCGGGCGCAGATTGTGCGCGATGCCGACCTCCTCGCAGAGTTCGGCCAGCAGGCTGACGCGCACGCCCTCCAGCACATGCTCGCTCATCGGCGGGCCCAGCAGCGCACCTTCCTTGACGATCCAGACGTTTGACGCCGAGGCCTCGGTCAGCCAGCCGTCGCGAAACAGAATCGTCTCGGCCGCGCCCTGGTCGGCCGAAACCTGGCGCGCCAGCACATTGCCCAACAGCGAGGTGCATTTGATATCGCCGCGTTGCCAGCGGAAATCGCGGGCGCTGATGCAGGCCACGCCGTGGTGGCGCTGCTCGGCGCTGAGCGGCTGCTGCGGCGAGCAGTAGCTGAACACCGTGGGCGCAATATCGGTGGGCATCACATGGTTGCGAGGCGCCACGCCGCGGGTGATCTGCAAATACCAGCCCTGGTCATCGGCACTGCCGCTGGCCACCAGCCGGCGCCCCAGCGCCAGCCACTGCTCACGCGTCAGCGGATTGGCGATGCGCAGCTTGGCCAGATTACGCTCCAGCCGCGCCATGTGTTCGTCAAAGCGGAACAGGCGCCGGCCATAGACGGGGATCAGTTCATAGACCCCGTCACCAAAGATGAAGCCGCGGTCCATTGGCGACACACGCGCTTCGGACAAAGGGCCGAACTCGCCGTTCAGGTAGCAGGTGACATCAGGCAATGCTGTCATGGCCGACTCCTCGGATGAGTTGCCAAGCTTACGCCTGACGAGGACGGAATTACTTGATCCAAAGCCGGATCGCGTCCCAGGCACGACCGAAAATGCCGGCCAGCGGCACCGCTTCCTGCACCACCAGCGGCACCTCGGCCACCGGCACACCGGCGGTCGTCGACACTTTCAGCGTGCCCACGCGCTGACCCTTGCCGAGCGGCGCCACCAGCGGATCGGTGCGCTCGACCTGGGTCTGCAGCTTCGCGCCTTCGCCGCGCGGCACGGCCACGTAGACCGGCCCCTCGGCACCCAGCTTGGCCTCGGGCACGGCGCCCTTCCACACCTTGACCGTCGAGACTGCCTGCCCGCCTTCGAACAGGCGCACGGCGTCAAACGTGCTGTAGCCCCAGTTCAGCAGCTTCTGGCTCTCGTTGGCACGGGCTTCCTTCGAGGCCGTGCCCATCACCACACTGAGCAGCCGGCGCTTGCCGTTGGGGAAGTCGCGCTGGGCGCTCGCAATCAGGCTATAGCCGGCGCCATCGGTGTAGCCGGCCGTCATGCCATCGACGCTGGGATCGCGCGCCAGCAGCAGATTGCGGCTCTGCTGGCGGATCTTGTTGTAGGTGTACTCGCGCTGGGCGTAGTAGGGATAGAACTCGGGGAAGTCCTTGATGATGCGCGTGGCGATCACCGAGAGATCACGCGCACTGCTCTTGTGGCCCGGCTCGGTCTGGCCGGTGACATTGCTGAACTGGGTATTCTTCAGACCCCAGGCCTGGGCCTGGCGGTTCATCATCGCGACGAACTGCTCGACCGTGCCCCCCACGCCCTCGGCCAGCGCCACCGCGGCGTCGTTGCCGGACTGAATGATCATGCCGCGCAGCAACTCATCGACCTTGGGGCGCATGGTCGTGTCGATGAACATCAGCGAGGGCTCGCCCTTGCGCTCGTCCCAAGCGCGCACCGAGATAGTCAACGGCTGATCGAGGCTCAGCCGCTTCTGCTTCAGCGCATCGAAGACGATATAGGCCGTCATCAGCTTGGTCAGCGAGGCCGGATCGCTGGGCGTATCGGCATCGCGCTCGGCCAGCACCTGGTTGGCGCTCAGGTCGACCAAAAGATAGCTGCGCGCCGCGATCTCGGGCGGCTGCGGTGCCTGGGCCAGGGCGGAGACGGTGCTGGCGGCGGCCAGCACAAAAGCGAACAAACGTTGCATGCGCAAATGGGATCTCGGAAGCTCGCAGGAAAAGACCTGTGCCGCGCTCAGGCCGGATGCCAGTGGCGCAGCACGATGTTCTTCAGCAGCGGCAGCTGCCCATGGAAGAAATGGCCGACGCCTGGGACGACGACCACCGGCAGCGCCTGCGGCCGCGCCCAGTCCAGTACCGAGGCCAGCGGCACGACATCATCGACCTCGCCGTGCACCACCAGCGTATCGGCCGGCACCGGCGCGGTATCAAAACGCGAGGTGGCCGGGCCGATCAGGGCCAGGCGCTCGGCACCCTCGCCCTCGGGCAGGCGGCGCGCTGCCTGCGAGGCCACATAGCCACCGAAGGAGAAACCGGCCAGCGTCAGCGGCAGGCCCGGCTCGCGCAGCGCGGCGGCCACGGCCAGCGCGTCGTCGATCTCGCCGCGGCCCTCGTCCCAGCCCCCTTCGGAGCGGCCGATGCCGCGGAAGTTGAAGCGCAGCGCCTTGTAGCCCAGCTGCACAAAGGCACGGGCCAGCGTCTGCACCACCTTGTTGTCCAAGGTGCCGCCCTGGGTCGGGTTGGGATGGCAGATCAGCGCGGTGCCGCGCAAGACCTGACCCTCGGCCAGCGTTGGCCTGTCGATGGCGCATTCCAGCGCGCCGGCAGGGCCAGCGATCAGCAGACGTTCGGTCTGTGCATTCACGATGTTCAGCGCCCCACCGAATCCGGCAGGACCAGTCGCTCGACGACCTGGCCGTTCTTCAGATGGCTGTCGACGATCTCGTCGATATCGCTGTTGTCGACAAAGCTGTACCAGACGGCGTCCGGATAGACCACGGCCACCGGGCCGCCGGCGCAGCGATCCAGGCAGCCCGCCTTGTTGACGCGCACGCCGCCAACGCCAGCCAGCCCGGCCGCCTTGACGCTGGCCTTGCAGTGATCGAACGCGGCCTGCGCACCGTGCTGGGCGCAGCAGTTCTCACCGTTGTCGCGCTGGTTGAGGCAGAAGAAGATGTGACGCTGGAAATAGCTCATGGCGGCGATTGTAGGCAAGGGCTGGGGATTTCCCCGATGGGGGCGGGCTCAATCCTTTTGTGCCACGCCCCAGAACAGCCAGGCCAGTGCCGCAAACGGCCACAGCCAGCCCAGCCACTGCGCCAGGCCGTAGAGATTGATGAAGCGGCCCTGCTCCCAGGCCTGCAGGCTTTGCGCCAGATAGGGGTCGCTGGGCGCCTGGCTGACCACGGCAATCAGCGCCGTCATCGCCACCAGGCCGAAGGCCGCATTGGCCCGCCGCGGCAACAGGCAGGCCAGCAAGGCAAGACCTGACCCCAGCCCCAAGCCGGGCAGCGTGGCCTCGGTGACCCAGGCCCAGGCATGCTGAGGGCCAAAGTTCAGCGCCGTCGACCAGGCCGTGCCGATCACGCCCAGCAGCAGCGCACCGAACACCAGCAGCACACGCCGCTTGCCCGGCCGCGCCACCGACAGGGCCAGCAGGCAGGGTGCCAGCAGGCCGAGCGCAATCGTCGTCGCCTCCAGGCCCAGGCTCAAGGGCAAGTCCTGGATCTCGGCGGCCTCGGGCAGCGCCCAGGGCGTGCCGTCCAGAACCGCGGCGCTGAGTTCGCGCAGTCTTGGCAGCAACTGCCCGAGCCCGAGCGGCACCGGCGCCGGAAACAGCAGACCCACCGGCCACAGCGCCAGCAGCGCGAGCGCCCCGGCCGATTGCGGCGCGAACCAGCGCTCACGCCAGCCATGCCAGCGCTGCAAACCGCCGATCTGATGCAGCAGCAGGCCAAGCAGGCAGCCCGCCCACGCCCCGGCACAATTGAGCAGCCAATCGGCCAGCGAAGGCACCCGCCCGGGCAGCATGTACTGCAGGCATTCCAACGCATAAGACAGCAGGGGCAGCCCGCCCAGGCCGAGCAGCAGTCCCCAGCGGCGCGGATGACCGCTGCGCACCACGGCCGCAAAACACAAGAGCCCGAGCGGCGCATAGCCCAGCGCATTGGCCCAGATGTCAAACGACAGCCAGTAGCGCGGCCAGGGCAGGCTGAACACGGCCTGCCAAGGCAGACTGGGCGGTAGCCGCCAGGGCCAGAAGGGATACAGGCTGGCGTAGACGACCAGCAGCGCATAGACCAGCGCCAGCCAGGTCGCCGAGCTGCGGCGCGACAACTCAGCGCTCCCGCTGGGCGAGACGCTGAATGATGAGGTCAGCAGCCGGCATGAGCTTCAAAACGGCTTGACGACCACCAGCACGACGATGGTCGCGAACAGCAGCACCGAGACCTCGTTGAAGATGCGGAACCAGCGATGGCTGCGCCGATTGGTCAGCAGTTCGAACTTGCGCAGCATAGCGCGGCACATATGGTGATAGCCGATCGCCGCGACCACCATGGCCAGCTTGGCGTGCAGCCAGCCATTGCCCGGCCCGCGGCCAACGCCGTAGTACAGCCACAGCACCAGACCCAGGGCGAGCGCCGGCAGCATCAAAAGGCTCATGAACTTGTAGAGCTTGTGCCCCATCAGCAGCAGACGCTCCCGCTCGGCATGGCTTTCCGCCGGCACCATGGCCAGATTGACGAAGATCCGCGGCATGTAGAACAGGCCGGCAAACCAGGCGGCGACGAAGACGATGTGAAAGGCTTTGATCCAGAGCATGGCGGCATTATGGAGGGCAGATGGGACGCGGCCTTGCGCTCGCGCAGACGAAAAAAAACCCACGGGCCTGGCGACCCGTGGGTTGGAACGCAGTCAATGCGCTTTCTCGTGGAGTAAACCTCTTCAAAAATCCTGTCGGCCGCCTATTGCACGACCTGATTCAGCTCGCCGCGGGCATAGGCGGCGGCGACATCAACCAGGCTGCGCGCCTTGATCTTGCCGGCCTGGCCTTCGCAGCCGAATTCCATATAGCGCTGCTTGCAGATCAGCTTGGCGGCTTCGCGGGCCGGCTTCAGCCATTCGCGGGCATCGAACTTGTCCGGGTTCTCGTGCAGGAACTTGCGCACGGCGCCAGTCATCGCCAGGCGGATATCGGTGTCGATATTGATCTTGCGCACGCCATGCTTGATGGCTTCTTGGATCTCCTCGACCGGCACGCCGAAGGTCTCCTTCATCTTGCCGCCGTACTGGTTGATGATGGCCAGCAGCTCTTGGGGCACGCTGGACGAGCCGTGCATGACCAGATGGGTGTTGGGGATGCGGGCGTGGATTTCCTTGACACGGCTGATCGCCAGGATGTCGCCGGTGGGCTTGCGCGAGAACTTGTAGGCGCCGTGGCTGGTGCCGATGGCAATGGCCAACGCGTCCAGCTGCGTGGCCTTGACAAAGGTGGCAGCCTCTTCCGGGTCGGTCAGCATCTGGCTGTGGTCCAGCTTGCCGACGGCGCCGATGCCGTCTTCTTCACCGGCGTCGCCGGTTTCCAGATTGCCCAGACAGCCCAGCTCACCTTCAACGGTGACGCCCACCTTGTGCGCCATCTCGACGACGCGACGGGTCACATCGACGTTGTAGTCGAACGAGGACGGCGTCTTGCCGTCATCCATCAGCGAACCGTCCATCATCACCGAGCCAAAGCCCAGGTCGATCGCGCCCTGGCAGACCTTGGGGCTGGTGCCATGATCCTGGTGCATGACCAGCGGGATGTGCGGATACATCTCGGCAGCAGCCTGGATCAGGTGCTTGATGAAGGGCTCACCGGCGTACTTGCGGGCACCAGCGCTGGCCTGCAGGATCACCGGAGCGCCGACCTCATCGGCCGCGGCCATGACGGCCTGCACCTGTTCCAGGTTGTTGACGTTGAAAGCCGGGATGCCGTAGCCGTGTTCGGCGGCATGGTCCAGCAACTGGCGCATCGAGACGAGAGCCATGAGAGTGATCTCCGAGGAAGTGAAAAATCCTGCTGACGCACACCGGCTGCGAGCCCTCGTCGGGACAAGCCGCCCCCAGCCCATGCTAGCGATGTAACCGCGCCGTAACTCAACAGATTCTAGCGGCGTGACGCGTCGCCGCGATGTCGTCCACACTTGCCGAATCGGCATAACCCCACGAACGAGGGCAGGCACGGCGTGGTCGGCACCGACCATTCGCCCCATGGGCAAGCTCGCTTGCACCCCTCGCGCGGCCCAATTAGGCTGTGGTTTATCCTGCAGCTGTGCGTTTTTGCCGTTTTTGGCGCGGGCCATACTGACGGTCCACCCGGGAGAACCCATGACCCGTCTTGCCATCGATCACCTGACGCTGTGGATCTCTGCCGCTGCTCGTGAACATTCCCTGGACCTGCCCGCCCATGTCGAGGAACGCACCGGCGCCAGCCACCGCTCGGTGCTGGCCGCCCTGCGCCGCCTGGTCGACGCGCAATGGCTGACGCGCAGCGGCAGCAGCCGCCGGCCCGTCTACGGCCCCGGGCTGCTGCGCCAGGTGGTGCGCTCCTACACGCTTTATGGGCTGCAGGAAGACCTGCCCTGGCAGCGAGACTTCGCGCCCAACTTCGAGCTGCCCAAGCATGTGGCCCGCATGGTCCAGCATGGCTTTACCGAGCTGGTCAACAACGCCGCCGATCACAGCGGCGGCAGCAGCGTCACCGTCTCGCTGCGCCAGACGCCCAGCCATGTGCAATTGCTGGTGTCTGACGATGGCTGCGGCGTCTTCAACAAGATCTGCGAGGCCTTCGACATTGCCGACGCCCAGCACGCCATGCTGGAACTCTCCAAGGGACGGCTGACCAGCCAGCCCGAGATGCACACCGGCCGCGGTCTGTTCTTCAGCTCGCAACTGGCCGACGTGTTCGACATCCATGCCAATGGCACGGCCTTCCAGCGCCGCGCCTGGGAGTCGACCGGCTGGCAGCGCGGCCGGCCGATGCCACGCCAGGGCAGCTCGATCTATATGTCGATCGCGTTGGACACCACGCGCACGCTGGATCAGGTGATGGAAGCCTGGAGCATTGACGGCAGCGGCATCGAATTCGACCAGACCACCATCAATCTGCGCCTGTTGGCCGGCCCCGGCCAGCCGCTGGATTCACGCGCCCAGGCACGCCGGGTCGCCGCCCGCCTGCCCACCTTCAAGCGCGCCGAGGTGAGCTTTGCCGGCGTCGAAGATGTCGGCCACGGCTTTGCCGACGAGCTGTTTCGCGTCTTTGCCCGCGCCCATCCCGAGGTCGAGCTGGTGCCCACGCACACCACACCGCGGATCGCCGCGCTGATCAAGAGCGCGCAGAACGGCTGAGCCCACCGGGCGCCGCGGTGAGCGCCCCTGGCTTCAGTCGACGCGGCAGACCTTCAGCATATTGGTGCCACCAGGGTAGCCCATCGGCTCGCCGCAGGTGATGGCATAGGTGTCGCCGGGCATCAGCACGCCCTTCTCGACCAGAATCTTCTCAGCCGCCTTCAGCGCCGTGTCACGATCGTCGAGCTTGGGCATCAAGAGCGGCGTGACGTTGCGATACAGCGCCATCTTGCGCTGCGACTGCGGCGTCGTGGTCAGCGCAAAGATCGGCACCTGGATGCGGTGGCGACTCATCCACAGAGCGGTCGAGCCCGATTCGGTCAGCGCCAGAATGGCCTTGCAACCCAGGTGGTAGGCGGTGAACAGCGCGCCCATGGCAATCGACTGGTCGATCCGCGCGAACTGGCGGCCGGCGAAATCGGTGTCGAGCGTGACGAACTCGGCGCGCTCGGCTTCCAGCGCGATGGCGGCCATCTGTTCGATGGTCTCGACCGGGTATTTGCCGGCGGCAGTTTCGGCGCTGAGCATCACGGCGTCGGTGCCGTCGAGCACGGCATTGGCCACGTCGGACACCTCGGCACGCGTCGGCACCGGGTTGACGATCATCGACTCCATCATCTGGGTCGCGGTGATCGCCACCTTGTCCAGCTCGCGGGCCAGCTTGATCATGCGTTTCTGCAGCGCCGGCACCGCCGCATTGCCGACTTCCACGGCCAGATCGCCGCGGGCGACCATGATGCCGTCGCTGGCCTTCAGGATCGCTTCCAGGTGCGGGATCGCCTCATAGCGCTCGATCTTGGCGATCATGCCGGGCTTGTGCCGCCACGGTTCGCCGGCCACATTGGCCAGCTGGCGGGCCATTTCCATGTCGGTGGCGTTCTTGGGGAAGCTCACCGCCAGGTATTCGCACTGGAAGGACATCGCCGTCTTGATGTCTTCCATGTCCTTGGCGGTCAACGCCGGCGCGGTCAGCCCGCCGCCCTGCTTGTTGATGCCCTTGTTATTGGACAGCTCGCCGCCCACCTTGACGATGGTGTGAACCTGCGAGCCGCGCACCGCCTCGACGGTCAGCACCAAGAGGCCGTCATTGAGCAGCAGCGTGTCGCCCGGTTTCACATCGCGCGGCAGCTCCTTGTAATCGAGGCTCGCGACTTCCTCGTTGCCGAGCTCGGTGCGGTCGGCATCAAGAATGAACTTGTTGCCATTGATCAGCTCGATCTTGCCGTTCTCGAACTTGCCGACGCGGATCTTCGGGCCTTGCAGGTCGGCCATGATGGCAACCTGCTTGCCGGCCGCGCTGGCCACCTCACGCACCAGGCGTGCCCGGTCGATATGGTCCTGCGCCTTGCCGTGGGAGAAGTTGAGCCGCACGACATCGACGCCGGCGCGAATCATGCGCTCAAGCACCTCCGGCGAGGACGATGCGGGACCCAGGGTGGCGACGATCTTGGTGGCTCGGGACATAGGCAGCTCGCTGAAATCCAGTTACAGGCAGACGATTATGAGCCTCATTTAGAGGCGCGCACCGGTTTCAGCGAGTTACCAAACTGCGCTGCGCGCTGTCGGGCTGCCACGCAGCCCAACAAGCATCGCTCAGCCCTTGGCCGCCAGCACATCGGCCACCGCCAGCGCGGTCATGTTGACGATGCGGCGCACCGTCGCCGACGGAGTCAGGATGTGCACCGGCGCCGCCGCGCCGAGCAGGATGGGGCCGACGGTGACACCCTGGCCGGCGGTGATCTTCAGCACATTGAAGAGGATGTTGGCGGCGTCCAGCGTCGGCAGCACCAGCAGATTGGCCGCGCCCTTCAGCGTGCTGCCGGGCAGGAAGCTCTCGCGCACCGATTCGCTCAGCGCCGCGTCGCCGTGCATCTCGCCATCGCATTCCACATCCGGCGCATGCTGGGTGAACAGCTCGCGGGCGCGGCGCATCTTGACGGCCGACGGCCGCTTGCTGGAGCCGAACATCGAGTGCGACAAGAAGGCCACCTTGGGCGGCAGGCCGAAGCGGCGCACCTCGTCCGCCGCCATCGCGGCAATCTCGGCCAGCTGCTCGGCATCGGGTGCGTCGTTGACGAAGGTGTCGGTGATGAACAGCGTGTGCTGCTCCAGCATCAGCGCGTTCATCGTCGCGAACTCGCGCGCGCCGGGCTTCAGGCCGATCAGGTCGGACACATGCTCCAGATGCGAATCGAAGCGGCCGACCATGCCGCAGATCATCGCGTCGGCATCGCCGAGCTTGATGGCCAGCGCGCCGATGGTGGTGGCCGAGCGGCGCACCGCCGCCTTGGCCATTTCCGGCGTCACGCCGCGGCGGCCCATCACCTGGTGGTAGGCCTCCCAGTACTGGCGGAAGCGGCTGTCGTTATCCGGGTCGATGATCTGCACATCCTCGCCGATGCGCAGGCGCAGGCCGGCACGCTTGATGCGCATCTCGATCACCTCGGGGCGGCCGATCAGCGTCGGGTGGCAGATGCCTTCATCAAGCGCGACCTGCACCGCACGCAGCACGCGCTCGTCCTCACCCTCGGCGTAGATCACGCGCGCCGGGTTGGCCTTGGCGGCCGAGAACACCGGGCGCATAAACATGCCGGTCTGGTAGACGAAGCGCTCCAGCGACTGCCGGTAGGCGGCCAGATCCTTGATCGGCCGCTCGGCCACGCCGGACTCCTCGGCCGCACGCGCCACCGCTGGCGCGATGCGCAGGATCAGCCGCGCGTCAAAGGGCTTAGGGATCAGGTAGTCCGGGCCGAAGGCCAACTCCTGGCCGGCGTAGGCGGCGGCCACCTCGTCGCTGGTCTCTGCCTTGGCCAGCGCGGCGATCTCGCGCACACAGGCCAGCTTCATCGCCTCGGTGATCTTGGTCGCGCCGCAATCGAGCGCGCCGCGGAAGATGTAGGGGAAACAGAGGACGTTGTTGACCTGGTTCGGGTAGTCCGAACGGCCGGTGGCGATGATGCAGTCCGGCCGCACTTCCTTGGCCAGCTCCGGGCGGATCTCGGGCTCGGGATTGGCCAGCGCCAGGATGATGGGGCTGGCCGCCATGGTCTTGACCATCTCAGCGCTGAGCACGCCGGCGGCCGAGCAGCCGAGGAAGACATCGGCGCCATCGACCACATCGGCCAGCGTGCGCGCGGCCGTCACCTGGCAGTAGCGCTGCTTGCTCTCGTCGAGCTTGCCCGCCTGCGCATCGGCGCGCTCGCTCTGGATCACGCCCTTGGAGTCGCAGACGAACACGTTCTCGCGCTTGACGCCCAGGCCCACCATCACGTCCAGGCAGGCAATCGCGGCGGCGCCGGCGCCGGAGACGGCCACCTTGACGCTGGCAATGTCCTTGCCGACCAGTTCCAAACCGTTCAAGAGCGCGGCACTGGAGATGATGGCCGTGCCATGCTGGTCGTCGTGGAAGACGGGGATGTTCATCCGCTCGCGCAGCTTCTTCTCGATGTAGAAGCACTCGGGCGCCTTGATGTCTTCCAGATTGACGCCGCCCAGCGTCGGCTCCATCGCCGCGATGATGTCGACCAGCTTGTCCGGGTCGCGCTCGGCCAGCTCGATGTCGAACACATCAATGCCGGCGAACTTCTTGAACAGGCAGCCCTTGCCCTCCATCACCGGCTTGCCGGCCAGCGGGCCGATGTCGCCCAGGCCCAGCACCGCCGTGCCGTTGGTGATCACGCCGACCAGATTGGCACGCGAGGTGTAGTCGGCCGCCAGCGCCGGGTCTTCCTCGATCGCCAGGCAGGCATAGGCGACGCCGGGCGAATAGGCCAGCGACAGATCGCGTTGATTGGACAGCGCCTTGGTCGGCGTGACGGCGATCTTGCCGCGTGTCGGGCTGCGGTGGTATTCCAGCGCCGCATCACGCAAGGCGGCTTCCGCCGGCGACAAAGGCTTGTTGGCCATCCAGGTCTCCTGAGTATTCGTTGGGTCGGCCAGCTTAAACCCGGGAACATGACGGTTTCATCACCGCCCGATGCCGACTGCTTTGCCCCTCATGCACAAATCGCAAATCGGTAGCCTGCGGCTTTCGCGCTCGGGCAAGCGTGCCTACGTCAAGGCACTCGGAACCGACCACAGAGACACAGAGACACAGAGACACGGAGAAATGCAAGCTGCAGCCAGCCTGACTCGACTTCCTCCGTGTCTCCGTGTCTTCGTGTCTCTGTTGTCTGTTCTCGGGCCAACAGCCCCCGCTACCCCCAAAACCACACACTTCCCCCCCGACCACCGGATCATGAAAAAGGCCCGGCAGTGCCGGGCCTTGCTGCGTGAGCGGGGAAGCGGATCAGCCGGCCGCGCGCTTGGCCAGGATCTCAAAGGCCGGCAGGGTCTTGCCTTCCAGGATTTCCAAGAAGGCACCGCCGCCGGTGGAGATGTAGCCCACATCCTTCTCGATGCCGTACTTGGCAATCGCCGCCAGGGTGTCGCCACCACCGGCAATGCTGAAGGCGCTGGAGGCGGCAATCGCGCGGGCGATGGTCTCGGTGCCATGGGCAAAGGCGTCGAACTCGAACACGCCGACCGGGCCGTTCCAGACGATGGTGCCGGCGGCCTTGAGCTGCTCGGCCAGCTGAGCGGCGGTCTGCGGGCCAATGTCCAGGATCAGGTCGTCGTCAGCCACCTCGCTGGCCGGCTTGACGGTGGCTTCGGCGTCAGCGGCAAAGCGCTTGGCCACCACCACATCGACCGGAATCGGCACGGCGGCGCCGCGCGCCTTCATCGCGTCGATCACGGCCTGAGCCTCGGCCACCAGATCCGGCTCGGCCAGCGACTTGCCGATCTTCAGGCCAGCCGCCAGCATGAAGGTGTTGGCAATGCCGCCGCCAACGATCAGGCCATCCACCTTTTCCGACAACGCCTTCAGGATGGTCAGCTTGGTCGACACCTTGGAACCGGCCACGATGGCAAACAAGGGGCGCTTGGGCGCACTCAGTGCCTTGCTGATCGCATCGATCTCCGCGGCCAGCAACGGGCCGGCGCAGGCGATCTTGGCGAATTGCGCGATGCCATAGGTCGTGCCCTCGGCGCGGTGCGCGGTGCCAAAAGCGTCGTTGACGTAGATGTCGCAGAGCGCGGCCATTTTCCTGGCCAGTTCTTCGTTGTTCTTCTTCTCGCCCTTGTTGACGCGGCAGTTTTCGAGCAGCACCAGCTGGCCCGGTGCGACGTCAACGCCGTCCACCCAGTTGGCCAGCAGCGGCACATCGCGGCCCATCAGTTCGCCCAGGCGCTTGGCGATCGGCGCCAGCGAGTCCTCGGGCTTGAACTCACCCTCGGTCGGGCGACCCAGGTGCGAGGTGACCATCACCGCCGCGCCAGCCTTCAGGGCCAGCTCGATCGCGGGAATGGACGCGCGGATGCGGGTGTCTTCGGTGATATTGCCGGCATCGTCCTGAGGGACGTTCAGATCGGCGCGAATGAAAACTCGTTGGCCGGCGACCTTGCCGGCGGCCACGAGGTCAGAAAAACGCAGGACGTTCATGGAGGCTCACAGTTTGGATTGGAATTCGGGGGCTGCCGCGGCAGCGCAAGCCCTCTAGCTTACCAAGCGCCTCGCGGTGACCCGCTTTTATCCGGGTACGGCCGCCTTACCAGCCCAGGCCGACGCGCAAGACCAGCATCACCGCCGTGCCGCTGACGATGGTGCCCAGGATGCCGCGCTTCCAGAAAAAGTAGGCGCTGCCGACAGCCACCGCGAAAAGACGCGCATCCTGCCAGCTATGAATCAGCGCCCCCTTGCTCATCACGATCTCGGGCGCGATCACCGCCGCCAGTGCCGCCAGCGGCGCATAGCGCAGGCCCTGCTTGGCCCAGTCCGGCATCGGCAACTCGCGCCGGGGCAGCAGAAAGAAGCTGCGCGTCAACACGGTGATCAACGCCAGGCCCGCAATGCCAAGCACCGTTTCCCAAGTGCTCATGCCGCCTCCTTGTTGCTGCGGCTGGCGTCCGGCAGGCGGTGATCCATCAACAGTCCCACAGCCACTGCCGCCGCGATCGCCACGACGATGTTCAGGCGCAGCGGCAGCGCATAGGCGGCCACGGCGGCGCAGGCGGCCACACCGGCCGAAATCCAGCTCTTGCGGTCGGACAGCAGCGAATAGGTCAGCCCCAGCAGCGCGAGCACGCCGGCAAAACCCAGCCCCCATTCGGTCGGCACGCGGTCGGCCAGAAAGATGCCAGCCACCGAAGGAATCTGCCAGGCCGCCCAGTTCAGACAGACCCCGCCCCAGTAATAGGGCAGCTGCTGTTCGCGCTCCTGCTCAGGCGCAGGAAAGCGGCGCATGAAGGCAACGTAGTTCAGGTCGGCGGCAAAGTAGCCAAAACGCAGCCGCTGCCACAGGGGCAGGTGGCCGATATAGAGCCGCCATTGCGCGCTGAAGATGACGAAACGGAGGTTGACGCAAAAGGCCGTGGCCCACAGCACCCACAGCGGGGCGCCGCTGGCAATCAGTGGCAACGCGGCCAGCTGCGAGCTGCCGGCAAAGACGATCAGGCTCATCAGCAGCGCCAGCCCCGCCGACAAGCCGCTCTTGACCATGGCCACGCCGGTGACCAGGCCCCAGGCTGAGATGCCCAGCGTGATGCCCAGCATTTCGCGGGCGCCACGGCGGAATTCAGGATGACGCCAGCGCGCCAGCACAAAGGACTGCATGGCCGGCATTGTCACCGCAGCGCTGGCGCCGCGCTGACGCGGCCCGGGCGGCGTGCGGCCTGCGCGCAGCCGGCCGCTTCATGTACCCAATGGCTCAGTTGTTGAGCTTGTGCACCCGGCCGCTGCCCGCAGTGGACATATGCAGCTCCGGATTGCCCAGATAGCTGACGTCGCCCGACCCGGCGATCGAAATGTCCAGCTTTTTGCTGGCCTGCACGACAACATCGCCGCTGCCGGCAATGCGCACCTTGGCATCGTCAACGACCAGGCCCTTGGCCTTGATATCGCCGCTGCCGGCCACCGAAACGTTCAGGTTCGCCGCATTGCCGCTGGCAACGATATCGCCGCTGCCGGAGACGCTGAAGCCGACGCGCTCGGCCTTCAGGTCGACAAAGTTGATGTCGCCGGAACCGGCGATGCTGGCCTTGAGCTCGCTGGTCTGCATCGCCTCGACCTTGGCCGAGCCCGAACCAGCAATCGACAGGCCGCGCAGCGCGCCCATATCGATGCTGATTTGCGGCGTCGTCGAGCTGCTGATGTAGTAGCCGCGCCGGGTAGCGATTTCCAGCGTGCGGCCCTTGGCGGATTCGACGACCTTGGTTTCCAGATAGGGCAGCACGTTCTTGTCGGCCTTGATCTCGAGCTTGCCATTGCCGCCTTGGCGTACGACCAGTTTGAAGTCGCCGGCCAGAGAAATGGCGTCGTAGCTGCCGGGCTCGCGCTGTTCGGTCGTCACCTCGCCATCGCCACGTATCCGTTCACCCGAACCCCAGTTGAAGGACCAGGCATTCGCCGTGCCGCTGGCCATAACGGCCGACATGGACAAGAGACTAACGGCAAACAGACGGCGGGATGTGTTCATGAGCGCGCTCCGTGTGGTGGGTTTGCAAGCGTGTTGCGGTGAGCGCATCTTGCGTCGCGGCCCGAAGCGGCTCCAGCCGGCTTCGACGAAATGCCGCACGGCGGGCATCAATTGCGCGCTGCCCGTGGCGAACGGACTTCGGCCAGCGTTCAGTGAGCCGCGGGCTTGGCGTCTTTGGAGCCTTCCTTGGCGCCGGACTTGTCGGCGGATTTGTCCACGGCCTTGTCGCCGGGCTTGCCTGGGCTCTTGCCAGTGCCCTTCTCCGCTGTCTTCTCGGCTGGTTTGGCGTCGCTGTGCTTGTCCTCGGCGGGCTCTTCGGGCTTGGCCGCGCCGGGCCTCGGCACCACCGGCGTGATGCCTTCGAGCTTGTTCTCGCGCATGTACTCGTCCATCTCCTTCCAGCCGGTGAAGACAGCCGCCTTCTGGGCCTTGGGATTGAGCGTGTAGCAGTCCTCGATGGCACGCGAGGCATGGCGGCAGGCGCTGCCCACGGCCTTGCCCTCGGCCTCCTTGGCCGCGGCGATTTTGGCCGGGTCGTCAATGCCCAGCTGCTCGCAGCCGCTGAGCAGGGCCAGTGGGCAGACGAGCAGGGACAGGCGCAGCAAATGCTTCATGTCTGCAGTATCGGCTGCCTGACGCCGTGCTTGAGGCTCAGCGCAGC
This sequence comes from Roseateles aquae, assembly GCF_032337115.1. Classification (NCBI taxonomy): domain Bacteria; kingdom Pseudomonadati; phylum Pseudomonadota; class Betaproteobacteria; order Burkholderiales; family Sphaerotilaceae; genus Roseateles; species Roseateles aquae. The sequence goes on from NZ_JAVXZY010000004.1 coordinate 28,403, forward strand.
CGCTCGCCGGCTTGCAGCGGCCGCGCTTGCAGGAAGGCACTCGCCGGCAGGCGCTTGCCGCCGGCGCGTTGCAGTTCCAGCAGGCGCAGCGCGCCGCTGCCGCAGGCAATCAGCGGGCCGCTGGCATCGACGCCCAGCACCGTGCCCGGCGCGGCGTCGCTTGTTGTCGGCACTGCCTCGGCGCGCCAGATCTTCAGCGTTTCCTCGCCCAGCTGGGCGGCGCCGCCAGGGAAGGGATCGAAAGCGCGCAGCCGGCGCGCGATCTGCTCGGCGCTTTGCGACCAATCGATCGCGCTCTCGGCCTTTTCGATCTTGTGGGCGTAGCAGACCCCTTCCTCAGGCTGCACCTGCGGATGGAAACCACCGCAGGCGGCCAGCTCCAGCGCCTCGACGATCAGCCGCCCGCCCAGCGTGGCGAGCTTGTCGTGCAGGCTGGCCGTGGTGTCGGTGGCGGCAATCGGCAGGCGCTCGATCAGCAACATGTCGCCGGTGTCCAGGCCCGCATCCATCTGCATGATGGTGATGCCGGTCTCTGCATCACCGGCCTCGATGGCGCGATGGATCGGTGCCGCGCCGCGCCAGCGTGGCAGCAGCGAGGCATGGATGTTCAGGCAGCCCAGGCGCGGCAGGTCCAGCACCCACTGCGGCAAGATCAGGCCGTAGGCGGCCACCACCATCACATCGGCGTGCGCCGCCAGCAAGGCTTCGCGAGCGGCCGCGGCCTCATCTGGGTACTTGCCGTCCAGGCGCAAACTGCGCGGCTGCGCCACCTGGATGCCGTGCTGCAGCGCCAGCTGCTTGACCGGCGAGGCCTGCAGTTTCATGCCGCGGCCGGCCGGGCGATCCGGCTGGCTCAGCACCAGCGGCACCTCGATGCCGGCCGCCAGCATTGCGGCCAGCGCCTCGGCGGCGAATTCCGGCGTGCCGGCAAATACGGCGCGCATGCCCATCAGCGGCGGCCCTGCTCGTCGCGGGTCTTCTTGATCATCTTGGTCTTGATGCGATCGCGCTTCAAGGGACTCAGGTATTCGACAAAGACCTTGCCCATCAGATGATCCATCTCGTGCTGCACGCAGACGGCCAGCAGCCCCTCGGCCTCGAATTCATGCGGCTGGCCGTCGCGACCCAGCGCGCGCACCTTGACCCATTTGTGGCGCTGCACCTTGTCGTAAATGGCCGGCACGGACAGGCAGCCCTCCTCGCCTTCGCTCAGCTCGGCGCTGGTTTCGATCAGCTCGGGGTTGATCAGCACGCGCGGCGTGTCGCGGTCTTCTGAGGTGTCGATGACGACGACGCGCTCATGCACATCGACCTGGGTCGCAGCCAGGCCAACGCCTTCGGCCGCGTACATGGTTTCCAGCATGTCGTCGACCAGGGTGCGGATACGCTCATCGACCTCGGCCACCGGCTTGGCCACGGTGTGCAGACGGGGGTCGGGGTAGCGCAGGATGTTCAGTTTCGCCATGGGATTCCAGTGCCGCGCTGTGGAATCGTTACAACGCGGCTTTGTAAGTGCATGCAAGAGCGACGAGGCGCCCGGCGGTTTCATTGCGACGCCCCCCGAATGGGGGCAGAATCGTCGCACGCCTTGCGGATTTTCGCCGATCTTGGCTCCTGCTTGTCTCGTGGTGCTTTTTGCGGCCCGGCAAGCCCCCTCGTTCGCCAACAAACACAGCGCCATGCAACCGTCTGTCACGGCAAGGCGCGGGAGAAACTTGATGAGTTCATGGCCGATGCGCAGCCCCAGCCTGCCCAAGCTGCTGTCCAGCAGCGTGATGGCCGCAAGTGCGCTGGCATGCCTGCTGCCAGGCCCGAGCAGTGCCAGCGGGGTCCCGCCGGTCAGCGCAGAACAACGTGAAACCGCCGAGCGCGTCGCCCAGGCCGGTGTGCCGCTGAGCGAGTTGGCCGCCGACGCGCCAGACAGCCACACCGTCAAGCCAGGCGACACGCTGTGGGCCATTTCCGGCCTGTTCCTGAAGAGCCCCTGGCGCTGGCCCGAGCTGTGGGGCATGAATCGCGAGCAGATCAACAACCCGCATCTGATCTATCCCGGCCAGGTGCTGGTGCTGGTGAAGAGCAACGGCCGCGCCAGCCTGCAACTGGCCCAGCAGGTCGGCAGCGCAGGTACCGCCGGCCTGCCCAGCTACAAGATGGGCCCCAAGGTGCGCGCCACCCGGGTCGACGATTCACCGATCTCGTCGATCCCGCAACACCTGATCGAGCCTTTCCTGAATGAGGCCGTGGTCTTCAATGCCGACGATCTGGCGCTGGCGCCGCGCATCGTGGCGGCACAGGACGGCCGCGTGCTGTTGACCCAGGGCGATCTGGCCTACGCACGCGGCGATTTCAGCCAGGCCACCGACTACCGCATCTTCCGCCGCGCCGTGCCGCTGCGCGATCCGTCGACCGGCCAGGTGCTGGGCTACGAGGCGCGCTATGTGGGCACCGCCAGTTTGAAGCGCCAGGGCGAGCAGCGCCAGCTGGCCGGCGGCAAGACCGAGACCGTGCCGGCGACGCTGACGATCAAGTCGGTCCATGAAGAGGTCAATGCCGGCGATCGCCTGTCGCCGGTGCTGCAGCGCGATTTCACCCGCTATGTGCCGCATGCGCCGGCCGGCGAGATGCGCGGCCAGATCGTCTCCGTCTATGGCGATGCCCTGACCGCCGGCCAGAACCAGGTGGTGGCACTGAACCGCGGCGCCGCCGACGGGCTGGAGCGTGGCCATGTGCTGGCGCTGTGGCAATCGGGCCGCACGATCAAGGACAGCACCGCAGCCAAGCCTGATATGTTGCAGCTGCCTGATGAACGCCATGGCACGCTGTTCGTTTTCCAGGTCTATCAGCGCGTGTCCTACGCGCTGATCGTCGCGGCACAGGCGCCGGTCCGCGCCGGCGACCGCTTCACCCAGCCCTGAGGCAGCTCGGCCATGGGCCAGGCCAGCGAAGCGGATGAGCTTTCGGCCTGGTTGCGGCTGGCCTTGAGCCCGGGGCTGAGCCGTGCGGCCGCACGCCGCCTGCTCGCCGGCCTGGGCTCTCCGCAGGCCGTGCTGGCCGCCGGCCCTGCGGCTTGGCGCCACTACCTGAACGACAAGCAGATCCAGGCCCTGGCCGCGCCGGAAGCGGACTGGCCGCAGCGCCGTGATGCAGCTCTCACCTGGCTGCAGGCCACCGAGCACAGCACTCCCAGGCAGCTGCTGACACTGGCCGATCTCGACTACCCACGCGGCCTGCTGGAGACCGCCGACCCACCACTGCTGCTCTTTGTGCAGGGCCGGCGCAAACTGCTGGCGGCCGACATGCTGGCCGTGGTCGGCAGCCGCAATCCCAGCCCGCAAGGCAGCGACAACGCCGAAGCCTTCGGTGAGGCCCTCAGTGCCAGCGGGCTTTGCGTGGTGTCAGGTCTTGCCCTGGGCATTGACGCGGCCGCCCACCGCGGCGCGCTGAAGGCCGCTGGCAGCACCATCGCCGTGCTGGGCACCGGCATCGACAGCATCTACCCGCGGCGCAACGCCGCGCTCGGGGCAGCCATTGCCGAGCGAGGCCTGCTGATCAGCGAATACGCGCCCGGCGCACCGGCGCTGCCGTCCAATTTTCCGGTGCGCAACCGCATCATTGCGGGCCTGGGCCGAGGCTGCCTGGTCGTCGAGGCGGCCCTGCAATCGGGATCGCTGATCACCGCCCGGCTCGCTGCAGAGGCCGGCCGCGAGGTGATGGCGATTCCGGGCTCCATCCATTCGCCGCTGAGCCATGGCTGCCATGCCCTGCTGCGCGAAGGCGCGACCCTGGTGGAGACAGTTCAGGATGTGCTGGATGCCATTGGCAGGCCGGCCCCTGTCGCGAGCAAGCCGGTGGCGAAGGCGCGTGCCGAGCCGGCACCGATAGGCACTGCCGATCCAATCAACAGTTTGCTGGACTGCATGGGCCATGATCCGGTCAGCCTCGATGCCCTGATCGCCCGCGGCGGCTGGCAGGTGGCTCAACTCAATGCGCTGCTGCTGGAGTTGGAATTGCAGCAGCGGGTGGCGCGGCTGCCGGGGGGCCTGTTTCAGCGTCGCGGCCAGGGCTGAAATGCCCTGGCAACTGCGCCGAGCAATGCCCTTGCCACCCCTTTGTTCCCGGATTTCGGGCTTTGGGGGCCTGGGTTATAGTGCCTGCATGTTCGACGTGCTGGTCTACCTTTACGAAACCTACTGGCGCCCGGACGCCTGTCCGGATCATGCCCAGCTGACTCGCAAATTGTCGGCCGTCGGCTTCGAGAACGACGAAATTCAGGAGGCCTTGTCCTGGCTTGATGGCCTGGCCGCCGCGGCGCAGTCCTACAAGGGCGAGCAGGGCCAGAAGAGTTTGCGCGTCTATTCGCGGGACGAACTCGAACACCTGGGTGAAGCCTCGGTCGGCTTCGTCAGCTTCCTGGAATCCGCCGGCGTACTGCCGCCGCCGATGCGCGAAATGGTCATCGACCGCGCCATGGCCATCCCCGGCGCCCCGATGGACCTGGAAGACCTGAAGATCATCGTGCTGATGGTGTTCTGGAGTCTCGGCGAAGAACCCGACGCGCTGATCCTCGACGAACTCTTCGTCGCCCCGGAAGACCGGCTGATCCACTGAGCGCAAGCGCTGGCGGCGCCGCAACGCCAGCCACACACTCCGAAGAAGGCGTGCTCCGCAGGAGCACCGCCGCCCACTCCAGCAGAATGCGAGGATCCGGCTCCGCCGGTCCTACGCATTGCCCCCTTGAGGGGGAGGCGCGCAGCGCCTCGGGGGTGGGCTAATTCAGCAGTCGCGAAGGATCCACATCCAGCTTGGCCAAGGCATTGCGCGTGGCCTTGACGGTGAGTGCCTCGTCCTGCGCCGGCAGCAACAGGCCGGCTTGCAGGAAGGCGGCCAAGCGGCTTTGCTGGAACAGCACGCCGCGGCCCTTGGACGAGACGAACAGCACCAGATGGTGGCGCAGGCCGCGCCAGGCCAGCTGCACCGGCTCGACCCGGCCGCGATAGTCCAGCATGTACCAGGAGCCGACCTGCAACTCCTTGGCCCAGGCCAGCATCGCCGGCGTCGGCGCCGAGCCGCCCTCGGCGACCACCTCCATGCCGTCGCTCTCGTGGCTGGAAAGATCTCGCACCAGCGCCTCGTTGAGCTCGCCGCTCTCCGAATCAGGCAGCATCGCTTCCAGCGTTTCGAGCTGGCCCATCAAATCATCAAGCCGCTCGCGCGGAATCACCGCCGCCTTGGCGGTGAAGGCCGCGGCCAGCGAGTTGTTCAGCGCGCGAATGTGCTCATCCTGCTTGGTCGACGACAGGCCGGCATGGCCCATGCCCTCGCGCAGCATCTTCAGCAAGGGCGGCAGCCGGCGAATCACCTCGGCGCGCTCCTCGCGCGACACCTTGGCACTGGCCGACCAGATCAGATCGGCGGCAGCCCGTTTCATCTGCTTGGTCTGATCCGACTGGGCGCCGCTGCGCACCGCGGTGACCGCCAGCACATCGGCCCAGATCTGGAACAGGAACTGGCGCACGCCGTCCTGCACCGGCACCTCGCTGAGCATCTTGCGCAGCTCGATGGTGTACTGGATGGCCAGGGTCTCGCGCTGTTCGATCTGCTGAGCCAGCGACACGCCCTTGCGGCTGGCGCTGTTTTCCTGCTCGAAGTAGTGGCTGAGGAATTTCTCGAATTCGGTCAGCACGGTCTGAAAGACACGCCGCCCGGTATCCGGATAGGCCTCGACCACCTGCACCACCCGCTTGATCTCACGCTCCAGCGCCTCGCTGACATCACCGCCCGAGGCCGAATTGAAGCCCATCACGCAGGCGCCCATGCGGTCGATCAGGCGGCGCGCCGGGTGGTCGTTGGTGGCGAAAAAATCGGGCTCGCTGACGGCCACGCGCAGCACCGGCATCTGCAGCCGGGCGAACCAGACGCGTATCGTTGCCGGGATGCGCTCCTCGGTCAGGATGGCCTGGAACAGCAGGGCCACGACCTCGATGGTGGCGCGCTCGGCCGGCGTGTCGGCGGCCTGCTTGAGCACCTGCTTGAAGGCCTGGTTGCGGGCCTTGACTTCCTCCAGTTGCTGCGGTGCCGGCGAGCCGGTGGAGTGCACCGCCTGCGCCTTCTTCGCCAGCGCTTCCTGCGCGTGGCTGATGGCGGCATGCAGCCGCGCTGACATCGTCACCGGCCCGGCGGCCTGGGCCTCATGTTCAGCCTCCTTGCGGGCGGCCAGTTCGCTGGTCTTGCCACTGAGCTGTGCCGGCGTGCGCTTGAGCTGCGGCGCCATCGAGGGCACCTGACGACCCAGCACGCGTTGCAGCTGGGCCAGCACCTGATCGGCCTGGCTGCGCACCGCGCTTTGCACCGAGGCCACCATGCCCGAGGCGGCACTGCCGCCGGCCTGCTGACCCTGGGCCAGCGCGCCAGGCGCCGAAGGCAGGTCCAGCGGCAAATCTATATCCATGGCGCCGGGCGCGGCAGGCGGCCCGCCGAGCGGCAGATCGATGTCCATCGGCTGCGCCTGCGAGCTGGGCGTCGGGCTGGCCGTCAAGGGCGCAGCCATGCTGAGGCCTGCACGCTGGGTCGTACCCGGATTGACCGGGGCGCGACGAATGAAGGGTCGCAGATCGATCTCGGGCATCACCTGCTGGGCAATCAGCCAGCGGTTGGTCTCGTGATAGGCGGCACCGAGCAGCTGGGCGAATTCGTCCTGCAGCGGGCCTTGCAGCATCTGCCATTCGCTCTGGCCCAGGCCCACGCCATACCAGGCTTCCAGCGCCAGCCGCGCCACCACATGGGAGCGCAGCAGATCCTGCTGCGGCAGATCGTCCTGGCGTTCCAGCATCTGCATGCGGGTACGCAGATCGGTGAACTCCCAGGTGGCACTGTCCAGCATGGCCAGCGACAAGCGGGAGCCCGAAATCTCACGTTCGATGGTGATGTCGTCGACCAGGGACAGGTCGGCGGTGCGGCCCAGTGGCATGGCCGCTGCGCGACTGTCGCCGACGCCATGGGCGGCCGCCTGCCGCAGGGCCTGGGCGAAGGCGGCGAACCACTGGCCGCCGTGGCGGTTCCAGACTTCGACGCCATCGCGGCGCGCCACCGCCACCGCGTACTCGGCCGGCATCAGCAGCAGCTGCGCGGCGGCCTCATTGAGCACGGCGGCCATGTGCGCGAGACCCCGCACCAGGGCCTCCGTATAGACGCGCCGCGCTTGCGATGCCAGGGCTGCGTTGCGGGCGTCAGGGGCAGTCATGTAGAGCGCTAGAACTCGGTGCTTTCAATGCAGAGGACTCTACACCACCGCTCCGGCGTTCGGATCGTCCGGATCTTCCTTGTTCAAGGGAACCTTGACCAGGTCTTCGCGCTTCACACCCAGCCACATGGCGATCGCCGCGGCCACGAAGACCGAGGAGTAGATACCGAACAAAATGCCGATGGTCAGCGCCACGGCAAAGTAGTGCAGCGTCTGGCCGCCAAAGATCAGCATCGACAGCACCATCAGCTGCGTGCAGCCGTGGGTGATGATGGTGCGGCTCATCGTCGACGTGATCGCGTGGTCGATCACCTCGTGGGTGTTCAGCTTGCGGTACTTGCGGAAGGCCTCGCGCACCCGGTCGAAGATCACCACTGATTCGTTCACCGAGTAGCCCAGCACGGCCAGCACGGCGGCCAGCACCGACAGCGAGAACTCCCACTGGAAGTAGGCGAAGAAGCCCAGGATGATGACGACGTCGTGCAGGTTGGCGATGATGCCGGCGACGGCAAACTTCCACTCGAAACGGAAGGCCAGGTAGACCATGATGCCGATCACCGTCACCAGCAGGGCCTTGGCCGCATCTTCGGCCAGCTCGGCACCGACCGAGGGGCCGACCACTTCGCTGCGCGACAGCGTCACCGGATTGGCACCGGCCGCAGTGGCGCAGACCTGCTTGCTGATCGCCTCGCCCTTCTCGCTGATCTGCTGCACCCGGGTCACCGTGCCGCTTTCGGCGCTGCACAGCTCGGTGAAGACGCGGTCAACGACCTCGGTCTGCTTCAGCGTCTTGTGCACCGGCAGGCGGATCATCACATCGCGCGAGCTGCCGAACTTGCTGACCTGGATCTCGCCAAAGCCCATCTTCTCGACGGTCTCGCGGGTCTTGACCAGGTCAGCGGCCTGCGCATAGGCAACTTCAACGACGGTGCCGCCGGTGAACTCGATCGAGTAATGCAGGCCCTTGGTGAACAGAAAGAACACCGCGGCGGCGAAGGTCAGGAAGGAGATCGCGTTGAAGATCAACGCGTGCTTCATGAACGGGATGTCCCGTTTGATGCGGAAGAGTTCCATATCGTTTTCCTAGCGGCCTCAGGCCTTCAGGTCGGAGGCAGGGGCGGCGGTCTCGGCGACGGCGCCAGCTTCAGCGGCAGGCTTCCAGATCTGCCCGACGGACAGTGCCTTGAGCTTCTTCTGACGGCCGTACCAGAGGTTGACCAGCGCCCGCGAGAACATCACCGACGAGAACATCGAGGTCAGGATGCCCAGGCAGTGGACGACGGCAAAGCCGCGCACCGGGCCGGAGCCAAAGGCCAACAGCGCCACACCGGCGATCAGCGTGGTGACGTTGGAGTCCAGAATCGTCGCGAAGGCGCGCTCATAGCCGGCATGGATGGCCGCCTGTGGCGAAGCGCCCGCACGCAGCTCTTCGCGCACCCGCTCGTTGATCAGCACATTCGAGTCGATGGCCATGCCCAGCACCAGCGCGATGGCGGCCATGCCGGGCAGCGACAGCGTCGCCTGCAGCATCGACAGCACCGCCACCAGCATCAGCAGATTGAAGGCCAGCGCCAGCGAGGAGAACACGCCGAACAGCATGTAGTAGACGCACATGAACACCGCGACGGCGGCAAAGCCCCACATCACGCTGTTGATGCCCTTGTCGATGTTTTCCTTGCCCAGGCTGGGGCCGATGGTGCGTTCCTCGATCACTTCCATCGGCGCAGCCAGCGAGCCGGCGCGCAGCAGCAGCGCGGTATCGGCCGCTTCCTGGGCCGACATCGAACCCGAGATCTGGAAGCGATTGCCCAGCTCGCCGCGAATCACCGGCGCCGTCACGACCTCGCCCTTGCCCTTTTCGAACAAGAGGATGGCCATGCGCTTGCCGACGTTCTCGCGCGAGACGTCCTTCATGATGCGAGCACCCTTGGCATCCACCGTCAGATGCACGGCGGGTTGTTGGTGATCATCAAAACCGGGCTGCGCGTCGTTCAGGTTGTCACCAGTGATGATGACCTGGCGCTTGACAATCAGCGGCACGCCTCCACGCTCGGTGAAGCGCTCGGTGCCGAAGGGCACGGCGGCGCTGCCGGCCAGCGCGGCCTGGGCCTCGGCGCTGTCGTCGACCATGCGCAGCTCCAGCGTCGCGGTGCGGCCGATGATGTCCTTGGCCTTGGCGGTGTCCTGCACGCCGGGCAGCTGCACGACGACACGATCCTGGCCCTGCTGCTGAATCACCGGCTCGAAGGTGCCGAGCTCGTTGATACGGTTGTGCAGCGTGGTGATGTTCTGCTTCAGCGCCGCATCCTGCACGGCGATCATCGCCTTGGGCTTGAGCGCGCCGCTGAGCTGCAGGTCTTCGCCGCTTTGCAGCGGGGTCCATTGCACATCGGGCAGCTGATCGCTCAGCAGGGCGGCGGCCTTGGTCCGGGTCTCGGCATCGCGGAAATTGACGACGACGTTGTTGCCATCGCGGCTGATGCCGGCGTGGCGGACGTTCTTGTCGCGCAGCATCGTACGCACATCGCCGGTCAGCGCCTCGGCCTTCTTGGTCAGCGCCGACTTCATGTCGACCTGCAGCAGGAAGTGAACGCCGCCGCGCAGGTCCAGGCCCAGATACATCGGGAAGGCATGTAGCGACTTCAGCCATTGCGGCGAGCGCGACACCAGGTTCAGCGCCACCACATAGGACGGATCGGCCGGATCGCTGTTGAGCGCCTTGCTGATCACGTCCTTGGCCTTGATCTGCACATCGGTATCGCTGAAGCGGGCGCGCACCGAAGTGCCTTCCAGTTCGACGAAATCGGCGTCCAGATTGGCCGCCTTCAACGCCTGCTGGATGCGCGGTACCAGGGTGTCGTCGACCTTGACGGTGACCTTGCCGCTGGCGACCTGCACGGCCGGGGCCTCGCCGAAAAAGGTCGGCAAGGTGTAGATCGTCCCGATCAGCAGCGCGATGATGAGGATCGCGTACTTCCACAAGGGATAACGGTTCATGAGGACATCCTCTGCGGCCGGCGGCAAGGCCGGCTCCTGGACTGAAAAAGCCTGGGCAGGCATGCCCGGCGCTTGCGCGCCGGACCAGGCCCGGAAAAGCCGAACGCCGGACGGTGCCGGCGCTCAAGCGGGGTCAGGTCTTACTTGATCGTGCCCTTGGGCAGCACCTGCACGATGGCTGCGCGCTGCACCTGGATCTCGACGCCATGGGCCACTTCCAGATGGGCGAAGCTCTCGCCCAGCTTGCTGACCTTGCCCAGCACGCCGCCGTTGGTGACGACCTCATCACCCTTGGCCAGCGCATCAATCATGGCCTTGTGTTCCTTCTGGCGCTTCATCTGCGGACGAATCATCACGAAGTAGAGCACCACGAACATCAGCACCAGCGGCAGCATGCTCAGCAGGCTGTTTTCGCCACCCGCGGCGGCCGGCGCGGCGGCTTGGGCAAAAGCGTTGGAAATAAACACGTCAATATCCCTTTGGAATGGCCCGGCGTCACGCAGGCTTGCGCAACACCCGGGCGGAAGAACCGCGGATTGTAAGCGGGGCCTCTGTTCATAGATGCCCGCGCTTGCCCGAACAGCCGGATGTGGGGTTGACATCCGGCCCTTCAATGCATATTCTGCAAATATATTAACAAACGAACTCCGCGAGATCCCATGACCGAGACCTCCCTGCCGCGCTGGACCGGCATCTTCCCCGCCGTCACCAGCAAGTTCACATCCAACGAAGACCTGGACATTGCCGCGATGGAGCGGCACTTTGAATTCCTGATCAGCCATGGTGTCGATGGCCTGGTGACCTGTGGCTCACTGGGCGAGGCCAGCACGCTGACGCTGGAAGAAAAGCTGGAAGTCGCCAAGACGGCGCTGCGCGTGGCCAATGGCCGCGTGCCGGTGCTGGCCAATGTGTCCGAGCTGAGCACCCGCGAGGCGCTGCGCTATGTGGACGGCTGCAACAGGCTGGGCGTGCAGGGCCTGATGCTGATGCCGGCGGTGGTCTATGCCGCCGACACCCGCGAGGCCATGGCCAATGTGCGCACCATCGCCAATGCGGCGCAGCTGCCGACCATGGTCTACAACAACCCGGTGTCCTACCGTGTCGACCTGAAGCCGGAAGACTTCCAGGAGCTGGCCGACTGCCGCTGGCTGGTCGCCATCAAGGAGTCGACCGACAACATCCGCCGCGTCACCGATCTGCGCAATGCGCTGGGCACGCGCTACCAGCTCTTCATCGGCGTCGACGATCTCAGCTTCGAAGCGCTGGCCTTGGGCTGCGACGGCCTGCTGGCCGGCCTGTGCACCGCCTTCCCGGCCGAAACGGTGGCGATCTACAAGCTGATGCAGGCCAAGCGCTACGACGAAGCGCTGAAGATCTACCAATGGTTCATGCCGCTGCTGCACCTCGATGTGTCGGCCAAGCTGGTGCAGAACATCAAGCTGGCAGAGACGATGGTCGGCGTCGGCAACGAATTCGTTCGCCGGCCGCGGATGCCGCTGGTCGGCGCCGAGCGCGAGCGGGTAGCCACCATCATCCAGCGCGGCATCGACAGCCGGCCGGACCTGAGCGGCCTGTTCTGAGCAGGATGGCGCAGCGGACCGGGTGAAAGCAGGGATGGGCTCAGGCGCGCACAGCTGCGATGATGTGCAGATGACAGCCAAGCACCACCTCAAGCTCGCCCCGGCCACCGATGCGCCGAATGCCGAACTGACCGACCCGGCTGACAAGCGCCGCGTGGCAGACATGGCCTATGACGCGATCGAATCGATGATCGCCACCCTGGTGCTCAAGCCGGGTGCTCCGATCGTTGAAGCCGAACTGATCGAGCGTACCGGCCTGGGCCGAACGCCGACCCGCGAGGCGCTGATGCGCCTGGTCGCCAACGGCCTGATCGTCCAGCTGCCGCGCCGCGGCCTGCTGGTGTCCGACATCCAGCTGGCCGAGCACCTCGATCTGCTCGAAGCCCGGCGCACGCTGGAACGCCTGATTGCTCAGACCTCGGCGCGACGCGCCACACCGCCGCAGCGCGAGGCCTTGCAGCATTGCGCCGCCGATATGGCCGCCGCCGCCAAGCGCGGCGACCTGCCCGGCTATATGCAGGCCGACCAGGCACTCGACCATGTCAACCACCAGGCCTGCCGCAATACTGCGGCGGTGGCCGCGGTGATTCCGATGGTGATCCAGTGCCGGCGCTTCTGGTATGCCTATCAACACCAGGGCGACATCGCCGAGGGTGCCCGCTGCCATGTGCTGCTGGCCGACGCCATCGCGCGCGGCCAGGCTGACGAGGCCGGCGCCGCCAGCGACCGCCTGATGGACTATCTGCGCCAGTTCGCGCAGCAGGTCATCGCCTGAACCCTTTTCATGACCACGCCGACACGCATCATCGATTCCCACACCGGCGGCGAGCCGACCCGCATCATCGTCAGAGGCGGCCCCGCGCTCGGCGACGGCTCCATGGCCGAGCGCCTGCAGCGGCTGCGCAGCGAGCACGACCACTGGCGCAGCGCCCTGGTCAACGAGCCGCGCGGTTCCGATGTGATGGTCGGCGCCCTGCTCTGCGAGCCCGAGCGGGCCGGCAGCGCGGCCGGCGTGATCTTCTTCAACAACGTCGGCTATCTGGGCATGTGTGGTCACGGCAGCATCGGCCTGGTGGCCACGCTGGCCTATCTGGGTCGCATCGGCGTCGGCACGCACCGCATCGAAACACCGGTCGGCGACATCAGCGCGCAGCTGCATGAGGACGGCCGGGTCAGCATCCACAATGTGCCGGCGTGGCGCCACCGTGCTCAGGTCGCCGTCACACTGGACGGCCGCACTTACCACGGCGATGTGGCCTGGGGCGGCAACTGGTTCTTCCTTTGCGCCGACCACGGCCTGACGCTGACGCTGGAACACGCCGAGGCGCTGACCGATTTTTCCTGGCGCCTGCGTCAGGCCCTGGCCGCCCAGGGCATCTGCGGCGCTGACGGTGGCGAAATCGACCATATCGAACTGACCGGCCCCGCCCTGCAGCCGGGCAACCATGGCCGCAACTTCGTGCTCTGCCCTGGCAAGGCCTACGACCGCTCGCCCTGCGGCACCGGCACCAGCGCCAAGGTCGCCTGCCTAGCGGCCGATGGCAAGCTCACGCCGGGCGAGCTCTGGCAGCAGGAAAGCGTGATCGGCAGCTGCTTCACGGCCAGCTACAGCGCCGGGACTGAGGGTCAGGTCTTGCCCACCATCACCGGCCGGGCCCATATCAATCTGGATGCCCAGCTGATTGTTGATGCCGATGACCCCTTCGCCTGGGGCATCACGTCCAAGCGCTGATGCTGCCGCGCTCCCGACAGGCTGACGTGCTGATCGTCGGCGCCGGCATCGTGGGCGCCGCCTGCGCACGCGAGTTCGCCGCACAAGGCCTCACGGTGACGGTGATCGAGCGCGGCGCCATCGGCGGCGGCGCCACCGCTGCGTCGATGGGCCATCTGCTGGTCGTCGATGCCGAGGGCAGTGCCGACGACACCGAATTCCAGCTCTCGCACCGCTCGATGCAGCTGTGGCAGGACTGGCTGGATCAGCAGCCCCAGCGCGCCGCCAGCGTCGAGCACCATCGCCTCGGCACACTGTGGTTGGCCGCTGACGAGGAGGAATTGCAGCTGGCCGCCCGCAAGGCTGCCTGGCTGCAAGGCCGCGGCCTGCAGGGCCGGCTGATTGACGCCGCCGAGCTGCAGCGCCTTGAGCCGCACTTGCGCCCCGGCCTCAGTGGTGCCCTGCATGTGCCAGCCGATGCCCGCGTCTACCCGCCCAAAGTGGCGGCCCAATGGCTGCAGGAGGCCGGTGCCACCGTGCTGCGCGGCGAGGTGACAGCGATCGAACCCCATGGCGGCCTGCGCCTGCGCGATGGGCGGCGGCTCTGGGGCGCAATGACGGTGCTCTGCGGCGGGCTGGACAGCCGCCGATTCGCCCCGCCCGGCGCGCTGCTGGCCAAGAAAGGCCACCTGGCCATCACCCAGCGCCACGCCGAGCTGGTGCGCCATCAACTGGTCGAGCTCGGCTATATCAAGAAGGCCCATCTGGTCGATGCCGACACGGTGTCCTTCAACGTTCAGCCCCGCCCCGGCGGGCAGCTGCTGATTGGCTCCTCGCGGCAAATCGGCAAGGAAGACATGGCCGTCGAGCTGCCGATGCTGGGCGAGATGCTGCGCTGCGCGACCGGCTATCTGCCGGTGCTGGAGCAGCTGAGCCTGTTGCGTTGCTGGACCGGCCTGCGCCCGGCCAGCGCCGATGGCCAGCCCTTGATTGGTGCCCATCCAGCGCTGCGCCACTGCTGGCTGGCCTGCGGGCACGAAGGCCTGGGAATCACCACCTCGCTGGCCAGTGCCGAGCTGCTGGCCGATCTGGCGCTGGGCCGCGAAGTGCGGCTCGATGCCGCGCCCTATTCACCCGCGCGATTTCAATCCCCATGAAGCTGGCCGCCCCGACGATAACGATGGAAATCAACGGCCAGCCCCAGACCGTCGCCGTGGGCTGCAGCGTCGCTGCGGCGCTGGCCCAGGCCGGCTTCTTGGCCACGCGCCGCTCAAGCAGCGGCACGCCGCGAGCCGCCTTCTGCGGCATGGGCCAATGCCAGGAATGCCGGGTGTGCATCGATGGGCTGCCGGACCGACTGGCCTGCATGACGCCGGTGGCTGAAGGCATGCGCGTGGAGTGCCAGCCATGAGCGCAGCGCTGCAGGCGCAGGCTCTGGTCGTCGGCGCCGGCCCGGCCGGCATCGCCGCGGTGCAGCGGTTGATCGCTGCCGGCCGTCGCACGATCTGGATCGACAACCAGGCCCGCCCCGGCGGCCAGATCTGGCGCGGCGGGCCGGAGCGTAAGGCGAGCGCCCAGGCACAAGCCTGGGCCGCCTCAGCCGCGCGCTGGCAGGACAGCCCCTTGCTGACCCGGCTGCACAGCCACGCGGTACTGGCAGCCGAAAGCCCCACCGCCTTGCTGTTGGAAGACATGCGCAGCGGCCAGCCCTGTCGCGTGGCTGGCGAGCAGCTCTTGTTGGCCTGCGGCGCACGCGAACGCCTGTTGCCCTTTCCGGGCTGGACCCTGCCTGGCGTCACCGGCGCCGGCGGGCTGCAGGCCTTGGTAAAGGGTGGCTGGCCAGTGGCCGGCCGAAGGGTCGTGCTGGCCGGCAGCGGCCCGCTGCTGCTGGCCTCGGCCGACACGCTGCGCGCCGCAGGTGCCGAAGTCGTGCTGATCGCCGAACAAGCCAACAAATCCAGCCTGGCACGCTTTGCCACGGCGCTGCCGGCCGGCAAGCTGGCGCAAGCCGCCAGCCTGCGCTGGCGACTGCGCCAGAGTCGCTATCAGGCGGGCCTGTGGCCGGTGCGCGCGCTGGGCGAACAGCGCCTGGAGGCGGTGGTGCTCAGCGATGGGCACAGCGAATCAACGATCACTTGCGACGCGCTGGGTGTCGGCTTCGGCCTGCTGCCCAATACCGAGCTGGCCGAGCTGCTGGGTTGCCGTATCGAAGCCGGCGCGATTGCCGTCGATGCCCAGCAGCGCACCTCGCTGCCCGGCGTTTTTGCCGCTGGTGAATGCTGCGGCATTGGCGGTGTCGACAAGGCCCTGCTCGAAGGCGAGCTGGCGGCCCGCGCGATGCTCGGCCAGCCACTGGACGATTTGCGGGCTCAGCAACGTCGCCAGCAGCGCTTTGCCCGCGCGCTGGCGCAGCACTTTGCCTTGCGGCCCGAGCTGCTGAAGCTGGCCGAGGCCAAGACCCTGGTCTGCCGCTGTGAGGATGTGAGCCTGGGCGAGCTCAAGGCCTGGCCCGATTGGCGCGAGGCCAAGCTGCAGACCCGCTGCGGCATGGGCGCCTGCCAGGGCCGCATTTGTGGGCCGATCACCGAGCAGCTGCTGGTCTGGCCCAGTCGTGGCCTGCGCGAGCCGCTGCAGCCCGCGCCGCTGCGCTGCCTGCTCGGCAGTACTGAGCAAGGCTCAGCGTAGGGCCGCGTAGGCGCTGTCGCTGACCTCAGCGCCCTGCGCCACATGGCGCGAGAAGGCATCGATGAAGGGTTCCAGCTGATCCAGCGGCAGCCTGTCGATACCAGCTGCGGCCACTCGCCCGCCACCACCCAGATAACGACTGCACAACGCCTCGGCATTGATGCCGGCGCTGGTGCGCAGGCTGACCAGGTAGTCGCCATCGCTGCGCCGCGTCACCACCGCGATGGCGCGAGCCTGGCCCTGGCTCATCAGCCGGTTGGCCAGGGAACCGCACAGCCGCCGCGCCCAGGTCTCACCGGGCAGCAGATAGAGCTCGGCGCCATGGCCACGCCACAGCGCCTGCAACTGGCCAAGCCGGCGCTCATCGTCGACAAAGCCCTGCTCCAGCTTTTGATAGATCTCGGCCCGGGCGACGAAATCGAAGGGGTTCTCGTAGCCGTGCAGCACCTGGTAGAGCCGCTCCGGCGGCACCAGCAGATCGCTGACCGCCTCGCCATAGGCGTTGTAGTTCAGCAGCTGGCCCAGCCGTGCCAGCGCGCTCGTCTGCGCCTCGTCCAGGCCCTGCTGCTGGGCCAGCTCGCGGCCCACGCGCTGCAGGTTGTCGCCAAAGGCCGCAGTGATGGCCCAGAGCCGGTAGCGGCCCTGCAGGCGCTGGTCGACCAGCAGGCTGGTGCACAGCTCCGGCGATTCATCGATCGTCAGGCGCAGTCGCGGATGGTGAAAGCGCTGGTGGGCGGCATGGTGGTCGATGTAGTCGACCTCGGCGCCGCCATGCAGCAGGCGGCGCAGCGGCTCGGCATTGCGGTCCAGGCTGATGTCCAGCACGGTGACCCGCGCCTCGGCCTGCGTCGGCACCCGCTGCAGCAGCGCGATATCACGCTTGACGCCGGTGACACGGTGCGCCTGGCGCGGCTCGGCCATACGCAGCTGGTGCAGCGCGCAAATGCCGTCGGCATCGCCATTGAACACATCGAAAGCGGAGATATCAGACATCGGCCACAAACTCATCGGATCACCCGTACGGTTGACAACCATAACGCAATGGCGCGGCACCGCCGCAGACCCGCCCCGGCTCGACGCCGGCCTTTGTAGTTTCGGCCAGCTTTCGAGAGACGCACACCCCCAAAGGTAGGAGACGGCGTAAATCTCTGCTGCCACTAGCGCGCTGATGGAGCGGCAGTGCCAGGCCATGATGCGACGACTCCGCCGCCGGCGTGGTATCAGTTGCCGCCAGGCGCCGCCACCGCGCGGCGGCTGTCCGACGATTGCAGCGCGAGCGCGTGATAGCGTCGCGCCCATGGCCTTTTTGCTGTTCTTTCTCTGTGTCGCGCTGTCAACCTGGATCCAGGGCCTGAGCGGCTTCGCCTTCAGCCTGGTGTTGCTGGGCCTGTCCAGCCTGCTGCAACTGGCGCCGGTGGCAGAGGTGGCCAATGCGGCAACCCTGCTCAGCCTGGTCAACGGCCTGCTGTACTTTCGCCTGCAGGGCTTTGAGCCCAACCGACCGGCCCTGCGCGCCGTGCTGCCGGCCGGCCTGCTGATGGTGCCGGTGGGCGTCTGGCTGCTCGGCTGGCTGGGCAGCGTGACCGTGCTGGCGCTGCGCGGCTTGCTGGGGGCGGCCATCATCGTCAGCGCCCTGCTCTTGCTGGCGGCACGTCCGGCAGCTTCGCAGCCTTCGCGTCTGAGTTGCTGGATGGCTGGCGCCGCGTCCGGCCTGATGGGGGGCCTGTTCTCCGCGGCCGGCCCGCCGCTGGTGTTCCTGTTCTACCGCCAGGCCCTGCCGGCTCGGCAGATCCAGCACACGCTGTTGACCCTGTTTGCCTGCAGCGCCGCGGCCCGCGCTGTGGTGGTGCTGCTAGGCGGCCAGTACAGCCTGCAGTCGCTCTGGCTGTTCGCCAGTGCGCTGCCCGCGGTCTACATCGTCAATCGTTTACAGCAGCGCTATGTGTTGCCGCTGCGCCGCGAACAACTGCAGCGCCTGGTTGCCGCGCTGCTGGTCGGCACCGGCGCCAGCCTGCTGTGGCCCTTGCTTCAGTCTTTTTTCTTGGCCGCGCCGAGATAGGTCTCGACGACACGGGCATCTCCGGCCAACTCGCCCGCCGGCCCCTGCAGTGCGATCTCGCCGGTTTCCAGCACATAGCCGTAATCTGCCACTTCCAGCGCCGCGCGAGCGTTCTGCTCGATCAGCAGGATGCTGACGCCGGTCTGGCGCAGTTGGGTGACGATGCGGAAGATCTCCTTGACGATCAAGGGCGCGAGGCCCAGGCTGGGCTCGTCCAGCATCAGCACCTTCGGCCTGGCCATCAGGGCGCGGCCCACGGCCAGCATCTGCCGCTCGCCGCCCGACAGGGTGCCGGCCTGCTGCGCGCGCCGCTCCTTCAGCCGCGGGAACAGCGTGTAGACCTGCTCCAGCCCATCACGCCAATCGCGCTGACCCAGCCGCATCGGCCGAAAGCCGCCCAGCACCAGGTTGTCTTCGACGCTCATCGTCGTGAACAGCTCGCGCCGCTCGGGCACCAGGGCCAGGCCGCGCATCACCCGCTCTTCCAGGCTCAGCCGGGAGATGTCTTCACCATCGAGCAAGACCTGACCCCGTGAAGGCAGCACGCCCATCAGCGCGTTCAGCGTCGTGCTCTTGCCGGCGCCGTTGGGGCCGATCACGGTCACCACCGCGCCTTGCGGCAATTCCAGACTCAGCCCGCTGAGCACCTCGGCACGGCCGTAGCCAGCATGCAGATCGCTCACTTGCAGAAGATTCGATGCCATATCAGTGCTCGGTACCCAGGTAGGCGGCGCGGACCTCGGGGCTGGCCTGCACCTGCTCCGGCGTGCCCTCGATCAGCTTGGTGCCGAACTCCATCACGACGATGCGGTCGGTCAGGCCCATCACGAATTCCATATCGTGCTCCACCAGCAGGATGGACAGCCCGCTGGCCTTGAGCTGGCGCAGCACCTCGGCCAGCGCTTGCTTTTCCTTGTGCCGCAGGCCGGCCGCGGGTTCGTCCAACAGCAGCAGCGCCGGATCGGTGCACAGCGCGCGGGCGATTTCCATCAGCCGCTGCGGCCCCAGCGCCAGATTGCCGGCCAGCTCGTGCATCTGCGCCTGCATGCCGATGCGCGTCAGCTGCGCCTCGGCCTCGGCGAACAGGCGCTTTTCCTCGTCGCGATCCAGCCGCAGCATGGCGCTGAGCGTGCCGCTGCGGCTGCGCAGATAGCCGCCGAGCGCGACGTTTTCCAGCACCGTCATGTCGGCAATCATCTTGACGTGCTGAAAGGTGCGCGACATGCCGCGCCGGGCGATCTCGCGCGAGCTCAGGCCGCCAACCGGCTGGCCGCGAAAGCTGACCGCACCGCGGCTCAAGCCCAAGACGCCGGAGATCAGATTGAAGGTGGTCGACTTGCCGGCGCCATTGGGCCCGATCAGACCGACGATCTCGCCGGCACGGATCTGGAAGCTGACATCGTTGACGGCCAGCAGGCCGCCAAACTGCTTGCGCACCTTGTCCACGTCCAGCAGCAGCGCGCCGGGCGCGGGCTTGTCGCGCGACGGCAGAGCCGCTGCTCCGGCCCAGTCACGCGCGCGCGGCTGCGCCGGGAACCAGCGCGCCAGGCCACCCTGCAGCGCCGGCCACAGCCCCTTGGGCGCGTACTTGAGCATCAGCACCATCACCACGCCCAGCACGATGATCTCGAAATTGCCATTGCTGCCCAGCAGCTGCGGCAGCAGCTCCTTCAGCTGGTCCTCGATGATCTTGAACACACCGGCACCAACAAAGGCGCCCCAGACCGAGCCCACGCCGCCGACCACCGCCATGAACAGGTATTCGATGCCCATCTTCAGCGCGAAGGGGCTGGGATTGACGGTGCGCTGGAAATGCGCAAACAGCCAGCCGGACACCGAGGCCAACAGCGCCGCGACGACGAAGATGATCAGCTTGTAGCGAAAGGTCGAAACGCCCATGGCCTCGGCCATCACCGCGCCGCCGCCCAACGCACGGATCGCCCGGCCGGGCCGCGAGTCCAGCAGATTGCGCACGCCCCAGGCACCCAGCAGCGCGCAGGCCCAGATCAGGTAGTAGATCGCCCGGCCATCGGCCAGGCTGATGCCGAACAGGCTCAGCGCCGGCAGGCCGAGAATGCCGTCGTACTTGCCGAGGAACTCGCTGTTGGCGATGGAAAAGTTCAGGCTCAAGGCCCAGGCTATGGTTGCCAGCGGCAGGTAGTGGCCGGACATGCGCAGCGTCAGCCAGGCCAGCAGCAGCGCGATCAGCAGCGTCAGCGCCAGACCGACGAACAGGCCCAACCAGGGCGACAGGCCATAGCGGGTCGACAGAATCGCCGTCGTGTAGGCGCCCACGCCAACGAAAGCGGCCTGCCCGAAGGAGGTCAGACCACCGACCCCGGTCAGCAGCACCAGGCCCAGCGACACCAGCGCAAACATGCCGATGTAGTTGGCCTGGGTGATCCAGAACTCGGGCACCGGCAGCAGCGGCAGCAGCAGCAAGGCCGTCAAGCCGAACAGGGTCAGTCGTTGTCTCAATTGCATGGTTCCAGCTTCTCCATGCCGCACGACGAGGGCGCGGGCATCTATCGGGGGGGGCGGCAGCCGCTTCAAGCGCGCTGGCTGCGGCTATTCAATGCTTGTCAATGCTCTTCCTGGTGCGGATCACGCAGCGAGCGCCACAGCAGCACCGGCAGGATGGAGGTGAAGACGATCACCTCCTTGAAAGCGCTGGCCCAGAAGGAACTGAAGGACTCCAGCAGGCCGACCAGCACCGCGCCCAGCGCGGCGCCGGGATAGCTGGCGAGGCCGGCGAACACCGCGCCGACAAAGCCTTTCAAGCCAATCAGAAAGCCGCTGTCGTAGAAGATTGTGGTCGTCGGGCTGATCAGCAGACCGGACAGTGCGCCGATAAATGCCGCCATCGTGAAGGCCAGCTGGCCCGCACCAGTGCTGGAGATGCCCATCAGCCGCGCCCCCAGCCGGTTCACCGCGGTGGCACGCAGGGCCTTGCCGTAGAGGCTGCGCTCGAAGAACAGCCACAGCAGCACGATCAGCGCGATCGAGGCGCCGACGATGATCAGTGACTGCCCGGACAGCATCAGCGGCCCGGCGTTGAAGCTGGCCTCCCAGAAGCTGGGGTTGCGCGAGCCCTCGGCGCCAAAGAAGGCCAGGCCCAGCCCGGTCAAGGCGAAATGCACGCCCACCGACACGATCAGCAGCACCAGCACCGTCGCATCGGCCAGCGACTGGTAGGCCAGGCGGTAGATCAGCCCGCCCATCGGCGTGACGATGGCCAGCGTCAGCAAGGCCTGGCCGATCAAGGGCAGCTGCTGCGGCGCCAGCCACAGCGCCAGGAGGCCGATCAGCGCCGGCAGCGCGGCGGCCAGCAGCGGCTTGCGCAGGCCCTGGCCGGCGCGCCAGGCCGCCCAGCCATCCAGCAGCAGCACGGCCGCCGTCATGGCGAGCAGAAAGTGCACGGTGAGCGGCGTCTTGCCCAGTTGCAGCGTCGCCATCGTCAGCGCGCCAAAGGCAACGAACTCGCCCTGCGGGATGAAGATCACCCGGGTCACGGCAAAGACCAGCACCGTGGCCAGCGCCAGCAGCGCATAGATGGCCCCGTTGGTGATGCCGTCCAGCATCAAGATGCCTGCAATCGAAAGATCCATCCGCGCGTCACCCCTGCTCTTGTCTGCGGCCCACTCTACTCACAAAGCCTGAACCGGCCCTTGCGTGCGACACCGCATTGACAAGCGCAGAAAACGCATTCGACCGATCGGTCGAAATTGCGCCTGCCTGCGTTTGCCTGGGGCAGACCGGGCCTCGGGAACGCCCGCGCAAGCAGCATGCAGGCGGCCGTCTGATGCGCGGCTGGCGCACAGTAGACTTGACTCATGCCCGAGCTCACCCCTGCCCTCACTCTGGATGGCCCGCTGGCCCGCATCCGCTTGCGTCGCCCCAAGCTGGCCAACCGGCTGGAGCTGATCGATCTGCAAACGCTGCAGCAGCATCTGCAGACCGTCAATGCCGAGCCCGCCGTGCGCGTGCTGCTGCTGGAGGCCGAGGGTCGCCATTTCTGCAGCGGCTTCAATATCGATGCGGTTCCCGGCGTCGATGCCGGCGCGCTGTTCGAGCAGCTGACCAACGCCTGGGAAGAGGCACGCCCGGTGACGGTGGCAGCCATCCAGGGCGGTGTTTATGGCGGCGCCACCGACCTCGCCCTGGCCTGCGACTTCCGCCTCGGCGTGCCCAGCTGCGAGATGTTCGTGCCGGCGGCGCGGCTGGGCCTGCACTTCTACCGCGGCGGCATGGAGCGCTATGTGAACCGGCTGGGCGTGGCGGTGGCCAAACGCGTGCTGCTGGCCTGCGAGACCCTGGACGCACGGCAAATGCACGACTGCGGCTTTCTTGACCGCCTGCTCGCTGACGGCGCTGCCCTGCAAGCCGAGACGGAGGCCTTCTGCCAGCGGCTCTGCGGCTTTGCGCCGCTGGCGCTGGCCGGCATGAAACAGCATCTGAACGCGATCGCCAGCGGCCGGCTCGACCTGGCCCAGTTGCAGGCCGATATCGCGCGATCCAATGCTTCCGCCGATCTGGCCGAAGGCGTACGCGCCTGGCAAGAGAAGCGCACGCCGCAGTTCAAAGGTCAATGATCCCCCGTTTGGGTGGCTGGCGTTGTCCCTCTGTAGTCTGGGCTCTCTATGGTGGAAAATACGCCCCTCGGCGCATTCAGTCCCCGAATAGAGGAAAATAGGGGTCTGGACTTACGCCCTCGTGGCGTTTTGTCGGCGTTCCGTCAGCGTTTTCACTTTTACAGATCAGGACCAGCGTGGCCAAGGACAGTACCAAAACCACCATCGAAGCCGATGGTTTGCGCTACCGCTCAAAAGCTCCCGGCTCGCCTTTTGCAGCCACGTCTTCTTTTGGTGCGGCAACCATGTCGTGCTTCTTGTGCGGCAAGCACCGCCCCCGCGCGATGCTGAAGTCCAAGAAGCTGCTGGGCAAGTCTCAGCCAGTTTGCGCGCCGTCCTGCAAGGAACTGGAAGAGCAGCTGTCCAAGAAGGACTGAGGCCGGTGTCAGGCCTGCAGGCCTCACCCCTCGCCTCTCGTTTCGCCCCTCATTTCGCCCTCGGCGTTCAATCCTGCGATTGATCGCCGTGTTGGCGAACACCGCTGCGGCCCGTACTCAGGCCTGCCTGAAACAGCGCCCGCAGACCGCCCGATAGCGGGCATTGCCACCAATCTCGACCTGCGCGCCCTCGGTGACCTTGCGGTTGCCGGCGTCGACGCGCATATTCATCGTGGCCTTGCGACCGCAGTCGCAAATCGTCTTCATCTCGTCCATCTCGTCGGCCAGCGCCAAGAGCGTGGCCGAACCGCTGAACAGCTCGCCGCGAAAATCGGTGCGCAGGCCATAACAGATGGCCGGCACATTGCGGGTATGGGCGATCTCATGCAAGGCCCAGACTTGCGCCTTGCTGAGGAATTGCGCCTCGTCGACCAGGATGCAGGCAATGCCCGGATCGGCGTCGAGCAGCTGACGGAAATCCGTCTCGCCATCAAACACCTCGGCAGGCCGTTGCGGGCCCAGGCGCGAGGTGACGTTGCCACGCCCGTAGCGATCGTCGACCGCAGCCGTGAAGATGCGCACGCGGTGGCCGCGCTCCTCGTAGTTGTAGGCCACCTGAAGCAAGGCGGTGGACTTGCCGGCATTCATCGCGGCATAGCGAAAAAATAGTTTGGCCATTCAAGCTCTCAGTGCGCGGTGTGTCTGGTGCCGCTGCGGGCAACCAGTATCGCCTTGGCAGTGCCAGACGCGTGAATGGCGGGCGCCGGATTCCCGCCTTGCCCACCCCAGACTTTCATCACCCCGCGTTCCAGGGGGAGTGCAAGCCCTAATCGGGCAAGCGAGCAGAACAACTGTCACAAGCCCGGCCTAATATGAGATCGGTGGAGTGAGTTTTCTCGTGCACGCAAGGCCAATCCGGCCGTTCCGTGGGCACGCCCAACCAGGGGTAACACACAACAATGAGCAAAGACACCTATACCGCGGTCAGCGACGACGGCCTGCGTTACGAGTCCAAGCTGGGGGGATCACCATTTCTAGGCAGCGGTCACACCCGCTCCTGCTTCCGCTGCGGCAAGCACCGCCCGGCCAGCGCCCTGCAATCCAAGCGCGTGCTCGGCCGCAACGAGATGGTCTGCAAGCCGAGCTGCGGCACACCCAAGGCAGAAACCTGAAGCGAGCGCCGCGAGAAGGCGGCTAGCCCGCTGCAGAGTGGCTCATGCGCTCAGCGCTTGAGCCAGCTGTTGCTGGGCGGTCCGGACTCATGCGCTGATTGACGCCAAGCAACTGCTTGACGCCAACACTACGGTCAAGGCTTGACCGGGGCCTTCACTCGGCGTTCTTGTCGCCAGTCGCCGGCGCAGCATCGGCTTGCACCGTTGCTGCGGCCGGCGCCGCCTCGGCCCGCTGCTGCGGGCGTGGCCCGCGTGCCTGAGCGGCGTTCGTGCCCTGGCCACCGCGACCAGCACCTCGGCCGCCCTCCGGCCGCCGCCCTTGCCCGGTCTCCTGCCGCGCACCACCTTGGCCTTGCGGCCGGCCGCCACGTCCACGCTCGTCTCGGCGGCCATCACCACGAGGGCCTCGTGCATCGCCGCGGCGCGCCTCGGCAGGGCCTGGGCCACGACGGCCCTCCTGGCGCTGCGGCATCTGCGCACGCTGCTGCTGCCAGACTTCGCGCTCGGCGCGGGCCTGAGCCAGCAAACCGTCCAGCGCTTCAGGCGCCACACCCTTGAGGGCGCAGAAATTGCTCAGCGTCAGCGTCGTCGTTTCAAAGGCCCGCAGCAGCTCGGCGCGGCTGCGCAGCTCGGCTTCCTCGGCCGCCTGGCGCTCCTGCGTCTTGGCGCGACGGCGCGTCAGCTCCTCGCGCGCCAGCTCGCGATGCTCCTCGCTCAGCTCACCAGCCGGCTGACCATCCAAATCGAAACGCTGCGTCGATTTGCTTACCGCGATCAGGTAGGAGGTCGCGCCGGTGTGCCGGCGCAAAAAGGCCGACAGCAGCTGCTTGCTGAACACGCCGGGCGCACGCGCCTGAATATCCGCTTGAATGCGCAGCTTCAGCGGCTTGGCCGGGCCAGCGAAAAGCGCCGGAAAACGCTTCTTCAGCTCTTGCGCGCATTCGGCCGGCGTTTGCACCGCCACGCTGGCTGCCGCCTCAGCGGCGGGCGGCGTTGCGACCGCGGGCTGCGCCTCCGCTGCCCCCTCAGGCAGAACCTCGGCGGGGCTGGCTTCGTGAGGCAGCGGCGACGTATTGGAATCGGACATGGAAGCGCGTAGGAATCGAATCAAAACCCCGATTGTGCCAATGAAGCGCCGGCCGCCCGATTGTTTCTGCACATCGGCCCTCCTCGCCTGTGCAGTGCTCAGCGCAGACTCAAGGTCTGACGACGCCATGCCGGATCAGCCCAGCGCTGGAACACGGGCAGCAAATCCGGGCTGGCGGCCTGCTTCTCGACGCTCAGATCGGCGCGTTTGATCGTCTCGAAGCTGCGCTTGAAACGGCTGCCACTGCGCGATTCCCGCACCAGCAGCAGGCGCTCACCGCCTGGCACCCAGCCGGCAAACTCGGCATAGCCCAGGCCCGGACCCTCGCTGGACGGCGGCAGCACATCGAGGTGCCAGCCCGCTGCGGTCTGCTGCATCAGCCACAGCTCGCGCCAGCCGGCCAGCGGCTGCACGGCCAAGGCGACGGCGCGGCCATCGGGGCTGAACTGTGCCGAGTTGACCCAGATGGCACCATAGCTGCAGGCGCTCAGCAGGGCAGCGCCCGGCACGCGCGCGCTGCTGTCGGTCAAGGCGAGGCAATGCTGGCCAGGTTTGGCGGGATCGGCCGGCAGTTCGGTGAGCTGCAAGCGGCTGTTGCTGGCCCCAGCGGCCGATTCGGCGGCCCAGCGCGAGGCCGCGACACGCAGCGCCGCCTCGCTGTAGTCGGCCCGATCGGCGTCGGCCAGTTCGGCCTTGTTCAGTGCCGTCAGCGCTTGCAGCGCGCGGCGCGCGGCCTCCGGTGCGCTGGCTTGCAGATCGCCGCGGATCTGGAACTGCTGCGCCAGCTCGGCCCAGAGACCCGCACGGCGCAGGCGAACGCGGTTGCGCTGCGTTTCGCTCACGGGCTGCAGATCCAGCTGATCAAGCAGCTCGGCCCGCGCCTGCAGCTGCGCCAGGCGCTCGTGCGGGCGCAAGGTGTCGGCCAGGCAGTCCGGGCGGCTCAAACCCAGCGCAGCACGCGCTCGCTGGGCGGCAGTGGCGCTCGGCATGGCCAGCACGCGGCGAAAGGCCTCACCGTCGTAACAAACACGCATCACGCCGTCCTGGCTCAGCGACTGCAGCTGCACGCCATAACCGGCGGCCACCTCGAGCTGCGCCGCCAGCTGAAGCTCGGCTGGCGTGCTGCCACTGCCCTGCGTGCGACTGGCGCGCTGCGCCAGTCGGTCGGCGATCTGGCCCAAGGCATCGAAGGGCTCGGCCGTCAATGCCGCGGCGGGCACTGCTTTCAAATAGGCCGCGGCATAGGCCAGGCCCAGAGCCTCGGCGCCCGGCTGCTCGCGCAGGAAACGCAGCACCGCCAGCAGTTCGGGCGCGGCCTCGGCCTGCAGCGAGACCGGGCGCAAGCCCGCGGCCAGCACATAGCCGCCGCGCTCGCGGCGGTAGTCCCAGACCTCGACATGGTCCTGCCGCAGGCCACGCAACTCCAGCGACTCGCCCTGCGCCAGTTGCACCAGCACTGCTGAAGATTCACGCGGCGCCGCACGCAGTGCGAGTTGATCCTGGGCCACGATGGCCAGGGCCAAGGGCACAGCCAGCAGGCTCATTGCTGTGCCTCCTCGGCCTTTTCAGCCTTGGCCGGCTCGACCGGCGCCGCTTGCTTGCCGAGCAAGCCGGCCGCAATGAAGCCCCCATCCGCCGAGGGTGGCGCGATGATGACCTGGATCTTGTCGGACAGCTTGTCGGCCAGTGCCTTCTGGATCAGCAGCGGATGCTTGCTGATCAAGGCGCCGTCACGGGCCATCTGCTCGCTGCTGGCCTGGGCCAGGCGCTGCACGCGGTAGACCTCGGCATCGGCCAGCTTCTGGCGCGAATCGGCCTCGCCGCTGGCCTCGATCCGGCGCGCCTGGGCGCTGCCCTCGGCGGTGCGAATGCGCGACTGCTTGTCGGCTTCGGCCTCCAGCGCACGCCGCTCGATCTGACGTTGCTTGAACGGCAGCACATGCTTCATCGCCTCTTCCTGCGCCCGGGCGGCGATGATCTGTTCCTGGGCCGAGGCTTCGGCCGCCTTGGCACGGCGCACGCCTTCGGCCTCAGCTTCGAGCGCGGTCTGGCGCACCTGCTTCTCCTTCAGCTCCAGCGTGAAACGCATCTTCTCGCTGCGCAACTCCTCGGCCAGCAAACCCTCCAGGCCATGGCGATAGTCGGCTGGCAGATCGACATTGCCCATCTGCACGGCGCGCACCAGCACGCCTTCCGTGGCCAGGCGCTTCTTCAGCTCGGTTTCAATCTCGGCCTGGATCTCGGCCCGCTTGCTGGAAAAGATCTCGCGCACCGTGTAGCGGGCCATCACCCGATAGACCAAGCCCTGTACGGCCGGTTCCACCAACTCGCGGTCCACCTCCTGCGGCAGGGCGCGTGCCATCAGCGCACTGGGCTCCAGCGCATAGCGCACGCGCAGATCTACGCCCAAGGACAGGCCCTCCAAGGACTGGAATGGCGCCGCGCCGTCGGCCTTGGCCGCGTCGCGGGCCTGGTAGCTCTGATCACGCAATGAATAGCGATGCAGCTGATGCAAGCCAGGCAGCACCAGCACCGATCCCTGCTGAAAGGCCTGGCGGCTGCCGGTCAGCTGATTGCTGCGTATGCCCAGCTCGCCAGCTTCCAGGCCTTGAACGGGCGAATGTTCAAACAGCGCCCAAGCGAGCAAGGTCGTGGACCCGATCAAGAGCAGCGGCACCGAGGCACGCTTAAGCTGAGTGGGCCAGCGAGCTTCTGACTGAGGCGCAGCCCCTTCGTCGTCAGCAGCGACCGTGCGCTGGCGCATCGACCGGATCATGGCGCTCAAGCGCGCCGAAAGACGGTTGAGCCTGGGGGTGTTCACGTCAAATTCTCCTTGCAGATCAGGCCTCGAGCGGCGTGCAGCCATTCTTCGTGGCCCTGCCCGGAGGGCTCAAGGCGAACGCCACCCCACTGCGCTCACAGCGCGGAAGAAAGCTTCACAGCCAGGCGCTGTCAGCATGTCGATGCGCTCGTGATAATCGCGCCATGAGTCTCCCGCCTGCACCGCGCTCCCAGCGATCACAAAGAGTGGCCATCATTGAGGACGACGCGCCGACCAGCGGCCAACTGCGCGACTGGATCGCCGCGGCACGGCCCGATCTGCAGATTGACCAATGGTTTGATCGCGACAGCGCCGAGGCCGCCCTGCAGCGCGAGCAGTACGCCTTGGTGGTGCTGGACATCGAGCTGGGCCGCGAACGCCACGCCGGCGTGGCCCTGATCAACAGCATCAACAAGCAGGGCCGCGGCACGCCAGTGCTGGTCGTCTCGGCGATGCCGGCCGCGGTCTATCGCAGCATCATGAAGGCGCTGGACGCCTGGGACTATCTGCAGAAGACCAGTTTCAGCGAGGCCGATTTCGTCGAGACCTTTCTCGACATCCTGCGCAACAGCAAGGCGGCACCTGCGCAAGAAACCAGCCTGTCGCTGGATCCGCTGCGCCAGACGCTGCCCAGCTGGCGCGGCCAGCGCATCAATCTGCCGCTGACGGCACAGCGCATCCTGGCCACCTTGCACGAGCGCCGCGGCCAGGTGGTGTCTTACGACGACTTGTTCTTGGTCATCAAGAGCGGGCGCAACCGGGACAATGTGCGCAAGCATGTCAGCACCATTCGCGAGGCGCTGCGCGAGGTCGACCCGGGCTTTGACGGCATCGAGAACGTGCCAATGCGCGGCTTCCGCTGGACGCTCACGGCATGAGCCAAGGCCAGGCCAGGGCTGCCTGGCGTGGGGCGCTGCGTGAACGCTGGCGGCTGCGCCCGCCGCTGCGGCTGCGGCTGTTCTTCCGCGCCGCGTTTGCGCTGCTCAGCCTGGCCAGCGTGGCGCTGGCGCTGTCGATGCTGCGCGAAGAGAAGCAACTGGCGCTGCGCAGCTATGCCGATGGCCTGCACAAGAACCTGGCCCAGATCAGCGCCCGGTTGCGCCATCCTAGTGGCCAGCTCGCCCTGCTCAATCCGCAGCTGGGCCAGCAGGCGCTGCAGCCGGCCAACGGCCTGGCGCCGCTGTTGCTGCCCTTTGGCGCGATCGACTTTGATGACCGCGGCAAGGCCCAACAAGCGGTCGAGATGGCCGGCTGCGCGGTTCAGTATCCGCATGGCCAGCTCTGCGTGGCCGTTGGCAACAACCCGCTGGCGGGCGGCTTTGTCTATGTGGTCGGGCAATTCGAGAGCGGCCCGCTGCAGCCCCGGCTGGGCGGCTCACTCGATTGGCCGCGCGCGCACCGCGCTCGCATCGAGCTCGATATGCGCGATCAGCGCTATGTCTGGATCGCCCCTTTCGAGGGCTCGCCGGCAGAAGACGGCAAGCCTCAGGCCGGGCGGCTGACCGGCTTTGCCCTCCCCGCCAGCGGCGCTACGCCGTCCCGTCCCTTGCGTGATTTCCGCGGCTGGCTGTGGCAGGACGCCCGCTGTCTGGCGGCTGCGGAGGCTGAAGGCACTGGCACTGAGCGCTGCCGAAGGCGCAGCTTCTTCTCGGTGCGGCTGCCGGTCACGCTGCTGCAGGACGAGATCTTGTCCCGCCAGCCTGGCCATTGGCCGCCACGCGACCTGGCGCAGATGCGGTTGCGGCTGCAGATTCTTGCGCCGGGAGCGGGCGCACCGCTGTTCGACAGCGGCAACCCGGATGCGGTGGCGCCCTTCGCTCTCAGCGAGTTGCGCGCACTGCTTTTGCCCGGAGAACAGCTCGGCCTGCGCCGTCTCGATGCCAAGCAAGACTTGTTAAGGCTGCAGGGCGAGCCCCCCGGTTCGGCCTCGGCGCCCGTCTGGTTGACTCGGCTGATCGACCGTTTGCCGCCTGAAGCCGCATCACCCTCGCTGCGTGCGACCGAATGGATAGACACGGCTTTCGGGCGTTATGAGATTGCGGTTCAGGGTAGCCAGGACAGTATCAACGCGTCGCTGGCGGCTGTCGCGCTGCGCAACGGCGCTTATGTGCTGACCATGCTGGTCGCCATCTTGCTGACCTGGTTGGCCATCGAGTTGAGCATGATGCGCCGCATCGCCCTGCTGACGCGCCGTGCCGCCGCGTTGCGGCTGGGCGTGCGTGGCATGCAGGACGGTGACGGCCCGCTGGCCATCGACCTGGCTGATCTGCGTGGCCGCGACGAGCTGGGCCTGCTGGGCGGTGTGCTCGATGATTTGCTCAAGCGCGTCAATGAAGACCTGCGCCGCGCCCAGATCCGTGCCGAGCAGGAGAAGGACCAATGGCATGCAGTCGGCCACGAGATCATGTCGCCGCTGCAGTCGCTGATGGCCCTGCATGGTGACGCCTCCGACCCCAGCCACCGCTATATCTCGAGAATGCAACAGGCCGTGCGGGTGCTGTACGGCAGCGCCTCACCGTCAGAGGCGTTTCAGGCCACCCAACTGCAGCTGGGCAGTCTGGATCTGAATGAGTTCCTCTCCCATGTCGCGGTCAATGCCCCGGCAGAGGGCATTGCGGACGTGAGCTATCGAGGTTCCGGCGAGCCGGCTCTGGCGCT
Organism: Roseateles aquae; assembly: GCF_032337115.1. Lineage (NCBI taxonomy): Bacteria > Pseudomonadati > Pseudomonadota > Betaproteobacteria > Burkholderiales > Sphaerotilaceae > Roseateles > Roseateles aquae. The sequence continues at coordinate 59,421 of NZ_JAVXZY010000004.1, forward strand.
GGTCGACGAGTTCGCGCTGGAGGATGTGCTGACGCATCTGCTGCGCAATGCGCAGCGCCATCGCGAACCAGGCAGCGCGATCCAGCTGACGCTGATGGCCGAAGGCGAAAGCTGGTGCATCGCCGTCTTCAATCGAGGCCATGCGATCCCCGAAGATTTGCTCGAACGCATCTTCGAATACGGCGTCCACGGCGCCGGACACGGCGAAGGCCAGCGCGGCCAGGGCCTCTTTGTGGCCAAGACCTATATGGCCAAGATGGGCGGCACGATCAGCGCGCACAACGGTGATGGCGGTGTCTTGCTGCGCCTGCAGCTGCCGCGTAGCCTTGCCCAAGCCAACAGCCGATAAGTCCTTGCACTTTCATGTGGCGCCCTGCCACATGCCCCTGCTTCACCGCGCCAAAGCCCGGTTTTGCAGACTTTGACAGGCAGCGACTCGCGCGTTGCAGCTTCTGACAGTAGTGGCCGGGAGGCCATTTCCAGACCATTGCATCCATTGAAATTCAAGACGCAGGAGTGCAAGGCAGGACGGTCGATTCACCAGCAGCAGCGCAGGTTTTGCAAGCAGATGCATCTGCGAACAAGCCAGCAACGCCGCCGCTGATTGGCCCGCTCTCACGCTCACAGCCTCACACCGAGGAACCGAGCAGCCAGGCACACCGCGCGTCATGAGTCTCAAAGTGGTGCTTCTCCATCCGGCTCCGCGCAACACCCCAAGGATGGTTTTCTTACTTTCTATCTAAAGAGGTTTCTCATGACTTTCAAAGACAAGACCGCCGACGTCAGCTTCAACGACATCGATCTGGACAACGTTGATGTGGACGGCCTCGAGGTTGTCAGCCTGAAGGACGCCCTGGCTCTGCCCGAGACCGGCGCCTCCAGCGGCATCAGCTCGACCAACTCCTGCTCGAGCTGCGGCTCCTCGTCGACTTGTGGCAGCTGCGGCTCCAACACCAAGTAAGACCAGGGCCACTGCGCGGACGCCTGCTGCACTGGGCAGGCGGCCGCTCTCAGGTCAGCCTCGGCTGACCCCTGAATACCCCAACGTTTGGAGACCGCTCGTGCGCGATACCCCAACCAGCAAGACCATTCGGCAGCTCAGCGCCGACCGGGACCAGACCCCCGCCATCGCCGTGCGCGGCGTCGTCAAGAGCTATGACGATGTGCGCGCCCTGCGCGGCATCAGCGTCGAGATCCGGCGCGGCGACACGGTTGCTCTGATCGGCCCGAACGGTGCCGGCAAGTCAACCTTTGTAGAAATCCTGATGGGCCTGCGTCGCCCCGACGCGGGCGAAGTCCACGTCCTGGGCCATGACGTGCTGGCCAACCCCAAGGCCCATGTCGACCGCATCGGCGTGCAGTTGCAGGAGTCGCGGCTGTTCCCCAAGCTGAGCGTCCGCGAGTACTTCAATTTCTTCTCGCAGGTCTTCCCGCGCCACGTCGACATCGCCGCGCTGTGCGAGCGTATGAGCCTGACGCCCTGCTTTGACAAACGCATCGGCGAACTCTCCGGCGGGCAGCGTCAGCGAGTGGCGCTGGCCCTTGCGCTGATCAACGACCCGGACATCGTCATTCTGGACGAGCCCACCGTTGGCCTCGACCCCATCGTTCGCCGTGAGTTCTGGCGCCTGATCCGCCAGCTCGGTGACGAGGGCAAGACGGTGCTGTTCACCACGCACTACATGGACGAGGCGCAGGCGCTCGCCGACACGGTGCTGATGATCTCCAACGGCCGCCTGGTCGCCCAGGGCAGCGCCCAACACATCATCGACACAGCCCACAGCGGCAATCTCGACGATGCCTACACCCACTTCGCCACCCAAATCAGCCTGGAGGCCGCGTGATGAATGCCGCTCTCAAAGCCTATTTCGTACTCGACTTCAATCTGGTGTTCCGCGAGCGGATGGTGCTGTTCTTCACCTTCCTGCTGCCGGCCTTCATGTACGCCTTCTTCGGCATGATGTTTGGCGACGCCAGCTACGGCGGTGGGGCGGTCAGCTTCTATGACGAGTACACCGCCAGCTTCATCGGTCTGATCCTGCTCAACGTCGCTTTGATGAACGTCGGGCCGGTGCTGGTGATCTACAAGGAGATGGGCTTCTTCCGCCGCCTGCTGGTCACGCCGCTGGACATGTCGGCCGTCTGGCTATCGGCGATCACACGCTCCTTCGTGATCTTCATGATCGGCTTCGTCGAGATGGTCATCGTCGGCTGGCTGATGTTCCACCAACTGCCGCAGACCTCCTTGGTCGAGCTGTTCACCGCCATCCTGGTCAGCGCCTTCTCGCTGTTCTCCTTCGGCTTCATGCTGGGCGCGTTCTTCAAGAGTTCCAACGCGGCCTTCAACGCCGGCATCTTCATCTTCCAGCCCATGCTGCTGCTCTCCGGCGCCAGCATCCCTTTGGACCGTTTCCCTCCCTTCGTCACCCAGCTGGCCCAGGTCGTGCCGATGACCCACGTCGTCGATGTACTGCGGCTGGCCTGGCGCGGCGAGTACTTCAGCCCTGCCGGCCTCACACCCACCGTGCTGCTGCTGCTGCTGGGCACTGCCTGCGCCCTGGTTGCCCGCCGCGCGTTCCGCTGGTCTTCGATGTAAGCCGTCTCGTCCACCCGCACACCTACGAGAAAAGAACATGCACAACACCATGCAGCTTGAAACCCAACACGGCGAAGTGCTGCTGCACCCTCGCTACGTGATGCGGGTCGCCGGCGAGCCAGCAGCGCTGCTGCGCCAGCTCGAAACCGGAGCGACCAGCCAGGCACTGAACGAGCAGCGCGAACTCGCCGCCTCCTTGCGCAGCCGCGCCGATCAGCTGTGCACCAGCCTGGAACGCCTGATCTCGGCTTGCGAGGACAAGGTGCTGAGCCGCAATGCGCTCAACCTCAAGCGCGCGCTGTTCAATCTGCGGCACTCGAAACCCGAGCTGATCGAGGGTCTCAGGCAGAGCCTGTCGGGCGAGCAGATCGATGCGCTGCACACCTTCAATGCCGACCTGGCGCGATTCGCCGCGATGGATCAACAGATCCAGCAGGCCTACGAGCAGGAACTGGCCGAAGGCAGCAAGCGGTTGCCCAAGCTGTGGCAGCAGACCAATCTTCAGAATGCCATCAGCTATTCGAATCCCGATCTCTTCCACGATTTCCAGGCGCTCACTGCCGCCGATGGCAAGCCCCTGAATGCCAAGGCGCGCCGCAAGCTGGAGGACACGCTGGCTCAATACATCGCGCGCTGCTCGTCCAAGACCAGCCCGCTGTCGAGCTTTACCGTGCTGCACGTCGGCCGCTGGCAGGAGGGCAGCGACTCCTGGCAGCTGGACTATCAGTCACGTCTGGACAAGCGTGTGCAGCTCAAAGGTGCGCTGCTGCGCCAGATCATGGCGCCGCTGCTGTCCAGCTACAAGCTGTCCAGCCAGCTCTTTGCGCTCTGTCTCAACCCGAGCGCGCAATTCAAGGATGGCCGGCTGCGCTTCCGCACCATCAATCAGGGCAATACCGCCAGTGGCCGCTTCTGGGGCACCGGCGAGGCCATTGCGGAGCTCAACGTCAATGGCGTGATTACCTGCATTCACCACGTCTTCGCTCAGCGCGGCTTCGAGCCGATGCGTTCGGCAGACCTGATTGTTGCCATCCGCGCCCTGGCCCCGAAGCTGCAGGCCGATGTGCTGGAGACCTTCATCGCCAAGCTCTACGAACTGCAGCTGCTGCTGCCGGATACGCAGGGCTATGAGCAGACCGATGCGCTGGACTGGGCCGAACGACTGCTGCAGGAACTGCCCGGCGAGGAAGGTATTCAAGGTCGCCGCGTGTTAGGCGAGCTGCGGGTCGCACTGCAGGACTTTTGCGACGCCAATGCGCCGCTGCGCGCAGAGCTCGTGACGCTGGTACGCGACAAGGTGGTCGAGCTGCGCGAGGCGCTGGGTGCCACCGAGCATTCGGCGATGTCTTATCCCAACTTCTTCGAGAACTGCTATCTCAAGGAACTGGAAGGCGCGCTGAGCCCCGGCTTGCTGCAGCCCTTTGCCGACGACCTGGGCCTGCTGCTCAAGTTGTCGCCGGTGGTCAGCTTCACGCAGCAGGCGCGCTGCAATATGGCTGACTTCTTCCTGGCCACCCATGGCGCCAAGGGCGTCTGCACCGATGTGCTGGGCTTCATCGATCGCTTCGACGAGGTCTACGGCCTGGGCAGCATGAGCCACGTCATTGACAAGAGCAAGCTCGCTCCCGAGTCCGAGATCAGCAGCGGCTATATGCGCGCCAAGGCTGCGTACGAGAACTATCTGGAGCCGCTGCTGCGTAGTGGTGAGGACGTCCAGCTCGATCCTGCGATCCTTGCCGAGATTGCCGACACCCTGCCAGCCCAGGTTCGCCAGCGCGGCGCCTCACAGAGCTATCTGGGCCAGCTGGCACTCAACGAGGGCCGCCCCAAGTTCGTGCTCAACCAGATCTTCGGCGGCCGCGGCGCGCTGATGTCGCGCTTCATGGAGGTGCTCAGCGGCAAGGACCTGCAGGAGGTTCGCGACTACCTGCAAAGCAGCAGCGAGAGCGGTTTGTATGCCGAGCTGCCGGGTGTGTTTGGCTTCAATGCCAACCATCATCCGCGCATGGCCGATCACGAGGTCGTGATTCCGCCGTTCGCGCCGAACTGGGAGGACAGCCACAAGTTCGACATCAACACGCTGCGCCTGGTCTATGACGCCAAAGAGCATATGGTGCGCTTCCAGACCGAGGACGGTCGCGAACTCGACCTCTGGTACCAGGGCTTCCTGATGCCGGTGCTGCTGCCTCGCATTCAGCGCGTGCTTGCGCTGGCCTATACCGAAGGCATCAACAACTTCACACTCAGCACGCTGATGAAGCGGGGCATGATCGACACGCAGGGCGTCACCCGCGTCCCGCGCATCAGCCTCGGTGATGTCGTGCTGGCCCGCCGCACAGCCATCATGCCGCTGGCCCTGCAGCCCGACGCTGATTTGTCGGCGCCGGACTTCTTCATCGCCGTACAGCGCTGGCGCGAGCAGCACCAGCTGCCCAACGAGGTCTTCATCCGCGTCGTGCCGGTCGCCGCCGAGGCAGGCGGCAATGGCGGCAGCGGCGGCCAGTCCAGCATCAACTGGAACGAGTTCGACTTCAAGGACATGAAGCCCTTCTACGTCAAGCTCGACAGCCCGCGCCTGGTTCGCCTGCTGCAGCGCATGATGAAGCGCAACAGCTTCTCCTTGGTGCTCAGCGAGGTGCTGCCGGCGCTGGATGACCAGCACGTTCGCATGGCCGGCGAGGCTCATGTGGCCGAGCTGCAGTTCGAGATCAGCACCCTCCCGCCGCGGCTCAGCGCCAGCCAGTCGCAAGCCAGCTGGCACGCTGTCCGCATTGCCTACTTCGACGACGACCGGCGCGCCTTGCTGCTTGGCCCGGTGCAGGATTGCCTGGACATGCTGGCCCAGCGCTACCAGCTGCGCGACGTCATGCTGATGCCGCACTGGAAGCACGGCCCGCACATCGACCTGGTCGTCCATTGCGAAGCCACGCTGCTGGAGGCGCAGGTGCTGCCGGCCTTGCGGGCGGTGCTGGAACCCTGGCTGGAGGCGCACCCCAGCACGACCGAGCTCGATCCCGCCGCCTATGAAGCGCTGTCGCACAAGATCGCCCTGACGGAACTCGAACCCGGGCCCTATCTGCCGCTGCTGCAGAACAACACGGTCACCCTGGCGCCGTACCAACCCAGCCGCGCCCTGAAGCTTGCCGAATTCGCCCGCAACAAGGAGCGCTTCCTCAGCGGCAGCCTGGACCTGACGCTGCGCCTGCTGCGCGAGAAGCCGGCCGATGCGGATGCCTTCATGCTGACCCTGCTGGCGATGATGGGCCTGGCCGCTCAGAGCTACGAGGCGGGTGGTTTCTCGCGCGGCTATGTGTCCTTCCGCTCACACGCCGAGTACTACTTCGCCGCGTACGACAAGGGCAACACGCTGCGCCAGCGCTTCGACGGGCTGGACCACAGGCTGGGGGCGCGCGTGGACGAGGTGCTCAGTGCGGTACTGGCCGGGCGTATCGCCGACTGCGGCTTGCCCGAAGCGCACCGCGCCGTGCTCGACGACTGGCTGACCCATATTGCCCAGACCGCTGCGGACAACCAGCGCGTTGTGCGCAACAACTACCAGGTGCTGCTCGCCGACGAGACTTTTGAGCGCCTGGCCGAGGAGGTCTCCGCCGAGACCCCCACGGCCTATCAGGACCAGATGCGCCAACGCCAGACCAGCGAGATCGGCCGCGCCTTCCAACAGGACGAAGGGCTGCGGGTGATGAACTCACCACAGTTCATGGCCTACCGAACGACGGTCAACTTCTTCTACTTCCTGCTGCCCATCCTGGGTGTTTCACCAACGCAGAAGTTCTGCCTCTGCCATCTGCTCGCCAATAGCGCTGAACGTCAGCTCGGCATCAGCTGGCGCGAAATCATGGGCCTGAGCCGCCAGGCCGACGAGGTGCAAGCATGAGCGCCGTTCTTGACAGCAAGGCCCAGGTGTCCACACCTGCCGCCCAGGTGCAACGCCTGCGCTTGAAGAACCATGTGTTCTTCCGCCCCACCCCGAAAGGCGTGTTGTTCGACGCCGGCAAGCAGTCTTTTGTCTTGCAGGGCAAGGGCGTCTACAGCTTCGTCGAACGGGTCATCGCGTTGATGGACGCTGGCCACAGCCTGGAGCAGATCGAACGCAATCTGCCCGTCAAACTGTTCGCGCTGTACCAACAGCTGATGCAGGCCTTGCTGAGCCATGGCATGTTGATCGACGACAGCGCTGATGCCCTGCTGCTGGAGGCCGCCGGTGAGCCTGATGCGCTGCGCGAGTTCATCAAGTACCTGCAGGACAAGCTGCCGCCATCGCTGTACCGCCCTGCCTTGCAACGCTGGCGCGAGTCCTCGGTCTTGCTGGTCGGCGATGGCTATGCCTTGAAGGCGGCAGCGAAGGCATTGGCCAACAGCGGCGTGGGTCAGCTGCAAGTCATGGTGAGCGAGGAGAAAGGTCGCGTCAGCGCCGCCGAGATCCGCGCCAGCCTTGCCGCCAGCGGCGTGCGCGGACAGCGCCACAGCGTTCGTCATGGTCTGCCCGCGGCCGCCGACCTGCAGGCCCAGGCCCTGCTGTTGCTGGCCAGCGATGCCGACGACGGCGAAGCCCAGGCGCTCTACTGCGATGCGCTGGCCGGCACCGCTGGCACGCCCTGCCTGATTGGCGCGCGCCTGGCCGGCCAGGCCTTTGTGCTGCCTCTGGCCGAGCCGGGTCAACCCGGCCTGCAGGACCTGCTTCAGTGGCTACCGCCCAACGCCGCCGAGGCCCACAGCCCGGCCAGCCTGGCACTGATGGGCAGCGTGGCCGCTCAACATGCGCTGCGCTATGTCTTCAATATCGAGCTCGACGGCCTGCGCCGCCAAGCCCACCGCATCAACCCCTATCTGGAGTTGAGCCAGCACCCGATCCTGGCCGCCCCCTTGCTGCAGCGCCGTGAACCATTGGCTCGTGATGCGCAGCATTTCATCAGCCAGCTGCAGGCTCCGGCGGATCGGCCGCTGAGCCGCTACGAGGCGCTGCGCGTCGACCTGGCCCCCTGGTTCGATGCCGTCACTGGCGTGCTGCGCGCCCCCAGTGGGCGCCCGGTCGGCCAGCTGCCGCTTTATCACGACGCCATCGAGTTGCGCTTTCCACGACTCGCGCAGCGCCCCAGCGAACTGCTGCTCGGCTGGGGGCTGAACGCCGAACAGGCCGGCATGCGTGCCTTGGCCGGTGCGCTGACCCGCCAGGCACAAATCGGCCAATCCGCCAGCGTTGCCGCGCGCACCTGCTGCGCCTTTGACGAACAGGACTGGCAGCGTCAGGCCCTGGCCCTGGCCCTGGTCCAGAGTGCTGACTTCGTCGAGCAGCGGCACTGCGCCTGGCTCGATTGCGCCAGCAGCGGCGACGGCACGCTGCAGCTGCTGCAGCGGCTGCTGAAGTTCCTGCGCCCCGAGCCGGCTCGCTTCCTGCTGCACTGGCATCCCGGCGCCGCCGCCTGCCTGGCCGAGTGCTTCCTCGGCGATGAACTGATCGCCAGCGCCGTGGCATGCACGCCGCTGCTGGCCATGCAGGAAGCCATGGGCCGCGCCTGCAGCGACGCGCAGCTGAAGGAATGGGCCCCGCCGCGGCCGGCCGCCAATGCACTGCCTCCAGCCATGCCGGCCCAGTGGCAAACGCCCCCGGCACGCCTGGATGCCCGCATCGACGGCGGACCGGCAGCGAGCTTCACCCTGCGCAGCGATCTCGCCTTGCCTGCCGGCGTGTTCTGCGGTCACGCCACACTGGACATCGGGAGCCGCGCATGAGCGACGCCCTCATCAGCCCCGTCAGCACACGGATCAGCGCCATCCTGCATGACGGCAGCAGCCCGACGCTGCTGCGCCATGTCCGCGCACTGCTGCCGTCAGCACGTACTCAGGCGCTCGACGCCAGCACCTTGCAATGCGCAGCCGGCGATACGCTGCTGGTCGTCTTTGACTGGCAGCACCTGCCGCAGGCATTGGCCGTGCAAGACCTGGCCCTGCAGCGCCAAGCGCGGGTGCTGTTCTTGGGGCTGGAGCCCGGCAGCGCCTGCTTTGGCCCCCTGGTCGAGCCAGCCGCGCAGTCAGGCTGCCTGGCCTGCATGCAGACCTGGACCTACAACAATCTGCGCCAGGACGAGCACTGGTCGTCAAGCCCCACGCAGGCCGTCACGCCGGGAACTCCGCGGCTATCCAGTGAACCGCTGAGCCCCGCCGCGGTGCAAGTGTTTGAGCGCCTGCTGGCGCGCAGCATCGACGGCATTGATGACAGCTCCGACACAAAGCAGAACCTGCGCGGCAGCACGCTGCGACTGCAGTGGGACAGTCTGACCAGCCGCCGACATCGCTTTATTGCCCATCCGGATTGCGAGCATTGCAGCACGCTGCCGGGCGACAGCGCCACGCTGGCCGAACTGTGCTTTCAACCCAGGCTGAAGGCGCGAGCCGAAGACACGCGGATCGCCAATCCCCGACTCAGCGTGAGCGGGCTGCGCGAGCACTTTGTCGATCACCGCAGCGGTCTGATCAAACATGTCTTCCAGGACATCAGTTCGCAGCTGATGCCCCTGTACGCCGCCGAGATGCCCATCGTGGGTGCCAGCACCACCGAGGTCGGCTACGGCCGCGCCGAGAGCCGCGAGAAGTCCGAGATGGTGGCCATGCTGGAGGTGCTGGAACGCTTCGCCGGTCACAGCCCGCGCCGCACCGCGACCACCGTGCGTGGCAGCTACGCGCAGCTGCTTGGCGAGTTCCCTGGCCAGGTGCTCGACCCGCAGGACTTCGTGCTGCACGAGCCCTGGCAGCAGGAGCTGCCAGGCTATGAGATGGAACCCTACAGCCCTGAGCTCGAGTACGACTGGTGCTGGGGCTACTCGATGGCTCGCCGGCAGGCCGTTCTGGTACCGCAGCAGTTCGCCTACTACTGGCTGAGCAATCGGCCCGGCCGCCCCATCAACCGCTTCGTCTACGACTCCTCGTCAGGATGCGCCATGGGAGCCTGCATCGAGGAGGCCGCGCTCTACGGGCTGTATGAGGTGCTGGAGCGCGATGCCTATCTGAGCAGCTGGTACGGCCGCTTCACGCCACGCCAGATCCGCCTGGGCAGCATCGCCGATGAACGCGTGCAGGCGCTGATCGCGCGCAGCGAAGCCGAGGGATTTGAAATCCATCTGTTCGATATGCGCCTGGACGTCGACCTTCCCCTGGTCTGGGCCATGATCGTCGACCCGCGCCAAGACGCTCCAGTGAAATCCTATTGCGCCTCGGGAGCCCACTCCAGCTGGGAGCAGGCCATCTTCAGTGCGCTGGTGGAGGTGACCACCTCGATGGGCGTCTACCAGCGCAGCATGCCGGCGCAGCGCGCCCGTGCCGAGGCCATGTTTGCGAACAGCCAGCTGGTACAGGCCATGCCTGACCATGTGCTGCTCTACAGCCTGCCTGAGAGCTATCAGCGCCTGCAGTTCCTGTTCGGCGGGGAGCAGGTCGAACTGGCGCAGTGCCACAGCGAGCCCGGTGAGCGCGACCTGAGCGCCGAATTGCTGCGCAAGGTCCAGCAGACGCTGCGGGTTGCCAAGGACGTCATCGTCGTCAACCAGACATTTGCGGACATGGAACGCCATGGCCTGCATTGCGTCAAGGTCCTGGCGCCTGGACTGACACCGGTGACTTTCGGACACCAGCATCGCCGCGTCAGCCTGGAACGGCTCAACGCCGCCGCCCGTGCCCGCGCCCTGCCTGCCCTGAGCGCTGCGCAGATCAACCCTGATCCGCACAACTTCCCCTGACCTCTAGACGAGCAAGGCCACCATCATGAATCAGTCCGAAGCTTGGCTGCTGGGTTCCTACCGACGGCTTGACGTGCTGCAAGTGCCGGCCTTCCGCAGCGCCCGCGCGATTGCCGGGGTCCATGCGCCGCGGCACAGCGAATCCGTACGCCTGCTGCCGCTGAGCACCGACCTGCCGCAGGAGCTGCAGCCCCTGGCCGACTTCGTCGCCGGCCGGGCGGCGCCAGCCCTGCCCCCGCTCACCGCCCTGTCACTGCTGCTGCGCTACCTGGCCTCACCGCAACGCTATGAGCCGCAAAACACCTACGGGGTTCATCGCGTCGTTCCTTCGGCGCGCTGCCTCTATCCCTGCCGGCTGATGCTGCTGGCGCGCCAGCACGGCACCGTGCAGCTCTACCACTACCACGGTGAGCACCACGCCCTGCAAGCCTGCGGCGAGCGCAGCGATCTGGCCGCGCTGCTGGGCGAGCACGATCTCGCGCTGATCGGCATCGCCCAGTTCTGGGCCATGGCCGACAAGTACGGCGAGTTCGCGCCTTTCGCCAGCGCGCTGGAAGCAGGCATGGCACAGGCTCAGCTGAACCACCTGTGTGCTGCACTGAACTGGTCGGCCGATTCTCTGGAGGCCAGCGAAACCAGCATGCGCCAGGCGGCGACGCTGTGCCAGGGCGATCATGAGGCCGTGCTCTATGGCTTGCGCTGCAAGGTTGATGAGCTGAGCAAGGCGCTGTCCGCACTGCAGCCCGCGCCCGGACCGACGCTGCTGGCTGCCAGCCACAGCAGCGACACGCTTGACCAGCGCTTCGCCAAGCTGAAGCCCTTGTGCCAGCTCTTGTCGACCCCGCCGAGCAGCGAGCCGGCCGTTCCCCAACAAGACAACGCCGCTGATCACGACGACTCGCCGCTGCCTCCACCCGAGATCGGCCTGCTGCAAACCATGCGGCGACGCAACTCGGGCAATGACGCCACGGGCATGGCGCCGCGCCTGAACAGCCTGCCTGGCGATAGTCTTGGCCGCATGCTCAGCCTCTGGCGCGCACTGCAACGGCGCCGGCTGGCACTGCCCGGCGAAGCCAGTTTGCGTGTTGCTGTCGCCTGGCTGGACGCCCGTAGCGCGCCCATAGGGCTGTACGACGGTGAGGCCATGCCGCTGCGACATTGCGACGATCCGCACCGCTTCGTCGAGCAGCTGCAGGATTCGCTGCCGTACGAAGGCATGCGCTACAACATGGCCGGACTGAAGCTCAACTTCATGCTCTGCGCCGACCTGGTCGATGCCGCCGAGCAGCATGGTGAAGCCGCATTGCGCCGGCTCTACCTGGCGGCCGGTGCGCAAGCGCAGGACTTCAGCCTGGCCGCCGCCGCCCATGGCCTGTTTGCACGCCCCGTACGGATGCTGCGCGAGCAGGCGCTGGAGACGGGCTACGCACTGCCCGGCCAACTGGTCTATCAAGTGCTGTGCGGGCTGAACCGCAGCACCAACACCTCCTGGGAGCTGATGTGAGCACGAACGCCCTGAAATCGCCCGTTGTCGCAACGCCGCGTGTCGCCAAGGACTGGTTGGCCATGCATATCTATCTGTCTGACCCGGCGCTCAACAATGCCTTTCTTTGCGAATGGATGCACCCACGCATCCAGGCACTGCTTCAGCAAAACCTGGCCGAAGCCTGGTTCTTTGTCCGCTACTGGGAAGGCGGCCCGCATCTGCGCGTACGAGTCAAGGGCCTGAGCGCAAGTACGCGTGCCAGCCTGCTCGACGAGACCCGCGAGGCTGCGCAGCGCTGGCTTTCGCCGACACCGCCCAGTCGAGAGGCCTACTACGGTGCCCACGGATTCGACGGCGCACCAGTGGACAAGGAACTGCTGCCCTGGCATGGCGAGGGTGCTGTCAATGTCGAGGACTACGAACCTGAGTGGGTGCGCTATGGCGGCGCTGAAGCGATGCTCATCAACGAGCGCCTGTTCGAACGATCCAGCCAGCTCTGCGTTGCCTTGATCAAGGCCAGCGGCGACGACATCGTCAAGCGCCTGGGCCTGAGCCTGGGAATGATGGCCGCGATCGCGCAAAGCATCTCGGCCGATGTCGCCAGGATGGCCGAATTCTTCGAGCACTACGCCGACTACTGGTCGCGCTATTCCAGCCAGACACGGACGCTGGCCGACCAGCTCGATCAGAACCAGCAGATCAGTGCCGCTGAGCTTCAGCGCCTGCGCGAGCAACTGCGCGAGGACAGCAATTCGCGCAGCCCGCAGGCGTTGATGCGATCTGCCTGCCAGCAAGCCATCCGTGGCTTGGGCGGCTTGCATGAGCAGGGCCGCCTGATCCTGCCCTTCGACGCTCAGCCCACCCGCAATGCCGGCGCTCACCAAGCCGCGATCTACAACATCATCAGCTCGCAACTGCACATGATGAACAACCGACTGGGCCTGGTGCCTGCGCAGGAGATATTCCTCGCCAAGCGGCTGTCCACGGCACTGCGCGCACTGCATGCCGAATCCGCAAGCGCCGCAATCGAACAGCTTGCCGAGGAGGTGCTGTGATGAAGGCCGAACTGCTGCTTGCCTGGGAGCACCTGCGCTTCCATCGCCTTCGCAGCGCGCTGCTGCTGATCAGCATCGCACTGGCCTTCGCTGCCTACGGCGTGCTGGGCACACTGCGCTTTTCACTGAACAGCGGTGACGACGGCGTCTCGCAAACCCGGCTGATCGTCACGCATCAGGCAGGTCTGATGGAACCGCTGCCGCTGGCGCACCTGGCTCGCATCCGCGCTCTGCCTGGTGTTGCCGACGTTGGCCACGCCACTTGGATGGGCGCCTACTTCCAGGACCAACGCCAGATGCTGATGCTGTTCGCCGTCGACCCCGCCGTTTGGATTCATCAGCATCCCGACATGAGCATCGGTGCCGGTGCCCAACAGGCCTTCCTGAGCCAGCGCAACAGCATCCTGGTCAGCGAAGCTCTGGCCAGCAAATTTGGCTGGCGGGTCGGCGATATCGTCCCGCTGGGCAGCATCCTGTTTTCACCTCGCAACGGCGAGGCGGCCTGGCCGTTCCGCGTCGCCGGCGTATTCACCAGCAGCGACGACGGTGGCGGGCGCAACTACATCATCAGCCACTACGAGTATCTGAACGAGGGCCGCGAGTTCTGGCAGAACACTGTTGGCACCTTCATGGTCACGGCGTCGCCAGGCCATCAGATACAGACACTGGCCGGGCTGATCGACGCCGAATTCGCCAGCAGCGATGCGCCGACTTCCAGCAACACCGATCAGGCCTTTCATGCCGAGTTCTTTGCCCAGTTCGGCAATGTGGCGCTGATGATCAAGGCCATCATCGCTGCCGCCTTTGCGTCCCTGGTGTTGGTCGTCAGCAGCACGATGGCGCTGGCAGTACGACAGAGCACTCGCGATATCGGCGTACTCAAGGTGCTCGGCTATTCGCATCTGCGCGTGCTGCGGCTGATTCTGCTGCAGACAGCCGGATTGATTCTGCTCGGCGCGACAGCAGGCTTGGGTATCGCTGCGGCGGTGAATGCCGCCGTGACTCGCAGCCTCCCGCAGTTCATGCCCGATGTCGTGATGCCGATGCCGGTTCTCGGCGAGGCCGTGCTGATCATCGTCGGCATGGGCCTGCTGATCGCCGCGCTGCCGGCAGCGCTGGCCTTGCGCATACGTCCCATACAAGCCTTTGCCATCGAGCAGGGCTGAGCCCCCGCCATTCGCCCCAGGAGACAGCCACCATGAAAAGCATCGCATTCATCGGCGCCAGTGAGGCGCATCTCGATCGAGCTCGCGCACTCGGCTACCGGATTCATCTGGTGCAACAAGCAAAGAACATCTCGACGCGCCTGCTCGCTCTCGCCGACGACGCCCTGCTGTGCGACTACGAAGACCCCACCAACGACGCCAAGGTGCTGGCCTACTTGCGCGCCAGTGATGCCCTGAGGCCGATCTGCTTCAAAGACGAAGGCCTGCTACCCATAGGCCGCTACATGGACCAGCTCCATGGCAGCACCTCATACTCAGCGCTGGCCCAGGCGTTCACGGACAAGGTGAAGATGCGTGAGCTGCTGGCGGGCACCGCGCTGGACAACGTCGCCTTCCAAGCGATCGCCCATCCGCACGACCTGACCCTGGCGGCGCGCCGGCTCGGCTTTCCCTTCATCGCCAAGCCGCGCTTCGGGGTCGGCAGCCAGGGCATCAAGCTGGTGCGCACGGCCGGCGAACTGGAGCAGCTGCAACTCGACGATCCCTACATCGCCGAGCAGTACATCGACGGCGAAGAGTTCTCCGTCGAGAGCTTCTCCGATGGCGGTCGCCACACCATCCATGCGATCACCCACAAGCTGCTCTTCCCCGGCAACGGCTCCCAGTTCGTAGAGCGCGGCCATCAGATCAGCCTTGACTACAACAGCGGCGAGCAGGCGCAAGGCATCCATGCCGCGGTGCAGCTTTTCCTCGATCGCATTGGCATGCGGGACGGGGTCTCCCATACCGAGCTCAAGGTCTGCAACGGACAGGTGCACATCATCGAATCGCACAACCGCGCTGGCGGAGACTCGATTCCAAACCTGGTACTGCTGAGTACCGGCGTGGACTTGTTCGAGCTGCAGATTCGCCAGGCCGCCGGCGATGCCGTCGACACCGAGGCCAGGCCGCTACGCTGCAATGCGGGCGTGCTGTTCTTCGACTTCAAGCCCGGGCAGATGCGCTACATCGCCGGCGTGGAACGGGCGCTGCTGCACCCACAGGTCAAGAACCTGTACCTGCCGAAGATGAACGGTGCCGAACTGAAGCAGCCTCGTTCCTCGTTCTCGCGCAACGGCTATGTGGTCGGTACAGCGCCGACAGACAGCTCTGTGATCGCATTGCTGCAGGGCGTGGAGAGCTCGCTGCTGGTTCGTTATGAAGACACCAAGAACTGAGGCGCCCATGTCTACCAATGCGCCCCGACTTACCGGCCAGCTCAGCGCCCTCTTGCGCGTCTCCGTTTCCAGCCTGTGGCAGAGCAAATGGTCCAGCTTGACCATCATCAGCTGCGTGATGCTCGTCGTTCTGGTGTTGATGGGCTTTCTCGCCATGGCCGCCGGCTACGAAAACAGCCATCGCAACAGCGGCGCAGCAGACCTTGCGGTGCTGATGGCCGAGGAAGCTCGCTCGGAGTCCAGCAGCCGCATCAACCGCGATCAGCTGTCCCTGCTGGAGGGCGCGCCCGGCATTGCCCACGACCTCAACGGCACCCAGCTCTCTGCCGAGTTCTGCATGACCGTTGCCGCACAGAGGCGCGCCGGTGAGCAAAGGCTGAACATCAGCCTGCGCGGCTTGCAGGCACAGGGCCGCGCCCTGCGGCAGGGCTTCCGCCTCGTCGGCGGGCGGATGTTTGAAAGCGGGCGCAACGAGTTGATCGTCGGTCGCGCCCTGGCCACGCAGATTCCGACGCTGGCGATCGGTCAGACGACCAGGCTGGCCGGGCGCGACTGGTTGATCGTCGGTCATTTCTCGCTCGACAGTCAGGTCTTCGAAGCCGAGGCCTGGGGCGATATCACCGCGGTGCAGTCGGCCTACGGTCGAGCCAATCAGTACCAGTCGATACGCCTTCGCTTGCAGGGGCCTGACAGCACCGCCGCCCTGGCAAAGCTGCAAGAGTTCAACAGCCAGGATCAGCGCCTCAAGCTGAACGTACAGACAGAGCGCCAGTTCTACCAGCGCCAAAGCGAGGGCACCAGCAATCTGATGGTCTACCTGGGCTGGCCTTTGGCCATGGTGCTGGCCGTCGGCACCCTGGCCGGCACCTTCAACACCATGTTGATCGCCGTCCAGGCCCGCCGCCACAGCCTGCGCGTGCTAGCGCTGCTGGGTTTCCAACCTGGTGCGGTGTTCGCAGCCGTGCTGTTCGAGGCCCTGTCGCTTGCGCTGATCGGTGGCTTGCTTGGCATTGCCTTGTCACTCTTGATCTTCAACGGCCTGCAAGACAGCACCGTCGGCGCCGGCTTCATCAGCAGCCACTTCAACTGGCGAGTTGACCTCGCCAGCATGTCGAAGGCGCTGACCATGGCGCTGCTGCTGGGGCTTCTCGGCGGCCTCGCACCGGCCTGGCGCTGCCTGACCCCAACCCAAGGAACACCCTCATGAAGACCAACACCGCCAGCTCGAATGATCGCGCGGAACTGCTGCGCCGATTGGCATCGCCGGCAACCGCCACCGGCCCGGCCGAAGCGGCATCACCCGCAGGGCAAATGCTCGCCTGGCCAAGACTGCCCCGTTGGGCATGGCTGCTGATTGGCGCCCAGGCTGCGGTGCTGGCCGGCATGGCGATTCGCCAGCCAGCCCGGATCGCCGACGCTTCTGTGGTGCCAACGGCGCAGGCCACACCAGCGCCAGCGCCGGTAGCGGCTGCGACCAAGCCAACGCCAGGGGCCAGACTGGAGGCGTCGGGCTTCGTCACTGCGACACGAATGGCCACGGTATCCGCGCGCACCATGGGGCAAATCAGCGAACTGCTCGTTGAAGAGGGTGCACGTGTCGAGAAAGGGCAGGTGCTGGCCCGCATCAGCAGCGACCACGCACAGATGGAATTGCGACTGGCCGAGGCTCAACAACAGGCAGCCCTGGCGCGCATCCAGAGTGCCGAGGCCGAGCAGCGCGAGGCACAGCGCAACTTGCAGCGCGAGATCTCGCTACAGGATCAGCAGTTCTCTAGCGAGGCGCGCGTCAGCAAGGCGCGCACCAGTGCCGAGACGGCCTTGGCCGCCGTGCAAAGCGCGCGTGCTGACGCCGCTTTGGTGGATCTGCAAGTACAGCGTCAACGTCAGCTGCTCGACGACTACGTCGTTCGCGCGCCGTTCGCAGGCGTTGTGCTGGCGCGCAACGCGCAAGCTGGTGAGATCGTCGCACCAAGCGGCGCCGGCGGTGGCTACACACGCACCGGCATCTGCACCATCGTCGACATGAAGTCGCTGGAGATCGTTGTTGATGTCAACGAGGAAATGATCACCCGCGTCCAACCAGACCAACAGGTCACGGCCGAGCTTTACTCGCACAAGGGCTGGCGCTTTCCCGGCCGCGTGCTGCGTGTGATGCCTAGCGCGGATCGCGCCAAGGCCACGGTGCGTGCCCGTATCCAGCTGCTGACGGACGACCCGCGCATCCTGCCGGATATGGCCGTGAAGGTGGCTTTTCTTTGATCCCAACGCCTTAGAGAACAGGAAGCAACCATGGACACTCCCACCCCTCTGTTCCGACTGCGCCAAGTGCACAAGCGCTACAGGCGCGAAAGCGAGACCGTCACCATCTTCGACGGTCTGAGCATGGACATTCCTGCCGGCGACTTCCTTGCCATCATGGGCCCATCGGGCTCAGGCAAGACCACGATGCTCAATCTGCTCGGCGGCATCGACCGGATTGAGAGCGGCGAGCTGTGGTTCAAGCATCAGCGGCTGGATCAACTTGGCGAAGCCCAGCTGTCGCAATGGCGCGCCGAGAACATCGGTTTTGTCTTCCAGCACTACAACCTCTTGCCCATGCTCAATGTGGCGCGCAATGTTGAACTGCCGTTGATGCTGGGCAACTTCAGTGCAGCGCAACGGCGCGAGCGCGTCCAAACCGCGTTGGAGCTGGTCGGCTTGGCGAGCTTCATGCAGCGCCTGCCCAGCCAGCTGTCTGGCGGGCAGCAGCAGCGCGTGGCCATCGCCCGCGCCATCGTTGCCAACAGTGAGCTGATTCTTTGCGACGAGCCCACCGGCAATCTGGACCGCCAGGCCTCGGGTGAAATCCTCGAGACCCTGCAGCTGCTGAATCAGGAGTTCGGCAAGACCATTGTCATGGTGACCCACGACCCGCGCGCCGCAGCTGTCGCTCGCCGGCACTGCTGCCTGGACAAGGGTCAGTTCGTCGACCAGGCGGCGCCGGCGCTGCAGGATGCACTCCATGGCTGAAGCACTGCGGCTCTCGCCGGCACTGCGCCAGCAACTGCGCGAACTCGCGCTGGATGCCTATCCGCACGAGGCCTGCGCCGCCCTGCTCGGCCCTGTCGGTGCACTGGGAGTCAGCCAGGTGCTGCCACTGCCGAACAGTGCCACCGACAGCAAACAGTGTTTCGCGATCGCCGCCGATGAACTCTTGCGCGCCAGCCGCCTGGCACGCGCGCAAGGCTTGGAACTGAACGGCTTTTTTCACAGCCACCCCGAGGGCGATGCGCGCCCCTCGCTGGCCGATTTGACCCAAGGCCCCTCCTGGGCCGGCTACCTGCAGCTGATCATGGCCATCGATGCCAGCGGTCGGCATGAGTTGCGCGCTTACCAAACGGCCAGCGATTGCTGGCACGAGCAAGCCATTCACGGAGATTCACCCATGGCCACCGTCATCATCCCTACCCCGCTGCGCAGCTATGCGCAAGGTCAAGCTCAAGTACAGGCAGAGGGCCAGACAGTGGCCGAAGTGCTGCAAGCCCTGGTGCAGCATTGCTCGGCACTGCAGCAGCAGCTGTTCAACGACGAGGGCCAGCTGCGACGCTTCATCAATCTGTTCATCAATGACGAGGACGTGCGCCTTCATGAGGGGCTGCACACCGCCGTGCAGGCAGGTGACCGCCTGGAGATTCTGCCGGCCATCGCTGGCGGCATCAGCTTCCCTGAATGGCGTGGTCAGCTGCAGCAGACGCTGCCGCAGGTCGACGTCGGTGAGCTGTTGGCTGCACGTAGCAGCGGGCAAGCGCCGGTGCTGATCGACGTGCGTACCGATGAGGAATGGGCCCAGGGCCATATCCCGGATGCCCTCCATCTGGATCGCGGCTTTCTCGAAGTAAAGGTCGAGAGCCTGGTGCCTGACAAGCAGACGCCGCTGCTGGTCTGCTGCGAGTCTGGCACTCGATCGTTGTTCGCGGCCCTGGCCCTGCAGACGCTGGGCTATGCACGCGTGGCCAATCTGCGCGGCGGGCTCAAGGCATGGAAGGAGCTGGGCCAGCCGCTGATTCAGCCGCGCCTCTTGAGGCAGGACCAGCGCCGCCGCTATCTCCGCCACCTGGCCATTCCAGAGGTCGGCGAAGCTGGCCAGCTCAAGCTGCTTTCGGCCAGGGTATTGATGATTGGCGCTGGCGGTCTGGGCTGTCCGGCGGCCCTCTACCTGGCCGCAGCTGGCGTCGGCCGCCTCGGCATTGTCGACAATGATGTCGTCGACGAATCCAATTTGCAGCGGCAAGTCTTGCATAGCCACGAGCGCGTCGGCATGGCCAAGACCACCAGTGCACGCCTGGCCATCGAGGCGCTGAATCCCGACGTCGAAGTGATTGAGCACCAGCAGCGTCTGCTGGCTGCCGACGCCCTGGCGCTGCTGCAGGACTACGATCTGGTCATCGACGGCTCTGACAATTTCGCCACCCGCTACCTGATCAACGACGCCTGTGTGCAGCTCGGCAAGCCCTTTGTGCACGGCTCCGTGTTCCGCTTCGAAGGACAGGTCAGCGTGTTCTGGCCGGGACACGGCCCGTGCTATCGCTGCCTGCATCCAGAGCCGCCGCCACCGGCCCTGGCACCCTCTTGTGCCGAGGCCGGCGTGCTGGGCGTGCTGCCCGGCGTGATCGGGCTGCTGCAAGCGACGGAGGCGATCAAGCTGCTGCTCGGTCAGGGCGAGGCCCTGCTGGGTCGCAGCCTGCGCTACGACGCGCTGGCCGCGCGCTTTCGCGAGCTGCGCTACGCGGTCGACCCGCATTGCAGCTGCCAGGCCAGCGGCGCCGGCTTCAGCGCCTTGATCGACATGGACGCCGCGGTCTGCGCACTGGGCTGACGGAAACTGACGGAGCAAGGTCATGCAAGTCTTCGATCAAGACCTCGCGCAAGCCAAGTGCCACCAGGGCGGCACTCACCGGGCTTGCAGTCCAGCACAAACACTGGCGCGCTACCAACCTCTGATGCGGCAGTTGGGCATCACGCGCTTGGCCAACATCACCGGCCTGGACACCATTGGCCTGCCGGTCTGGGTGGCCATGAGGCCGAACGCACGCGGTCTGGCCACATCACAGGGCAAAGGCTTGAACAGCGACTGTGCCAAGGTATCGGCGTTGATGGAGTCGATAGAAACCTGGCATGCGGAACACATCGAATTGCCATTGCGCCAGGACTCCCTGGCCAATCTGTCCCGCCACGCGCCTGTCATCGACATCGCTGGCCTGCCTGTCTATGCCGACTCCCAGCTGCGGCCCGACATGCCGCTGACCTGGGTGCAGGGCTGGGATCTGCTGCAGCAACAAGCCTGTTGGCTGCCTTTGGACTGCGTGTCGACCAACTATGTCCAGCCCGCCCGGGGCGCACAATCTGCCAGCTTCGTGCAGTCGAGCAACGGCTTGTCGAGCGGCAACCATCTGCTCGAGGCGATCAGCCATGGCTTGGCCGAGTTGATTGAGCGTGACGCCGTGGCCCTGTCTGGCCACGCCATGCGGGCGGCAGAACCGGCATTGCGTATCGATCCCGCCAGCGTTGCCGACGCCGACTGCCGACAGCTGCTGACCATGCTCGAACGTGCCGGGCAATTGGTCGCGCTCTACGACATTCGCAGCGACCTTGGCATCCCCGTCTGCGGCTGCACCATCGTTGACGACCGCCAGGCCTTGCAGCGCTGGCGAACCCTGCCGGCATTCAACGGCTACGGGTGCCATCTTTCGCCGCAAATCGCGCTGCTGCGCGCGATCAGTGAAGCCGTTCAGAGCCGGCTCACTCATATCAGCGGCAGCCGTGACGACATCTTCCCCAGCGACTACATGCGCGGCGGCAATCCCGACGATTTGCTCAGCTATCAACAGCGCATCGGCAGCAGTGCAGTGACGCTGGACTTTGCCGCCATCCCCTCGCTCGTCCAACCCAGCTTCGAAGCAGACATCGAGCTCATGCTGCAGGCATTGCGCCGTGTTGGCCTGAAACAGGCAGTCGTTGTCGATCTGAGCCGCGCTGAACTGGGCGTGCCCGTGGTCAAGGTGGTGGTTCCCGGGCTGGCCGCGCCAACTCCGATGTTGCGCGGCCGCAGCATCCGCGCACAAAGCCGTTCTCTTGCTCAGCTGTGGCAAATGAAGGAGGCCGCATGAACACCTTTGTCTTCCTGGGCCCAAGTCTGCCGCTTGCCCAGGCGCAGGCCATCTTCCCCGAGGCCCACTATCTGCCGCCGGTGGCCATGGGGGATTTGTATGCGCTGGTGCAGGCCCGTGCTCGTGCCGGTGATCGCATCGCCATGATCGACGGGCTGTTTGAACAAGTTCCCGCCGTCTGGCACAAGGAGGTTCTGTTTGCGCTGGAGCGCGGCATGCATGTCTATGGCGCGTCCAGCATGGGTGCCTTGCGCGCAGCCGAATTGGCCCCCTTCGGCATGAAGGGCGTCGGGCGCATCTACTCGGCTTTTGCCAGCGGTGAGTTGGAAGACGACGATGAGGTGGTCGTTGCGCATGCCACTGCGGAGCAGGGCTTCCGCTCGCTGTCGCAGGCGATGGTCAGCCTGCGCTTCGGCCTGCAAGCGCTGCAGATGCAGGGCGTGCTGGGTGCTGCAGACGCGGCCACTCTGATCGCCATGTCAAAGGCGCTGCACTACAGCGAGCGCAGCTGGGTTGGCGTGCTTGACCACGCACGCCGACTCGGACTTCCCGAGCAGCTTGTCGAGGCCCTGAAGAACCAAGCCCGCCAACCCGACGCCAAGGCATTGGATGCCACCGAACTGCTACGCCAGCTGGCAGCAGCTGACACGCCAGAGCCCCCCTTCCAGGCCGATTTCACCTTGGAAAGAAACGCCTTCTGGCAGGCCCTGGAGCACAGCCAGGCGGCGCGCCTGCAGCAGCACAGCAGCCAATCCGGCGAACAGGATGTGCTGGCCCATGTTCGCGCGCTGCATCCTCGCCGCAGGGATGTGCGCCAGTATGCGCTGCTCATGCGCATGGCCGCGGAGCTGGGCCGGGACCTCCACATCGAGCCCGCACAGCTGCAGGCCGCCGCGCGGCGACTCGCCCAAGAGTTGGGGCTGTCCGACCGCCAGGCGCTAGTTCGCTGGCGTGAGCAGCACTCCGTCGACGAGCGTCTTTGGTTGCAACTGCTTGACCTCGAGGCCCGTATTGAGGCCTTGCAGCAAGCCTATGGCACACAGCTCGACGGCTTCGAGCGTCTCGTCATCAAGCGCCAAGGCATTTACGCCGATGCCGCAGCCACGGTCGAAAAATCGCGCAAGCTGTTGGATCAGCGCGGTATCGTCAAGCCGACCCTCGCTGACGCGGCGGTCGATGCCGATACCTTGCAAGCCTGGTACGAGGCCAAGCTCGGGCCACTGCGCCAGACGCCTGAGTCGCATGCCCAAGCGCTGGGTTTTGAATCGATGCGCGACTGGATTGGCGAGTTGATTCGCGCACAGATGCTCGAGCAAGCCGAGACCGTCGATTGATCCCAGGCTCAGCGCATATAGCGGATGCGCAGCGCAAACTTGCCCCCGGCTTTGAGTTCCTGGGCCGCGGCCTTGAACGGGGGCGGCCCGGCTCGCCCAATGGCATCGTTGCCAAAGACGAAACCTTCCAGAACCCGTCCGTCCGGCGACATGCGCAGGCGTCCATCGCCATCTTCGTCATGAAAGGCTGCGAAGGCATAGTTGCCGGCAGCCACCCCGCGAAAGACAAAGGTCGCGCTGCCCGCTTGTGACTTGACCACTTCCGACAGCTTGCAGCTGTTTGGAAAACGTTCGCTCTCGGCGCACAGCACGGCGCGCACAACGCCAGCGTCGTTGCGCAGTCCACTGACCCGGTATTCGAACTCTCCGCTGCCCGTTGCCGCCACGGACGCTTGGGTCAGACCCAACGCCAGCAGGCCTGTGACCAGAAATGCCTTTTTCATGCCATCACCTCGATGTGCTTCGCACGTTGTCCGCGGCCCCCCGTGGGCCGACGTTGCAAAAAGTCTAGATGGGGAGGCTGCGTCTGCGCAGGGGGCTTGCAGACTTTGACAGGTGGGTGGCGCTGACTTGCAGACTTTGACAGTTGAGACCAAAGGGCCGAATCCCGAACATTGCATCCATCGACCCAACGGTCTTCAACCCCACGGAGAAGCGAATGAACTTTGTCAGCGCACGGGCTTGTGAACTGTCCCCCGCTCTCTACGACTCGCTGGCGGGCTACCGCTACCAGGTCTTCGTCGAGCGCCTCGGCTGGGACCTCAAGACCGCACCGGGCTATGAGCAGGATCAGTTCGACCACGACGACACCGTCCACGTTGTTGCACGCAACGACGAAGGCGATATCGTCGGATGTGGTCGGCTTCTGCCCACGACCGAAAGCTATCTGCTGGAAAGCGTCTTTCCCGAGTTGCTGAACGGGCTGCCGGTCCCTCGCAGTGAACAGATCTGGGAACTCTCTCGCTTTGCTGCGATGGAGGTTAAGGCCGACGCCGATGGCATGAATGCGCGTCGCCATTTCATGGCAGAACGCGTGCTGCTGGAAGCATTGCGTTTCTGTGCCGCCCGCGGCGTGACCCACCTGCTGGCTGTTTCGACCCTGGCCGTCGAGCGACTGATGCAGCGCGCAGGGGTCGACGTCCATCGTATCGGCCCGCCCTCGATGATCGGCGGCCAACCGGTGCTGGCCTTCGTGATTGCCGTCAATGAGCGCTCGCTCAATGCGCTGGCCGCTTTCGAAGCCGCCGCCCAAGGACTGGGTGCCAAGCCACTGCCAGTGCGCACGCCGCACATGAGTGACGCGTTGCAGAGCCTGATTGCACTGGCTCAACAGCCCTGGGCCCAGCCCTCTCACGCCCTTGTGCAGGGTCACACCCCGACAAACACTGACGCTCAACATCTTGACGAGGTGGCGCTGCAACTGCATTGACCCTTGCGCAGCCGAGCCATGACGATACAGATCGAGATTCCCGCCATCATGCGTCGCTTTGCGGCGCAGCAGCAGAGCGTTGGCGTCGAGGCCGCTGATCTGGACACCGCCTTGCGCGAGTTGGTGAGCAAGCATCCACGGATGCGGGCGCACCTCTTCGATGCCCACGGTGACCTGCGTCGCATCGTGAACGTCTTTGTCAACGGCAATCATGTGCGCTGGCACGAGCGCGCAAACACCAAGCTAGAGCCGGGTGATTCGCTTTGCCTGGTGCCGCTTTTCGCCGGAGGGTGAACCCAAATGCAGCTTGACAAGAGACGTGCATGGGCGGGCGGCCGGTCTGCCAGCTTCGGCACCACAGCCGGTGCCGCTGGCGCCAAGGCCAGGCTCGATCTGCACCGAAACATGCGGCAAAGACCCGTAAAGCCGGTGCGCATTGCAGCTCGACGGGCCTATTCCCAGGCATCGCCAAGACCTGCGCATCCGCAGAATGACCCAGATTGGCAAGGAGGAAGCACCTACCCCATCCACGCGGCGCTGGCTATATCCCTTATGCTCACAGCCGATTTCCGTGTCCTATGTCCGCTTAGCCGAGAAACAGGCTTGGGCGGATATCTCATTCGCGCCTGCGCGTTGATGGCGGATGTGAGAACGTCTCTGGCAGCTAGCCGACCGCGCACAGCGCGAACTACCGCGATGCGTCGCCAATTGATTCAGGACACAGACCACGGAGGACTACACCCATGTTTGATGCCTATGTAAGGCTGAGCATCGATGACTTGCAAAAGTTGGTACCAACACATCTGCACTCGGAGATTGAGGATTTGGTCGACGATGCCGATCCCGACGCCTCGATCCAAGGATTCACCGAGTGGACGGCAGCGAGCACGCGCACCCTGTCCTTCGGCTGGGATTGGTGCTTTGAGCCGAGCAGTGAGCAGCTGCTGGGCCAATGGGGCAGCTTGCGCACGAACCTGATGGTGATCGACGAGAGCGGCGGAGACATGGGCATTGAATGCACACGTCTGTGCATCGCTCGGCTGATGACTCACATCCGTTGGGAATACACGATTGCCAAGGTGCTTGGCCTTCGTCTGCAGCTGCAGCACTAAGTTCCAGCCAAGCGGCTTCGCTCGTGCATGGCCAGTGCTGCGCTGCATGTCGCTTTACCAGATCAGTCCGAGCATTGCCGCACGCACGGCGGCGCTGGTCTTGTTGCACGCACCAAGCTTGGCCACCACGCTGTTGACGTGAAAGTTCACCGTTCGCTCGGAGATGTTCAGGATGTCGGCGATTTCGGCTGAAGTCTTGCCTTCGGCCGTCCACCGCAGCACATCGATCTCGCGGTCGGAAAGCTCGATTTTGGGTTGCTCCAACTCAGGGTCGGAGCAGCAGGCCTTCATCGAGACATGGCTCGTATGCACCAGCCATTGCATCCGTGGCTCGGTGTGTTCCAGCTCTGCTGCGGTAATCGCTTGCTCCGAGCGGGCCAGCACCAGCATGCTGTATGTACCTTCTGGGTCACGCCGTGACTGCGCCCAACCGTGGCGCAATCCGTAGTAGCGGGCCTCCTGCCATAGCTGCGGCGTCTCAGCGAAAAATTCGTCCGTCCACAGCACGGGATTGGAGGAGCGCATGCCGTGCGCGATCGTTGGATCGATCTGCATATAGCCCTGCTCGTGATAGCGCTGCTGCCATTCCGGCGCGTAGTTCGAGAAGTAGGTCGTACGCGGTTTGGTGATCGGCAGCGGCATCCGTAGGCCATGTGCGCAATACTCGAAGCCGAGCGTGCGCGCTTCCTCGGCAATCCGGGCGAAACTCTCCTCTGGAGTGCTGGCTGCAAGGACCTTCTCCAATTGGTCAGTCTGCCAGGGTTTCATTGCGCCACCTCAAGTCCGATTTGCAGGCAAGACCGGCTCGACGCTGATCCCCCGCCGTTTGTGCGAGGCCGCAGGCTAGCATTTCCACAGTGAAATGAAGTGCTCGCATGCCCACCCCTGTAAGACTTTGCAGGGTTGAAATTGCGTCGGAAAAGAAAAAACGCCTAGTGGCTAGGCACTAGGCGTTTTGCTTGCCCTGACGGGCCAAGTGGTTGCGGGGGCAGGATTTGAACCTACGACCTTTGGGTTATGAGCCCAACGAGCTACCAGACTGCTCCACCCCGCGACTGATCGGTACGGCGGTCAGAAACAAAAGCCGCCCGAGACGGCGGCTGTGTCGCTATTTCTGACCATGTGCGCCCTGCTTCTGATGAGCAGCACGCTGAATTTCTGGTTGCGGGGGCAGGATTTGAACCTACGACCTTTGGGTTATGAGCCCAACGAGCTACCAGACTGCTCCACCCCGCGACTGAAGCTAGCAGTATAGCGCACTTTTCGGGTTTTCCTCAAATTCCGGCGGCTTCGAGCGAAGAAAGAAAGCGCTGAGCGTCCTGAAAGCCGATCACACGCTTGCCGTCGAGCTCTTCGCCGGCCGCATTGAAGAAGATCGTGCCCGGCGGGCCGAAGAGCTTGAAGCGCTTCAGCAGTTCGCGGTCTTCAGCGGAATTGGCCGTCACATCGGCCTTCAACAGCAGCGCCTTGGCCAGGCGCTGACGCACCTGCGGATCGCTGAAGGTGAAATGCTCCATCTCCTTGCAGGATTTGCACCAGTCGGCATAGAAGTCCAACATCACTGGGCGCCCTGCGCTGCGCAGCGCCGCATCCAGTTCGGCAACGCTGTGCACAGCCTGGAAGTTCAGCGCGCCGGCCTTGTCATCCTTGCCGCCCGCCGGCACGGTGGTGGCAGCCGCTTGTGCCGTCGTGACCACGCCGCTCAGCGGCTTGAGCGGATCGGTACCGCCGGCCGCTGCGCCCAGCCATTGCAGCAGGCCAAAGGCCAGCGCCGCAAAGGCCAGCGTCTTGCGCAGCCAGGCGCGCGGGCCGGCCACCACATGCCAGGGTTTGAGCAGCCCCAGCGCGAGCGAGGTGCCGACGAGCAGCGCGCCAAGCAAGGCCTGATGCAATGCTTCGGCCAGCAGCGGCTGCACCGTCCACAAGGCCACGGCCAGCAGCAACATGCCGAAGAAGTGCTTGACGCCATCCATCCACGGGCCGGCGCGCGGCAGCAAGGTGCCGGCCGACAGGCCCAGCAGCAGCAAAGGTACGCTCATGCCGTTGGCCAGAGCGTAGAGGGCCGAGCCACCAAGCACCACGTCGTGCGTCTTGCTCAAGTACAGCAAGGCACTGGCCAGCACGCCGGTCACGCAGGGGCTGACCAACAAGGCCGACACCGCCCCCATCAGGAAGACGGCAGCAAAACGGCCGCCTTCGAGCTTCTGCGAAGCATCGTTGAGGCGGTTCGCGATGCCGCTGGGCAGGCGCAGTTCGTAGGCACCGAACATGGACAGCGAGAACAGCACCAGGGCCAGGCCAAACACCGTCAGCACGCCGGGCGACTGGAAGTAGGCCGCCAAGCCCTCTCCGGCCAGGCCCGCAGCCACGCCGAGCGCGGTATAGACCAAGGCCATGCCTTGTGAGTAGGCCAAGGCCAACAGAAAGCCTCGTTGGCGCGACACCTGCCCGCCGCCGCCCACGATGATGGACGCCAGGATGGGCACCATGGGCAGTACGCAGGGGGTCAGCGACAAGCCCACGCCACCAATGAAGAACAGGCCGACCACCAGCCAGAAACGGCCGGACTGCAGCACGTCGTCAAGCCGGTTGCCGCTGTTGGTCGGCGGGCTGGCTTCAGCCGCGGCCGTGGGGCTGGCCTCTGGCTTGCTCAGCGCCAGCGGCGTGATCGCCTTGGACATCGCCGCGCCTTCGCCGGCCTCGGCATTGCCGAAGCTGCCCAGGCCCTCACCGGCAGGCAGCAGCGCGACGCTGCCGTCACCACCAAAGCCAGTCAGGCTGACGCGCAGCGCCCGCGTCATCGGCGGGTAGCACAGGCCCTTGTCCGCGCAGCCCTGGCCGGTCACACGCAATTCGAGCGGTGCACTGCCTTGCTTGACGGCCACCTTGACCGCGAGGCCCTCGCGGTAGATCTCGACCTGCTTCTGGAAGGTTTCGTCGAATTTCTTCTTGCCGTCCGGGATCTGCACATCGCCTAACTCGCCTGCAGCCAACTCGAACTTGTACTGCTCCCGGTACATGTAATAGCCAGGCGCAATCGCGAAGCGGACCTCGACAGTCTTGCCGTCGAGGGCTCGGGCCGCCAACTTGAAGGCCTGCTCGGGCTCGAGAAAATCATCGGCCCGGACACCCGGCAATGCCAAGAGCAGAACGATGGCCAGGCAGCACCTGGTAATGAATGAGTGAAGCATCTGAAGCGCTTTGCTTGTGCATGTGCCAGGCAAGGCCCCGGCAGAGGTGACATGAGCGGCAGCAACTGCGAGCTGCCCCATTGATGGTTCCATAGCTGGCAAACCCAGCCGTAACCGACCTGAAAGGGCGAGAGCTTAGCCGGAAAGCTGCCCCTGGCCATTAGCCATTGGGCAATAGCCACTTGCCATCGCCTCCACGAGACCTCGGCAGAGAACTCAGGACGAAAAAAAAGCCAGCAGATGCTGGCTTCTTATCGCAGTTGCTCGATTACTCGGCAGCGGCTTCGGTGCTGGCTTCAGCGCCGGCTTCGGCACGGTCAACCAGTTCCACATAGGCCATCGGCGCATTGTCGCCAACGCGGAAGCCCATCTTCAGGATGCGGGTGTAGCCGCCCGGACGGGTCTGGAAACGCGGACCCAGTTCGTTGAACAGCTTGCTGACGATGTCGCGATCGCGCAGGCGGTCAAAAGCCAGACGGCGGTTGGCCAGCGTGGGTTCCTTGGCCAGGGTGATCAGCGGCTCGACGACGCGACGCAGTTCCTTGGCCTTGGGCACGGTGGTCTTGATGGCTTCGTGCTGCAGCAGCGAGACTGCCATATTGCGCAGCATTGCCTTGCGGTGTTCGCTGGTACGGTTCAGCTTACGGAGGCCGTTACGGTGACGCATGGTGCTTTCCTTTCCTACTATGTAATACCAGCAGCCGGATCAGGTACTGCCGGGGCACCGAGCGGGGTTTGTCAACACCCCACCCTTTTCAAAATACTCTCAGCCCGTCTTCCCCAGTGGAGCTTCAGGGACCGGCTCTGCCGGCCCGAGAAGCTCGCCCCCTGACGGGGGCGCGCGTCAGCGCGTAGGGGGAGAGCGTGATCAGCGCTTATCCAAGCCTTGCGGCGGCCAGTTCTCCAGGCGTGCGCCCAGAGTCAGGCCACGCGAAGCCAGCACTTCCTTGATTTCGTTGAGCGACTTGCGACCCAGGTTCGGGGTCTTCAGCAGCTCGGTCTCGGTGCGCTGGATCAGGTCGCCGATGTAATAGATGTTTTCGGCCTTCAGGCAGTTGGCCGAACGCACGGTCAGTTCGAGCTCATCGACAGGGCGCAGCAGGATCGGATCGAAGCTGCTGGAGCGCTGTGCCGGCTGGTCAAAGGCGTCGACCAGGTCGGTGCCTTGCAGCTGAGCGAACACGGCCAGTTGTTCAACCAGGATCTTAGCCGACGCACGGATCGCTTCCTCGGGCGAGATAGCGCCGTTGGTTTCGATTTCCATGACCAGCTTGTCCAGATCGGTACGCTGCTCAACGCGAGCGTTTTCGACGGCGTAGCTGACGCGACGGACCGGCGAGAACGAAGCGTCCAAGACGATACGACCAATGCTCTTGGTCGGCTCGTCGCCATAGCGGCGCATCGTGCCGGGCACATAGCCGCGGCCCTTCTCGACCTTGATCTGCATGTCCAGCTTGCCGCCTTGCGACAGATGGGCAATCACGTGGTCCGGGTTGATGATCTCGACGTCATGCGGAGTCTGGATGTCGGCTGCCGTGACCGGGCCTTCACCTTCCTTGCGCAGGACCAGGGTCACTTCCTCACGGTTGTGCAGACGGAACACCACGCCCTTCAGGTTGAGCATGATGTGAACGACGTCTTCCTGCACGCCATCGATGGCCGAGTACTCGTGCAGCACCCCAGCGATCGTGACTTCCGTCGGCGCATAACCCACCATCGAGGACAGCAACACACGGCGCAGGGCGTTGCCCAGGGTGTGGCCATAGCCGCGTTCGAACGGCTCCAGAGTGACCTTGGCGCGGTGACCGCCCAGGGGCTCCACATTGATGGATTTGGGTTTGAGCAGATTGGTTTGCATGAGGTCTTTCTTTCAATACCCTCGGTTCGTTACACCGATAAGGCTGATGGACCAGCCGGGCCGGCCGCTTGCGGCTTGAACCCGGACGAGGAAAAGCCGAGCAGGCTCCCAAGAGAGCCGCTCGGCCAGTACGGGTCGATTAGCGCGAGTACAACTCAACGATCAGCGATTCGTTGATTTCGGCACCGAATTCATCACGGTCCGGAGCCTTCTTGAACACGCCTTCCAGCTTGGTGCCGTCCACTTGCACCCAGGCCGGCAGACCGATGGAATCGGCCAGCTTGAAAGCGTCGATGATACGCAGCTGCTTCTTGGCCTTTTCGCGCACAGCGACGACGTCGCCGGCCTTGACCAGGTAGGAAGCGATGTTGACGACTTCACCGTTCACGGTGATGCCCTTGTGCGAGACCAGCTGACGAGCTTCAGCGCGGGTCGAGCCGAAGCCCATGCGGTAGACGACGTTGTCCAGACGCGATTCCAGCAGCGTCAGCAGGTTGACGCCGGTCGAACCCTTGCGGCGCTCGGCTTCAGCGAAATAGCGGCGGAACTGACGCTCCAGCACGCCGTACATGCGCTTGACCTTTTGCTTTTCACGCAGTTGCAGACCGAAGTCCGAGGTGCGCTGGCCGGAAGTGCGACCATGCTGACCAGGCTTGGAATCAAACTTGGCCTTGTCGCTGATGGCGCGGCGGGCGCTCTTCAGGAACAGGTCGGTGCCTTCACGGCGGGAAAGTTTGGCCTTGGGGCCGAGATAACGTGCCACTTTGCGTGTCCTTGTTCAATCTGACGCAGGTTTGCCACGATGGGCAGCGAAACTTGCGCGAGTCCGGCCGTGTTTTTATAGGCTCGAACGGTGGTCTTAGGAGGCTTGAAGTGCATCAAAAACGATGCACGATGGGCCTCAGCAAAACAGCCGGCGCGGCACTTTCGTGCCCGCCGGCGCGGAAATCAAACCGCGATTATCGCACCAAAGACCGAAATCTTAGATACGACGACGCTTTTGAGGACGGCAACCGTTGTGCGGCACCGGCGTCACGTCAGAGATCGAGTTGATGCGGATGCCCAGTGCGGCCAGAGCGCGCACCGAAGACTCGCGACCCGGGCCGGGGCCCTTGATCTTGACGTCGAGGTTCTTGATACCTTGTTCTTGAGCAGCACGGCCGGCCACTTCAGCAGCCACCTGGGCAGCGAAGGGGGTCGACTTGCGCGAGCCCTTGAAACCTTGGCCGCCGGACGAAGCCCAGGACAGGGCGCCGCCTTGACGGTCAGTGATCGTGATGATCGTGTTGTTGAACGAGGCGTGAACGTGAGCGATACCGTCGGCAACGTTCTTGCGAACCTTCTTGCGAACGCGCTGTGCAGCCGAGTTATTGGGTGCTTTTGCCATGATGAGCTTTCTTCAGTCCTTGCGCCAGATCACTTCTTGCCGGTGGCAGCGGACTTGCGCGGACCCTTGCGGGTACGGGCATTGGTACGCGTACGCTGGCCGCGCATCGGCAGGCCACGGCGATGACGGAAACCACGGTAGCAACCGAGGTCCATCAGACGCTTGATGTTGATCGACATCTCACGGCGCAGATCGCCCTCGATGGTCATCTTGCCCACTTCATCACGGATCTTTTCCAGATCAGCGTCAGTGAGGTCCTTGACCTTCTTGTCGAACGGGATACCGCAAGTCGTGCAGATCTTCTGAGCGGTCGTACGGCCAATGCCGTAGATCGAAGTCAGACCGATCTCAGTGTGCTTTTGCGGCGGAATGTTGATACCAGCAATACGTGCCATGTGCGTCCTCTAATTCGCTCGTGTCGTGCAGCAATCAGCCTTGGCGCTGCTTGTGGCGCGGATCGGTACAGATCACACGCACCACGCCCTTGCGACGGATGATCTTGCAATTGCGGCACATCTTCTTGACGGATGCCGAAACTTTCATGGTCTGCTCCTTGACCTACTCTATATCGCTCAAACAGCGCGTCCGGGGAAAAAACTAGCTCACTTCGCCCGGAAAACGATGCGAGCACGACTCAAATCGTACGGTGTCAGTTCAACGGTCACCTTGTCGCCAGGCAGGATGCGGATGTAGTGCATGCGCATCTTGCCGGAGATGTGACCGAGAACGACGTGGCCGTTCTCCAGCTTCACACGAAACGTGGCATTAGGAAGATTCTCAAGAATCTCGCCTTGCATCTGAATGACGTCGTCTTTCGCCATGCCTTCGTTTCTGAATTAGTTGGAACGGTTAAACAGTGGTTCAGCTGAATCAGCTGGCCTTGAAATTTGCCTTCTTCAGCAGCGACTCGTACTGCTGGCTCATCACATAAGACTGCACCTGGGCCCAGAAGTCCATGGTCACCACCACGATGATCAGCAGGGAAGTGCCGCCAAAGTAGAAGGGAACGTTGTACTTCAGTGTCAGGAACTCCGGCAGCAAACACACACCAGTGATGTAGATGGCGCCGGCCATCGTCAAACGCGACAAGATCTTGTCGATGTGCTTCGCCGTCTGGTCGCCAGGACGAATCCCGGGAATGAAGGCGCCGCTCTTCTTCAGGTTGTCTGCAGTCTCACGGCTGTTGAACACCAGGGCCGTGTAGAAGAAGCAGAAGAACACGATGGCAGCAGCGTAGAGCAGCACGTAAATCGGCTGTCCAGGACGCAGCATGTCCGCGATGTCCTTCAACCAGCGCAGGCTGTCACCGGTTGCAAACCAGCTCACGAGCGTGGTCGGCAACAGAATGATCGACGAAGCGAAGATCGGCGGGATCACGCCCGACATGTTCAGCTTCAGCGGCAGGTGCGAAGACTGCCCGCCGTAGACCTTGTTGCCGACTTGTCGCTTGGCGTAGTTCACCAAGATCTTGCGCTGACCGCGCTCGACGAAGACGACCAGATAGGTCACGGCAGCAACAATCGCCACCACCACCAGGCAGGAGATGATGCTCATCGCACCGGTGCGCACCAACTCCAGCAAGCCACCAATGGCGCCAGGCAAACCTGCAGCGATACCGCCGAAGATCAGGATCGAGATCCCGTTGCCCAGACCGCGCTCGGTAATTTGCTCACCCAGCCACATCAGGAACATGGTGCCGGCCACGAGGCTGGTCACTGCCGTCAGGCGGAAACCAAAACCAGGTTGCAACACCAGACCCGGCGAGCTTTCCAGCGCCAGAGCAATGCTCAGCGATTGGAACAGCGCCAGACCCACCGTGCCATAACGGGTGTACTGAGTGATCCGACGGCGACCGGACTCGCCTTCCTTCTTCAGCGCTTCCAGGCTCGGCACCACATACGTCATCAACTGCAGGACGATGGAAGCCGAGATGTAGGGCGTGATGCCCAGCGCGAAGACGGTGAAGCGCGACAGCGCACCGCCCGAGAACATGTTGAACAGGCTCAGGATGCCGCCCTCCTGGCCCTTGAAGAACTGCTGCAGCTGGGCCGGATCGATACCGGGCACGGGGATATGCGCCCCGATGCGGTAAACGACCAGCGCCAGCAACAGGAACACAAGCCGACGATTCAGATCGCCGAACTTGCCGCTCTTGGCCAGTTGAGTTGGGTTGGTAGCCACTGTTGCCTTGTTCCCGAAACTTAGGCGACCGAGCCGCCAGCGGCTTCGATGGCAGCCTTGGCACCGGCCGTCGCGGCCACGCCCTTGAGCGCGACCTTGCGGCTGATGGCGCCGGACAGGATGACCTTGACCGACTTCGCCAGTTGCGACACCAGGCCAACGGCCTTCAGCGTCGACACGTCGATTTCGTCACCGGCCAGCTTGTCCAGATCGCTCAGAGTGATCTCAGCGTTGAACGGCAGGCTTTGCGACTTGAAACCGCGCTTCGGCAGACGACGTTGCAGGGGCATCTGGCCGCCTTCAAAGCCGACCTTGTGATAGCCACCGGCACGCGACTTTTGACCCTTGTGGCCACGACCTGCGGTCTTGCCCAGTCCCGAGCCAATGCCACGGCCCACGCGACGCTTGGCGTGCTTGGCACCAGCGGCGGGCTTGATGGTATTGAGTTGCATCTTGTGTTCCTCAGTTCGTGATGGCGCTTACAGCACCTGCACGAGGTAGGCGATCTTGTTGATCATGCCGCGCACTGCCGGCGTGTCTTCCAACACGCTGGTGCTGTTCAGCTTGCGCAGGCCCAGACCAACCACGGTGGCACGGTGCGAAGCACGGGTGCCGATCGGGCTGCGAACCAGCTTGACCGTCAGAGTTTTCTTGTCAGACATGTGTCTCTCCAGTACTGCCGAATCAGCCGAGGATGTCTTCGACCGACTTGCCGCGCTTGGCAGCGACTTCAGCAGCCGTCGTCGAACGCTTCAGGGCGTCCAGCGTGGCGCGAACCATGTTGTACGGGTTGGTCGAACCGTGGCTCTTGGTCACGATATCGGTCACGCCCATCACTTCGAACACAGCACGCATCGGGCCGCCAGCGATCACGCCGGTACCGGCAGGAGCCGGCGCCATGATCACGTGCGCAGCGCCGTGCTCACCCACCACGTTGTGATGGATGGTGCCGTTCTTCAGAGCGACCTTGACCATATTGCGGCGAGCCGATTCCATGGCCTTTTGCACGGCGACCGGAACTTCCTTCGCCTTGCCCTTGCCCATGCCGATACGGCCATCACCGTCACCGACCACCGTCAGTGCTGCGAAGGACAGCGTACGGCCGCCCTTGACCACCTTGGTGACGCGGTTGACCGCAATCATCTTTTCACGCAGGCCGTCGTCGTTGCCTTCAGTCTGCGCACGAGGTTGAAACTTTGCCATTTCGAAATCCTTTTTGCGTCAGAACTGCAGGCCGGCTTCGCGAGCTGCTTCGGCCAGAGCCTTGACACGGCCGTGATAGGCGAAACCTGCACGGTCGAATGCCACCTTCTCGATGCCAGCGGCCTTCGCCTTCTCGGCGATGCGCTTGCCGATCAGGGTCGCGGCGGCAACATTGCCACCCTTGCCTTCGGCGCCCAGCTGAGCACGGACTTCCTTCTCGGCAGTCGATGCGCTGGCCAGCACTTGCGTACCGTCGTCGGAGATGACGCTGGCGTAGATGTGCAGGTTGGAGCGGAAAACCGTCAGGCGAGCGACGCGTTGCACGGCGATACGTGCACGGGTTTGGCGCGAACGACGGATGCGCTGTTCTTTCTTGGTCAACATGGCGCTGCTCCTTACTTCTTCTTGGTCTCTTTGAGGGAGACCTTTTCGTCGGCATAGCGGATGCCCTTGCCCTTGTAGGGCTCGGGGGGACGGATGGCGCGCACTTCAGCGGCGATCTGACC
Source organism: Roseateles aquae (assembly GCF_032337115.1). Lineage (NCBI taxonomy): Bacteria > Pseudomonadati > Pseudomonadota > Betaproteobacteria > Burkholderiales > Sphaerotilaceae > Roseateles > Roseateles aquae. Next base: position 95,039 of record NZ_JAVXZY010000004.1, read on the forward strand.
CACCACTTGGCGGTCAGCACCCTTGATCAGGATTTCGGTCTGGGTCGGGCACTCAACCTTGATACCAGCCGGCATATCCTTCACGACGGGGTGCGAGAAGCCGATTTGCAGGTTCAGCTTCTGGCCTTGAGCCTGAGCGCGGAAACCCACACCCACCAGGCTCAGCTTGCGCTCGAAACCCTTGCTGACGCCATTGACCATATTGGCCACCAGCGCACGCATCGTGCCGCTCAACGCATCAGCATCAGCCGATTCGTTGACCGGAGCAAACGTCAGCTTGCCGCCTTCGTTCTTGACGCTGACCAGAGCATTGGCCGGACGAACCAGCGTACCCAGGGCACCCTTCACGCTGATCTGCTCAGCGGAGATCGTCACGTCCACACCTTGCGGGACGGCGACCGGCATTTTTCCTACGCGGGACATTGTCTGTCTCTCCTTGCGCTTAGGCGACGTAGCAGAGCACTTCGCCGCCGATACCGGCTTGACGTGCCTTGCGGTCAGTCATCACGCCCTTCGGCGTTGTGACAATCGCCACACCCAGGCCATTCATGACCTGAGGAATGTCGTGGCGGCCCTTGTAGATGCGCAGGCCGGGACGGCTCACGCGCTCAATGCGCTCGATCACCGGACGGCCGGCGTAATACTTCAGCGCAATCTCGAGTTCGGGGCGGGCGGCTTCACCGCGCACCGCGAAACCGTCGATATAGCCCTCGTCCTTGAGGACCTTGGCGATCGCGACCTTCAACTTCGAGGAAGGCATCACGACGCTGGCTTTCTCAACGCTCTGGGCGTTGCGAATGCGAGTCAGCATATCGGCGATAGGATCACTCATGCTCATACGAAATCTCCTAAACCTGCCGATTACCAGCTGGCCTTGACGACACCGGGGATGTCGCCCTTGAAGGCCAGCTCACGAATCTTGTTACGGGCCAGGCCGAACTTGCGGAAGGTACCGCGCGGACGACCGGTCAACTCGCAGCGGTTACGCAGGCGAGTCGGGTATGCATTGCGAGGCAGCTGTTGCAGCTCCAGGCGGGCGGCGTAGCGCTCTTCTTCCGACTTCTGGAAGTCGTTGATGATGGCCTTCAGTTCCGCATACTTCTTGGCGTACTTGGCGACCAGTTGTTCGCGCTTCAGCTCACGTTGCTTAATCGAGAGTTTTGCCACAGGTCACCTCAGTTCTTGAACGGGAACTTGAATGCGGCCAGCAGGGCCTTGCACTCGTCATCCGACTTGGCTGTAGTCGTGATGCTGATGTTCAGACCACGCAGTGCATCGACCTTGTCGTACTCGATTTCCGGGAAGATGATCTGTTCTTTGACGCCGATGTTGTAGTTGCCACGACCATCGAAAGAACGACCCGAGATACCGCGGAAGTCACGAACGCGCGGCAGCGCGATCGTCACGAAACGGTCCAGGAATTCGTACATCTGAACGCCACGCAGGGTGACCATGCAGCCGATTGGCACACCGTCACGGATCTTGAAGCCTGCAATAGCCTTCTTGGACTTGGTGATCACGGGCTTCTGGCCGGCAATCTTGGTCAGGTCGCCAACGGCGTGATCCATGACCTTTTTGTCTGCCACAGCTTCACTGACACCCATGTTCAGGGTGATCTTGGTGATGCGGGGCACTTCCATGATCGACTTGTAGCCAAACTTCTCAATGAGGCCTGGCACAACCTTTTCGCGGTAAATCGCTTGCAAACGAGCCATGTCGGACCTCTTAAGCCTTGATCTCTTCGCCGGTCGACTTGTAGACGCGCACCTTCTTGCCATCGTCGAGGAGCTTGATGCCCACGCGATCGGCCTTGCCGGATGCAGCGTTGAAAATCGCCACGTTGGATTGATGGATAGGCATCGTCTTGTCGACCACACCGCCGGTGGTGCCCTTCATGGGGTTGGGCTTGACGTGCTTCTTAACGACATTCACACCGTCCACAACGATGTGATCGGCATCAACGCGCAGCGACACAGTGCCGCGCTTGCCTTTGTCGCGGCCGGTCAGCACGATGACCTCGTCGCCTTTACGAATCTTGTTCATGGCAATACCTTTGACTTGACGAGGCCTTAGAGGACCTCAGGCGCCAGCGACACGATCTTCATGAAGCGCTCGGTACGCAGTTCACGAGTCACCGGGCCAAAGATGCGGGTGCCGATCGGCTCCAGCTTGGCGTTCAGCAACACGGCGGCGTTACCGTCGAACTTCACCAAAGAACCGTCTTGGCGGCGCACGCCCTTGGCAGTGCGAACCACCACAGCGCTGTAGACCTCGCCCTTCTTGACGCGGCCACGCGGTGCAGCTTCTTTGATGCTGACCTTGATGATGTCGCCAATGCCGGCATAACGGCGCTTGGAACCACCAAGCACCTTGATGCACATGACGGACTTGGCGCCAGTGTTGTCCGCGACATCAAGTCGCGATTGCATTTGAATCATGTCTGTCCCCAACTTTTCCCGCATCACCTGCTGCGACCATCGCAGCACACTCAGCGGTCAGTCTTGGGCCCGTGGGCCGTTCGCTTGTCGCGCTGCAGCGTGTGCTTTGCAACTCGCGCCCGGTGGTTGAGGGCGAATCCGAGGCCATAACGCACCACCAGGTGCGCCTGACGTTCGGCGAAGCTTTGGATTATGCTGGAATTGACCCCAGCAAGTCAAGCCGTGCTTGAAATGTTTTTGTCATCCGGCTGGGTCGCGCCCTGCCGGCGTCGAGAGCGCTTGCTCTTGGCGCGCAGCAGGGGCGATCAGAAGGCACCCAGAAGCGGCGCCTAGACGGCGCTCAGCCCTGCTGAGCCTGGCGCAGCATCGTCGCTGCGTCGCTCACTTCAAACTTGCCGGGCTCTTCGATGTTGAGCGTCTTGACCACGCCATCAACGACGAGCGCCGAGTAGCGCTGCGAGCGCACGCCCATGCCACGAGCGGTCAGATCCAGTGTCAGACCGGTGGCGCGGGTGAAGTCGGCGCTGCCGTCCGCCATCATGCGAACCTTGCCCGCGGTCTTGAGTTCGCGACCCCAGGCGCCCATGACGAACGCGTCATTGACAGACACGCACCAAATCTCATCAACACCAGCGGCCTTGAGCGCCTCGGCCTGGGCGATGTAGCCCGGCACATGTTGCGCCGAGCACGTCGGCGTGAACGCGCCAGGCAAGGCGAACAGCGCAATCGTCTTGCCGGCAACAAGTTGCTCGACCTCGAAACTGTTGGGGCCGAGCGTGCAGCCCTCGCCTTCGACTTCGATGAATTCCTTCAGCTGAGCTGCGGGCAGGCGATCGCCAACTTTCAACATCATGTGCTCCTGGTGTGGTGGTGTGGGGTGCCAGCATCTCGCGGCAGACGCGCAGGCTCGGCACCGGAAATGAAAAACGGCCGGCCGCCAGTATTCCAGCGAACCGACCGTTAGCCGCAGCCGGGACACAAGACCCCAGACTGCGCAGGCTTTCTAGCCTCAGCGAATGGCTTAAACCACTTCTGCCTTTTCAACCAGGCGGGTCACGACCCAGCTCTTGGTCTTGGACAGCGGGCGGCCTTCAGCGATCTCGACCACATCACCCATCTTGTACTCGCCCTTTTCGTCATGGGCGTGGTACTTGCGGGAACGGGCCACGATCTTGCCGTAGAGCTCGTGCTTGGCGCGACGCTCGACCAGGACCGTGACGGTCTTGGCGCGCTTGTCGCTCACCACGCGACCGACCAGGGTGCGCGTGTTCTTTTCTTGAGCTTGCGTCATTACACGGCTCCCTTCTTCTTCTCGGCCAAGACGGTCTTGACGCGAGCGATGTCGCGACGGGTCTTGCCCAGCACCGAGTGGTTCGTCAGCTGTTGGGTAGCCTTTTGCATGCGCAGGCCGAAATGGGCCTTGAGCAGATCGGTCACTTCCTTTTCCAAGGCAGCGACGTCCTTGCCACGCAGTTCAGATGCTTTCATGGTGTTCTCCAATCAGGCGCCGACCATGCGCGCGACGAAGGTGCAACGCAGCGGCAGCTTTGCAGCAGCCAGCGTGAACGCTTCGCGAGCCAGGGCTTCCGGCACACCGTTGATCTCATAGAGCACCTTGCCCGGCTGAATTTCAGCGACGTAGTACTCCGGGTTGCCCTTACCGTTACCCATACGGACTTCGGCAGGCTTTTGCGAGATCGGCTTGTCCGGGAAGATGCGGATGAAGATACGACCACCGCGCTTGATGTGGCGCGAAATCGCACGACGTGCAGCTTCGATCTGGCGAGCCGTCAGACGGCCGCGCTCGGTAGCCTTCAGGCCGAAGTCACCGAAAGACACGGCAGCGCCGCGGGTAGCAACACCAGTGTTACGACCCTTTTGCTCCTTGCGGTATTTGCGACGAGCAGGTTGCAGCATGTTTATTCTCCTTTGGCCTCGCCGGCAACAGGCGCAGCGGGCTTGCGGACCACGCGCTTGGCAGCGGGCTTGGCTGCGTCGCCAGCGGCGGCGTCAGCGGGCTTATCTGCACCATCACGCGGGCCACGGTCGCTGCCCGGACGGCCACGGCCACCAGGAGCGCCCGGACGGGCGTTACGACGAGGACGACGGTCGTCTTCAGCGCCAGCAGGCGTGTTGATCACCGGAGCGTCACCATTGGCCAGGCGGTCACCGCGGTAGACCCAGACCTTGACACCAATGACGCCGTACGTCGTCTTGGCTTCGGAGAAGCCATAGTCGATGTCAGCGCGCAGGGTGTGCAGAGGCACGCGGCCTTCGCGATACCACTCGGTACGAGCGATTTCAATGCCGTTCAGGCGGCCTGCGGACATGATCTTGATGCCCTGGGCGCCCAGACGCATCGCGTTCTGCATCGCACGCTTCATGGCGCGACGGAACATGATGCGCTTTTCCAGCTGCTGGGTGATCGAGTCGGCGATCAGCTGAGCATCGATTTCAGGCTTGCGCACTTCTTCGATGTTCACGGCCACCGGCACGCCCAGACGCTTGGTCAGTTCGGCCTTCAGGTTTTCGATGTCCTCGCCCTTCTTGCCGATCACCACACCCGGACGTGCCGAGAAGATGGTGATACGGGCGTTCTTCGCGGGGCGCTCGATCAGAATGCGCGACACGGCGGCATTCTTCAGCTTGGCCTTCAGGTATTCACGAACTTGCAGATCTTCGGCCAGCATCGTGGCGAAGTTCTGGTTGTTCGCGTACCAGCGCGAAGCCCAGTTACGGGTGACAGGCAGGCGGAAGCCGGTCGGATGAATTTTCTGTCCCATAGTCTTCCTTCAGCCTTCAGTTGCCGACCGACACGAAGATGTGGCAGGTGGGCTTGCTGATGCGATTGCCGCGGCCCTTGGCACGAGCGGAGAAACGCTTCAGCGTGGCACCTTGTTCCACATAGATCGAGGTGACCTTCAGTTCATCAATGTCAGCGCCGTCGTTGTGCTCGGCGTTGGCGATGGCGCTTTCCAGCGCCTTCTTGATGATCAGGGCGGCCTTCTTCTGGGTGAATTCCAGGATGTTCAGCGCTTGGTCCACCTTCTTGCCGCGGATCAGGTCCGCCACCAGGCGGCCCTTGTCACACGAGAGGCGAACGCCACGAACGATTGCTTTGGTTTCCATCGTTGGCATCCTTACTTCTTCCCGGCCTTCTTGTCGGCCGGATGGCCTTTGAAGGTGCGGGTCAGTGCGAATTCGCCCAGCTTGTGGCCGACCATCTGGTCAGACACATAAACCGGCACGTGCTGCTTGCCGTTGTGCACAGCGATCGTCAGACCGATGAACTCGGGCAGGATCGTCGAGCGGCGCGACCAGGTCTTGATGGGCTTCTTGTCCTTGTTGGCAACTGCCTTGTCGACCTTGGCCAACAGGTGAGCGTCAACGAACGGGCCCTTCTTCAGTGAACGAGTCATGGCCTACCCTTTACTTCTTGCGACGCGAGACGATGAAAGTCTGCGTGCGCTTGTTGTTACGAGTGCGGTAGCCCTTCGTGAGGGTGTTCCACGGCGACACAGGCGCCTGGCCTTCACCGGTACGACCTTCACCACCACCGTGCGGGTGATCGACCGGGTTCATGGCAGTACCACGAACGGTCGGGCGGATACCCTTCCAACGGATCGCACCGGCCTTGCCGTACTGGCGCAGGCTGTGCTCTTCGTTGCTGACCTCGCCAATGGTGGCGCGGCAGTCGATGTGGATCTTGCGCACTTCACCCGAACGCAGACGAACCTGAGCGTAGGTGCCTTCACGCGCCATCAGCACAGCGGAAGCGCCGGCCGAACGTGCGATCTGAGCACCCTTGGCAGGCAGCATCTCGATGCAGTGGATCGTCGAACCCACCGGGATGTTGCGGATCGGCAGGGTGTTGCCGGCCTTGATCGGGGCTTCTGCGCCGCTCAAGATCGTCGAACCCACTTCCAGACCGCGCGGAGCGATGATGTAGCGACGCTCGCCGTCGGCATAGCACACCAGAGCGATGTGGGCCGTACGGTTGGGGTCGTACTCGATGCGCTCGACCTTCGCCGGGATCGCATCCTTGTTGCGCTTGAAGTCGACGACGCGGTAGTGGTGCTTGTGACCACCGCCCTTGTGGCGCATCGTGATGTGACCGTTGTTGTTACGGCCCGACTTTTGCTTTTGCGGTTCCAGCAGCGAAGCTTCCGGAGCGCCCTTGTGCAGGTGCTTGTGCACCACCTTCACCACGGCACGGCGGCCAGGCGAGGTCGGCTTGACTTTAACGACGGCCATTACGCAGCCTCCCCGGAGAAGTTGAGCTCTTGGCCCGCCTTCAGAGCGACATACGCCTTCTTGACGTGGTCGCGACGGCCGGCACGGCCGCCAAAGCGCTTGGCCTTGCCCTTCACGTTCACCACATTGACCGACTCAACTTCGACCTTGAACATCAGTTCAACGGCGGCCTTGATTTCGGGCTTGGTGGCGTCGCGCAGGACCTTGAACAACACTTGGTTGTGCTTTTCAGCAACCGCCGTGGCCTTTTCGGACACGATGGGAGCCAGCAGCACCGAGGCCAGACGGCCTTCAGAATATTTCACAGCGCTCATGCCAGCATCTCCTTGAGTTGCTCCATCGCAGCCTTGGTCACAAGAACCTTCTTGTAATAGACCAGCGACAGCGGATCGGCATAACGCGGCTCAACGATCAGCACGTTGGCCAGGTTGCGCGAAGCCAGCAACAGGTTGTCGTCGACGTTGTCGGCGATCAGCAGCACGGAGTCCAGGCCCATGGCCTTGAACTTGGCAGCCAGCAGCTTGGTCTTGGGGGCTTCGACCGAGATCGAGTCCACCACGGCCAGGCGGCCTTCACGAGCCAGCTGCGAGAAGATCGCGGCCATACCGGCGCGGTACATCTTCTTGTTCAGCTTGTGCGTGAAATTTTCGTCGGGCATGTTCGGGAAAATCCGACCACCCCCACGCCACAGCGGCGAGGACGTCATACCAGCACGCGCACGACCCGTACCCTTTTGACGGAACGGCTTCTTCGTCGAGTGATGGACTTGTTCACGGTCCTTCTGAGCGCGGGTACCTTGACGGGCGTTAGCCTGATAGGCCACGACCACCTGGTGCACCAGGGCTTCGTTGTAATCGCGAGCAAACACGGTGTCAGGAGCGTCCACCTTGGACGTAGCCTGACCCTGCTCGTTCAGGAGCTCGAGCTGCATCAGTTGGCTCCCTTCTTGAGCTTGACCTTGACAGCGGGACGCACGACCACGTGGCCGTTCTTGGCGCCCGGCACCGCACCGCGGACCAGCAGCAGTTGACGGGCTTCGTCAACGCGCACGATGTCCAGGTTTTGCGTCGTCACGGTCTCGTCACCCAGGTGACCCGACATCTTCTTGCCCGGGAACACGCGGCCAGGATCCTGCGCCATCGAGATGGAGCCAGGAACATTGTGCGAACGGCTGTTACCGTGCGAGGCGCGTTGCGAACCGAAGTTGTGACGCTTGATGGTGCCTTCAAAGCCCTTACCGATGGAAGTGCCTTGCACGTCGACCAGCTGACCCACTGCGAACAGCGACACGGGCACTTGCGCGCCGGCCTTGTACTCAGCAGCCACTTCGGCGGCAACACGGAATTCCTTCAGGACTTCACCGGCTTCGACACCCGCCTTGGCGAGGTGGCCGGCTTCCGGCTTGGTGACGCGCGATGCTTTGCGCGTACCGAACGCCACTTGAATGGCGCTGTAGCCGTCGGTCTCTTCGGTCTTGACCTGGGTCACGCGGTTGTTGGACACGTCCAGCACCGTCACAGGGATGGCGTCGCCATCGTCCGTGAAGATGCGCATCATGCCCACCTTGCGGCCCAGCAATCCGAGACGATTGCTTAGACTCATGGTTTTTCTCCAGCCCCTCAGGCTTGCGCCCTTTGGAGCCATTTACACACACCCGACATCGATTGGCCGGGCTGACTAGATGCAGCGCCTTCACCCACTATCCTGGAGAAACCCCAGAAGCGGCGCGCAAAGACGATGCGCCAAAGCCGCGAGGAAAAGACCACGCGGCAAAAGCTGGCGAGTATAGCGTGAACCCTAGCTCAACCGCAAGCGTCGTCACGCTGCGGTCAAGAAAAAAGGGCAATCTTACGATCGCCCCTCTTTGTCTCTCGCCGATACCGCGAAACGCGGCACCCGCCAGTGACGGCTGCGTTTTACTGCAGCTTGATTTCCACGTCGACGCCGGCAGGCAGGTCGAGCTTCATCAGAGCGTCGACAGTCTTGTCGGTGGGGTCAACGATGTCCATCAGACGCTGGTGCGTACGGATTTCGAACTGGTCGCGCGAGGTCTTGTTGACGTGCGGCGAGCGCAGGATGTCGAAACGCTGCATGCGGGTCGGCAGGGGCACCGGGCCCTTGACGATCGCGCCGGTGCGCTTGGCGGTTTCAACGATTTCCTGAGCCGACTGGTCGATCAGCTTGTAATCGAAAGCCTTCAGACGAATGCGGATCTTTTGCTTTTGCATGACGATTCCTTCAAAGAACGTGCGGCAGGGCCTTGTATGCCCGCGCCGCGTTTGGTGTTGATCCGGCTCGCCGAGGCGAAACCGGATCGGTCACGCAAAAGAATTACTCGAGGATGGTCGCAACCACGCCCGAACCGACGGTACGGCCACCTTCGCGGATAGCGAAGCGCAGACCGGTTTCCATGGCGATCGGAGCGATCAGCTTCACGGTGATGCCGACGTTGTCGCCAGGCATGACCATTTCCTTGTCCTTCGGCAGCTCAACGGCACCGGTCACGTCCGTGGTACGGAAGTAGAACTGGGGACGGTAGTTGTTGAAGAACGGGGTGTGACGGCCGCCTTCTTCCTTGCTCAGCACATAGATCTCAGCAGTGAAGTGGGTGTGCGGCTTGATCGTGCCGGGCTTGGCCAGCACTTGGCCGCGCTCGACGTCTTCACGCTTGGTGCCGCGCAGCAGGATACCGACGTTGTCGCCAGCTTGACCTTGGTCCAGCAGCTTGCGGAACATTTCCACGCCAGTGACGGTGGTCTTCTGCACGTCGCGGATACCGACGATTTCGATTTCTTCGCCGACCTTGATGATGCCGCGCTCAACGCGACCGGTCACCACCGTGCCACGGCCCGAGATCGAGAACACGTCTTCCACCGGCAGCAGGAAGGCGCCGTCAACGGCACGGTCCGGCTGGGGGATGTAGGTGTCCAGGGCTTCGGCCAGGCGCATGATGGCTTGCTCGCCCAGATCGCCGGTATCGCCTTCCAGAGCCAGCTTGGCCGAACCCTTGATGATCGGGGTGTCGTCGCCAGGGAAGTCGTACTTGGACAGCAGCTCGCGCACTTCCATTTCGACCAGTTCCAGCAGCTCGGCGTCATCCACCATGTCGCACTTGTTCAGGAACACGATGATGTACTTCACGCCCACTTGGCGAGCCAGCAGGATGTGCTCGCGGGTCTGGGGCATCGGGCCGTCAGCGGCCGAGCACACCAGAATAGCGCCGTCCATCTGAGCAGCGCCGGTGATCATGTTCTTCACATAGTCAGCGTGGCCCGGGCAGTCAACGTGAGCGTAGTGGCGGTTGGCCGTTTCGTACTCAACGTGTGCGGTGTTGATCGTGATGCCACGAGCCTTTTCTTCAGGCGCCGCATCGATCTGGTCGTAGGCCTTGGCCTCGCCGCCGAACTTCTTCGACAGCACGGTAGCGATTGCAGCCGTCAGCGTGGTCTTGCCATGGTCAACGTGACCAATCGTGCCCACGTTCACGTGCGGCTTGGTACGTTCGAATTTACCTTTTGCCATTTCAATTCTCCAAAAAGAGCATTCATCCAGTCTGATGGTTTAGCGTTTCCGCCGAGGTCTTGAGCCCTGCCGGCTGGCAAGCAGGAGACACTCGACGAAGACGATTCAAACCCGCTCCGCCCTGACTCTTGGCGGACGCCCGAAGGGCCGTCCACCCAGCAGAGCCCGAGGATCCGGCTTCGCCGGTCCTACGGGCTCGCCCCCTTGAGGGGGCCGCCGCAGGCGGTAGGGGGTGGTTCTTACTTACCGCGCGCAGTGATGATCGCGTCAGCCACGTTCTTCGGAGCTTCAGCGTAGTGCTTGAACTCCATCGTGTACGTGGCGCGACCTTGCGACATCGAACGCAGCGTGGTCGAGTAGCCGAACATTTCCGACAGCGGCACTTCGGCCTTGATGACCTTGCCACCGCCGACCATGTCGTCCATGCCCTGGACCATGCCGCGACGGCTGGACAGATCGCCCATCACCGAACCGGCGTAGTCTTCCGGGGTCTCGACTTCCACGGCCATCATCGGCTCCAGGATCACCGGCGAAGCCTTGCGGCAGCCTTCCTTGAAGCCCATCGAAGCGGCCATCTTGAAGGCGTTTTCGTTCGAGTCAACTTCGTGGTAGGAACCGAAGGTCAGCGTGACCTTGACGTCCACAACCGGATAGCCGGCCAGCACGCCGTTCGGCAGGCTGTCGATCACACCCTTTTCAACGGCGGGGATGAACTCGCGAGGAACCACACCGCCCTTGATGGCGTCAACGAACTCGAAGCCCTTGCCCGGCTCTTGCGGCTCGACGGTCAGCACGACGTGACCATACTGGCCCTTACCGCCCGACTGACGCACGAACTTGCCTTCGACATCGGTCGCGGTCTTGCGAATGGTTTCGCGGTAGGCCACTTGCGGCTTGCCGACGTTGGCTTCCACGCCGAACTCGCGCTTCATGCGGTCGACAATAATTTCCAGGTGCAGCTCGCCCATGCCGGAAATGATGGTCTGGCCAGACTCTTCGTCGGTGCGCAGACGGAAGGACGGGTCTTCCTGAGCCAGACGGCCCAGAGCAATACCCATCTTTTCCTGGTCGGCCTTGGTCTTGGGCTCGACAGCCTGCGAAATCACCGGCTCCGGGAAGACCATCTTTTCCAGCGTGATCACCGATTCCGGATCGCACAGGGTTTCACCGGTCGTGACGTCCTTCAGACCCACGCAAGCAGCGATGTCACCGGCCAGAATTTCCTTGATTTCTTCACGCTGGTTGGCGTGCATCTGCAGGATACGGCCGATACGCTCCTTCTTGCCACGGATCGGGTTGTAGACGGTAGCGCCCGACTGCAGCACGCCCGAGTACACACGAACGAAGGTCAGCTGACCGACGTACGGGTCGGTCATCAGCTTGAAAGCCAGCGCAGCGAACTTTTCCGAGTCGTCGGCCTTGCGGACCACCGGCTGGTCGTCTTCATCAGTACCCGGGACCGGCGGAATGTCGATCGGCGAGGGCATGAAGTCGATCACGGCGTCCAGCATGCGCTGCACACCCTTGTTCTTGAACGCGGTACCGCACAGCATCGGCTGGATTTCGCCAGCGATGGTACGGGTGCGAATGGCCAGCTTGATCTCGTCTTCGGTCAGGTCGCCCGACTCGAGGTACTTGTTCATCAGCTCTTCGCTGGCTTCGGCCGCAGCCTCAACCATCTTCTCGCGCCACTCTTGAGCCACATCGGCCAGATCGGCCGGGATCTCTTCGTAGCTGAACTTCATGCCTTGGGATGCTTCGTCCCAAATGATGGCCTTCATCTTCAGCAGGTCGATGACGCCCTTGAAGTTTTCTTCAGCACCGATAGGCACCACGATAGGCACCGGATTGGCCTTCAGGCGAGTCTTCATCTGGTCAACGACCTTGAAGAAGTTCGCGCCGGTACGGTCCATCTTGTTCACGAAGGCAAGACGGGGCACCTTGTACTTGTTGGCCTGGCGCCAGACGGTTTCCGACTGGGGCTGCACGCCACCCACGGCGCAATAGACCATGCAGGCGCCGTCCAGAACGCGCATGGAACGCTCCACCTCAATGGTGAAGTCCACGTGGCCGGGGGTGTCGATGATGTTGATGCGGTGCTCAGGCAGGGACAGGTCCATGCCCTTCCAGAAGCAGGTGGTCGCAGCCGAGGTGATGGTGATACCACGCTCTTGCTCTTGCTCCATCCAGTCCATGGTGGCGGCGCCATCATGCACTTCACCGATCTTGTGGTTCACGCCCGTGTAAAACAGGATACGTTCGGTCGTGGTGGTCTTGCCGGCATCGATGTGCGCAGAGATACCGATATTGCGGTAGCGCTCGATGGGGGTCTTGCGGGCCATGATGTCACTCCAAATGCAGTGAGCCGCCATCGGGCTGGTAGAAACCCGAGGCGGCTGAAGAGGGGTAGTTTAGAAGCGGAAGTGCGAGAAGGCCTTGTTGGCTTCAGCCATACGGTGCACTTCATCACGCTTCTTCATCGCGCCGCCGCGGCCTTCAGCGGCCTCCAGCAGCTCGTTGGCGAGGCGTTGTGCCATCGACTTTTCACCACGCTTGCGGGCCGATTCCTTCAGCCAACGCATGGCCAGAGCCATACGGCGGACGGGGCGAACTTCCACGGGAACTTGGTAGTTCGCACCGCCAACGCGGCGTGACTTCACTTCGACCATGGGCTTCACGTTGTTCAAGGCGACGATGAACACTTCCAGCGGGTCCTTGCCGACCTTCTTCTCGATTTGCTCGAGAGCACCGTAGATGATGCGTTCTGCGACGGCCTTCTTGCCCGATTCCATGACAACGTTCATGAACTTGGACAGATCGACATTGCCGAACTTGGGATCAGGCAGGATCTCGCGCTTGGGTACTTCGCGACGACGTGGCATGGGATTCTTCCTCTTGCTTCAGTTGGCGAGGGTCAACATGACCTTCACCGTTGAACAACCACCGGACATCAGGGGTCATTCACTTACTCGGCTGCTGCACACCACGGCGGTGGCACGAGCCGCAACATATCCGGCATCAGCTTAGTGCTGAGCCATGACAATTCTTTGCTTACTTCTTCGGACGCTTCGCGCCGTACTTCGAACGCGATTGCTTGCGATCCTTCACGCCTTGCAGGTCCAGAGAACCGCGCACGATGTGGTAGCGAACGCCAGGCAAGTCCTTCACACGGCCGCCGCGCACGAGCACGACGCTGTGTTCTTGCAGGTTGTGGCCTTCACCGCCGATGTACGAGATGACCTCGAAACCGTTGGTCAGACGCACCTTGGCGACCTTACGCAGAGCCGAGTTAGGCTTCTTCGGAGTGGTCGTGTAGACGCGGGTGCAGACACCACGGCGCTGAGGGCAGGCCTGCATGGCCGGCGACTTGGATTTCGTGACCTCGGTCTCACGACCATGGCGCACGAGCTGGTTGATGGTTGGCATAAGTAACTTGTTCCCGTTTGAAGTCACATTCCTCCGGCAGCGTGGGGCCACGGTGGCCACCTATCCGTTCTCGCCGCCTGCCGCTAACGCTTCTCGCCTGAAAAGCCAAAAGCACACAGCGCTGAACGCTGTGCGCAAGACTTACGGGCTGAAGGGCGCGACTGAACGCAGCAAGATCTGCCGAAGAGCCTGCGATTGTAGTTCAGCTGCTGTGGATAACACAAGTGGCGGCACGTCGCGGCGCATCCTGGCGCATGGCGGCGGGGTATGCTCGCCGACGCGAGGGCGCCTGCTCGCCCTTCAGCCCCTCCCGCTGACCTCGTTCCACCACCACCTCGCCTCCCGTACCGCCGGTTCTGAGCATGCCCGATACCCTCTCGCCCGCGATCGAAGCGCCAATCGCCGTCATCGATACCCAGGTGGTGATGGACTGGCTGGTGTTTGCCGAACCGAGCATCCGGCCACTGACGGCGGCGATTGAATCGGGCGCGCTGCGTTGGGTCGGCACGGCGCCGATGCAGGCCGAGCTGCTGCATGTGCTGGGGCGGGGTGTGGCCGCGGAGCGCCGGCCCGATCTGGAGTTGATCGACCGCAGTTTCGCGCGCTATTGCCAGCAACACACGGCCGAGCCGCCCCCTGTGCAGCGCCTGCTCTGCCGCGATCCGGATGACCAGATGTTCATTGACCTGGCCGTGGCGGTGCGTGCGCGCTGGCTGATCTCGCGTGACCGTGCCGTCTTGGCGCTCGCCAAGCGTGCACGTGCCTTTGAGTTGCAGATTCTGACGCCCGCGGCCTGGATGACACAGCAGCCTGCCGGGCTCAGCTGAACACTGCGCGTCCCGCAGGCGAACCCATTCCAATTGCCACGACAAAGGAAAAGGGCCGCTGACCCGGAGGTCAGCGGCCCTTGTCAGCCAGCGGCTGGCGTCGATTACTCGGCGCTGCCCTCGGCCGGTGCGTCGATGCTGGCCAGCTGAGCGGCGGCCAGTTCTTCGGCTTCTTGCATCGCGATCGAACGGCGCTCGGCATCGTCCATCTCTTCCTTGGCGCGGCGGGCTTCGTGGAAAGCCATGCCGGTACCAGCAGGAATCAGACGGCCAACGATGACGTTTTCCTTCAGGCCACGCAGCTCGTCGCGCTTGCCCATGATGGCAGCCTCGGTCAGCACGCGGGTGGTTTCCTGGAAGGAAGCCGCGGAGATGAAGGAGTCGGTCGACAGCGAAGCCTTGGTGATGCCCAGCAGCACGTCGGCGTGCGTGGCGATCAGCTTGCCTTCGTTGCGCAGGCGGTCGTTGGTGTCCAGCAGTTCCGAGCGCTCGACCTGCTCGCCGACGATGTAGCTCGAATCACCGGAGTTGGTGATCTGCACACGACGCAGCATCTGGCGGACGATCACTTCAATGTGCTTGTCATTGATCTTCACGCCCTGCAGACGATAGACGTCCTGCACTTCGTCAACGATGTAGCGGGCCAGCTCTTCGATACCCAGCAGGCGCAGGATGTCTTGCGGGTCGGCCGGGCCGTCCACAATCAATTCGCCGCGGTTGACCACCTGGCCTTCGTGGACCAGGATGTTCTTTTCCTTGGGCACCAGCTCTTCGTGCTTCTTGCCATCGGGGTCGGTGATCTCGAGGCGCACCTTGCCCTTGGTTTCCTTGCCGAAGGAGACCGTACCGGTCTGCTCGGCCAGCACACCGGCATCCTTGGGCGAACGGGCTTCGAACAGCTCGGCCACACGCGGCAGACCGCCGGTAATGTCGCGAGTCTTCTGGCCTTCGACCGGGATACGCGCCAGCACTTCACCAGGGGCGAGGTCTTGACCGTCGCGGATCTGGATCAGCGAGCCGACCTGGAAGCCGATCGTCACCGAGTGGTCGGTGCCAGGGATCTTGACTTCGTTGCCGTTGGCGTCGAGCAGCTTGACCTGCGGACGAACCACCTTGGCGGCGCCACGACGCTTCGGATCGATCACCACCAGGGTGGACAGACCGGTCACTTCGTCGACCTGCTTGGCCACGGTGACGCCTTCTTCGACGTTCTCGAACTTCGCCTGACCGGCGAACTCGGTAATGATCGGGCGGGTCAGCGGATCCCAGTTGGCCAAGATGGTGCCAGCCTTGATGGTCTGGTCCGCCTTGATGCTCAGGATCGCGCCGTACGGCACCTTGTGACGTTCACGCTCGCGGCCGTGCTGGTCGGAGATGATGATTTCGCCGGAACGCGAAATCACCACCAGTTCGCCCTTGCCGTTGGTGACGTAACGCATCGTGGCATTGAAGCCGATGATGCCGTCCGACTTGGCGTCGACGCTGGAAGCCACGGCAGCACGCGATGCGGCACCACCGATGTGGAAGGTACGCATGGTCAGCTGGGTACCCGGCTCACCGATCGACTGCGCAGCGATCACGCCGACGGCCTCGCCCTTGTTCACCAGACCGCCACGTCCCAGATCGCGGCCGTAGCACTTGGCGCACAGGCCGAAGCGGGTGCCGCAGGTCAGCGGGGTGCGGACCTTGACTTCGTCAACGCCTGCCTGTTCCAGCACATCCAGCGTGTCTTCGTCAAGCATGTGGCCGGCGGTGAGCAGCACGCCCTGGGTCTCAGGGTGCAGCACATCGATCGCGGTGACACGGCCGAGGATACGGTCGCGCAGCGATTCGATCACTTCACCGCCTTCAACCAGCGCGCGCATGGCGATGCCGTTGTCGGTGCCGCAATCGTCTTCGGTGACGACCAGATCCTGGGTCACGTCGACCAGACGACGGGTCAGGTAGCCCGAGTTCGCCGTCTTCAACGCCGTATCCGCCAGACCCTTACGGGCGCCGTGGGTGGAGATGAAGTACTGCAGAACGTTCAGACCTTCGCGGAAGTTCGCCGTGATCGGCGTCTCGATGATCGAGCCATCCGGCTTGGCCATCAGGCCCCGCATACCGGCCAGCTGGCGGATCTGCGCGGCAGAACCCCGGGCGCCGGAGTCGGCCATCATGTAGATGGAGTTGAAGGACTCCTGATCCACTTCCTTGCCGTGGCGATCGATGGTCTTCTGCTTGGACAGCTGCGACATCATGACCTTGCCGACTTCGTCGCCGGTCTTGCCCCAGATGTCCACGACCTTGTTGTAGCGCTCACCAGCCGTCACCAGACCGGAGACGTACTGCTGCTCGATCTCCTTGACTTCCTTCTCGGCACGCTCAATCAGCTCGTACTTCTGCTTGGGCACCAGCATGTCGTCGATGGCGATCGAGATGCCGGCGCGCGTGGCCAGGCGGAAACCGGACTGCAGCAGCTTGTCTGCCAGCACCACGGTTTCCTTCAGGCCGCACTTGCGGAAGGAGGTGTTGATCAGGCGCGAGATTTCCTTCTTCTTCAGCGCCTTGTTGATGTTCGAGAACGGCAGGCCCTTGGGCAGGATCTCGGACAGCAGGGCGCGGCCGACGGTCGTGTCCACCAGCTTGGTCTCGGGGATCCACTCGCCCGTTTCCTTGTTTTTGGTGTACTCGGTCAGACGAACGGAAATCTTGGCCGTGACTTCGACCACACCGTTGTCCAGCGCGCGCTGGACTTCAGGAATGTCCGAGAAGATCAGACCTTCGCCCTTGCCGTTGATGCGATCGCGGGTGGCGTAGTACAGACCCAGCACCACGTCTTGCGAAGGCACGATCGAGGGTTCGCCGGAAGCCGGGAACAGCACGTTGTTGGAAGCCAGCATCAGCGTGCGGGCTTCCATCTGCGCTTCGATCGACAACGGCACGTGAACGGCCATCTGGTCACCGTCGAAGTCGGCGTTGAAGGCCGCGCAAACCAGCGGGTGCAGCTGGATCGCCTTGCCTTCGATCAGCACCGGCTCAAAGGCCTGGATGCCCAGACGGTGCAGCGTAGGCGCGCGGTTCAGCAGAACCGGGTGCTCCTTGATGACCTCTTCCAGGATGTCCCAGACCACCGGCGTGCCGGATTCGACTTCCTTCTTGGCCGCCTTGATCGTCGTCGCGATGCCCATGGCTTCGAGACGCGAGAAGATGAAGGGCTTGAACAGCTCCAGCGCCATCAGCTTGGGCAGACCGCATTGGTGCAGCTTCAGCGTCGGGCCCACGGTAATCACCGAACGACCGGAGTAGTCGACGCGCTTGCCCAGCAAGTTCTGACGGAAACGACCGCTCTTGCCCTTGATCATGTCGGCCAGCGACTTGAGGGCACGCTTGTTCGCACCGGTCATGGCCTTGCCACGGCGGCCGTTATCCAGCAACGAGTCGACGGCTTCCTGCAGCATGCGCTTTTCGTTGCGCACGATGATCTCGGGGGCCTTCAACTCCAGCAGACGAGCCAGACGGTTGTTGCGGTTGATGACGCGGCGATACAGATCGTTCAGATCCGAGGTCGCGAAGCGGCCACCGTCCAGCGGCACCAGCGGACGCAGGTCCGGCGGCAGCACCGGCAGCACGTCCAGCACCATCCAGTTCGGCTTGATGCCCGAGCGCTTGAAGGCTTCCATCACCTTGAGGCGCTTGGAGTTCTTCTTGACCTTCAGCTCGGAGCCGGTCATGTCGTTGCGGAGCTTGTCGATCTCGATGTCGAGATCCATGTCTTCCAGCAGCTTCTTGACACCTTCGGCGCCCATCAGCGCGATGAATTCGTCACCGAATTCTTCACGCTTGGCGTCGTAGTCGTCCTCGCTCATGATCGAGAACTTCTTCAACGGGGTCATGCCGGGATCGACAACGACGTACGCTTCAAAGTACAGCACGCGTTCGATGTCGCGCAGCGTCATGTCGAGCACCAGGCCCAGACGCGAGGGCAGCGACTTCAGGAACCAGATGTGGGCGCAAGGCGCGGCCAGGTCGATGTGACCCATGCGCTCGCGACGCACCTTGGTCTGGGTGACTTCAACGCCGCACTTCTCGCAGATGACGCCGCGGTGCTTCAGGCGCTTGTACTTGCCGCACAGGCACTCGTAGTCCTTGATCGGGCCAAAGATCTTGGCGCAGAACAGGCCATCGCGCTCGGGCTTGAACGTCCGGTAGTTGATCGTCTCGGGCTTCTTCACCTCACCGAAAGACCACGAGCGGATCTTCTCGGGCGATGCGAGCCCGATCTTGATCGCGTCGAAGTGTTCATCGGGCGTGAACTGCTTGAACAGGTCCAGCAAACCTTTCATGTGTTTCTCCTGTTCCTATGCTTAGTTGCGCTCGAGCTCGATGTCGATACCGAGCGAACGGATTTCCTTGACCAGCACGTTGAACGATTCCGGCATGCCGGCTTCGATCGAGTGCTCGCCCTTGACGATGTTCTCGTAAACCTTGGTACGGCCGTTCACATCGTCGGACTTGACGGTCAGCATTTCCTGCAGCACGTAGGACGCGCCATAGGCCTCCAGTGCCCACACTTCCATTTCACCGAAGCGCTGACCACCGAACTGCGCCTTACCACCCAGCGGCTGCTGCGTGACCAGCGAGTACGGGCCGGTCGAACGGGCGTGCATCTTGTCGTCCACCAAGTGGTGCAGCTTCAGCACGTGCATGTAGCCGATCGTCGTCGGACGCTCGAACTGCTCGCCGGTGCGGCCGTCGTACAGGAAAGCCTGCGTGCGGGTCGGGGTCAGGCCCTTCTTCGCCGCGATGTCATCCGGATAAGCCAGCTTCAGCATGCCGCGGATTTCTTCTTCCTTGGCACCATCGAACACCGGCGTCGCGAACGGCACGCCCTTGGACAGGTTTTGCGCCATTTCGACGATTTCGGTATCGCTCAGCTCGTCCAGGTTCTCGGTCTTGCCGCCGGACTGGTTGTACAGCTCGTCGAAGAACTTGCGCAGCTCGGCCACGGCCGAGTGTTGCTGCAGCAGGTCACCGATGCGCTGGCCAATGCCCTTACCGGCCCAGCCCAGATGGACTTCCAGCACCTGACCCACGTTCATCCGCGAGGGCACGCCCAGCGGGTTCAGCACGATGTCGGCAGGTGTACCGTCGGCCATATAGGGCATGTCTTCGATCGGAGTGATCTTGGACACGACACCCTTGTTGCCGTGACGGCCGGCCATCTTGTCGCCAGGCTGCAGGCGGCGCTTGACGGCCAGGTAAACCTTGACCATCTTCAGCACGCCGGCCGGCAGTTCGTCACCTTGCGTCAGCTTCTTGCGCTTCTCTTCGAAGGCCAGGTCGAAGCTGTGACGGGTCTGCTCCAGCGAGTTCTTGATCGATTCCAGCTGGTTGGCAACGTCGTCCTCGGCGGGACGGATGTCGAACCAGTGGAACTTCTCGACCTCAGCCAGATAGTCCTTGCTGATGACGGTGCCCTTGGCGATCTTCTTCGGACCGCCGTTGGCGACCTTGCCGGTCAGCAGCTTCTCGATACGGTCGAAGGCATCGGCCTCAACGATACGCAGCTGGTCGTTCAGGTCCAGGCGGAAGCGCTTCAGCTCGTCGTCGATGATCTGCTGGGCGCGCTTGTCGCGCTGGATGCCTTCACGGGTGAAGACCTGCACGTCGATGACGGTGCCTTGCGTGCCTTGGTCGACGCGCAGCGAGGTGTCCTTCACGTCGGAGGCCTTCTCGCCGAAGATCGCGCGCAGCAGCTTCTCTTCAGGCGTCAGCGTGGTTTCGCCCTTGGGCGTGACCTTGCCAACCAGCACGTCGCCGGGGCTGACTTCAGCACCGATGTAGACGATGCCCGATTCGTCCAGGCGAGCCAGTTGCTGCTCGGACAGGTTCGGGATGTCGCGGGTGATTTCTTCGCTGCCCAGCTTGGTGTCGCGAGCCATGACCACCAGTTCCTCGATGTGGATCGAGGTGTAGCGGTCTTCGGCAACGACGCGTTCGGAGATCAGGATCGAGTCTTCGAAGTTGTAGCCGTTCCAGGGCATGAAGGCGACCAGCATGTTCTGGCCCAGTGCCAACTCACCGATATCGGTCGAGGCGCCATCGGCAATGATGTCCTCGGCGGCGACACGGTCACCACGGCGCACGATCGGGCGCTGGTGGATGTTGGTGTTCTGGTTGGAACGCTGATACTTGATCAGGTTGTAGATGTCGACACCGACTTCACCGGCCACCGTCTCGTTGTCGTTGACGCGAATGACGATACGGTTCGTGTCCACGTAGTCGACCACGCCGCCGCGGCGCGCGGCCACAACAGTACCCGAGTCCTTGGCAGCAACGCGCTCGACACCGGTACCAACCAGCGCCTTTTCGGGGCGCAGCGTCGGCACAGCCTGACGCTGCATGTTGGCGCCCATCAGCGCACGGTTCGCATCGTCGTGCTCCAGGAAGGGCACCAGCGAGGCTGCCACCGACACGATCTGCGTCGGCGCCACGTCCATGTACTGGATGCGCTCCGGCGAGGTCAGCACCGATTCGCCGTTTTCACGGGCGGAGACCAGTTCGTCAACCAGTTCGCCGGCCGGGTTCAGCGTCGCGTTCGCCTGAGCGATCACGTACTTGCCTTCTTCGATGGCCGACAGATAGTCGATCTGCGTCGTCACCTTGCCGTCGACCACGCGACGATAAGGCGTCTCCAGGAAGCCGTACTCGTTCAGCTGGGCGTACAGCGCCAGCGAGTTGATCAGACCGATGTTCGGGCCTTCCGGCGTTTCGATCGGGCAGACGCGGCCGTAATGGGTGGGATGCACGTCACGGACTTCGAAGCCGGCGCGCTCGCGGGTCAGACCGCCCGGGCCTAGAGCGGAAACACGACGCTTGTGCGTGATTTCCGACAGCGGGTTGGTCTGGTCCATGAACTGCGACAGCTGCGAGGCACCGAAGAACTCCTTCAGCGCCGCAGAGATCGGCTTGGAGTTGATCAGGTCGTGCGGCATCAGGGCTTCGGTCTCGGCCTGGCCCAGACGTTCCTTGACGGCCTTCTCGATACGCGCCAGACCCGAGCGGTACTGGTTCTCGGCCAGTTCGCCGACGCAACGGACGCGACGATTGCCCAGGTGGTCGATGTCATCGACCTCGCCGCGGCCATTGCGTAGCTCGACCAGGATCTTGACGACGTCCAGGATGTCCTCGTTGGACAGCGTCATCGCGCCTTCCGGCGTGTCGCGGCCAACGCGGGCGTTGAACTTCATCCGGCCCACACGCGACAGATCGTAGGTGTCTTCGCTGTAGAACAGGCGGTTGAACAGGGCCTCGACAGCGTCTTCCGTCGGCGGTTCGCCAGGACGCATCATGCGGTAGATGGCGACGCGGGCAGCCAGCTGCTCGGTCGTTTCATCGGCCGCCAGGGTCTGGCTGATGTAGGCGCCTTCATCCAGCTCGTTGGTGTACAGGCACTGGATGTCCTTGACGCCGGCGCCGCGCAGCTTCTTCAGCAGTGCGTCGGTCAGTTCGTCATTGGCCTTGGCGATGATTTCACCGGTGTCGCCGTCGACCATATTCTTGGCCAGCACGCGGCCGACCAGGAAGTCTTCGGGCACGGTCACGTGCTGCGTGCCGGTCTGCTCCAGCTGGCGCACATGGCGGGCGGTGATGCGCTTGTCCTTCTCGACGATGACGGCACCGCTCTTGTCGGTGATGTCAAAGCGAGCGACTTCACCCTTCAGGCGGTCGGCCACGAATTCCATCTGGGCACCGGAGTCCATCAGACGGAAGTTGTCGAACACGAAGAAGTGCGCCAGGATCTGCTCGGGGTTCAGGCCGATGGCCTTGAGCAGGATGGTGACCGGCATCTTGCGACGGCGGTCAACGCGGAAGTACAGGATGTCCTTCGGGTCGAACTCGAAGTCCAGCCAGGAACCGCGGTAAGGGATGATGCGGGCCGAGAACAGCAGCTTGCCGGACGAGTGGGTCTTGCCCTTGTCGTGCTCGAAGAACACGCCGGGCGAACGGTGCAGCTGGCTGACGATGACACGCTCGGTGCCATTGACGATGAAGGAACCGTAGTCGGTCATCAGGGGCACTTCGCCCATGTAGACCTCTTGTTCCTTGATTTCCTTGACCGTCTTGGCCTGCGGGCTCTCACGGTCATAGATGATCATCTGCAGGCGCGCGCGCACGGCGGCTGCATAGGTCAAGCCGCGTTGCTGGCACTCGCGAGTGTCGAACGGGGGCTTGGCGATATTGAATTCGAGGAACTTCATTTCCACGAAACCGTTGTGCGAAACAATCGGGAACGCGGACAGGAAGGCTGCCTGCAAGCCTTCGGGCTTGCGCTTGGCGGGGGGGACGTCTTTTTGCAGGAAGGCGACGTAAGAGTCCTTCTGCATGGTCAGCAAATAGGGAACGTTGAGAACGCTCTCGCGCTTGCCGAAGCTCTTGCGAATACGCTTGCGCTCGGTATAGCTGTAGGGGGTTGCTTGCGCCATAAACACTCCGTGTCGAGCCCTCACCTGGCCGTGGTGCGGGCTGCGTCGGCGACTGGCTACTCGGGCATTGCGCCCGAGGCTTGGTGGTTGGCCACTACCAACCGCTGGCGGACAACCCCGGCCGCATGCTCATGCGGGACCAGAGTCCGACCAAACCTGCTCTCTGCAGTCGGATCAGAGAACACTTGAAAGAACCGTGCATCATACCGCGCACGAAGCTTTCAGCTGTTCTCAATCAAGATAAACCCTGAACGACGAAAAAGGGGATGCCCGAGAGCAACCCCTTTTCGAATCCAGGATGAACCCGAATTCGTGCGGCGAGCGGCGTGACGAGCCGGTCGAGGTCGGGTTTGAGACGCGGAGCCGTACTGACGTACGGCGAGCATCGAGAACCCGAGATCGGCCGGCGCAGTCGCCGAACGCCGTACGAATTACTTGAGTTCGACCTTGGCGCCGGCTTCTTCCAGCTTCTTCTTGGCAGCTTCGGCGTCGGCCTTGGCAATGCCTTCCTTGACAGCCTTGGGAGCGCCGTCGACCAGATCCTTGGCTTCCTTCAGGCCCAGACCGGTGATTTCGCGCACGGCCTTGATGACGGAGACCTTGTTGGCGCCAGCGTCGGTCAGCACGACGTTGAACTCGGTCTTTTCTTCAGCGGCAGCAGCGCCACCAGCAGCAGCGCCGCCAGCAGCCGGAGCAGCCATCGAAGCGGCGGACACGCCGAACTTCTCTTCAATTGCCTTGACCAGATCGTTCAGTTCCAGAACGGTCATGCTGTCCAGAGCGGCCAGGAATGCGTCTTTATCGAATGCCATGATAGTTTCCTAATAACAGATAGATTGCAGAGGTACGGTGCGCTTAGGCAGCAGCGGGGGCTTCGGCTTCTGCCGCGCCACCACGTTGCTGAGCCAGCGCTGCCAGCACGGCCGCGGTGCGTTGCACCGGCGACTTGAGCAGGCCAGCCACTTGCGACAGCAGGACTTCCTTGCTCGGGATGGCTGCCAGGGCCTTGACGCCGTTGGCGTCCAGGGCCTTGCCGCTATAAGCGCCACCCTTGACGACCAGCTTGTCGTTGGTCTTGGCGAAGTCAGCGATGACCTTCGCAGCAGCGACCGCGTCCTCGGAAAAACCGTAGATCAGCGGGCCGACCATGCTCTCCGAAGCAGCTTCGAACGGCGTGCCAGCGACAGCGCGGCGAGCCAGGGTGTTCTTCAGCACGTGAAGATACACACCTTGGGCACGCGCATTGACGCGCAGCTTGTTCAAGGCTTCAACGGTGAGGCCACGGTACTCGGCCAGCGCCAGCGTCTGCGACTTGGCGGCTTGCGCTGCCACTTCGGAGACGACGGTTGCCTTCTCGTTGCGATTGAGACTCAAGGTCTACTCCTCACAAAAACGTGTCTTCGGCATGAGCCTCCGACACACCAGGATTCAGCGACCTTCTGTCAGGAAACACGCTCCAGCACGCTGGAGCACTTGCTTTGTCGCGACTTGCGTCGCTTCAATTCCTTACAGCGGGACCGCCATCTGCGCTGGCCGGCCGCACTGGGCGGCTGATTAAGCAGGATCCCCGGTACTGCAGGATCCCGCGCCAGCGGTCTTGGATGGCGCGCCGCTCAATGAATGAGCAACGCCCCACCAATCTTGTCGCACGGCGCCAGACTCGCGCCGCACAGATTCTTTGCCTCACCCCGCTATCGGGGTGAGCCGCTCATCAGCTGGCCGAAGCCGCGTTGATGGTGGCGATTTCCACACGAGCGCCAACGCCCATGGTGGAGGACACGGCGACCTTGCGCAGGTAGACACCCTTGCTCGACGCCGGCTTGGCCTTGTTCAGGGCCTCGATCAGCGCGCGCAGATTGCCTTCCAGCTTGTCGGTGTCGAACGAGCGACGGCCGATGGTGCCGTGGATGATGCCGGCCTTGTCAACGCGGAACTGGACTTGGCCAGCCTTGGCGTTCTTGACAGCGGTAGCGACGTCCGGGGTCACGGTGCCCACCTTGGGGTTAGGCATCAGGCCACGGGGGCCCAGGATCTGACCCAGGGTACCGACCACACGCATGGTATCGGGCGAGGCGATGACCACGTCGAAAGGCATGTCGCCAGCCTTGACGCGCTCGGCCAGATCTTCCATGCCGACCACGTCAGCGCCAGCGGCGCGGGCTTCGTCAGCCTTGGCGCCTTGGGCGAACACGGCCACGCGCTTGGTCTTGCCTGTGCCGTTAGGCAGCACGACAGCGCCACGAACCACTTGGTCCGACTTCTTGGCATCAATGCCCAGCTGCACGGCCACGTCGATCGATTCGTCGAACTTGGCGGTAGCCAGTTCCTTGACCAGGTTCAGTGCGTCGCCCAGCGGATACAGCTTGGTGGACTCGACCTTGCCTTGCAGAGCTTTTTGCTTCTTCGTCAGCTTAGCCATTTCACACACCCTCCACGATGAGACCCATAGAACGGGCCGAACCAGCGATCGTACGGACGGCGGCGTCCAGATCGGCAGCGGTCAGGTCCTTCTGCTTGGTCTTGGCAATTTCTTCCAGCTGGGCGCGGGTCAGCTTGCCGACCTTGTCCAGATGGGGGCGTTGCGAGCCCTTTTCGATCTTGGCAGCCTTCTTCAGCAGCACGGTCGCCGGGGGCGACTTGATGATGAAGGTGAAGCTCTTGTCTGCAAAGGCGGTGATCACCACCGGCAGCTTCATGCCCGGCTCAAAGCCAGCGCCCGAAGTCTGGGCGTTGAACGCCTTGCAGAATTCCATGATGTTCAGACCACGCTGACCCAGCGCGGGACCGACCGGAGGCGAAGGATTTGCCTTGCCAGCCGGAATTTGCAGCTTGATGAAGCCGACAATCTTCTTGGCCATGATTTCTCCTGACAGCGCCGCAGCGGCCTCGCCGCAACGCCTGAGTGCTAACGCCAGGGACTCGAAGCTTGCGCCTCATACCCTGGCTCCTCGT
The DNA here is from genome assembly GCF_032337115.1 of Roseateles aquae. Lineage (NCBI taxonomy): Bacteria > Pseudomonadati > Pseudomonadota > Betaproteobacteria > Burkholderiales > Sphaerotilaceae > Roseateles > Roseateles aquae. Next base: position 120,926 of record NZ_JAVXZY010000004.1, read on the forward strand.
GACCGCATCTCGTCGCGGACTGAAACGGGCAGCTTTGGGGCAACTGCCAGGCCCTGAAACCTGATGCCTTCGATCCTGCAGATCTCCGGCGAACGATCTAAAGATTGAAGTCTTTAGACCTTCTCAACCTGGGCAAAGTCCAGTTCGACCGGCGTGGCGCGGCCGAAGATGGTGACCGAGACGCGGACCTTGGACTTGTCGTAGTTGACTTCCTCGATCGCGCCATTGAAGTCCGTGAACGGACCTTCCTTGACACGAACGATCTCGCCCACCGTCCACTCGACCTTGGGCCGCGGCTTCTCGATGCCTTCTTGCATCTGGTTGACGATCTTCATCACCTCGGCTTCGGAGATCGGAGCCGGGCGGTTCTTGGCGCCACCGACGAAGCCGGTCACCTTGGAGGTGTGCTTCACCAGGTGCCAGGTGTCGTCTTCCATGACCATTTCGACCAGCACATAGCCGGGGAAGAAACGGCGCTCGGTCACGGCCTTCTTGCCGTTCTTCAGCTCAACAACTTCTTCGGTCGGCACCAGGATGCGGCCGAACTTGTCCTGCATGCCGGCGCGATCAATACGCTCGCGCAGATTGCGCTCGACGGCCTTTTCCATGCCCGAATAGGCATGAACCACATACCAGCGCTTGGGCAGACCCACAGGCGCTGCGGGCTCGGTCACGACGACGTTCAGTTCTTCGCTCATCTCGTTCCTCTTAGCGCTTCCAGCCCAGGATCAGGTCGTACAAGGCCCATTCCAGCAACTTGTCGGTTGCGAACAGGAACAGCGCCATCAGCACGACGAAGCCAAAGACATACAAAGTCATCTGGCCGGCTTCCTTGCGCGTCGGCCAGACCACCTTGCGCACTTCGCGCAGCGAGTCCTGGCCATAGGCGCTTAGCGACTTGCCCGACTCCGAGGTGAAGAAGGCGGCGACAGCCCCTGCCAACAGCACCAGCAGGGCCGCCCACTGGGCGATCGCGCCCTGCTTGGCCAAGGCATAGAAGGCCACCAGCGCACCGACCAGCAACAGCACCGCCGCGGCCAGCTTGACCTTGTCAGCGCCCGTCGTGACGGTTTCGACTTGAGGATTGGACATTGAACTTTCCACTTTCAGACCGCAAACCGCGATCTGACGCTTGCGCTAGAGATTGACCCAACAGCAGCAAAGCCCGCCGAGACCGAATCTCGCGGGCTTGCCTTGACCACTTGTGACCAGCGACGATTATCGGCTGTCGCTGGCAGGGGCAGAGGGTCTCGAACCCCCAACCTTCGGTTTTGGAGACCGACGCTCTGCCAATTGAGCTATGCCCCTGTGGTCTTTCAAATTTTACTCGAGGATGGTCGCAACCACGCCCGAACCGACGGTACGGCCACCTTCGCGGATAGCGAAGCGCAGACCGGTTTCCATGGCGATCGGAGCGATCAGCTTCACGGTGATGCCGACGTTGTCGCCAGGCATGACCATTTCCTTGTCCTTCGGCAGCTCAACGGCACCGGTCACGTCCGTGGTACGGAAGTAGAACTGGGGACGGTAGTTGTTGAAGAACGGGGTGTGACGGCCGCCTTCTTCCTTGCTCAGCACATAGATCTCAGCAGTGAAGTGGGTGTGCGGCTTGATCGTGCCGGGCTTGGCCAGCACTTGGCCGCGCTCGACGTCTTCACGCTTGGTGCCGCGCAGCAGGATACCGACGTTGTCGCCAGCTTGACCTTGGTCCAGCAGCTTGCGGAACATTTCCACGCCAGTGACGGTGGTCTTCTGCACGTCGCGGATACCGACGATTTCGATTTCTTCGCCGACCTTGATGATGCCGCGCTCAACGCGACCGGTCACCACAGTGCCACGGCCCGAGATCGAGAACACGTCTTCCACCGGCAGCAGGAATGCGCCGTCAACGGCACGGTCCGGCTGAGGGATGTAGGTGTCCAGGGCTTCGGCCAGGCGCATGATGGCTTGCTCGCCCAGATCGCCGGTGTCGCCTTCCAGAGCCAGCTTGGCCGAACCCTTGATGATCGGGGTGTCGTCGCCGGGGAAGTCGTACTTGGACAGCAGCTCGCGCACTTCCATTTCGACCAGTTCCAGCAGCTCGGCGTCATCCACCATGTCGCACTTGTTCAGGAACACGATGATGTACTTCACGCCCACTTGGCGAGCCAGCAGGATGTGCTCGCGGGTCTGGGGCATCGGGCCGTCAGCGGCCGAGCACACCAGAATAGCGCCGTCCATCTGAGCAGCGCCGGTGATCATGTTCTTCACATAGTCAGCGTGGCCCGGGCAGTCAACGTGAGCGTAGTGGCGGTTAGCCGTTTCGTACTCAACGTGTGCGGTGTTGATCGTGATACCACGAGCCTTTTCTTCAGGCGCCGCATCGATCTGGTCGTAGGCCTTGGCCTCGCCGCCGAACTTCTTCGACAGCACGGTAGCGATTGCAGCCGTCAGCGTGGTCTTGCCATGGTCAACGTGACCAATCGTGCCCACGTTCACGTGCGGCTTGGTACGTTCGAATTTACCTTTTGCCATCTTGCGCTCCTGGCGATCAGATCTGAAAGAGAAGGAAGGATAAGAAATAGGTGGTGCCCATGACGCGGATCGAACGCGTGACCTCTCCCTTACCAAGGGAGTGCTCTACCACTGAGCCACATGGGCATCGACACGGGTTTGCAGACCACAGAATCCACAAACCGATGCCGACACTATCTCTACGGAACCGCCACTCCAATCGGCCACCCTGATGGAGCGGGAAACGGGAATCGAACCCGTGTCATTAGCTTGGAAGGCTAAGGTTCTACCATTGAACTACTCCCGCCCGGGAGCGCCACTGAATCTGTCGCCAGACCCTTGCGGACCCAAGCTGCAGACCAGCTTCAAAGTTTGCCTTGGTGGAGGAGGCTGGATTCGAACCAGCGTACGCGTTAGCGGGCAGATTTACAGTCTGCTGCCTTTAACCACTCGGCCACCCCTCCGAGGCAAGCCCGCTACTATAACAACACTTTTTGATTCTGCAAACAACTTTGTCGAAAAAGTTCTGTAGACGGCGGCCATCCTCGCTCGCATCGGTCGAACGGCGCGGACAAGGGCACTGCGCCGACACCAACACCATGAACTTTGCACCTTCAAGGCGAACACGCACGACTCAAACCCAAGGTCCGTCGAAAGCAAACCAGCACGCCGCTGGCGCGCCTCCGAGTTAGATACCAATTTACTACCAAGCACAAACAAGCCCAGCGCCGCCAAGCACCGCGCAGCGCACCATGCCGAAGGACACCGTGGCGCGGTCGCATCGATGCCACAGCAGGGAAAACACGGTCGCAAAAGTGGTAGCAAAGTGGATCTACCGGCCGTTATAGTGGCATGGCATTGGTTGCATTTGAAGTGCATTCTGGAGGCGCCAGGCGCATGCCACTCCCCCGCTCGGCATGGGTCCAGGTTCCGCGTCTTAACAGGCCGAAACGATTCATTGGCCATATCGAGGAGCAGTTTATGAAGGTCAGAATGACCCCGATCGCCGCAGCCGTCTCAGTGACGCTGCTGACTTCGCTGGCAGCAAACGCTCAGCAAGCCCCGAAGACCGACAACCAGCTGGACCAAGTCGTGGTGACCGGCATCCGCGCTTCGCTGGAATCCGCTGTCAATATCAAGAAGAACGCAAACGCCGTGGTGGACGCTGTGTCCGCCGAAGATGTCGGCAAGCTGCCCGATACCGACGTCGGCCAGTCGTTGGGTCGCATTCCTGGCGTGTCGGTCGGCCGTGCTTTCGGTCAAGGCGCCTCGGTGTCCGTGCGTGGTTCTGACCCGCAAATGACCTACACGACGCTGAACGGCCAGACCGTCGCATCGACAGGCTGGTACGACCAGGTCTCTATCGACCGCTCGTTCAACTACTCGCTGCTGCCCCCAGAACTCATTGGCGGCATGGAGGTGTACAAGTCGTCACAAGCTGACCTGACCGAAGGCGGCATCGGCGGCACCGTGATCGTCAAGACCCGCAAGCCGCTTGACCTGGCAGCTGGCACGGCCTATGTCGGCGCCCGTGCTGGCAAGGGCTCGATCAGCACTGAACTCAACAAGGATGTCTCGGGACTGTACAGCTGGCGCAACGCGTCCAAGTCCTTCGGCGTGCTGGTTGCCGGCGGTGTCGAGAAGGGCGAGTACGTGCGCCGTGGCATCGAAGCCGACACCATGTGGTCGGCCGACGTCACACCGTCGACCTTCCTGCAAGACCGCAAGCGCACGGCGCTGAACGTCAATCTGCAGGCGCGTCCGGTCGAGAACCTGGATCTGGGCCTGAACTACCTGAATCTTGAGCTGACTGGCGACAACGCCAACACCAGCCACTACATCTTCCAGGCCAGCGGCGTCGACACCTGCACCTCGCGCAATGCAGCAGGTGCATGCCTGACCAGCGTGGCCACCGCGGCGAAGACCAATCCTGGCTTCGCTCAAACCTGGGGTCGCGTTGGCAAGATGACGTCGGAAAGCCTGGTGCTGAACGCCAGCTACAAGACCGATGGCTATCGCCTCGACGTGACCGGCGGCACAACCAAGGCCAAGGGCGGTACCGACCTGACGACGAACTACGACTTGTCCAGCGGCGGCCCCGGCCTGCCGAAGTGGATCGGTTCCATCGACGCCACCGGTCACAAGATCGTTGTCTCGCCCGGCGCTTCGCAAGACGTGACGACGGCAAACTTCCCGACCACGCTGGCCCCGGGCCAATGGGCGGTCAAGCGCGCACCGAACTCGGACAAGGAAGACTTCTTCCAGGCCGATCTGTCGACCAATGTTGACTGGGGCTTTGTCACCGGCGTCAAGACCGGTGTGCGCAGCACCAAGCACAGCTTCAACAAGCAGCAGGACACCGCTCGCTTCTTTGATGCTGACCATCCGAAGTCGGCCGCGCCTGGCGACCTGTACAGCGGCACCATCGCCATGGGCACGCCGGGCTGGAGCTTCCCCAAGGCCAATCTGGGCGCCTTGGTCGACCTGACCTACAAGAACGTCAAGGACTGGGTGGAGTTGCGCAGCGCCTATGGTGCTCTGGAAGAGAAGAACACCGCTGCCTATGTGATGTTCGACTTCGAGAAGGACAAGTTCCACGGCAATTTCGGCTTGCGCTATATCCACACCGACGCCACCGGCCGTTCCTACAAGTTCGATGGCACGTCGATGCATGACCCGGTGGCCGACGTGGCAGCCAATGACGGTTGGACCAAGAACATCGTCAACGACAGCTCGTCGTACAACGACTTCCTGCCCAGCCTGAACCTGGCCTACGACCTCGACAAGAACACCATTGTTCGCTTCGCAGCCTCGTCCGCCGTCACCCGTGCGAACTTCGACAATATGTTCGGTTCGGCCCAGAACGGCTACAACGACAAGGTCGTCGGCAACGAGACGATGAACCTCGGCAGCGCGGCCCTGAAGCCGATGAAGTCGAACCAGTTCGACCTGGGCATCGAGTACTACTACGGTCGCGGCAATCTGGTGGCTGCCACGGTCTTCTACAAGAAGATCAGCAACTTCATCACCACCGACACGCTGGTGCATCAGCAAATCGGTGTGGTCGATCCGGACAGCAAGAAGGATGACTGGACTGTCAACCGCTACGTCAACGCTGGCGGCGGCAAGATCCAGGGTCTGGAATTCCAGGTCAATCACTCGTTTGACAACGGCTTCGGTGTTGCTGGTAACTACACCTTCTCCGACGCCACCGCGCCGGCGGTCAGCTACCAGGACGGCTTGAATGTCTTCACCCAGTCGTCGCGCCACAACGTGAACCTGGTCGGCTTCTACGAAACATCCCAGTACTCCGCACGTCTGGCCTACAACTGGCGTTCGAAGTACATGATTCGTGAAACCGGCTACTACGGCAACCGCATGCATGACCCGTTCGGCACGCTGGACCTGAGCCTGGGCTGGAATATCTCCGACAAGCTGAAGCTGACCTTCGAAGCTCAGAACCTGACCAAGCAGGACGACGTCCAGTACGGCGCCGCTGATGTCAGCACAACCGTCAAGCGTCCGCTGAAGGTCGGATATCCCGCCTGGTCCTTCCTGGGCGAGACGACCTACCGCGTTGGTGTGAGCGCCAAGTTCTGATCCTCCGCTGTCACTTCGACATCAAAAGCCCGGCCTAGGCCGGGCTTTTTTGTGCTCAGTCAACGAGCAAGGCTTCGGCGACCCGCCAGCAGCACCCGCCTTGCGGGAAAATTCGAACAGACGACCAATGAAATACCAGTCAGCATCCGGCTGCGCCACCGCGACGAAACCTTGCGCCCGCTTCTAGAGAGCCCCATGAAGATTCTTAAGATTGCCATCATCGGCGGTGGTACTGCCGGCTGGCTGGCCGCCAACCATCTCGGCCGCGAAATGCACGCCGACCCCGCCGTGCAGATCACGGTCATCGAATCCGACGAGGTGCCCATCATCGGCGTCGGCGAAGGCACGGTGCCCGCCATCAAGGGGAGCCTGCGCAAATTCGGCATCTCCGAAGCTGAGCTGCTGCTGCACTGTGAAACCACGTTCAAGGCTGGCATCAAGTTCCAGAACTGGCTGGACGAAGCCGTGCACGGCCCAGATCACTTTTACTACCACCCCTTTGCCTCCGCTTACCCCGGCGGCTTGGATGCAAGCCCGTTCTGCCTGCAGAACAGCGCACACTTTCCGTTCTCTGACGTCTCGGTGGCCGCCCGTGTGGCTGAGGCGATGCGCTCGCCCAAGCAGATCGCATCGGGCCCCTATGAAGGCGAAGTTGACTACGCCTACCACGTCAATGCGCACCAGTTCGCCGGCCTGCTGGCACGCAATGCGCAACAACGCTTTGGCGTGACACACCGGGTCGCCACTATCACCGGCGCAGAACGCGATGCCGAGGGCAACATCGCCTGCCTGGTGCTGAAATCAGGCGAGCGCGAGGCCTATGACTTCTACATCGACTGCAGCGGCTTTGCGTCGCTGCTGACGCACCGAACCTTGAAGGTGCCCTTTGTCGACAAGTCGAACCAGATACTGACCGACACCGCCTTGGTGCAGCAAGTGCCAACCGCACATGAAGCCGAGATCCCTCCCTACACGCTGGCGACAGCGCATCGCGCCGGCTGGATCTGGGACATCCCAGTCACCGAGCGGCGCGGAACCGGTTTTGTCTATGCCAGCCAGTACATGCAGGAAGACGAGGCGGTCGCCGCCTTTGCACGCTATCTGGGACGGCCGCTGGAAGGCTTTGCACCGCGCAAGATCGCGATGAAGATCGGCTATCGGCAGCAGGCCTGGACGCACAACTGCGTTGCTCTGGGGCTGGCACAAGGTTTTGTCGAGCCGCTTGAGGCCACCTCCATTCTGCTGACCGATTTCGCTGCCGGCCTGCTGGCACGCAATTTCCCACGCTGGCGCGGTGATGCTGAGCGACTGCGGCCCCATGTCAACCAGGTGCTTGGCTACGCCTGGGAGCGCATCATCGATTTCGTGCAGATGCACTATCACGTCTCCGATCGCAACGATTCGGCGTTCTGGCGTGACAACCGGTTCGGCACCCATGTCTCGGAGCTGCTGCGTGAGCGGCTCGACAAATGGCGGATCTATCACCCGCAGCAGACCGACTTCTCCAGCCGCTTCGACCTGTTCGGGGTCGAGAACTACCTGTACGTGCTTTATGGCATGCGCTTTGCCACCCGCGGTTTTCCGATCTCGGAATTCGAACGCAGCGACAGCCATCAGCAACTCGAACGCATACGCGCACAGACCGCACGCCTGGTCGCCCAGTTACCCAGCCATCGCGACTGGCTGAATGGGCTGCGCGAGGCGGCGCGGGCCCAACAGATCGGAGCAGCAGCATGACGGTGACGTCGAGCACAACGGATCGCTTTGCGCTGCGCATGCCGCCCGACGTGCGCTCGGTTCGCATCGGCGATCATCAGGTCGTGCTGATTGATGACTTTCTCGAAGACCCTCAGGCCTTGCTGGCTGAGGCCCGCGCCAGCCGCTTCGAACCCTACCCGAAGCAGTCCGCGCACAAGGGCTATCCGGGCGTAAGAGCCGAAGCTCCAGCGGACTACACCGCCAATCTGGTTCAGTTGGTCGAGCCACTGATCAAGTTGAACTTCAAGGTGCCCGAGGACTTGCCTCTGCACAAGAGCATCTGCGCCTTTTCACTGACGACAATGCCGCCAGACACGCTGGGGCCCTTGCAACGGACCCCGCACTTCGATGCCAGCACGCCCTATCACATGGCCGTCCTGCTCTATCTGTGCGACGGCCAGCACGGTGGCACCGGCTTCTACCGGCATAAGGCGACTGGCATCCAACAGGTCACGCACGCGAATCGTGACGACTACATCGACTGCTACCGTGAGGAGCTTGAACGACGCCCTCCACCGGCGCGTTATTTCGATCGTGGTGATGAACACTTCGACTTCCTCGGCATGCTGCCGGCCAAATTCAACCGCCTGGTCGTTTACCCAGGCAGCCTGCTGCACAGCGCCTGCATCAATCCGTCCATCAGCCTGAGCAGCGATCCGATGCGCGGGCGACTGACCCTGAACTCCTTCTTCGACTTCGGCATCGCCCCTCCCGCACCCTGAGGCTGGCCGTGAAAGCAAGCATCCAGGATGCGTTTTTAAATACCAACAAAATACCAATAACCGCAGCGCTCTGCAGCCTCGAACACCAACCTCTCTCAGAATTCGCACAAAGCCAGTAAATCCAGTCGAACACACGCCCCATCCCCGTGGTTTCACTCAGAAAACTGGACTTTCATTGGTATATATTGAATAGCCTAACTGGTTAGCTGTAGAGCCAGTTGCAGAAGCCTCCGGGCCAGGTCATTGCCACGGCACCGGACAAAGCAGAAGTATTGCTGTTGGCACCGCGTGCCCTGTCGGCGCAGACCGACGGCCCAGCCATCGGCAGTGCCGGAGGGATGCCATGGACATGTTGATTCGGCTCTACGACCTGCCGCCGCGTGGGCGCTATCAGTCTTGCCTGGACGAGCTGGCGCTGGACCTGCGCCGCGCCCGTTCCTATGAGAAGAGCCAGGTGCTCGACTGGGTCAGGCAGCATTTCAGCCGCGGCTGGGCCGACGAGATCAGCGCAGCCTTTGCGCGTGATCCGATCAGCCTGTTCCTGGCCATTCGCGAAGGCCAGATCGTCGGCTTCGCGGCTTACGAGGTGACCTGCCGCGGCTTTGCCGGTCCCATCGGACTGCATCCGGATCTGCGCGGCACCCAGCTCTGCCATGCGCTGAGCAACTGCGTGTTCCATGCGATGGCTGACGATGGCCATGCCTACGCGGTACTCGGTGGCATACGCCCGGACTTCGCACCGCTGCAGCGCCGTTACTTCAAGGCGGTCGAAATCCCCGGGTCGACGCCGGGCATCTACACCAGCCGCTTGCTCGGCGCCGACAGCTGAGCGCGCCATGAACCGTCTGCAATGGCTGGAGAAGCTGGGCCTGCGCCCGGGCGAGCGCGCGGTCGTGCTGCATGCCGACGATGTCGGCCTGTGCCAGGCCACACTGGAGGCTTACCGCCGCATTCACGCCGATGGCTGCCTCAGCTCCGCCTCGGTGATGGCCCCCTCCCCCTGGCTGCCGGCATTGGCCGAGCTGTGCCAGCGTGGCGACCACGACCTCGGTGTCCATCTGGTGCTCAACAGCGAATGGTCGAGCTTTCGCTTCGCGCCGGTCAGCGGCCTGGCGGCAGCGTCCAGCCTGGTCGACGCGCAGGGCTATTTCTGGGCCTCGGCGCGCGACACCCATGCCCATGCCCGGCCCGGCGAAGTGCGGCAGGAGCTGGAGGCGCAGATCCAGCGGCTGCGCAGCCTCGGTCTCAGCCCCAGCCATCTGGACAGCCATATGCTGACCCTGGTCGCCCCCGGCCTGCTGAGCATCTATGCCGATTTGGGCCTCACACACGGCTTGCCGATCAGCCTGATACGGCTCAGCGCCGAGGGCCTGGCCCGGCTCTGCAATATCGGCGCCGAGGCCGCACAGCGCGCCCATGGCGAACTGCTGCAGGCCACGGCCGCGGGCCAGGTCCTGTTCGATGCCTGGGCCGAGCTGCCGCTGAACGATGCCGGCGACCGTTTCAGCCATTGCCAACGGCTATTAGGCGGCTTGCCCGAGGGCGTGTCGCTGCTGATCAGCCACCCGGCCGTCGATGCGCCGGAACTGCGCGCACTGGCGCCGGACTGGGCAGCACGGGTGGCCGACACCTGCTTGCATCTGGACCCGCGCCTGCCCAAGGCGCTGGAGGCCGAGGGGCTGAAGCTGCTGCGCATGCGCGAGCTGATGCAGGCCTGGCGCGAGCTGCAGCCGGGCGCAGCGACCGGCGAGCGCTTCAGAGCCTGGCCGCGGCCAGCGCACTGAGGGTCTGCCGCGCATCGGTCGGCTGCACGCGTTCGGTGACGGTTCGGCCGAGCACGCACAGGCTCAGCGCATGGCCGGCAGGTGCGGACAGGCTGCGGAGCCGGTGCGCCATGGCGCCGGGCGGCCGTTCATCACAAACGGTATCGGCCCCGCGTCTGCCTTGACGCATAGCGGCAGCGGATTGATCTGAAAACCCAGGCCCAGCGCCTTGCCAGCGCCTTGCAACAGGCCTCCTTCTGTGTCCACGGGCGGCAGAACCAGCGCCGGCGCTGCGCCAGGCCGGGCGGCGCCGGCCCGCTACTCCCCGGCGCTCAACCAGCCGCTGCCCTGGTCCCAGGCCTCGTCATCGAGGCTGAACCGCCAGACCTGACAGGCCGCCAGCCCCGGCCAGGGGCTCATTGCTGCGACCCGAGCAGCTGGCTCAGCACATGATCCAGCTGCTCGAAAGCCTGTCCGGCACTGTCGCTGCGCCAGGCAATATGGCGGTCGGGGCGGACCAGCCAGGCTGTCGACGGCCTGGCCTGCGCCAGCGCGGCCCAGCCGCCTTCGACGTCTTGCACATCGGCTTCGGGCCCAATCGCGATCAGCGTCAGGCCCAGCCCGCGGGCTTCGAACAGCTGCCGCGCGGCCTCGCGCCAGGGCCCCGCCTCGGCGCCACACAACAGCACCAAACGGCCATGGCCGACCAGGTCCAGCGTCGAGCAGCGCTGGCCGCCCCGCTGCAGCCAGGCATGCGGCAGCGGCGCGCCGGCCACTGCATGCGGCTGGTAGTGCAGGATGGGATCGGCATCGCCAGCGGGACGCGGCCCGGCGCCGATGACGGCGCCCTGCTCGTACCACTGACCCATCTCGATGCCCAGCGCATTGAGCTGGAAGTTCTGCAGCGCCAGCGCCTGCTGCAGCCGCGCGCGCCGGGCCTCGCCCTCGGGGCTGGCCGCTTTCAGCTCGGCCAGCGTCGCCGCCGCCGCGTCGCCGGGCAAGCCAGGGTAGAGGCCGATGGCCTCGAACATCGCATGCATCTCGAAGGAGGATTCCATCGCCCGATGGACGACGGCGCGCGCCACCGGCAGCCGCTCGGCCTCGTAGCTGTCGAGCAGGCTGTCGGCCGCCTGCCCGCGCAGCACCAGGGCCAGCTTCCAGGCCAGGTTGAAGCTGTCCTGGATGCTGGTGTTGGTGCCCAGGCCATTGGTCGGCGGATGGCGGTGAGCGGCGTCGCCAGCCAGGAAGACGCGGCCGACGCGCATCCGGCTGGCCACCGCGCGGCGCACCGTCCAGCGGCTGACATCGCGGATCGCAATGGGCACGCTGGCATCGCCAATCACCGCCCGCGCCCGCGCCAGCAATGCGGCCGGCTGCAGCTCGGCCTCGATCTGATCGGGCGGCACGCCAAAGGCCATCATCCATTGATGCCAGGGCTCGACATTGACCAAGGTCGCACACTGCACGCCTCGCTCGGCATGCGGCGCCGACAGCCAGTACAGCGCGCCGGGGCGGTCTGCCACCCAGCGGCTCAGGTCGGCCTCGATCCAGCAGCTGATCGCCGTGCCCAGCACCAGCTCGTCGTCCATGCTGACGCCCAGCTGCGTCGCCACCCGGCTGTTGGCGCCATCGGCGGCCACCAGATAGCGGGCACGGAGTTCGTAGACCTCGCCGCTGCGCAGATCGCGCAGTTCGGCGCGCACGCCCTCCTCGTCCTGGCTCAGTGACAGGAACTCCTGCTCGAAGTCGACCCTGGCCCCGGCCCCCTGTGCAGCATCGAGCAACAGCGGCTCCAGCCGGTGCTGGTGCAGATTGCAGGGCGCGCAGGGGCTGGCGCGCTGGTAGTCGGGCAGGCGCTCGGGGCCGGCGCCCCAGCTGTCCAGCGAAGCCAGCACCTCACCATCGGCCAGCTGTGTGGCCCACTGGCTATGGCGCATCAGCGCCTGCGGCATGGCCAGCTCGCGGGCACGCGACTCCAGGCCCATATCGCGCAGCACCTCCATCGTCCGCGCATTGGTGATGTGGCCACGCGGCGTGTGTGCCGTGCCGCGGTGGCGGCTGATCGCCCGCACCCGGATGCCCTGGCGGGCCAGCAGCTGGGCCAGCGACAGCCCCGTGGGCCCGGCGCCGACGATCAGCACCTCAAGATCATCACGGCGCTTCATGCCGCCTCCCCGGCCAGCGCGCTGCGGTCACGCAGCTGCGGCATCAGGCCATGCCAGTAGGCGCCGGCCACGACCAGCAACACGCCAGCCCCGCTGACGGCAAACACCTGGCTGGGCGAGCACCAGCGCAGCAGGGCGCCAAAGCCCAGCATGGACAGCGGCGCAATCGACAGCATCATCAGCATGAACAGGCTCATCGCGCGGCCCAGCATGGCCGGCGGCACACGCTGCTGGGTCCAGTGGTAGACCATGTTCTGCAGAAAGCCGAACAGCAGGCCTGAGACGGCCAGCAGCAGCGCCATCAGCCACAGCTGCTGCAGCTGTGACAGCAGCAGGAACATCAAGGCGATGATGGCGTCGAACAGCAACATGGTGTTGCCGACGGTGCCCGCGCGCCAATCCGGCCGCCAGCCAGCCAGCAGCGTGCCGCCGACACAGCCACCGCCAAAGGCGCCGAGCAGCAGGCCATAGGCGCCAGCGCCCCAGCTGCGGCCCAGCTGCTCGGCCAGCACCGGCAAGGCCACCTGCATGGGCCCGGCGGCGCACAGCGCCACCAAGGCGCCGTAGGCAAAGCTGGTCAGCAGCTGGCGATCGGCGCGCACCGCGCGAAAGCCCTCCAGCAGCGATTGGCGCACGCTGGGTCGTGCCGGCCGTTCGGCAACATCGGCGGCATCGGCGCTCTCCGCTGTGGCGGCCGGACGCAAGGCCGGCAGGCCGAGCACACTCAGCGTCGAGGCCAGAAAGCCCAAGGCATCCAGGCCAAAGGCCCAGGCCAGCCCGAGCTGCGACTGTCCGGCCTGCGGCCCGGCGCCGAGCGCGACGATCAGGCCGCCGGCCAGCGGCGGGCCGGCAAACAGCGCCAGCTGCGACATGCCGACCATGGCGCGGTTGGCGACCCGCTGCCGCTCCGGCCGTATCACCTGCGGCACCAGGGCCGCCGCCGCCGGGCTGCTGAACGCGGTGGCCGTGCCGAGCGCCAGCGCCAGCAGCAGCACACCGCCCATCTGCAGCCGTTCGCTGTACACCGCCGCCGCCAACCCGCCCAGCAGCAGCGCATTGGCCAGCTGCGCGGCCAGCAACACGGCGCGTGCGCCCCAGCGGTCGACCGCCACGCCGCCGAGCAGGATCAGCAGCGAGCGCGGCACCAGCATGGCCGCCAGCACCGTGCCCACCGCCAGCGGATCGGCGCTCAGCGCCAGCACCAGCCAGGGCAGCGCGACCTGCGAGCACTGCGCGCCCAGATGGGACAGCAGCTGGCCGCCGAGCAGGCGGCGCAGCAACGGATCACGGCGCAGCGCCGGCAGCAAGGCGTCTTCGAAATAGTGTGGGTTCTGATTCATGTCTGTGGGTTCATCACATGGACGGGGCTGGGTGACTCGGCGGCGCTGGCATCCAGCCACTCGTCGAGGATCTGGATGACGCTGTGCGTGAAGCGCTCGAAGCTGCGTGGGTCGAACTGCGTGCGGCAGTAGGCCCAGACAAAGGTCAGCACGCCCTCGTCAATCGAGCAGGCCGAGAAGGGCCGGAAGCGCACGCGGATCGGCCCGTCGGTGCTGCCGGGCGCCTCCGCCGCCTTGCTCCAGGCCTGCGCATCGCTGGCCGCGCCAAGCTGCTGCATCGAGGGCGGGTGATACTGGAACTCGAGCTGCGGATCGGGCAAGGCCGCCATCGCGGCGCGTACCGCTGGGTCGACATGGGCATCACGCAGCAGGCTGTAATCGGCCTCATGGCCTTGCAGCGCCGCCTGCGCCTCGCGGGCCCGCTGCAGACGCTCCTCAACCGTGTTAGCACCATTGAGATCCAGCGGCAGCACCGCGTAATGGCCGCACCAGCCGACCGTGCGGGTCAGGTCCAGATCCTCGGGCAGGTGACTGCGGCCGTTGTGCACCTGGATGATCTGCACCGCCGGCGAGCCGGTCCAACGGCCATAGGCCTCGGTGATGGCGGCATGCAGCCAATCGGTCAGGGCCGGTGCGCCGGCACGCTGGCTGCGCTCCAGCAGGCGCCGGGTCTGCGCCGCCGTCCAGCCGACCACCGAGAAGCCCGGCAGGCCGGCACCCGGCAGCGGCGACGGCGGGCGCTCACCGGCCTCTTCAGGCCAGGGCCGGAAGCGCGCGGCGCCGATGCGGCGCCAGCGCTCGAGCTCCGGCTCGCCCAGCTGGGCCGCACGGCGCTGCCACAGCTGAGCCAGGCTGGCCATGGACGCCGTCTTGGCCGGCAGCTGCGGCGCCCGGCCGGCGTGCAGCGCCTCGCACAGCGCGCGCATATCGTCGAGCACCACATTGCAGGCGTACTTGTCGACCAGCAGATGGTGGTAGAGCAGCAAGAGCCGGGCCGAGTGGTCGGCCAGGCGCAGATGTACCACCTTGAACAGCGCGTGCTCGATGTCCAGACTGCCCTGCAGCTCGGCGCACAGGGCCTCGACCGCGGCGCGCTGTTCGACTGCCGGCAGCGCCGACAAATCGACCGAGAAGAAGCTGGGCGGCATCTCGTCGGGCAGTCTGATCCACTGCTGCCAGCGACCATCGCGCTGCGCCCAGACGCTGCGCAGCTCATCGTGATGAGTCAGCAGCAGCTCGGTTGCCCGCGCCAGCAGCGCAGGCGCCAACTCGGCATCGAGGTTCAGCAGATCGACCGCGTTCCAGTGATGCAGATCGAGGCGGCGGAAGAACCAGCCGCGGTTGGGCATATCGGCCACCGGCCCGTGCAGCAGCTCGCGCTGCGCACCCTGAGGATCGGGCCAGCGTGGCGGCGTCATGGCCAGGCAGGCCTGGGCGATCTGTTCCAGCCCCAGCTGCAGTGCGTCCATGAAGGCCTGCATCTGCCCGGCATCCTGGGCCTCGCCATTGAAGTCCAGCGTGAACTGCAGACGGCCCTGGTAGACCCCGCCGTTGAGCACCATCGCATGAGTGCGACGAATCGCTGCGCCCATCAAGGCACCGGGCGACTCCGCGGCCGGCTGCCAGATCGGCTGAGCCCCATCGTCCGCGCCCGCCTCGCCACCCGAGGCCTCGCCAAACTGACCCAGGTAGTTGAACAGCAGCGGCGCCGGCTCGCCGGCGGCCAGCGGCGCGGTGGCCAGCTCACGCAGCAGGCCGTGGCCCAGACCGCGGCGCGGCACAGCGCGCAGCCGCTGCTTGACGCCGCGGATCAGCCCGACCCAATCACCGTCGTCGGCCGGCGTGCTGAGCAGCAGCGGGAACACGCTGGTGAACCAGCCGACCGTCTCGCTCAGGTCCATCTCCTCGTTCCAGGGCTCGCGGCCATGGCCTTCGAGCTCGATGCGGCCATGGCGGATGCCGGCCCAACGCCGCAGCGCCCAGGCCAGCGCCGCCAGCAGCAGATCGTTGATCTGTGTCTCCAGCGCCCGGTGGCAGGGCCCCAGCAGGGCCTGTGTGCTGGCCTCGTCGAGGCGCAGCCGCAGGCTGCGGGTCTGGGCCACGGTGTCGAGCGCGGGCGCCATCACGATGGGCCAGGGGTCGACGGGCGCCTGGCTGATCCACTGCCAGCCGGCGCGTTCGGTGGCCAGTTCCAGGCTGTCGGCGCGCTGGCGCAGCGCCGCGCCCCAGTGCTGCAGCGCATCGGTCTTGCGCGGCAGGCGCAACGCCGCAGCGCCGCCGTCCTGCCATTGCGACCAGAGCAGCTGCAGGTCCTTCATCAGAATGCGCCAGGACACGCCGTCGACCAGCAGGTGGTGCACCACCCACAGCAGCCGCCAGGCGCCGCGCGCGTCACGGCAGAGCAGCCAACGCCACAGCGGCCCCTCGGTCAGATCGAGGCTGGCCTGCGCCTGATCGAGCTGCGCCTGCAGCGCCGCGGCGGCGCCAGGCGCCTCGCGGTCGGGCAGCTGCCATTCGCCGACCAGCTGGTCGAGCTGCGCCGCGTCCCAGGGCCGATGCTCGGCCTGCCACTGGCCGTCATGCTGTTTGAAGACCAGGCGCAGCGCATCATGGCGCTGCACCAGCGCCGCCGCCATTGCACGCAGCGCGTCCAGGCCAAGCGCGGCCGGCGGCACGAGCAGTACCGCCTGGTTGAAGTGATGCAGATCAGCGCCACCCTCGCGCAGGAACTGGCGCTGGATGGGCAGCAGCTCCAACGGCCCGCTCACCGCCCCCTGCTCGGCGCTGTCGCGCCGCAGCTCACGCCATTGCGACAGCAAGGCACGCACCGTCTGGTGCTCGAAGACCTGCCGGGCCGAGAAGACCAGGCCGATATCCTTGGCCCGTGCCAGCATGCGGATGGACTGGATGGAATCGCCGCCGAGCGAAAAGAAATTGTCTTCCGGGCCCACCGGCCGCACGCCCAGCACCTCTTCCCAGACCCGGCACAGCGCCGCCTCCTTGGGATGGGCCGGCGCCACATCGCTGCGTTCACCCAGCGCTTGCGCGCTGAGCACCGGCAGGGCCTGGCGGTCGAGCTTGCCGCCGGGCGTCAGCGGCAGCCGGGCCGCCCAGGCCCAGCAAGCCGGCACCATATAAGCCGGCAGCTGCCGGCTCAGATGCTCTCGCAAGGCAGCCAGCGGCTGCGGCCAGCCGGCCTGCGGCTCGGCATCGGCCAGTGCCTGCAGCGTCTGAAGATCGCCATCCGGCCAGGCCTCGTGCTCGACCACCCAGAGCTGCTGCACCGCCTGCGCAACCGGGCTCGGCCAAGCCTGCCAGGGATAGTCGCGCCTTGCGCCCCTGTCCAGCGGCTCATGGCGAACCCAGATGCAGGGGTCCTCATAAACGCCCACTTGCCGCTGCGGGTCGAGCTGCACCGGCGCCAGCGTGTCGCCCGGTGTCCAGCTGCCGGCCTCGGCCGGCGGCATGCCGCACCAGCGCGCCCAGTCGGTCAAGGGCGCCTCGGCCCGCTGCGAGCGCGCCTCGCTGCCCAACAGCTGGCCGCCGGCGTTCAGATGCAGACGCAACCAGCGATCAAAGACGCGACCCTGTTCATCGCGCAGCTGGGCATAGTCGGCAATCGCCATCTGCGGATGGGCGACCTTGTCCAGCGGCCGCAATGCCACCAGCACATGCGCCAGGCCCAGCTGGCCGGCCAGGCGCTTGAAGCCATCGACGATCAAGCCGGCCAGCTTGCGCGATTTGTGCTGCGGATCGATCACCCCCGCCAGCACCACCAAGGTGTTAGGGTCTTGCCCCCGTTCAGCGCCGGCCAGGCCCTCGCGCAGCGCACCCTCCCAGCCGGCCGGCAGCGCGCCCGCATCACCGTCCCAGTGCAGCAGCACCGCATTGCCGATGCCCAGCAGCGTGTCGCGGCCCTCGCGCAACAGCATCTGGGCCTGCGGGAAGACCTGGTACATCGCGTCCCAGGCCTCGCCCAGCACGGCGGAGCCGGCGAAGTAGGCCGGCCAGGCCTCGGCATGCAGGGCATCAAAGCAGCGCCGCCACTGCGGATGCAGGGCCAGACTGGTGACACGGGCCTCGCCCCCATCGGCCAGCGGCAGACGCAGCGGCGAGCGGTGGCGCAGCAGGCCCAGCGGCCAGGCTTGCGCCGCCGTGTTCGCCTGCAGCGGCCAGGCGCCGGTCCAGCCCTCGTCCAGCCGGTCCACGCCCGCCAGCGGGCCACCCAGCGCCAGCGCGCCGCGCGGCGGCACGCCGATCCAGCGCTGCGGCTGCAGATGGGCGGCCAGCTGCGGCCCCTGCTCGCTCGACTGCAGGCGCACCGCCGCCGCCTGCACGCCGGGCAGCTGCGCCAGCTGCGCCTCGATCTCCTCCAGCTCGATGCGGAAGCCGCGCAGCTTGACCTGCTGATCAACCCGGCCCAGATACTCCAGCCCCTGCGGCTCGCGCCAGCGCACCAGATCGCCGGTGGCATAGCGGCGGCTGCCCGGCGGGCCGTCGGGGTCGGGCACAAAGCGCTCGGCGGTGGCCGCCGCGGCGCCCAGATAGCCGCGCGCCAGCGCCATGCCGGCCAGGTAGAGCTCGCCCGGCAGGCCCTCGGCGACCGGCTCACCCGCCGCATCGACGATGGCAAAGCGCACGCCCGGCTGCGGCCGACCGATGACCGGCCGCTCGCCCTCGACCGGCGCCCACACCACATCGACGCAGGCCTCGGTCGGCCCATAGGCGTTGAACACCCGGGTGCCAGCCAGGCCACCCAGCCGCGCCCACAGATCGCGCGAGATGGCCTCGCCGCCGCAGACGATGCGCGCCGGCCAGGGCGCCTCCAGCCCGGCGTCGAGCAGATAGCGCAGCTGCGCCGGCGAGCTGTCGAACACGGCGATCTGGTGGCGAACCAGGAAGGCACGCAACAGCTCGGGGCTGAGCCGTACCTCGTCGGGGAAGACATGCAGGGTCTGGCCGTCCAGCAGCAGGCTCAGCTCGGACAGCGAAGCGTCAAACACCAGCGCGGCATTGAAGCTGCACGCATGCGGGCCCGGGCCCAGCGGTCGCAGCAGCGTCTGGGCATGCACCTGGGCCAGGCGCATCAGCGCGCCATGCGTGCCGACCACGCCCTTGGGTCGGCCGGTCGAGCCGGAGGTATAGATCACATAGGCGGCCTGCAAAGGATGGCGAGCCGGCTGCACTAACGGCGCAAGGTCTGCCGGCAGGTTCTCGTCCACGCAATGCAGCGGCAGGCCATGCGCCTGCATCGCCTCGCGATGGCGAATATCGCTGAGCAGCAGCACCGCCTGCGCGTCGTCGAGCATGGCCTGGCGGCGCGCGGCCGGGTAGGCGGGGTCCAGCGGCACATAGGCAGCGCCGGCCTTCCAGACCGCCAGCAGCGCGCCGATCATGCGCCAGCTGCGGTCCATGCAGATCGCCACCCGCTGCTCAGGCGTGACGCCAGCCGCCTGCAGCTGCTGGGCCCAGCGCGTCGACCAGGCGTCGATCGCGCTGAAGCTGAGCGTCTCGCCGCCGTCGACGACGGCCACGCGCGCCGGATGCGCGCGGCATTGCGCCTCGAAGGCCTGCAGCGCATGCCAGCAGCCGCCATCGCTCCAGGCCGGCCCCTGGCGGGCGGCCCAGAGCGCGGCGCGCTGCGGCTCGGGCGCCAGCGACAGCGCCAGCAGCGGCCGGCTGGCGTCAGCGCTGATCGCGGCCAGCAGCTGCTGCCACAGCGCGATCCAGGCCTGCACCGTTGGCGCTTCCAGCACATCGCTGCTGAACTCGAACACGCCCTGCAGCGCACCGCCCTGCTCCTGCACCGCCACCGTCAGGTCGAACTGCGATTCCAGACGTTCGAAGGCCAGCGGGCTGACACGCAGCCCTGGCAGCTGGGGGGCCTCGGTGGCCGCGTTCTGCAGCACCAGCATCACCTGGAACAGCGGATTGACCGCCGCCTCGCGCGACAGGCCCAACGCATCAACCAGACTCTCAAACGGCAGATCCTGGTGTTCGTAAGCCTGCAGCAGGCGCTCGCGCACCTGGGCCAGCAGCTCGGTGAAGGGCTGCGCCGGTGTCGATTCCGTGCGCAGCACCAGGGTGTTAGCAAAATAGCCAATCAGGCCTTCCAGCTCGGCATGGCGGCGGTTGGCAATCGGCAGGCCCAGGCAGATGTCATGCTGACGCGACAGCCGTGCCAGCAGCACGTGCAGCGCGGCAGCCAGCACCATGAACAGGCTGGCGCCCTGGCGCTGCGCCAAGGCCTGCAGGCCGGCCAGCGTGGCGGCGTCGACGCTGAAGGGCAGCCGCGCACCCTGGAAGCTGGGCCGCGCCGGGCGCGGATGATCCAGCGGCAGATCCAGCAGCGCCGGCGCACCGCGCAGCCGCCCGGTCCAGTAATCCAGCTGCGCCCGCAGAGCGCCGCTGGCCATCGCGTCCAGTTGGGCATGGGCATGGTCGGCGTACTGCAGCGGCAGCGGCGCCCAGTCCGGCGCCTGGCCAGCGTCCAGCGCCGCATAGGCCTCGCCCATCTCGCGCATCAGCACGCCCAGCGACCAACCGTCCGAGACGATGTGATGCATGCGCAGCAGCAGCACATGCTGCGCGGGCGACAGCTTGATCAGCAACGCTTGGAACAGCGGATCGCGAGCAATGTCCATGCCCTGCTGCGCGGTCGCCTGCACCCGCCAGAGCGCCTGCGCCCGCGCCTCGGCCAGCGGCAGCGCCACGAGCTCCAGCGTTTGCCACTGCCAGCCCGGTGCCTCATGCAGGCGCAGCACGACGGCGCCGTCCACGGTGTCGAAGGCCGCGCGCAGGCCCTCATGGCGCTGCACCACCGCGTCCAGCGCGGCCTGCAGCGCGGCGGCGTCTAGCGCGCCCTCGATCTGCAGCGCGGTGGCGATCTGGTAGGGCGATCGATCGCCATCCAGATGCTGCAGGAACCACAACCGCTGCTGCGCCGGTGAGGCACGGCGCGGCGCGTCCGCCGGACGCCGCTGCGGCGCTGGCAGCGAGGGCTGAGCCAATGCCCCAGCCCTCATCGCCTGCAGGGCGATGGCCAGATCGGCGAAGGTCGATCCCTCGAAGATGCGCCGCAGTGGCAGCTCCAGACCGGTCTCGGCGCGCAGCGCCGCGACCAGGCGCGTGGCCAGCAGCGAGTGGCCGCCGGCGGCAAAGAAGTCCTGCCGCTTGTGGGCCGGCGCGCGCCCCAGCACCCGCTGCCAGGCCGCGGCCAGCGCCGCCTCGATCTCGCTCAGCGGGCCCTCAGCATCGAGCGCCGCGGCAGATGCGGCCTCAGACGCCGTGGCCGGCGCCGGCAGCGCGCTGCGATCCAGCTTGCCATTGGGTGTCAGCACAAAGGCCTGTAGCGCGATCAGATGGCTGGGCAGCATATAGGCGGGCAGCTTGCGTGCCGCCGCCGCCAGCAGCACGGCGGCGCCGGGGTCGGCCTGACCGGGCTTGCAGCTGTAGTAAGCGCACAGTGCCTGATCGCCAGCAGCATCGGCGCGCACCACGGCCAGCACCTGCTCGACGGCCTGATGCTCGGCCAGCACGGCCTCGACCTCACCGAGCTCAATGCGGAAGCCACGCAGCTTGATCTGGTGATCGACGCGGCCCAGGCATTCGAGCACACCGTCGCGGCGGTAGCGGGCACGGTCGCCGGTGCGGTACATGCGCCCACCCTCGGTCGACCAGGGATTGGGCACAAAGCGCTCGGCCGTCAGCCCCGGCTGGCCCAGATAGCCGCGAGCCAAGCCGTCGCCGGCCAGATAGAGCTCGCCAACGACGCCGGGCGGCACGAGCTGGCCCTGCTCGTCCAGCACATAGGCCTGGCTGCCCAGCATCGGACGGCCGATATCGCAGAGCCCGCCCTGCCCGCGCGGCATCAGCGCCCAGGTCGAATAGGTGGTGTCCTCGGTCGGCCCGTAGAGGTTGTAGACCTGCAGCTGCGGCGCGCTGTCGTGCAACGCCTGCACCAGCGCGCGCGGCAGCATCTCGCCGGCCAGATTGACGACCTCGACCGTGGCCGGCAGCGCGCCCAGGCGCAGCAGCTCGGTCATCGCCGACGGCACGGTATTGACCAGGCTGACCGGGTAGGCCGCGGGATCTTCGGCCAGCGCCAGCACCGAGGGCGCCAGCCAGCAGGCACCGCCCTGCACCCAGGGCGCGAAGATCTCGAAGATCGAGAGGTCAAAGCAGACCGAGGTGGCGGCCAGCACGGCGCGCATCGCCGCCGGCTCGAACACGGTGGCCGTCCAGGCCAGAAAGCTGGCCGCATTGCCGTGGCTGATGCCCACACCCTTGGGCCGGCCGGTCGAACCCGAGGTGTAGATCAGATAGGCCAGCTGCTCGGCGGCGATGGTCACGTCCAAGGGCGTGTCCGGCTCGGCATCGGCCAGCGCGCACAGCGCCGCCAGCGACAGCTGCTCGGTCTCCCCTGCGCCCAGCAGCGCCGCCGTCTCGGCCGTGCTGATGCACAGCAGCGCGGCACTGTCCGCCAGCATGTGCTGCAAGCGCCCGACCGGATAGGCCGGATCCAGCGGCACATAGGCGGCGCCGGCTTTCAGCACCGCCAGCAGCACCGGGATCAGCTCAGCCGTGCGCGGCAGACAGACGGCGATACGCCGCTCGGTCGCCGCACCGCGTGCCCGCAACACCCGCGCCAGCTGGTTGCTGCGCGCCTCCAGCTTCTCATAACTCCACAATTGCCCGTCCACCACCAAGGCCGGCGCATCGGCATGGGCC
The DNA here is from genome assembly GCF_032337115.1 of Roseateles aquae. NCBI lineage: Bacteria > Pseudomonadati > Pseudomonadota > Betaproteobacteria > Burkholderiales > Sphaerotilaceae > Roseateles > Roseateles aquae. The sequence goes on from NZ_JAVXZY010000004.1 coordinate 143,497, forward strand.
GCCAGCTGCCGCTGCGGCCACTGGTGCATCCAGACCAGCGGCCGCTCAGCATGGCCGGTGGCGTTCCATTCGTGGGCGGCGCGCTGCAACTCCAGCGCCGTGCACAGCGGCCACTGGCCCAGTGGCAGCGTGCTGGCCTTTGCCGCCAGCTCCAGCCAGCGGCAGAAGGTCTGGGCCAGCCGGGCCATGGTGTCGCGATCAAACAAATCGCTGCGGTACTCGAAGGCGCCGACCAGTCCCTGCTCGCCGTCCTGCAAGCCGACGCTGATGTCGAACTTGGCGCCGCGGCCGCCGACCGGCCAGCTCTGACGTGTCAGCCCGGCGGCCGAGCTCAGCGGCCGGCCGCCCTCGGCAACCAGCAGCAGCACCTGGAACAGCGGCTCGTGGCCGGTATTGCGCGGCAGCTGCAGCGCCTCGACGATCTGCTCAAAGGGCAGGTCCTGATGGGCAAAGGCCTGCAGCGCCCGCTCGCGCACCTGCGGCAGATAGTCGGCCAGACCCAGCTCGGGCTGCCATTGCAGACGCAGCGGCAGCGTGTTGACGAAGAAGCCCTGCATCTGCTCGGTGCCCGGCAACTGGCGGTTGGCCACCGGCGTGCCCAGGCAGACATCGCGCTGCGCGCTGCTGCGCCCCAGCAGCACGCTGAGCAGCGCCGCGCTGAGCATGAACAGCGTGCAGCCCTGCGCCTGGCACAGCGCGGCCAGCGGTGCGCGCAGCTCGGGCCGCAGCGCAAAGGCGACGCGATCGGCCGACGCACTCAGCTGGCTGCCGCGCGGCCGGTCGCTTGGCAGCTCCAGCAGCGCCGGCAGGCCGGCCAGCGTCTGCTGCCAGAAGCTGCGCTGCGCCTGGGCCTGCTGCTGTGCCGCGGCGCTGCGCTGCCAATGCGCGTAGTCGACGTATTGCAGCGCCAGCTCGGGCAGTACCACGCCCTCCCCACAGGCGGCACGGTAGGCGCTGAACAGCTCCTCGAACAGCAGCGCCAGCGCGACGCCATCGGTGATGGCGTGATGCAGCACCAGCACCAGCACCGTCTGCGCCACATTTTCGTTAGGTGCTCCCTCGTGAACTCGGGCCGGCCCGCGTATCGCCCGCAGCCGCGCCAGCGGCGCACGGTCCAGCGCGAAAGCTTCGGCCACGCAGGCATCGACCAGCGCCTGCAGCGCCGCCTCGCTGTCCGCCTCGGCCCACTGCAGCACAGCCAGCGGCTCGGGGTGGACGCGCAGCAGCAGCTCGCCATCGGCCTGCTGCTCGATGTCGGCGCGCAGCAGCTCATGCCGCCGCTGCAGCTGCGTCCAGGCCTGCGCCAGCGCCCTCGCGTCCAGCGGGCCGCTCCAGCACTGTGCCTGCGGCGTGTTGTAGAGCCCGGCGCTGGCCGCCGCCTCGCCTTCGAGCTGGTGCAGGAACCACAGCCGCTCCTGGCCCGGGCTGAGCGCAAAACGCTGCAGCTGCTCGGGCTGCCGGGGCAGCGCCTGCAGCGCCGGGGCGGCCTCGGCAGCCTGCTCACGCAGCGCATCGATGGCGGCGGCCAGCGCGCGCAGCTGCGGTGCCTCGAACACCGCACGCAGCGGCAGTGCCACGCCGAACTGCTCGCGCACCCCGGCCACCAGCCGGGTGGCCAGCAGCGAATGGCCGCCCTGGCGGAAGAAATGCGCTTGCGCCCCCGGCGGCTCGCCGCCCAGCAGCGCCTGCCAGAGCCCTGCCAGGCCCTGCTCGGTGGCCGTCTGCAGCGGCTGCTCGGCCTCGGCCTGTGGCAGCGGCGCCGGCAGCGCACGGCGATCGAGCTTGCCGCTGCGGGTCAGCGGCCACTGTTCCAACACCATCAGCTCGGCCGGGCAGGCGGCCTCGGGCAGACGCTCGCGCAAGGCCTCCATCCAGGCCTGCTGGCGGGCCTCATCGACGCTGGCACTGCCATCGGCCAGACGCAGATAGCCGATCAGCCGGCGCTGTGCACCCTCGCCCTGCAGCGCCGCAGCCGCGGCCTGAACGCCGTGGAGCTGCATCAGCGCCTGCTCAACCTCGGCCAGCTCGACGCGCACACCGCGCAGCTTGATCTGGCCATCGCGCCGTCCCTGCAACGTCAGGCCCTCGGCCGCCGTCCAGCGGCCCAGATCGCCGCTGCGGTAGAGCAGATCGGCAGCGTCGCGGCGCAGCGGGTTGGGCACCCAGACCTCGCCATGGCCTTCATCGGCGCCCAGATAGCCGAGACTGCGATAAGGCGTGCGCAGATAGACCTCGCCCAGCTGCCCCTCGGCGCAGGGCTGCAAGGCCTCGTCCAGCACCAGCAGCTGCGCGCCAGGCAGCGGCCGGCCGACCGGCAGCTGCGTCGGCCATCCTTTTTCGGTGTTAGCTTCGATCGGCAGCCGGTAGACGCATTTGGCCAGCGTCGTCTCGGTCGGGCCGTAGAGATTGAACAGCTCAGCCTCGGCGCCCATCAGCGTGCGCCAGCGCTGCACATCGACGCCCAGCAGCGGCTCGCCGGCCAGCACCAGCTGGCGCAAGGCCGGCAGGCGCTCGGGACTCAGCGCGGCCGCCATCAGATGGCGCCACAGCGTCGGCACCGCATGCATCAGCGTCACGCCGGCGGCCTTCAGCCAGTCGCACAAGGCCTCGGGCGACAGCGTGCGCACCGGCGGCGGCAGATGAACGCTGCCGCCGGCCGCCAGCGGCGCCCAGACCTCGCGCAAATAGACGTCGAAGCTGGCCGGTGTCAGCTGGCTGGCCCGCGTGCCGGCATCCAGCGCCAGGCTGCGGCATTCCCAGTCGATGAATTGGGCCAGGCCCTGCGAACGGCCGAGCACCCCCTTGGGCTCGCCGCTGCTGCCCGAGGTGAAGTAGAGATAAACCGGCGCGTCCGGCGCGAGCGCCTGCCAGGGGCCGGCGAAGTCGGCATCGGTTGGCGATAGCGCTGCGTTGTCGAACGCGAAGCCGGTGGCATCGATGCAGCGCGGGCCGCTGTCTCCCCATGAGGCGTTGAACTCGGCGGTCAGCGCTGCGCTGTCGGCGTCATGCAGTAGCACCGCCGGCCTGGCCGTGCTCAGCATTGATTGCAGACGCCGCGGCGCCTGCTTGGGATCGAGCGGCATGAACAGCGCCGCCGCCCACATCAGGGCGAGCATGCTGCGCAGCTGCAGCAGGGGATCGTCGCTGAGCACGGCCACCGTCTGGCCCGGCCGCAGACCGCAGGCCTGCAACTGCCGCCCGAGGGCAAGCGCCTGTGCGGCCAGCTCGGCATGGCTGTAGCAGCGCTCATGCTGTTGAACGGCCAAGGCCTGTGGCGCCTGCTGCAGCGGGCGCTGCCAGAGCGCCAGCACATGGGCCGGCAGCCCCGGCAGACGCAGCGCGTCCTGCGGCTCGCTGGCAATGCCGGGCATCTGTTCGGCCCAGAAGCGGCGCCGCCGCGCGCCCTCGGCGGCCGAGCAGCTGGGCAGGCGCTGGCAGGGCAGATCGGGGTTGAGCGACAGCGCGTCCAGCATCGTCTGCCAGGCCGCGGCCCAGCCGGCAATCGTGGCTGCATCGAACAAGGCGCTGCGGTACTCGATGCCGCAGTACAGGCCTTCGGGCATCTCGGTGACCGAGAGGCGCAGGTCCAGCTTGGCCGCGCCCGATTCACCGGCCAGCGGCTGCAGCTGCGCACCGCTCAGTGCCCAGCGCACCGGCGGCGTGTTCTGCAGCACCAGCATCACCTGGTAGAGCGGGCTGTAGGCGCTGCTGCGCTCGGGATTCAGCGCATCGACCAGACGCTCGAAGGGCAGCGCCTGATGGTCGAAGTCCGCCAGCGTCTGGGCGCGCACCTGGCGCAACAGTTCGCGGAAGCTGCCCGGCTCGGACAGATCGGTGCGCAGCACCAGGCTGTTCAGGAAGCAGCCGATCAAGCCCTCCAGCGCCGCCTCGGTGCGGCCGGCCACCGGCGTGCCCACGCAGACATCGGTCTGCCCAGACAGCCGACCCAACAGCAGCGCCAGCGCCGCCTGCAGCACCATGAACAGCGTCGCCCCTTCCTGATGGGCCAGCGTGCGCAAGCGCTCGGCCAGCCCCGGCGGAATGATGAAGCCGTGGTGCGCGCCGGCTTGGCCCTGCACCGCCGGTCGCGGCCGGTCTGTCGGCAAGGCCAGCAGGGCTGGCGCGCCGGCCAGGCGCTGCTGCCAGTAGCCCAGCGCCGCCTGCAGCTGGCGCTGCTGCGCCGGTTGCTGTTGCCACAGGGCGTGGTCGGCCACCTGCAAGGCCAGCGGCGTCCAGTCCGGGCTGCCGCCCTGCAGCGCGGCGGCATAGGCCTCGGCCAGTTCGCGGGTCAGCACCGCCATCGACCAGCCGTCGGCAATGATGTGGTGAACGGTGATGCACAGCAGCTGCGGCCCGGTCTCGCCTGCGGGGCGCTGTGCATAGCGCACGCGCAGCAGCGGTCCCTGGGAAAGGTCGAAGGGCTCGCGCGCCTCCTGATCGGCGCGGCGCTGACAGGCCTCGCGGCCGCTGCCTGCGAGCGTCTCGACACGCAGAATGCCCGGCATCGCATCGAGCACCCGCTGCGTGGCCTGCGGTTGCGCCTCGCTGGGCGCGATGAAGACGGTGCGCAGGCTCTCGTGACGCTGAACCAGCGCGTCTATCGCCGCGCTCAGCGCCGCCACATCGAGTTCACCTTCGACGAGAAAGGCGGCCGGGATGTTGTAGCTGGGGCTGCCGGGATCGAGCTGGTCCATGAACCAGAGCCGCAGCTGCGCGGCCGACAGCGGCAACTGCGCCGGCCGTGGCAGTGCCTGCAGCCGTGTCGCCGCCTGGTCCTGCGTCAGCAGAGCGATCAAGGCATCGCGATGCTGGCGCACCCAGGCGAGCTCGGCGGCGTCGAGCACCGCCTGCGCGCCCTGGCTGCGCAGCTTGCCCTCGACGACGCTGAAGCGTGCGCCGCGAGCCGCGAAATCAGCCAGTCTGGCCGTCAGTGTGTGTTCGATGTCCATTGCCCCGTCCTCCAGCGTCCAAGGCCCCTGCGGGCCCGACGCCTATGCCGCTTGCGCGGCTCAATACTCGATGTCGTCCAGCTCGGCGGCCGCTTGCTGCAAGGCCTCGCAGCGCGCCGCCAGATCGGCCAGCAGCGGCGTCTCGAACAGATCACGCAGCGACAGCGTCAGGCCCAGCTGCTCGCGCAGCTGCACCGTCAAGCGCGTGGCCAGCAGCGAATGCCCGCCGAGCAGGAAGAAGTGGTCGTTCAGCCCCACCCGCTCGCAGCCCAAGAGCTGCTGCCACAGCTGCGCCAGCTGCTGCTGCAGCTCGGTTTGCGGCGCCTCGTAGGCCGCAGCGTCCTCGCGCGGCCGCTCGGCCAGCAGCCGCTCGAGCGCGGCCTTGTCGACCTTGCCATTGGCCGTCTGCGGCAGCGCCTCCAGCAGCAGCAGCCGGCCCGGCAGCAGATGCTCCGGCAGCCGCTGGGCCAGCGCCTGGCGCAGCTGCACGGCCGTCTGCCCCGGTGCCACCAGCACGCCGACCAGCTCCGGCTGCTGCAGCTGCAGCTGCAGCTGCAGCTGCAGCTGCTGCTGTGCACTGCGCTGCACCAGCACCGCCGCCGCCTGCACGCCCGGCAGCGCCGCCAGCGCGCCCTGCACCTCGCCGAGCTCGACGCGGATGCCGCGCAGCTTGAGCTGATCGTCCTTGCGGCCGAGGAATTCCAGCGTGCCATCGCGCCGCCAGCGCGCCAGATCGCCGGAGCGGTACAGCCGCGCCCCGGCCTGGCCGCTCAGCGCGTCGGGCACAAAGCGCTCGGCCGTCATGCCGGCTTGGCCGAGATAGCCCCAGGCCAGGCCTTCGCCGCCGAGCCAGAGTTCGCCGGTGACGCCTGCTGGCACCGGCTCGCCCTGCTCGTCCAGCACATAGGCGCGCGCATTGGCGATCGGTTGGCCGATCGGCACCACGCCTTGTTCCAGCTGTTCGGCTTGCAGCGTTTGGGCCGTGGCGCAGACGGTCAGCTCGGTGGGCCCGTAGGCATTGAGCAAGCGCCGGCCCGGCAGCCAGCGCGCGGCCAGCGCCGCCGGGCAGGCTTCACCGGCGGTGATCAACAGGCGCAGCTCGGGCAGCGTCTCGGCGTCAAGCAGGTTCAGTGCCACCGGCGGCAGCGTGGCCACCTCGATGGCCCAGTCCTGCAGCGTGGCTTGCAGCGCCGGGCCGGGCATCAGCGCCTCGCGCGGCGGGATGCACAGGAGCGCGCCTGCAGCCAGCGTGGTGGCCAGCTCGGACACCGAGGCGTCGAAGTTCAGCGAGGCGAATTGCAGCACCCGCTGGCCCGGCTGGATGTCGAACAGCCGGCCCTGCGCGTGGGTCAGGTGGCTGAGGCCGCGATGGCCCAGCAGCACGCCCTTGGGCTGGCCGGTCGAGCCGGAGGTGTAGATCACATAGGCCAGGTCGGCGCCTTGCACCGCGGGCAGCGGCTGTGGTTCGGTCGCGGCGGCTTCCGTCTGCAGCGCGGCCAGCGAGCGCCAGCCCGGCACCGGGGTCAGGTCTTGCGGGGGCGCCTCGTGTTCGCTGAGCACCAGCAGCGGCTGTGCGTCGCCGAGCATGTAGGCCAGCCGCGCGGCCGGGTAGGCCGGGTCCAGCGGCAGGAAGGCGCCACCGGCGGCCAGCACGGCCAGCTGCGCGACCGCCGTGGCCACGCCGCGATTGAGGTGCAGGCCGACGACAACACCGCGCCCCACGCCCCAGCGGCGCAGCACCGTGGCCTGGCGGCGCAGCGCTTCGGCCAGTTCGGCGTAACTCAGCTCTTGGCGTTCGTCGCGCAGTGCCGGCCGGCTAGCGTGGCGCGTGGCCACGTCCAGCACTTGCTCGTGCAGCGGGCGTTGATCAAAAGCCCGTGCGACAGCCTCGAGAGCCGGCTGGCGCAGCAGCGCCTCGCGCTCGCCCGGCAGCAGCCACCAGCCACCGCCCACCTGCGCCTGCGGCTCGCGCACCAGCTGTTCCAGCACGTGGATGAAGCGGGCGGCCTGGCGCTGCACCGTCTCGGCATCGAAGAGATCGCGGCGGTACTCGATGCTCACGCCGAGTCCCTGCTGCAGCGGCGTCAGGCTCAGCGAGACATCGAACTGCGAGCCGCCCGGATGCAGCGCTTCGGCACGGCTGCTCAGCCCGGCCAGGTCCAGCGCCTGGGTGTTGCCGGCCTGCAGCGTCAGCAGGGTCTGGAACAGCGGCGTGCGGCTGCTGTCGCGCGGCAGCTGCAGCTGCTCCACCACCTGCTCAAACGGCACGTCCTGGTGCGCAAACGCATCCAGCGCGACCCGACGCACCGCCGACAAGGCCTGGCTCAGCGTCTGCTCGGCGGGGAAACGAGCCCGCAGCACCAGCGTGTTGACAAAGAAGCCCACCAGCGGCTCCCAGCCCTCCTGCTGCCGACCAGCCACCGGCGTGCCGACGCACACCTCATCCTGGCCGCTGAGCCGCGCCAGCATCAGCATATGGGCGCACATCAGCGTCATGAACAGCGTGGCCTGATGCGCCTGCGCCAGCCCTTGCAGGCCCTGGCACAGCGAGGCGCTCAGCTCGAACTGCAGCACGCCGCCGGTGCTGGACGGCAGCGGCGGCCGGGCCCGGTCGGCCGGCCAGCTGCTCAGCAGCGGCGCGTCGGCCAGGCGCTCGCGCCAATGGGCCAGTTGGCGCTCCAGCCGCGGGCCGCGCAGCAGCTCGCGCTGCGCCCTCGCGTAGTCGCGGTACTGCATGGGCAGCGCCGGCCACGCGGGGCTTTGTCCAGCAAGGGCGGCACGATAGGCCTGCTGCAGCTCGCGCAACAGGATGCCGGTGGACCAGCCGTCGGACGCGATATGGTGCTGGCAGAGCACGAACAGCGCGCGGCCATCGGCCCAGCGCCACAGCCGCGCCTTGATCATCTGCCCCTGCTGCAGCGCAAAAGGCTCAGCAATCCACTGGCGGGCCAGCGCCAGCGCTGCCTCGGCCTCGCCCTCGAAGGCCTCGGCGTGCAGCAGACGTGCTGGCGGCGGCAGCACGCGCTGCACCAAGCCAGACTCGCTCCAATGCAGGCCGCTGCGCAGCACCTCGTGGCGAGCCAACAGCTGCTGCAAGGCCTGCTCCAGCGCCTGCTCATCCACACCACCATCCAGCCACCAGGCCGAGGGCATGTGGTACAGCGGCGCGCCCTGCGCCATCTGCTCCAGCATCCACATGCGCTGCTGGGCAAAAGAGGCCGGATGCTCATCGCTCGGCTCGCCCGGCTGCACTTCGGTCGCCGCTTCTGCTGGCGCCTCGGCGCCGGCGGCCTGCAGCGCCTCCAGCGCCGCGCACATTGACGCAAAGCCGGGATGCTCGAAGACAAAGTTCTGCGGCAGCTCCAGCTGCAGCTGGCGGCGCAGCTGGGCCAGTAACTGCGTGGCCAGCAGCGAATGGCCGCCGAGGGCAAAGAAGTCGGCGTCCGATGCGGGTGCCGCCACACCGAGCAGCTGCTGCCACAGCGCCGACACGCGGCGTTGCAGCGTCGAAGCGCCCTCATCGGCAGCAAGATCCTGCAGCTCGGCGTCGGGCAGCTTGCCTTGCAGCAGCTCGCGATTGAAGACGGCCGTTTGCTGCTGCACCAGGGCCAGCGGCTGCGGCGACACCATCCACAGCGGTTCGCTTGAGCCCAGCAGCAACGGCAGCAGTCGGGCGGCCTGGGCCGGCTGGATCTCGTTGTGGCCGCCGGCCTGGGCTAGCGAGCCGCTGATCCTGGCAGCCATGCCGACCTCGCTCCAGGCGCACCAGTCCACCGCCACCAGCCGCGCCACACCACGCCAGGCTTGCGCCAGCGCGGCCTGGAAGGCATTGGCCGCGGCGTAATGCGCCTGGCCCAGCCCCGGCGCCCAGGGGCTCAGCGAGCTGCACATCAGCATGACCTGCAGTGCCGGACCGTCGAAGGCCTGCAGCAGATTCAGGCTGCCCTGAACCTTGGGGGCGAACACGGCATCGAGTGCCGCTTCGTCGAGCTGGTCGAGCAGCGCACCGCCGGCCACACCGGCGGTATGCAGGATCGCGTTCACCGGCCCGCCGAAGGCGTCGGGGCGGGCGCAGTCCTGCGCCAGCGCCTGCAGTGCCGCCGCATCGGCCACATCCAGCGCCAGATAGCGCGGCTGCGCGCCCAGCCCTTGCAGCTCGCGCAAGGCCTCGCGGCGCTGCGCGACGAGCGCGGCCGGCCCCTGCTCCAGCGGACTGCGGCCGAGCAGCGTCAGGCGCAGATCGGCCACGCTGCCGGCCAGGGCGCGCGCAAACGTCAGGCCCATGCCGCCCAGGCCACCGCTGATCAGCACATGGCTGCCGCTCGGCAGCGAGAACCCGGTGGGCAGCTGCTCGACGCTGCCACTGAACTCAGCGGCCACCCAGCGGCTCTGGCCCCGCCAGGCCTGCCACCAGGGTTCCAGCGCGGCAGCCGCCGTGGACGCCAGGCCCAGCCGCTCGGCCTGCGCCTCGCTCGGCGCATCGGCGCCCAGATCGATCAGCTGCAGCGCCAGCTGCGGCCATTCGGCCGCCGCCGTGCCGACCAGACCGCGCCAGACGGCACGTGCCGGCATCAGCACCTCGCCATCGAGCACCGCTGCACTGCCACGGCAGAGCAGCTGCACCGGCAGCGTTTCTGCCAGATCGAGCGCCTGCACATCGGCGGCCAGGCCGCGCAGCAACTGCTGCAGCGAGAGGAATTCCTGCCGCGGCATCAGCGGTTCGGCGAGGCCCCAGGCGCAAACGACCGCGCCCGGCGCAGCACGCCATTGCTCGCGCCATTCCTCCAGCCAATGCACCCAGGCCGAGGACTGCGGCCCCGGTGCCTGCACCGAACGCCAACCGGCGGCACGCGGCAGCCAGGGCTGGCCCTGGGCCTGCTCGCGGGCCAGGTACCAGCGCCGCGGCTGTGCCTGGGCCTGCTGAACACGCGAACCGGCCGGCAGGCGCTGCCAGCTGGGCAGGCCGCACCAGTCGCGCAGCTCAGCGCGGCGGCCACCGGCCGGCGCCGAGCGCGTGGCCGGCACCCAATGCGGCTGATGTTCGAAGGGATAGCTGGGCAGCAGCGCCTTGCGCCGTGGGCGTGGCTGCAGCGCGGCGGGCAGCGCCAGCCCAAAAGTCCAGGCCTGCGCCCAGGCATCGAGCCACTGGCGCCAGCCCTCCGCCGTGCCCTGGCTGCCCGAGGCATCGGCCTTGGGCTGCAGCGGCAGCGCCAGGCGGCTGGCATCGTCGGGCCAGCAGGCACCGGCCATGCGGCTGAGCGCTCGGCCCGGGCCCAGCTCCAGCAGCAGGGCCGCGCCCGGCGCCACCGTCTGCAGCCCGGCATGGAAGCGCACCGGCGCCAGCAGCTGCTGCTGCCAGTAGGCGACCGACTGTGCGTCCTCGGCGCGTATCCAGTCGCCGCTGACATTGGAAATAAAGGGCCGCTGCGGCGCCTGCAGCTGCCAGCGCGACAGCAGCTCGCCAAACGGTGCCAGCGCGCCCTGCATCAGGCCGCTGTGATAGGCGTGCGAGGTGGCCAGCCACTGGCAGGGCAGGCCCTCGGCCTGCAGCCGCGCGGCCAGTGCCTCGAGCGCCGCCGCCTCGCCAGACAGGCTGCATTGCGCCGGTCCGTTGACGGCGGCCAGCCACAGCCCCGGGCCCAACAGCGCCTCGGCCGCCGCTTCGCCGACACCGACGGCCAGCATGCGCCCGGTGGGCTGCGCCGCCATCAGACGCCCGCGCCACATGACCGCCTCCAGCGCCTGATCGCGGGTGAACACGCCGGCCTGCGCGGCGGCCACCCATTCGCCGAGGCTATGGCCGATCATCGCGTCCGGCTCCAGGCCGAGCTGGCGCAGCACCGTGGCGAGCGACCATTCGATCGCAAACAGCGCCGGCTGGGTCAGCTCGGTCTGCGCGAGCAGCTGTTCGGCGCGCGCCTTGTCGGCGCCCTCGGCCCAGATCAGCGCCAGCAGATCATGGCCCCAGCCGAGCCGCTGCAGCACCGCATTGCAGGCCTGCAGCTCGGCGGCAAAAGCCGGCAGCTGCGCGGCCAGCGCACGGCCCATGCCCAGCTGCTGGGCGCCCTGGCCGGGGAACATGAAGACCAGCGCCGGCCGCTGTGCTGGCGCCTCGCGCACCGGCAGCGGCTGGGCCAGACGCTGGCGGGCATCGGCAGCATCGCTGCAGGCCAGCGCCGCGCGCCAGCGCAGCTGCTGGCGGCCATGCCAGAGCGTCGCCGCAACCGCGCCGGCATCGAGCTCGGGATGAGCGTTCCAATGCGCGAGCAGCGCGGCTTGCTGGGCCTGCAGCGCGCTGCGGCTGCGAGCGCTGAGGACCAGCAGCTGAGCCCCGGCCGTTGCTTCAGCGTCGTGCGCCGCAGCCGGCGCCTGCTCCAGCACCACATGCGCATTGGTGCCGCCCACGCCAAAGCTGCTGACCGCCGCTCGCCGCGGCCGGCCACGCGCCGGCCAGGGCTCGGCGCTAGCGCTGACGCGAAAGGCACTGGCAGCAAAGTCGATATTGGGATTGGGCTGCTGGTAGTGCAGCGTCGGCGGCAGCGCTTCGTGCTGCAAGGCCAGCACCGTCTTGATCAGGCCGGCGACGCCGGAGCAGGCATCCATATGGCCGAAGTTCGATTTCAGCGAGCCGAGCACGACCGAGCCCGCCGGCACGCCGGCCGCGCCATAGACCTGCTGCAGCGCCGTGACCTCGATCGGATCACCCAGCGCCGTCGCTGTGCCATGCGCCTCGATGAAGTCGATGTCCTGCGGCTCCAGACCGGCCACCGCCAGGGCCTCGGCAATCACCGCCGCCTGCCCGGCCACCGAGGGCGCGGTGAAGCTGCTCTTGTCGCGGCCATCGTTGTTGATGGCCGAGCCGCGGATGACGGCGTGGACGACATCGCCATCGGCCAGCGCCCGGTCCAGCCGCTTGAGCACCACGGCGGCCACGCCACAGCCCGGCACCGTGCCCTGGGCCGCGGCATCGAAGGGCCGGCAATGGCCGTCGGGCGCGGCGATGCCGCCCTCGGTATAGACATAGCCCTGCGTGCCCAGGCGGGTCAGCGAGGCGGCGCCGGCCAGCGCCAGCTCGCACTCGCCGTTGAGCACGCTTTGCGCTGCCAGGTGCACGGCGACCAGCGAGGTCGAGCACGCCGATTGCACATTAACGGCCGGTCCGGTCAGGCCCAGCTTGTAGGCGCTGCGGCCGGCGATGTAGTCCTTGTCATTGCCCATCACCAGCTGCAGCGCGCCGGGCAGCTGGGCCTCGGGCTGGCTCAGCAGATGATCGACAAGGTATTGGTTGCGCGAGCTGCCGGCAAAGATGCCGATGCGGCCCGGTTCGCGCTGCGGGTCGACCCCGGCATGCTCCAGCGCCGCCCAGGCCACTTCGAGGAAGAGCCGCTGCTGCGGATCGGTGCAGGCCGCCTCGCGCGGGTTCATCGCAAAGAAGGCGGCATCAAAGCCGGCCACGTCCTCGATCACCGCGCCGGCCGGCACATAGTCGGGCTGCGAGAACTCCTCCTCGGGCACACCGGCCTGGCGCAGCTCCTCGACGCTGAAGCGGCGTATGCCCTCGCGGCCCTCGATCAGCAGCTGCCAGAAGGCGTCCAGCGTCTCGGCCTGCGGGAAGCGACCGGCCATGCCGATGATGGCCAGGCTGAGCGCGGGATCGCTGTCGTCGTTGCAATCGTCGTTGCTATCGTCGTTGCTCTCGGCGTGCGGGAGGGAATGCATGAGATGGAGTCCTGTCTGAATGTCGTGTCAGGCGGCGGGTCGCTCGCCGGCGCGCGGGCGTTGCAGGCGCTGGCGGCGGGCCTCGCCGCGCAGCCGGGCCGCATCAGCCGCGCCCTCTTTCGGCGTATCGCCAGCGCTGCGGCCCTGCAGCTGCTGGGCCAGGCCTTGCACCGTGGGCCAGCGGAACAGGTCGACGACCTGCAGGCGCTGCGGCCACAGCGCATCAATGCGGCGGTGCAGCTTGACGGCCAGCAGCGAGCTGCCGCCGAGTTCGAAGAAGTTGTCCTCGCGGCCGACCTGGGCCAGGCCCAGCAGCTCGGCAAACAACGGCGCCAGCGCCTGCTCAATGGCGCCCTGGGCGGCCAGGCCGGTGACGCGCTGGCGCTGCGGATCGGGCAGCGCAGCGCGGTCAATCTTGCCGTTAGGCGTCAGCGGCCAGCGCTCGACCCAGACCCAGTGCGCCGGCACCATATAGCTGGGCAGCCGGGCCAGCAGCGCGTCGCGCAGGGTCTGGCTGACAGGCGGGTGCTCCGACTCGGTGCCGTCGGCGCCGAGGTAGGCAATCAGCTGCGGCTCGGCCTCGCTGCCCAGGGCCCGCGCCAACACCACCGCCTCGCGCACGCCGGGCTGAGCCGTCAAGGCCGCCTCGATCTCGCCGAGTTCGACGCGCAGGCCGCGCAGCTTCAGCTGATGGTCGAAGCGGCCGAGGAACTCGAGCTGCCCATCGTGGCGCCAGCGCACTCGGTCGCCGCTGCGATAGAGCCGCGTGCCAGGCTCGCCCCAGGGGTCAACGCCAAAGCGCTCGGCGCTCAAACCCGGCCGGCCGGCATAGCCCTGGCTGACGCCACGGCCGCCTATGCACAGCTCGCCCTGGGCGCCGGGCGGCAGCAGTTCGCCACGCTCGTCGAGCACATAGAGCCGGGCGCCGGCGATCGGGCGGCCAATCGGAGTCTGCGTACGCGGTGCAGCTCGCTCCGCCTCGGCCGGCTCCTCCTCAGCCGGCATGTGCCAGACGCTGGACCAGACGCTGGCCTCGGTCGGCCCGTATTCATTGAACAGCTGCAAGGCCGGCCAGCGCGCGCGGGTCTGCGCCAGCAGCGCCGGCGGGCAGGCCTCGCCGGCCAGGATCACGCGTTGCAACTCACCGCATCCCCCAGCGGGCCAGCCCAGCAGCATCTCCTGCCACAGCGAGGGCACGCACAGCAGTGTGTTGATGCGCTGCGCCAGCACCAGTCGGGCCAGCGCGGCCGGGTCCTGCAGGGCCTCGTCCGAAGGCATCACCAGGCAGCCGCCGGCGCCCAGCACGCCGAACAGCGCCGCCACCGAGCTGTCGAAGGCAAAGGACGAGAGCAGCAGATAGCGGCCCAGCGGCCCGTAATAACGCCAGCGTGCCTCGGTCGAGGCCCAGAGGCTGCGGTGGGCCACGGCCACGCCCTTGGGCTGGCCGGTCGAGCCCGAGGTGTAGATCAGGTAGGCCAGCTGGTCGAGATGGCTCGGGCCCCAGTCATCCGAACCCGAGGCCAGCCCCTCGTCCTGGCTTGCCAAGGCGGCCCAGTCCTGCGCCAGGTCCAGCCAGGGCAGCGTCTCGCTGGCCCAGGCCGCCGGGCTCAGCAACAGCCGCGGCTGCGCGTCCTCCAGCATGAACTGACGGCGCGCCGCCGGGTAATGCGGGTCGATCGGCACATAAGCGGCCCCGGCCAGCAGGATGCCCATCAGGCCGATGCCCATCTCAAGCGAGCGGCTGGCACACAGGGCCACCCGGTCGCCAGGCCTGACGCCAAGACTGCGCAGCCGCCGCGCCAGCGCCAGCGCCTGGCGGTGCAGCGCGCCATGGCTGAGCCTGCTCTCGCCCAGCAGCAGGGCGTCGGCCTCGGGCTGGCGGAGCGCCTGCTGGCGGTACAGCCCCAGCACGCCCTGTGCCGGCACGGCCGGCAGCGGTTCGCCACCGCCGAGCAGCAGCAAGGCCTGCTGCTGCGCCGCAGAGACCAAGGGCAGCGCAGCCAGCCGCGCGCTGCCGGCGCTCATCATCGCCCGCTGCAGCGCCAGCAGGCTGTCGGCCCAGGCCGCCACGCTGGCGGCATCGAAGAGCGCCGTGCGGTATTCAAAGGCCAGTGCGATGCGGCCGTCGGATTGCGGCTGCACGAGCAGGCTGAGGTCGAACTTGCTGACCGCAGCCGGCAGCTCGGCTGCACGAGTGCGCAGACCCGGCCCCCAGTCGCCGGCTTCGCCCTGGCCCGGGTTCATCACCAGCATGACCTCGAACAGCGGCGTGCGACCCGGCTCGCGCCGCGGCTGCAGCGCCTCGACGACGGCATCAAAGGGCAGGTCCTGATGGGCCAGGGCGGCCAGCACCTGCTCGCGCACCTGCCGCAGCCAATCACCCAGCGGGCCGTCGAGCTGCGGTCGACCACGCAGCACCACGGTGTTGACGAAAAAGCCGATCAGCCCCTCCAGGCGCTGATCCGGCCGGTGCGAGACCGGCGCGCCGACGCAAACCTCGGCCTGACCGGTGAGCCGCACCAGCCACAGCTGCAGCAGCGCCAGCCAGGCCATGAAGGGGGTCAGGCCTTGCGCACGGCCCCAGTCGGCCCAGGCCTGCGCCTGCGGCGCGCCCAGCTCGAAGCGCTGCCAGGCTCCGGCCGGCGCCAGGGTGGCGCTGCGTGGCCGGTCCAGCGGCAGCTCGGCAGCGGCCGGCGCACCGGCCAGGGCCTGTTGCCAGTAGAGTCGCTGTGCCTCGGCCGCCGGGCTGTCCAGCCAGCGCTGCTCGGCGCGTGCCCAGTGATGGAATTGCAGCGGCAGCGGCGCCAGGCAGCCATCCAGCACGGCAAGGCCCGCCGCCGCAGCCTTCCATAACACGCCCAGTTCGTTCCACAGCAGCGGCACCGACCAGCCATCGGCGACCGCATGGTGCAGCTCGATCAGCAGCAGCGCCTCCTGCGCGCCGGTTTGCCAGACCTGGGCGCGCAGCAAGGGGCCTCGGGCCAGATCAAAGGGCTGCAGCAAGGCATGCTGCAGGGCCTGATCGAGTGCCGCCGCCGGCACCCTCTGCCAGCGCACATCAACGGCCGCCTCCAGCGGCAAGGCCTGCGGCCGGCCCTGCGCATCGGCGGCCAGCGCGGTGCGCAGCACCTGGTGGCGCTGCAGCAGCTGACCGAGCGCCGCCGCCAGGCTGCTGGCGCTGGGCCAGACCTCGCCATCGAACTGCAGCCAGCGCGCCGTGGGCAGCACATAGTCGGCCGCGCCGGGCTGCAGCTGGTCCAGCACCCAGAGGCGCTGCTGGGCCCGCGAGAGCTGCGGCGCGGCGGCAGGATCGGCATCGAGAAACTGCGCCGGCCCCGCCGGCATTTCAAGTGCTGCGCTGCCCGGCTCGCCGGCCAGCGCCTGCTCGAAGCGCGCGGCCAGCTGCGCCAGCACCGGCGCCTCGAACAGCGTCTTCAGCGGCAGCGCCACGCCCAGCTGGGTCTGCGCCCGCGCCATCACCTGGGCGGCCAGCAGAGAATGCCCGCCGAGCAGGAAGAAGTGGTCGTTCAGGCCGACCCGCTCGCAACCCAAGAGCTGCTGCCACAGCTGCGCCAGCTGCTGCTGCAAGGCGGTTTGCGGCGCCTCGTAGGCGGCAGCGTCCTCGCGCGGCCGCTCGGCCAGCAGCCGCTCGAGCGCGGCCTTGTCGACCTTGCCATTGGCCGTCTGCGGCAGCGCCTCCAGCAGCAGCAGCCGGCCCGGCAGCAGATGCTCCGGCAGCCGCTGGGCCAGCGCCTGGCGCAGCTGCACGGCCGTCTGCCCCGGTGCGACCAGTGCGCCAACCAGCTCCGGCTGCTGCATTGCATCGCGTTGCACCAGCACCGCCGCCGCCTGCACACCCGGCAGCGCCGCCAGCGCGCCATGCACCTCGCCGAGCTCGACGCGGATGCCGCGCAGCTTGAGCTGATCGTCGTTGCGGCCGAGGAATTCCAGCGTGCCATCGCGCCGCCAGCGCGCCAGATCACCGGAGCGGTACAGCCGCGCCCCGGCCTGGCCGCTCAGCGCGTCGGGCACAAAGCGTTCGGCCGTCATGCCGGCTCGGCCGAGGTAACCCCAGGCCAGGCCTTCGCCACCGAGCCAGAGCTCGCCGGTGACGCCTACCGGCACCGGTTCGCCCTGCTCGTCCAGCACATAGGCACGGGCATTGGCGATCGGTTGGCCAATCGGCACCACGCCCTGGGCCAGCTGTTCGGCTTGCAGCGTTTGGGCCGTGGCGCAGACGGTCAGCTCGGTCGGGCCGTAGGCATTGAGCAAGCGCCGGCCCGGCAGCCAGCGCGCGGCCAGCGCCGCGGGGCAGGCTTCGCCGGCGGTGATCAGCAGGCGCAGCTTGGGCAGGGCCTCGGCGTCCAGCAGGTTCAGCGCCACCGGCGGCAGCGTGGCCACCTCGATCGCCCAGTCCTGCAGCGTGGCTTGCAGGGCCGCCCCCGGCATCAGCGCCTCGCGCGAGGGGATGCACAAGAGCGCGCCGGCGGCCAGCGTGGTGGCCAGCTCGGACACCGAGGCGTCGAAGTTCAGCGAGGCGAATTGCAGCACCCGCTGGCCCGGCTGGATGTCGAACAGCCGGCCCTGCGCGTGAGTCAGGTGGCTGAGGCCGCGATGGCCCAGCAGCACGCCCTTGGGCTGGCCGGTCGAGCCGGAGGTGTAGATCACATAGGCCTGGTCGGCGCCTTGCACCGCGGGCAGCGGCTCAGGATCGATGGCTTCTGCTTCGGCTTGCAGCGCGGCCAGCGAGCGCCAGCCCGGCAGCGGGGTCAGGTCTTGCGGGGGCGCCTCGTGCTCGCTGAGCACCAGCAGGGGGCGGGCGTCGCCGAGCATGTAGGCCAGCCGCGCGGCCGGGTAGGCCGGGTCCAGCGGCAGGAAGGCACCACCGGCGGCCAGCACGGCCAGCTGCGCCACCGCCGTGGCCACGCCGCGGTTCAGATGCAGGCCGACGACGACACCGCGCCCCACGCCCCAGCGGCGCAGCACCGTGGCCTGGCGGCGCAGCGCTTCGGCCAGTTCGGCGTAGCTGAGCTGCTGGGTCTCATCCAGCAGTGCCGGCCGGCTGGCGTGGCGCGTGGCCAGGTCCAGCAGCTGCTCGTGCAGCGGGCGCTGATCGAAGGCTTGTGCAAAAGGCTCGACAGGCGGCTGGCGCAGCAGCGCCTCGCGCTCACCCGGCAGCAGCCACCAACCACCGCCCACCTGCGCCTGAGGGTCGCGCACCAGCTGGTCCAGCACGTGGATGAAGCGGCGCGCAAAGCCCTGCACGCTGGCCTCGTCATACAAGTCGGTGGCGTACTCGATCTCGGCTGCCAGGCCCTGCTCGCGCGAGGCACGGGTCTCGAACAAATTGATGCTGAGATCGAACTTGGCGCCGCGATGAGCGATGGCGCGCTGGCGCGCCTGCAGGCCGTCGAGGTGAAAGCCCGGCGTCTCGTTGTTCTGCAGCACCAGCATGACCTGGAACAGCGGGTGCTGCGCCAGGCTGCGCTCGGGCCGCAGCGCCTCGACCAGGCGGTCAAATGGCAGGGACTGATGGCGGTAGGCCTCCAGGCAACGCTGGCGCACCTGGCGCAGCAGGGCCAGCAGGCTGTCTTCGCCGCGGCAGTGGCTGCGCAGCACCCAGGTGTTGGCGAAGAAGCCAACCAGGCCGTAGAGCGATTCGTCCTCGCGGCCGGCAATCGGACTGCCGACAACGATGTCTTCGCCGGCGCCCTGGCGGTTCAGCAGCAGGGCCATGGCCGTTTGCAGGACCATGAACAGCGTCGCGCGCTCGGCCCGCGCCAGCGCCATCAGGCCAGCCAGCAGCGGCGCCGGGACCTGAAAGCGCAGCGTCGCGCCGCGATGGCTGGTCTGGGCCGGCCGCGACCGGTCGGTGGGCAGGCTGCACAGGGGCACCGCGCCCTGCAGGCGCTCGACCCAGTAGGCGCGCTGCCGCGCCTGCAGGCTGTCAGGATCGGCCGCGTCGCCCAATTGACGGGCCTGCTGCTGGCTGAACTCGATGTATTGCAGCGGCAACGTCGTCCAGGCCGGCGCCTGGCCTGTGCAGCGCGCCGCATAGGCCAGGCCGAGATCCTCGGCCAGCGGCACGATGGACCAGCCGTCGCCGGCGATGTGATGCAGCACCAGCTGCAGCACGTGGTGGCTGGCGCTGAGGCGCACGCACAGCGCGCGCAGCGGGCCTTGATGCACAAGATCGAAGGCCTGATCGGCCTCGTCGGCCAGCTGCTGTTCCAGCTGTGTTTCGCTGACACCCGCAGCCAGGCAGGCATGGCGCAGCGGCGGCAGGCCAGGACCAGCCGGCAGCACGCGCTGCCAGGGCTCACCCTGCTCGTCCGGAAAGACGGTGCGCAGCGCCTCGTGGCGCTCGACCACATCCTCCAAGGCCTGCTGCAGCGCCGTGACGTTCAGCTGCCCGTGCAGATCCAGGGCCAACACGATGTGATAGGCCGGCTGTGGGCCCATCAGCCGATCGATGAACCACAGCCGCCGCTGGGCGGCGGACAGGGCCGGGCGCTGCTGCAGAGTCATCGCGAAGCCCCGGCCAACAGAAGCGCCAGTTCGCGGACGCTGGGCGCATCGAAGAGCTGTTCAAGGTCCAGATCGGCGCTGGATGGCCAGCGCACGCGCAGCCGGCTCAGCAGCCGCGTGGCGCTGAGCGAATGGCCGCCCAGGTCGAAGAAGCTGGCATTGCAAGGCACCTCGGCCAGACCCAGTACCTCGGCAAAGACGGCCGCCAGCGCGTTCTCGCGTTCATCCCGCGGCAGGCTGTCGTCCGCCGCCTCCTGGCCGGCCCAGCTGTCGGCTGCACACGGCAGCGGCAGCGCCTGGGTGTCGAGCTTGCCATGGCTGTTGGCCGGCCACGGATCGAGCAGCACCAGATGCGAGGGCACCATATGCGCCGGCAGCCGCGCCTGCAGCGCCCGGCGCAATGCCTGGCGATCGAGCGAGGCCCCGTCGTGCGCATGGACATAGGCGACCAGCGCCTGCTGCGTCTCGTTCAACTGGCGCAGGCAGACCTTGACAGCGGCCACGCCCGCCTCAGCGCCCAGCAGTGCCTCGATT
Source organism: Roseateles aquae (assembly GCF_032337115.1). Lineage (NCBI taxonomy): Bacteria > Pseudomonadati > Pseudomonadota > Betaproteobacteria > Burkholderiales > Sphaerotilaceae > Roseateles > Roseateles aquae. Next base: position 163,227 of record NZ_JAVXZY010000004.1, read on the forward strand.
TCGCCGGGCTCGATGCGGAAACCGCGCAGCTTGATCTGCTCGTCAACGCGGCCGAGGAACTCGAACTGCCCGTCGTCGCGGCGACGCACCCGGTCGCCGGTGCGATAAAGACGCTCGCCACCGCGGCCGCACGGATGCGGCACAAAGCGCTCGGCCGTCAAGGCCGGCAAGCCGGCATAGCCCCAGGCCAGAGCCGGGCCACCCAGGCAAAGCTCGCCGCTGGCGCCGCTGACGCCGCTGACGCCGCTAATGCTGCTCTCAGCGCCAGGCACGACCTGACCCTCCGCGTCGAGCAGCAACGCCTCGAAGCCGGGCAGCAGATAGCCGATCGGCGGCGTCAGCGCACCGCTCAAGGGGGCGCTGACGCTGGCGCAGACGGTGGCCTCGGTCGGCCCATAGGCATTGACCATGCGCCGCCCGACCGACCAGCGCGCCACCAGCTGCGCCGGGCAGGCCTCGCCGGCAACGACCAGGCTGCGCACGGTCGCCAGACTGTCGGCGGGCATCACCGCCAAGGCCGATGGCGGCAAGGTCATCGCGGTGATGGCCAGGTGCTGAGCGGCGCGCGCCAGGGCCTCGCCGGGCATCAGCTCGGCCTGCGGCGCCAGCACCAGTGTCGCCCCGGCGCCCAGGCTGACCAGGGTCTCGGCGACGGCGGCATCAAAGCCGGGGCTGGCGAACTGCAGCACGCGGTCCCCGGGGCCGAGATCAAAGGCCTCGGCCTGCGCGCGCACCAGCGTCGCCAGGCCGCGCTGGCCGACCAGCACACCCTTGGGCCGTCCGGTCGAGCCCGAGGTGTAGAGCCGGTAGGCCAACTGCTCGGGGTGGGTGAGCACTGCTGCCGCACTTTCACCCGCGGGCAGGCCCTCACCCCAGGCGCTGACGTCGATGCAGGCCACGCCAGGCGGCAGCAGCTCGGCCTGCTCGGCATCGCTGAGCAGGGCCACGACCGCGGCGTCATTGAGGATCAGCTGCTGGCGTGCGGCCGGGTAGGCGGGATCGAGCGGTACAAAGGCCGCTCCCAGGCGCTGCAGGCTCAGCCAGGCCGAGACCAGCGCCGGGCCGCGAGGCAGCAGCACCGCCACGCTGTCGCCAGCACCGATGCCGCACTCGCGCAAGCGCCTGGCCCAGGCCTCGATGCGCTGCTCCAGCTCGCGCCGGTTCCACAAGCCCATCTGGCCGGGCACGGCGCTGAGCAGCGCCGGCGCAGCAGGGTCACGCTCGCACTGGGCCAGCCACAGTTCGGTCCAGGTGTTTGCCGTTTCCGGCAAGGCATCAGTCATCGGCATCTAGCGCTCCGCGCAGGCTGCCGCTCGGCCACCGCAGGGGCGGTGGGCCGGCAGCCGGTCAGGGTTCAGAGAAAGGCGAACTGGGCGGCGTCTTCGCGGCCGAGCAGCAGCTGCGCCGCCGGCAGCTGGCCCTGGCGCTGGGCCATGATGTGCTGGCAGGCGGTGTTCAGATCACGCAAATGGCGCTCCAGCGAGCTGCGCTCGCAGTAGATTGCGCCGCCGCCGAGGGCATCGAACAGCACCTCGACCGCATGGCGAGCACGGTGAAAGGCCTCGCTGCGGGCCAGGAAGACGTCGACCCGCTCCTCGGTGCTGGGCGTCTCGCCGGCCTGCAGCCGGTCCCAGATCGCCTGCAGCGACTGGCGCACATGGGCGCGCGCGCCGTGATAGGCGGTGTGCGCCTCTGCCAGAGCCAGCGCCCAGATCGGTGGCAGGTCCTGGCGCTGGCTCATCATCGCGCGGGCTTCCTGCAGCGCGGCGCGGGCAATGCCCAGCGGCACGCCGGGCATCTTGCCGCACAGCACCGCCGGCCAGCGGTAGATGGCGCCCTCGTGCCCCGGCGCATCAAGCGAGAAGGCATGGGCCTCGGGCACAAAGAGCTGCACGGCTTCAAGGTCATGGCTGCCGGTGCCGCGCAGGCCCAGCGTCTGCCAGGTGTCCAGCCGGTTCAGCGAGCGCGGCGCCATTAGCAGCATGCAGTGGCGCGGCCGGCCCTGCGCGTCAAGCAGGGGCTTGTCGCGATCCCCCTCATGCAGCATCACGCCGCCGGCAAACCAGTCGCTATGGCCGCAACCGCTGGCATAGGCCCAGCGCCCGTCGACGATGAAGCCGCCCTCGACCACCTGCGCATAGCCGCTGATGCGCAGCACATTGGAGGTGGCCAGGTCCAGCGAGGGAAACAGCTCGCGACGCACCTGCGCATCCAGCATGCCGCTATAGAGGCCGCCATCCATCTGGATCATCGCGCACCAGGCGGCCGAGGCATTGCCGCTGGCCAGCACTTCCAGCACATCGTTGATCGCCATCGGCGTCATTTCCGGCCCGCCCCAGGCGCGTGGCATCAGCATGCGGAAGGCGCCGCTGTCGCGCAGCGCGTCCACCACATCGGCCGGCAGCGCGCGAGCCTCGTCGATCTCAACGCTGCGCTCGCGCAGCATGGGCACAAGTGCCTCGGCGCGGCGCATGATGTCGCCCGCCTGCAGCGCCGCCCCAACGGCTTCGTTCATGCTCAACTCCTCAAAAGATGCTGGGCACCGCTCGACTGGCCGGCTTCCTCACCTGACTGCTCAATGCGCACTCACCGCTGTCCCCAACTCAGGGCAGGGCGTAGGCGACCACTTCCTTCATCAATTCATTCGCACCACCGTAGATGCGCTGCACACGCGCATCGGCATAGAGCCTGGCCATCGGATGCTCGCGCGCATAACCAGCGCCGCCAAACAGCTGCAGACAGCGATCCATCACCTCGCCCTGCATCTCGCTGAGCCGCCACTTGGCCAGCGCTGCGGTCGCTTCGTCGAGCCGGCCTTCCAGCTGCGCGGCAATGCAGTGGTCGACCAGCAGGCGGCCCATCACGACATGGGCCTGCACCTCGGCCAGCGTGAAGCGGGTGTGCTGCAACTCGAACAGCGGCTGGCCATAGATCCGCCGGGTGCGGCTGTGTTCCAGCGTCAGCGCCAACGCCCGCTCCATGCTGGCCAGCGCCATCACACCGAGCATGGCGCGCTCATAGCCCAGCTGACGGCGCAGCTGGCCCAGACCCCTGCCCGGTTCGCCGCCAAGCAGCGCCTCGGCCGGCAGCCAGGCCTCGTCAAAGAACAGTTCGCAGCAGTCGTGCCCCGGGCGGCCCAAAAGCGGCTCGATAGGCCCACGCTCAAAGCCGCGCAGCCCGGCCGTTTCGACCAGCATCAGAGACAGCGACTTCGGCCCTGGCCGATCGTCGGTCCGCACCGCCAGCAGCAACAGATCGGCCAGATGGCCGTTGGAGACAAAGCACTTGCTGCCCGTGATCCGATAGCCGCCCTCATGCGGCACCGCGCGACACTTCAGGCCCTGCAGATCGCTGCCTGCCGCCGGCTCGGTAATGGCGATGGCCGCGATGCTGCGGCCCGCCGCCAGCGCCGGCAGATGGCGCTGCTGCTGCGCCTCAGTGCCGTGGTTGAGCAGATAGCGGGCCACGACGGCCTGCAAGGGCGCACCAAAAGCCGTGTCGCCGACCTCGGCCAGCGCGGCCCAGAACACCGCCATATGGCGGAAGTCGCCGCCGGCACCGCCATAGGCCTCGGGCACATCGGCCAGCAGGCAGCCCAGCTTCCCAGCAGCCAGCCAGGCCTCGCGATCGGCATGGCCCTGCGCATGCCAGCGCGGCTGCTGTGGCTCAAGCTGCTCACGGACGAAGCGGCGCACGCTGTCCCGATAGCTCAACAGCTCCGCATCCAGCCATGGTGATTCCAATGGAAACATCTCTAAGGCCCGCCACGGACAGCCCCTGCGCCGCACAGGCGCCGGCACTGCCCCACCCCACCTCGGCCACCGCCATGCTCACGGCGACGGCCCCCAAGGCCACCTCACTGGGCGGTTTGCTGCTCCATGAACTGACGCAACGAGCGCGGCCGCATATCGACCCAGACCGTCTCGATATGGGCCAGGCAGGCGGCCTTGGGGCCGCGCACGCCCACCGCCTGCCATCCGGCGGGCAAGGGCCTGTCGGCGGGCCAGATCGAATACTGGTCCTCGCCGTTGACTACCACTTCGTACTGCACCTCAGCTGCGTCAGACATCGTCTCCTCCGCGGGTCATCGAACCGGTGGCACCCTCTTTGGTACTGCGTCCGAGGGTTTCCTTACTGCATGCCCCAATGCTGATTGGTATTTCACTGGTAGTCAAGTGGATCTCTACTTACGGTGCGAATTGCAATACCAGTTAGAGTCCAGAACCGTCTTTGAAGGGGCCGATGGGCAGGCCGCTACCGGGTGGCGCACCAACAAACCGCAGCCGCACGAGCCGGCAGTCATAGACGCTGACCCTGGTGGTCAGGCCTTGCTTCAATCTTGAATGGCAGGCCAGAGCCGCACACCCTTGCGAGCGCGCAGCTAACCGCCTATTGAGGCGTCTTAGACCTTGAAGTAGATGCCGCGCTTGTCGAGCAGGCGCACGATCAAGGCCCAGACGGTGACGAAGGCCAGCGCAAAAGCATGCGACTGGCCCAGCGGGCCGATCAGCGGGCCAAGCCAGCCGAAGGCGCTGGCGTAGAGCGGCCGCATCCAGCCAAAGCCTTCGAGGAAGACGGTGCACATCCAGGCGCCAGCATAGGCGGCAATGGCGTTGACTCCGAAGCTGCGGCCAATGGCCGGCCAGTGCCAGCGGTCTATCAGTTGGTGGGCCAGCGCCAGCGCCAGCGCAGCCCAGCCTGAGGTCCAGAGCGCAAACGATGGCGTCCACAGCTGCTTGTTGAAGGGCAGCCAGTGGCTCCAGCCCCAGGCCAGGGCCAGGGCCAGCAGGCCGCCCAGCAGCAGGCTGCGGCTTGCGCCGGCACGCAGCGCCTCGCCAGCCCGCAGGCCCAGCAAGGCACTGAGCAGCGCACCCAGTGTGCTCAGCAGCCCTTCCGGATCGTGGCCGATGCCGGTGGCCGGCGCGAACTCATAGGCCCAGCGGCCGAGCAGGGCGGCGTCGACACGCGAGGCCACATTGCCGAGCTTGCTCAGCGGCTCGGGCGGCAGACCTGCGCCGATCAGCAAAGCCCAGTAGCCCGCTGCCAGCCCCGCGATCAGCAGCCACTGGCTTCGCGCGCGCAGGCCCAGGGTCACCGCGCTGGTGACAGCGAAGCACAGGCCGATGCGCTGCAGCACGCCGAGCAGGCGGAACTCAGGCTTGTGCATCAGCCACCAGGCCAGCAGATGCAGGACCAGGCCCAGTACGACGATGCGCAGCGCCCGCTTCAGCAGACCCGGCAGCAGCGGCGCGGCCGGCGTGCCGCGGTCCAGCCGCGGGCCGAGTGCCAGACTCAGGCTGACGCCGACGATGAAGAGGAAGAAGGGAAAAATCAGATCGGTCGGTGTGCAGCCATGCCAGGCGGCGTGTTCCAGCGGCCACCAGACCTGGTCCCAGTCACCTGGGTTGTTGACCAGCAGCATCGCCGCCACGGCCAGGCCGCGCAGCGCATCGACCGAGGCCAGGCGCTGCGCCGTGCCATTGCTTGAATTCTTCATTGCCTTAGAAATCGCAGTGGCTGGCCAGTGGCGGCTCGGCCGCCGGCACCGTGTCCTCGCGCCCCAAGCCACGCTGCCGGTAGCCTTGCACAACGGCCTGCACCTCGGCGGCCGAGAGCAGCTGGTCACGGGCATGGAAGACCCAGTCCACATCCTGCTCGTAGACGCGCGGCTCGCTGCTCGGCGGCAGCAGTCCACCGGGCGAGAACCACAAGTTGAAGGCGATCGCCATCGGCGCGACCGGGTAGTTGCGGCCGCCGTGCTGGGCGACCTGGCGGCCGTCGACGAACAAGCGCACGCGGCCGTCGGCGACCTGCATCATCAGCACATGCCACCCCTGCAGGCTGCCGAACTCCTCGTGCGATTGGTTGTGCGCCTGCCAGGGATCGAGGCGCACGGTCTGCCAGCTGACGCCATAAAGACGCGTCTTCTCGCTGCCCCACCCGCCATTGCCGAGGTATTCCCAGTCCAGCTCGCTGTACTCGGGATCGAAGTCGTAACGCAGCGGTGCCACTGCATAGAAGGTCTGGATGACGGGGTCGCCATCGACGCCGCTGACCGGCGCATCGCTGAAGCGCAGCCGCGCCGCGTAGGTGCCGGCCAGGTATTTGCGTGCGTGGCAGAGCTGGGCCTGCGCGGTGCCGGCGCCGCTGCCGTCGGTGCTGGCACGCAGGCGCAGCAGCCGGTTGCCAGGCTGGCCGGCGTCATCGATCAGCTGCAACTGCCCCTCGCCCCAGCGGGCACCGGGCACACCGGGATGGCCGGGCTTGTCGCGCGGCGTCCAGCCGCCGGCCTTCAGCGCCGCCGTGTCGGCATAGGAGAAATCGTCAAAAAAAGTGCCCGCCGCGGCAGCCGCGGCAGGCACCAGAGGCATGGTGGCCAGCAGGGCCACAACATGAAGAACACGGTTCAACCAAGACTTGCGCAGCACCACTGTCATCTCAGCCAACCTCAGGGCTTGTTCGAAGCCGCTGCTGCCTCGTCCTCGCGAATCGGCAGGATGCGCATCATCAGGAATACCGGCACCGCCGAAATCAGCACCCAGAGGAAGAAGTGCTGATAACCCAGCAGCTTCTGGATGTCGCCGCTGATCGATTTGAAGATCACATAGCCCAGCGCCATGAAACCGGTAGCGATGGCATAGTGCGCCGTCTGGTACTGGCTCTTGGCGACGAACTGCATCATGAACAGGATCACTGCGACGAAGCCAAAGCCGTAGCCAAAGGTTTCCAGGCTGACCGCGAACGAGATCGCCCACAGGCTGGTCGGCTGAAACAGGGCCAGCAGGTAGAAGGCCAGATTGGGTAGATTCATTGCCAGCAGCAACCACAGCATGGCGCGGCGCAGGCCCAGCCAGGCGGTGAAATAGCCCGAGGCAATGCTGCCAGCCAGGAAGGCCAGCGTACCGGCGGTACCGTAGGACAGGCCGACCTCGGTAGTCGCCATGCCCAGGCCGCCCAGCTCACGGGCATCCTTGAGGAACAGCGGGCCCAGGGCCTGCACCTGCGCCTCGCCGGCACGGAACAGGAGGATGAAGGCAATCGCCGTCCATACGCCTTCGAGCTTGAAGAAGCTGCGGATCACATCGCTCAGCGTGCCGGCCACTTCACTGCCGGCTTCGACGCTGCTGCGGGTATCGGGCAGGGCCCAGACGTGATAGCCGGCCAGCACCGCCATCGTCACCGCGGCAATGCCGAACACCGCGGCCCAGGCCACGACAGGGCCGACGCTCTTTTCCAGATGACCCGCCAGAATCACCAGGCCGCCCATGGCGAAGAGCTTGGAGCCATTGAAGCAGGTGCCCAGCCAGCCGGCCCAAACGGCGCGTTGCTTGCCGCTCAGCGTGGCGATGTAGAGGCCGTCGCAGACGATGTCATGTGAAGCCGAAGCGATCGAGGCCACCGCCAGCAGAGCGATGCAGACAACGAAGAAGCTGGGCAGGTTCAGCGTCAGCGCTATCAGGCCCAGCGAGGCGGCCCCCAGTGCCTGGAAGGCGATGACCATCCACTTCTTGCTCGGCGCCAGCTCCAGCAAGGGGCTCCACAGCGGCTTGAACACCCAGGCCAGGCCCAGCAGGCCGGTCCAGCGGGTGATGTCCTCATTGGACACACCCAGGCTTTTCAGCATCAGCCCGGCCACCACATTGACCATGAAGAAGGGCAGGCCCTGCAGGAAGTACAGGCTCAAGACCCAGCTGGCCGGGTTGCGCGTCTTGGGGGCTGCAGTGCTCATGGCGGTGTCGGCGGTCAAGGTGGTGGTGTTCATGGCATGGGCCCCAGGGCAAGCGCTTGTGATCAGTCCAGAAGAACCGGCGACATCGCCGTTGCGTCCGCTTGGCCTTCCAGCCAGGCCTTGAGCCCAGCCAACGCGCCTTCGGCATAGCCCCAGCTGACAACGGTCGGGGCCGGCACGTCCAGCGCCTGGAAGGGATTCCACAGCACCAGATGCAGATCGGGTCGCCACGCGGCCGCTGCAGCCGGGTAGCGCATCCGGTGGGTCGAGACCAGCACCGTCTGATGCGTGTCGCTGTGCAAGGCGCTGGCCGGCAGGTTCAGGATGTCGTCGACCATGACGATTTCGGCGCGCGCAAAACCATCGAACAGCGCCGCGACCTGGCTGCCATGCAGGCCCGCCTCGGACACGCCATCGGTCGGCACATCGGGCTGCACCAGCACGCGCAAGGCCGCGTCACGCGCTGGCGCTGTGGCGCCACGCAACGCCGTCAGTCCGCGCGCCCAGGCGCTGCGCATCAGCGCATCGTCGGCCTCACGCGGCGCGCCGGCGTAGTCATCGTGGCGCACCGGGTAGGCGGCGGCCAGCGCATCGAGTCGTGCGCAGGCCCGCTGGCCCAGTTCGGCGCTGAGCTCGCCGCTGGCAAAAGCAGCCTCCAGGGCGGCGATCGACTGGCCCTGCTCTTCCAGCGAGCCCTGGGCCAGGATCATGTCGGCACCGGCCTGCAGCGCCAGCACGGCAGCGCGGGCATAGCCGTAGCGGTCGCAGATCGCCTTCATCATCAGCGCGTCGGTGATGACCACGCCTTCGTAGCCCCACTCCTCGCGCAGGATGCCGCCGAGGATCTTCTTCGACAGCGTGGCCGGGTAGTCGGGGTCGATCTGCGGGTAGACGATGTGGGCCGTCATCACCGAGGGGGCTGCGTCTCGCAGTGCCTTGAACGGGCGCAGCTCCAGCGCGTCGAGTTCGGCACGGCTCTTGTCCACCGTCGGCAGATCGAGGTGCGAGTCGACATGGGTGTCGCCATGGCCGGGGAAATGCTTGACGCAGCAGGCCACGCCCTCACGCAGCGAACCCGCCATCCAGGCGCCGGCCAGGCGCGTCACATCGTCGGCGTCTTCGGAGAAGCTGCGCTCGGCAATGACCGGATTGGCCGGGTTGTTGTTGATGTCCAGCACCGGCGCAAAATTCCAGTTCACGCCAATGCTGCGCAGGCCACGCGCCACCGCGGCGCCCACGCTTTCGGCCAGCGCCGCATCGTCGGCCGCGCCCAGGGCCATCGCCGATGGGGCCTGTGGCAGAAAGGTCGCGCGGACGACCGAGCCGCCCTCCTGGTCGAGGCCGATCAGGGCGCCCGGGCCCATCACCTCGCGCAGATCGCGGGTCAGCTGGCGCACTTCCTCTTCAGTTCCGAGGTTCTTGCGGAACAGGCAGACGGCGCGGATGCGACGCTGACGCAGAAAGTCAGCGGTCGCCGCGTCCAGGCGCTTGCCCTGGATGTCGACCATCACGAGCTGGCCAGGGTGGAATGCAGACATCGTTCGCCCCGCTCAGTTGGTCTTGGTGACCTTGGCCAGATGCGGCGGCGCATCCGGGTTGCGGCCGCGGGCGCGGGCCAGCGCCTCGACCATCGGGTAGAAGCTCTGCACCACGGCGATCGGGTCCAGATCCTCATTGCCGGTGCATGCCAGCGGCAGCTCGGCGCCGGGCGTGCCGGCCGGCGCAGCCAGCAGCACGCGGGCACCACGGCCGCGCATTTCCTCGGCCAGCGCAATCAAGCCGGCCTGGGCCGGGCCGCGCGGCGCGAACACCAGCATCGGATAACCCTCATCCACCAGCGCCATCGGGCCATGCTTGACCTCGGCGCCCGAGAAGGCCTCGGCCTGAATGCCGCAGGTTTCCTTGAACTTCAGTGCCGCTTCCATCGCCACCGCCAGGCCGGTGCCACGGCCGATGACGAACAGGCGGTCGGCATCCTTCAACACGTCAACGGCAGCGCTCCAGTCCTGCTGTGCGGCCACTTCCAGCGCAGCAGGCAGCTGTTGCAGCGCGGCCTGCAGGTCTTCATCCCCCTGCCAGGCGGCAACCACGCGGGCACCGGCAACGAGTTGCGCGATATAGCTCTTGGTTGCGGCCACGCTGGTTTCCGGGCCGGCATGCAGGCCGAACACATGCTCAGCGGCAGCGGCCAGCGGCGAACCGTCGGCATTGACGAAGGCCACCGTGCGGGCGCCGCCGTCGTGGAAGAACTGCGTCGGGGCCACCAGATCGGGGCTCTGGCCCGATTGCGAGAAGGCGAAGGACACCAGGCCCTCGCACTGGATCTTGCTCTGATACAGCGTCACCAGCGACATCGGCAGCGAGGTCACCAGCCGGCCCAGGCGGGCCATCACCAGATAGGCGAGATAGTGCGCGGCATGGTCAGAGCTGCCGCGGGCCACCGTCAGCAGCGCCGTCGGCGGCTGGGCGCGCAGCGCCTCGCCGAGCGCCGCATAGGCGTTTTGATCCGCGGCCAGCTGGCGCGCCACCACGGCCGGTGCGCTCAGGGCCTCGGCCCGCATGCGCGTGCCGCCATTCACATTCGATTCAAGCAAGGTCAATCTCATCCCCTTCAACGACCACGCCTTGCAACTGCAACTCACGGTCCAAAACCACCAGATCCGCCCAGGCGCCCACGGCCAGCTGGCCGCGGTCGCTCAGGCCCATGTATTCGGCCGCATAGCTCGAAACGCGCCGTGAGGCGTCCTCGATCTCCAGCCCCATGCCAACCAGATTGCGCAAGGCCTGATCCATGGTCAGCGTGCTGCCGGCCAGCGTGCCATCGGGCAGACGCACGCCGCCCATGCATTTGGTGACGGTGTGGCGGCCCAGGCTGTAGTCGCCATCGGGCATGCCGGCGGCGGCGGTCGAATCGGTGACGCAGAACATGCAGGGAATCGATCGCAGCGCGACGCGCACCGCGCCCTCATGAACATGCAGCAGGTCGGGGATGATCTCGGCATAGCGCGCATGGGCCAGGGCCGCGCCCACCATGCCGGGCTCGCGGTGGTGCAAGCCGGTCATCGCATTGAACAGATGGGTGAAGCCGCCGGCGCCTCGCTCCAGCGCCGCCACGCCGTCTTCATAGGTGCCCAGCGTGTGGCCGATCTGGACCTGGAAGCCCGCCTCGCGCAGCAGCGTGATCAGCTCCAGATTGCCGGGCAACTCGGGCGCCAGCGTGATCAGCTTGATCGGTGCCAGCGCATGCAGCGCGCGGATTTCATCGAGGTTGGCGACCTTGGCGAAGTCGGGCTGGGCGCCCAGTTTGCCAGGGTTGATGTAGGGGCCTTCCAGATGCACGCCGAGGATGCGCGCCGAGTTCGGCAGGCGCTGGCGGCAGGCCGGTCCCAGTGCGGCCAGCGCGCCGCGGATCTCGTCCAGCGGCGCCGTCATCGTGGTGGCCAGCAGCGAGGTCGTGCCATGGCGCACATGCAGCCGCGCGATCGCAGCGGCAGCATCGCCGCCTTCCATGGTGTCGCGTCCGCCGCCACCATGCACATGCACATCGATGAAGCCCGGGAGCACCAGGGGCAGGTCTTGCCTGCTGTTGCGCACTTCCGACTCGGTCACTGCCTCGCCGGTGACGCTGCTGATGCGCCCGTCTGTTTGTTCCAAGCGACCGCGGACAAAGCCCTGCGGCGTCAACACAAACCCATCGATGTGCCTGAAGGTCATCCGTCTCGCCTCATCTCCGCAACGAAGTCGTAGTAATCGCTGCGGCAATACGAATGGGTCAGCTCGATCGCCTGTCCCGATTCAAGGAAACCCACCCGTGTGATGAACAACACGGCCTGACCCACCGGCACTTCCAGCAGGCTGGCAAGCTTGGAGTCGGCATTGATGGCACGAATATGTTGCAGCGCGCGCACCGGTGCGCCGCCATGGCCGGTCAGATGCTCGTACAGCGAGGCATTGACCTCTTCCGGATCGGGCAGCACCGCCTCGGGCAGCACGCTGACCTCATAAGCCATCACCACCGCATCGGCCAGGCGCAGACGCTCCAGCCGCGCAACGCGCTGCCCGGTGGTCAGGCCCAGCGACAGCTGCTCATCCGGCGCCGCCAGCGAGAAGCCGCGGGTCAGCCAGCGCGAACTGGGCTTGAAGCCGCGCTGATGCAGCTCTTCCGAGAAACTGGTCAGGCGCGACAGCGGCTGCTCCAGCTTGGGCGCAATGTAGTTGCCGGACCCGCGCTTGCGAATGATCAGACCCTGCTCGACCAGGCGATCAATCGCCTTGCGCGCGGTCACCCGCGACAGGTCCAGCGATTCCGACAGCACGCGCTCCGAGGGCAGCGCTTCATCGGCCTGGTAGTGACCTTCGCGAATCGCCTGGGCCAGCTTGTGAGCCAGCTGCATGTACAGCGGCGAGGCGGCTTCGGGATCAGGCTTGAATTGGAAAGGCAGCTTAGTCATCGTGAACCCATCTTTGCGTTGAGTGCACTGCGTACCAGATGCAGTGCGCCGTCGGCCGAGTCGCCTTGCGGCTCGACACAACGGGCACGAATGTTGCCTGAGAATTTGCTCTCCAGACGCTTGGCGATGCTGCCGGCCAGCGCCAAAGGCAATTCAGATTGAGGATCTAGGGCCCGCGCCAGCGCTTCCAGCTCGGTCACCGCCTCATCGACAAAGCGTTGCGCCACGGCGTCACCCTTGTCGGCCGCCATGAAGACCAGCGGCGCCAGCTGGGCAAAGCCATGCTGGCCAGCGGCGGCGCACCAGGCCAGCACCGATTCGCGGCTGCGGCCGGTCAGGTCCCACACGGCAAAGGCCAAGGGCCCGGGCACGGCGCGACCGTCCAGCGCCTGCTGGGCATGGCGGATCGCCTTCAAGCCCAGCCAGGCACCGCTGCCTTCGTCGCCGGTGATCCAGCCCCAGCCGCTGATGCAATCGGTTGAGCCATCGCGGCGCAGCACCTCGCCCACGGCACCGGTGCCCGAAGCCACCACAGCGCCCGGCTGGCCCCCATGAGCACCCAGCACCGTCGTGTAGCCGTCGTTGACAACGATGACGGCCGCGTAGCCGGGCTGCGAGGCCAGGAACTCGCTGCAGGCCGCCGGCAGATTGGCGCCCGACAGGCCCGCGGCCAGCGCACACTCGGCGTGGCGCAGCCCCTGCGGCCCGGCCAGACCGGCCTGCTCGGCCGCCTGCTGCAGGGCCTGTTCGATATGCCGCCAGGCCTGGTCCACGCCCTGACCCAGCGCCGAGGGGCCGGCCTCACCCTGCCCGAGCAGGCGACCATCGAGATCGCTCAGGCGCAACCGGGTGCCGGTGCCGCCGCCATCGACACCAACGAGATAGCGCACCGCTTGGAGGGCGCTCTCATCGGCAAACAGGCTGCGATCGGGGGCTATGGAAATCATGTTAATACCAGTTTAGTACCAGAAATACGGTGTCGTCAATTGGTACGCCACTGGATCCATCGCAAAAGCCAAGCGCACACCGAGCGGACACCAACTACCTGCCGCAGAAGTCGCTTACCCAGCGCTGAACGCGCAGGCATGCGCCGCCGCTCGCCGCCATGGTGAGCAGACACAACAATACCAATTTAGAACCAAGTCAGCGATTGGTAGCAGCCCCAGGGTCGCCCCCAAGACTCAAGAGCGCCTTAAGAAAGCTTGCTGGGGTGCAAGCCTCGGACTCAGGCCAGCGCCCAGTCGATCGGCAGACCGCGCTCGGCCAGCCAGGCCTGGGCCCGCGAGAAGTGCCGGCAGCCGATGAAGGGCACCGGGCCGCGTGTGGCCGACAGCGGCGAGGGGTGGTTGGCTTGCAGCAGCAGCTGGTCGCCGCCAGCGGCCTCGATCAGGGCGGCCTTGGCCTGGGCGTGAGCGCCCCAGAGCAGATAGACGCAGGGGCCGCCACGCGCCGCCACAGCGGCAATCAGTGCGTCACTCAATGCCTCCCAGCCGCGCTTGGCATGACTGGCCGGTGCGCCGTCCTCGACCGTCAGACAGGTGTTCAGCAAGAGCACGCCCTGACGGGCCCAGGTGCCCAGATGGCCTTGTGGACAGCTCTGGCTGAGGCCGATGTGGCCAGCGCCGCCTGTCACATTCAGCGCCGGATCCTGTTGCAATTCTTTGCAAATATTCCGCAGGCTGGGCGGCAGTTTGACGCCGGCCGGCACCGAAAACGCCAGCCCCTCGGCTTGGCCGGGGCCGTGATAAGGATCCTGGCCGAGGATGACGACGCGCACCTCGGCCAGCGGCGTCAGGCGCAGCGCGCGCAGCGGGTCGGCCGGATAGACGATGGCGCCCTCGCGCTGACGCTGCTCGACATGGGCAATCAGGCCTTGGCCGGCCGCGCTGTCCAGCCAGGCGCGCAAAACCGGCTGCCAGCCACCGGGCAGATCGGCGGCGCGCAAGAACGCACCGAGCGGCTCGCGCAAGCTGACGGCAGCGGCACCGTCGCCCAGTTCAAGATCGGCCTGCACGTTCAAGCGCGAAACAGCTGCGCCAGCGCCTCGCCGGGTTCCGGCGCACGCATAAAGGCCTCGCCGACCAGGAAGGCATGGACCTGCGCGCCGCGCATGGTCTGCACATCCTCATGCGCCAGGATGCCGGATTCGGTGACCAGCAGGCGATCCGCCGGCACCCGGGGCAGCAGGCCCAGCGTCGTCTGCAGCGTGACTTCAAACGTGCGCAGATTGCGGTTGTTGATGCCGACCAGCGGCGTTTTCAGCCGCAAGGCCCGCTCCAGCTCGGCCCCATCGTGGACCTCGACCAGCACGTCCAGGCCCAGACTCAGTGCGCAGGCTTCCAGATCGGCCATCAGCGCGTCGTCGAGGCTGGCAGCGATCAGCAGGATGGCATCGGCACCGATCGCCCGGGCTTCGTAGACCTGGTACTCGTCGATCATGAAATCCTTGCGCAGCACCGGCAGCGCACAGGCTTCGCGGGCCTGCTGCAGATAGGCGATGCGGCCCTGGAAGAAGCGCTCATCGGTCAGCACGCTGAGGCAGGCCGCGCCGTGGCGGGCATAGCTGGCGGCGATCTCGGCCGGGCGGAAATCCTCGCGCAAGACGCCCTTGCTGGGGCTGGCCTTCTTGATCTCGGCAATCACCGCGCTGCCGGCCAGTGCCGTGTCGGGCGCCAGCTTGGCGCGCAGCGCCGCCTCAAAGCCGCGCGTGTCGCGGCGAGCCTCGGCCTCCTCGCGCAGGCTGGACAGCGAGCGCCGCGCCCGTGCGGCGGCCACTTCCTCGCGCTTGACTGCGTTGATCTTGTTCAGGATGTCGGACATGGTCTGTCTCAGTCAATCAATTCCAAACAGACCACAGAGACACGGAGAAAACCAGCCGCAAGCTCGTGCTTGTTCCGGCCCTTATCGCGTACTCTGTGCTCGCTCTGTGTCTCTGTGTCTCTGTGGTCGGTTCTCGAGCGGCTCAAGCTGCCAGGGCGCGGGTACAAGCCACGAACTGATCCAGCTTGGCGCGCGCGGCGCCGCTGCTGATGGCCGTGCGGGCGCGGGCGATGCCATCGGCAATGCTGTCGGCCACATTGGCGGCGTACAGCGTCGCGCCGGCGTTGAGCAGCACGATGTCGCGCGCCGCGCCGGACTCGTCGGCCAGCGCACCGAGCAGCATCAGCCGCGATTCCTCCGGGCCGGCCACCTTCAGGCTGCGGTTGGAGGCCATGGCCAGGCCGAAGTCCTCCGGATGGATTTCGTACTCGCGCACCGCGCCGTTCTTCAGCTCGCCCACCAGGGTGGCCGCGCCCAGCGAGATCTCGTCCATGCCATCCTTGCCGTAGACGACCACCGCATGCTCGGCGCCCAGGCGCTGCATCACGCGCACCTGGATGCCGACCAGATCGGGGTGGAACACGCCCATCAGGATGTTGGGTGCGCCGGCCGGGTTGGTCAGCGGCCCCAGGATGTTGAAGATGGTGCGCACGCCCAGCTCCTTGCGCACCGGGGCAATGTTCTTCATCGCCGGATGGTGGTTGGGCGCGAACATGAAGCCGATGCCGGTCTGCTGCACGCTTTGGGCCACTTGGGCCGGGCTGAGCATGATGTTGGCGCCCAGCTGCTCCAGCACATCGGCACTGCCGGTCTTGCTGGAGACACTGCGGTTGCCATGCTTGGCCACCTGCGCGCCGGCGGCGGCGGCAACGAACATCGAGCAGGTCGAGATATTGAAGGTGTGCGCCCCATCGCCGCCGGTGCCGACGACATCGACCAGATGCGGGTGGGCGGGCGTCGGCAGCGGCACCTTGTTCGACAGCTCGCGCATCACCTGAGCAGCGGCGGTGATCTCGCCGATGGTTTCCTTCTTGACGCGCAAGCCAATCAGCAGCGCCGCCGCAATCACCGGCGACATCTCGCCGGCCATGATGCGGCGCATCAGCGTCAGCATCTCGTCGTGGAAGATCTCGCGGTGTTCGATGACGCGGGTCAGTGCTTCGTTGTCAGTGATAGGCATGGCAGTTCTCAGCTGAAGTAGTCACGCATGGCGGCGATGGCACGGTCGACGCCGGCCTCGTCCACATCGAGATGGGTCACGAAACGCAGTCGGTACAGGCCGGTGGCCAGCACGCCGCGATGGCGCAGATGGGCCAGCAAGCCGGCCGAGCGTTCGGGCGCCACGTCAACGAACACGATATTGGTCTGCGGCGCCTCGACCGTGACACCGTCCAGGCCCTGCAGCCCGGCGGCCAGGCGCTGGGCCAGCGCATGGTCCTCGGCCAGTCGCTTCACGTGGTGATCGAGCGCATGCTGCGCCGCCGCAGCCAGCAGGCCGGCCTGGCGCATGCCGCCGCCGGCCATCTTGCGCCAGCGGTGCGCACGGGCGATGAACTCGCGCGAGCCGCACAGCACCGAGCCCACCGGCGCGCCCAGGCCCTTGGAGAAGCAGACCGAGACGCTGTCGAAATGGCTGCAGATCTGCCGCGCCGCCGTGTAGGGATCAGCCGCGTCCAGCGCCACCGCCGCATTGAAGAGCCGCGCGCCATCGAGATGGCGGGCCAGGCCGCGGCTGATGGCCAGATGCGAGGCCGCCGCCAGATAGGCCAGCGGCAGCACCTTGCCGCCGATGGTGTTTTCCAGCGTCAGCAGCCGGGTGCGGGCGAAGTGGGCGTCGTCAGGCTTGATGTTGGCCTCGATGTCGGCCAGCGCCAGCGAGCCATCGGGCTGATGCGGCAAGGGTTGCGGCTGGATCGATCCCAGCACCGCGGCGCCGCCGCCTTCCCAGCGATAGGTATGGGCGAACTGACCAACGATGTACTCGTCGCCGCGCTGGCAGTGGCTCATCAGCGCGCACAGATTGCTCTGCGTGCCGGTCGGAAAGAACAGGGCCGCCTCAAAGCCCAGCCGCTCGGCCAAGGCGCTTTGCAGCGCATTGACCGACGGGTCGTCACCGAACACATCGTCACCCAAGGGCGCTGCCATCATGGCAGCTCGCATCGCCGCCGTGGGCTGGGTGACGGTATCGCTGCGTAGGTCGACTACCCCTCGCTCGTCGGGTACGTCGAGCGATCCCCCGAGGGAATGCGGGCTGGCTTGGGGCGGCCCGGCGCGGCGCCCGCCATGGCTTGCGGCCGTCATAGCGCCAGCGCCAGAAAGTTCTTCAGCATCGCATGCCCATGCTCGCTGAGGATGGACTCGGGATGAAACTGCACGCCCTCCATCGGCGTGGCCGTGCCGGCCAGTTCACGGTGGCGCACGCCCATGATCTCGCCATCCTCGCTGCGCGCGGTGATGTCCAGCACGGCGGGCAGCGTGGCCTCCTCGATCACCAACGAGTGGTAGCGAACGACGCTGAATTCGCGCGGCAGGCCCTTGAACACGCCTTGCTGGTCGGTCGTGATCGTGCTGGCCTTGCCGTGCATCTGGGTCTTGGCGCGGATGATTCGGCCGCCCAGCGCCGCGCCCATGCTTTGATGGCCCAGGCAGACGCCCAGGATGGGCAGCTTGCCCTGGAAGGCACGAATCGCCTCGACGCAGATACCTGCCTCGGCCGGCGAACAAGGCCCCGGCGAGAACACCAGGTGATCTGGCTGCAAGGCGCCGATCTCCTCGACCGTGATCTCGTCATTGCGCACCACCCTGACCTCGGCACCAAGCTCGCCAAAGTACTGCACCAGGTTGAAGGTGAAGCTGTCGTAGTTATCGATCATCAGCAGCATGGCTCAGAACCCCTCTTCCACCAGTTCAGCGGCACGCAGCAAGGCGCGTGCCTTGGCTTCCGTTTCTTTCCATTCCAGCTCGGGCACTGAATCGGCGACGACGCCGGCCGCGGCCTGCACATAGAGCGTCTGATCCTGCACGATGCCGGTGCGGATGGCGATGGCCAGGTCCATATCGCCGGCAAAGCTCAGATAGCCGCAGGCGCCGCCATAGATGCCGCGCTTGACCGGTTCCAGCTCATCGATGATTTCCATCGCGCGGATCTTGGGCGCGCCGGTCAAGGTGCCGGCCGGGAAAGTGGCGCGGAACACATCGAGGCTGCTCATGCCGTCCTTCAACTCGCCCTCGACATTGCTGACGATGTGCATCACATGCGAGTAGCGCTCGACGACAAAGGCGTCGGTGACCTTGACCGAGCCGGTCTTGGCGATGCGGCCGATGTCGTTGCGGGCCAGATCGATCAACATCAGATGCTCGGCGCGCTCCTTGGGATCGGCCTTGAGCTCGGCTTCCAGGGCCAGGTCTTGCTCGACGGTGCCGCCGCGCGGCCGCGTACCGGCCAGCGGGCGGATGGTGACCTTCTGGCCGGCGGCCGTGCGCTCCTGCCGCACCAGGATCTCCGGCGAGGCGCCGACGATCTGGAACTCGCCCATGTCATAGAAGTACATATAGGGGCTGGGGTTCAGCGAACGCAGCGCGCGATACAGGCTCAGCGGCGATTCGGTATAGCGCTTGGACAGGCGCTGACCCACCTGCACCTGCATCATGTCGCCGGCGGCGATGTAGTCCTTGGCCTTGAGCACCGCGTCCAGGTAATCGGCCTTGGCGAATTCGCGTTGCACCGGGTGGGCCTGAGCACGCTTCACCTGCGGGGCCGAGACGCTGTAGGTCAGCTTGTCGCGCAACTCGGTCAGGCGCTTCTTGGCCTTGTGGAAGGCCTCGGGCTGGCCCGGGTCGGCATAGACGATCAGGTAGAGCCGGCCCGACAGGTTGTCGATGACGGCCAGTTCCTCGCACTGCAGCAGCATCAGGTCGGGCGTATCGAGCCCGCCGCTCTTTTCCGTCTTGGCCAGCTTGGGCTCGATATAGCGGACGGCGTCGTAGCCGAAGTAGCCCGCCAGCCCGCCGCAGAAGCGCGGCAGGCCCGGCCGCAACGCGACCTTGAAGCGCTTTTGATAGGCCTCGATGAAGTCCAGCGGATTGCCATCGTGGGTCTCGACGACCTCGCCGTCGCGCAGCACCTCGGTGCGAAAGCCGCGGCTCTTGAGCACCGTGCGCGCCGGCAGGCCGATGAAGGAGTAGCGGCCAAAACGCTCGCCACCCACCACCGACTCGAGCAGAAAGCTGTAGCGGCCGGCATTGCCGCCATAGGCGCCGGCACCGGCGCACAGCTTCAGGTACAGCGACAGCGGGGTTTCCAGATCGGCGAAGGCCTCGCTGATCAGAGGGATGCGGTTATAGCCTTCGGCGGCCAGGCTCTGGAATTCCAGTTCAGTGATCATCACGTCAACCTTGAGGCAAGGTGCCGGCTGCGGGGTGTTCACCCCCTCAGCTCAGGCCGGCACCGGATTCAGGTGTCGCTTGAGGCTTGCGCCACGCCGCAGCGCTGCACATCAGGCAGGACGCAGGGCATTGCGGAAGATTGTGACGAAGATCCGGCGCTGGCGCATTGGCCTCGGGCGGATCAGCAAGCAGCAAGCGGCTTCAGTTGAAGTCGTGCGAGCGACGCCAGGGCCAGGCTCCCCGGTCGTTCGACCCCTTGATGTGCTTGCGCGTGATGAACATAGTGCGGCCGAGTGTAGCAGGAGTGACTCAAGCCACTGGCTCGTCCCGATAGGCAATTCCACCCGGCTTGCCTGATACTGGCACGCACAAGCGCTTGCATCTGCAACGGGCGCGAATCAAAACATCGGAGTGAGACATGCGAGGTCTTTTGCTGGCTGCGGTTCTGGCCGTGGCAATGCCCTTGTCTGCGTCGGCGCAAAACGTTGAAGTCGCCGGCGTCAAATACGAATCTGCAGCCGAGGTCGGTGGCAGCAAGCTGCTGCTCAACGGCGCCGGTATCCGCTACAAGGCCTTTTTCAAGGTCTACACGGCCGGCCTGTATCTGAACGCCAAGGCCGGCAGCAGCGACGCGGTGCTGGGCAACAACGGCCCCAAGCGCATCCACATCCAGATGCTGCGTGAAATCGACGGCAACGAGCTCGGCAAGCTGTTCACCAAGGGCATGGAAGAGAACTCCACCCGCGATGAATTCGCCAAGGCCATCAGCGGCGTGCTGCGCATCGCCGACATCTTCTCGACCAAGAAGCGCCTCTCCAGCGGCGAGAACTTCAGCATCGAATGGGTGCCCGGCCAGGGCACGCTGGTCTATGTGAACGGCAAGCTGCAGGGCGAGCCGATCAAGGAGCCCGAGTTCTACACCGTGCTGCTGAAAATCTGGCTCGGCCGCTCACCGGCCGACGAGCAGCTGAAGGACGCCCTGCTGGGCGTCAAGCGCGAGCGCAATCGCTGAGCTCGCCGGGCAACTGCAGCTGGTCGAGCCGGTCCAGGTACTGGCTGGCCGGCACCGTCTCGATCGCCTCGCCATGGTTGTAGCCATAGCGGACCAGCACCGTCGTGCAGCCGGCGGCGCGCGCGGCCGCGGCATCATTGGCCGAGTCGCCGATCATCCAGGCCGAGGCTGGGCTGACGCCCAGCGCCTCGCAGGTCTTGATCAAGGGCAGCGGGTCCGGCTTTTTGCGCTCGAAGTCATCGCCGCCAAAGACCCGGTCGAAAAACCCGTCCAGGCCCTTGCGCTGCAAGAGCTCGCGGGCAAAGGCCGCCGGCTTGTTGGTCAGGCAGGCCATCGGGCGCCCTAGCGCGCGCAGGCGCTGCAAGCCTTCAAGCACGCCCGGGTAGACGGCCGAGAACTGCCCGTTCATCTGCCGGTAGTGCGCCTGGTAGCGCAGCCAGGCCGTGTCGTAGAGCGCCGCCTCGGCGCCGACATGGGCCAGCGTCGTGCGTATCAGGTGCTCGCTGCCCTTGCCGACGGTGCGCTCGACAAAGGCGCGATCGACCAGCGGCAGGCCCAGCTCGCCGAACACGGCACCCAGCACGGCCACAAAGTCGCCCAGCGTGTCGACCAGGGTGCCGTCAAGGTCAATGATGAAGGCGGCGGCTTGGGGCAAGGGTTGGGCGTTCACGGGACAAGGGCTACAGCTAGGCGAGCGCGCATCGTAGTCGCTTCTTCGGGGCGCTTCTGTGCGGCACATCGCTGTGCTGCCTCGGTGTGGCGTGCTCCCCCTGAGCTCGGCCGCCGCCGCGACAGGCAGCAAAAGAAAGCCGGCCCACCGGCCGCATGGGGCGTAGAGTCCGCTGATCGTTGCCGTCAGAAAGAAGGCCCCCATGTCCGAGCCTAGCACTGCCCAAGCCGGGTCTTCCGCGGCGATTGCCTTGCGCCAGGCGGCGCTGCAGCGCCTCAAGCTGCCGCGCGACAGCGCCAGCGGCGATTCAACTGCAGCGCTGGTGGTGCTCTACCAGCTGGCCTCCTCGCCGGCCACCGCGGCCGATGCGCTGGCCCTGCTGCACGAGTTGCAGGTGCACCAGCTGGAGCTGAGCTTGCAGGCCGAACAACTGATCGAATCCCGCGCCGAGCTGGAAAACCGCTTGCAGCAGCTGAGCCAGCAACATGATGCCCAGCCCGCTGCCTGTTTCAGCGTCGACGCGCAGCTGCGCCTCGGCGATCTGAACCTGCGGGGCACCGCCCTCTTGGGCCTGGCTCGCGAGCAAGTGCTGGGCCAATCGCTGAGCGCCTGGCTCGAGCCGGCCAGCATCCCGCCCCTGCGCGCGGCCATGGCCCGCATCGACGCCGGGCAAGCGCAAGCCAGTTGCCGACTGAAGCTTTGCGCCCTGAACGCAGGCAGCGGCCACTGGCAGGCCGGCCTGGCCCGCGACGTGCAGCCCGGCCGCTACCTGCTGAATCTGCTGCGCGGCGACGAGCTCAGCGTCGAGCACTAGCGCCAACACCGGCATCAAAGACAAATGTTTTATAGTACAAACAATTGTCCAAAATGCCATGAAACAAAAACTGCTGGCGCTGCTGCGCGCCAATCCCTTTCTGAGCCAGCAGGAACTGGCGGCGCAGCTGGGCCTGTCGCGGTCGGCGGTGGCCGGGCACCTGGCGGCGCTGACACGTGAACGGCGCATCCTCGGCCGCGCCTATGTGCTGCCCGGCGAGCAGGCCATCGTCTGCATCGGCGGCATCAATATCGATCGCAAGCTGCGCACGCTGGAACCCCTGCAGCTGGGCACCTCCAACCCGGCCAGCTTGAGCGAAACGCCGGGCGGTGTGGCCCGCAATGTGGCCGAAAACCTGGCGCGGCTGGGTCAGCCGGTGCAACTGCTCAGCGCCGTGGGCGACGATGCCGCCGGGCGCAACCTCTTGGCCCAGGCCGAGGCCTGCGGCATCCGCACCGAAGGCTGCCTGCGCGTCGCCGGCGCCCACACCGGCAGCTACACCGCCGTGCTGGATGCGCAGGGCGAGCTGGCGCTGGCGCTGGCCCATATGGACTTGTGCGAACGGCTGGACCCCGCCTTCCTGCGCCAGTGTGCGCCGCAGCGCGCGCAGGCCCGGCTGACGCTGATCGATCTGAACCTGCCGGCCGCCAGCGTCGCGCAACTCTTGCAGGACGCTCAGGCACCCGGCGCCGCGCCGCTGGTCGCCGTGGCGGTGTCGCAGCCCAAGATGGACCGGCTGCCCCAGGCGCTGACCGGCCTGGATCTGCTGATCCTCAACCGCGCCGAGCTGGAAACCGCCTGTGGCGGCACCCGGCTGCGCTCGGCCGCGGCGCTGCAACGCGCCTGGCAACAGCTGCAGCAACGCGGCTTGAAGCGGCTGATCGTCACCGATGGCGAGCAGGGGCTGTGGTACAGCGACAGCCGCGAGCAGCTGCAAGCGCTGCCCGCCACACCGGTGCAAGTCCTTGACGTGACCGGCGCGGGCGATGCCTTTGCCGCTGGCGTTTGCGCCGCCCTGGTCCAGGATGCCGACGATCTTGCCGCCGCCTGCCGACTCGGCCAGCGCCTGGCCGCCCTGACGCTGCAAACCGATGCCACCGTCCACCCCGAGCTCAGCCCCGCGCTGCTCGACGCCCCTCACCTCCCGTTGGCCTGAAGCCAGGCCTGAAGCCACGCCATGAAGCAGCACACCCACCCTCTTGAGTTTTCGGCCGAAGTGGCCCACGCCCGCGCGCTCGGCCAGCCCATCGTTGCGCTGGAGTCGACCATCATTTCCCACGGCATGCCCTACCCGCAGAACGTGCAGACCGCCCGTGAGGTCGAGGCGCTGATCCGCGCCGAAGGCGCCGTGCCGGCCACGATTGCCATCATCGGCGGCAAGATCCGCATCGGGCTGTCTGACGAAGAGCTGGAACTGCTCGGCCAGTCCAGCGATGCGATGAAGGTCAGCCGCCGCGACCTGCCCTATGTGCTTGCCACCGGCCGGCTCGGCGCCACCACCGTGGCCGCGACGATGATCTGTGCCGCGCTGGCCGAGATCCCGGTCTTCGTGACCGGCGGCATCGGTGGCGTGCACCGCGGCGCCGAGACCAGCTTTGACATCTCTGCCGATCTGCAGGAATTGGCGCGTACCTCAGTGGCCGTCGTCTGCGCCGGCGCCAAGAGCATCCTGGACATCGGCCTGACGCTGGAATACCTGGAGACCCATGGCGTGCCGGTGATCAGCATGGGCCAGGACAACTTCGCGGCCTTCTACACGCCGGACAGCGGCTTCAGGGCCGATTTCCGCATCGACGATCCAGCCCAGCAGGCCGAGTTCCTGCGCTGCAAATGGGCGTTGGGGCTGGCCGGCGGGGTCGTCATCAGCAACCCGGTGCCGGCCCAGCAAGCGATGCCACGCGCCGAGATCGACGCCATCACCGCGCAGGCGCTGCAGGAGGCCGCTGCCCAAGGCATCAGCGGCAAGGCCGTTACGCCATTTCTGCTGGCCCGCATCAAGGCGCTGACCGGTGGTCGCAGCCTGGCCACCAATATTGCCCTGGTCAAGCACAACGCACTGGCTGGCGCGCGGCTGGCCTGCGCCTTGCAGCACAAACCAACTATGGACTTCACCAAGGCGCAATAAGAAACCAGCTGACGCAGGCTAAGCTGTGCGACCCACCTGATTTGCCCAACCCAGGAAGTCCACGCAGCATGCGCAGCCCGATTGCCCGACTCAGCGTTCTTGTTCTCGTACTTGCCGGCGGCGGCTGGTGGTGGAAGCACAAACAGGCCGCCGAGCCCAATGCTGCCGATGCCGCCAAGGCCGCGGCGCCAGCGGCTTCAGGCGCCTCGGGTGCAGCCGGCAAGGGCGGACCACAAGCAGTCGGTGTGCTCAAGGCGCTGCTGCAGGACGTGCCGGTGACGCTGGAAGCCAGCGGGACGGTGACCGCTCTGCGCAATGTCGATCTGCGTGCCCAGACCACCAGCACCGTGCGCGAGGTGCTGCTGAAGGACGGCGATGCGGTGCGCCAGGGTCAGGTCTTGCTGCGCTTTGACGACCGCGCCGACCGCGCCAACCTGGACAAGGCGCGCGCCCAGCTGGCGCGCAGCAAGGCTCAGCTGGGTGATCTGGAACGCCAGTACCGCCGTGCCCAAGAACTGCGGGCGCAAAACTTCGTCGCGCAAAACGCCGTCGATACCGCGCTGACGAATCTCGAGGCGCAGCGCGCCCAGCTGCTGTCCGACGAGGCTGCGCTGCAATCGGCCAGCGTGGCTTTGAGCTACAACGAGCTGCGCGCACCGCTGGCCGGGCGCGTCGGCACGGTCAATGTCGTGGCCGGCAGCCTGGTGCAGGCCAGCGCTGCGGCCACGCCGCTGCTGGGCATTGCGCAGATCAACCCGATCGGCGTGAGCTTCAGCCTGCCCGAAACGCAGCTCGCCCCGCTGCTGGCCGCCACCCATGGCAGCAAGCAAAAAGACGATGTGCTGGAAGCCCAGGTGCTGATGCCGGGCGCTCGTGGGGCGCGCGGCGCGGCGGCCGAGGTGCCGGTCAAGGGCCGGGTCAATTTTGTTGACAACCAGGTCGACCCCAGCACCGGCACGATCAAGGTTCGCGCCGAGTTCGAGAACCAGAAAGAAACGCTCTGGCCGGGCCAGTATGTGCGGGTGCGGCTGACGCTGCGCACGATCAAGGACGCGGTGGTGGTGCCGCAGGCGGCCCTCATCCTGCGCGGCAACGAACGTTCGATCTATATCGTTGGCGCCGACAAGACGGCCCAGCTCAAACCGGTGCAGCTGCGCTACCCCTTTGGCGAGATGGCCGTGGTGGAAGGCATCGCCGCTGGCGACACCGTCGTCGTCGACGGCAAGCAGCACCTGCGGCCGGGCACGCCGGTGAAGGAACAGCCGGCGGCGGTCAACCCAGCGGCCGCACCGGCTAAACGAGCCTCGGAAGCGAGCGCACCAGCGGCAGCGGCGGCATCCGGAGCCAAGACATGAACCTCACCGAGCTGTTCATCCGGCGGCCGGTGATGACCGTGCTGCTGAACCTGGCGCTGGTGATTGCCGGCCTCGCGGCCTGGAGCAAGATTCCAGTCGCCGCGCTGCCGTCCTACAACACGCCGGTGATCAATGTGCAGGCCAGCCTGCCCGGCGCCAGCCCGGAAACCATGTCCTCCTCGGTGGCGCTGCCGCTGGAGAAGCAGTTCTCCACCATTGCCGGCGTCACGACGATCTCCTCGACCAATATCCTCGGCTCGACCTCGCTGACCATCGAGTTCGACCCCAGCCGCAATATCGACGCCGCGGCGCTCGATGTGCAGGCGGCGCTGTTCCGCTCGCTGCGCGCCTTGCCGGCCGAGATGACGCAGCCGCCGTCATACCGCAAGGTCAACCCGGCCGACGCGCCGGTGCTGATGGTGGCGCTGACCTCGCCGTCGATGAATCTGTCGGAGTTGAACGACTTCGCCGAGAACCTGATCACGCCCAGCCTGTCGACCATCGACGGCGTGGCCCAGGTGTCCATCTTTGGCCAGAAGCGCTATGCGGTGCGCATCCGCGTCCGCACCGAAGACCTGAACCAGCGCAATATCACGCTGGAAGAGCTGCAGGCCAGCATTCGCGGTGCCAATGCCAACACGCCGGTGGGCGTGCTCGATGGTTCGCGCCAGACGCTGACCATCCAGGCCAACAAGCAGCTGAAGAACGCCCGCGAGTTCGGCGGCATCGTGATCGCCTCGCGCAACGGCGCACCGATCTTTCTGCGCGATGTGGCCGATGTGCAGGACAGCTACGAGACGGTCAAGTCCTTCAGCAATTTCAACGGCGAACGCTCCATCGTGCTGGCCGTGCAACGCCAGCCCGATGCCAACACGGTCAAGGTGGTCGATGCGGTCAAGGCCATGTTGCCGCGCTTTGCCAGCCAGCTGCCGGCCTCGGTGCAGATGACGACGATGAACGACCGCTCGGTGTCGATCCGCGAGTCGCTGCACGATGTCTACTTCACGCTGGCGCTGACAGTGGCACTGGTGGTGATGGTGATCTACCTCTTCCTGCGCCGCGCGGTGGCCACGCTGATCCCGACGCTGTCGCTGCCGATCTCGCTGATCGGCGCGCTGACGCTCTTGTTCGCGCTGGGCTACAGCCTGGACAACATCTCGCTGCTGGGCATCACGCTGGCGGTGGGCCTGGTGGTCGACGATGCGATCGTGATGCTGGAGAACATCGTCCGCCACGTCGAGGACGGCATGGAGCCCTTTGCCGCCGCCGTGCGCGGCGCGCGCGAGATGGCTTTCACCATCATGTCGATCTCGATCTCGCTGGTGGCGGTGCTGATCCCGATCTTCTTCATGCCCGGCGTCATCGGCCTCTTGTTCCACGAATTCGCCGTCGTCGTCGGGCTGTCCATCCTGGTCTCGGCCGTCGTCTCGCTGAGCCTGGTGCCGATGCTGTGCAGCCGTTTCCTGAAACCGCACCAGCATGTCGAGGAGAACGCGCTGGGCCGCGCCTTCGAGGCCGGCTTCAATGCCGTGCTCGCTGCTTACACGCGCAGCCTGGACTGGGCGCTGCAACGCCGCACGCTGATCCTCGGCGTGGCGCTGGCCAGCTTTGTGGGCACCGTCTGGCTCTATGGCGCCATTCCCAAGGGCTTTTTTCCTGAGGAAGACATCGGCCAGATCCAGGGCAGCACCGAAGCCAGCGAAGACATCAGCTTCAACGCGATGACGGTGCTGCAGGAACGCGTGGCCGCCCTGGTGAAAGACGACCCGGCGGTGGCCACGGTCTCGGCCGCCGTCGGCCAGGGCGGTGGTGGCGGCAATGCCAGCAACACCGGCCGGCTCTTCATCAACCTAAAGCCGCGTGGCGAGCGCCCGCCGATGCCGCAGGTGCTGGAAGGCCTGCGCAAGAAGCTGCGCAGCGTGCCGGGTATTGCCGTCTATCTGCGCCCGGTGCAGAACCTGCAGCTGGGCGGCCGGCAGAGCAAGAGCCGCTACCAGTACACGCTGCAATCGGTGGCCGCCGGCGAGCTGAACCAATGGGCCGTCAAGCTGCAGGACAAGTTGCGGGCCGACCCGCTGTTCCGCGACGTCACCAGCGATTCGCAACTGCGCGGCCTGGAGGCCAATCTGATCATTGACCGCGAGCGTGCCGCGCAGCTGGGCGTGCAGATGCAAGACCTGCGCAGCGCGCTGTACAACGCCTTTGGCGAGCGCCAGGTCTCCAGCATCTATGCCGAGAGCAATACCTACCAGGTGATCATGGAGGCCAGCGAGAGCGACCGGCTCAGCGAAGACGCCTTCAACAAGATCTACTTGCGCGGCAAGAACGGCGTGCAGGTGCCGCTGACGGCCTTCGCCACCGTGCGCCGCGGCCTTGGCCCCACGGCCGTCAACCACCAGGGCCAGCTGCAGGCGATCACCCTGTCCTTCAACCTCGCGCCGGATGTGCCGCTCGGTGATGCCACCAACAAGCTCGATGGCTATGTGCGCGAGCTGCAGTTCCCGGCCAGCGTGATCACCAGCTATGGCGGCGATGCCGCCGTGTTCCAGGACTCCCAGGGCGGCCAGCTGCTCTTGATCGTGCTGGCGCTGGCGGTGATCTATGTGCTGCTGGGCGTGCTGTATGAAAGCTATATCCACCCGATCACCATCCTGGCCGGCCTGCCCTCGGCCGCGGTGGGCGCGCTGCTGACGCTACAGCTCTTCAATGTCGAGCTGACGGTGATCGCCACCATCGGCATCGTGATGCTGATCGGCATCGTCAAGAAGAACGCGATCATGATGATCGACTTCGCGCTCGATGCGCAGCGCAACGGCGGCATGAGCCCGGCCGAGGCGATTCGCGAGGCCTGCATCCTGCGCTTCAGGCCCATCATGATGACGACGCTGGCTGCGCTGATGGGCGCGCTGCCGATCGCGCTGGGCCTGGGCGCCGGCGCCGAGCTGCGCCAGCCGCTGGGCCTGGCCGTCGTCGGCGGGCTGATCGTCTCGCAGGCGGTGACGCTCTACATCACCCCGGTGATCTACCTGGCGCTCGACCGCTTCAGCGGCCAGGGCCCGGACACGCGGGAGGTCACGCCGCTGCGCATGACCAGCCACGCCGCGGGCGACTGAGTACAGCAGCGCGGGATGCCGCGCTGCTAGTCGCCCCGGCGCTGCGCTTCCTTGTGCCGGTACATGTCCTGGTCGGCCAGGCGCAGCAGGGCCTGTGCATCGCTGGCCATGCTGGGATAGAGGGCGATGCCCATGGCCGCCGTCACCGTCACTGCGGCGTTATGGCGTGTCAGGTAGATGGGCTGATCGATCAGCGCCAGCAGCTTGTCGCGCACCTGCTGGGCGGCTTCCATCGTGCCCACCTCGGGCAGGATGATCAGGAACTCGTCGCCGCCGATGCGGCCCACGGTATCGGCCTCGCGCAAGCCGCCGGCCAGGCGTTGCGCCACCGTCTTCAGCACCAGATCGCCGGCCTCATGGCCGTAACGGTCATTGACCGGCTTGAACTTGTTCAAATCGGCAAAGATCACCGCCAGCCCCTGGCCCTGGCGTTGGGCCTGGGCCAGCGCACGTTCCAGCCGGTCGTGCAGCAGGCGCAGCGAGGGCAGACCGGTCAGCGCGTCGTGATTGGCCAGATGGCGCACCACCTGCTCGGCACGGGTGCGCCGCGCCACCTCTTCCTTCAGCTCACCGAGGTTGTGCTCGACGGATTCGGCCATCTCGTCGATCACCACCGACAGCTCGCCGAACTCCGAGCTGTCGGCCAGCCGGGTGCGCCCACCATGGCGCCCTGCCCGCACCCCCTGCGCCCAGCGCAGCAGCGCCAGCACCGGGCGGCGCACCGAGCGCTCGAAATTGATCGCCGCGGTGATCACATTGATGGCCAGCAGCAGCAGTGCCACCGCCGCCGCCAGGCTGGCCAGATCGACCTGACGCTGCAAGTCCTGACGCTCGGCCTCCAGCCGCGCATCAACCATTTTTCGCAGCTGGCGGATCGGCGCCATGATCTCGGCCTTGGCATGACGGTAGCGCTCGCCATGCACCAGGTCCAGCGCCTGGCGCCATTCCTCCTGGCTCAGCGGCTGCGTCGAGCCGCGCATGTCCACCATGCCCATGGCCTGCTCTTCCAGGCCGGCCAGGGTGTCCGAGCGCTTTTTGGCGTCTTCCAGCAAGGCCAGCTCGGCAGCAGTAAAGCCGGCAGCTCGCATCCGCTCGATCAGCGACTGCCCAGGCGCCGGCGCCTCGCCGGGCTCGCCCGGCTTGTCCAGCTGCAGATCCCAGAAGGCGCTGTCATAGCCGGCCGGCCGCGGCGCCAGCCCTTCACGGATGCGCCAGATCTGGCGGAAGTAGTCGGCCTGGCGCACATCCTGCGTGACGATGAAGAGCCGCGCCATCAGCGTCAGCGAGTTGGAGCTGTCTTCCAGTTCCTCGGCCAGCTTGTAGCTGACAAAGCGGCGCGTCTGCGCTTCGTCCAGATTGCGATAGACCATCACCAGGTGCGCAAACGCCGCCGCCGTGATGGCAACCAGGGCGATCTGCGCGGCCAGATTCAGGGCCAGCTTGGTGCGTATCAGCATGTTTCGAGCTTAGCGCTTGGACCCCTGCTTGGCATCGGCCTCAAGCAGCCGCTTGACGCGCCTCAAACAGCGCCCGCGACGCGCGTTCGATCAGCGTCAACACGTTCTCGAAGCCAAGCGCGCTGCCAAAGTAGGGATCAGGCACCGGGCGGCCCTGCATCTCGGGCAGCAGATCGAGAAACATGCCCAGCTTGTGCGCCGCCTCGGGCGGGCAGATCTTGCGCAGCGCGGCGAGGTTGTCCTCGTCCATCGCCAGCACACGGTCAAAACGCTCAAAGTCCTCGGCCGTGACCCGGCGCGATTTCCAGCGCTTGGGTGGCGTGTAGCGGCGCTGCGCCAGGGCGGCCTGCGCCCGCGGGTCCATGACCTGGCCGCGCGGATGAGCGTGCGTACCGGCCGAGGCCACCAGATCCAGGCCCAGCGCACGGGCCTGCGCGGTGAACACCACCTCGGCCATCGGCGAGCGGCAGATATTGGCTGTGCAGACCAGCAGCAGAGAACTCATGCCGGCATCATAGGCGAGCCGGCGCTGCGAACCACCCAAAAGGGGGATACCGGCTGAGCCGTATCTGGCCAATGCGCAGGCGTGTTACGCCCGCATGGACGGGGGGGAAGGGGCTGGTCGCTGCGGCCCGACCTTGGCCTCTCTTCCCGCAGCCGGCGCAACCCGGCTGCCGCAGACTCCCTGAGCAGCCCGAGTTTGCGAAGGCCCTGCGGCCATTCACAAGCTCAGATCGGTATCAGAAGTACATCAATGGCCGGCCTTGTGCAGCGGCAAACTGGCCGGCAATACCGGCGCCTCAAATACCGCCGCGGGTTTGGCAGCGACGATTTTCTCGACCGGCACATTGAAATAGCGCGCCAATTCACGGGCGATGCGAAAAAGCACCGGCTTACCGGTTTCGGCCCGTTTGATTGAGGCTATCGAAACTCGAAATCGGCCTTCCGCGCAGGCCTCCGCCATATCTTCCTGGCTTTGCAGCTTGGCCTGGCGCAAATCCTTCAGCACGCTGGAAACCAGAAATACCCGGCCTGGCGCCGCGCTGCGAATTTCCGGTGCGGCTGTAAAACCCGGCTGAGTGGCATCCAGCGCCTCATTGATCGTCCCGTACATGGCATTCCCTCGATGGTTGCAGCAGGTGCGGCGCGACAGCTGCCTTGCCATCGCTGCAGGACCGTCCCGCTTGGGATGCAATGTAGGAAATGAGGGGGAAATGAACCTTCCGGGAACCTTCCGGAAGGAGTCACCGTATCATTGCGACCAAAAATAGGGTTAACACCTACGTCAGCAAGCGGACTGGCACGATGTGGAGGCCCGCCGCTGCATCAGATCCAAACCAAAACTGAGCGTCTGCCAAACCCACATTCGGTAGCGCAGCCGTTCTACAACTAAGGCAAGTATCGTTTCAAGGGCACGTGGGCGAAGGCACAGTGAGGCATCACTTTGGCATCAAGAAACCCAAGCCTGAGAACATAGAGCCAACGCCCGGGCCGCTGCAGCTCTTTTGAAAATACGTCACATTGACACGTGCTGATACAGGTCGCGTCCAAGCCGCTGCCAGTATTTCGCCTGACAGCGTGGCCAACGGAATCAATTCCAGATCAGTCCGCAATATGAGTTGCCTTCGCTGGAGATGATCACCCTATCCCATAGCTGATACAGGGCCTGTTCCCGCTAGCCCAAGGGTTTGAGCAAGGGCTTCATAAGGCGACGCATTTCGCGCCATCGATCCGAGTTCAGTGCTTGCGGTTCAGCTGCAGCAGATTTTTCGACGCGGCTGCAGACTCGGGCTTGCGCGGACATCGGTCATGGCTTGCCAGCGCGAATTGGGGGCAGTGCAGGAAAAGAAAGGTCTTATCAGTCAATGCAAGACCGCCCCCACAAGCAACTCAGGGTCTCAAGTCCCGGGATTTTGGATCTGCGGGTCTGACGATGGATACAGCGCAGGCACACCACTTGAATTCAGCATGCTGAAAACCAGCACAACGCCACGCGTGGCCTGCGGCAGGCCAGACGGGTTCGGCACGCTGATACTGACCTGCGAAAGTTTGCCTTCCGTGATCGACGCCGGCACAAAGGATGTCGTCGGCGGCGTCGTTGTGTTGGTGACCATCGCACCGACCAATTGCAGGCCAGAGGCCGACGGAAGCACTTGATTGAACTGGGCCACCGCCGAAGGCGCCGGCAATGGGGACTTCGCCGATGAACCACCCGAATTGGTGTAGCTGCAGTGGGCATATTTACCCGTTGCATCAACCTTTGCCGTTACCGTGTAGACGTTCGGACCACTCGTTGCCATTCAAAACTCCAAGTTGATTTAGTTAACGGAAAAGTCACGCAGCTTCGTGGCCTGGCGCGTTGCCACTTCCTTCAACCAGTTCGCTGCGCCTCTCGCCAGCTCGGTCTCGTCAAGACACTCCGCTGAACGTTCGAAGACCTGCGTCCACTGCACACTCTGCCGTAGCAGTTGCGGAGGAACACTGGCCTTTGCTTGCCGACACAAGGCGACGCTTTCTTCGATTCGCCCTTCAGTGCGCAGCAACTCAGCCAGTCGCAAGCGAACCAATGCCTGTGGCCAGCCAATTTCAAAAAGATCTGCCATCTTTGCGCTTGCCTGGACGAGATGAGCCGCCAAAGCTTCTAACGTTTCCTTTTCAGCGCCATGGTCACCCAGACTCACGAATTGCTGCGCACGCAGCAAGTGAATCTTAGCCACCAGCCTGACTGTATGTAAGCGATCCATCGTCTTGGAAAATACTTCCCGACAGGACTTTTCAAGCATGCTGAGCTCGGAAAGTCGCTGCCGCGCCGTCATTGGCTCTATCTCAAGCGACTCCAAGCGACTGACGAAATGCGTGTCTTGCCAAGACAGCTGATCCGGTTGTGATTCCACCAAGCGTGTGCTCAGCACAACTGCTCGTTTGAGGTGCACGGCCGCCTCCGCAAAACGCCCCAAATCCTTGTACAAGCGACCTTGCATCAGGTGGGCAATGGCCATGCTGTGCTGCCACTTGAGATCGTTAGGCGCCAGCGCCTGGATCTCGGCCTCAAGTGCAATCCGCTGCTGGCCAACGCGCAAGGCGTCTACAAACTCCCCACGCCTCTCCTGAGTAGAGACCAACCAGGACAAGGTGTCAGCCAAGTCCGCCTTTACTGTCAGATCACTAGGTTTGAGTTGCACCGCCTGCCGCTTCAGACTGGCTGAGCGCTGGAATGCCGTCGCGGCCATCATCAGTTCGCCTCGAGCAAGATCAGTTGAGCCAAGACTGTTGAGAGCGTAAGAAAGCTCCGTCAACGACTCAAACGCGTCTGGTCGCAAGGCTTGCATCCGCTCTGCCGCCGTCAGGTATTGGCGCAGGGCTTTTGAGGCAGCATCAAAATCACCGATTGAATAGTCCGCCTGTCCGCGCCAAAAGGCGGCGGCACCCAGCACCATCTGACGCTCATACTCACTGGCAGCGTCTTTCAATGGGACACTGTTTCCGATCAGACTCAAGGCCTGTTCCGACGCTTCACGCACTCCAGGCAAGTCACCGCGCGCAAACCGGACTTCACTAATGACATTCAAGGCTTTGCCACGTTGCAGCAGCGCCGCGTTGCTTCCGAAGCCGTCAACGGGCTGCGCTCCCAAATGAGTCAGTGCCTTGCCCGCCACGCTGTGCAAGAGTTCCAGCCGACCAATCGGCCGCAACTTGTCTGCCAATTCGCCCAATAAGTAGCCCAACAAATCATCAGCTTGCGCGCTACGCTGCCGGGCCACACCCTCTGCCTGCTGCGCCCGCCAGGCCATGCCGCCGGCCAGCAATGTGAGGCCAGCCAGCGCAGCCACGGCTGCGCCCTTGAGCCGGCCCGACCACGCGGCGCGACGTTCGCAGCTGTTCAAAAAGGCCAGTTCGGGTTCGGACAGAGCCAGCAATCCCCGCTGGCGTAGCGCCAAAGCATCCTGAAGCTGCCGGCCACGCGGCCAGAGGAACTCGGCCGCTCGCGCGCCCTGGGTCCAGCGTTGCACCTGCTGGCGCAGCCGCGCTCTGGCCTGCAGATGCTGCCGGTGTTCGGCGATCCATTCGGTCACCCGTGGCCAGCGGCGCAGCAGCGCCTCATGGGCAACACGAAAACCGGGTTCGTCCTGCGCCGCTTCGCTGCTGCGTTCGCTGACCAGCAGCCGCGCATCGACCAGGGCCTGCACCAGCTCTCGCTCGGCCGGTTCGCGCAGCTCGCTCCACAGCGCGCGACGGCCGCCCACCGGGCTGGCTTCATCCTCGCCGACCAGCACCAGCAGCGCCAGCACATGCGGCAGCGCCGCCTGCTGCACCAGCGTGAGGCCGCGGATCAACTGCTCTGCCTGCTCGGCGATCACGCCTTCCAGGCCACCTGCCCCACCACCCAGCACCTGGTAGGCGGCAAAACTCAACTCACCATGCGGGCTGCGCTGCTGGTAGAGCTGTTCCAGCGTGTACTGCAGCAGGGGCAGGGCATCGGGGCTGGCTGCCGCAGCATCGCAGAGCAGATCATCCAGGCGCTGATGCGTCGCCGGATCGACACCGAAGCTCAGCCCGGCGGCACGCGCCGGCAGGCGCACCATCTGGGCGATCTCGGCCGCGCTAGGCGGCGCCAGATCGAGATGGCCGCCTTGCGCCTTGTCGCGCATCAGCCAGGCGTGCTCGGCCAGCTGCGGGTAGTAGTCATTGCGGCAGGCCGCCACCACGAGGACGAGGCCGCTTTCAGCCAGTGTCTGCAGCAGGCGCAGCGCCGCCTCGCGTTGCTGCGCTTCAGCCAGTGGCGAGCGAAACAGCGCTTCGAGCCGGTCCACGAAAAGCAGCACCAGGCCATGCTCGCTGGCTGCCGTGCCAGCTTCGCCTTGCAAGGCGGCACGCAGCTCGGCCAGCACCGTCTGCGGCGTGTCGCGCAGTGCGCGGGCCAGATCATGGGCGTTGAAGCCACACAGCAATGCCTCGCCCGCTGCTGTTTCCCAATCAAGCAGGGCGGCGGCCAGCCCCAGGGTGAACGCACAGGGCGCCTGGTCAGCTGCGGCCTCGCCGGCCGGATCACTGCCGAGGTCGGCCAGATCCAGCTGCGTGTCGCTGACGAGCCGCCAGCGACCGTCCAATGCTGCCCGCCGCAAGGCCGGCACCAGCCCGGCGCTGACCAGCGAGGTCTTGCCCGAGCCGCTGGGGCCCAACACCAGCACCAGGCCGTGCTGACGCTGCAATTGCAGAGCCGCGCAGCGCAGTAGCTCGGCAGTGGCCTGCTCGCGGCCAAAGAAGACGGCGGCGTGTTCGCAATCAAAGGCCTGCAGGCCGCGAAACGGCGAACCGCCCTGCCAGGCCCCGCTGCGCGCCTGGCCGCCCTGGCCGCGTACCGGTGCGATGACGCGGTAGCCGCGCTTGCGTATCGTCTCGATGTAGCGGGGTTCGGTGGCGCTGTCGCCCAGCGCCTTGCGCAGCAGGGTGATGGCCTTGTGCACCGGATTGTCACCGCTCGGCTCACCTTCGGGCCAGCAGCGCGCCAGCAGCTCCTCGGCGCTGAGCACCTCACCCGGTTGTGCGCAGAGCGCCACCAGCACGTCGATGATGCGCGGCTCCAGCTGCCGCTGCTGATCGCCACACTCCAGTCGCTTGCTGGTTGGGTCGACCAACCAGTCGCCCAGCTCAAAGCGATCAGCCCGCGAAACTGCCTCTACTCCCAAAATTGCTCCCTGCCGCGCCTGTCATCAACCACGCCCTGGTGGCTGCGGAGTCAGAAAGGTATCAGAAGCCGATGACAGCGGGGGGCAGGTCTTGCCCGGGGGAGACTTCACTGGCCGTAGCCGAGATCCTTGGTTTCGACCAGCAGGCCGTTTTCAAAGCGCAGCGCCTGCATGAACTGCTGGGGGCCGAAGTTGTAGACCCAGTCTTCGATCACGACCGGCACCTGGCGCTCGACCTCGACGCTTTGCTGCACCGGCGGCCCACCCTTCTCGGGGCGCACCCAGATGGTTTCACGCAGCCGCTGAACCCGGTACTCGGTGCGCTGGTCCAGCGTGGCCGGCGCCCCGCATTTGTTCAGCACCTCGGCCTTGCGCAGCCCCGGATCAATGACCCAGCTGTTGCAGCGAAAGGCCTGGGCCGGTCCGGACAGAAAAACGCCCAGCAGCACCAGAGGTGCAGCCAGGCGTGGCAGGAAGAATGAGGGGGTGTCAGCGCTGCGCATCTGGCCTCAACGCGCTGGCCGCCCTTGCGGCTGACAGCAGCGCCGTCAGAAATGAGCACAAGAGTGGCGAAGTAACGCCATCAATCAGGCATACCTCCCTGTATTCCTCCGTGTCTCCATGTCTCTGTGGTCTATTCCTGCGTTCCCGTGATCAACGCGCCAACTCGGCCCGCATCGCGTCGATCACCGCCTTGTAGTCCGGCTTGCCGAAGATGGCCGAACCGGCCACAAAGGTGTCGGCGCCGGCATCGGCGATCTGGCGGATGTTGTCGATCTTGACGCCGCCATCGATCTCCAGGCGAATGTCGCGGCCGCTGGCGTCGATGATCTTGCGAGCCTGTTCCAGCTTCTTCAGCGCGCTGGGGATGAAGCTCTGGCCGCCAAAGCCGGGGTTGACGCTCATGATCAGCACCAGATCGACCTTGTCGATCACCCACTCCAGCACGTCCAGCGGCGTGCCCGGGTTGAACACCAGGCCGGCCTGCTTGCCCTCGGCCTTGATCAGCTGCAGCGTGCGGTCGACATGCTTGCTCGCTTCCGGGTGGAAGCTAACCAGATCGGCGCCGGCCTTGGCAAAGGCGACGGCCAGGCTGTCGACCGGCTCGACCATCAGATGCACATCGATGGCGGCCGGCGTGCCGTCGGGCTTGACGGCATGCTTGCGCAAGGCCTCGCAGACCATGGGGCCGAAGGTCAGATTGGGCACGTAATGGTTGTCCATCACGTCGAAGTGAATCCAGTCGGCGCCGGCGGCCAGCACATTGCGGACCTCCTCGCCCAGACGGGCAAAGTCGGCGGACAGCAGGCTGGGGGCGATGCGGTATTGGGTGCTCATGGGGCGGCGCGGCGGCAGGGGAAAAGCATGATTTTACGAAAGGCTCTTTGCGCGTTGGTTGAAGCTCGGCAACTGACACTTGAAACGCAAGCACAGAGGCACGGAGGCACAGAGAAAAGCGCAGCAAACCATTGTTCCCTCTGTGAATTCCTCTGCGACTCTGTGGCTCTGTGGCTCTGTGGTTTGTTTTGGCTGATCAACAGCTAATGCGCAGAGAGCCTTACGAAAGGCCGCTGGCCGGCCTGAGTTCAGCGCCGTGGCTTGGCGTTCGCCACAGGCTGAGCCAGGCCGTCGAAACAGGTCTGCAGCAGCAGTTCGATGATTTGCTCATCGCTGTACTGCCCCGACAGCCGCAGCATGCCCAGCACGGGATCGCAGGCGCGGGCAAACAGCGTGTAGAGCACCAGCTCGGGCGGCAGCGCGCTGCGCAGGCTGCCTTGCGCCAAGGCGGCGGTGATCCATGCACCCAGCTCGTCGCTGAGCTGCATCAGCCGGTCCATATAGGCCTTGTCGCTGATCAGCGCCTGGCGCAGGCTGGAGTTCTGCGCCGGCAGCGAGGGCATTTCGCCGGCCAGTTGCTGGCGCATCGTCCAGCGTGCCACCGCCTTCAGGCTGTCCAAGGGGCTCAGGTCTTGCGCACGAATCTGCGCCAACTCGGCCAGCGCGCGATCCAGCACCCGCACCATCGCCGCGGCGGCCAGCGCTTCCTTGGAGTCGAAATGCTTGTAGAGGCTGGCCTTGGCGATGCCGACATCGGCCACCACCTCGTCCACCGTCATCAGATCGAAGCCTTTTTCGGCGAGCAGGCGGTTGACCGAAGCCACGATGGCGTCTTCACGCGCCTGCAGCACCTGTTCGCGAAATGAGGGTTTGGCCATGACGCGATTGTAGACAGCGCATCCATAAATTGAACTCTTTCGTATCAGTAAATACTTTTCAGTTGACTTCGTGAACTTATCAGTTCACATTTCAGTCAATGCAGTTCACTATCGCCGCGAGGTGCCCGATGCACGCCTTGATGAACGCCCTGACGCTCGCCGATCCCCTGACCCCGCCAGGCCAGCCCCACACGGCCACGCTCGAGCTGCCCACGCTGGCCGAGCTGCTGGGGCGCGATCCGGCGCTGGCCGAGATGGCCGAGGCCTGGCGCCGCTGCGAGCTGGACGTGCTGCTGCGTTGCAGTGGCCCGTTCACGCTGCTGGCCTTCAGCAATGCGGATTTCAGCGGCCTGGCGGCCTGGCAGGGTTTATCGCGCCAACAGCTGTTTGCCGACCGCGACCGCCTCAGCCAGCTGATGCTGCACCATCTGCTGCCCGGCGCCTGGGCCAGATGCGAACTGCCCTGGGGCGCCGAGCTGCGCAGCGCGGCCGGCCAGACGCTGCGTTTCAGTGCGCTGGGTCAGCTCTGCGATGAGCTGGGTGGGCAGGCCCTGCAGCAAGGCAGCGACCACATCGCCAGCAACGGCGTGCTGCACCGGCTGGCCCGGCCGCTGTTCATCGCGGTGGCGTGAAGGCCTGGCGCGCCGCGCGCACCCGCTCGCGCAGCGCACAGCCGGGCGCATGGTCGTTGACCAGGCCCATGGCCTGCATGAAGGCATAGACGGTGGTCGGGCCAACGAACTTCCAGCCACGCTTGCGCAAGTCCTTGGACAGCGCCTGCGACAGCGCCGACTCGGCGCGCCAGTGCGGATCCGTCCAGGCCGTGTCCTCATAGCGCCAGAAATACGCGGCCAGCGAGCCCTGCTCGGCGACCAGTTCCAGCGCCCGGCTGGCGTTGTGGATGGCGGCCTCGATCTTGCCGCGGTGGCGCACGATGCCGGCGTCCTGCAATAGCCGCTCGACATCGGCCTCGCCAAAGCGGGCGACACGATGGAAATCAAAGCCGGCAAAGGCGGCGCGAAAGGCCGGCCGCTTGGCCAGGATGGTGCGCCAGGACAGACCGCTCTGAAAACCCTCCAGGCAGATCTTCTCGAACAGCCGGATGTCGTCGGCCACCGGAAAACCCCACTCCTCGTCGTGATATCGACGGTACTCGGCAAAGCCGGGCGACTCGCACCAGCGGCAGCGGGCCAGGCCGTCGTCACCGGTATGCAGGGTCAGGTCTTGCGCCGCGGCAGCAGCGGGGGTTTGTGATTCAGCCATGCTGCCAGCATAGCCGCACACAATCGATACAACACCGAGCGCCTTGCAATCCTAGAATGCCCGCCATGGCACACCCACAATTCCGCTGCACGGTCCAGGTGCAAGCGCTGGAAGAACAAACCGATGCGGCGACGGGCGTCTACGCCTACAGCTACACCATCACCATCGAGAACAGCGGCGACATCGCGGCGCAGCTGGTGGCGCGCGAGTGGCAGATCAGCGATGCCAAGGGCCATGTGCAGCAGGTGCGCGGGCTGGCCGTCGTCGGCCATCAGCCGCTGCTGCAGCCGGGTGAGAAGTTCCAGTACAGCTCCTGGGCGCAGATCGAATCGAAGCAGGGCAGCATGAAGGGGCGCTATCTCTGCGTCACCGAGGCCGCCGAGGTCTTCTATGCCGATGTGCCCGAATTCCTGCTGGCCGACAGCGCCAGCCTGCATTGAGCACCATGAGCCATGCCGTGACACCGGCCTGGGACCTGACCGCCCTGCTCAACGCCGCCGATCCCAAGGCCGAGCTGGCGGCGCGCAATCTCTGGCTGGCCCGGCTGCTGGAATGGCTGCGGCACGATGAGCAGGACGGCGGTCATCAGCCCCTGCTGCGCCTGAAGCACCTGCTCAATCTGCTCGACCGCCACCCCGAGCATCGCGCCGCCTTCGCCGCCGTGCTGGGCTCGATCTGGCGCGATATGCAGGCCACCGGCCTGTTCGCCGATGTGGGCTTTGCGCCGCGGATGGCGCTGTGGAGCGAGTGCCTGCACCGGCTGCGCCTGCACCTGCTGCCCGGCACCGTCGATACCCGCGAACTCAGCGAGCTGTTTGCCCAGCTCTTCCCCGCGGCCAGCGACGAACACTGGCTGGCCGCCATCGACGACGAGCTGCTGACCCGCTTGGCCGCCCTGCTGGGCGAGGCCACCAGCGGCGGTGGCGACTGGCGCGCGCCCATGCTCTCGGGCCTGACGGTGCTGATCAGCGCGGTGCGGGCGGCGGGCCTGTCCGGCCCCTTGCGCCAGCGCATGAGCGCCGAGCTCCTGGCCCAGCAGCCCTTTGAGCAGCTGGCCCGAGCCGCCGAACGCTTTACCGATGCCCTGACCGCCGGCGACGATGCCGCGCTGCGCCAGAGCCTGCAATACCTGCGCGCGCTGCTGCAGAGCTGCCGCCAAGCGGCCGCCACCGTGCCCGAGCATCTGGAGGCCTATGGGGTGTCGGTGGACCTGATGTTCGAGGTTGAGCAGCTGATCGCGCGCAGCCAGCGCATCGAAGCGCTGCTGGATTGCCTGGTCAGCCCGCAACCGGCGCGCGAACTCTCGCGCCTGGCGGCGGCGCTGGTGCGCGTCAACCACGAGCGGCGCAGCCTGCGCACCCTGTTTGCGCGCCACTACTCGCTGCTGGCGCGCAAGATCGCCGAGCGCAGCGCCGAGACCGGCGAGCACTACATCACCCGCGACCGCGACGAGTACCGCGACATGCTTCAGCGCGCGGCCGGCGGCGGCGCCATTATCGCCGGCACCACGCTGGCCAAGTTCGCCATCATGGCGATCGGCCTGACCGCCTTTTGGGGCGGCTTCTGGGCCGGCGCCAACTACGCGCTGAGCTTTGTCATCGTGCAGCTGCTGCACTGGACGGTGGCAACCAAGCAGCCGGCCATGACTGCGCCGGCGATGGCGCACAAGCTCGGCCACATCAGCGACGAGGCCGGGCTGCAGGGCTTTGTCGACGAGGTCGTGCATCTGATCCGTTCGCAGATCGCCGGCATTGCCGGCAACCTGGCCCTGGTGGCGCCGCTGGTGCTACTCGCTCAAGGCGCGGCCTGGCTGATCGCCGGCGCACCTCTGGTCGGCGAGAAGGAGGCCCACTATGTGCTGCACTCGCTCAGCATCGCCGGCCCTTCTCCGCTGTTCGCCGCCTTCACCGGCGTGCTGCTGTTTGCCAGCAGCCTGATTGCCGGCTGGGTGGAGAACTGGTTTGTGTTCTACCGGCTGGACAGTGCGATTGCCTGGAACCCGGGCATCGTCGGCCGCCTCGGCGCGGCGCGGGCGCAACGCTGGGCGGCCTGGTGGCGCGGCAATATCTCAGGCCTGGCCGCCAATATCAGCCTGGGCATGATGCTGGGCCTGCTGCCCGCGCTGCTGCTGTTCTTCGGCCTGCCCTTGGAAGTGCGCCATGTGACGCTGTCGACCGGTCAGTTGGCCGCCGCCGTTGGCGCGCTGGGTTTCGGCGTTATGGGCACGGCGGCCTTCTGGGCCTGCGTGGCCGGCATCGCGCTGACCGGGGCGCTGAATCTGGGCGTCAGCTTCTACCTCGCGCTGCGCGTGGCGCTGCGCTCGCGCGGCATCCAGGTGGCCGACCAGGCGCGGCTGCGCCGGGCGCTGTGGCAGCGCTTGCTGCAGGCACCTCGCAGCTTTCTGCTGCCGCCGCGCTGATTTGGGAAGGTCTGCATCAGTCGGCGTGGGCCGCGGCAAACACCAGCCCAGGCCTGCCTAGGCGCGAGACGCAGCTCAGGCTGGTGGCCTGCGCAAGTCTCGCAACGCCGGCAGGACTTGGCTGGTGCTTGCCCTGCGGGTTGAGAGAAAAGGGGCCCCCACGGGCGTGGGGG
>NZ_JAVXZY010000004.1:204926-459082 GCF_032337115.1 Roseateles aquae
GCGTTGCGCTGCTCGGCTGTCGGGCCACCAGCCCGACCTTCGCAGCGCGCCTACGTGGCCGCCCCTTTTCTCTCAACCACGGCCCACGCCGACTGATGCAGACCTTCCTTAGCGCTTGGGCTCGTCGTCCGCCGGCGGCGGTGGCGCGGGCTGGTCCTCGCGCCGCTCGCCGCCTTTGCGGCCCGAGAACATCGTCCACCAGACGATGAAGAGCAGCAGCCCCAAGGCGGCCAAGGCCTCCAGCACAATCACGCCCATGTTGTTGTCGACCCTTTCTATTCGCCTGCCTGGCTGCCGCTCCAGCTCCATCCGAAGCACCGGGCTGGCAGCGGTCGCGATTCTAGGACTGCTGGCCGGCTGCGGCACGGCGCGGCTGCCGGCCCCAACGCCAGCAACTGTCACGCCGCCGGTGATCACCGGTGAGTTGCCGGCCACGCCCGCGCCGCTACCGCCGTCACCACGCCAGGTGCTGCAACGCGAACGCTCGCGCTGGGTGAGTGCCGACTGGAACGAGCTGCCCGGCTGGGGCAGCGACCGTGCCAGCGAACTCTGGCCGGCGCTGCTGCGTTCCTGCGGCAAGCCGGCGCCCGGCTGGGCCGAGACCTGTGCCCGCGCCGCGCTGGAGTCGCCCGGCGACGACCTGGAGGCCCATGCCTGGCTGATGCGCCATCTGCAGCCCTATCGCATCGAAAGCCTGGACGGCCAGGCCCTGGGTCTGCTGACCGGTTACTTCGAGCCACAGCTGCAGGCGCAGCGCCGGCCTGGCGGCGCCTACCGCATCCCGCTGCATGCGCCGCCGCCAGAGCTGGCGCAGCGCCGGCCCTATTTCACCCGCGCCCAGATCGACGGCGATGCCATGGTGCGCACGCGGCTCAAGCCCTGGGAGTTCGGCTATGTTGACGATGCGCTGGACCTGCTGGTGCTGCACATCCAGGGCTCGGGCCGGGTGCTGATGCAGGAGCCGGATGGCCGCCAGCGCCTGCTGCGCCTGGCCTTTGGTGGCCACAACGAGCAGCCCTATCAATCGGTCGGCCGCTGGCTGCTGGAGCGCGGCGAACTGCGTGGCGGCGACGCCTCCTGGCCGGCCATACGCGACTGGGCGCGACGCAATCCACAGCGCCTCGGCGAGATGCTGGCCGCCAATCCGCGCTATGTGTTCTTCCGCGAAGAACCCCTGCCCGATCCCAAGCTCGGCCCGCGCGGCGCCCAGGGCGTGGCACTGACGCCGGGCCGCTCGATCGCCGTCGACCGCGCCAGCCTGCCCTATGGCACGCCGGTCTGGCTGGACGCCACCGAGCCGCTCAGCAACACGCCGCTGCAGCGACTGGTGATGGCCCAGGACACCGGCGGTGCCATCACCGGCGCGGTGCGGGCCGACTACTTCTGGGGCTGGGGCGCCGAGGCCGAGGCGCAGGCCGGGCGGATGAAGCAGGCGCTGCGGCTGTGGGCGCTGTGGCCGCGTGGCCAGCGGCCCGGCTGAACCGCAGCGGTTCAGTCAACGGTTTCAATCAACGGTTTCAGTCGACGATTTCGACGCCCTTCCAGAACGCATAGCGGCCCTTGATCTGCGCCGCCGCCTCGCTGGGCTCGGGGTAGAACCAGACGGCGTCGGGGTTCAGCTCGCCGTTGACGAACAGGCTGAGGTAATGCGCCTGGCCCTTCTCGCTGCTGCTGCGGTGGTTGCTGAAGCTGGTGAATTCGCGCTTCAGCGATTCGGCCGGGAAGTAGTGGTTGCCGTCGAGCACCACGGTGTCCTCGCTCTCGGCGATCACGGCGCCTTTCCAGATGGCTTTCATGCTGCGTTTCCTCCTCATGCAGACCGGCACGCGACAATGCGCACCGCAACCCGGGGATTCTCGTCGTGAAACGCTATTACGCCCATCAGGGCAAGGACATCTTCATCAACTCAGGCTCGGCCAAGGAGCTGGCGCCCGGCAGCTTCGGCGTCTGCGCCATCGGCGGCGGTGCCGAGGGCTGGGCGGTGGTCCATGTGGGGCCCGATGGCGATGTGGCGGACCTTGGCGGCGAGTACTACTTCGCCAGCCCGGAAGAGGCGCTGGACTTCACACGTGAGTTGATCGAACTGCTCGGCTAGGCCCAGCGCCGCTCAGTGAGCGCCGCAGACCAGCTGCTCGATCTCAGCACCGCGGCGAAACTCGCGCGCCCAGTCGCAGCCGTTCTTGCCGTTGTCGTCGCGCGCATGACGGCTGGCGCCGGCCTCCAACAAGCCGCGTATCAGGTCAACGTCGGCGAACTGCAGCGCGGTCTGCAGCACGGTCTGACCGCGGTAGGCCGTCGTTCGCTCATTGACATCGCCGCCCGCCCGCGCCAGCAAGGGCAGGGAGCGCACCGCGCTCTGATAGGCCGCGACATGCATCGTCGTCCAGCCCTGCTTGTCGCCCAGCTCGAGACTGGCGCCATGCGCGAGCAGCCAGGCCACCG
Organism: Roseateles aquae; assembly: GCF_032337115.1. Lineage (NCBI taxonomy): Bacteria > Pseudomonadati > Pseudomonadota > Betaproteobacteria > Burkholderiales > Sphaerotilaceae > Roseateles > Roseateles aquae. The sequence goes on from NZ_JAVXZY010000004.1 coordinate 207,369, forward strand.
CTTCGGCCCCGTCATGGCGCAGCGCCTGGGTCAGCGGCGTGAAGGTCAGCCCGGCCGGACTCTGCCGATGCTCATCCGGCCGCGCGCCGGCGCGCACCAGCAAGGCCAGCAACTCCGTGTCATTGGCCTCGGCGGCCACACCGATGGCGGTGTAGCTGGCATTGTCGGGGTGCTGGGCCTGGGCGCTGGCGCCGGCCTCAAGCAGCGAGCGGACCAGCGGGCGGTTCTGCAGCTCGAGCGCCTGCAGCAACAGATCGTCCAGAGATCCCTCCCAATGGGGACGCAAGCTCCGCCACCACCGCGATAGCGCGGAGCCTTCGGCGCGCAGGAGCGCCATCACACGCTGATCACAGCCGGCCCGCAGCGCATCTGCAGCGTCGGTGAGCGCCAGGCAGGGATCGGCCGCGCCCTGCGCCCGCGCCAGCGCCCGGTGCAAGGCCAGATAGGGGCCATCGCCGGGGTGCACCCAGCTCGGGCCGCTGCTTTGCAAGGACAGGCGCAGCCGCACCGCGCGCAACTGCAGCGACTCGGGCAGCTGCATGACGAGCGTCGGCGCCTCCGCATCGCGCCAGCGCCAATGGCGGTCCTCGCGCAGCCGCGCAGTGATCGGCAGCGTCTCCGTTTCAGCCAGGGTTGTGAAGTTCGCGCCGTTTTCACGTGTCAGCAGCAACTGCAAACCCTCTAGATCGCAACTGTCCTTGAGGTCGCCGCAGGGGCCGCTCGGCTCTATCTGCAGCTGCCGAAGCTGGACTTCCAAGCGCCCGTTGACGACTTGCGCCTGTGCCCGCATGCGGGTCTTCAGCACCCAGCCATCGCTCAGCCAATTGCCCAGCTCAATCGTGAACGGTTCGGTGCTGACATCGGTTCGCAAGTCGCCTTGCAGGCTGGCCAGGCCGAGTCGAACGCGGCTGCTGGCCCAGAACTCGCTCGGCGGGTGCTGGCAGCTCCACAAGATCAGCATGGCGGCCAGCGCCGCAATCTGCACGCCGATACGGCGCCACAGTGATCGTGTCTCCATCCCTGCTCCACCTCTTCTACTTGTCAGGGCATGATAGGCGACGCAACAACATGGAGACACGATGGGACACCTGATTGACCTGCAGCACCCCGATGGCGGCACGAGCCGCGGCTATCTGGCCGAGGCCCAGGCCGGCGCGCCGGGCCTGATCCTCATTCAGGAATGGTGGGGGCTGAACGATCACATCAAGGCGCTGGTCGACCGCTTTGCCGCCGCCGGCTTCACCACGCTTGCGCCCGATCTCTACCAGGGGCGCGTGGCCGGCAACGCCGACGAAGCCAGCCACCTGATGAATGGCCTGGACTTCGCCGCTGCCGTGCAGCAGGACCTGCGCGCCGCGCAGACGCTGTTGCAGCAGCAGTGCAAGGCGGTTGCCGTGCTGGGCTTTTGCATGGGCGGTGCACTGACGATTGCCGCCGCCGTGCATCTGCCGGGCCTGGCCGCCGGCGTCTGCTTCTACGGCATTCCGCCCGCCAGCGTCGCCGATCCGGCCCAGCTGCGCATCCCGCTGCAAGGCCATTTCGCCAGCCGCGACGACTGGTGCACGCCGGCCGCCGCCGCGGCGCTGGAGCAGGCGCTGCGCAGCCATGGCCAGCAGCCCGAGTTTCACCATTACCAAGCCGATCACGCCTTCTTCAACAGCAGCCGGCCCGAGGTCTTTGACGCCGCTGCCGCCGAACTGGCCTGGCAGCGCAGCGTTGAGTTCCTGCGCCGCCAGCTCAAAGCCTGAGCAACGCGGCGACCGAGGGCGCCCCAAGAACCGGCACAGCCGCTGAGGGGGTCGTGCGCAGGCCCGCCCTCTATCTGCACGCCCGCTTTGCCGTCAGAATGTGACGGCATCGGAGTGCCGCATGAGCAGCGAGTACGCGCCCCCGCAAGACCTGAGCCAACTGCCTGCATGGTTGGCCGTCCTGCGCCAGCGCTATGCGCAGGAACCGAGCTGCGCCGAGGCCTTGCTGGCGCAGGCCTGGCTGGGCCTGGAGCAGTTGCAGGCACTGCCGCCCTGCGCGCCGGGTGTCGAGCTTGGCCTGTTTGCCTTTGATCTGACGAACGAGATCCGCGATGGCAGCCGTGCCGAGACCATCACCAGCCAGACCCTGGCCTGGTGCGAAGCCGGCGCAGCGCCCGCCCTGCTCGGCGCCGCCTTGACCGCCCGGGCTCGCTACCTGATCGGCGCCCAGCGCATCGCCCTGGCCCTGCCGCTGCTGGAGCGGGCCGAGCAACTGGCCCAGGAGAGCCAGGACCCGCTGGACTTGGCGAACTGCGCGATCGCTCGGGCCGCGATTGCGCTGCGCCGGGACGAGCTGGCCGAGGCCATCCGCCACGGCGAACAGGTGCTGGCCCTGCTCAAGCCAATAAAGCCACCGACGTCGTGGGCCCGCATCTACGCCACCCTGGCCTGCGCCCACCGTGATCGCGGCGACCAGGCCCGCCGCCGCCAGGTCTTGCTCGAAGGCATCGCCATCAACGGCGAACATGGGCATTGGGGCGAAGCCGCCAATCTGGTCACCGGCCTGATCGACATGGCGCTGGAAGCCGGCGACCTCGACGCCGCTGAACAGGCGCTGCAGCAATGCCAGCTCATGGCCGATCGCGCCAGCACCGCCCCGCAATCGCTGGCTCAGGTGATGATGCAGCTGAGCCGGGCGAACTGCCTGGCGGCGCGGGGGCGCAGCGTCGAGGCCGCTGAGCTGATTGCCAGCACGCTGGCGCTGGCCGAACCGCTGCTGGGCCAACCGGAGCAGGTACGCCGCCTGCAGCAGCTGGCCGATCTGCAGGCCATCGGGCCGGATCCGGCGCAGGCCTTGCAGAGCTCGCGCCGCGCCCACCAGCTGCGCATGGCACTGCTGCAGAGCACACAGCAACGCGAGTTGACGCTGCTGCAGGAGCACCTGGAGCTGGATCACGCCCAGCAGGCCCGCGAGCAAAGCGAACAGCATGCCCTGGAGCTGGATGCCAAACACCAGGCCCTGCAGCGCGCACTGCAGCAGCAGCGCCGCCTGCAGGCCGAGCTGGTCGAGCACAGCAAGCTGGCCAGCCTGGGCACCTTGCTGGCCGGCGTGGCCCACGAACTGAACACGCCGCTGGGCTCGGCACTAACCTCGCTCAGCACCGCGGCCGATCAGCTGCGTGGAATGCGCGCCGAGCTCGCGGGCAGTGCGGTGTCGCGCTCGCGGCTGCTGAACGCGCTGCACACCAGCCTGCAAGGCGGCGCGTTGGCGCAGCGCAATCTGCAACGCGCCCAGGCCCTGGTGGCCAGCTATCCGGTGGTCGAGCTGGGTGCGGCCCAGGAGGCGCAGGACTGCGATCTGGACACCCTGATCCGCGAGGCCTGGGAGCGCAGCATCACACCCGGCAGCCCGCTGCAGCTGGAGCTGGCGGCCGATCTGCGCTTGCCGGTGCTTGCGCAGCTGCTCAGCGAAGTGCTGCTGCAGCTGTTTCAGAATGCCGAACGCCACGCCTACGGCCCGGGCCAGCCCGGCCGGGTGCGCGTGCAGGCGGGCATGGCCGGCGCTTGGGTGCGGCTCAGCGTGGCCGACGAGGGGCGTGGCATCCCGACCGAGCTGCTGCCCCGGGTGTTCGAGCCCTATGTGTCGACGCAGTTCGGCCAGGGCCGCAGCGGCCTCGGCCTGTTTGTCGCGCATGCCGCCGTCAGCCAGCGGCTGGGCGGCAAGCTGCGGGCACGCAGCCTGCCCGGCGCGGGTGCCTGCTTCGAGATCGAATGGCCTGCGCCAGCCCCGCTCAGCCCTGAACGCCGGGCACAGCCACTGGACCTCCAGCAATGAGTCTGGCCGCTGGCAGCTTCAGCGCTGAATTGGAGCAATGGCTGGACGCGCAACTGAAACGCTATGCCGCCGAACCGAGCGAGGCCACTGCGCTGCTGCCGCAGGCCTTGCAGCGCTTTGAGGCGGGGCTGGCTCAGCCGCCCGGCGCGGCCCAGCTGCGCCTGGCCCTGCTGATCTTTGATCTGGCCGTCGAGCTGCGCAATATCGGCGCGCTCACCGCGATTGCCACGCCCGCGCTGGCCTGCTGCGAGGCCGGTGTGGCGCCCGAGCTGCTGCCCCAGCTGCTGTGCATGCAGGCGCGGGTCGAGGTCTTTCAGCAGCGCATCGAGCGGGCCGTGCCACTGGTGGAGCGCGCGCTGCTGGCCGCCGAACAGCGTGACGACGCCTTGGGCCGCGCGGCCGCTGTCTTCGCGCTCGGCTTGCTGGCCGCGCGCCAGCTTGACCCGCGCCGCGCCGCGGCGTCCTATGCCGACGCGATCAAGCTGTTCAAGGCCTGCGGCCACCATGGCCCCTGGGTGCAGGCCTATGCCGGCATGTCCACGGCCTACCGCGCGCTCGACGATCAGCCAGCCCGGCTGGCCGCACTGCATGAGGGCGTGCAGATGTGCATGGCGCAGCGGCGCTGGTCCGAGGCCGCCAATCTGAACACGGGCATGATCGACGTCGCCCTGGAGCAAGGCGATGTGGCGGCCGCCGAGCAGGCGCTGGCGCAGGGTCAGCTGCTGGCCGACCGTGCCGATCCCAGCGGCTTGTCGGCCGCCCATTCCATCGTGCGCCATGGCCGTGCCTGCTGCCTGGCCGCACGCGGCCAGTTCCGGGCGGCGGCCGAGGACTGCCGCGCCGCGCTGGCCGAACGCGCCTTCCATATCGCCCCGGCCGATCTGGCGCGCCGCTGCGAGCAGATGGCCGATTGGCTGCTCGCCGCCGGCGAGCCGGTGCAGGCGCTGGCCGCCAGCCGGCAAGGGCAGGCAGCGCTGGAGGCCATGGCCAGCAATGCCACGCAGCAGGCCCAGACCCAGCTGCGCGCCAGGCTGGAACTGGCCCATATCCAGGCCCAGAGCGAGCGCGGTCGCGCACAGGCCCGCGAGCTGCAGAGCCGCAATGAGGCGCTGGAGCAAGCGCTGGGCCTGCAGCGCGAGTTGCAAGCCGAGCTGGTCGAGAGCATCAAGTTCGCCAGCCTGGGCAATCTGCTCGCGGGCCTGGCGCATGAGCTGGCCGCGCCGCTGCAGAACGGCCTGGAAGCGCTGACGCGCAGCCTCGCCCAGGGCGAGCTGATGCTGCAGCAGATCGACAGCGGCAGCGCCTCGCGCAGCCGGCTCAACCAGACCCTGCAGCGCTGCGAACAAGACACCGCGACGGCGCTGGCCGCCCTGGAGCAAGCCTTGCATCTGCTGGGCGCCTACCGCCACCTGGAAACGCCCCCGCTTGGCGGCGCGACCGAGGCGGTCGACCTGGCCGCGCTGGTCGAGGCCGTCTGGCGGCGCGCCATCACGCCGGGCAGCGCCCTGCGGCTGGAGCTCGATGCGGCACTGACGCTGACCTTGCGCAGCGACGTGCTGGCCGAGCTGCTGTTGCAGCTGCTGCAGAACATCGAGCGCCACGCCTACCCGGCAGGCCAGGCCGGCGTCGCCCGCGTGCAGGCGCGCTTGCACGAGGGCCGTTTGCACCTGATCGTCAGCGACCGCGGGCGCGGCGTCGCCAGCACCCTGCTGGCACAGCTGTTTGACGACGAGGCGCGCCGCCTGGACGCCGGCACCCGACACGCCGCCGGACTGGGCCTGAGCATCGTGCGGGCCGCAGTGGTCGAGCACCTGGGCGGCAGCATCCGCGCGCTGCACAACCCCGGCGGCGGCCTGCGCATCGAGGCCAGCTGGCCGATTTGAACGGCCAGGCCCGCGGAACAGCCTCAGCTCAGACCGCGCCAGGCTCCGACCAGGCTCTCAGCATCAGCCGCGCGCCGGAGACATTGGTGGCGCAGGGCACGTCATGGACGTCGCAGGCGCGCACCAGGGCATTGATATCGGGTTCATGCGGCTGCGGCGTCATCGGGTCGCGCAGAAAAATCACCGCGTCAACCTCGCCAACGGCCAGCCGGGCGCCGATCTGCAGATCCCCGCCGAGCGGCCCGGACAGCAGGCATTCGACCTGCAGCCCCAACTCGCGCTGCAGCCGCCCGCCGGTCGTACCGGTGGCCATCAGCTGGCAGCGTTGCAGCAGCGGCAGGAATTCGGCCGCCAGGGCGACCATGGCCGTCTTCTTGCCGTCGTGGGCGATCAATGCGAGCTTCATGCCCGCCATCGTAGTGGCCGGGGGTTACCAGCGCACATCAAGTTGCGCTGACGCTGAGCAGGCCGTGCATCACCTCCAGCAGACGCTGCGGGCTGAAAGGCTTGATCAGATAGTCGTCGGCACCGACCTGCCGGCCGATCTCCAGATCGTGGCGATGGCCGCGGGCGCTGACCAGCACCACCTTGCAGCGCTGCAGTCGCGCGTCGGCCTTGATGCGCCGGCACAGCTCCAGGCCATCGAAGGCGCCGGGCATCATGATGTCCAGCAGCACGATATCGGGGCCCTGCTGTTGCACCTCTGCCCAAGCCGCCTCGGCGTCGGCGGCCTCGACCAACTCAAAGGCCTCGTCTTCCAGCGTCATGCGCAGCAGCGCACGCAGCTCAGGCTGGTCCTCGACGATCAACACCTTGCGAGACATAGGGGGCCCTTTTTTGCGCCAGCGGCTTCGCCATACACGGTAGCTGAAGCCGGGACTGGTCGCGTGCACTCCGCCCGCGCGGCGCTGCGGCCGGTGTGCACTATTGCGCGGCAGCTGCCGGCCAGACCAAGGTGTACCGCGACACGGCCCTGGCGTGGCGGGCAGCGACAATCGAGCCATGCTCACCCTGACCCTGCTATTCCTGGCCGTCTTCACGTTGAATGTGCTGCCCGCCTTTGCGCCACCGACCTGGATGCTGCTGGGCTTCTTCGGTTTTCAGCACCAGGAACAATCGCCCTGGCAGGTGGCGCTGCTGGCGGCCTGTGCCGCGACCGCTGGGCGTGTGGTGCTGGCGCGTGGCGCCCAGCGCGTGGCCAACAGCCGCTGGGTCAGCGCGCAGATGCGCGACAGCCTGGCCGCCGTCGCCGAACTGCTGGAACGCCGCCGCCACACCAGCATGCTGGCCTTTCTGCTCTTTGCCTTCAGCCCCCTGCCCTCCAATGTGCTGTTCCTGGCCTATGGCCTGACCGGCGCGCCGCTGCCGCGGCTGGCCCTGCCCTTTTTCATCGGCCGCTGGGTCAGCTACACGGTGGCTCTGGCCGGTGGCGCCTTGGCCGCTCGCCATGTCGAGCTGCAGCTGAGCCAGGGCTGGACCGGCCTGTACTTCCTGCTCACGCAATCGCTGCTGTTGCTGGCAGTCTGGCTCTTTGCGCGTATCAACTGGCGACGTTGGCTGAGCCGGCGCGGGGCATGAGTCTGGTCTGCAGGCGCCCGCGTTGCCGTGAACGAAGTCACGATTCCCGCTGAGGCCGCTCGATACACTGACCGCTGTAGTGCATATGCGAGTGGATGAATGCTGGTGCCAAGGCAGCGGACAGGTCGACGGGCAGGCACGGCGATCCGTTCGCTGATGCTGGGCGCAGCCCTGCTCGCCACGCCCTGGGTGCAGGCCTGCGAGCATCCGCTGCGCGTGGTCTTCGGCCATATGCCGCCCTTCATTGCCCGCCAGGCCGATGGCGAGTATGGCGGCGTCGAGGTCGAGCTGCTGCGCGCCATCGTCAGCCAGGCCGGCTGCACGCTGGAAGTGCTGAACGACCTGCCGCGCAAGCGCCGCTATGCCATGTTTCTGAAGGGTGATCTGGACATCCTGCTGGCAGCCAGCCTGACCGAAGAGCGCCAGCGCATTGCCTGGTTCACCGCGCCCTACCGCCAGGAGACCACCTCGCTGTTCGTGCTGGCCGACAAGGCCGCCGCACTGCGCGACATCAAGAGCCTGGGCGAGCTGATCGACAAGCAGGCCACCCTTTTGAGCCTGAACCTGGGCTGGTTTGGTGCCGACTACGAAACCCAGCTGCCAAGGCTGCGCGCAGCCCACCGGGTCTCGCACTTCGAGAACCTGCGCCAAGGCCTGAGCATGCTGGCAGCGCGACGCGGCGATGTGCTGATGAGCGATCGCATAGCCACGCTCTATGAAGCCAGGCAGCGCGGCCTGAACCTGGTCGAACTCGGCTACACGCCGGCGCGCGAGCCGGTGCATCTGATGCTGAGCAGGAAATCGATCAGTGAGGCCGACTGGCGCAGCCTCAATGCCGCCGTGCTGCTGTTGGAAGAACGCGGTGTGCTGCGCGAAATCCGCAATCGCTACGGCCTGCGCTGAGTCACTCAGACGCCACGCTGACCGAGCTGGCGCAGGCGCTTGAACTGCTTTTCAGCGCCGGTGGGGCCGAGCTGCTCGACCATGCCGATCAAGGTCTCCTGAATCGGCGCGATGCCGACAAAGCCGAGGATGTTGCGCTCCAACGAGCGCAAGCTGTGGGCGCGGTAGAAGAAGCGATAGACCAGGGCCGGCATGCCCATGGTGACGACGATGCGCGCCGAGCGACCGCTCAAGCCCTTCTGGGCAAAGGGATTCGCGCCTTCGGCCTTGAAGGCAAAACCCGGCCGTGCCACCTGCTCCAGCCAGGCCTTCAGCAGCGCAGGCATTTCACCCAGCCAGAGTGGAAAGACCAGCAGCAGATGCTCGCACCAGGCCAGCGCCTGCTGCGACTCGATCAAGCCGGCCGGCAGCGAGCCGTGCTCCCAGTCCTGCTGCGAGCGCAGCAGCGGAAAGTCCAGCGCCGCCACATCGAGGGCGCGGACCTGATGGCCGCCACGTTCAGCGCCATCGACATAGGCTCGCGCCAAGGCATGGCAGAGATGCGGGGTGCTGCCGTCAGGGTGGCCCTGGATGATGAGAATTCGCTTGCCCAAGGCAGATCCTTGCAGTGAAGATCAGCCGATGGTGAGCGCTGTGGTTGCAGCACGGCTTGCGCCATATCAAGCCAGCGGCAGCCCCGCAGGTGTTGATCGTTGCCATTAGGCAAGGCTGGGGCCGACCTCAGGCCGCCGTCATCGTGGCAGCGGCAGATTGCCGACGCCGAGGTTCATCGCGTTGAGCAGATCGCCATTGTCCTGGCTCCATTCCCAGGCGAACAGGCCGGCCAGGCCAGCCTCGCGCGCATAGCGCCCCTTGGCGATGACGGCGCGTGGGTCGTCGTAGCCGATATAGAGCTTGAGCTTGGGGTGGAACAGGCTCCAGGCCTGGGTCTGGGCATCGAGCTGCGTCTGGTAGCCATGCAAGGCCTGACCCCGCCGGTCCAGGTAGCGGGCCGCGATTTCCTTGTAGCCCAGTGAACCATCGGCGCCGGGGAAGGCGCCCGTCTTGCTCGCCCCAGTCTGTGCGGACGAAGCACCAGCAAAGCCGCGGCCATACATCGCAACGCCGGCGACCAACTTGCTAGCCGGCACACCGGCCGCACGCAGATTGGCCACGGCCTGCTGCAGGTTGTCGTCGGCACCGGTGGCCGAGGCGGCCAGCGTGCTGTGATGGCCGACCGTGGGCGACCAGCCACCATAGAAGTCGTAGCTCATCATGAAGATCAGATCCAGCGCCGGCGCCGCGGCCTGGAAGTTGATCCGTTTGGCGATCAGGGCGATCGGGTTGACAGCCGTCGTCAGCTGGTAGAGCCGGCCCGTCTCGGCCGTCAGCGCGTCCAGTGTTCGCCGCAGCTCTATCATCAGATCGGCATAGCCCTGGCCATCGGCCGGCGAGCCCAGTTGCACCCCGTTGGCGGCACCGTTGCCGCCGGGATGTTCCCAGTCGATGTCAATGCCGTCAAAGGCCGGATGCTCGCGCAGGAACTGGGCGGCGGACGCAGCGAACACGGCACGCCGCGCCGGATCGTTGGCGAAATGGAAGAAGGGATCGGAGCCGCCCCAGCCGCCCACCGAGGCCAGCACGCTGACATGCGGCGCACGCGCCTTCAGCTTGGCAAACGCGGCGTCAAAGCGTTGGTCGACCGGGCCGCTGCCCAGTTGAAAGTCCTGCTTGCCCACGCATTTGGGCGCGTCCTTGGCCAGCTGGCCCGGCCCGCAGGCGCGCACAAAGGCGTAAAGGATGTGAGTCACGCTGCCACTGGGCAGGGCCTCGACCTTGTCCACCGGCGCCCAGTTGGCGACATAAACGCCGACGACCTTGCCACCGGCTCGCTCGAAATCGCGCGCGCCGGCGCCGAACAGCGGCAGGGCTTGTTGGTCCGCGGCGCCCGTTGGCGCTGCCGTGCCCGGTTGCACCAGGGCGAGGGTGGCCAGCAATGCGGCCAGGGTTTGCTGAAACTTCACGCGTTGACTCTCCGATGCCAAGCCTCAAGGCTAGCGCATAAAAGATGCCAATCGAATACCAATCATCAAGACTTGCTCAAGCTCAGGGTGCCAGCTGCACGCGCAGCTGCAACTCGCGCTGCATATGCGCCTCGGCCGCCCCGCTGCGCAGCACGCCGGGCTCACTGGCCTGTGCGCCAGCACCGCTGCGCGCCACACTGATCCACTGCCCCAGCGCCACCAGCACCGTGCCCTGCCAAGCACCCGTACCCTGGCCCTCATCCGGCACGCTGTAGCTGAGTTCCACCGCCTCGCGGCCCCCCGGCCAGCGCGGCTGCACGCTGAGGCTGCGCACCGGCGCTGCGGTGGGCGCTCGCGGCGTCACCAGCAGCCGGGCGCCGCCACCCGCACCGCCCGTCACCGCGCTGGCCGCGCCCAGCTGCAGCGCGTAGTCGAACAACTCCAGCGGCCGCGCCTCACCCAGGACCACCGTGGCCGGGCGGCCATTGAGCACCAGCAGGCGCGGCAGCATCTGCACGCCGGCCGCGGCGCTGCTGGTCGTGCCCATGGTCTGCAGACCGCGCGGTGACAGCGAACCGGCCGTGCCGATCACCGTGCTGCCATCGCGGGCGGCATCCAGGGCGGCGCCGCTGAGCCGGCTCTCGACCCAGCGAATCTCCACCACCAGGTTCTGCCGCGGCAAGGTGTCGGCCGCCATCGGCGAGCTCGCCTGGCCGGTGATCAGAACTGCGATGAGAAGGACGATCAGCGCACGCATGGTCCGAGCATAAGCGCGCCACCGCCCGGCAGCCAGCGGCGCCTGGCCAGCCACTCAGCGGCGCCGCCGCAAGGGCCACAACACGTTGAGGGCCAGCCCGCTGATCACCAGCCCCGCAGCGATCAGTTTCCACGGCGGCAGTGCCTCGCCCAGGTACCAGGCCGCCGTGCTCATGCCAAACACCGGCACCAGCAGCGCCATCGGCACGATCTGCGCGGCCGGATGGCGCTGCAGCAGCCAGCTCCAGACGCCATAGCCGAACAGCGTGTTGCCGATCGACTGCCACAGCACCGCCGCCCAGGCGCCCATGCCGGCCTGGCTGAGCCCGGCCCAGATCGCGTCCGGCCCCTCGACCAGCAGCGACAGCAGCAAGAGCGGCGGCACCGCGAACACACTGCTCCACACCACATAGGCCAGCATATTCACCGCGCCGGCGTTCTTGCCGACGAGATTGCCGCAGGCCCAGCTGAAGGCTGCCAGCAAGACCATGGCCAGGCCCAGCACGGTGCTGCTGGCGTCGATGTGCGCGGCAATCACGGCGATGCCCGAGGCCGCCAGCAAGAGGGCCAGCCATTGATAGGGCTGCACCGCCTCGCGCCGAATGCGCATTGCCAGCATCAGCGTGAAGAAGACCTGCGTCTGTATCACCAGCGAGGCCAGGCCCGGCGAGATCTGTCCGCGCATGGCCAGGTACAAGAGGCCGAACTGGCCAACGCCGATGAACGCCCCATAGGCCGCCAGATTGCGCCAGGGCGTGGCCGGCCTGGCCACAAAGAAGACCGCCGGCAGCACCGCGAAGGCGAAGCGCAAGGCCGCGAACAGCAGCGGCGGAAACGCGTTGAGGCCGAGACGAATAACGACGAAATTGCTGCCCCAGATGGCAACAACGGCGAGCGCGAGCAGCAGGTGTCGCAGCGGCAGGGCGGCTTGGGTATTCACGCGGCAAGACTAGCACCGGCCTTGCGCCTGCACGCCGCCGGCAGGCGATCTGCGCACAGCGGGGACCAATCGCCGGTTCTTTGCTCGCTACATCTCTTTGAACAAATGCAGATAGCTGCGACTGACCGGCAGCCGTTCCGGGCGATGCTTGAGCGTGATCTCCGCCGTCTCGTTGTCGCCGCGCGTGACGCCCTTGACGGCGCCCAGATTGACGACGACGGCACGGTGCACCTGTGCGAACTGCGCCGGGTCCAGCTGGGCCAGCAACTCCTTCAGCGGCAGGCGAATCAGGGCCTCGGCCGGCTGGCCGTCGTCGTCCTGCCAGGCCACCAGCGTGTACTTGGCATCGGCGCGCAGATGGCTGATGGCCTGCACCGGAATCATCTTCAGCGTGCCGCCCACCATGGCCCGCACCCAGCGCAAGGGCTCGACGCTGGGCAGCGTCGCCGCACCGGCGCGCGCCAGTTGGGCGGCGAGCTGCTGCAGCAGGGCCTCGGAATGGACCATGGGCAGGGCCTTCTCCATCCGCTCTTGCAAGCGCTGCACGGTGTCGGCCAAGCGGCTCGCGGTGATCGGCTTGACGATGTAGTCCAGCACGCCGTGCTCAAAAGCCTGCAAGGCATATTGCTCATAGGCGGTGACGAAGACCAGATGCGCCCGCCGGCCGATCTGGCGCGCCGCCTCAACGCCGGAAATGCCGGGCATTTGCACGTCCAGAAAGCAGATGTCCGGCCGCAGGGCCTCGACCTGCTCGATCGCCTCACGGCCATTGCGCGCCTCGGCCACGATCTGCAAGCTCGGCCAGGCCTCGCTCAGCCGCCGCCGCAGCACCGCTCGCAGCAGCGGTTCATCATCGGCAATCAGGGCCGTCACTGTCTGTGCATTCAAGCCGTTTGCTCCTGTGCCGGGAAGTCGAGTTCGGCACACACCCCATGCGGTTGCAGCTCGCGCAGCTGCAGGCTGGCGTCGCCGGCAAAGACCAGGGCCAGGCGCTCGCGCAAGCCCGCCAACCCGGTGCCCAGACCGCCGCCGCCCTGACGCAGGCCGACACCGCTGTCGCTGACCCTGACACGGCAGCGCCGCCCCTCGCGCCAGACGCGGACCTCGATCTCGCCGCCGACTTCGCTCGGGTCCACACCATGGCGGACGGCATTCTCCACCAGCGTCAGCACCGTCATGGCCGGGCAGCGCAGGCTGAGGCAGCTGGGCTCGACCTGCACCTCGTAGCGCAGCCGATCCGGCATGCGCATCTGCATCAAACCGAGATAGGCACGCACCAGCTCCAGCTCCTGGCGCAGCAGGCTCTGGCTTTCATCGAGCCGCGGCACGGCCGCCCGCAGGTATTCGATCAGCTGCTCCAGCACCGCGGCGGCGTGGGGCGAGCCGGTCTCCACCAGCGCATGCACATTGGCCAGCGTGTTGAACAGGAAGTGCGGCTGCACCTGCGCGCTGAGCAGGCGCATCCGCGCGTCCAACGCCTGGCGCGCCAGCTCGCTGCGCTCCAGCTCAAAGGCCAGCGCCTGCTCGCGCGCCCAGGCCTCGCGCTGGCGCACCAGGGCCGTCAACGCGATCCAGGGCGCCACCAGCAAGGGCAGGATGGTCAGCAGCATGTAGCCGCTGCGGCGGTCGCCGTCGTGCCAGAACATGGGCGCGCCGACCTTGGTGCTCAGCACATAAATCGTGAAGGTGCACAGCGGAATGATCAGCGCCACGGCCACCACCTGCAGGGCCCAGCGCGCCAGCCACGTCGGCAGCCGGCGTGGCCATTGTTCGGCCAGGCCAAAGGCCAGCATGGCGCTGAAGCCGACCAGAAAGGCACGCATGAAGAAGCTGTACTTCGCGTCCTGCCAGCCCAGGCTCATGGGCAGCGCCAGCAGCAGGGTGGCGATGGCCGTGACACGCAGCCGGCGCCGGTTGAACAGCTGCGCCAGGCCGCGGCGATGGATGAAAACGGAAGGCTCGGTCACGGGCGCGAGCCTATACGAAGCGGGCGGCGCTGCCACTCAGTGCAAGCGCGGCCACCACATGAAGGCAGCTGCCATGGCGATGCCGATGAGCATGGCCAACGTCACCAGGCCCAGGCCGGCCGCGGCGGCACGTTTGAAGCCCTGGTGCGGACTGGCCTGCGCCTTCAGCACCAGCTGCAGCAGCGCCAGCGGCAGCAGCGTCTGGCCAAAGCTCAGCGCCGTCAGGAAGGGGCCCGTGAAGGTCTCCGGATCAAAGCCCACCGGCCCCTGGTTGACGACCAGCCAGAACATCAGCCCGACACGGAAGAACCAGACCCCGCTGACCACCAGAAAGAGCCGCAGCATCCAGCGCTTGTGGTCATCGATACGGCGCTCGCGAGCGCTGCGCCAACCCAGCCAGGCAAAGACGAGGATCAGCAGCGCATTCAGGCTGATGCCCAGATGCTGGCCCAGGTCGCCGATACCAACGCCCTGGCGCGTCCACACCATCTGCAGGCCGCCCAGGCTCATGATCGCGGCGGACAACAGATAAAGCCGGCCGTTCCAGCGATGCAAGGCCGGCGCGCTGCGCCGCAGCCAGGGCCACAGCTGCAAGGCACCGCCGAGCAGGATCACGACGGTGAACAGCAGATGCCCGGCCAGCACCGCATTGCCCCAGACCTGGCCGGGCTCCCAGCCCGAAGGCAGCACCTTGTTCCAGAGGTCCGGCCGCCCGTTCATCGCATGGCGGCCATAGAAGCCAAGCACGTAGATGACGAAGAACAGCTGGCCCAGCAGGGCGGTGCCCAGCCAGGCGGCCATGGCGCGGGGCAGCAGCCGGTCGGCACGGGTCCGAATCACCTGGGCAGGCTGAGAGAGCGGCGGGAGAACAGCACTCATGGTGTGATCACGCTTGAAGTCGATGTGGGCGCACTGTGCGCAAGGCGCATGACTTCGGGGGAAGCGGCGAGACGAGCTGCGCCCCAGCCCCACCAAGGGGCGATGGCCGGCGATGAATGACGCCCGCCAGATCGGCTCGCCAAACCAAGCCGCTTACTCAGCCCGGCTGCAGATGCGACAGCGGCACGCCCCCGCCCGCCTTCACCTCGCCCAGCGAGAAGCTGGTGTGCACATCCTTGACGTTGGGCAGGTTGAGCAGCGTGTCGATGGTGAAACGGCTGAAGGCGTCGAGATCGGTGGCCAGCACCTGCAACTCGAAGGTGCCGGCGCCGGAGATGTAGTGGCAGGAGATCACCTCGGGCAGGCCGCGGATCGCGTCTTCCAGTGGCTTGGTGGAGGCGCCGGTGTTGCGGTCGGCGTCCAGGCGCACAAAGGCCAGCACGCCCAGGCCGATCTTGCGGCGGTCGATCTCGGCGCGGTAGCCGGTGATGAAGCCCTGCTCCTCCAGCCAGCGCACGCGGCGCCAGGTCGGCGCGGCCGACAGGCCGATGCGGCTGGCCAGCTCGGCGTTGGACAGGCGGGCGTCCTTCTGCAGCTCGGCCAGGATGGCGATATGCCAGCGGTCCAGCGACTCGCCTTGCGCGTCTTCGGCGTCCGCCGTCTGCGGGCGCGCGCGGCTGGCGAGGGAGGCGTTGGTCTTGCTCATGGTTTGCCCTGAATTGGCGTTTACGGAAACATTTTGATCGCCAATTCTATTTTCAAGAAACACTCTTGCCGAACGCGGCAATTCAGCGCTTGAAATAGAAAAGACGCAACGCGACGATTTCCCTACACTGCCGGGTCGACGTCAGCCTGCCCCAAGCGGCTGCGGCCAGCGCGCGCCAACAGCCCGCCGCCACGCAGCACTTGGGCTCGCTCGCGTTCCGGCACATACTGCCGAAAACCCCGGAGGGTTGAGCCGCCACAAGCCGCCGCGCCCCGTCCGCCCACCCTCTTTGGAGTTTGATCCGCATGAACGCACCGCTGCCCGAACACATCCTGCGCGCGCTGGAAAAGGTCACCCTGGACGACAAGTACGCGCTCGATCGCGGTCGTGCCTTCATGAGCGGCGTGCAGGCCCTCGTGCGGCTGCCCATGCTGCAGCGCACCCGCGATGCGATCAACGGCCTGAACACCGCCGGCTTCGTCTCCGGCTACCGTGGCTCGCCGCTGGGCGGCTACGACCAGGCGCTGATGGCCGCCAAGAAGCATCTGGCCAAGCAGAACATCGTGTTCCAGCCGGGCGTCAACGAAGAGCTGGGCGCCACCGCCGTGTGGGGCACGCAGCAGCTGGACCTGTTCAAGGAGAAGGCCAAGTTCGACGGCGTCTTCGGCCTCTGGTACGGCAAGGGCCCGGGCGTGGACCGCTGCATCGACGTGTTCAAGCACGCCAATATGGCCGGCACCTCCAAGCACGGCGGCGTGATCGCCATCGCCGGTGACGACCACATCTCCAAGAGCTCCACCGCCGCCCACCAGAGCGACCACGTCTTCAAGGCCGCCGGCTTCCCGGTGTTCTTCCCGTCCAGCGTGCAGGACATCCTGGACATGGGCCTGCACGCCTTTGCGATGAGCCGCTTCTCGGGCCTGTGGTCGGGCATGAAGACGATTCAGGAGATCGTCGAATCGGGCGCCAGCGTCAGCGTCGACCCGGACCGCGTGCAGATCATCACGCCGGACGATTTCCCCATGCCGGCCGGTGGCCTGCACATCCGCTGGCCGGACCCGCCGCTGGACCAGGAAGCGCGGATGATGGACCACAAGTGGTACGCCGCCCTGGCCTATGTGCGCGCCAACAAGCTGAACTACAACGTCATCGCCACGCCGAACGACCGCCTGGGCCTGATCGCCTCCGGCAAGGCCTGGAACGACACCCGCCAGGCGCTGCACGACCTGGGCCTTGATGACGACACCTGCCGCCGTCTGGGCATCCGCCTGCACAAGGTCAATGTGGTGTGGCCGCTGGAAGCCAACATCACCCGCGAGTTCGCGACCGGCCTGCAGGAGATCCTGGTCATCGAAGAGAAGCGCCAGGTCATCGAATACCAGATCAAGGAACAGCTCTACAACTGGCGCTCCGACGTGCGCCCGCATGTGCTGGGCAAGTTCGACGACGACGGCCAATCCGGTGGAGAGTGGGGCCTGCCCAACCCGAGCGGCAACTGGCTGCTGCGCCCGCAGGCCGATCTGACGCCGGCCATCATCGCCCGCGCCATCGCCAAGCGCCTGAAGAAGCTCGGCGTCGATGCCGACATCGCCGCCCGCCTGGATGCCCGCGTGGCCATCATCGACGGCAAGGAAAACGCGCTGAAGGCCGAGGAAAAGGCCGCCGGTGGCGCCGACCGCACGCCCTGGTTCTGCTCCGGCTGCCCGCACAACACCAGCACCCGCGTGCCCGAAGGCTCGCGCGCCGTGGGCGGCATCGGCTGCCACTACATGGTCACCTGGATGCCGGGCCGCAACACCGCCACCTTCACGCAGATGGGCGGTGAAGGCGTGCCCTGGACCGGCCAGCAGTGGTTCACCAACGAGAAGCACATCTTCTCGAACCTGGGCGACGGCACCTACTTCCACTCGGGCATCCTGGCCATCCGTCAGTCCATCGCCTCGGGCGTGAACATCACCTACAAGATCCTCTACAACGACGCCGTCGCGATGACCGGCGGCCAGCAGGTCGGCGAGCGCGCCGAAGGCCATACGGTGCTGCAGATCATGCAGAGCCTGATCTCGGAAGGCGTGAAGAAGCTGGTCATCGTCACCGACGAGCCGGAGAAGTACAACGGCGTGGCGCTGATCGCCGGCGTGACCGTGCACCACCGCGACGAGCTGGACACCATCCAGCGCGAGTTCCGCGAGATTGCCGGCACCACGGCCATCATCTACGACCAGACCTGCGCCACCGAAAAGCGCCGCCGCCGCAAGCGCGGCAAGCTGGTCGATCCGGCCAAGCGCACCGTCATCAACGAGCTGGTCTGCGAAGGCTGCGGTGACTGCTCGATCCAGTCCAACTGCCTGTCGATCGAACCGCTGGAGACCGATTTCGGCCGCAAGCGCCAGATCAACCAGAACACCTGCAACAAGGACTTCTCCTGCGTGAAGGGCTTCTGCCCCAGCTTCGTCACCATCGAGGGTGGCGAGCTGAAGAAGCCGAAGAAGGACAAGCGCGTTTCGCCCTTCGATGCCAAGCTGGGCGCCCTGCCCGAGCCGAGCATTCCAGACGCCAAGGACGCCTGGGGCATCGTCGTCGCCGGCGTTGGCGGCACCGGCGTGATCACCATCGGCCAGCTGCTGGGCATGGCCGCCCACCTGGAAGGCAAGGGCGTCATCACGCAAGACGCCGCCGGCCTCGCCCAGAAGGGTGGCGCGACCTGGAGCCACATCCAGATCGCCAACAAGGCCGAAGACATCCACTGCACCAAGGTCGGCACGGCCGAGGCGCAGCTGGTGATCGCCTGCGACTCCATCGTCGCCGCCAACAAGACCACGCTGGCCGTGATGCGCGAGGGCCGTACCTTCGTTGCGCTGAACACCCATGGCTCGCCGACGGCAACCCTGGTGAACAACGCCGACTGGTCCTTCCCCGGCGCCGCCTGCGAGGCCGCCGTGGCCAAGGCCGTGGGTGCCGAGCATTTCCGCGCCTTTGACGCGGAAGACGTGGCCGTCAAGCTGCTGGGCGATTCGCTCTACACCAACCCGCTGATGCTGGGCTACGCCTGGCAGCAGGGCCGCATCCCGCTGAGCTACGCCGCGCTGATGCGCGCCATCGAGCTCAACGGCGTGCAGATCGACAACAACAAGGCCGCCTTCGAATGGGGCCGCCGTTGCGCCCATGACCTGGCCGGCGTGCAGTCGCTGTTCGCCGCGCAACAGGTGATCAACATCGTCAAGCGCGACAGCCTGGACGAGATCATCACCAAGCGCGTCGCCTTCCTGACCGACTACCAGAACCCCGCCTACGCCGCGCAGTACCAGGCCTTTGTCGACAAGGTCCGTGCCGCCGAGAAGCCGCTGAACAGCACCCGCCTCGCCGAAGCCGTGGCCCGCTACCTGTTCAAGTTGATGGCCTACAAGGACGAGTACGAGGTCGCCCGCCTGCACAGCGACAAGAAGTTCGTCGAGAAGATTGCCGCGCAGTTCGATGGCGACTACAAGATCGTCCACCACCTGGCCCCGCCGCTGCTGGCCAAGAAGAACGACAAGGGCGAGCTCATCAAACAGCAGATGGGCGGCTGGGTGCGCCCCGCCTTCGGCATCCTCGCCAAGTTGAAGGGCCTGCGCGGCACCGCGCTGGACATCTTCGGCTACACGGCCGAGCGCAAGATGGAACGCGCCCTGATCGTCGAATACCGCGCCAGCATCGAGCAGATCCTCAGCAAGGGTCTGACGGCCGAGCGCTTGGCCCTGGCCACCGACATCGCCCGCATCCCGGAAGAAATCCGCGGCTACGGCCATGTCAAGGAACGCCATGTGCACGCGGCCAAGGCCAAGTGGGAGCAGCTGATGCAGCAGTGGCGTAGCGTGGCCTGATCTTTAGGCGCTATCCCTGCAAACGAAAGCCCGCCCTGATACGGCGGGCTTTTTGTTTGGGGCTTGGTGTGGATGCGTTTGATGGGGTGGAACTGACCACGGAGTCACGGAGACACAGAGGGATTCAGAAGCGGGGCGAGGGTTCGAACTGTTCTTCAATTTGCGGGCCGCTCAGCGGCGTGGATTGCAGCGCCCGCTTGCCTTGAGCGAGCATATGGGAGAGACCGTACGGCAGCCACAGCAATGCAGCGACGACGGACACTCGAGCGCGCATTGATTGCCGGCCGCTGTCGGGCGGCCCGAAGTGGCCCGTCGCCAGAATGCCACTAAGCAGCCGTTGAACCGGAGGCCCGCAGCTCAATAAGTGACTGGCCCGAAGTACCCCGTGTACCCGACGTGGGTAAGAACCAGCCGGTTAATGCAATGCACACGTACTGACAGCTCTTGGAGTGGGCGTCCAAAAAGAGCGAAGTTCGGAATGGTAAATGCCTGTGCGTACTGCTCTGCTTCGGGATGGTAGCGGCGTAGCGAAAGGCCATAGGCGGTTTCGAAAGGATGACCGCCCGTACGGACTAAGCTGAAGAAGGACGGATAGATCAGCCCGTCGAAACCCGCATCCTTCGCAGCCAACGCAATTGCGCGGGATATGTCATAGGAATGTGAGCGCGCGAGGAAGAGCATGTGAATAGCGATATCCAGGCTCTCGAATTCCGTCACATCCTCCTTTAGAACGTGCGTCAGATTTAGGAGTCGCATGTCGCGCTGTAGTTTCAGCGTGGCGACATAAATGTCGTCGTCGACGCTGGCGCGGCATTCGTGAATGCAGATGTCAATATCCTGTGAGCCATACATAACGGGAAACCTGACTGAGTCAAGGCGACCCTTACCCGCCAGCGCGATTGGCGGGCTATCGTATTCGTCGGGATTATCAGGATGCCGAGGGTCGACGCGAAGCCTATAAAAGGTCGAACCCTTTGCAAGCGTTTCTACCGGGTACTCAGTCAGGACGCGCCGGATGATCTGAGAGCGCTTCGTCGGGTCCAGTAGATCCTTGAGAGGCTCGACTTCCCCGACCATCCAGAGGCGAGGGCCATAGTGGAAGAATCCGATCCTTGCCGAATCCTCGATCAGCTTAATGTCGTTTTTGAGCCATGGGGATGGCGAGATATCGCTCTTGCCATAGTGGTGGTGATTGAACTGGATGACCGGAGCCGCGCCATATTCCGTTCGGAATGTCGTGCCGCCGACGAAGAAGCGCCACGCAAGACCCTCGACGTGATCTTTCGTGAGCTTTCTCCCGTTCGAACTATTGCAGTTCGGACAATTGCCATCTTGTTCAAGGCCGTGCTTGAAGGCATCAATGCGAAGGCCTTCGTCCACAAAGCAGTTGGAGCACAAGAGCACTTGTTTATCGGATTCGGTCGTTGGCATATTTGTCGACGCTTGGACTTTTTGAAACCGCTTTTCAGTCGGTAGCGCGGTAACTGCGGACCAGTGTATTCGGCAGAACTAGCGGTCGCAAAGCGCGGCCAAGGGGAAGTAGCAATGGCCACGGCTAGTTCGGTAGCTGCTAACCTCTTTCTGACAGTGCAGTTCGGCAGGAAGCTGCGGCTGCAGCCGCCCTAGCTGATCCCAATCTGAGACTGCTCTCGGCCCGGAGCGGCCGTTGACAAAGGGCTGCTTCAAGTTACCCCCTCGCCCACGTCACCGATTTAGTGTCGGCGCTGCTGGAAAGTGACACACTTGGTCAAGGGTTCTCCTCGTGGTTCTACGGCTCCTGCCAATGGCAAGATAAAGCGCACGAAGGTTGGCGGTCGACACCATGAACTTTGAAACCGGCGCGGAATTTGCTCGGCAAATAGCACTTGTTTACAGCGCAGGCCAGTGAATGAAATCCATGTGCACAATGCGATTGCGCGGTCTTCGCTGCACGTGTTTTCGCGCAGCTGCCAGTGTTATCCAACCCTTTGTCTTGACATATAAATAGTTGCTTGTCATTAGAGGAATTTTGACATGGCGGACGAAATTCAGCATCCAACTGCGGAGCAGCGACATAAAGACTTTATAGAAAGTCAGAAAACAGGTTACGACTTCTTTAAGCATTTAACTACGCTCTCGACAGCCTCTCTCGTGCTGCTATCAACGTTGCTTGAGAAATTCTTTCGAGCGCCATCATGGAGAGTCTTAATTGGAGTCGCATTTCTAGGCTTCTTTGTTTCGTTAGTTAGTTGTCTCGTCGCAATGCTCACAGCATTGCTTTCGATGAAGGCGTCCGGCCAAGACGAAGGGGCTTCAACTTTGGGGCGAATCGGAGTTGCGGCAAGCCTGGGGGGATTCTTGATTGCCATAATTGCCCTAGTAGCCTTCACCCTCAGAAACTTCTACCAATGACGCCCAATTAGCCGCCCAGGCCGACTTGTGTAAGCAGGCATCCGCCTGCGGCTCAGCTTCAACGTTAAGCATTTCAGGGAGTGGATAAATGACTAGAAGATTCTCGTTCGACCTATTCCGACTTAATATCGAAGATGCAGATGACCTCTTCGCTGATTCGAACCTGCTCCGCATTCGCACGAACGATGACATCACGGAAGTACTGCGAACCGCAGCCGATCCAGAGCAAGACCAGATTCAGAAAACCCGCTCCGCGGTTTTCAAGTGGAGTATCCGCGAGTACAGAGATCTTTCAAGCTCTTATCCCGAGAGGCCACTATTACACGTGGTACTCGCTCGGAGTGTGCTCGAACGAGATGGACTGATTGTTACGGACGATG
Organism: Roseateles aquae; assembly: GCF_032337115.1. Lineage (NCBI taxonomy): Bacteria > Pseudomonadati > Pseudomonadota > Betaproteobacteria > Burkholderiales > Sphaerotilaceae > Roseateles > Roseateles aquae. The sequence goes on from NZ_JAVXZY010000004.1 coordinate 229,419, forward strand.
GCATGGCGTCAGGAACGTCGTCTTTGAATCCGCCGCTGGCAAGTACGGCCGTATGTCTATTCGACTTGTCTCGCCACTTAGTGGCTGTCGAGCACACTGGTGACCTAGCTCCCACCACTTGGAAGGACTTCTTCGAAAAAATACTCACCACGTCCGCAAGGCGTCTAGATCGTTGGTCTTCTATATCCCTCGAACCCGTCCCTGAGCAAAACGGAATCGTTGGCCTATTTCTTTCTTTCGAGCGGATTACTCGAATGCGAGTTACGCTTCGAATTCCTAACCCAGAGCTCAATCGCTACACCAAGCAACTGTACGAAGACCTCTCAAACAGCGGAATCCGAGAAATGACTCAGGATATGAAAAACCCGAATGGTCTGTCCAAAGCAGAGGAGGCGCGGCCTTTCGCATCAGCCGTACTGGCTGAGCAGGGCTACAAAAAAGGAGATGTTCAGTTCGAGGGGCTGAGAAACGGCACCTTCGAGCAAGCCTCCTCTGGGGCTACAGCAGCTCGTGGTAGTGTCCGGGGATTGCGAGACTTCGTTCGCGGCCTACATGCGAATGCCAAAGCAAAGGAAGCACAGCGAATTCTCTCGGCGATAACAGCCGAGATTGATCGCATTCACCCGATCCCCGGCGTAGATGAGCAATAAATTAGTCTGGTGGGGCTACGCAGTCGAGTTGCTGGCTACAGCGTTAACAGTTACTTGCTTGAGCTTGTGGTTTCAGCCAAATGCAGTAGTCGCCTTTGTCCGGATAGCGGCAATTGATATCGCTACGCTGTTTTGCGCCGTGATGCTCGCTGCAGCTTTAGCGTTCCTGTGGTCGTTCTACACGAAGGCGGATACTCCTTTCTATCGCTGGCTAGAAGAGCGCGGCGCTTTCAATGTCTATCTGTCGGGAACCGTCTACACAATCGCCGTAAGCTTTACAACCACTGCCGCGCTCATAGTGGCAAAGTACGTCGAAGGCTTGGCAATCGGTCTGATTGCCACTTTCATGCTAGTACTCTCCATTCTTAACCTTTATTCACTTGTCTACAACGTGGCGGGGATCATGCGCCTAAACGCAAAATTCAATTCAATTGCGCGTGATATGTAGTTTCACATGCCAAGCGCAATGCATTTAGGAGCTCAAGGTCAGACCTTGAATTTGAAGGCACATTGCTGTCAGCAAGAACTAGAACCCGGATGCATCGCCGCGAAATGGCGATTGCGGGCATGTAGCACCTTGAAAATTGACCCGGTCGCTCCCGAATGCTGGCAAGCATGCTCAACTAGTCCGGCGTCAGCACGCTTTGCCGCCGCCCGCCCCCTCACCGCACATACCCCAACGGCAACGCCGTCGTGAACTTCAGCTCCTCCATCGCGAAGCTGGAGCTCACATCGAACAGCTGCGTGCCGGCGATCAGGCGTTTGTAGACGGCGTCGTAGGCGGCGATGTCGGGCACGACGACGCGCAGCAGGTAGTCGACGTCGCCGCTCATCCGGTAGAACTCGACCACCTCGGGGATCGCCTGCACGGTGGCGCGGAAGCGCTCGAACCATTCCTGGGTGTGCGTGGCGGTGCGCACCGAAACGAACACGGTCACGCCGACATTGAGCGCCTGTGCGTCGACCAGCGCGACCTGGCGGCGGATCACGCCGGACTCCTTGAGCCGCTGGATGCGCCGCCAGCAAGGCGTGCTGGACAGGCCCACCGCCTCGGCGATCTGCGCCAGCTGCTGCTCGGCGTCCTGCTGCAGCAGATCGAGGATCTTCAGGCCAATAGCATCCAACTTCAGCTTGCTGGCCATTCTTGGAATCCATTTCTAATTTCTGCGCCGATTGGAGCAAAGAAGGCAAATCCTTGCCAGTGCCGGGTCCGGACAATTCCGTTCATCGACGAGGCGCCGCGCCGGCGCTCGCAGGCCACACCAGGAGTTGAACCATGAAGGCAATCGGACTGATAGGCGGGATGAGCTGGGAATCGACCGCGCTGTACTACCAGATCATCAACCGCGAGGTGGCGCGCCGGCTGGGCGGGCTGAACTCGGCGCCGCTGCATCTGCACAGCCTGAACTTCGAGCAGGTGGCCGAGCGCCAGCGCGCCGGTGCCTGGGACGAGCTGGCCGAGCTGCTGGCCGGCGCCGGCCGTGCGCTGCAGGAAGGCGGCGCCGACTGCGTGCTGATCGGCACCAACACCATGCACAAGGTCGCGCCCGAGGTGCAGGCGCGCCTGGATGTGCCGCTGCTGCACATTGCCGATGCCACCGCCGCCGCGATCCAGGCCGCCGGGGTCCGGCGCGTGGCGCTGCTGGGCACCCGCTACACGATGGAGCAGCCCTTCTACCGCGAGCACCTGGCCCGCCACGGCATCGAGTGCCTGACGCCCGACGAGGCCGGCCGCGCCGAGGTGCACCGCATCATCTTTGAGGAGCTGTGCCAGGGCCACTGCCTGGCCCGTTCACGCGCTGTGCTGCAAGCCTTGATCACCGAGTTGCAGCAGCAAGGCGCCGAGGGCGTGATCCTCGGTTGCACCGAGCTGCCGCTGCTGCTGCAGCCTGAGGACGTGGCCCTGCCGCTGTTCGACACGACGCGGCTGCATGCGCTGGCAGCGGTCGATTTCGCGCTGGGTGAGTGTCTGCAGTGAACGCCTTCTAGCGCCTGCCTCAGCCCGGATAGACCCGCCGCGCCATCGCCATGAAGGCAGCCGCCGCCGGCGAGAGCCGCTGCGGGTCGCGCACGGCCAGGCCCACGCGGCGCGGGATGGCCGGCCTCAGCGGCCGGTAGACGACGCCCTCGGGTTCGTCGGGCAGCGCCATGCGCGCCGCCATCGACAGCGTCAGGCCCTGGCGCACAAAGCCCAGGATGGAGAGCAGCTGCGAGAGGCGGTAGCGGATATCGGGCTGAGCGCCAAGGGCAGCAAGGGTCTGGCCATGGATTTGACGGTCTATTGATGACAACAGAACCAGAAGCGCTAGCTGACCTAGTTGCATGGCCGCGCAATGGCCACCGCGGGCATGTGCGCCTTGAAATTGAAGGCGTGACCCCGGGCCGTGCGGACCCCGGCCGTGCGGGCGTCCGGTCGTTCGTGCACAGGCCAAGGCAGAGGAAGCTGGCTGCGGCTGAGGCCCGCCATGGCGCCGCCGGGCCACTGCGGTAACTCAATGTAAGGCGATGGCGCTGACCCGGCCGTGCTTGCCGGCGATGATCAGTTTGCCGGTGTTGGTCAGCAGCAGCTGAGCCCCACCGGCTGGATAAACCAAATCCATGGTTTTTCTGCCGATGTTGAGGCCGTAGGTGTTTTTCGCTGACGCAACGAAGACATGTGTCTTGGTGACGACGATATTGCTCACGATCACCTCAGGCAGCACCCAAGACCAGAGCCGTTCCCCCGTCTTGGCATCCAGCGCACCCAGTGATGCCGGCTCGCCCATCAATTTCACGTACACCGTTTGGTTTCCGTAGGCAGGTTGACCTGAATAGCCGCTGACGGTCCACAGGACCGAACGCTGGGTCAGGTCCATCGCCGAGACGGCATCGTCCCCACCCATAAAGATGTGTGCTGAGCCCTCATCCAGGACAGGTGAGTACCGCAATTGCCCCGAGGACGGTTCGTTCTTGATCTGAAATGCGAGCTGCCCGGTCACGCGGTCCAGCCCAGTGAGCTGGCCGCCCCTCGCGTCGAACACATAAACGCGCTGGGCGTCAACAGCCAGTCCGGTGGGGGAGATATATTCACCGACCACCCCAAAGTAATTCCACCAGGTCGGCGGGGGCCCGATGTCCGTACGTGAAACAGAGGGGAAAGTTCCGCAGTAGCGGTACATGCCCTGATCCCAGATCACTGGGTCGCTATAAACCCCTTTATGTCCGCACAGGGACGCTTCAGAAATTTGACTGACTCCCGTCACGGCGTCAATCCAATTTTTTTTCGCGACAAAGTCGCTGGCACCTTCCACGAGAACCTTCCCGCCGACGACGGCGGGAGCGCCCCCCCCGTAGCGGGCGGGCAACGAAGAATCCTTCCAGCGGAGTCCCCCATCTTGCTGAGACAGCGCATAGACCCAAGTGATGAATCCCAAGTTTCTGGTGTCAAGAGCAGTGAAATAGATCCTGTCTTGGTCGCTGGTCACGCCCTGCAGATACAGGTCGGCCTGATCCGGTGCGAACTCCCACGCAAGTTTGAAGTTGGCACTGTCCAGCACTACTGGCACGTAGCCGGAATTTGACGTATTGCCCAATGGATTGGACCACGTAGCGGTCGACGCCCACTGGGAAGGTCCGAAGTTGTATGGAACGCTTAGGGCCTTGCTGCCCGTGCCGTCATCGCCGGTGTACTGCACCGTCACATTCACGGCGCCTTGGCCCGCTGACGCGCCCTTGACGCGGTAGGTGACGGTGCAGTTGGAGCTGGCAGCCAGCGTCTTGCCGGTGCAGGTGTCGGACACCACCAACAGCATCGGGTCAGACGCCTTGGCGTTCAGATTCGACACGGCCGCCTGGCCGGCATTCGTGACGGTCAGTTGCAGCGATTGGGGCTGGTCATAAGCGCCTTGCAGCGAGGCAATGCCGGTACTGAGCTCGACCTTGCTTGGAGTCGGCGTACTGCCGCCACCGCCACAGGCACTCAAGGCGATGGCACAGGCCAATGCCAGCCATGGTTTCAAACTCGTTGTCGTCGTCATTGGTTTCCCCCTCTCATTGAATGCCCGATGGCAGAAGGCTCAACGATCACGAGCCTTGCCTATCTCTCTTCGCAAGCTGGCTAGCCGCTCCAACAGAGGCCCACCACACGGCCGTCCTACGGGCCAGCAAATCGCGTCGGAGTATCCCGGCGAAGCGAGTGTTCAGGCATCCCTCTTCGGTGGGTGCTGGATCTGTTCAAACAGCCCCCCCGCAGCACTTCGCGCGCGCATCCTACCGCCTCAATTCAACGCACGTAAGACAACGGCAACGCCGTCGTGAACTTCAGCTCCTCCATCGCGAAGCTGGAGCTGACGTCGAACAGCTGCGTCCCGGCGATCAGGCGTTTGTAGACGGCGTCGTAGGCGGCGATGTCGGGCACGACGACGCGCAGCAGGTAGTCGACATCGCCGCTCATCCGGTAGAACTCGACCACCTCGGGGATCGCCTGCACGGTGGCGCGGAAGCGCTCGAACCATTCCTGGGTGTGCGTGGCGGTGCGCACCGAGACAAAGACGGTTACGCCGACATTGAGCGCCTGTGCGTCGACCAGCGCGACCTGGCGGCGGATCACGCCGGACTCCTTGAGCCGCTGGATGCGCCGCCAGCAGGGCGTGCTGGACAGGCCCACCGCCTCGGCGATCTGCGCCAGCTGCTGCTCGGCGTCCTGCTGCAGCAGATCGAGGATCTTCAGGTCAATAGCATCCAACTTCAGCTTGCCGGCCATTCTTGAAATCCATTTCTAATTTCTGCGCCGATTGGAGCAAAGAAGGCAAATCGCTGCCAGTGCCGGGTCCGGACAATTCTGTTCATCGACGAGGCGCCAAGGGGGCACTCGGACCAGGAGCAAGCACCATGAAGGCGATCGGACTGATAGGCGGGATGAGCTGGGAATCGACCGCGCTGTACTACCAGATCATCAACCGCGAGGTGGCGCGCCGGCTGGGCGGGCTGAACTCGGCGCCGCTGCATCTGCACAGCCTGAACTTCGAGCAGGTGGCCGAGCGCCAGCGCGCCGGCGCCTGGGACGAGCTGGCCGAGCTGCTGGCCGGCGCCGGCCGTGCGCTGCAGGACGGCGGCGCCGACTGCGTGCTGATCGGCACCAACACCATGCACAAGGTCGCGCCCGAGGTGCAGGCGCGCCTGGATGTGCCGCTGCTGCACATTGCCGATGCCACCGCCGCCGCGATCCAGGCCGCCGGGGTCCGGCGCGTGGCGCTGCTGGGCACCCGCTACACGATGGAGCAGCCCTTCTACCGCGAACACCTGGCCCGCCACGGCATCGAGTGCCTGACGCCCGACGAGGCCGGCCGCGCCGAGGTGCACCGCATCATCTTCGAGGAGCTGTGCCAGGGCCACTGCCTGGCCCGTTCGCGCGCTGTGCTGCAGGCCTTGATCGCCGAGTTGCAGCAGCAAGGCGCCGAGGGCGTGATCCTCGGTTGCACCGAGCTGCCGCTGCTGCTGCAGCCTGAGGACGTGGCCTTGCCGCTGTTCGACACGACGCGGCTGCATGCGCTGGCAGCCGTGGACTTCGCGCTCGGCGCCGCGCTGCAATGAGCTTGCCGCCCGGCTGACACTCAGCCGGGATAGACCCGCCGCGCCATCGCCATGAAGGCAGCCGCCGCCGGCGAGAGCCGCTGCGGGTCGCGCACGGCCAGACCGACGCGGCGCGGGATGGCCGGCTTCAGCGGTCGGTAGACGACGCCCTCGGGTTCGTCGGGCAGCGCCATCCGCGCCGCCATCGACACCGCCAATCCCTGGCGCACAAAGCCCAGGATGGAGAGCAGCTGCGAGAAGCGGTAGCGGATGTCGGGCTGCGCGCCGATGCTTTGCAGGGCGCCGAGGATCACGTCCTGGCAGCCGGCGCCGGCCAGCACAAAGGGCTGGCCCTGCAGATCGGCGGCGTCGAGGCTGGCCTTGGCGGCCAGCGGATGGCTGCTTGGCAGCAGCACCATGTACTCGTCCTCCAGCACCGGCCAGGTCTCGAAGCGCTCGTCGGGCAGGGTCACGAAGCCGATCTCGACCCGGCGCTCTTCCAGCCAGCGCAGCACGGTGGCGTCGTCGTCTTCGTCGACATGCACCTGGATGCCTGGATGCTCCTGGCCAAAGCGGCTCAGCAGCTCGGGCAGGATGCGCAGGCTGGAGGTGGCACCAAAGGAGGCAATGCGCAGCAGGCCCTCGCTCAGGCCGCGGGCGTTGCAGGCGTCCTGCAGCATGGCCTCGCGCATCTGGTTCATCTCATGGGCGCGGGCCAGCAGGCGTTCGCCGGCAGGGGTCAGTTCGGCCGCGGCACGGTCGCGCCAGAACAGGCTGACGCCCAGCTCGCGCTCCAGGCTGCGCAGCGCATGGCTGACCGCCGACTGCGTGATGCCCAGCGCCTGGGCGGCGCGCGAAAAGCTGCCCAGGCGGGCCAGCGTGGCAAAGACTTCGAGCTGGGTGAACGTCATCGGGGCACTCCAGACGCAGCCCGCGTTTGAGCCATACGCTGCGCGAATTCATGAACGTTTGTTCATTTTACTATGAAGCACGATGAACATATATTCATGCTCATCGACCGTTTCCAAGCGCCCTGATCGTGAGCAGTTCCAGCCTTTCCAGCACCGCCGGCAGCAGCAGCCTGCCTCCCCTGTCCCTCTGGGCCCGGCTGATCGCCGTGCCAGCGATCTGGGGCGGTACCTTCATCGCCGGGCGCCTGGTGGCGGCGGCGATGCCGGCCAGCCTGGGGGCGCTGCTGCGCTATGTGGTGGCCAGCCTGGCGCTGTGCGTGGCGGCCTGGCTGATCGAAGGCGGCCTGCCGCGGCTGACGCGGCGCCAATGGCTGAGTACCGCCGCGCTGGGCGCGACCGGCATCTTTGCCTACAACCTGTTCTTCTTCGGTGCGCTCAAGCACCTGCCGGCCAGCCGCACCTCGCTGCTGATCGCGCTGAACCCGGTGGTGACGATCACGCTGGGCACGCTCTTGCTGCGCGAGAAGCTCAGCGCCCGGCGCTGGGTGGGCGTGGCACTGGCGCTGGCGGGCGTGTGGGTCGTCATCAGCCGGGGCGAGCTGGGCGCGGCGCTGTCGCAATCGGTGGGCCTCGGTGAAGCGCTGATGTTCGGCGGTGTCTGCTCCTGGGCAGCCTACACGCTGATCGGCCGCACGGCGCTGCGCGGGCTCTCGCCGCTGGCGGCGACCTGCTATGCCTCGCTGTGGGGCACGCTGATGCTGGGCCTGGCGACGGCCGCTGAGCTGCAGACCTGGCCCGCCGCCGAGGCCTTCACGCCGGCCGTGCTCGGCTCCCTGCTCTACCTGGGCCTGATCGGCACGGCGCTGGCCTTCGTCTGGTACTACCAGGGCGTGCAGCGCCTTGGCGCGGCGCGCACCGTGGTCTTCAACAACCTGGTGCCGGTGTTCGGCACCGTCTTCGGCGTGCTGCTGCTCGGCGAAGCGCTGCTGCCCAGCATGCTGCTCGGCGGCACGGTGGCGGTGGCCGGCGTGATGCTGGCCTCGGGCGTGTTCGAGCGCCGTTGAAGCCACCGCGGCACATGCCGGCGCACAAGCCAGCCCGGCGCGCTATGCAAATCTTTACAGCTGTGCGCCGCTGCCACTCCGCAATCACCCGCTCACTGCCTCAGCGGCGCCGCCGCTAAGCTCGCCGCCCATCGGCCTGGGCAAGCCTTGCCCGCTGGCCCGCATCGACGGCGAACAAGAGGACAAGGATGAACTGCATTCATCGCGGCTTTCGGGCCCTGCAAGGTCACGGCCTCAGCCTGCTGATTGGCATCAGCGCGCTGACCCTGACCGGCTGCAACGGCGAATCGGCGGCGCCCGAATTGCCCCCACAGGCGCAGGCCGACAGCTTCACCGTTGACGACGACGCGCCGACGCGGCTCGATGTGCTGGCCAACGATCAGGCCGGCAGCGACGGGGTGCTGAGCTTGATGTCGGTGGGCACACCGGCGCATGGCAAGGTCAGCATCGAGGCGGGTCAGCTGCGCTATGTGCCCGACGCGGGTTTCGCCGGCAGCGACAGCTTCAGCTATCGCGTCAGCGATGGCAGCGGCCGCAACAGCGCGGCCGAGGTCAAACTGACCTTGCGTCAAAGCCTGACGTTGCAAGGCCTGGCCACCGAGGCCCAGGCCCTGGCCGATATCGGCATCGAAGCGGCCCAGGATGGCCTTGCGCTGCAGGCCACGCGCAGCGACAGCGCCGGCCGCTTCACGATCAAGCTGTTCCTCACCAGCACCGAGCCGAGCCCAACGCCGCTGCGCCTGCGCACGGTGGAGGATAAGGCTCATCCGATGAGCCATCACGAGGCCTTGCTCGGCAGCTGGGCAGCATTGCAGGCGCTGGCCGGCCAGAGCCGCAAGCTCGATGCCAGCCAGCTCAGCGCGCTGACGCTGAGCCCGCTGACCAGCGCCGAGGCGGCAGTTTATTTGCGCTACCAGCAACGGCTTGATGGCGCCAGTGATTTCGCCGATGACCGCGCCCTGCGTGCCGCGCTGCAGGCCTACTCGCCGCAGACGGTCGCCGAGGGTGCGGCATTGGCCCAGCTGATGCTGGGCGGCCAGCTCAGCGGAGGAAAAGGCGTCAACACGGTCTGGCAACTGCTCAGCGACGACTCCATCTATCGCCAGGCCCGCGCCGCCGCACAAGCGCAGCAGGGTGCCGGCTTTGATGAATTGGTGGCGAGCCTGCAGGCCGGCATCGGTGCTGGCTTCGGCTTCAGCACGCAGAACCTGCCAGCACGCCTGGTGATCGGCGATCTGGCCGCCTACCAGCAGGCACCGCTGTTTCAGCCGATCAAGGACAGCCTGGAACTGCGCCTGAACAGCGATGGCAGCGGCAGCCTGCTGCCACGCCAGAGCTTCCCGGTCAGCCACGCGGCGCTGCAATGGCAGCTCAGTGCCAAGGGTGAGCTGCTGCTGCGCGGCAGCGGCACCGAGACGGCCGCCGGCACCGGCATCTACGGCGACCCGTATCACGTGCACCTGCTGAAGCTGCGCCGCATTGGCCGCACTGCCTATGGCGATCAGCTGATCGCCAGCAGTTGCGGCAACCTCAGCAGCTGCTCGCTGGACGACGCCGAGCTCAGCCTCATCGAGGATCTGCGCCTGAGCCTGCCGATGACGCTGCTACAGCCATTTGCCGCCGAGGAATTGCCCGGCAGTTGGCTGCTGCCGACGGCGGAAGAAAACGTCGTCGATGCCCATTTCGGTGCCGGCCGTCTGCTCAGCAGCCCCCTCGCGCTGCAAGCCGATGGTTCGATCGCCGGCAGCCCGATGCGCTGGCGCCTCGACGCTGGCGATCTGGTGCTGGAGAACGGCACGACGGCACAGACCTGGCGCCTGCAGCGCTATCTGAAGACCGATGCGCAACAGCACCAGCTGCTGGTGCGCTACCAAGGTCCACAGGGCCAGGGCATCAGCCTCGGCGACGCCTACAAGCAGGATGCCAGTCTCTCGCTCAAGGCCGAGGACCTGATCGCCGAGTGGCGCATCCCGCGCCTGGTGCGCAGCATGGTGCTGCGCGAAGATGGCAGTGCCAATCTCTACACCCACCACGACGCCTTCGACGGCAGCTGGCAGCTGCAGGACGGCGTGGTCAGCATCAAGCTGCAGAACGAGACCCAGCAGTTCACGCTGCGCTGGTATGTGGTCGCCCAGCCCAAGGGCGCTTTGCTGCTGGTCGAGGCCGGACAGACGCCCGATGGCAGCAAGAGCTTTGTGCCGATCGCCTACCGCTATGAATACGCGACCGTCACACCGGCGCTGGGGGCTGCATACAGGCCGGCCGCGGCGCGGCGTTCTCCTTCCAAAGGGTGAGTCCAACGGCCGCCTGGCCGGGCTAGACTGCGCGCCGGCGGCGCCCTGGCGCTGCCTTCATTCCAACAACAGGCAGCGAGGGAGCAGCCCATGACCATCATTTACCGCGCAGCCTTGGCCTGCGCCCTGGCACTGGGCCTGGCCCTGGCCGCCCACGACAGCCGCGCCGACGACAAGCCGGCCGCCGCCAGCGAGGCGCAGCAGGCCTTTGAGCAGGCCCGCCAGGCCGGCACCACCGGCCCGGCCGATGTGCCGCTGGCTCAGCAGGCGGTGTTGCATCTGCCGGCCGGCAAGGTCTTCATTCCGCAGCCACATGCGGCCAAGCTGATGCGGGTGATGGGCAATCCGGGCGACTACAGCGATCTTCTCGGCCTGGTGTTCCCGCAGGGCGAGGGCGACTGGTTCGCAACGCTGCGCTTCGAGCCGGCCGGCTATATCAAGGACGACGACGCCCGCGAATGGAATGCCGACGACTTGCTGAAGTCCTTCCGCGAAGGCACCGAGGCCAGCAATGAGGAGCGCGTCAAGCTGGGTGTGCCGGCGCTAGAGATCGTCGGCTGGGCCGAGAAGCCGGCCTATGCGGCCGACACCCACCGCCTGGTCTGGGCCATGGCCTCGCGTCACAAGCGCGACGCGGCCGATGCCGAACAGGGCGTCAACTACAACACCTATGCGCTGGGCCGCGAAGGCTATCTGAGCCTGAACCTGGTCACCGGCCTGAAGGAGCTGCCACAGGACAAGCCACAGGCCGCCGAGCTGCTGGCCGCGCTGGAGTTCAATGAAGGCAAGCGCTATGGCGACTTCAACAGCGCCACCGACCATGTGGCCGAATACGGCCTGGCCGCGCTGGTGCTGGGCGTGGGCGCCAAGAAGCTGGGCCTGCTGGCGGTCGTGTTCGCCTTCGTGGCCAAGTTCGCCAAGATCATCATCATTGCGCTGCTGGCCTTTGGCGGCACGCTGATAAAGCTGTTCAAGCGCAAGCCATCCGCTGAGACCGCGCCCATTGCCGCTGCGCCCGCAGCCCTGGCGCCGGTGCTGGAAACCGCGGCGCCTCCCGCCGGCGCCACCCAGGACAAGCCGCAGCCATGATCAAGCTGCTGGCCCTGCTGTTCTCCGGCCTGAAGTTCGGCAAGATACTGACCAGCGGCGGCACCATGCTGCTGTCGCTGATCGTCTACGCGACGATTTACGGCTGGCGCTATGCGGCCGGCTTCATTGCCCTGCTCTTCGTCCATGAGATGGGCCATTACCTGGCTGCCCGGCACAAGGGGCTGAACGTCGGCTTGCCGACCTTCATTCCCTTTGTCGGTGCCTGGATCGAGCTGAAGCAGGTGCCGCACGACGCCCAGACCGAGGCCTATATCGGCTTGGCCGGGCCGCTGCTGGGCACGGTGGGCGCCACCCTGGTCTACCTGCTGGCACGCGACCAAGGCAGCGCCTGGCTGCTGGCCGTGTCCTACAGCGGCTTCTTTCTGAACCTGTTCAATCTGATTCCGATCTCGCCCTTTGACGGCGGCCGCATCACCGCCGTGCTGTCGCCGCGGATCTGGCTGCTGGGCGTGCCGGTGCTGGGCGCGATGTTCTTCTACCGGCCCAGCCCGATGCTGCTGCTGGTCGCCCTGCTGGCCTGGCCGCAGCTGCTCAAGGCCTGGCGCTACCGCGCCGACAGTCCCGAGGCACTGAACTACTACGCCGTGCCCACCGCGGTGAAATGGGAATACGGCAGCTACTACCTGGCGCTGACGGTATTCCTGGCGGTGATGACCCACGATGTGCACGAGATGCTGAGTGCGATGCGCCAGCCCTGACTTCCGCATTCCTGCCGGCCACTCGCTTAGGCTCGCGACTTCCGGCCAGTCCCCGCCCACTTTTTTCTCAAGAACAAGACCATGAAACTGCTACGCCTGAGCCTGGCCATCGCGCTGGCCTTCACCGCCACTGCCCACGCCCATCAGCTCAAAGCCGTCAACAGCGTCGAAGGCATCAGCGAATACCGCTTGCCCAATGGCCTGCAGATCCTGCTGGCGCCCGATGCCAGCAAGCCCAGCACGACGGTCAACGTCACCTACCGCGTCGGTTCCAAGCACGAGAACTACGGCGAGACCGGCATGGCCCACCTGCTCGAGCACCTGATCTTCAAGGGCAGCCCGCGCTTTCAGGAACCCTGGAACGAATTCACCAAGCGCGGCCTGCGCGCCAATGGCTCGACCTGGTTCGACCGCACCAATTACTTCGCCTCCTTTGCCGCCAACGAGGACAACCTGAAGTGGTACCTGAACTGGCAGGCCGACGCGATGGTGCACAGCTATATCGCCCGCAAGCACCTGGACACCGAGATGACGGTGGTGCGCAATGAGATGGAGATGGGCGAGAACGATGCCGGCGGTGTCACCGTGCAGCGCACGCTGGCGGCGATGTACCAGTGGCACAACTACGGCAAGGACACCATCGGCGCCCGCGCCGACGTCGAGAACGTCGACATCGCCCGGCTGCAATCGTTCTACCGCCAGCACTACCAGCCCGACAACGCGACGCTGATCGTCTCCGGCAAGTTCGATGCCGACAAGGTGCTGGACTGGGTTGAACAGAGCTTTGGCAAGCTGCCACGGCCCAAGCGCGTGCTCGGCAAGCTCTACACGGTGGACCCGGTGCAGGACGGCGAGCGCGGTGTGACGGTGCGCCGGGTCGGCGGCACCGCCCAATCGCTGGCCGCCTACCATGTGCCGGCCGGCGCCCATGCCGACTACGCTGCCATCGAGGCGCTGAACCTGATTCTTAGCGATGCGCCGGGCGGCCGCCTGCACAAGCGCCTGGTCGAGGAGAAGAAGCTGGCCGCCTCAGTCGGCAACTTCGGCCTCGCGCTGGCCGAGCCCGGTTTCACCATGCTCAGCGCCGAGCTGGCGCCGGGCGCCTCGCAGGAGGAACTGAACCGCGAGCTGGTGGCCATCTGTGAAGGTTTTGCCGAGCGCCCGGTGACGGCGGAGGAACTCAAGCGTGCCCAGACCCGCTGGCTGAACCGTTGGGAGTCGCTGTACAGCAATCCGGAGCAGGTCGGCGTGACGCTGTCGGAAGCGATTGCCCAGGGTGACTGGCGCTTGTTCTTCCTGCTGCGCGACCGCATCAAGGCCCTGACGGTGGAGCAGGTGCAGCGCGTGGCCACCGAGCGCTTCCTGCCGTCCAACCGCACGCTGTCGCAATACATTCCCACCGACAAGCCGCTGCGTGCGCCGGTGCCGGCCTTTGTCGACGTCGCCACCGAGCTGAAGAGTTTCAAGGCGCAGGCCAGCGTTGGCAGCGTGGCCGCCTTTGACGCCAGCCCGGCCAATATCGAACGCCAGCTGCGCATCAGCCAGCTGGCCAATGGCATGAAGCTGGCGCTGCTGGCCAAGCCCAGCCGTGGCGAAACGGTCAAGGGCGTGCTCAATCTGCAACTCGGCGACGCCCGCGGCCTGTTCGGCCAGCAATCGGTGGCCGCGCTGATGGCCGCCCTGCTCGATATGGGCACCCAGCGCCTCAGCCGCGAGCAGCTGCACGACGCGCTGGATGCCGCCAAGCTGGAGCTGCAGGTGCAGAGCACCTCAGCCGACAAGCTCAGCATTGCCTTTGCCACCAAGCGCGAGCACGCCGCGACGGCCATCGCCTTGATTGCCGAGATGCTGCGCAGCCCGCGGCTGGAAGCCGCCTCGCTCGATGAGGTGCGCACCCAGGCGCTGAACGCGCTGCAGGCCCAGCGCGATGATCCGCAGGGCCAGGCCGGCTTGGCGCTGGATCAGGCGCTGAGCGAGCATGGCCGCGGCGACATCCGCCATGCCCGCAGCTTCGACGAGCAGGAGGCCGATCTGAAGGCCGCCACACTGGAGCAGGTGCGCGCCTTCCACGCCCGCTTCTACGGTGCCGGCCAGGGTCAGTTGGCCATCGTCGGCGATTTCGATCCGATCGCGCTGCAGGCCAGCGTCGCGGCCGCACTGGGCGACTGGAAGGCCACCAGCGCTTTTGAGCGCGTGCCGCGCCAGGCCGTCAACAAGCCCGGCCAGCTGCAGCTGCTGCGCACGCCGGACAAGCAGAACGCGATGCTGCTCGGCGCGCTACCGATGCCGATCAGCGATGAACACCCCGACCGCCCCGCCCTGCTGCTGGCCAATCACATGCTCGGTGGTGGCGGCAGCTCGCGGCTGTGGATGCGCATCCGCGAGAAGGAAGGCCTGTCCTACGGCGTTGGCACCGGCCTGAACCTGGGCAGCCAGGACCCGGCCTCGGCCTGGGTCGTCTACGCCATCTTCGCGCCGCAGAACCGCGCCAAGGTCGAAGCCGCGCTACGCGAGGAAGTCGCCCGCGCGCTGACTGAGGGCTTCAGCGCCAAGGAGCTGGCCGAAGCCAAGCAGGCCCTGCTGGCCCAACGCCGCTTGAACCGCGCCGAGGATGCCGGCCTGTCGGCTCGTGTCGCTGGCCAGCTGCTGCTGGACCGCCGCTTCGGCCGCGAACAGCTGCTGGACGATGCGCTGCAGCAGGCCAGCCTGGAACAGGTCAACGCCGCGCTGCGCAAGCACTTCAAGCTCGACGGCTTCCAGCTCTTCTTTGCCGGCGATTTCAAGTAAGGTCGTTGCTGCCGCATAGCCAGGAGTGAGCATGTCCGCCACAGCCGTGTTTGGTGCCGTCATCTTCGCCAAGGACCCGCTCCGCCTGGCGGCCTTCTACCAAGGGCTGCTCGGCCTTGAGACAGCGCACAGCGAGCCGGGGCTGCTGGTGCTGGACGGCCAGGGCGTCCAGCTCGTGGTGCATGGGCTGCCGCCGGCCATCGCCGCCGAGATCGAGATCGGCACGCCCCCGCAACGCCGCGAGGACAGCGCGCTCAAGCTGTTCTTCCAGGTGCCCAGCCTGGACCTGGCCCGCGCGCGTGCCGCGTCCCTGGGCGGCGCGCTGAACCCGCCTGAGCAGGTCTGGTCGGCACGCGACTTCCGAGCCTGCGATGGCCATGACCCCGAAGGCAATGTGATCCAGCTGCGCGAGCCGGCCTGAACCTGATTTGGAGCCCCTGCATGAATGCCTCAGCCAGCCCCACAACCCAGACCACCCACACCGCCCGTGGCCAGTTCAGCGTCAAGATCGGCGTTCCCGAGGCCATGGCCGTGCCCGAGGGCGCCACGCCGATGTTCCGCCGCAGCCTGGACAAGGTCTATGAAGGCGATCTGCAGGCCAGCGCCCGCGGCGAGATGCTGGCCGCCGGCCAGCCCCAGACCGGCTCGGCCGCCTATACCGCGCTGGAATCGATTCACGGCACGCTGCAGGGCCGCAACGGCAGTTTTGCGCTGGCCCATCTGGGGCTGATGAAAGCCGGTTCGCAAGACCTGCGCATCGCCATCGCGCCGGGCTCGGGCCAGGGTGAGCTGACCGGCATCAGCGGCGAGCTGCTGCTGCGCATCGAGGCCGGCGTGCATTTCTACGAGCTGAACTACCGCTTCGCCGACGGGCGCTGAAAGCGCACAGCAGGGTTCTGCCCGCTTGACTGCGAGACGCTGCGGCGCGCAGCATCAACACATGAGCCGCAGTTCCACGCTCCCCGCGCCGCAAGCCCCCGCCTGGCGCGATCACCATCGCTGGTGGTGGCTGTTGTCACCGGCCTTCCCGGCCCTGGTCTGGCTGAACCTCTGGAAGTTCCAGCTCAGCGGCCTGACGCTGTGGCTGTGGATGAGCAGCCTGGTCACCTTTGTGCTGATCCCGCTGCTCGACGTCATCCTTGGCAGCGACACCCGCAACCCGCCCGAGACCGCGGTCAAGACGCTGGAGAATGATGGCTGGTACCGCGCCATCGTCGTCGCCTTCCTGCCCTTCCAGTTCGGGCTGACGCTGCATGGCGCCTGGCTGGCCACGCACGCTGAGCTGAGCCTGTGGGGCTGGGCAGGCCTGGTGCTCAGCGTCGGTGGCATCAATGGCGTGGCCATCAACACCGCGCACGAACTCGGCCACAAGCTGCCGCGCTGGGAACGCTGGCTGGCCCGGCTGGCGCTGGCGCCGGCCTGCTACGGCCACTTCTATATCGAACACAACCGCGGCCATCACCTGCGCGTGGCCACGCCAGAGGACCCGGCCAGCAGCCGCATGGGCGAGAGCTTCTGGGCCTTTCTGCCGCGCACCATGCTCGGCAGCCTGCGCTCGGCCTGGCAGCTCGAAGCCGAGCGGCTCGACCGCCAAGGCCGGCCGGCCCTGCACTGGCGCAATGCCTGCCTGCAGGCCTGGGCGATGTCGGCCCTGCTTTTTGGCGGCCTGGTGCTCTGGCTCGGCTGGGCAGTGCTGCCCTTCTTGCTGATCCAGGCCTTCTATGGCGCCTCGCTGCTCGAGGTGGTCAACTACATTGAGCACTACGGCCTCTTGCGCCCGCTGGATGCCGCCACCGGCCGGCCGGTGCGCTGCGCGCCTGAGCACTCCTGGAACAGCAGCCACCGCGTCTCCAACCTCTTTCTCTACCAGCTGCAGCGGCACAGTGATCATCATGCCCATCCGGGCCGGCGCTACCAGGCCTTGCGCCATTTCTCGGAAGCGCCGCAGCTGCCCTCGGGCTATGCAGCCATGCTGCTGCTGGCCTATCTGCCGCCGCTGTGGTTTCGCGTGATGGACCGGCGCGTGCTGGCCCACTACGGCGGCGATCTGCGCCGGGCCAATCTGCAGCCGAACCGGCGCCAGGCGCTCTTAGAGCGCTACCCGCCACGGCCCGCGCCGACTGATGCAGACCTTCCCTAAGCCAGCAGGCATTTGTTGACGGTGCTCCAGTTGCGCAGCGTGCACTGCTCGCCGATCAGCTTGCTGAAGGCCTGCGACAGCGGACTGTCCAGCACGCCGGCCTCGCACCAGAGATAGGCGACCGCGCCGCGCAGTTGCAGCCGGTCTGGCCCCCAGTCGCGCGCCAGCAGGGCTTCGGCCGGTCGCAGATCGGCCGCCTCGCGGGCAAAGGCCAGCAGCAGCCGGGAGCCATCGTCCACCTGCCAGGGCATGGCCTCGACCTCGGCGCGCAGCTTGTCGATGCTGCGCAAGGTCAGCCTCGGTTCAAAGCCGAAGCGCGCGCCCAGGCCGCGTTGGAGCTGCTCGCCAAGCAACCGGGCATCGCTGCAGGCATGCTCGAACACTGCGTTGCCGCTATTCAGCACCGACTTGACGTCGCGGCAGCCCTGGGCCTGCAGAAGCTCGCGCCAATCGGCCATTGCCATGCGCCTTGCCTTGCCGACATTGATGCCACGCAGCAGTGCCAGCCAGCGCGTCATGTGGCGGCCTCCGCAGCCGCCCGCCGCAACGCCGGGCTGGCCATCAGCTCAGCCACGCTGGCCCGAAACTCGACCGCCTTGTCGCTTTCACGGGTGACGCGAAAGCCCAGCCGGCGATGAAAAGCCAGCGACAGCGCATTGGTCTTGTAAACATGGCTGCACAGCTCGCTCGCGCCTTCAGCCTGCAGCAGCTGCGCCACCTGCGCGAAAAGCTCGCGCAGCACCGGCGCCGAGCGATGCGCCGGATCGGTGTTGAAGCCGCCCACAAACCAGGTCATGCCATCGGCTGGACGCAGCATCGCATAGGCGATCAGCCGCCCCTCGCGACGCACGCTGCACAGCCGTGATTGCGCCAGGCTTTGACACAGCTGCTCGCGCTGCTGCGCCGGTTCCATCGCATCGCCGGCACGCTCGGTGTGCTCGCGCAAGGTCAGCAGGTCCAGAGCCAGCAGTTCATCGATCAGATTGGCCTCCACAACGCCCTCACATCCATCACATCCAGTTACGACATTGTCGTCGCGGAGTCCCACGTTTGAAGTTCAACACCGGCCACTGCCATAGGTAGCCCCGCCTATCATCCCCCACTGATTTGCAAACGATTCTGGCTGCCCCGTGCAGTCTGCCCAGTGATCGATGAGCAGCCCCAGCAAGAAGCCCAATCCGCTGACTCGCGGCAAGAAGTCCGAGGCCGACGAAGCCGCCCGCGAAGGCCGCCTGCTGGACGCGCAACAATTGTTCCAAGCCGTCTGCAAGACCGATGGCATGGATGTCGAAGCCTGGGTCAAGCTGGCCCTGATCGAGAAGCGGCTTGGGCGGCTGACCGAGGCCGAACGCTGCGCCCGGCGCGGCCTGGCCTTGGCCCCACAGCTGGGCTTTGCCCATCATGCGCTGGCGGTGGTGAGGCACAACCAGGGCCATGTCGAGGAGGCGTGGGCCGGCTATCGCCGCGCCACCACACTGCAACCGGACTTCCCAGATGCGCATTACCTGCTCGGCCTGGCCTGCCATGAGCTGGGGCAGCTGGAGCAGGCGGCCGCCAGCTACCAGCGGGCGCTGCGGCTGCAGCCGGGGCTGATCGACGCGCAGGTCCATCTTGGGCTGCTGCTGATCGGGCAGAACCAGTTGCAGGCCGGCGAGCAGCTGCTGCAGCGCGCGCTGCTGCAGCAGCCCGACCATGTGCTGGCGCTGAGCAATCTGGGCCAGGTGCAAAGGCTGCAGAACCGCTATGACGAGGCCGAGCAGACCTTCCGCCGGGCGCTGCGCCTGCAGCCCGAGGCGACCGATCTGCTGGCCGGCCTGGCCGACCATCTGGAGAAGACCGGCCAGTTGGCCGAAGCCCGACAGCTGGCCGAGCAAGGCCTCGCGCTTGACCCGCAGCATCCGCAGCTCAACATGACGATGGCCTTGCTGGAGCGGCACGACAAGCAGATCGACGCTGCGGTCGCGCGGCTCGACGCGCTGCTGACGATCCCCATGAGTGTCAACCTGCTGGGCGACGTTGAGCTGGCCCTCGGCGCGCTCTACGACCAGCAGAACCGCAGCGAGCAGGCCTTTGCCATGTTCACCGCCGGCAAGCAGCACAAGGCCAGGCTGGCCCTGCCTGGCGGCGTCTACGACGGTGCCTACCTGCGCCAGGTCCAGGCCCTGCAAGCGCTGGCCAGCGCCGAGCTCGGCGCGGCGATCGGCGCGGCGCGCCAGCGCGAGCCGCTCGGCAGTGCCGGACCCATCTTCATGATCGGTTTTCCGCGCTCCGGCACCACGCTGCTGGAGCAGGTGCTGGAGAGCCATCCGCAGATCCAGGCGCTGGAGGAGAAGCCCGCCGTGCAGGCCGTCTACGAGGCGCTGCGTGCCGCCGGTGAAGACAGCCCGATCGCGCTGGCCGCGCTCAGTGACGAGCGCATGGCCGCGCTGCGCGAGGTCTATTTCGCCGAAGTCGCTCGTCATCTGAGCCTGCCTGTGGGCAGCGTGCTGCTGGACAAGCTGCCGCTCAACGCCATCTACCTGCCGCTGATCCAGCGCCTGTTCCCGACCGCGCCCATCATCCTGGCACTGCGCCACCCGGCCGACGTCTGCCTGAGCTGCCTGATGCAGAACTTCGCCGCCAACGCGGCGATGTCGGCCTTCCACCGGCTGGACACGACGGTTGAACTGTATGAGGCGGTGATGCAGAGCGTGCAGCGGGCCCGCGAACAGCTGCCGCTGCGCCTGATCGAGCAACGCTACGAGGACTTGATTGCCGATGTCGAGGGGCAGGCCCGCCGGTTGATCGACTTCCTCGGCCTGCCCTGGGACGATGCCGTGCTGGAACACACCGAGCATGCCCGCCAGCGCGCTACGATCAACTCACCGAGCTACCATCAGGTCGTGCAACCGATTTATCAAACAGCCAAGTACCGCTGGCAGCGCTATGAGGCGCAGCTGGCAGACCAGCTGCCGCGGCTGCAGCCCTTTGTCGATCACTATGGCTACGGCAGCCCTTGATGAACACGTCCCAGCAAGACCTGACCCCAGCCGCCCATCGGCTCGATGAACAAGACCGTGCAAAGCGCTTTGGCCACCATGGCGGCGTGCTCTGGCTGACCGGCTATTCGGGCGCCGGCAAGTCCTCGTTGGCGATGGCGCTGGAGCAGGCCTTGATCGGCCTGGGCTACGCCTGCTATGTGCTTGATGGCGACAACGTTCGCGCCGGTCTGAACAGCAATCTGGGCTTCAGCCCCGAGGACCGCAGCGAGAACATCCGCCGCGTGGGCGAGGTGGCGGCGCTGTTCGCCGATGCCGGCCTGATCTGCATCAGCGCCTTCATCTCGCCCTACCGCGAAGACCGCCAGCGTGCCCGCCAGGCCTGCAAGAGCGGCAGCTTCCACGAGATCCATGTCGCCGCCGCACTGGAAGCCTGCGAGGCCCGCGACGTCAAAGGTCTCTACCGCAAGGCCCGCGCCGGCACGCTCATCGATTTCACCGGGATCAGCGCCCCCTACGAAGCCCCGGAGGCGCCCGAACTGCGTCTGGACACCAGCACCGAGCCGCTGGCCGACAGCCTGCAGCGCCTGCTCGACTATGTGCAGCAGCACTTCCCGCTGCACGAGCCGGCGGCACGCGACCTGGCCTAGCGCCTGTTAACACCAGGTCTGCCTGGGCGCGAGGGCTTGCATCAGGCAGACCTCGCGTTTGCAGGCCCTCAAGCTAGCAGTTGACACCGGGGCGGCAACAGGCATCATCTGCCACAGCGGCAGTCCGCGCCGTGGCAAGAAAAGGCAGCGATGATCACACGCAGAGCAGCGCTGGCGATGGCGAGCCTGTTGGCCTTTGACCAGGCGCGGGCATTGCCATTGATGCGCATTTCAACGCTGCTTGACCCCGATCCGGCCACCACCATCGCCACGCGAGTGCTGCGCGAGGCCTACCGGCGCCTCGGTCACGATATCGAGGTCCTGGCCATGCCCGGCGAGCGTTCGCTGCTCAGTGCCAATGCCGGTGAAACCGACGGCGAGCTCTATCGCCGTGCCGGCATTGAGCGGCACTACGTCAATCTGATGATGGTGCCGGTGGCCTTGCAAAACTACGAGATCGTCGCCTTCAGCAAGAACCGGCAGATCGTCGTCAACGGCTGGGAGAGCCTGCGTCCCTACAAAGTCGGGTTCGTCAAGGGCATCAAGATCATCGAGGAGAACACCGCGGGCATGCAGACCGAAACGGTGGCCACGCTGCAGCAGGCCTTCACCAAGCTGGAGCTCGGGCGCAGCGAGCTGATCCTGGCCAACCGGATCTCCGGCCTGGCCAGCCTGCGCCTGCACGCGGTCAGTGGCGTTCATCTGCTCCAGCCGCCGCTGGCGGTCTTTCCGGTCTATCACTACCTGCACAAGCGCCATCAGGCCCTGCTGCCGCGCCTCAGCGCCGTGCTGCGCGAACTGGAACAGGAACGCTTCATCCAGCGAGTCCAGGACGAGGTGCTGAGCGAGTTCTAGAGTCCTCAGTTGAAATGTGGAGCCTTGCGATGGGTCACAAGGGAATGCAGGGAGGTGGGCGCTAGGCGCGAAGACGGCGAGCCAGGCCCGGCGTTCCCGAGCCTGCCAGTGCGGCGGCCAAGGCCGCCGGGTCGAATCTCCAGACCAGGAAGATCCAACTGACGGACCTGGCGGCTCAGCCCAATGCCAGTTCGGCATCGGGCCGGCGCAGTTGCCCGTCCTGCAGCAACGGCCGGCGCGCCTTGTCGTACCAGAGCTGCAGACAGCATGACCGTCCGCCCTGCGGCTGCAGACGCAACAAGGCAAAGCCGTCGCCGGGATGGTCGGCCCAGCGACTGACGGTGCAGCACAAGACCTGACCCTCCGGCCCCGGGAATTCAAAGCGGTCGGGCGCGGCAAAGTCCTCGACCCGGCTCACTGCAAAAGGCCAGGGTGCGTACAGCGCCGAGCTGTGGATGGAATGCAGCCGCACCGGCGCGCGGCCCCGCGCATCGCCGCTGACCAGGCTGATCTCCGCGCTGACATGGCCGGAGCGGTGCTCATCGCCGCTCAAGAAAACCACGCCCCGCGCCTGCTCGGCCCAGAGCATGGCCAGCAGCGCGTGCAGCGAGGCCGGATAGCCGTCCCAGGCGTCGGAGCGCAGCGCCATGGCCGGCTGCTCGCGGACGCTCATCCGCCGCGGCAGCAGCATCGATCCGCTCATCACAAAGCGCGGCCGCTCGGCGCGATCGCGCAGCCAGTGCCGCAAGGCCTGCCGCTGCGCTGCGCCCATGATGTGGGCGCTGTCCAGCACTTCGAGATGGCGCCATTGGCGCTCGCTGCGGGCATCGGCAACGAAGAAGGCCGCGCCGCGCCAGTCGAAGTGGTGCCAGAAGTGCTCGCGCAGACCCGGCCGCTCGCCGGCCTCCCAGCGCGCCGCCCAGGCGGCATCGATGGCGCTGGCGAAGTAGGGCCCGACGGTCGATTGAGCCGGACGCTCGCGGTCGGCGCGCGGTTCCCAGTTGTCCTCGATCTCGTGGTCGTCGAGGCCGTGGACGATGCGTTCGACGCTGGGCGGCAGCTGGCGCAGCAGGCCGGCCTTGAGTTGCTGATAGGGCCGCGCAAAACGTTCAACGCTGTTGTGCGCATCGGCCAGGCCGCCACTGGGGTCGGCATAGATCGCATCGCCGGCCAGCAAGAGCAGCGAGACCGCTTCGCCAGCGCCGGCACTGCGGCAGAAGTGCAGCAAACGGCTCAGGGAGGCATGGGCAGGGCCGGCGTGTGCAGGGGCGACGTCGGCCGCCTGCTGCGGATCGAACAGGCCCGGCGGGTACTGGCAGGCCGCCAGCACAAAGCTGAGCCCCTCCGCCTCGGCCTCCTCGGGCCGCTCGCTTGGCCGCGGCGTGAATCCGGGTCGCAACTCGTCCGGGGGCATGGCCAGCGCGTCCTGCAAGGCCTGCTCCAGTCCTGCCGAACGGACCGCGCCGCCTTGCTGACGCCGCTGGCTGCGCAAATCGGCATAGACGAAGAGGCAGAGCAGACCGCAGCGTCGGCCCGCCGGATCGCGCGCCGGCGGGAAGTAGGCGAGCGGCAGCTGGCCGCGCAAGGCATCACCGGGCGCAGCCTGCGGCGCCACAAAGGCTTGCAGCCAGGCCTGTGCCAGCAGCGGCCCCTGCTGCAGCGGCTGCAGCCTCCCCTCGGCCGTCTCGGCCACCGGCAACCAGACCCAGAAGCGCGGCCAGCCCTGCTCGGGGCGCAGCGCGCTGAGCAGACCCACCGTCTGGCCATCGGCCAGCAGTGCGCGCTCAACGCGGTGCAGCGGCGGGAAGGCGCAGCGCAGCCCGGCCAGCTGGGATGCCGGCAGCTCACTGGCAGTAAACAGGTCGCGCTCACCTGTCATCGCTGATGCCCCCGGGCCAGGAAATGCAGGATGGCGGGAAAGACGGTGCGCTCGATATCGCGGCCGATCAGGCAGTCCTGATGGCCGTGCCCGGCAATCACCACATGCCTGAAGCGGCCCGGCGCGACCTGCTCGTACAGCTCTTCGCACAGCGCGCCGCTTTCCGATTGGCACAGGCCGTTCTCGGCGCCGTGCACCGACAACACCTCCATCTGCTGCAGCTGCGCGAGGCTCTTGGCCATATCGTCCAGATAGAGGCTGGCGCCGCGCCAATCGGTGATCTCGTTGATGCGGGCAAAGTTGATCGCCTGCGCCACCGTGTCCAGGTTCAGCGGGCCGAAGTGATCGTCAATGAAATCGAACACCGCCGGGGCGACGTTCTTGATCGCGAAGTCGCGGCCGTAAAGCAGGTCCATCCGATGGCGAGTCGCCGTCCACGGCGTTTTCCTGAGGCTGGGCGGCGGCGGGTTCTCGATGTCGAATTCCTCATCCGGGTAGGGCAGGCTGGCCAGCAGCCGGTCGATCAACTCATTGAGCAGGCCGCCGCCCGGCTCGGGCCGGAAGGCATAGTCCTGCAGCGGCAGATAGGGTCTCAGGTACTGCATCAGCTGGGCGCGCAGGGTGTTGGTCGGCGAGAAGATCAGCTTGGGCGTCACCTGCGAGATCACCAGCCGGCGTATCAGCCCTTCGTTCATCAGCCGTTGGCGCAAGCGATAGAAGTGTTCCTCGGGCTGCTGGCGCGGCTGCAAGAGCGCCATCTGCAGCATCACCGCGCCCATGCAGTGGGCCAGCACATCGAGCTGGTGCTGCCCGGTCGCGCGCAACACTTCGTCGACGGCCACCGGGATGTCGTTCAGCGCGCACTCCTCAAAGGTCCAGGGCAGGCAGGCGCTGGCCATGCCGGCGCTGCTGCGCATATCGGCGATCCACACGTCGTAGCCGGCTTCCCAGAGCAGCTTGGCCGGCCCCGGCTGCACGGCATGATGCGCAAAGGTGGTGCCGCTGGCGCTGTAGCCATGCAGCATCAGGATGGGTCTTGCAGACGCTGATTTTCCTGGGTAGCGCGTCAGCCGCAGCAGCACCGGCCCGTCGGGGTCGGCGATCAGCGGCGCATCCACCGGCCGGCGCGATTGGCCGGCTTCGCCGCGGCGCCCGACGGCGATCTCGCGGATCTGCGGCGCCGGCAGCCCGGGCACATCACCGGGCAGGCGCGAGATCGCACGCGGCGCTGCGGCATCGGGCTTGCGAAAGCTCCACAGATGGGTACCGATCAGCAGCCGGGTGAGATAGGCCAGCAACGAGCCGATATCGCGCAGGCTGCTGGGCAGGTCCTCGGCCGCGGTGACGCGCAGCAGCGGCTGACGCTGGCGGGCCAGATCGAACAGGTCCAGCTCCAGCGTGATCGCGCCCTGCCCGCGCGCTGCCCGCAGCGGCCCGGCGGGCTGCAGCGTGGCGCGGCTGAGCTGCTTCCAGGGATTGCCGCGGCGGGTGTAGCTGATCCGCTTGTCGGCTTGCAGCGTCAGCCCGCCCAATCCGGCGGCCCAGCCAGGCAAGGCTGCCGCGGCTGCGGTCTGCAGCCGGTAGCTCATCAGCCGATGCTGGCCGGCATGGCTGGCCAGTGCCAAGGCGTGGCGAACCCTGGCTCGAATCCGCTGCCGTGCCGGTGCCTCGCCCGGCCGGGGTGCTTCGCGCTGCTCGATGCCATCGAGCAGCGCCTGCACCGAATCACGCCAGCCGCGGTTCATCAGCCAGGCCTTGAGCGCCCGGCAGCGGCGCTGCCGCGTGCTGCTGGCCTCACGCTGAAACAGCAGCAGCTCGCCCTCGGCCAGCGGCAGCACCAGGCGGGCATCGGCGTCGGCGCGCTCGGCATGCATCCACAGCCGACCGGCAGCAGCGCCGTGGCGCGGCGCGTCGGCCGCCACCAGCATGGGCTGCGCGGGCTGCTCGGGATCGGGCCGGGTGTCGAACAGGCGCAGGCGGCTGCGCGCCGGGTCCAGCCGCAGCCGGCGCTCGGGGCCGGGCCGCAACAGGCTGCGCAGACCCTGCGGCTGATAGACCAGGCTCAGCTCCAGGTACTTCAGATCGCCCCCAGGAGCCCCAGGCAGTGACACCAGCCCGCCCAGCCGTTCTCGCAGCTCCACTTCGGTAGCCTGGCGCGCCGGCGCCAGCTCGGGCTGCAGCTGGCGATAGGGCCGCCGCGGGCCCGGATCGATGCTGGCGTCCGGCGCTACACGCAAGGCCCAATGCCGGCGCAGATGGGCCAGCGCGCGCAGCGTCAGGGCGGTGATGCTCAGCGCCGGATTGATGCCCAAGGCGGCCGGCACGATGGCGCCGTCGAGCACGACCAGGCCAGGATGCACCGCCTCGCCTTGTGTGCCGGCAAAGACCTCGCCCCAGCTGTTGACCACGCCTTGCTCGGCGCGGTCGCCCATCGCGCAGCCGCCCAGCGGATGGACGCTGAGCATGGGGCCGCGGGCGCCGCCGGCCAGAAAATCCATCTCCTGCGGCAACAGCCGCCAGACCGGATTGGCCAGCAGGCGTGCCCCCTGCGTCTGCAGCCGGCGCGCCAGCCAGTCATGGCGGGCCTGCACCTGGGGGTCGTCACGGGCGGCCGGCCAGTCGACCGTCAGCACGCCCACATCCTCGGCCCCTGCTGAGCGCGCCGGCAGGCGCAGCCGGCCCTGGGCACGATCGAGGCCGATCAGGGCCACCGGCAACAGGCGCGCCGAGCGCTCGGGCGTCACCGCATAGGGATCGTCGAAGCAGGGGCCGGCCTGGTGCTCGCTGAGATCGGGGCGGGCCAGGCTGTCCAGCGTGTCGGCCAGCGCAAAGCCCTCTTCCAGCATCCAGCGCATCGCGCCGGGCACGGCCAGATCCTGGACGACGAAGGCGCCGCTGGCGGCCTCGGCTTGATCGCGGGCATCGAGCATGGCGGTGATCGTCGGGCCGATGCCACGGCCGGCCGCCGAGCTGTCTTCATCGGCCAGCGCGTCCAAGGGCTCGGGCAAGCCGGCCACCACGGCCAGCACATCGCCATTGCCGCTGAACTGCTCGCCCAGACGGTCAGACAGCGCCAGGCCAGCGGCCCGTGAGCGCATCAGGATCTCGGTCGAGCCCAGCGAGCCGGCCGCCAGCACCACACGCCGTGCGCTCAGGCTGAACGGCGCCGGCGCGCGTTCGCGCAGGCGCTGATCGGTGTACTGCAGCCAGACCCGCCAGCCGGGCTGGCCATCGGCGAGCCGCAGCGGCTCGACGCGGATCACGCTGGCGCCGGTCACCAGCTCGGCGCCCTGGCGGCGCGCCTGCAGCAGCAGATTGGTATCGAGCGACTGCTTGGCGCCATGATTGCAGCCGCTGGCGCAATCGCCACAGCCCAGGCAGCGCGACAGCGGCAGGCCGGCGGCGCTGCGCGCGTCGGCGTCCAGGGCCACCGTGATCGGTACGCTGCGCGCTGCGGTCTTGTCGCCGGTCTTGTCGCCGGTCTTGACGTCCGCCAGCCCGGCGAGCCAGCGGGCGCGCCGCTCGGCCACGCCACCCAGGCGCTCGATGCGGTTTTCTATTCCCGCCGCATCAACGCTGCCCAGCACCGCCTCGGCCTGCGCGTACCAAGCGTCCATCTGCGTCGGATCGCTGCGCAAGGCCTGCGGCCAGGCGGCCTGCGCGAACACCTCGGGCCGCGCCCGCAGCATCACGCCGGCATTGATCAAGGAACCGCCCCCCAGGCCGTTGGCCAGCGCCACCACCATGTCCGGGCCCAGGCGCAGATCAAACAGGCTTTCCTGATAGCCGCTGACGCTTGCACTACCGGCACGCGCCAGCCGCACCTGCCCCGGCAGATCGGCCATCCGCTCGGGAAAGGCGCCGGGCAGGAACTCGCGGCCACGCTCCAGCACTGCCACCCGCAAGACCTGACCCTCATCATCGCGGCAGGCCGACAGCGCGGCCGCCGCCGCGGCGCCGCCATAGCCGCTGCCGACAAGCAGCACATCGAAGTCGACCTGGCGCGGCGGCGCACGCTGCAGGGCCAGCATCAGTGTTTCCAGGCTCTGCGACAGCCAGCGCGTCGCCGTGGCCGGCTCACTGGCTGGACAGCCCTCCGTCGACCGACTTGACTGCATCTGGCCTACTCCTGCTGTGTGCCAAGGCCGACTCCATCGCCAGCAACAACTGTTCCTCGGACACCGGCTTGTGCAGCAGCGTCAGGCCCGCATCATGGGCCTCACGCAGCCGCTGCGGCGCGGTATCGCCGCTGATCAGCACAACAGGCAGCCCGGGCACGCCGGTGCGCAGCGAGCGCACCGCGGACAGGCCATCGTCGCTGCCGCGCAGGCGCAGATCGATCAGCGCGATATCGGGCTTTTGGCGCAGGCATTGCAAGACCGCCTCGCGGGTGCTGCCCGCCGACTGCACCTGGCAGCCATAGGTTTCCAGCAGGGTGCGCATCGCGATGCGCACCAGTTCCTCGTCGTCTATCACCTGCACCCGCAGGCCCTGCAGCGAGCGCTCGTCAACCACCGCGGCATCGTCGTCCTCGCTGACGCCCTCCACCGCCTCGATGGACAGCGTGAAGGTCGTACCCAGACCCAGCGTCGAATTCAACTCCAGATGCAGGTCCAGCAGATCGACCAAGCGGCTGACGATGGACAGGCCCAACCCCAGGCCCTGGCTGCGATCGCGTTCCTTGTTGCCGATCTGGTAGAACTCCTCGAACACCCGCGCCTGCTCGTGCTCGGCGATGCCCAGGCCGGTGTCGCGCACCGTCAGCCGCCACAGATCACCAACGCGATCAACCCCGATGCTGACCTGGCCGGCCTGGGTGTACTTGATCGCGTTGTCGATCAGATTGCGTAGCACCCGCTCGAGCAGCACCGGGTCGCTGTCGACATAAGCGCCCTGCGGGCAGACCAGCATCAGCTCCAGGCGCTTGCGCTGGGCCACCGGCAGGAACTCATGGTGCAGCCGGCCCAGCCAATGGCTGAGATTGAAGACCTGGTTGTTGACCTCGACCACCTCGGCATCGAGCTTGGAGATGTCCAGCAGCGCGTCCATCTGCGAGCTCAGCGCCGTCAACGCCAGATTCATATTGGCCGCGATCTCGCCGCTCCTGGCATCCAGGCCCTGCTTGACCAGGGCCGCGCCGAGCAGCGACAGCGTGTGCATCGGTTGGCGCAGATCGTGGCTGGCC
This sequence comes from Roseateles aquae, assembly GCF_032337115.1. NCBI lineage: Bacteria > Pseudomonadati > Pseudomonadota > Betaproteobacteria > Burkholderiales > Sphaerotilaceae > Roseateles > Roseateles aquae. The sequence continues at coordinate 258,170 of NZ_JAVXZY010000004.1, forward strand.
GCCGCCAGAAAGCGGGTCTTGGCCTGCATGGCCTGCTCGGCCCGGTTCAAGGCCAGGCGCAGCTGCTGGTTGTTGCGGCTTTGCTGCTGGCGAATCAGCACCGATTCAGCGAAGACACGATAGGTGTCGCGGGCCAGATTGCTCAGAATCCAGCCGAAGCCTATGGTCAGCAGGCCCAGGGCCATATCGGTCCAGCTGACCTCATGGCCGATGCCGCCCACCAAACCCCAGGCCAGGGCATTGGCCAGCGTCACCGGCACCACAAAGGCCAGGAAGACCGGCCGGTAACCGGCCGTGGTGGCCACCGCACCGGCGCACAGACCGAGCAGCAGAATTGTTTGCACCATGCGCTGGTAGTCGCTCATGAAGGGCGCGAAGGCCAGCGAGGCGCTGAACACCAGACCATTGAGCAGGCTCAGCATCACCGCCCAGCGCAGCCGCTGTCGGGCCGGCACCTCGCGCAGCTGCGGCAGCCGTCCCAGGGCCCACCAGCGCAGGGCCAGCACCGCGAAGATCAGCAGCACCCACAGCACAGCGCCCAGATGCGAGGCGTGCTCGCCCGCCATCATCGCGATGACGACGGCGCTGAGCCCCACCGGATAGGGCACCCGCCGGCCCTGCTTGGCCAGCAGATTGAGCAGCTCCTGGCTGACGCTGCCCAGCTCCTGATTGCCTTCCTGCGCCTCGCGCTGGCCGGCACGGAGCCCCAACCAGACCAGCAGAGGAGAGAGGAGTGAGCGCATCGACACGGTCAGCACATAGCAGGACGAAGAAGCGTGCCGACTATAGCCTGCTGCGGCCCGTGCCGCGGGTGGATGCTGCCAGGTTCAGAGCGCTTTCGGCGGCAACTGCAAGCGGCCGCCGCGGGCATCCAGCAGCGCAGTGATCGCCGCCGCCGACAAGGCCCGGTGATACAGCCAACCCTGCGCCTCCTCGACACCCAATTCGCGCAAATGTTCGCGCTGCGCCTCGGTCTCCACGCCCTCGGCAATCACCGCCAGTCCCAGGCTGCGTGCCAGCGTCACCACCGCCAGCACCACCGCCGCGGCATCATTGGAGTGCCCGAGTTCGGCGACAAAGCTGCGATCAATCTTCAGCCGGTCCAGCGGCAGCGCCGTCAGCTGCCCGAGCGAGGAGAAGCCGGTGCCGAAATCGTCGAGCGCGATGCGCACGCCCAGGGCGCGCAGCTGCTGCAGCACGCCGCGCAGCTGGGCCGCCTGCGCAAACAGGCTCTCGGTCACTTCCAGCTCCAGGCAATCGGGCGGCAGCGCATGGCGGCGCAGCAGCTCACGCACCTGGCCGAGCAGATCCTGCTGCTCGAACTGCCGCACCGAGACATTGACGGCAATGCGCGGCAACAGCAGCCCTGCCGCGCGCCATTCAGCCAGCTGTCCACAGGCCTGCTCCAGCACCCAGCTGCCAATCGCACAGATCAAGCCGCAGGACTCGGCCACCGGGATGAAGCGCTGCGGCCCGATCTCGCCCAGCTTGGGATGGTGCCAGCGCAGCAGCGCTTCGGCGCCGATGATGGCGCCGTCGGCGAGGCGCACCATGGGTTGCCAGTGCAAGCGCAGCTGACGCGTCTGCAAGACCTGGCGCAGGCCTTGCTCAATCTGCAGCAGGGCGCTGGCTTCCTGGGTCATGCTGTTGTCGAACAGCGAGGCGCGGTTGCGGCCACGGGCCTTGGCCTCGTACATCGCCGCGTCCGCGGCCTTCAGCAAGGCGCCAGGGCTGCTGAGCTGCTGCGGGTACAGCGCCACGCCAGCACTGGCGCTGACGCAGATGCGCTGCGCCGCCAGCTGCACCGGCTGGGCCACGGCGTGAAGCAGCTTCTCGGCCAGCTGCAAGGCATCCTCGGCACGGCGCGGTTCGGCCATCAGCACGACGAACTCGTCCCCGCCCAGGCGCACCGCCAGGTCTTCGCGGCGCAGCAGCGCGCTCAAGCGTGTGGCAATCGCCTTGAGCAGCTCATCACCGGTCTCATGGCCGAGCGTGTCATTGATGGTTTTGAAGCCATCGAGGTCGAGAAAGATCAGCGCCAACGCGCCTTGTTGATGGGCTTGCAGCGTTTCCTGCAGATGCAGGCGGTTGCCCAGGCCGGTCAGCGGGTCGTGCAGGGCCAGATGCTGCAGCTTGAACTGGGTGTCGCGGATCTCGCTGATGTCGGCAAAGCTGAGCACAAAATGCGTCGCCTCGCCATTCTCATCGAGCACCGGGGACAGGTGTTCCAGGGCCGGGAAGGTGCTGCCATCACGGCGCCAGCAGGTCACCTCGCCATGATGGGCCTGCTGCGGCAGCTCGGCGCGGTCGCCATGGCGGCGGGCGTAAAGGAAGTCGTGCGGGCAGCGGCCGCGCACCTCGTCTTCGGTCCACAGCGTCAAGGTGCTGAAGGCTGGATTGCAGCTGAGCACGCGTTGCAGGCCATCGAGGAAGAGCATGGCCTCCTCGGTCGCATCAAACGCGGCCACGGCCTGGCGCAGCCTGGCCTCGGCATGGACCCGATCGGTCACGTCGCGCACCATGCCCATGATCAGGGCCTCGCTCTCGAAGTGGCGGGCGTGGATCTCCAGCCAGCGCGGCGCGGCGTCCGGCGCGGCCCAGGCGCAGGTGCGATCCACCGGCTCGCCGCGCAGGATCAAGGCATCCAGCGCGCTGCGCCCGCCGGCGTCGAGCTGGCGTTGCAGCTCGGCCAGCGTCAGTGTGCGGGACAGCTCGGCGAGCGCGGGATTGTGCGCATGGCCGCTCCAGCGCAGGCGGCTGCTGCTCGCATCCAGCTCCAGCACCGTCATCCGCGCGGACTCCAGTGCCAGCAGCAGGCGCCGCTCGGCGGCCTCGGTCTTGCGTTCCTCGGCGCGCCGGGCCATGGCCATGCGCACCGTGGCATTGAGCTCGCGCAGCTCGAAGGGCTTGAGCAGATAGCCATACGGCGCCGACTCGGCCGCACGGCTCAGCGTTTCGGGTTCGCTATAGGCGGTCAGAAAGACCACCGGCACGGCATAGCGCTCGCGCAGCTGGCGGGCCGCGGCAATGCCGTCGCTGCCGCGGTCCAGATGAATGTCCATCAGCACCAGGTCGGGCGCGGTTCGATCGGCCAACTCCAGCGCTGCGCTTTCATTGGCTGCGATGCCAACGACCTCGTAGCCCATCTGCTCCAGCCCGCTACGCAGGTCCAGCGCGACGATGCGTTCATCCTCGACGATCTGCACGCGCAAACGGCGCTCTAGTACTGCTGTCAATTCGCTCTCCCTGCTTCAGACGCTCAACGACAAAGGTATCTGCAAACAAACCCTGGTACCCGGCTGCCCCTGCAAGCTCAGCCGGCCCTGACACTGCTCGGCCAGCAGCGGCAGTAACTGAAAGCCCAGCCCACCGCCGCCTCCATCGCCCAGGCCCACGCCGGCGGGCAGGCCGATGCCATCGTCCCGCACTTCCACCGCCACGCCGCCGTCCTCGGCCCAGGCGCGCACGACAACCTGGCCACGACGACCGCCCGGAAAGGCATGCTTGAGCGCATTGGTGATCAGCTCGTTGACGAGCAGCCCGCAAGGCACGGCCTGAGCCATCGTCACGCTGAGCCCGCTCATCGGCGCCTCGACTATCAGCTGCACCGCCGCGGCATCCAGGTTGGTCTCGCGCAGCAGGCTACCCAGGCGTTGCAGATAGGGCCCCAGCTCCAGTGCGCTGAGATCGGCCCGCTCGAACAGCAGCTGGTGCAGCAGCGCCATTGCGCGCACGCGCGCCTGGCTGTCGCGCAAGGCCAGCCGCACCGCCGGTTCGGCATGGGCGGCCTGCAGGCTGAGCAAGCTGCAGATGACCTGCAGATTGTTCTTGACCCGGTGGTGCAGCTCGTTCAGCAACACCGTCTTTTCGACCAAGGCTCGTTCTATCTGCTCCATCGCCGCCCGCCGCTCGGTCACGTCAACCAGCGTCATCAGCACCTGCTGGCCGCCCGGCATTGGATTGAGTGCGATCTCGACCGGGAACTCACTGCCGTCGCGACGCAGCGCGCACAGCGCCTGGCGCTGGGCCATGTAGCGAAGCGTCGGCGCCTGCATATAGCGCTGCAGCTGTTCGGCATGATGACCACGCTGTGCGGCCGGCACCAAGGCGTGCACCGACAGTCCGACCATGGCCTCGGCCTGGTAGCCGAACAGCGCCGCGAGGCTGGCGTTGGCCAGCACGATATGGCCCTCGCCATCGATCAGCGCTTTGCCCACAGTCGAGCCTTCGAACATGCGGCGGTAGCGCGCCTCGCTGTCTTGCAGGGCCAGCTCGCTGGCGCGGCGGGCGCTGATATCCATGCCGGACGGAATCAGGTGGGTGATGCGGCCTGCATCGTCGCGCAAGGGCGCCAACATGAAGTCGACCGCCATGCGGCTGTCGCCGGCCATGCGCACCACCAGATCGCGACGCAAGACCTGACCCTCAGCGGCCTGACGCACCGCATCACGCAGCCAGGCCTGCTCGGCCACATCGTGGCTCCACCAGGGGGTGTCCCAGACATAGCGGCCACGTACCTGCTCGAGCTCGACGTCACCGGCCTCCAGCGGCGCACGATTGGCCTCGAGCAGACGGCCCTCGGTATCGAGCACGCCGACGAACACGAACAGGCTGTCCAGCACGCGCCGCAGATAAGTCTCGCTGGCCTCTTGCTGCCGCTGCAGGCCGCGCTCCAGCGAACGATTGATCGCCTGCACCAGGATGCCTTCGGTGTGCCCCGCCGTGCCGCGCAGCGGCAGATAACTGGCCTCCCAGGCCGATAGCTCGCCCGGCAGGCTGGGCACCTCGGCTTCAATCTGGAGATTGCGCAAGGCCTCACCCCCGTTCAGCACACGCTGCAACAGCGGTTCGATGGAATCGGCAGCATCGGGCAGCACCTCGCGCACGGTGCGGCCGAGATGCTCTTGCACGCTGAGCCCGTTGGCACGCGCCAGCATCTCGTTGATCTGCAGATAGCGAAGCTCATGATCCAGCACGGCCAGGCCGATCGGCAAATCGTTGCACATCAAAGCTTGCAAGGCTGCCTGGGCCAAGCCGGCACCCTCAACGCTGCTGTTCGACATCCCGCCTCCCTGCTGCCCCTGAAGAGGCGATAGGCGTTGAGCTCCCGGACCCGCGTTTCAGAGCCGCGTTGCGGCCCGGTGCTGTGGATGATTTATATCAAGCGGCGTCGATTCACGCCCGGATCATTTGGGACTGTTACACCCGGCCCCGTTTCAGCCGTGGCCGCAATCGATTCCAAGTAATTCGCTGCACAGCCGCCAGCGCACGAGCGCAGAATCCAGGCCCAGAAATGACTATGCCGACAACCTCGGCCCTCGCGAGCTTTCGGATGTCGGCATAGCACTCCTCCCCTCGATCAGCACGCTGAGGTCCAGGCAGCGCGTGATCTGGAAAGCAGTATCTGGTTGCCGCCGCAGCGGCGCTATCCCCCTCAAGAGGGAGATGCAACGATCAAGCGATGAGCAGACGCGGCGGTGTGCGCGTTTCGCGCAGCAGCTCATCCAACAAGGACATGTAGTAGGCCAGCGGCGGCGTGCGTTTGCCGGGGTGCTTGGCCAGGTCGTCCCAGCGGCGCAGCTGCAGTGCCGCACTGGCATGGGGCTGGGCCAGAAAGAGCAGGCGCTCCTCGGCATTCATACGGCCGCCCTGCAGCGTCAGGCTGTGCCGTGAAGCGGGCGACAGCGCCTGCTCATAGCCAGCTTCGGTGCTGACGAGATAACGCTTGGCCTGCACGTGCAGTCGAATCGGCTCCAGCACCTCGGCGCCAAAGCCGGTGGCCAGCAGGGTCAGTGCACGGCGCTCGTGCTCATCGTCCTGCAAGGCCTGCTCGGGCGCAGCGTCAATCAGCTGGCCGAGGTCATGCAAGAGCGCCGCCGCCACCAGGCTGATGTCGGCATGGGCCCATTCGGCCAGCTGCGCACATTGCAGGGCATGTTGCAGAGCAGTCACCGGTTCGCGATGCTCAAGACCATGAACGCAGTAGGCGAGGCCTCCGCGGCGCAGGAACAACGCTTCAATCTTGCCGATCAGATCCATGCTGACGCTCCATCCCGTTGAGGTACGACACCGCTGCGGCCGCCGCCGAACTGCCCGGCGGCGCACAGACGGCACCGGCAGTCCCGGCACGCTGCGCAGGATGTGCCTCAGTCTGTCCGGCGCGGGTGACCCTGCTGTGACAGGGTGCTTGCCCAGGCACTTGCCAAACCCGGGCGATCTTCGTAGCGTCCGGAGCCGTTCATTCAAAACGGATGAACAGTCCCCTCAAGCGCGATGAACCGCCCGCCGCTCAGCCGCGGGCACACTGCCCAACATCAAAGCCGGGAGCCCAAGAACATGAACAGCCGCCCTTCCCTCCAAACGCCTGCCAGCCGCTACAACGGCCTGGCCATCTTTCTGCACTGGCTGCTGGCACTGGCCATCGTCGGTGCGTTTTGCATGGGCCTGTACATGAGCGATCTGCCGCTGTCGCCGACGCGGCTGAAGCTCTACAACTGGCACAAATGGGCCGGCGTCACGATTCTGGCGCTGTCGGCGCTGCGCCTGCTCTGGCGCCTGGCGAACAAGCCGCCGGCCGATCTGCCCATGCCGGCCTGGCAGGCGCGCGCCGCCCACCTCGTTCATGGCCTGCTCTATCTGAGCTTCTTTGCCATCCCGCTGTCCGGCTGGGCCTACAGCTCGGCGGCCGGCTTCCCCATCGTCTGGTTCGGCGTGCTGCCGCTGCCCGACTTCGTGCCGGTCGACAAGGCCCTGGCCCACCAGCTGAAGGAACTGCATGAACTGCTGGCCTGGGGCCTGGCCCTGCTGGTCGGCGCCCATGTGGCCGCCGCCGTCAAACACCAGCTGATCGACAAGGACGGCCTGCTGCAACGGATGCTGCCCGGCCGCGGCTGAAACACAAACAGGATACCCACACCATGCCCCGCACTCTGACTCACACCACCCTGGCCCTGATGCTGGCCGGCCTTGGCGCGTTCGCCTTCACAGCGCCGGCCCTGGCCCAGGCAAAACCTGGCCCCGCCAAGCCGGCCAGCGCCGCGACTGCAGCCAAGCCCGAGGCCAAAACTGAGGCGGCCCCGCAGCTGCTGGCCGCGCAGAGCGAGCTGCGCTTCACCAGCCGCCAGATGGGTGTGCCGGTCGATGGCAGTTTCAAGCGCTTCGAGGCCAAGCTGGCCTTTGACCCCAAGAAGCCCGAGGCCGGCAACGTCGCCTTCAACATCGATCTGGCCAGCGTCACGCTGGGCGACCCGATGCTGGACGCCGAGCTGGCCAAGCCGGCCTGGTTCGACAGCAAGAAGGCCGCCCAGGCCAGCTTCCAGAGCAGCGCCATCAAGGCGCTGGGCGGCGGCCGCTACGAGGTGGCCGGCAAGCTGACGATCAAGGGCCAGCAGCGCGACATCGTCGTGCCCCTGGCACTGGCGCAGGCCAATGGCGTCAGCACCGCCACCGGCGGCTTCGTGCTCAAGCGCCTCGAATTCAAGATCGGTGATGGCGAGTGGAGCGACACCTCCATGGTCGCCAACGATGTGCAAGTGAAGTTCAAGCTGGCCTTCAGCGGCGTTGCCGCACTCTGAAGCGCCGCCTCTTTTCCCTCCTCCCCAACCCCAAATCTGGAACATCCATGACCAAGACCCTGCTGAGCCTGGCCCTGCTGGCCACCGCCACCTTCGCCCAGGCCGAAAGCGCCAGCTACACGATCGAGCCGACGCACACCTTCGTGACCTACGAGATCAGCCACTTCGGCACCTCGACCAATCGTGGCCGCTTCGACAAGAAGGAAGGCACGGTGCAGCTGGACCGCGCCGCCAAGACCGGCAAGGTCGAGATCAGCTTTGACATCGCCTCGGTCAACACCGGCGTGATGGGCATGGACAAGCATCTGCAAAGCGATGACTTCTTCGCCTCGGCCAAGTTCCCGACTGCCAAGTTCGTCGGCGACAAATTTGTCTTCAATGGCGACAAGGTCAGCGAAGTCAGCGGCCAGCTGACGCTGAAGGACAAGACCGCGCCGGTGACGCTGAAGGCCAGCAACTTCAACTGCTATCAAAGCCCGATGATCAAGCGCGAAGTGTGCGGTGGCGATTTCAGCGCCACCATCGACCGCACCCAATGGGGCATCGACTACGGCCTGGCCTGGGGCTTCCCCAAGGAAGTCAAGCTGGTGATCCAGGTCGAAGCCGTGCGCCAGTAAGCGCACCGCGTTTGAAGAGGAAAGGCCCCGCCGATGCGGGGCCTTTTGCTTGGCGTGCTCAGCCGAGCCGGAACTGCCCCACCTGCAAGGTCAGTTGTTGCGCCTGTTGGCTCAGGGCCGCGGCCGCCTCGCCGCTTTGCAGCACCAGCGCGGCATTCTGCTGGGCCACCTCGTCGAGCTGCTGCACCGCGCCGCTGACCTGACTGATGTCCTGATGCTGGCTGGCCGACTTGCCCTGGATCTGCGCAATCATCCGCGCCACCGCGTCGGCCCGCTGCAGCACCTGCTGCATCATGCCGCCAGCGCCATCGGCGAGGCGATTGCCCTGCTCGACGCGCTCGACCGAATGCGCAATCAGCTGCTGGATCTCGCGCGCCGCGGCCGAGCAGCGCTGCGCCAAGGCGCGCACCTCGGCAGCCACGACGGCAAAGCCGCGGCCCTGTTCGCCGGCACGCGCCGCCTCTACCGCCGCATTGAGCGCCAGCAGATTGGTCTGGAAGGCGATGCCATCGATGACGCCGCTGATGCTGGCGATCTGGCCCGACACCGCGTTCAGCCCCTGCATGTTGTGAATCATGTCCTGCACCGCAGCGCCGCTGCGCCGTGCCACCGCACTGGCCTCGTTGGCGGCTTCGCTGGCCTGTGTGGCCAGGCTGGCCGTGCCATGCACCGCCTCGCTGAGCTGCTCCATGCTGGCGCTGGTCTGCTGCAGGCTGCAGGCGGCCTGCTCACTGCGCCGGCTCAGGTCTTCATGACCGGCGCGGATATCGCCGGCCGCCCCAAGGATCAGCGTTGAGGCCTGCTGAATGTCCTGCACCACATGGCGCAGGCCCAGACGCATCGCCTCCACCGCCTGCTGCAACCTGCGCAGCTCGGGGCTGCCAGCCAGCACCACCGGCGCGGCCAGATCGCCGGCCGCAACCCGCTCGGCCACGCGCACCACCGCATCGAGGCCGCGCAGTGTCGACACCAGCGTCCACCAGAGCAGCACCACCACGGCGATCAGAAAGGCCGCGCTGCCGACCAGCTGCCAGCGGCTGCGCGCCACCAACACGGCCTCACGCTCACCGAGCTTCTGGTTCAGCAAGGCCAGCATCTGCTTGCCGCTGGCTGCTTGCGCGTCCTGCGCCTGCTCCAGGGCCTGCACCAGCTGCTCCAGCGGAAAAGCGGGGTCGGCGATCGCCTGGCTCAGCGTCTGCGCCAGCTCGCGCTGCTGGGCAACCAGGCCCTGCAGCGGCAACGTGCTGGCGCCGTCGAGCTGCAGCGCGCGGCGCAGCTGGGCCTGCATGGTCTGCGCATGCAGGGTGAAGCGGGTTTGCGCCGTGCTCATCGCCGCCACATCGTCGAGCTGGGCCAGGCGCGCAAGATCGCGCAGTTCCGCCAAGGCTTCGAGCACCCGCGGCGCCTGCTGCAGGCTGGCGCTGGCGGCAGCAGCGGCCAGCGGGTCGTCGAACATGCCGGCCTGCTGGTTCAGCTCATCGATCTGCTGCTGCCAACGCTGCTGCAGCGGGGCATAGGCTTGCATCACCTGCTGCACGGTCTGACCTGGCTGTTGTGCCTGCTCGAGCAGGGCCTGGCCCTCGGCGGGCCAGGCCGCCAACGCCGCCGCAGGCGCCAACGGCACCCGCGTGGCAGCTTGCTTGAGTGCGGCCAGGTCCTTTTGCACGCCCTGTCTCAGCTGCTCGGCCTGTGCCAAGGCCGCGCTGTCGCCGCGCAAGGCCTGCAAGCTGGCCGCGCGGTGCTGCTGCAGCTGGGCCTGCAAGCCCTGCAGCTGCTGATTCAGTGGCAAGACGGCACGCTGGCTGGCCAGCTGACGCAGCTGCTGCTGGCTTTGCAGCAGGCCCTGCACCAAGGGCAGCAAACAGGCCAGCAGGCACAGCAGGCCCACCAGCAGGAGCCGCCAGCGCAGGCTCACACGATTCAGAATCATCTCCACTCCCGACGAACAAGTTGCAACACTTTTTGCCAGCTTGCAGGGCGCAAGTGATGCCAAGATGACACCCCCCGGGTATGCCCTAGCAAAAACAAACGTGGCAGCCCTTTTTGTGAGAAAGATCACGAGGGGCCTGTACCAGGATTGAACAAGAGGGAGTACTCCATGCGCATGACGCAACAACGAATCCTGCAACTGGCAGTGGCCGCAGCCTTGCTGCTGCTCTTGCTGGTGCAGACCTGGCGCTGAGCCGAGCGCGAGGCCCTGGTCGCAAACGGCCGGTCTGGGCCTCGCGTCTGTCTGCCGCGCGTGCAGGCCGTCATTGTTTTGATGCAGAACATCGCTAAGGCTTAGGTCGGGCGCAACGGCTTGCGTACAGTCCGGGACAACAAAAGGTCCCGTGATGAACGTCTCCCACCCTCCCACCTGGTACGAACGCTGGCAACGCTTTTCCAGCGCTGTCGTTCATGGCTTCCATGTCTACGCCAGCTGGCTGGTCAGCATCAGCTGGCGGCGCTTCGTCGTGTTGGCCCTGCTGCTGCTGATCGGCGCCAACATCCTGCAATCGCTGCCCCCCTTCACTTGGCGCATCACTGAGCAGGTCGAGGATGTGCCCAGGCTGCCCAAATTGCCGAAGCCGCAAAAACCGGCCAAGGTCAAGCCGCTAGCCGACAAGCATGACAAGGGCGACGGCGTTCATTACGAAGTCAGCATTGATGAACACGGCATCCGTGTGACCCCTGGCAAAAGCGCCAGCCCGGCCGAAGCCGCCAAACCCGCCGAAAGCCCCGCTCCGGCCGAAGCCGCTGAACCCGCCACGGCGGCGTCCGGTGGTTTCGCCATCATCGCGCCGGGCGTGAACATCCGCCTGCCCAAGTCTGCCGACAAGGCCGAGATCAAACGCGCGGTCGAAGAAGCCCGCGCCGAACTGGAAAAGGCGGTGCAGGAAGCCCGCGAGGCCAAGGAAGAAGCCGAGCAGGAGCAGGCCGATGCGCGTGAAGCACAGCAGTCGGCCGAACAGGTGCGCGAGGAGACGCAGCGCCTGCTCGATGAAGTACAAAGCAACGGCTCGCACTCACGCACCCGCGTGATCCATCTGGGCGACTTCCTGGTCGATCTGGCGGCGCTCATCGTGCTGGCCTCGGCCGTCATCAAGATCACCTACAAGGGCCGCATCCAGGCTGAGGTCAAGGCCGCACAGGCCGCCGAAACGGCCGAGGCCGAATCGCTGAAGCGCCAGGTCGTCGAGGCACGGATGGCGGCGATGCAGGCCCAGGTCGAGCCGCATTTCCTGTTCAACACCCTGGCCTCGATCGACCACCTGATCGAAACCGACCCGCCACGCGCCTCGCAGATGCAGCGCAATCTGATCGCCCTCCTGCGCGCCTCGATGCCGACGATGCGCGAGGCCAATGCCAGCGGGGTGCGCGACCTGGGCCGCGAACTGGCCGTCATTCGCCCCTATCTCGAAATCCTCAAGGTGCGTATGGAAGAGCGGCTGCAGACCGAGATCGATGTGCCTGAGGGCCTGCTTTCTGCCGAGTTCCCGCCGATGATGATCCAGAGCCTGGTCGAGAACGCGATCAAGCACGGCCTGGAACCCAAGGCCGAGGGCGGCAGCCTGAAGGTGCGCGCCGAGATCGTCCACGGCAAGCTGGCCGTGACGGTGGCCGACACCGGCCTGGGCTTTGGCCGCGCGGCCACCGCCGGCACCGGCGTCGGCCTGGCCAATATCCGCGAACGCCTGATGCTGCTCTACGGCAGCCGGGGCAGCGTGACGATCAGCGAAAACCAACCATCGGGCACCGTGGTCACCATCACCGTGCCCTATCGCAGCCGCAATGAGGAAGGAGCCTCGACATGAGAACCCTGTTCAAACTGGTGTTCGCCTTCAGCCTGGTGCTGGTGCTGATCGGCGTCTGCAGCGGCGTGGCGATGTTCCACGAGTTCGGCAGCGATCCGGGCTTCAACGTCAGCATCAATGGCGACGATCTCAGCTTCAACAGCATGGACCTGGGCGACTGGCTGGGCCTGGGGCTCGGCCTCGGCATCACCGCGCTGGTGATGTGCATCGTGCTGCCGCTGGTGCTGCTCTTGAGCGTCGGCCTGCCGCTGCTGGTGCTGTGCTGCGTGATCGGCGGGCTGGCGCTGGCCGCCGGCAGTGTCGGCGCGGTGCTGTTCTCGCCACTGTTCTTCGTCGTGCTGCTGCTCTGGCTGTTGCTGCGTTCGCCACGCAGAAAGTCCGAGCCGCCCGCGCGCCACTATCGCTGAGCTTGCCGCTAGCATTGCCGCCATGAACACAACCCACATCCCCGAAAGCGGCCGCGTGCGTGCCGTGCTGGCCGACGATGAACGGCTGATGCGCGAACAACTGCGCAGCCGCCTGATCGAGGTCTGGCCCGATCTGGACATCGTCGCCGAGGCCAAGAACGGCCTGGAGGCGGTTGAGCTGTGCCGCGAACACAAGCCCGATCTGGTTTTTCTGGACATCCGCATGCCGGGGCTGACCGGCGTCGAGGCGGCACGGCAGATCGCCCAGTTGCCCGAGGACGACAGCTGGCTGGTGCCGGAGATCGTCTTCATCACTGCCTACGACCAGTACGCCGTCGAGGCCTTCGAGCAGGGCGTGGCCGACTATGTGCTGAAGCCGGCCGAGCGCGAACGCCTGCTGGTGACGGTGGCGCGCATCAAGAAGCGGCTGGCGCAGCGCCAGGACGGCGAGGAGCCGGCCAGTGCCGCCGAAGCCGGCCCGGCCGCGCCGCTGCAGCAGCTGTTGCACAAGCTCTCGGCGCAGATGAACCCGGGCGGTGCGCCCAAGTACCTGCAGTGGATCCAGGCCACCGTCGGCCAGGCCATCCAGATGATTCCGGTAGACGATGTGCTGTTCTTCATCAGCGATGAGAAGTACACCCGGGTGCAGACCGCCACGCTGGAGGCCTTGATTCGCAAGCCGATCAAGGAGCTGGTCGACGAGCTGGACCCGGCCCTGTTCTGGCAGATCCACCGCTCGACCCTGGTCAATGTGAAGGCCATCAACGGCATTACCCGTGATTTCCGCGGCCGCCAACTGGTCGGCGTCAAGGGCCTGACGGAAAAGCTGGAAGTCAGCCGCAGCTACACCCACCTGTTCAAGGGCATGTGAGGCGCGGCCTGGGCGAGCGGCTCAGCGCCGCGGCGCCTCCAGGCTCAGCGTGAAAAAGCTCTGCGCCAGCCAGTAGCTGGACAGCACCAGCAGCGCTGCATAAGGCAGCGGCACGGCGAACTTGTTGATCGCGATCAGCGCGTCCGAGAACATGAACAGCGTGCCGCCCCAGGCCGCCAGCCGCGCACGTGCCTCAGCCGCCGTGCCCATGGCGCTGCGCCACCAGGCCCAGGCCTGGGCCGCCATCGTGGCCAGGCAGGCCACATAGATGACGACCGGTGCCCGCAAATCGCCGGCAATGCCCGGCCACAGCTTCAGCAGCACCATCACCGCAATGGCGGCGAACATCAGCAGTGGCCACAGCGGCCTGGCCAGCCGAGTCGGCACGCAAAAGGCGGCGATATAGCAAAGATGCGCCAGCAAAAAGCTCAGCAGGCCTGGCAAAAAGCCCTGCTCAGGCCACAGCAGGAATACGTCGCCGCCCAGTGAGAACAGCAGACCGAAGCGGATGCGCCGCGCCATCACCGGCGTGTCCTCGCCACGCGGCCAGGCAAACAGGATGATCAGCACGGTGGTCAGCGGCTTGGCGATGAAGCCCATTTCGCGCGGCAGGCCCAGCCCGTCCAGGGCCACGATGGCCAGCAGGGCGCTGATCAGGGTCAGCAGCGGCAGCAGTCGGTAATTTCGCATGCCGGCATTGTCCCGAGCGCTGCACTGCTGACGCAGCGGGTTTGCCCCTGAGAGCCGCTTTTCATTTGGAGTCAATTCTCTAATCGGCAAGGCTTCGTTGACGGCAAGCGACAGTCTCCGTTCTTACCCGCTGGGCATGTTGTGGCCGCTCAGCAGAATCGCTTCTCACCCAAAAAACCGGCCGCGCGCACGTTGACGCAAAGGCCGCCGAGAACGAAGGAGACCCCCATGGTCCGTGCTTCCCGCAGACCGGCCGCCGCGCGCGCCGTCCTGTTCGCCCTTGCCCCCCTGAGCCTGGCCCTGCTGTGCAGTGCCGCCCAGGCCTCTGGCTACCGTTTCGGTACGCAGAGCGCCGCCGCCGAGGGCACGGCCAATGCCAATGGCGCCGAAGGGGCCGATGCCTCGACGATTTACGCCAACCCGGCCGCGTTGACGCGGCTGTCGGGCTGGAATTTCTCCGGCGTGCTCGATCATGTGCGCCCCGATGTGCGCTTCACCGACGCCGGCTCCGTGATCAGCCTGCCCGGCAGCGGCTTCAAGCCGGTGGCCATCTCCAAGGCCGGCGATACGGTCAAGCCCGCGGCCGACGCCTGGGTGCCGCATCTGTACGCCGCCTACAAGGCCTCGGACACGCTGGCCTACGGCCTGGGCATCTACGTGCCCTCGGGCGCCAAGCTCGACTACGCGCCGGGCTGGGGTGGCCGCTACAACCTGAACTCGGTGGAGCTGAAGTCGTTGGCCTTCAACCCGAACGTGGCCTGGAAGCTGAGCGACAAGCTCTCGCTGGCCGCGGGCGTGAGCGCCGAGTACATGCATGGCCATCTGCAACGCGCCGTGCCCTACGCCTCGGTGTTCGCCGCCGGCCTGCTCGGCGCGGCACAGAAGGCCGCCGCCGCCGGCGCGCCCGGCCTGGCCTTGCAGCTGCAGCAGCAGGCGGCCCAGGTGTTCGGCAATCCGGCTTTCGACGGCGGCATCGACATCAAGGGCAGCGACTGGGGCATTGGCGCCAATCTGGCCCTGCTGTGGGAAGCCGACGAGAAGACCCGCTTCGGCATCGCCTGGCGCTCCAGCGTCGCGCACAAGCTGAAGGGCTCGGCCGACTGGAGCCAGCCGGCCAATCTGCCGGCCGAAGTGCTGGCCGCCGCCACCGGCAGCCCCTATGACGGCCATGCCAAGCTGGACCACAACGACTCCGGCGCTAGCCTGGGCGTGAAGACGCCGGACTCGCTGTCCTTCCAGGCCTACCACCAGTACACGGCGAAGTTCGCCGTGATGGCCGAGGCAAGCTGGTACCGCCAGTCGCTGCTGGACACGCTGCGCATCGACTTCGACAGCACGACCGCGCCCTCGATCACCGCCGAGCACTGGAGAGACGTCTGGCGCCTGTCGCTGGGCGCGACCTACCGCGTCAACGATCAGCTGCTGCTGCGCGGCGGCGTGTCGCTGGACCGATCGCCGGTGCAGACCGTCTACCGCAGCCCGGCCCTGCCCGATTCCGACCGCAGCTGGCTGGCCCTGGGTGCCAACTACCAGTTCAACGCGCAGACCAGCGTCGATCTGGCCTTCGGCTACATCAAGCTGAAGGACGCGCCGATGCAGGCCACCGACGACGCCGAGGGCGCCACGCCCTGCAACTGCGCCTACTCGACGGTGCGCGGCAACTACAAGGCCTCGGCCACGACCTTTGGCGTGCAGCTCAATCACAAGTTCTGAGCCACAAATTCTGAGCGTCAGGCCCCCCCCTATGGGCAAGACCTGACCCCAACACCTGATTGAATCGAGACACCATCATGGATAGACGCAGTTTCCTGCGCCGCACGGCCGTGCAGACCGGCGCACTGATCACCGCTTCCTCGGCCCTGGGCGGCCTCGCCGGCTGCACCGGCGGCGGCTCCGACGGCGCTGAGGTTCAGCCACTGCCGCCGACCTTCCCCGGCACCGACACCCCGCTGCCGGCCACCCCGGCGGCCAGCGGCGCCTACAAGTTCCCGCAAAGCGTGGCCTCGGGCGACCCGCGCCCCGATGGCGCCCTGCTCTGGGCCCGCGTCGTGCCGACCAGCGCCGACGATGTGACGAGCAGCGCCAATGCCAGCAGCTTCCAGGTCAAGCTTCGCATCAGCAGCGCCGACAACGCCGCCAATCTGAGCACCACCAATGCGCTGGCAGGCACGATGGATGCCGAGGTCGATGTGCCGGTCTACGGCTTCTACGACAACACGCTGCGCCATCGCATCAGCGGCCTCAAGGCCGCCACCGTCTACTACTACCAGTTCACCGCGGGCGACAGCCGCTCCAAGGTCGGCCGCTTCAAGACCGCCCCGGCTGCCGATGCCGACATCGATGCGCTGAAGTTCGCCTTCATCACCTGCCAGGACTGGAGCATCAACCACTGGGCCGGCATGAGCGCGCTGGCACAGGAGAACCTGGACTTCATCGTCCACCTCGGCGACTACATCTATGAAACCGTCGGCGCCAGCTTCCAGGCCGGTGCGGTGGAAGCGGCCCACCCGGCCCTGAAGCTGCCCGATGGCGGCGATCTCGGCGGCGGCGCCAAGTACGCCAGCACCCTGGCCGACTACCGCTATCTGTACAAGCGCTACCGCACCGACCCGCGGCTGCAGGCGCTGCACGAGCGCTTTGCCTTCGTCGCCATCTGGGACGACCACGAGTTCTCCAACGACTGCTGGCAGGACCGCGAGACCTACGACAACGGCACGTACAACCCCGCCACCGGCGGCGACAACACCGCCCAGCCGACGCGCCGCCGCTCGGCCAGCCAGGCCTGGTTCGAGTTCATGCCGGCCGATGTGACGTTCACGCTGGACCCCGGCTACGGCATCGCCAATATCCGCATCTACCGCGACCTGAAGTTCGGCAAGCTGATGCATCTGGTGATGACCGACCAGCGCCTCTACCGCGCCGACCACATGATCCCCGAGGCGGCACCAAGCCCGCTGACCGGCCAGCCGCTGGGCGAGGTCGGCGCGCGCTACTTCGTGCCCGAGACCTCGGTCTACGGCGTCGAGGCGCAGAAGATCGCCGCCGGCAAGAGCCTGCCCGACCCCTATGCGCTGGTCTCCATGCTGGGCGGCAGCCAGCGCCAGTGGTGGATGGACACGATGAAGAACTCCAGCGCCACCTGGAAGCTGTGGGGCAATGAAACCTCGCTCTTGAAGATGTCGGTCGACATCGCCAAGATCCCGAGCGCGCCGGCCGCCTTCAAGACCCGCTTCCTGCTCAACGCCGACCAATGGGATGGCTATAACGCCGAGCGCAAGCTGCTGATGCAGCACCTGATCGCCAACAAGGTCAGCAATGTGGTGGCGCTGACCGGCGACATCCACGCCTTCTTTGCCGGCGTGGTGATGGACGACTACAGCGCCGACACGCCCAAGCCGGCCATGGTCGATCTGGTCACCGCCGGTCTGTCCAGCGACTCCTTCTTCAGCTATTTGCGTGCCGCCTCGGCCGCCCCCGCCTTTGCCGCCATCCAGCCACTGGTGGTGCTGAACGAGGCCGTGGCCGAAGGCATCGCGATCCAGATGCTGTCCGCTGCCATCGCCATGGGCGCCGGCGTCACCGACCTCAGCAACACGGCCGCCATCCAGGCTGCCGTCGGCGGCGCCATCCAGGCCGGTCTGATTCCAGCGGCCGCCGTGGCGCCAACGCCGGGCCTGTCCACCGCGGCGATCAACACGCTGGACGAAACCCTGGGCGGCCAGATGGGCGGCGTGATCGCCAACACCATCGCCGCACTGGCGGGCGCCTCGCGCTCGGCGGCTGCGATGACGCTGTACGGTCTGATCGCGCAGAAGCTGGCCGCCGCACTGGGCATTCCGGTCAATTTCGTGCCGGCTACCGAGGTGGTCAAGCGCCTGAACCCCTTCGCCAACAGCACGACCGGCATCGCCCCGAGCGCCAACAACCCCTCGCTGGTCCACACGGACACCGACGCGCAGGGCTTTGCCGTGGTCACGCTGAGCAAGACCGAGCTGCTGTGCGAGTTCCGCAAGCTGGCTCGCCTGAGCAACGGCGAACTGCCGGCCGCGCCGGTGGCTTCCGTGACCAAGCTGCGCGTGCCGGCCGGCTCGCCCAGCGTCAGCAAGGTCTGAGCTGGGCGATAGCTGAGGCAAACCAGGGAAATCTCGGTCACGGCTTGCGGCTGATACCGCTTACAACGCAGCCCAACCGCTGAATCGGCCGCTTGCTCGCAAGCGGCTGGAAGCAACGCCGCGTGGTGGAGACACTGCGCGGCGTTGCCACATCTGCGGCAGACAACAACTATGGAAGCCATGACTCGGTCGGCAAGCAAGGCGCCGAACGGGCAGCCTTCCCCAACCGAGGAACCCACCGATGCTCAAGCTCTCCGGCCTGACCCATGTCTATGCCAACGGCACCCGTGCGCTGGACAACGCCAGCCTTGACATTCCCAAAGGCATGTTCGGCCTGCTCGGCCCCAACGGCGCCGGCAAGTCGACCCTGATGCGCTGCATTGCCACCCTGCAGACGCCAAGCGCCGGCAGTATCCAGTTTGGCGATATCGATGTGATCAAGCAGCCGGAGCGCCTGCGCGCGACGCTGGGTTATCTGCCGCAGGACTTCGGCGTCTACCCGCGCGTCTCGGCCTACGATCTGCTTGACCATCTGGCCGTGCTCAAGGGCATCGCCCAGCGCGGCGAGCGCAAGGACACGGTGGAAACCCTGCTCACCCAAGTCAATCTCTGGGATGTGCGCAAGAAGGCCGTCGCCGGCTTCTCCGGCGGCATGCGCCAGCGCTTTGGCGTGGCCCAGGCACTGATCGGCAAGCCGCAGCTGATCATCGTTGACGAGCCCACCGCCGGCCTCGACCCCGAGGAACGCAACCGCTTCAACAATCTGCTGGCCGAGATCGGCGAGCAGGTGGTCGTCATCCTGTCCACCCACATCGTCGAGGACGTGGCCGACCTCTGCCCGCGCATGGCCGTGCTGGCCCAGGGCCGCATCGTGCAGACCGGCGTGCCGCAGGAACTGACCCGCTCGCTGCAGGGCCGGGTCTGGCGGCGCAGCATCGCGGCCGCCGAACTGTCGCGTTATCAGGCCGAGATGACGGTGATCGCCAACCGCCTGCGCGGTGGCCAGACCGTCATCCATGTGCTGGCCGACGCCTGCCCCGAGGCCGGCTTCGAGCCGATCGAAGGCAGCCTGGAAGACCTGTATTTCGCCACGCTGGCCCAGTCGCGCCGCAGTGCGCAGGCCAGCGCCGCGGCTGCCGCTTGAGGGGGACGGCCATGCTTGCCAAGATTGCCGCCTTCGAGGCGCGCTACCAGCTGCGCTCGCCGCTGTTCGTGGTCGCCTTCCTGATCTTTTTCCTGCTGACCTTTGGCGCCGTGACCGTGGACCAGATCCAGATCGGTGCCAAGGGCAACGTCAATATCAACTCGCCCTACGCCATCCTGCAGACGGTGGGCATCATGAACCTGATGGCGATCTTCGTCGTCACCGCCTTTGTGGCCAACGTCGTCATCCGCGATGACGAGACCGGCTTTGCGCCGATTCTGCGCGCCACCCGGATCAGCAAGTTCGACTATCTTGTGGGGCGCTTCAGCGGCGCCCTGCTGGTGGCCTTTCTGGTCATGCTGTCGGTGCCGCTGGCCATACTGATCGGTTCGAAGATGCCCTGGCTGGATGCCGAGAAGGTCGGCCCGCTGGTGCTGCAGCACTATCTGTGGGCGACCTTTGTGTTCAGCCTGCCGACGCTGGTGCTGATGAGCGCCGGCTTCTTCGCGCTGGCCACCGCCACGCGCTCGATGATGTGGAGCTATGTCGGCGCGGTCGCTTTCATGGTGCTGTTCGTCATCAGCCGCGGCCTGCTGTCCGATCCCTCGCTGGACACCGCATCCTCGCTGGCCGACCCCTTTGCCGTTGGCACGCTGGGCCGCATCACCAAGTACTGGACCACCGCCGACCGCAACACCCTGCTGCCCGCCTTGAGCGGCGTGCTGCTGTGGAACCGACTGCTCTGGCTGGGCGTCGGCGCGCTGCTGTTTGCGCTGGCCTACCGGCTGTTCCGTTTTGACGTGCAGGGCCAGCGCCTCGACAAAGCCGCCAAGGCCAGCAAGGCCGCCAAGCCCGGCAAGGCGGACCCGGCGCCGAGCCCGCGGCCACTGGGCAGCCCGAGCGACAGCGGCTACGCCCGCTGGCTGCAGTTCAAGGCGCTGACGCGCTTTGACATGGCCTTTGTGTTCAAGAGCCCGGCCTTCTTCGTGCTGCTGATGTTGGGCGTGTTCAATTCGATCGGCAGCCTGATCGTGACCGGCGAAGCCCGTGGCGTCAGCTACCTGCCGGTGACCCGCGCCACCGTTGAGGCCTTGATGGGCAGCTTCACGCTGATCCCCATCATCATCGCCGTCTACTACGCCGGCGAACTGGTCTGGCGTGATCGCGAACGCCGCATCCACGAAATCGTCGATGCCAGCGCGGCGCCGAACTGGGCCTTCCTGCTGCCCAAGATCATCGCCATCGCCGGGGTGCTGCTGGCCACCTTTGTGGTGGGCGCGCTGACCGGCGCCGTGTTCCAGCTCGTTCATGGCTACACCCATCTCGAACCGCTGGCCTATGCCCTGTGGTTCGTGCTGCCCAGCTTCATCACCGCGCTGCTGCTGGCGGTGCTGTCGGTCTTCGCCCAGGCCCTGGTGCCGCACAAATTCATCGGCTGGGGGCTGATGCTGGTCTATGCCGTGATCGGCATGGTGATGGGCCAGATGGGCTTTGAGCACAAGCTCTACAACTACGCCGACACGGCCAATGTGCCGCTGTCCGACATGAATGGCATGGGCCATTTCTGGATCGGTCGCGCCTGGCACCAGGTCTACTGGCTGGCCTTTGCCGCCATGCTGCTGGTGGCCACGCACCTGATGTGGCGCCGTGGTGCCGAGACCCGATTGAGCCCGCGCCTGGCCCGCCTGGGCGGCCGGCTCAAGGGCA
Organism: Roseateles aquae; assembly: GCF_032337115.1. NCBI lineage: Bacteria > Pseudomonadati > Pseudomonadota > Betaproteobacteria > Burkholderiales > Sphaerotilaceae > Roseateles > Roseateles aquae. The sequence continues at coordinate 279,089 of NZ_JAVXZY010000004.1, forward strand.
CGCCGGGCGTGCTGCTGGGCCTGTTCACCTTGGCCTGGGTCGGCAGCGGCAGCTGGATCTTCTACAACAGCAATGTGCTGAACAAGTACGAGACCGAGCCCGAGAGCGAGCAGCTGCAGGCCGATGCCGAGCGCGAGCTGCTGGGCTTCGAGAAGCTGCCCCTGCCCAGCATCACCCATGTCACGCTGAAGGTCGATCTCTTCCCCAAGCAGATCCGTGCCGTCACGGAAGGCAGCTACCGGCTGGAGAACCGCACCGGCCAGGCGCTCAGCACCGTTCACGTCCGCCTCGACCCACTGCTGAAGATCGAGCAGCTGGAGCTGGACGGCGCCACGCTGCAAAAGGAATACGCCCGCTTCGGCTACCGCATCTACAGCCTGGCGACGCCGATGCAGCCCGGAGAGCAGCGCCAGCTGCGCTTCAAGACGGTGCGCGGCCAGCTCGGCTTCGTCAACGACAGGCCGCAAACCCAGATCGTCGACAACGGCAGCTTCCTCAACAACTTCGCGCTGACGCCGGTGCTGGGCGTGAACCGCAATATCTTCATCCAGGACCGCAGCAAGCGGCGCAAATACGGCCTGCCGGCCGAGTTGCGCGTGGCCAAGCTGGAAGACGAGGCGGCCAATGCCCACCACTATCTGCGCCATGACAGCGACTGGGTGACGGCCGACATCACCTTGAGCACCGATGCCGATCAGGTGCCGCTGGCGCCGGGCTACACGGTCAGCGACACCACGGCCGAAACGCCAATGGGTCGTCGCCGCACCCTGGTGACCAAGACCGAGGCGCCAATCCACAACTTCTTCTCGCTGCAGTCGGCACGCTATGCGATTGAGCGCGATCAGTGGACGGGCAAGGACGGCCAGAAGGTCGACCTGAGCGTCTACTTCCATCCGCCACACGCCAGCAATGTGCCGCGCATGCTGAATGCGATGAAGACCTCGCTCGATGTGTTCAGCACGGCCTTCTCGAACTACCAGTTCCGCCAGACCCGCATCCTCGAGTTCCCGGCCTACTCGCGTTTTGCCCAGGCCTTTGCCGGCACGGTGCCCTATTCGGAAGGCATTGGCTTTATCCAGGCCTACAAGGAAGAGCAGCAGGACGACAACATCGATCTGGTCAGCTATGTCACCGCGCACGAGATCGGCCACCAGTGGTGGGCGCATCAGGTGGTGGGCGCCGACAAGCAGGGCATGACGCTGCTGTCGGAGTCCTTCGCCCAGTACTCGGCGCTCCTGGTGATGGAGAAGATGCACGGTCGCGACCAGCTGCGCAAATTCCTCAAGCTGGAGCTGGACCGCTATCTGCGCGATCGCGGCGGCGAGCGGGTCGAGGAGCTGCCGCTGGCCCGCGTCGAAGACCAGGGCTATGTGCATTACCGCAAGGGTGCGCTGACCATGTACTGGCTGAAGGAGGTGGTCGGCGAGGACGTCGTCAACCGCGCGCTGCAGAAGCTGATCGCGCAGTACGCCTTCAAGTCGGCGCCCTACCCGGCCTCGACCGACTTCCTGCGCCTCTTGCGCGCCGAGGCCGGACCGCAACACGAGCAGCTGATCACCGATCTGTTCGAGAAGATCACGCTCTACGATCTGAAGGCCAGCGAGGCCACGGCCAAGAAGCGCGCCGATGGCAAGTACGAAGTCACGTTCAGCGTCGAGGCCAAGAAGCTCTATGCCGATGGCAAGGGCAAGGAGACCGAGGCGCCGCTGGCCGAGGGCTTCGAGATTGGCGCCTTCACCGCCGAGCCCGGCAAGAAGGGCTTCAGCAAGGCTGCGGTGCTGCTGCTGGAGCGCCGCCCACTGGTCTCGGGCAAGCAGCAGATCACGCTGCTGCTCGATGCCGAGCCGAAGTTCGTCGGCGTCGATCCCTACAATATGCGCATCGACCGCAACGCGGACGACAACCTCGCCAAGGTCAGCCTGAACTGATCTGCCAGCGAGTGCAGGCCCGGACCAGCGATGGCCCGGGCCTTTTTGCATCAGCTTGGGGCGTGTTGCCGCTGCATCGAGAACGCGGCCAATGCAAACCACAGAGCCATGGAGAAATCGGGCCTTCCAGCGCGGCCGTCTCTGTGACCCTGTGTCTCTGTGGTTTGTCTTGACTGAATTCCCACCACCGCGCAAACAGCTGTTTGCATCACGAGAACCCAGCCGCATGAAGTCCACAGCCGTCAAGATCCGCAGCCCCGAAGAGATTGCCAAGGCCCGCGAGGCCGGCCGCCTGGCCGCTCAGGTGCTGGCCATGATCACGCCGCATGTGCAGCCCGGCGTCAGCACCGACGATCTGGACAAGCTCTGCCACGACTTCATCGTTGACGAGCTGAAGGTCACGCCGGCCAATATCGGCTATCACGGCTATCCGAAGACTCTGTGCGCCTCGGTCAACGAGGTGGTCTGCCACGGCATCCCTTCGGCCAAGACGGTGCTGCGCGACGGCGATATCGTCAACCTCGATGTGGCGCTGATCAAGGACGGCTGGTTCGGCGACACCAGCCGCATGTACTTCGTCGGCGAACCCAAGCCACAGGCCAAGCGCCTGGTCGAGACCTGCTATGAGGCGATGTGCGCCGGCATCAAGAAGGTCAAGCCTGGAGCGACGCTCGGTGATGTCGGCTTTGCGATCCAGCGCGTTGCCCATCGCGAGGGCTTCAGCGTCGTACGCGAGTATGGCGGCCATGGCATTGGCGACATCTATCACGACGCGCCCCATGTGCTGCATTTCGGCAAGCCCGGCGACGGCCTGCGCCTGAAGGAAGGCATGATCTTCACCGTCGAGCCGATGATCAACGCCGGCAAACGCGGCATCCGCGAACTGGCCGATGGCTGGACCGTGGTCACCATCGACCGCTCGCTGTCAGCCCAGTGGGAGCATATGGTGCTGGTCACCGCCGAGGGCTTCGAGATCCTGACGCCCTGGCCGGACGGGCTGGGCAGCTATCCGGCAATTGCCTGAACGCGGCGTTTGCGCCGTCAACGCAGCCAAGCCGCAGGGCGTGTCGGCCGCAGGCATATGCCACCGTCCAAGTAGCCTGCCGGCGCAGCTCTCACCGCCGTATCGAGGGTGTGATGCGGCGCGTCTGCAGCGTGATGCGCTCGTCGGCATGGACGCCGGCGGCCAACCGCGTCACGAGCAACAGCGCCAGCTGCATGGTGCGCCAGGCCGCGGTCAGCGATTGGGTCCGTGAGCCTGCTCTGGCCATCGCCGACGTGCCCCCCCCCCCCCGCATGTCCTGCCGTCAGTGAATGGCCGGCATTGTTCCGCAGCGGACCGCCCACAGAAACCTCCTGGTGGGCGGCGCACAGGCGCTTAGGCCGACGCCGCCCCGAGCGTTCAGGCCAGCGACGACGCTGGCACCGCAGGCGAACCGATTCGCCGCTCAATCAAGCGGTAAGGCGCCTGCCCATGCTCGGGCTCGTCGCCACGCAGACGGATGCGCAGCAGATGCCGGCCTGCGTCGCTGAACGCGCTGCGGGCATGCAGGGCTTGATGGTTGTCCAGCAGCAGCAGGCTATCGCGGGGTAGCGCAAATTCGGCCACCCGCGTCGATCGCGCCAGCGCGGCCTCGAAGACTTCCAGCGCCGCGCGTTGCTCGTCGTCGGCATGCTCGGGGAACAGGGCGACGCCGCTGCGCAAGGTGTCGCGCCGGTAACGGATCGCCGGCTCGCTGGCGAACACCGGCGCCAGTGTGGCCTGCACAGCATCCGGGCTGTCGCTGGTGCGGAATGCATCGGGCACGCGAAAGGGCAGCGGTCGCTCGCTGAGCGCGCGGTAGGCCCAGGCCGTCGTGGCTTGATCGAGTTCGGTACGCAAGGCCCGCGCATCGCTGACCCGCGATACACCGCCGCCACAGTCCGCCGCCTCCATCACATAGAGCAGCACCATGCGTTCTGGCATCGGGTAGTACTGGGTGTCGCTGTGATAGTCGGCCTCGCGGTCATGTTCGGAGAAGGTCGCGTAATAGGCGGGCGACTCGACGCCAGCCAGCTGCGCCGAGCTCGCAAGCGGCGTGCGGTTCTGCACATCCCAGATGAGCTGGCTCTTGCGGAAATCGGTCGCCGTCGGCCTGCCTATGCAGGCACACAGCGCATAGACCAGCCGGGCCCGGGTTTGCGCATCGAGGCCTGCCAACCCCAGCGACGGCACCAGTACCCCGCAACCGGCGGCAGCCATCTCGGCCTTGAGCCGCTCGGCCAGCCGTGCCAGGCCCGGAGCAACACTGCGCAGGTCATCGCCCAACATGGCCTGCAAATGCAGATCGTCGGTCCTGCTGATCTGCTGGTACCAGGCCGCGTGGCGGTGGTGCGAAGCCACCGCCTGCAGAATTCTCATCCCCTCAGCCCCCCATCCACGCTCCATCGCCACCGGGCTCAATGACAAGCCGGCCTGTCGCAATTGCTTCATCATCATCCGCTCCCTTTCTGACAAGAAAACATGAGTGCTGCCGACGCTTGGCGGGCCGCCGCGCCGTGCCGCCAGGCCCGCCAGCCCAGCGGTAGCAGCAGGAGCAGCTGTACCGCCGCAACTGTCAGCAGGCAGCCAGGCCAGGCGCCCCGGTCCCAGACCCAGGCGGGCAGCACAGCGCCGCAGGCTCCGCCAAGGTAGTAGGCCGACAGATAAATCCCTGCAGCGCGCCGCGCTGCCGCGGGGCAGCGACGCCCGACCAGTTCGGCCAGGCCAGCTTGTGCGACAAACACTGCCAACGCGAACAAGCCCAGCCCCAGCAGCAGCCAGGGCGTCTGCGCGCTCAGGCTCAGCAGCAGGCCCACCCAGCTCAGGCCCAGCGCGGCCAGCAGCAACCGCAGCACGCCACAACGCCGCATCAGCCAGGGCGCCACGTGGACCAAGGCAGCCGAAGGCAGAAACAGCAGGTAAAGCGCTCCGACCTGTGACGCCGACCAATGCCACGGTGCGGCACTGAGTCGCGGCACGATGAAGCTGAACACCGATGCCTGAGCGAACAGCAGGCAGAAGCCCGCGGCAACCAGCGGGCGCATCGCTCGCCACAGCAGCGCCCAGCTCAGCGGCTCCTGCGTCACGGCGCTGTCGCGATCGCCGGCTGGCTGTCGAACGAGGTCAGCGGGCAGCAAGCGCCAGACCAGCAACGCCAGCAGCCCCTGCAACAGCGCCAAGCCGGCGAAGGCCCCCGGCCATTGCCAGGCCGGCAATAGCGCCGCCGGCAGAGCGCGCCCAAGCACGCCGCCAAGCACCGTGCCGCAGACATAGCTGGCGGACAGCGTGCGCCCACCCATCCCTTGCTGCAGCTGCGGCAGACTGCCCAGCAGGGCCGCCAGCACCAGCGGCAAGAGCAGGCCCTGCAGCAGCCGCAAGGTCAGCAATTCCATCTGGGTACGGCACAGACCCAACGCCACGCTGCTGACAGCCAAGCCCAGCAAGCCCAGCAGCAGCAACGGGCGCGGCGACCAGTGACTGGCCAGTGCGCAGCTGAACGGTGCCGTCAACGACAGCCCCAGCAGCGTCAGCATCAGCAGGCTGCCCGACTCGGCCAGGCTGAGGCCATAGCGCTGCTGCAGCGCGGGCAGCAAGGCCTGCGTGCAGTACAGCACCGCAAAGCTGGCCAGCGCCGCCAGCGTCACGGCCAGTTGCGCTTTCCAGGCCCTGTGCGGCTGCGCGGAGGTTGCCATGCCACGACCTTAGGGCCTGGTGGCTTTGCTGTGAAATATCTTTAAATCAGCGCTGTGAGATGATTTTCGAATGACGACGATCGCCACACGCCTGCCCGATCTGAAAAGCCTCAGCTGCTTCGTTGCCGTTGCCGAGGAGCTGCATTTCGGCCGGGCGGCACAGCGTCTGCATCTGTCGCAGCCGCCGCTGAGTCAGCAGATCATCAAACTCGAACGCCTGCTCGGCTGCCAGCTGCTGCTGCGCGATCGCCGCTCGGTAACGCTGACGCCGGCCGGGCTCGAGTTGCTGAGTCATGCCCGACAGCTGCTGCAAGGTCTTGGCACAGCGGTGCAAGCCACGCGCCGCGTCGCCAGCGGCGAGGCCGGCGAGCTGAGGCTTGGCTATTCGGGCTCGGCGCTTTATTCCAGTCAGGCACTGGACGCGTTGGCCGCGTATAAATCTCGTTATCCCGCTGTCGATGTCCAGCTTCGCGAGGGCGTGACCCGCGCCCATGTCGACTCGGTACTGGCCGGCCGACTGGACCTGGCCTTCGTGCGCGGCACCTTGCCTATACAGGCCAGCGGACTGCAACGCCTGCTGATCTCGCAGGAGCCCCTGCTGCTGGCGCTGCCGGTCGGCCATGCGTTGGCCGCCAGACGCTCGGTGCGCGTCGCCGAGCTGGCCGGACAGCCTTTCGTCGCCTTTGATCGCCAACGTGGCACGGCCCTCAACGAGCTGCTGAACCAGCTGTTCCATTCAGCCGGGGTCGAGGCCCAGGTGGTGATGCAAAGCAGCGAGATGGGCGCGCTGCTCGGCCTGGTCGCCGCCGGCGTCGGTCTGGCCATCGTGCCGCAGACGGTGGCCGGTCAGGCCCATGGCCACCTGCGCTTCGTGCCCTTGCGCGAAGCCGCCGCACGCATCGAGCTGCACCTGATTGCCGCCGCCCAGCCCTCGGCCGTCGCCGCGCATTTCATCGATCTGTGCACGGCGGTGCTCGGGACCGGCGGCAGGCGCCCGGAGCGCAGCAGCGGCCGAACGCCGCATCAATGAATCGTTGATCCGAACAGCAAAGCCTGCAGCTCACCGCTGCGCTTCATCTCGCTCATCGCCCGCCCCAATGCGCTAGCTTCGGCTTCCAGCCCGGGCGCCAGCCACAGGTAGACATCACGTCGTTCGACGATCTCCGCCTGCAGCTGGCCCACCAGCTCCTTCTCGCCAATCCAGCGCCCGGTCACATCGGTCGCCACCAGGCAGGCGTCCAGATGACGCCGCGCCACCATCCGGGCGCAGGTCAGCGGATTGAGCACCAGGAGCCGCCGGCTGAAGTCACGACTCAAGCCATCGAGTTCACGATAGCCATTGGGCACACCCAGACGCAGCGATTTGAAGCTTTCCAGCGTTCGGCCCGGCGGGCTGTTGCTCGGGGTCAGCAGCATGATGGTGGTCTGCGCGTAGGCCGGGTCGACGCGCAGCGCTCCCGGATAGCTCTGCGCGAACACGCTCAGCCGTCCCATATCGCCATCAAAATCGCCGGCGCGGAATTCCATCATCGCTCGCTCGGCAGGGCGCCAGGCCAGCGAGTAGCTCAGCCCCGCACGCTCGAACAGCTGATCGAACAGCTTGCGCAGCAGCGCCGCGTCGCTGCGTTCACTCGGCACCATTGACACTAGGCGCAGCTGCCGCGGTGGGCGGGGCAGCAAACCGCTCCAAGTGGCGTCCTCGGCAAGGCTGGGCAACACGCTCTCCAGATAGCGATGCAGAGCGCCGCTTTCACGCGCGGTGCCAAGCTGACGGGCAAAGGTCAGCCGCGGCCGGGCCGCGACCAGCAGGCCCTGCACCAGACTTGGCTGGCGCCGCTTGAAATGATTCAGGGTCGCCGCCTGCAGCAGTGCGACATCGGTGCCGCCCTCGTGCAGCAGCTGCAGGCAGGCCAGTTCGCTGGGCGCATCGACGCGGCGCACCTTGCCCGCCGCGATCAGCCATTCCAGGTCCGGCAGGCGGTGTCCGGGCAGACTGCAGACGGTACGCCCGGCCAGTGACAAGCCACCATCCAGATAGTCCGCCGGATCGGTTGCACGGGAGACAACCAGGTCGGCGTCCTGCATGAACGCTGCCGTCCAACGGGTGCCACGCTCCTTGTCCGCGCCCAGCCAATGCGGATTGGCCCAGGCCAGCACGCCATGCCATGCCGGCTTGGCCAGCATCCGCTCAAGCTCCTGACGCTGGATGGGGGTCGCAATGAACAGATAGCGCCCCGCGGAGCGCTGGCTCAGCCACTCGGCCAGGCCGACCGTCAGATTGCCGGCCGAAACGGCATCAAACGGCGGGTCGACATAGTAGGTATACAAGGGCAGCCGCTCGGTCGCCTGTACCGACGGGGCCAGCAGCAGCAGGGCCAGCCAGAGCCGGCGACGCCAGCGCGCGCAAGCAGCGAGAAGTTTGCTGGCGCCGATTGGGAAACGCTGGCAGGAGTCCATGCGCGAGCAGCCAGGAAGAGCGAGCGACAACGCCCGCCCCGACTCTAGCAGGCTCCCTGCCGGGCGCGCCGGCGGCACTGCGCGGGTTCAGCGCGTCGGCAGCCGCCACATCCAGGCCGCGACGCAAGCGCAGCAGGCCGCCGGCAGCCAGCACCAGGCCAGCGGCAGGCGATAGGCGGCCAGGGCGGAGCCGAACGTCATCATCGCCCAGGCCAGCTGCTTGGCACGCAGCGGGATGGCACGGTGGTCACGCCAGTTGCGCACCATCGGACCGAACCTCGGGTGACCGAGCAGCCAGGCCTCGCAACGCGCGCTACCGCGCGCAAAGCACACGGCCGCAAGCAGTACGAATGGCGTCGTCGGCAATAGCGGCAGGAAGATGCCCACGACGCCCAGCAGCAGGCTCAGCAGGCCGGCCAGTACCCAGAGCAGGCGTTGCCAGAGCTTGCCCTGGCGGCTTGTCAGCGGCGCATCGGTCATCGCCAAATCATCGCACGGGCAAGCACCGCCACGGGGCTGAGCCGCTACCGCGCCGGCTCAAGGCTTCTCCGCCTGCGCCGCCGCCGAGGCCGCCCCCTTCGCCGCGAAGGCCTCGCGCAGCTTCTTGAGCTTCTCGCGCGGATCTTCACGCGTGCCGCCCTCGTTCAGCTTCATCTCGGCGATGAAGCGGCTGGGAATGCCCATAACCATTTCGCGGGCCTTCTTGCGCCGGCGCAGCGTGCTGACGGCCAGCGTGGTGCGGGCGCGGGTGATGCCCACATACATCAGCCGGCGTTCTTCTTCGAGGCGCTGCGGCGTCATTTCCTCGTCGTCGGCCTTGAAGGGCAAGAGGCCTTCATTGACGCCGGCCAGGAAGACATGCGGCCACTCCAGACCCTTGGAGGCGTGCAGCGTGGTCAGCACGACCTGGTCTTGCTCGTCGCCGCGCTCGGCCAGCGACAAAATAACGCTGATGGTCTGCGCCACCTGCAGCACCGTCTGCTTGGGCTCCTCGAAGGTGGCGCCGCCTTCCTGGCTGATCTGGCCACCGCAGCGCTTGGCCACCCAGTCGATGAAGTCCAGCACATTGTTCCAGCGCGCCGCGGCGGCCTTCTCGTTCTCTTCGTTGTCGTAGAGGTGCTGCTCGTAGCCGATGTCCTTCAGCCATTCCAGCATCAGCGCCTTGGCTTCCTCGGCACCGGCGGTGTTGCGGGCGCGGTATTCGAAGTCGTTGATGTAGCGGCCGAACTCGTGCAGCGAGCCGATGGCCTTTTTGCTCAGCACGGTGATCAGCGAATCGGAGAACAGCGCCTCGTACATGCTGATCTTCCACTTGCCGGCAAACTGGCTCAGCGAGCCCAAGGTCTGGTGGCCGATGCCGCGCTTGGGCGTGGTGATGGCGCGCAGGAAAGCGGGATCATCGTCCTGATTGACCAGCAGGCGCAGCCAGGCGCAGAGATCCTTGATCTCGCTCTTGTCGAAGAAGCTCTGGCCGCCGCTGACCTTGTAGGGAATCTCGGCGCGGCGCAGCGCCTGCTCGAAGATCCGCGCCTGGTGGTTGGCACGGTAGAGGATGGCGAAATCGGAGAACTTCACCGCGCCGGCATTGGCGCGGATTGCCTGGATGCGGGCCACGGCGCGCTCGGCCTCGTGCTCCTCGCCGTCGGCCTCGACCAGGGCAACCGGCTCGCCGTCGCCATACTCGCTCCACAGCTTTTTCTGGAACAGCTTGGGGTTGGTCGCGATGACGTTGTTGGCGGCACGCAGGATGGCGCCGGTGGAGCGGTAGTTCTGCTCCAGCGGAATCACCTTGAGCTGCGGGAAATCAACCGGCAGGCGCTTCAGGTTTTCGATCGTCGCGCCGCGCCAGCCGTAGATGCTCTGGTCATCGTCGCCCACGGCGGTGAACATGGCGCGCTCGCCCACCAATTGCTTGAGCAGCTCGTACTGCACCGCATTGGTGTCCTGGTATTCGTCGACCAGCACATAGCGCAGTTGGTCCTGCCATTTGCCGCGCGCCTCGGCGTCTTCGGTCAGCAGCTTCAGCGGCAGGCTGATCAGGTCGTCGAAATCGACCGCCTGATAGGCCGCCAGCCGTTCCTGATAGCGGCCCATCACGACGGCGGCGACGCGCTCGTTGTCGTCCTTGGCCGCGCGCATCGCCTGTTCGGCATTCAGGCCCATGTTCTTCCACAGCGAGATCGTCCACTGCCAGGAACGCGCCTGGTTGGCGTCCGTTGTGCCGCCGGCGTCGCGCAGCACGCCCAGCACGTCGTCGCTGTCGAGAATCGAGAACTGCTCCTTCAGGCCGACCCGTGTGCCCTCGGCGCGCAAGAGGCGCACGCCCAGCGAGTGAAAGGTCGAGATCGCCAGATCCTTGGCCGCGCGCGCGCCGACCATGGCCTTGGCCCGCTCGCGCATTTCCTGCGCGGCCTTGTTGGTGAAGGTGATGGCCGCGATGTGCTTGGCCTGGTAGCCGGCCTGCAGCAAGCGGGCGATCTTGGTCGTGATCACCCGCGTCTTGCCCGAGCCCGCGCCGGCAATCACCAGGCAGGGGCCATGCAGATGATGAACCGCCTCCAGCTGGGCGGGGTTCAGGGTGGCGGCGGGATCGGCAGACATCGCGGGTCAGAGAGGGCGGGCCGCTGGGGCAGCGCGGCGGTCGCGCATCATAAACGCCGCCCTGCCGGTGGCTCGACGCCGGCCGGCGCCCGCAGCGTCAGCGCCAGCAGGCTGGCCGCATAGAACATGAAGGCGACACGGGGCACATCGAGCAGGCTGTCGAACAGACCGACCAGATGGAAGCCCAGCAGCGCCGCGGCCAGCGCCGGCGCCAGCGGATGAGCGCGCGCCGCGCCAAGGGTCAGCCGCGCCATCCCGACGACGCTGAGCAGGCCCAGCAGCAGCAGGCCGAGCAGGCCCTGTTCGATCAGCTGATGCAGGGCCATGTTCTTGGCATGCCAGGGCAGGTGATAGCGGTCGCTGGACGAGAACCAGTGTGCGCCCTGCTCGGCGAAGTCGCCGTTGGCCAGCAGCTGGCGGCCGCTGTCGTCCTTCAGGCTGAGCTCGGCGATATCGACCTCGGCGCCCGGCGTGTCGACGCTGATCGAGAACATCTGCAGCCGCGGCGCGTACCAGTCGCCTCGCAGACCCTGGGCGCGGCCCAGCTCGATCTTGAAGTCCTGCCATTGCCCACCGCCCTTGAGCTTGACCGGCTTGACCAGGCAGCCGGCCGCATACAGCAGATGCTTGGGGCAGACCTCGGCACTGAGCTGCAGATCGGCGGCGGCGCGCGCACGACCGCTGAGACTGACCAGGCCATGGGCCTCGTCAATCCGCTGGCTGACGCGGAACAGCTCGCCCCAGCCCAGCATGTGCTTGCCGCCAGACAGCGCCAGGAAGTGGCGGCCGCTGTCGTCCTGCTTGAAGCGGTAGTCGCCGGTGTGCCAGGTCGGCGGGCCGGAGAAGAAATGCGTGGCGGTGAAGCGGCCCAGGCCCTTGCCCAGCAGCCAGTCCTCGCGGCTGTCCAGCATGCCCAGGCCATCGCGCCAGTGCGACTTGCGGCCCTCCAGATCGACGCTGGCGCTGGCCACCCGGCTGCCCAGGTAGTCGCCACCGGCCATCACGCCGAGCAGCCCGCCCATCAGCACCAATGCCGCCAGGCCCAGCACCTGGCGCCGCCACGCCGGCTGCTGGTGGCCGTCATCTGAAACAGGCCTGCGGGATGCCGGCGGCGCCGGCAGCAGCAGGGCCAGCGGCCACAACAGCGCCGCGCCGAGCAGGGGCCAGGCCGCCTTGGCCAGCATCAACGGGCCGGCCCAGTAGCCACAAACGATGGCCACGCCACCAACCGCCCAGCACCAGGCCATGGCCTCCAGCGCACCGGCAAAGGCCTGCAAGGCTTCGCCCAAACGCTGGCGCTGCAGGCGCAGCGCCCAGGCCACCGCCAGCGCGAGGCTGAAGAGCAGATAGCCCCCCTTGGGCAACCACAGCGCCAGGGGCCAGCTCAGCGCCAGCAGCGCCAGGCCGCCAAGCGCACCAAGCGCGAAGGCGATCAGGCGCTGGGCCGGCGTGCCCTGGCGCAGATCGGCGGGCAGGCTGAACAGCAGCGGCATGCACAGCAGCAGGCCCAGCATGCCGCGGTAGCCGCCAATTGGAAACAGCTGCACCGCAAAGATCGCAAAGCCGGCCAGCGACAGCAGCAGCGGCAGGTTCAGCGGCACGCCATCGGGCACGGCCGCCGCCGTCGTCGTCTTCAGCAAGGCGGCGGCCGGCCGTCTGGCGGCACGCTGCTGCCAGGCCCGCAAGGCCAGGCCCAGCGCCAGTGAGACCGGCACGGCCAGGAACACGCCGCGCGAAAAGCTGGTGATGGCGGCATAGACGCCCAGCGCGTTGAGCAGCAGCAGCGCGGCGAATGGGCGCGGGCGGCGCTCGTCCAGCAGGGCCAGCAGTGCAAACGGCAGCGTCAGCGCCAGGCAACCGTCCAGCGCCGCGCCGCCGATATGCATCTCCCAGAACAGGCCGGTGGTGCGGTAGTCGCTGGAGAAATTGATGAAGCCCGGAAAGGCCACCCGCTCCCACACGGCCGCCAGGCTGGCCCCGGCCAGCGCCGCCCACATCGCGCCGCGCAGACCGTGGTTCAAGGCCTGCGGCTCGGCATCGCTGCCGCGTATCCAGAGCGGCAGCAGCAGCAGGGCCCACAGCAGGGGCTTGGCCAGGCGCACGCTGTTCATCGCCTCGTGATAGCCCTGGTACCAGCCGAACTGCCAGCCGCCGGCGTCCTGCAGGCCCCGCCACAAGGCCAGCAGCAGCGCCAGCGCCAGGATCAGCATGAACAGCTTGCCGCTGCCGCTGGCGCGCAGCACCCGGCGCCACACCGGCACCCGCGGCGGTTCCGCCCGCTGTGCAGCACGTGCATAGGCGCCGGCCGCCGTGGCCAGCACCAGCAGGTCCATCTCCTCAAAGGTGATCCAGCCACTCCAGGGGGCGAAGCCGATCAACGGCAGCAAGCCCAGGCAGAGCAGCGGCCACAGCGACCAGAACCGCCAGCCCAAGCCCGCGCCGAGCAGCACGCCCAGGACGGCAGCCACGCGACCCAGCGGGTAATGGCCGGCCAGCGCGAGCGCCGCGGCGAAGCAGATGAAGGCCATCAGCGCAGAAATCCCGCGCGACAGCGGGCCGGACGATGCAGAAGTCATGGAGTGATGCGGCAAGGAGACGGCGGGCCGAGGCGAACGCCTCGCCCGCATTGTGGCCTTGTTCATGCTTCACGTATGCTGGGCCAGTCGCTGCAAACCCCTCGAGGGTGCCCCGCAACCGCCACATCAGGGACAGGCATGGTCACCAGCTTTCGTGCCCGACGAGGACATTGCCTGCTGGCCTTGCTGCTGCACGTCGGCGCAAGCATGGCGGCCACCGACTTGCTGGTGGTGGGCACCAGCTTCCCGCAGCTGTTCATGGCCGGTGCCAACGGTCGCATCGAGGGCATGGCAATCGAATTGCTGGAACAGCTGGCGGCCAGCCAGCAGCTGCATTTGCGCTATGAGCTGCTGCCCTGGGCGCGTGCGCAGCTGATGGTCGAGCGTGGCGAGGCCGATGTGCTGGTCGGCCCCTACCGCACACCGGAACGCGAGCAGCGCTTCTTGTTCAGCCAGCAAGCCTTCTACGAGGATGAGCTGATCTTCTACGCCCGGCGCGGCCGCTGCGGCCAATGGCAGGGCCGCTTGGAGGAGTTGCAGCCGGGCAGCGTGGCCCAGGTGCAGGGCTGGGCCTATGGCGAGGCCTTCGAGCAGGCCCGCGCGCGCCTGAAACCGACCGTGGTCCGCGATCTCGACGTGGGCGCCAAGATGCTGGCCTTGGGGCGCATCCAACTGCTGGCCAGCAATGAACGCAACACCCGGCCGGTCTTGCAGTCGCTCGGGCTGAGCACCCAGCTCGAGCCTTGCGCCCAGCCGCTGGGCCTGTTGCAAGGTCATTTCGCCTTTCCGCGCACGGCGCATGGCGAAGCGCTGCGCCAGCAGTTCGACGCCGGCCTGCGCCGCCTCGGCAGCGGCACCTTGCTGCGCGAGCTGGCGCAGCGCTGGCAGGTCAGGATTCCGGACTGAGTCCGGCGCCACTGGCCGCTGGCGCCGGGGCGGGCCGGGGCGCCGAGGCTGCGCGCGGTGCCGCCTGCGCCGCGCGACTGGGCTTGGCGCCAGGACTGGCCGGTGGCGGGGGCGTGAGCGCTGGCGGTGCGGCCGAGGCCGCCACCGGGGGCGTGACGCTCTGCACAGGCTCGCCCTCGGGCACGCGCAGCAGTTGCGCGACCAGCCAGGCCATCATCGCCAGCAGGCCCAGCACGGCCATGGCCAGCGCCAGATAGAAGCCCTGCTTGCTCTCCTTGGCCACCGGCAACGGCGGGGGCGGCGGGGGCGGGTTCAGGCCTTGCAGAACGGGCTCGGGCGTGGGTGGCAACACCCGGGTGTCGCCGGCCAGCCAGGCGACGATATCGTCGGCCAGCACCTGCACCGAGACATGGCGGTCCAGCATGTCCGGCGCGGTGGCTTTTTGCAGCATCGCATCCAGGCTGAGCCGCTCGCTGGAACGCAGCGAGACCCAGGCCGCCAGCGACTGCACCGGCGCGCCGATGTGCGCGGCAATCGCCGCGTCCATGCCCGGCATGCGGCCATTGACCAACAGGCACATCAACATGCCCACCGCATAGGCCTCGCTGGCCAGATGGGCGTGCTGGCCTTCGCGCAGCTCGGGGCTGATCAAGGCCTGGGCCGCCAGACTGAAGCCATGCTCGGCGGCGTCGCCATCGGGCAGCATCGGTGCCAGGCCCTGGGCCATCAGGCGCATCTGCTGCTGCGGGCCAAGCCAGAGCATGCCGGGATCCAACTCGCGCAGCACCTGGCCGTGCTCATGCACCGCCTGCAGCAACTCGCACAGCTGCAACACCAGCTGCAAGCGTTTGCGCAGCGGCAGCTGCATCGCCGCCGGCAGCAGCGGTTGGCCGTCCAGCCACTGCATCACCACATAGGGCTGCCCCCGGGGTGTCAGGCCGCTGTCCAGTGCCAGCGCAATATCGGGATGCTGCAGCTGGGCCAGACCCGGATGGTCATCGGCAAAACGCAGCAGCACCGTGGTGGCATCGTCGGGCAGTTCGTAGACCAGCACGGCGGCCTGTTCGTCGCTGGCCAACGCATGCTCGGCGCGATACCAATGCCCCGAGGCGACCGCCTGCAACGGTGCCACGATGCGCCACACGCCCAGGCGCTCGCCGGCCGCCAGCGGTTCAACGCTGACATCCAGCGCGGGCGGCTGCAGGTGGGGTGGAGGCAGATCGGGTTCGGTCATTGGGGCGCGCTTGCAAAACCTGCGGATGTTAGCCCCTGCGCCCCGATCAGACCGAGGATCGCAAGTCATCTCGTTTTGCAAGGCGTAACGAACCCCCTTCATGCTGCGTTCATCCAGCGTTCAGTCCCGGGCAAGCCGGGCTTGCGATACTGCCAGCCCATGTCAGCCATCTTTGCCGTCACGCTGCCCTTCTTTACCCTCGTGCTGTGCGGCTATCTGGCCGCCCAGCGCGGGCTGCTGGCCGAGGCGGCGATTCCGGGCCTGAACGGCTTTGTGCTGTTCTTCGCCCTGCCCTGCATGCTGTTTCGCTTCGGCATGAACACGCCGGTGTGGCAGCTGCTGAACCCGGCGGTGCTGGGCGTCTACCTGCTGGCCGCGCTGCTGCTGGTGAGCCTGACGGTGCTGTTGACACGCAGCCCCTTCGTCTCGCTGAAGGACGCCGCCTTCGGCGCACTGGTGGCCGCATTTCCGAACACCGGCTTCATGGGCGTGCCGCTGCTGGTGGCCCTGCTCGGGGCCGCCGCCGCCGGCCCGGTGATCTGCACCATCCTGGCCGACCTCTTCTTCACCAGCTCGCTGTGTCTGGCCCTGGCGAGCGTCACCAGCGCCGCCGGCGCCGGCGCAGCACGACGCCAAGCGGCCACGCAGGCGCTTCGCGCTGCCCTGTCCAACCCGCTGCCCTGGTCGATCGCGCTGGGCGCCGGCGCCTCCTGGAGCGGCCTGCGCCCGCCTGCCGCCCTGGACACCGTGATCAAGATGCTCGGTGATGCAGCCACCCCGGTGGCACTGTTCACCATTGGCGCCGTGCTGTGGCGCGCCGGCCAGCATGCGCACAGCCGCACGCCCTGGCAACGCTATCTGCCGGTGGCGCTGATCAAGCTGCTGCTGCATCCGGCGCTGGTGCTGGGCATTGGCCTCTTGGCGCAGCAGCTGGGCTCGCCGCTGAGCGGCTTCCAGCTCGGCGTGCTGGTGCTGGCGGCCGCCCTGCCCAGTGCCAGCAATGTCTCGCTGCTGGCCGAACGCCATGGCGCCGACAATGGCCGCATTGCCCGCATCATCCTGGCTTCGACCGTGCTCGCGTTTTTCAGTTTCAGCACGCTGGCCGCCTATCTGCGCCAGTCGCCCGCCCTGCTTTCGCCCTGAACCACTAGCCATGCGCCAGCTTCTGCTCCTCCTGCCCCTGTGCGGCCTGCTCCACAGCGCGCCCCTGCTGGCCCAGCCGGTCAACAGCTATCAGCAGCCTGCGCCGGCGGTACGCGAGCTGCTCGACACCCCGGCGCAGCCGCGCCTGCTGATCGCGCCTGACAAGCAGACAGTCGCCCTGCTGGAGCTGCGCCGTTTCAGCAGCGCCGAAGAATTGGCACGACCAACGCTGCGCCTGGCCGGCACCCGCTTCGATGTCGCCAGCAGCGGGCCGACCGGCGTGCAGGGCGTGCAGAAGCTCCGCCTGCGCAGCCTGCTCAATGCCGAGGCGCCGGAACGCAACGTCGAGCTGCCGGCCGGCGGCTTGTTCCATGACTTCGCCTGGGCGCCCGATGGCCAACGTTTTGTGCTGCATCGGCGCACCGAGCAGGGCACCGAGCTGTGGGTCGGCGAGGTCGCCACGGCGCGCCTACGCGCGATCCCGGGCATCAAGCTCAACGAGGTGCTGGTGCAGGACGAGCAGGCCTGGCTGAACCCACGCGAGCTGATCGTCACCGTGCTGCCCGAGCGACGCGGCGCGGCACCGCAGCAGCGCTTGGCGCTGGCGCCGGTGGTGCAGGAAAGCATCGGCCGCGCCTCACCCGAGCGCACCCATCCCGATCTGCTGAAGACGCCGCTGGACGAGGCGCTGTTCGAATACCACGCGCGTTCGCAGCTGGCCTGGGTCGACATCGCCAGCGGGGCCAGCCGCGAGCTGGGTGCGCCGGCGCTGTTCAGCAGTGTCAGCAGCGTCGGCGAGGGCCAGTACCTGCTGACCGAGCGAGTGCTGCGCCCCTTCAGCTACACCCTGCCCTGGGATGATTTCCCCACCGTCGTCGAGCTGCGCCACCGCGACGGGCGGCTGCTGCGCGAGCTGACGCGGATGCCCATGCGCAGCGGCGTGGCCATCGATGGCGTGCTGGCGGGGCCGCGTGTGTTCTACGCCTCGCCGTTCAAGGATGCGGCGGTTTACTGGATCGAGGCGCTGGATGGCGGCAATCCCAATACCCGCGTCGCCTTTCGCGACCGGGTGATGCGGCTGGACCCGCCCTATACCGGCGAGCCGATGGAGGTGCAGCGCATGCCGCACCGCTTCGCGCGGCTGCGCTTTCTCGATGATGGCCAGCATGCCTTGCTCAGCGAGATCGACCGCCAGCGCGCCTGGACGCGCACCTATCTGCTGCCGCTGCGGGGCAGCCAGAGCAAGCCACTGTTCGAGCACAGCCTGCGCGAGCGCTACCGCCATCCCGGCAATCCGCTGATGCGCACCCTGGCCAACGGCGCCCAGGTGGTGCAAAGCCAGGGCGGGGCCGAGCTGCTGATGGCCGGCGTGGGCGCCTCGGCGCGCGGTGACCGGCCCTTCCTCGATCGCTGGTCGCTGAAGGATCTGAGCGTGCAACGCCTGTTCCAGTCCAGCGAAACGCACTACGAGATGCCGCAAGCGCTGCTCGACGACGGCCGGCGGCTGCTGACGCTGCGCGAAAGCGCCAGCGAGCCGCCGAACCTGGTGCTGCGCGAGGGTCAGGTCTTGACGCCGCTTACCAAGCTGCGCGACAACCAGCCGCAGCTGCGCAAGGTCCGCCGCGAGCTGGTCAATTTCAAGCGTGCCGATGGCGTCGAGATGTCGTTCTGGATGTATCTGCCGCCCGACTACAAGGAAGGCGAACGCCGCCCGACTTTGGTCTGGGCCTATCCGCTGGAATACAGCGATGCGGCGATCGCGGGCCAGGTCAGCGGCTCCATCAATCGCTACAACGCCTTCAGCGGCATCAGCCCGTTGCTGCTGCTGCAGGAGGGCTTTGTGGTGCTCTATGACGCGACCATGCCCATCGTCGGCGACCTGAAGACGCTCAACGACGGTTTCATCGAGCAGATCACGATGAACGCCCGCGCCATCATCGACAAGGCCGAGGATCTGGGCGTCAGCGACCCGAAGCGCATGGCCGTCGGCGGCCACAGCTATGGCGCCTTCATGGCCGTCAATCTGCTCGCCCACACCGATCTGTTCAAGGCCGGCGTCGCCCGCAGCGGCGCCTACAACCGCACCCTGACGCCGTTTGGCTTCCAGAGCGAGCGGCGTTCGCTGTGGGAGGCGCGCGATGTCTATCTGCGCCTGTCACCGCTGCTCTATGCGCACCAGATCAAGGAAGCGCTGCTGCTGATCCACGGCGAGGCCGACAACAATGCCGGCACCCAAGCGTTCCAGAGCGAGCGTCTCTACCAGGCCATCGCCGGTCTCGGCGGCACGGTGCGCTATGTGCTGCTACCGAACGAGGCCCATGGCTACACGGCGCGCGAATCGGCAGGCCATGTGCAGTGGGAGATGAGCCAATGGCTGAAGGCCCACCTCGGCGATCCGCACGCCGGGCCCTAGGGCAGCAGGTCGGCGATGCCGTCCCAGGCCTCAGGTGCGATACGACCCTCGTAGCGGGCGACGACCTTGCCCTTGGCGTCGAGCAGCAGGGTCACCGGCAGTCGGCCGCTGAAGGGCACAGCACCTTCCTGGCGCACCGAGATCAGCCCCGGCGGCGTGGCCTTTTGCGTGGCGGCGACGATGGTCTCATAGTCCTTCCACTCGGCGGCCTGCTTGTCGACATTGACCGTCAGCAGCGCAAAGGGCTTGTCACGCCAGCCCCGCAGATTGGCGCGCAGCTCGGGCAGGCTGTCGCGGCAGACGGCGCAGCTGGTGGCCCAGTAGAACACCATCGTCACCTTGCCCTTGAGCTGATCGGCGTTGAAGCGCTCACCCGACAGCTTGACCGCCTGCGCAGGCAAGCCCGCGGCCGGCACCTGGGCCTGCAGTGGCGTGGCAGTTAGAAACAGGGGCGCCAGCAGAGCCAGCAGCGTGCGACGGAAGGTAATGCTTTTCATCCATCCATGATAGAGCGGCAGAGGCGCCTCA
Organism: Roseateles aquae; assembly: GCF_032337115.1. Lineage (NCBI taxonomy): Bacteria > Pseudomonadati > Pseudomonadota > Betaproteobacteria > Burkholderiales > Sphaerotilaceae > Roseateles > Roseateles aquae. Next base: position 298,589 of record NZ_JAVXZY010000004.1, read on the forward strand.
ACGCGGCTCACTCGTCCCCCATTGGGAGGGTGTCGCCCCAGCCCTTGGCCGGCAGCCAGAGGTGGAACAGCGCGCCGCCTTCGGGCCGGTTGGCCGCAGCAATGCGCCCACCATGCACGTCGACGATCTTGCGGCAGATCGCCAGGCCCAGTCCGGTGCCGCCGGAGCCGTCCTTGGTCTGGCTGGATTGCACAAAGGCCTCGAAGATCTGGTCGACCTCGTCGGGCGGAATGCCCGGTCCTTGATCGGCCACGCTGAGGTGAATTTCGCTCTCGCTGCTGAACTCGCCGGCCAGCACGATGCGCCCACCTTCGGGCGAGAACTTGATCGCGTTGGCGAGCAGATTGCGCAACACCTGCTGGATGCGCTGCGGGTCGACCCGGGCGCTCAACGGGACCTCTCCCGCAGCGAGCTGCAGCTGCAAGCGCCGGCGCGACAGCAGCGGCTGCAGTTCGTGCTCGAGCTCACGCATCAAGTCGCGCAGATCGCAGCGTTCCAGATGGAAGGTGCCGACCGTGCTCTCGATCTTGGCGACGTCGAGCAGGTCGTTGACCAGCGCCAGCATGCGCTGGCCGGCCGCATGGATGTCATTGAACATGCCCAACAGCTTGGGCTGTTCGCGGCCGCGCATCTGCCCCAGCTCGGAGAAGCCGATGATGGTCTGCAAGGGCGTGCGCAGCTCGTGGCTGATGTTGGCAATGAACTCGCTCTTGGCCAGCGAGGCCGCCTCGGCTGCATCCCGCGCCTCGCGGGTGGCGCGCTCGGCCTCACGAAACTCGCTGACATCCATCAGCGTGCACAGAATGCCGGAGATGCCGCCATGCTCGTCGGGCACCAGCACCTTGCTGATCATCATGTCGCGGTACTGGCCATGGCTGTCGGGCACCCGCGCCTCGTAGCGCACCCGCCCGCCACGCTGCAGCAGTTCGGCATCCCGCGTTTCGTGCAGGGCCTTGTCGGCTGGCGACAGAAAGGCGCCTACCCGGGTGCCCAGCACCTCAGCCCGGCGCTTGCCGGTGAAACTCTCCCAGGCCTGGTTGACCATTTGGTAGCGGCCCTGCAGATCGAACATCGATACCGGCAGCGGGCTCATCTCCTGCAGCAGCGCGCTGAACTCGAGCTGGTGCTGCAGTCGGCGCTGGGCATCGCAGCGCGCCGTCACGTCGACGGCGCTGCCCGCAAAACCAAGCAGCCGACCCTGGCCATGCAGCGGCACCACGGCGAACTCGAAGCGGCGCAGGCTGCCGTCTTGCGCCCGCATGGCCGCCGCCGCGTGGCGCAAGCCGCCTGCCTCGGGCGCAAACAAGGCGCGCACGCTGTCACGGTGTTCGGGCTCGACCAGATCAGCAAGTGCCGTGCCCAGTATCTGCGCCGCCGGCAGGCGGCTGAACGCCATCCAGCGCGCGTTGACAAAGCTCAGCAGGCCCTGCTCATCGGTGCGGAAGATCAGCTCCTGCACGCTCTTCATCAGCACGCTGAGTTCACGCTCGCGGGCCGCCACATCCTGGTGCGCCAGGTCCAGCGCGGCGCGCGCCGCACTGCGTGCCCGCAGGCTGCGCGCCGCCCCCAGGCACAGCAAGCCGCTGAGCAGGCTGACGGCCATACCCAGCAAGACATACCAGACCAGGCTGGCGCGCCAGGACTGCAGCAGCACCTCGCGCGACTGCTCGACCATCACCACCAGCGGCCGCGTCGCCGAGGTGCGATAGGCCACCAGCTGAACACCGGGGCGCAGCCCAGCGCCCTCAAACTGCTCATGCTCACGACGGGCCAACCAGCTGGCAAACACCGGATGCCGGGCCACGGACGCGCCCGGCTCGGTGCTGATGTCGGCGGTCGCGGCGATCAGCTGGCCGCCATAGCTGGCCACCGCCGCCGCACTGCCCGGATCGCCCAGCACAATCTGCTGAAAATTGGCCAGCGCATCCGGATTGATCAAAGCCAGCAGCAGGCGCCGGCTGCCGTCGGGCAGGCGCACCTGGCGCAGCAGCGGCAGCACACCGACACCGCGCGGCGCCACGGCCGCGCCACCGGCTCGCAGCGCTGCCAGGCCACGCCCGGGACGATAGTTCAGCAAGGTATCGCGGCCAGCCTCAGGCAAACGCCCCAATGCGGCCATGTCCAGCCGCAGCCCACGCTCTTGCGGCGCCGAGCTGTACAGCACCGTGCCCGTCTCATCCAGCACGGCCACGCTGCGCAGAAAGGGCATGCCGATCAACACCTCGCCCAGCATGCTCTGCAGCCGCTCGGGCTCGTTGGCAGAGCGCTGGACCAGCACGTCACCGACGGTGCTGAGCGCCAGCGCCGCGGTATCGACCAGCCGCGTCGTGTGCTCGGCCAGCACGCGGGCCACCAGGCTGCCGCGGGTATGCCCGTCTTTCAGCGTATCGGCACGGTCGTAGAGCGCAAGGGCCAGCAGCGCCGCCCAGCTGGCCAGCGTCAGCACCAGGCCGGCGGCCCAGATCAGCATCCGGGCCTGACGACTGGCAGCGTCGAGCTTGTCAGCCATGGCCTGCCCCCTCAGGGCACGACGATCTCGCTGAGGCCGTGGCGCTTGGCCGCGGCGGCCAAGCGGCCATCTCGCTTGATGGCCGCCACGAACTCGTCAATGCGGGCCAGCCAGGCGGCATCGCCTTGCTTCACTGCATAGCCATAGGGCAGCACATAAAACGGCTTGGGCGGTGCGACCAGCCGGGCCCAGTCGGCGTTGTCGAGCAGGCGGCGGCTGTAGGGGTAGTCGGTCATGAAGACATCGACCCGGCCGGCCTCCAGCTCGTGCTCGCGCGTGGCCGGCGGGCTCACGACGACCATCGTTGCCTTCTTCAGCGCCTCACGCATCACCGGTTCCATGAAGGTGCCGGCCTGCACGGCCACCTGCACACCGGGCTGGTCGATATCGGCCCAGCTGCGCACGGCGCGGTTCGACTGCGTGGTGACGCCATAGACATCGCTTTGCAAATAGGGTTTGCTGAAGGCCAGTTGCGCGGCGCGCTGCGGCAGGATGCCGACGGCGAACATCGCCACATCGCAACGATCGGCTTTCAGGTCCTCGACCAGCTTCGGGAACGAGGTTTCCACATAGTCCAGCTTGACCCGCAGATCACGCGCCAGTTCGGCCGACATATCGATGTCCAGCCCGCCGAGCTGCTGGGTGCGCGGGCTGCGGTAGCTGATGCCGTAGTAGTCCGGCCAGATGCACACGCGCAGCTGCCCGCTGCCGACCACGCGCTGCAGCACACCCGCCGCCGTGGCCGGCGCCGGCAGGGCACTCAGGCCCAGCGCCATAAGACATGCAATCAATGAGTTAGTTAATGTGCTCACGATGACTCCCCTGCCGTTTGCGCCAGCACCTCGAAGTTGGGCGGATTCTCGTTGATGCGATCACGCAGCGCGACCATCTCGGCCGCGTGGGCAACGAAGCAGTCGACGATGGCCGGGTCAAAGGCAACGCCGCTCTGCCCTTGCAACATGGCCAGCGCCTCGTCGGTCGGGAAGGCCTTGCGGTAGCAGCGGTCCATGGTCAGCGCGTCGAAGTAGTCGACCACCGCCACAATGCGCCCGCTCAGCGGGATCTGTTCGCCGACCAGGCCCAGTGGATAGCCCTGACCATCCCAGCGCTCGTGGTGAGACAAAGCCAGCTCGGCCGCTAGCTGGAACAAGGGAATGCGCGAACGGCCGAGCAGCTTGGCCCCGATGGCCGGATGCTGGTTCATCACCAGGCGCTCGTCCGGCGTCAGCGCGCCGGGCTTTTTCAGCACCATGTCGGGCACGCCGATCTTGCCGATGTCGTGCATGGGGGCGGCCAGGCGCAGCATCTGCGCATAGCCGCGTTCGCGGCCCAGGGCCAAGGCCAGTGCCTCGGCCAGAAAGCCCATGCGCACGATGTGCACGCCGGTGTCGTCGTCACGCAGTTCGGCGGCAATGGACAGCCGCATCAAGGCCTCATGGTGCGCCCGCGTGACCTCGCGCAAGGCCTCGTTGCGCTCGTGGTACATGCGCCCGAGGTCCATGATGATGCGCTCCATCTGCGCTTCGGCGGCCGCATCAAAACTGCGCGCCTCAAACGGCACGGCGGACGGCCCATCCTGTTGCATGGCGGCGCTCATCATGCGGCCTTCTGCCAGATGCTGGCGATCGACTCGATCAGCTGAAGCGGTCCGAAGGGCTTGACCAGATAGGCATCGGCACCTGCCTCCAACCCAGCATCGCGGTCCCGCTTGGTGCCGCGGGCGGTGAGCAGGATCACCGGCGGCACCTTGCCTGCCTGGCCCTGCTTCAGCTGGCGGCAAGCCTCCAGGCCGTCCACCGGGCCGGGCATCATCACATCCATCAGCACCAGATCGGGCTGCCAGTCGCGTGCGGCGACCAGTGCGGCCTGTCCGTCTGCGGTTTCCTGGATCTCGTAATCCTCGAATTCCAGTGTCATCCGGATCAAACGCCGGATGTCGGCGTGGTCATCCACGATGAGGATCTTCTTCATGGCCGGCCCCAGATCAGCATCAAAGTGATTGAATCATAACTATCATTTAAATCATTTTCCAGGAAAATGCGGCCGCAGCTGCCAGTTCCGGCAGAATCGCACACATGACAGAGATCGAAGACCCCGCCGCTCACTACAGCACCATCGAGGTGGCCAAGCTGCTGGGCATGGCGGTTCGCTCGGTGCAGCTGATGGTCGACCGCGGCGAGCTCGAGGCCTGGAAGACGCCAGGGGGGCATAGACGGATTTCCCGCGAATCGGTGGCCCGCTGGCTGAAGCAGCGCGCCCAACCTGCGGGGGGCGACAGCGCCGCACGGGCAGGCAGCACGCCACCGACCAACGCCGGCACTGCACCACTGCGCGCCCTGCTGATCGAGGATTCGGTGCACTACCAGAACCTGGTGGGCATGCTGCTCAGGCAGCAGTTTCCGCAGATCGAATTGCATATCGCGCAGGACGGCATCGTCGGCCTTGCCATGTACGGGCAGCTGCAGCCGCAGTTCCTGATCGTCGACATCCTGCTGCCTGGCATCGACGGGGCGACGCTGATCACCAGCCTGCGCTCACGGCCGCAGTTCGCGCGCAGCCAGTTGCTGGTCGTCACCTCGCTGGACGAAGCGCAGCGAGCGCCCTATGCCTTTGCACTGGAGGGCGTGCCGGTGGTGCACAAGCCGCGGCTGGTGGTCGAGCTGCCACCGTTGCTGCAGGCCTGCGTCGACAGGGTGCAAGCGCCAGCATGAGCACCTGGCAGTTGCTGCTGCTGGAGACGGGCCCCGCGCCCGGCCCCTGCGCAGCGGCACTGCCCGCCTGCCTGCCGCCTGACGCCGAGCTGCTACCCGCCAGCGATTCGGCGGCGATGGCAGCGCTGCTCGATGCCCCCAGCACAGGCGATTTCGACTTGCTGCTGCTGGACGTCCACGGCGCCCAGCAGCTGATGACGCATGGCCCCGCCCTGCCCGCCGATGCGCCGGTGCTGGTGCTGGGCGAGGCAGGGCCCGCTTGCCCCTGGCCGCAGACCCCGCTTGCCACTGCAGCCTTGCGCATCGCCCTGCTGCAGCGCTGGCGCGATTGGATGCGTGCCAAGGCGGCGCCGCTGGATGGCCCGGCCCCGGCGCTGGAGCTGAACTTCGGCGGCAATCGCGCCTTCTTCGAGACCTTCTATCTGGGCTGCCGGCCGCAATTCGCCTTGGACCTCCAGCAGGGTGACCAGGCGCTGGCCACCGGCGACAGCGAAGCGCTGATGCATCTGGCCCATGGCCTCAAAGGCGTGCTGCTGATCCTCGGCGAATCGCTGACGGCCGTGACCGCGCGCGAGCTCGAGCACTGCGCCCGCGAGCGCTGGGTGGATCAGCTGGCGCCGCTGTGGGCCGAGCTGCGCGGCGCGATTGCGGCGCTGGCCGTACGCCCGCTGGGCTTGTGACGCGCAGTTAAATCGCTAGCGGGTCGACATCGATGGCCCAGCGCAGCAGGCCGCGGTGCTCGCGCTTGAGCTGCTGCAGCTCGGGCAGCCAGGCCCGCAGCAGCGCCTGCAGCGCCGGCCGGCTGGCCGATTCCAGCAGCATCTGCATGCGCTCCACATTGGCCACCCGCGCCATGCTCATCGGCACCGGCGGGTAGACCAGCAGCTGCGCAGCAGTGCTCAGCCCCGCGGCCGCCTCGGCCGCCGCCTTCAGAAAGGCCTCGGCGACCTCGGGCGTGCGCGCCTCGGCACGCAGCAGGGCCAGGTGGGCAAAGGGCGGCAGGCCGGCCGACTCGCGCTCGGCCAGCTGGCTGGCCGCGAAGCGCTCGAAGTCATGGGCCAGCAGGGCCTGGTAGAGCGCATGCTGCGGATGCCAGGTCTGCACCCACATCTCGCTCTGCGCGGCCTGCGCCGCATCGCGCCCGGCTCGACCAGCCGCCTGCATCAGCAGGCTGAACAGCCGCTCCGGCGCGCGGAAATCGCTGCTGAACAGGGCCGCATCCGGGTTGACCGCGGCCACCAGCGTGATGCGGCGGAAGTCGTGGCCCTTGGTGACCATCTGCGTGCCCACCAGCACATCGACCTCACCGGCATGAACGGCGCCCAGCTGCGACTCCAGGCTGCCCTTGAGCTTGGTGCTGTCGGCATCGATGCGCGCCACGCGGGCCGGCCCGCCGTCGGGGCGCAGCACACCTTGCAGCATCTCGGCCAGCTGCTCCTCCAGGCGCTCGGTGCCCCGGCCCAGCGGCGCGATGTCCAGATTGCCGCAGCTCGGGCAGGCGCGCGGCACGCGTTCGGCCACGCCGCAATGGTGGCAGCGCAGCGTGCGGTCTTCCTTGTGAAAGACCCGCCAGGCGCTGCAGTTCGGGCAATCGCTCTTCCAGTTGCATTCGCCGCAATGCAGCACCGGCGCATAGCCGCGCCGATTCAGAAATACCAGGCTTTGCTCGCCGCGCTCGACGCGCTGGCGCAGCGCGTGCAGCAGCGGCGCCGAGATCGCTGTCGTCACGCCCTTGTTGCGTGGCAAGCTGTTCATGTCGAACAGACGCACCCGTGGCATGGCACCACCGCCGATACGCGCCGGCAGCGCCAGCCGTTGATAACGCCCCGCATTGGCGTGCTGCCAGCTCTCCAGCGAGGGCGTCGCCGAACCCAGGATGACGGGCACGCGCTCCAGCCGGGCCCGGTACACCGCCAGATCGCGGGCCGAGTAGCGCGCGCCGTCCTGCTGCTTGTACGAGGGATCGTGCTCCTCGTCGACCGCAATCAGGCCCAAGCGCGGCATCGAGGCAAACACCGCCAGCCGCGTGCCCAGCACCAGATCGGCCTCGCCCAGATGGGCCGCCAGCCAGTGGCGCAGGCGCTGGGCAGGCGTCAGGCCGCTGTGCAGGGAGACGATGTGGCGACCGGCAAAGCGCTCGGCAAAGCGCGCTTCCAGTTGTGGCGTCAGATTGATTTCCGGCACCAGCACCAGCACCTGCCGGCCCTGGGCCAGGGCATGCTCGGCCGCGCGCAGATAGACCTCGGTCTTGCCGCTGCCGGTCACGCCGTAGAGCAGCAGCGGCGGCGGTGCGGCGTCGGTCTGCATCAGCGTGTCGATGCGCTGCAGCGCCTCGGCCTGGGCCACGCTGAGCTCGGGCACCGCCGAGGCTTCGATCGCGCTGGCGTCTGCCTCGGTGCGCAGCTTGGCCAGCTTCTTCAGGCGCCCCTGCAGCTGCTTGCCATCGAGCTCGCGCAGCTGCGGCGGCAGTACCGACAAGGCGAGCTCGCCGATGCTGCGCTGGTAGTAGCCGGCAGCGAATTCAAGCAGGCGACGCCAGGCCTCGTTCAAAGGCGGCAAGGCGTCCAGCGCCGGGCCAACCTGACGCAGTTGCTCGGCAGGCAAGACCTGACCCTGATCGCCCTCCTGCGCCGGATCCCAGACGATGGCCAGCAGCTCGCGTTTGCCCAGCGGCACCTGCAGCAAGGTGCCCGGCGCGAGCGGCCGCTCACTCAAATAGTCCAAGGGCGCGGCAATGCCGCTGTGCTGTGGGGCATCAACAGCGACGCGCAAGCGCAGCAAGGCCGCGGCCAGCGCGGGCGTGGCGGGCAGCTCGCTCATCGCGTGATGCTCCGAGCTTTGTGAGGAATTGAGGCTAAGCGCATGATTTCAAAGGGCTTTCGGAAATCAGCAACCAACCTGTGGATAACTTTGTGCAAAAGAATCGGGCTTTGTGGCCGGGCGCTCAGTGTCGCCCATCGCCCACATCGCCGGCGATTCGCTGATCGAACTGACCGAAGTCAATGAAATCAAGCACTTAGCCTTCAACAAGGAAAACCCCAAGCTGCAGCGCAGCATCGCAACAAGGCGTTTCCGCGATGCCCGATTTTGGGGATAAGTACGGTGAGCGCGTGCAAACTTCACGTTTCAGCGAAGGCGCTCAAGCCCTGTCAGCGCAGGCTGCGTGAGTGGCTGTGCACCGCCTCGACCAAGGCCGACACCGACTCCGGCGGCGTGAACTGGCTGATGCCATGGCCGAGATTGAAGATGTGGCCGCCCCAGCCACCATCGGCACGCTGCGGCCGGCCAAAGCTGTCCAGCACCGCACGGGCCTGCTCGGCAATGGCGGCCGGCGGCGCGAACAACACATTGGGGTCCAGATTGCCTTGCAGCGCGACGCGGTCCTGCACCTGCGCGCGGGCCCGGCCGAGATTGGCTGTCCAGTCCAGGCCGACGACATCGGCGCCCGCGGCGGCGATCTCGTCCAGCCATAGCGCCCCGCCCTTGGTGAACAGGATGCGCGGAATGCGCTGGCCCTCATGCTCGGTCTTGACCTGGGCCAGCACACGGCGCGAGTAGTCGAGGCTGAAGCGCTGGAACATGCCGTCGGCCAGCACCCCGCCCCAGGAGTCGAAAATCATCACGGCCTGCGCGCCGGCTTCGATCTGGGTGTTCAGATAGGTGGCCACGGCATCGGCATTGATCTGCAGGATGCGGTGCATCAGGTCGGGGCGGCTGTACATCAGCGCCTTGACCTGGCGGTAGTCGTCGGAGCCACCGCCCTCGACCATATAGCAGGCCAGCGTCCAGGGGCTGCCGGAGAAGCCGATCAGCGGCACGCGACCGTTCAGCGCCTTGCGGATGGAGCTGACGGCGTCGAACACATAACGCAGCTTGTCCATGTCCGGCACGGCCAGTTCGGCGACGGCCGCTTCGTCACGCACCACCTTGGCGAACTTCGGGCCCTCACCCTGCTGGAAGGACAGGCCCAGGCCCATCGCGTCGGGCACGGTCAGGATGTCGCTGAACAGGATGGCGGCGTCCAGCGGGTAGCGCTCCAGCGGCTGCAGCGTCACCTCGGTGGCGTAATCGGTGTTGGTGGCCAGGCCCATGAAGCTGCCCGCCTTGGCCCGCGTGTCGCGGTACTCGGGCAGGTAGCGGCCGGCCTGGCGCATCAGCCAGACGGGCGTGTAGTCGGTCGGCTGGCGCAGACAGGCGCGCAGAAAGGTGTCGTTTTGAAGTGCTGCGTTCATCGCGTGATTATCCCCGTGTGCCTGATGCGGGCGCGTTGGCCAAACTGATGAAGATCAAGACCGGGCTCAAGCGGACTGGCCGCTCTGCAGCAGCGTGAAGCTTTGCAGGCCGGCCCAGGTCTCGCCCGGGGCCACATCGACGGGCCGCTCAATCGCCGCCGCCTCGATGCACAGCATCTGCCGGTAGCCCTCGGGCGGCATATCGGCCAGCTGGGCGCATTTGGCCGCGCCGGGATTCCACAGCACGGCATCGTCAAAGCCCTGCTGGCGGATCTGCAGCCGGCGCTCGGCCGTGCCGCGCTGCTCGAGCAGGGTCAGGTCTTGCTTGACCTGGTAGTAGATGCGATCGAGATCCTCGGTGCCCGGCGTGCCGGGCAGCAGCAGGTCGGTGCGCTGCTGGCGTTCAACATTGGCGACCGAATCCCAGTAGTGCAGGCCGGACAGGCCCTGCACACTGGCTTCGTTCAGCTCATCGACACGCAGATAGCTGTGCAGCGCGGCGGTGAACGACAGCGGCGTGTCGCCCTTGTTCTCGCAGGCCAGCTCGATCTCCAGGCTCTGGCCGGCCACGCGCACGCTCAGTTCCAGCTCGAAGGCATGGGGCCAGAACATCCGCGTCGCTGCATCGTCGCTGAGGCGCAGCACGGCCAGCGCGTCATCCTCGCCCTGCTCGGCCAGCACCAGCTGCCAGGGCTTGCCGCGCGCAAAGCCATGGCGCTGCAGCGGGCCGCGGCCGCTGAACTGCGGAAATATCACCGGCACGCCGCCGCGAATCGCCTGACCGGAGGCGAACTCGGATTTCGGCGACAGATAGAGCTGCTCCTCGCCGCCGGCCGGCACCCAGGACACCAGATGGCCGCCATGCAGCAGCACGGTGGCACGGGCGCCATCGGGCGCAAGCAGTTCCAGGGCGTCCATGCCCTGGTAGCGGGTGATGGCAATGGCGGTCGGCATAGCAGCAGCAGAAATCGGTAAAGCGGTACTGACGAAAAAGAGAACGCCCGCCGGACTTGCGTCGGCGGGCGCCGTGGCGATTCACGCGGCAGCCTTCAAGGGCCGCCGCGGCGAATCACTTGTTGCGGAACTTGCGCAGCGCCGCGATCTGGGCCGCCATCGCAGCGAATTCGCTTTGCGCCGCGGCAAAGTCGATATCGCTCTTGGCGTTCTTCATCGCTTCCTCGGCCAGTTTCTTGGCCTCGGTCGCCTTGGCTTCGTCCAGGTCCTTGCCGCGGATGGCGGTGTCGGCCAGCACGGTCACCGTGCCCGGTTGCACTTCCAGAATGCCGCCAGCCACGAAGACAAACTCTTCGCCGCCATCAGCACGCTCGATGCGCACCGCGCCAGGCTTGATGCGGGTGATCAGCGGCGTGTGCTGCGGCAGGATGCCCAGCTCACCGTTCTCACCCGGCAGCGCGACGAACTTGGCCTCGCCCGAGAAGATGCTCTCCTCGGCGGACACCACGTCAACATGAATGGTTGCCATGTTCAATCTTTCTAGCGTTGAAGTTGAAGTAAGTCGTCTGCTTCCCAACCTTTGCCCCAAGCGAGGAAGAAGGTGCAGGAAGCAAGCAATCGGGTCTCAGGCTAGGCGCCACGTGCAGCCGGACTGGCTGTCCGGCGAGCGTGGCAACGACGCATGAGGCCCGAGTGCGCCGCTTACTGCAGCTTCTTCGCTTTTTCGAAGGCTTCGTCGATGGTCCCGACCATGTAGAACGCCTGCTCCGGCAGGTGATCGCACTCGCCAGCCACAATCATCTTGAAGCCGCGGATGGTTTCCTTCAGAGGCACGTACTTGCCCGGCGAGCCGGTGAACACTTCGGCCACGTGGAAAGGCTGCGACAGGAAACGCTGGATCTTGCGAGCGCGGGCCACCGTCAGCTTGTCTTCCGGTGCCAGTTCGTCCATACCCAGAATCGCGATGATGTCGCGCAGTTCCTTGTAACGCTGCAGGATGCCCTGCACCGCACGGGTCGTGTTGTAGTGCTCTTCACCGATGACGTTCGGGTCGATCTGACGCGAGGTCGAGTCGAGCGGGTCAACGGCGGGGTAGATACCCAGCGAAGCGATATCACGCGACAGCACGACGGTAGCGTCCAAGTGGGCGAAGGTCGTGGCAGGCGACGGGTCGGTCAAGTCATCGGCAGGCACGTAAACGGCCTGGATGGAGGTGATCGAACCGATCTTGGTCGAGGTGATGCGCTCTTGCAGACGGCCCATTTCTTCGGCCAGCGTCGGCTGATAGCCCACGGCGGAAGGCATACGGCCCAGCAGAGCGGACACTTCGGTACCGGCCAGCGTGTAGCGGTAGATGTTGTCCACGAAGAACAGCACGTCCTTGCCTTCGTCACGGAAGGACTCGGCGATGGTCAGACCGGTCAGGGCCACGCGCAGACGGTTGCCCGGAGGCTCGTTCATCTGACCGTAGACCATGGCGACCTTGGAGTCTTCGAGCTTCTCGAGGTTCACGACGCCCGAATCGGCCATCTCATGATAGAAGTCGTTGCCCTCGCGGGTACGCTCGCCGACACCAGCGAACACCGACAGACCGCTGTGGGCCTTGGCGATGTTGTTGATCAGCTCCATCATGTTCACGGTCTTGCCGACGCCGGCGCCACCGAACAGACCGACCTTGCCGCCCTTCGCGAACGGGCAGATCAAGTCAATCACCTTGATGCCGGTTTCCAGCAGCTCTTGCGACGGGCTCAGCTCGTCGTAGGCCGGGGCAGCGCGGTGGATCGAAGCGGTTTGCGCTTGATCGACCGGACCGCGTTCGTCGATGGGCGTGCCCAGCACGTCCATGATGCGACCCAGCGTGGCCTTGCCGACCGGCACCTTGATGTTGTCGCCGGTGTTGTAGACCTGCGAGCCGCGACGCAGACCGTCGGACGAGCCCAGAGCAATCGTACGCACCACGCCGTCGCCCAGCTGTTGCTGAACTTCCAGCGTCAGGGCCGAGCCTTCCATCTTCAGCGCGTCGTAGATCTTCGGCATCTGGTCACGCGGGAACTCCACGTCCACCACGGCGCCGATGCACTGAACGATCTTGCCCACTTGTTGAGTGTTAGCCATTTTTTCGTTCCTTCAATTCCAAAACTTGGTTCGCGTTCGCTTTGATCAGCCCACGGCGGCCGCGCCACTGACGATCTCGCTGAGCTCCTTCGTGATCGCGGCCTGGCGGGTCTTGTTGTAGACCAGCTTCAGCTCACCGATCAGGGTGCCGGCGTTGTCAGTAGCAGCCTTCATGGCCACCATGCGCGCCGATTGCTCGGACGCCATGTTCTCGGCCACGGCCTGGTAAATCAGCGCTTCGGTGTAACGCACCAGCAGCTCATCGATCACCGTCGCAGCATCGGGTTCATAGATGTAGTCCCACGAATGCGTGCCACCGTTGGTCTTCATGCCTTCGGTCGACAGCGGCAGCAGCTGCTGGACGACCGGTTCCTGCTTCATCGTGTTGATGAAGCGGGTGTAGCAGAGATAGACGGCAGACAGTTCGCCAGCGGCGTACTTGTCCAGCAGCACCTTCACGGGGCCAATCAGCTTCTCGATATGCGGCTGGTCACCCAGCTGCGTTGCATGGGCAGCCACCTTGGCGCCAACGCGATTCATGAAGCTCAGACCCTTGTTGCCGATGGCAACGACCTCGGGCTTTTGGCCGGCGGCTTCCAGTTCCTTGAACTTGGCCGTCGTCGCGCGCAGCAGATTGGTGTTCAAACCGCCGCACAAGCCCTTGTCCGTCGTCACGACCACGAAACCAGCCGACTTCGCCTGTTCGTTCTCGATCAGGAAAGCGTGCTTGTACTCGGGGTTGGCCTGGGCAAGATTGGCGGCGATATTGCCGATCTTCTCGCTGTAGGGCCGAGCCGAGCGCATACGCTCTTGCGCCTTGCGCATCTTCGAAGCCGCGACCATTTCCATGGCCTTGGTGATCTTCTTGGTGTTTTCGACCGACTTGATCTTGCCGCGAATTTCCTTGCTTGATGCCATGAAATTTCCTTTCAGATCCCGCCGAGGCGCTTAGCAGCTGCGAGCAGCACGCACGCCGTCAAGCGGGCAGCGTGGATCCGGCTTGGCCGGGCCACTGCTGACGCCCACTTGAGGGGGTAGCGCGAAGCGCTTCGGGGGTGGTTCATGATCAAGCAAAAGACTTCTTGAAGGAAGTGATTGCGGCGTTCAGCTCGGCTTCGGCATCCTTGTCCATCGCCTTGTCAGCTTCCAGCTTGGCCAGCAGCGCAGCGTGGCTGGTCTTCAGGTACTGGTGCATGCCGTGTTCGAAGGCCAGAACCTTCTTCACGTCCAGGCTGTCCATGAAGCCCTTGTTCACTGCGTACAGCGTGGCAGCCATCAGGCTGATCGACTGCGGCGAGTACTGAGCCTGCTTCAGCAGTTCGGTCACGCGGGCACCGCGGTCCAGCTGCTTGCGGGTCGACTCGTCCAGGTCCGAAGCGAACTGCGCGAACGCAGCCAGTTCACGGTACTGCGCCAGGTCGGTACGGATACCGCCGGACAGGCCCTTGATCAGCTTGGTCTGAGCAGCACCACCGACGCGCGACACCGAGATACCGGCGTTGATGGCGGGACGGATACCAGCGTTGAACAGATTGGTTTCCAGGAAGATCTGACCGTCGGTGATCGAGATCACGTTGGTCGGAACGAAAGCGGAAACGTCACCGGCCTGGGTTTCGATGATGGGCAGTGCGGTCAACGAACCGGTCTTGCCCTTCACTTCGCCCTTGGTGAATGCTTCGACGTAGTCGGCATTCACGCGAGCGGCACGCTCCAGCAGACGGCTGTGGAGATAGAACACGTCGCCGGGGAAAGCTTCACGACCGGGAGGACGGCGCAGCAGCAGCGAGACCTGACGATAGGCCACGGCTTGCTTGGACAGATCGTCATAAACGATCAGCGCGTCTTGACCGCGGTCGCGGAAGTATTCGCCCATCGTGCAGCCCGAGTAGGCCGACACATACTGCATGGCAGCGGACTCAGAGGCCGAGGCAGCCACGACGATGGTGTATTCCATCGCGCCGGCTTGTTCCAGGGCGCGCACCACGTTCTTGATCGACGAAGCCTTCTGGCCGATCGCGACGTAGATGCAGGTCATGTTCTGACCCTTCTGGTTGATGATGGCGTCGATGGCCACGGCAGTCTTGCCGGTCTGGCGGTCGCCGATGATCAGCTCGCGCTGGCCACGGCCGACGGGCACCATCGAGTCGATCGACTTCAGACCGGTCTGCACCGGCTGGTCCACCGACTTACGGGCGATCACGCCAGGAGCGACCTTTTCGATCACGTCCGTCATCTTGGCGTTGATCGGGCCCTTGCCGTCAATTGGCTGGCCCAGGGCGTTCACGACACGACCGATCAGCTCGGGGCCGACGGGCACTTCCAGAATGCGGCCCGTGCACTTCACGGTGTCGCCTTCGGAGATGTGCTCGTAAGCACCCAGAATCACGGCGCCGACGGAGTCGCGCTCGAGGTTCAGGGCCAGGCCGTAGGAAGGCTGACCGCTGGCGTCTGCCGGGAACTCCAGCATTTCGCCTTGCATCACGTCGGACAGACCGTGAATGCGGCAGATACCGTCGGAGACGGACACCACGGTGCCCTGGTTGCGGACGTCCGTCGATGCACCAAGACCCTCGATTCGGCTCTTGATCAGTTCGGAAATTTCAGCAGGATTCAATTGCATTGCTTGCTCCCATCTGGCCTTTGCGTCTGTTACCAGAGCGCGGTCGACACAGGGATGAACGAAATAAGGTGTCTTCGCGCTTGCTCTTAGGCTGTGAGCGCCACTTTCATGCGTTCCAGGCGGGCCTTGACGGAGGTGTCCAGCACCTCGTCGCCAACCACCACACGGATACCGCCAATCAGTGAAGGCTCCAGCTGCACATGGGCTTCGAGCTTGCGACCGAAGCGCTTTTCCAGCGCGGCCACCACATCGCTCAGCTGCGCTGCGTCGATGGGGTAGGCACTGAAGATCTGCGCATCAGCCACGCCGGCTGCCGCGTTGGCCAGAACATGAAATTGTTCGACCACCTCAGGCAGCGCCGCCAGGCGCCCGTTCTCGATCACCGCGCGCAGGAAGTTCTGCAACTCGGCAGCCAGCTCTTGCTTGGCCGCCGCGGTGATGACCGCGAAGACCTGCTCGGAGCTAACCGTCGGGTTGTCAGCGAACTGACGCAGATCGGCATCCTGTGCGATCAGGGCCAGCGCGTCGAGCGCCGAACCCCAAGCCTTCACATCGTGCTTCTTGGCGACCTGATAGAGCGCTTCGGCGTAGGGGCGTGCAATGGTTGCGAGCTCAGCCATGATTACAGCTCCGTCTTCAGACGGCCCAGCAACTCGGCATGCACGCTGGCGTTGACCTCGCGCTGCAGAATTTGCTCGGCACCCTTGACGGCCAGCGCGGCGACTTGCTCGCGCAGGGCTTCGCGGGCCCGTGCAGCCTGCTGCTCGGCTTCCGCCTTGGCATCGGCCACGATCTTGGCGCCCACGTCTTCAGCACGCTTCTTGGCTTCGTCCACGATGGCAGCACCACGCTTTTCAGCGTCGGCCAACAGCTTGGCGGTCTCGTTGCGCGTCTGTGCCAGTTGCTCGTCGACCTTCTTGTTGGCGGTTGCCAACTCGGCCTTGGCCTTGTCCGCGGCGGCCAGGCCGTCACGGATCTTTGCGGCACGCTCGTCCAAGGCCTTCGTAATCGGAGGCCAGACGAAGCGCATCGTGAACCACACCAGGATCGCGAAGACGATCGCCTGGAGGAACAGTGTTGAGTTGATATTCACGGCACGATCCTTTCAGTCGTGAAAGGTTCGGTGGGAATTAGTGAGCGACGTTGGCGAGCAGGGTAGCTGCGAACGGGTTGGCGAAGGCGAACAGCAGAGCGATAGCCACACCGATCAGGAAAGCAGCGTCGATCAGACCAGCCAAGATGAACATCTTGGTTTGCAGTTCGTTCATCAGCTCAGGCTGGCGAGCCGAGGACTCCAGGAACTTGCCGCCCATCAGTGCGATACCGATGGAAGCGCCGATAGCGCCCAGACCAACGATGATGCCGCAAGCCAGTGCCACGAGGCCGAGGATGTTTTCCATTTGAAGCTCCTAGAGAGATGAGAAAGAAAAAGGAAAGGGAAAGAGAGAAAAGCGTTCGATCAGTGCGCGTCGTGCGCCTGGCCGATGTAGATCAGCGTCAGCATCATGAAGATGAAGGCCTGCAGCGTGATCACCAGAATGTGGAACAGCGTCCACACAGTACCGGCAACGAGGTGGCCAAAAGCCAGTCCGATGCCAGAAGCCGACAGCGTGGCCGCGCCGCCCATCAGCGCGATCAGCATGAACACCAATTCGCCGGCAAACATATTGCCGAACAGCCGCATGCCATGAGAGACCGTCTTGGCGACGAACTCGATCATCTGCATCAGGAAGTTGAAGGGCCACAGCGCCCAGTGGTCGCCAAACGGGGCGGCGATCAGCTCATGGCTCCAGCCACCCAGACCCTTGATCTTGATGTTGTAGAAGAAGCACATCAGCAGCACGCTGGTCGAAAGGCCCAGCGTGGTGGACAGGTCGGCTGTCGGCACCACACGCAGATAGGCGTGGTGAGGGTCATGGCCGATCGAAGCGTTGTAGTCGCCCCAGAGCTTGGGCAGCAGATCGACCGGCAGCATGTCCATGCCGTTCATCAGGAAGATCCAGACAAACACGGTCAGCGCCAGCGGCGAG
The DNA here is from genome assembly GCF_032337115.1 of Roseateles aquae. Taxonomy (NCBI): domain Bacteria; kingdom Pseudomonadati; phylum Pseudomonadota; class Betaproteobacteria; order Burkholderiales; family Sphaerotilaceae; genus Roseateles; species Roseateles aquae. The sequence continues at coordinate 315,760 of NZ_JAVXZY010000004.1, forward strand.
ACCAGCTTGCGGCTCTTCTCGTTGTGGATCACGCCCTTGGCCTGGTTCTCGACCATTTCCGAGAGGATTTCCACCGCAGCCTGGAAGCGACCCGGCACGCCGGACGTCGCCTTGCGGGCGGCACGCCACAGGATGAAGCAGCCCAGAGCACCCAGAATCACCGAGTAGATCAGCGAATCGAAGTTGAACAGGCTGAAGTCGACGATGTTCGTCTGCTTGACGTTCTCGAACGAGAAGTTCTTCTGGAAGTGTTGCAGGTGGTGAGTGATGTACTCACCAGCACTGGGCGCGTGACCTTCTGCTGCCATGTTCAGTTTCCGTCGCTAATGCTTTTGAATCGACCCCGCCGAAGCAGGACCAGCCAATTAACTTTCAGGCACACGATCATGGTCGTCAGCAGTGCTGGCCAACTCAGATCGGGCACCCACTTGATCACCACCAGCAGGCTGGCGCTGACCAACACAATCTTGATCAATTCCCAGAACATCACCGACATCAGGGCAGCCCCGGCGTCCGTTGCCGGGCGTCGGGTGGTGCCCCACGCCATCAGCGCATTGGGAAACACCACGGCGGCCGCGCCACACAGCGCCGACCACCATTTGCCGCTCCCCAGCGCCAACAGGCCCCAGAGTGCGACCATCGCCACACCGGCGAGGGCCTGGGCCACCACCACTCGCCAGGGCGAGATCGCGGGCTGCCTGGCCCTCAGCGCCTCTGCCTGCTCGCGCGACAGGGGCGTGAAGTCCTTGAAATCGTCTTCGCCGACCGCACTTGCGTCCCTGTCCTGTTCCCAGACCTGGGCTGCGGCCTTCTGTTCAGCACGCGGCAGGTTTGGGTTCACTTCGGTTCCGGGGCAATCGGCAAAACCCAAAGATTATATGTGGTTTCCCCTTACATCCCGGTAACACAGCGACACGGGCGTGATTTCGGCCCGGCTTGACAGCGGGTAGCAAGTGCCGCTAGCGGTACTTTTGGCACCCCGTGACAACGAGGCAAGCCCCATCACCAGCCGCATCACGGCGCTGTAGAGATCTAAGCAGCCTTGTTGCAGATCAAGCAGCCGCGGGCCGTGTTCAAGCGCTCAAGTTGCGATCACAGCCGCGCCAGATGGCTCGGCAGCCCTGGCACCTCGACGCGCAGGCGCAGCACCGCACCGGCCAGCGGCTGCGCCGCCAACTCGTCGGCCGGCCGGCCATCGCTGGCGCTGGTGACGAACAGCGTGCGCAGATCAGCGCCGCCAAAGGCCGGCATCGTCGGGCAGCGCATCGGCAGCTCCACCTGGCGCAAGACCTGGCCCTCGGGCGACAGCCGCAGCAGACGCTGGCCCTCATACATCGCCACCCAGTAGCAGCCCTCGATATCGACGGCAGCGCCGTCGGGGCGGCCGCCATAGCTGTTCAGATCCTGCCCCGGCTGGCGCGCTTCGAACTGCGCAAAGCAGCGCCGGTCGGATACCGCTCCGGCGACCGGGTCGAAATCGCAGACGTCGATGCGGTGGGCCTTGGTGTCGGCGCTGTAAAGCCGCCGGCCATCGGGGCTCCAGGCCAGGCCATTGCTGGTCGTGATGCCCTCCAGCATCGGCGTGAAGCTGCCGGCGGCGAGCCGGTACAGCGCCGAGGCCGGTCGGCGCGCATCGTCGATGGTGCCGACCCAGAAGCGCCCCTGCGCATCAGCCTTGCCGTCGTTGAAACGCTGTGCCGCCGCGTCATAGGGCGGTGGCAGCAGCGGCTGCAGGCTGCCATCAACGGTATCGAACTTGAACAAGCCATCGCGCTGCGCCAGCAACAACCCGCCCTCGGCCAGCGCCGCGATGCAGCCAGGCTCGCGCCCGACCGGCCACGCTTGCGGCGCCGCCTCGCCCTCGCGCCAGCGCAAGACCTGACCCCGGGCGATGTCGACGAAATAAAGGCAGTGTTCCAGCGGATGCCACAGCGGCGATTCACCGAGCGCGGCGCGGTACTCGCCCAGCGCCTGCGGCTGGTATAGCGGTGGGTTCGGGGGGGCGGCACTGCTCATCACATCGATCTCGCTATGGCGGTCGGATATCGACCTCGGCCCTCGATGCTAAGCCCGTACCTCGCCGTAACCTCAGTCGAGTTCGACCTTCAGGTAATGCGCGCCCGGCAGTGGATTGAAGTAAAACGGCGGCACCTCAACGAAGCCCAGGCTCTCGTAGAGGCCACGGGCGGCCTCCATATCGTCCAGCGTGTCCAGCAGCATCGCCGAATAGCCCGCCTGACTGGCCCGGTCCATCAAGGCCTGGGTGAGTTGCCGGCCCAGCCCGAAGCGGCGAAAAGCCGGCCGCACGAACAGACGCTTCATCTCGCAGGCATTCGGGTAGTCGGCATCAGGCAGATTGCGAAAGGCCCCGCAACCGGCCACCTGGCCATCGATACAGGCCAGCAGCATCAGCCCCTCGGGCTCGGCGTACTGGCCGGGCAGCGCGGCCAACTCCTGCTCGAAGCCCTGGAAGCCCAGGTCGAAACCAAGGCTTTGTGCGTACTCCAGCAGGATCTCACGCGTGGTCTGCCAGTCGGCGGGCGATGCGGGTGTGATCAGACTGATCGTCGGGCTGTTGCTGTCCATCGTTCGACGTGAGTGTACTCAGCCAGCCGCATTGACCAAGAGCCAGACGGCAGCCGCACAAGCTGCCGCCAGCGTCAGCGCGAACAAGCGGGTGGCCAGCGTGTCAGCACTGTGCTCCACAACTCGGGCCACCATCTTGTCGCCACTGATCATCGGCGCCAGCAGATTGCGCCGCTTGAAGCAGCGGTAGAACAGGATGGCCGCCACATGCACCGCCACCATGGCGATCAAGCCCCATTGGCCCAGGCCGGTGTGTTGACCGGTCCAGCGCTGGCTGGTGTCGCTGCTCACCCAGGCCACCAGCGGGCCGGTGGTATCGATCTCGTCGTCGGCAATCAGCCCCGAGCCCACCTGCAGCCCCAGCCAGGCCAGCATCAGCAGCACCGACAGCGCCCCCAGCGGGTTGTGACCGATCTCGAAGCAGTCCTCAGGCAGCGGGCGGCCACGCAGATAACGCACAAACGCCGCCGGCGTGTAGAAAAACTGGCGAAAGCGCGACCAGTGGCCACCAACAATGCCCCACAGCAGCCGAAAGACCAGCAAGGCCGCGATCGCATAGCCGCAGCGCAGATGCCAGGCCATCATCAAGCCGCCGATCTTGGCCGATACCACGGCGCCGAGCACCGCCAGCACCAGCGCCCAATGGAACAGCCGTGTCGGCAGGTCCCAGACGCGGATCTTGTTGACTTGATTGGCTTCGCTCATCCCATGCAGCACTGTTTACGCGGCACACACGATACCCGAAGCGCGCCAGGCTTCTACACTCGCGCACCGGCACCCGTCCTCGGTAGCCGCCGGCCTTCAACCCCAAGGAACACCCCGCATGAAGCAAGTCCTGCTGGCTCTCGCCGCCACCGCTGCCCTGAGCTGTGCCCTGCCCGCTCACGCCCAATTCCAGAAGCCCGGCGACGCCATTGAATACCGCCAGTCCGGCTTCACCATCCTGGCCACGCATTTCAAGCGCGTATCAATGATGGCTCAAGGCAAGACGCCCTTCGACGCCAAGCTGGCCGCCGAGAATACCGCCGTGATGATGGCGGTGGCCAAGCTGCCCTTCAGCGCCTTCCCCGAAGGCAGCACCACCGGCCACCCGACCGCCGCCCGCGCCGAGATCTGGAAGGAAGCCGACAAGTTCCGTGAAGCCTCGGAAAAGATGATCAGCGAAGTCGCCAAGCTCGACGCCGCCGCCCGTGCCGGCAACCTGGACCAGATCAAGGCCGCTGTCGGCGGCGTGGGCCAGAGCTGCAAGGCCTGCCACGATAGCTACAAGGACAAGCACGAGCACTGAAGCGCGCCACAGCCAGCCTCCGGAGCCTTAGCCTCCGGCTGGCTGGGCAAAGCCCAGCACGACGCGGCGCGCCATGGCGGCACAGGAGTTTCTGGTGATCACTCACATCGGCTGCGCCGATATGAGTGCTCCCCGAAGAAGTCCGCCCAGGGCAGCACTGAACCCGTCTCCGCGCGCCGCGTTTGCGAGAGAAGCGGCTGACTCGTAGGCGCAGTGCGAAGGTCGGGCTGGTAGCCCGACAGCCGAGCGCTGCAACGCCCGAGACGGCCGCTTATCTCGCAAACCCTTCAGGGGCGGGCCTTTGCGGGTGCTGGCCGGCGTTGCGACCCTTGCACAGGCCGCCAGCCTGTGCGGCGGCTCGCGCCTTGCCCAGCCTCCCGCAAAGCCCCCGCCGCGGCGTGCGGAGATGGGTTCAGTGTTGCCTCAGCCTGGCTGGGCAAAGCCCAGCACGACGCGGCGCGTCATGGCGGACTTCTTCTCAATCTTCGTGATGATGATGGGGCCGATGTCGGCGGTATTGGCGACATGAGTGCCGCCGCAGGGCTGCAGGTCCACGCCGGCGATCTCCAGCAGGCGCACCCGGCCCGAACTGCGCGGTGGCTGGACGCTCATGCTGCGCACCAGGCCAGGATTGGCATCGAGTTCGGCATCGCTGATCCAGCGATGTGTGACGGCATGTCCTTCGGCCACCAGGCGCGCCAGCCCGGCATTGAGCTGTTCCTTGTCGAGCGGCTCGTTCATGTGGAAATCCAGCCGCGCATAGCCGGCAGTGATCGAACAGCCGTCGACCGGCTGCGGCACCAGCGCGCAGAGCAGGTGCGTGGCGGTGTGAAAGCGCATATGGGCGTGTCGACGAACCCAGTCGATCCGCGCCTGCACGGCAAGACCTGGCACCAGCGTGTCCAACAACGCTTCCTGCCCGGGGGCGGGCAGGTGCAGGATCTCGCCGGCCTCGCCTTTGCGGGTGTCGGCGATCTGCAGCCGACGCTCGCCAGGCAACAACAAGTCGCCTGCATCGCCGGCCTGGCCGCCGCCCTGCGGATAGAACACGGTGCGGTCCAGCAGCAGGCCGCGCTCGTCGGCGCGCAGCAAGATGCCAGTGCACTCGCGCAGCAGCGCGTCCTCGCGGAAAAGTTCTTCGGTCGCGTTCACGCCAGCAATTCCAGTTTCAGCTCGCCCCTGGGCGTCAGCAGCGTCGCCGTGAGGCCGTCACGCGCCTCCCAGCTTTGCAATTGCACGCCGGAGGCTGGCAGCGCATCGCAGGGATGCGCGGCGCCCCATTCGATCAGCACCGGCAGGCCCTCGCGGCGCAGACGCCGGCCATCCTCACGCAGCGCAATGCGCCAGCTCAAGGCGCCGCGCGTGGCCGCCACGGCGACGCCAGCATCGACACCCTCGCCGCGCCACTGCGCCAACGCCGCCTCCAGGCTGGGCACCCGGGCCACCCAATGGATCAAGCCGGCGCGCTGGCTCAGCGCTGCCTGCAACGCCGGCTGATCGAGATCGAACCAGCGTGCCCGCGTCGGCGGCGGCGCTTCCGGGTCGATGGCGATGATTTCCAGATAACAGCGCGGATAGGCGTCCGAGCTGATGTTCAACAGCAGGTTGTGTGTGCCCATCAGCGCATGCTTGCCGCCAGGCATCGGGCTGACGCCAAACTGCTGCTCGCACCAAGCCACACCTTCCTCTAGGCTGGCCGCGCCAACGACCAGGTGATCCAGTTCCATCGCCATGTCTGCCTCCCTGCGCCGCCTGAACGGCACGCAAATACCTGTCAGAGCTGCAGCTTACCTGCGATCAGCCGCTGCACATCGCCGCCAATCCAGGTCTGCTCGCCTTCGCGGCTGATATGGATGCGGCCCTGACGCTGCAACTGCGTGCCCTGGGCCACGGTGTAGCGCTCGGGCGCCAGTCCAGTAGCCATCATCCACAACGCCAGGCCGGCGTTGAAGCTGCCCGTCACCGGGTCTTCGGGCACACCCATCTCGGGCACGAACATGCGCACCTCGAACTGCGCCTCGGCGCCGGGCTCATGGGCACCGACGACGCCGACGTTCAGCCCCGCCATCGCAGCGAAATCGGGCTGCAGCGCCAGCACCTGGGCGGCACGGGCCACACGCACGGCAATCCATTCCGGTCCGTTGCTGACCCAGACCACATCCAGCGCCTCAGCCTCGGGGAGGCGCAGCGCGCGCAAGACCTGGGCGCGCAGTTCAGACGCCAGCGGACCTTCGCGCGTCAGCGGCGGCGCGGCAAAGGCGAGCCGGCCCTCTTGACCGGCCACCTGGCGCACCGGGATCAGGCCGATCTGGCACTGCTGAACGATCAGCCCGGGCTGGCGAGGCCGCCCGCCATGGTCCAGCCAGACCTGGGCACTGCCCAGCGTCGGATGGCCGGCAAAGGGCAACTCGCCGCCGGGCGTGAAGATGCGCAGCCGGTAGTCGGCCGCAGGGTCGGTGGGCGGCAGCAGAAAGGTCGTTTCGGACAGATTGGTCCAGCGCGCAAAGCGGGCCATCTGCGCGTCACTCAAACCCTCACCGTCAACGACCACCGCCAGCGGATTGCCGCGCAAGGGCTCGTTGCTGAAGACATCAACCTGGGCAAAGCGGCGTGATCGGTTCATGGGAACTCGCGGGTGAGGGTCAGGTCTTGCCGCTGCGCCGCCAAACGACTCAGGCGGCGGGCTGCAGATACAGGCCGGGCCGGCTGATCTCCATGCCGCGATCCGGCGCGGCCAGCGGCTTGAAGCCATGGCGCTGGTAGAGCGCATGGGCGTCACGGGTGATCAGCTGGAAGCGGCGCAGGCCCTGCAGCTCCGGGTGCTGCAGCAGGGTCGCAATCAGCCAGTCGCCCAGGCCCTGGCCGCGGTGGGCCTCCAGCACATAGACGTCGCAGAGATAGGCAAAGGTCGCCCGGTCACTGATCACGCGGGCAAAGCCAACCACCTGCTCCGCCGCCCCGCCCTCGCTGCAGCGCAGCGCGAAACACAGCGAATGCTGCATGGCCTGCTGCACCAGCGCGAGGCTGATGCCTTCGCTCCAGTAGCAGCGGGTCAGGAAGGCGTGAACGGCGACCGGGTCTTGATCGGCCGCCGCACTGCTGATGCGGTAGCGACGATTGCCCAGCGCCTTGATGTCCTCAACCATCGTCGCGGCCACCTCAGGGCGTGGTTTCGGGAATCGCGGCCAGCGCCTCGCCCAGCACGCGGCCGAGAATGGCCACGCCTTCGGCAATCAGCTCGGGCGTCAGCGTCACAAAGGACAGGCGCATCGTGCGCGGATCCGGGTTCGCTGCATAGAAGGCAGCGCCGGGCACGTAGGCAATATTGGCATCGACGGCCTTGGGCAGCAGTGCCATCGCATCCAGGCCCTCGGGCAGGCGGATCCAGAAGAACATGCCGCCCTTGGGGCTCTGCCATTCGCAGCCGGCCGGCAGGTGCTTCTTCAGGCCCTCGGCCATCGCATCACGATTGGCCTTGTAGCGGGCACGGATCTTGGGCACATGCTCGTCGAGGAAACCGTTCTTGATCACCTCGTAAACGACGCGCTGGTTGAAGCCCGGCGTGTGCAGATCGGCCGCCTGCTTGGCCTGCAGCAGCTTGGGGTACAGGGCCTTGGGCGCAATGATGAAGCCCAGGCGGAAGCCCGGCGTCAGCACCTTGGAGAAGGAACCGAGGTAGATCGAACCTTCCGGCCACATCGAGCTGAGCGAGGGCAGCGGCGGTTCGTCGAACCACAGGTCGCCATAGGGGTTGTCTTCGATCACCGGCACGCCGGCAGCCTTGGCGGCGGCCATCACCGCCTGACGGCGCTCCAGGCTCATCACCCGACCGGTCGGGTTCTGATAGTTCGGCAGCAGATAGGCGAAGCGCGTGCCTGGCGCGTCGTGCGGCAGGCGGGCAAAGGCCTCGGGCAGCGGGCCCTGCTCGTCGCTGGCCAGGCTGATGAAGCTCGGCTCATAGGGCGTGAAGGCCTGCAGTGCACCCAGATAGGTGGGCGTCTCGACGGCCACCGGCGCGCTGGCATCGCAGAGGATTTTGCCGACCAGATCCAGGCCCTGCTGCGAACCGCTGGTGATCAGCACCTGATCCGGGCTCACGTCCATGCCCAGCGCTTTGACGCGCGCGGCGACCCATTCACGCAGTGGCGCAAAGCCCTCGCTGGCCGCGTACTGCAGCGCTTCCTTGGCGTTTTCGCTCAGCACCTTGTCGCAGGCCGCCTTCAGTGCGTCGACCGGAAAGGTGTCGGCCGAGGGCAGACCACCAGCCATCGACAGGATGCCGGGCTTTTCGGTGACCTTGAGGATTTCGCGAATGATGGACGGGTTCATGCGCGCGGCGCGGCGCGCCTGGGTCCAGATGCTGCTCATGGGAATATCTCCGGGGAGGGGTCTCAAGTTGTTGTTGTACCACCTGGGCGGTGGGAGTCGGGACTGGGGCTCAGCATCCATTCAACCGCCGCCTGCGCCTGCAGCACGGTGCTGTCGAACAGCGGGATGGGGCTGCTGGCCTGCGCGCTGGCGTCCAGCAGCAGGCCGATTTCGGTACAGCCAAGGATGGCGGCCTGGGCGCCTTCGGCCGCCAGCGCGGCGACGATGGCCTGGTAGCGCTGGCGCGAGGCCGGCAAGACCTGACCCCGGCACAGCTCTTCGTAGATGATGCGATGGACTTCGGCGCGGTCGTCGGCGCTGGGTGTCAGCAGTTCAATGCCGTGGCGCTGCATGCGCTGGTGATAGAAGGAGCCGGCGGCCATGGTGTAGCCGGTGGCCAGCAGCCCGACTCGGCTAAAGCCGCGCGCGCGCAGCGCCGCCGCCGTGGCGTCAACGATGTGCAGCAGCGACAGGCCGGACTCGGCCTCGATCTGCTCGGCCACCCTGTGCATGGTGTTGGTCGCCAGCAGCAGGGCCTCGGCACCGCCGGCCTTCAAACCAGCCGCGGCCTCAGTGAGCAGGCGGGCGGCAGCAGCCCAGTCGTCGGTACGCTGGCAGCGCTCGATGGTCGCGAAGTCCACGCTGTGCATCAGCAGACGAGCGCTGTGCAGCCCGCCCAGCCGGGCCGCCACCTCGCGGTTCAGCAAGGCGTAGAGATGGGCACTGGATTCCCAGCTCATGCCGCCGAGCACGCCCAGCAGCCGCAGGCTTGGCAGCGTGTTCATGGGCAATCTCCGGCGCGGCGGAGGCCGCAGGCGGGGAGCGGGAGCTGGAACTTCATGCGATCCAGTCTAGCGGCGCCAACCAATACAGAACCAGTACACTTTCGCGAACAAGCACAGCATCTGTACTGGCATGAGCACCAACACAGCCGCCCCGCTGGCCCGCGGCGCCAGCACCCCGCTGGCCCAGCAACTGGCCCAACGATTTGCCGAACGCATCCAGCAGCGCCTGCTGCTGCCCGGCGCCCGCCTGCCCTCGGTACGCGATTGCGCCCGGCATCATGGCGTCAGCCCGTATACCGTCGTGGCGGCTTACGATCAATTGCTCGCCTCAGGCCTGCTTGAAGCGCGCAAGCAGCGTGGTTTTTTCGTCCGCGATATGCGGCCGGCCAGCCCGGCGCCGACCAGGGCCTGGCTGGCCCGGCCTGCGCAGGCGCCGGTGGACGCCAGTGCGCTGATACGCGGCATGTTCCAGGCCGATGCCCGCCATGCACCGGGCCTGGGCACCCTGCCCGGCGACTGGCTGGACCTGCCCATGCTGCAAAGCGCGATGCGCCGGGTGCTGACGCAGAGCGAGCAGCCCGATCAGCTGGCGCTGCAGTACGGTGAGCCCGGCGGCGACCCGCGACTGCGCGCGGCGCTGTCGCGTCGGATGGAAGATCTGGGCGTCAGCGTGGCGCCGGAGCAGATCGTCAGCACCGTCGGCGCCACCCATGCGCTGGATCTGATCACCCGCACGCTGCTGACGCCGGGCGATGCGGTGCTGGTTGACGACCCGGGCTGGGCGATCGAATACGCCCGCCTGTCGCAGGCCGGCATGCGGCTGCTGCCGGTGCCGCGCGACCAGCATGGCCCCGACCTGGCGGTGATGCAGCGCCTGATCGCCGAGCACAAGCCGCGCATGTACGTCACCGTCTCGGTGCTGCACAACCCGACCGGCGGCAGCCTCTCGCTGGCCAGCGCCCACCAGATCCTCAAGCTGGCCGAGGCGGCCGATCTGATGATCGTCGAGGACGACACCTATGCCTGCCTGGCGCCCAACCATGCGCCGCGGCTGTCGGCGCTCGATGGCCTGCGCCGCACGCTGTATGTCTCGGGCTTTTCCAAGATCCTGACGCCGGCCTGGCGGGTCGGCTTCGTCGCCGCGAGCGCCGAGCGGGTGGCCAAGCTGACCGATCTGAAGCTGCTGTCCACGCTGACCACCAGCCCGATGATGGACCGCGCCGTCGCCCTCTGCCTGGAGCAGGGCCAGCTGCGCCGCCATGCCGAACGCGTCATCGCCCGGCTGGACGCCGCCCGCCAGCGCAGCGTGCGCCTGGCCGAGGACGCCGGCTGTCGCTTCGTGACGCCACCGCAGGGACTGTTCGGCTGGCTGGATGTCGGCGTCGACACCGAAAAGCTGGCCCAGCGCCTGCTCGACGCCGGCTGGCTGATCGCCCCCGGCGTGCTGTTCAGCCCGACCCGCCGCGCCGGCACGCTGATGCGCATCAATTTCGCTACCTCGCAGGATGCGCGCTTCTGGCGGCTGCTGGAGCAGTTGCGCGCGGAACTTCAGAGATAGGCGGCCCGATCAAGCCGGCGGCAGCCGCCGCTGCCACTCGGCCTGAGCGACCAGCAGCAGGCCGCCGATGGCGCTGAGGTTCTTCATGAAATGCAGCAGCTGGCCATGGCGCTGCAGCCCCTGCTCGCGCCAGAACGGATGCGCGAGGCAGGCATCGACGGCAAGAAAAGCGGCCATCACCAGCGCCGCCCAGCCGGCTTGCCAGCCGCAGACAATGAGCAGACCGGCGGCCAACTCAAACAGGCCGAAGGCCAGGTAGCCGGCGCCGAGCGAGGCGACGCCGCCGTCAAGCACGCCGCCGTAGGCCAGCAGGCGCTCCAGCCCCATCGCGACAAAGACACTGGCCACCAGTGCGCGGGCAAGAAAATAGAGCTGCAACTTGTCCATGATGATCTCTCCCAGGTCTGCAGGGGCGGGCCACCTCTGAGCTTCAGCGCGCCGTGAAACCGCCGTTGGCGAACAGCGTCTGACCGTTGATCCACCAGCCCTCGCCGGCCAGGAAGCGGACGATGGGCGCGATATCGCGAATATCACCCAGCTTGCCGTTCATGCTGGCCGCGCTCAGATAGGCGGTGGAGGCCGCGTTTTCCTGGCCGTGGAAGAAGGGCGTGTCCAGCGGGCCGGGCGCCACGGCATTGACCGAGATGCCACGGGCGGCGAACTCCTTGGCCGCCGCACGGGTGAAATGTTCCAGCGGCGCCTTCGCCCCGGCATAGACGCTGTAGCCGCCAGTGAAGGCGGCCAGCAGCGAGGTCGCAATGCTGATGATCTTGCCGCCGTCTTCCAGTTGCCGGCCGGCCTCACGGATGAAGAAAAAGGCGGCACGGCTGTTGACGGCAAACATCGCGTCGAACTCGGCCTCGCTGGTCTCGATCAAGGGCTTCTTCAGCACCTTGCCGACGGCATTCACCGCGATATCGATGCGACCGAAGGCGGCTTTTCCCTCGGCAAAGAGGCGCTCGATCTGGCCCACCTCGCTGAGGTCGCCCTGCAGCGCCTCGGCCCGCACGCCCAGCCCGCGCAGCTCACGCACCGCCGCCTCGGCATCGGCCGCTGACGAGGCGCTGTGGAAGTGCAGCAGCACATCGGCGCCGGCGGCCGCCAGCTCCAGGGCGATCTGCCGGCCCAGATTTCGCGAAGCGCCGGCCACCAGGGCGACTTTGCCGTGCAGGCTGTGTTCATTCGTTTGGCGGGCGGTGGGGTTCGTGTTGCTCATGGTTTGCTCCGTTGAAATCAAAAAGGGGCGGCTGGCCGCCGTGCTGTGGCCACGTGTCCGTCGCCATGCCCAGACTTTGATTGACAAAGCATTTCGAATAAATAACGATCTATTTGCTTCTTTGTTTTCACATGGGAACCAATAGACGATGGATCGCCTGCAAGCCATGCAGCTTTTTGTGCAGATCGCCGACAGCGGCAGCTTCACCCGCGCGGCCGAGGCACTGGGCCTGTCACGCCCGGCCGCCTCGAATGCGATCCGCGCTTTGGAAGATCGACTGGGCACCCGGCTGCTCAGCCGCACCACCCGCCAGGTCCAGCTGACGGCCGACGGCCAGGCCTACCGCGAGCGCTGCCAGCGCCTGCTGGCCGATATGGCGGAGGCCGAGGCGCTGTTTCGCCCGCAGGGCAGCCAGCTACGCGGCCGGCTGCGCATCGATGTGCCCAGCCGCGTGGCCGCCGGCCTGATGGCACCGGCACTGCCGGATTTCCTCGAGCACCATCCTGAGCTGAGCCTGGAACTGGGCAGCAGCGACCGCGCCATCGATCTGTTCCAGGACGGCGTCGACGCGGTGATACGGGTTGGCGCCAGCAGCGACGAACGGCTGATCAGCCGGCCGCTGGGCCAGTTCCGGGTCGGCAGCTATGCCAGCCCGGCCTATCTGGCCCGCCATGGCCGGCCCGAACGCCTGGAGGCCTTGTCCGGCCATTGGCTGGTCGACTATGCGCCGCCCCAGGCCCCAGCCAGCGAGCAGCTCGGGCTGGCCGCCTGGGAGCATCTAGCCGCCAACGGCAGCCGCCAGCGGCTGATGCTGAGGAGCCGGCTGCGCGTCAACAGCGTCGAGACCTATCTGGCCGCCGGACTGGCCGGCCTGGGCCTGATCCAGGTGCCGGCCTACGACGTGGCCGGCGCGCTGGCCCGAGGCGAGTTGGTTGAGCTGATGCAGGCCTGGCCGGCGCCGCCACTGCCGGTCGCCCTGCTCTATCCACAGCGGCGCCACCTGTCGCGCCGGCTGCAGGCTTTTGCGGCCTGGTGCGAAACACTGTTCCGGCCGCATTTGCTGCCGATATAGCGGCTTGGTGCAGACTGGTGCAGGTCAGTGCCCGGCTGTCAGGCGGCTGACAAGTGCCGCCGCTATGCTCTGTGCAGCCTGCCGAACTGAGGCGGGCAGGATTGACGGCGTCGCTTGCCAGATCGCCAGCGTTCGGCACAAGATTCAGGCATGCTTCGCGTCCAGCCCCAGCGTTTTTCTTGACTCCGTCTTTGATCGAGATCGCCGTTTCCCCGTCTTATGAGCCCACCGTCGCTACGCTTTCTGATTGTGGACCCACTGGCAGGCGTGCAGACCTTTGCGCGCCAGCTGCTTGAGAGCTTCGGCTTTGATCCGCAAGGCATTCTGTGCTGCGGCAATACCGAGACGGCATTGGCCCAGGGCCTGGAGTTCAAGCCCGATTTCCTGATCACCGACTGGTTCGGCAAGAGCCCCCTCACCGGCCTGGCCCTGCACCAGCGCCTGCTGGAGGTGAAGCCGACATGCCGGCTCTCACTGCTCAGCTTTGAAGTCACACCCGACCATGAGGCCCAGGCCAAGCAGGCCGGCGCCCGCTTCCTGCTGAAAAAGCCCTTCACCGCCGAAGACCTGCGTCGCACCCTGCATCAGGCCCTGCAGGTCATGGCCAAGGACTATCCGGAGCTGCACCAGCGGCTGCAGTCGGTGATGATGGCGCCGCGCCCGCAGCCGGCGATTGCCCCGCGCCCCATCGTGCTGCCGCCCATGGTGCAGTACAAGCCGGGCGACAAGGTGCGCTTCGGCGACAAGACCGAGGTCGTCGAGTGCGTGGTGGTGCGCCACGGCGAGCTGGTCGTCCAGCTGAAGAACAAGAGCGGCCTGATCCCCGCCACCAAGCTGCAGAAGCAGTAGGCGGGCGGCCCGCTCCCGCTGCCGCCGCGCCCCTGAGTGCCGCGCCTCAGCGCGCGCCGAGCTCTTCCCAGCGTTCCAGCAGCAGCAGCAGCTCTTCGTCGATCTGCGCGGCCCGTGCCGTCACTTCGGCGATGCGCGCTGCGCCCTGGGTGTAGAGCTCGCTGCCAGTCAGCAGCGCATTGAGCGTGCCCTGCTCGGTTTCCAGCGCGGCGATTCTTGCCGGCATTTCCTCCAGCTCGCGTTGCTCCTTGTAGCTGAGCTTGCGCGCCTTGGGCGCGGCCACGACGGGCGCTGGCGCCTGTGCAGCGACGGGTGCAGGCGCAGCAGCGGGCGCCGGCTGGCGCGCCGCCAGCTGCTTGGCACGGGCCGACTGGATCAGCCAGTCCTGCACGCCGCCCTCGTACTCGCGCCAGCGGCCTTCGCCCTCGCTGACGATGGTGCTGGTGACCACGTTGTCGAGGAAGCGGCGATCGTGGCTGACCAGGAAGACGGTGCCGTCGTACTCGGCCAGCAGTTCTTCCAACAGTTCCAGCGTCTCGATGTCCAGGTCATTGGTCGGTTCATCGAGCACCAGCACATTGGCCGGGCGGGCGAACAGCCGGGCCAGCAGCAAGCGGTTGCGCTCGCCGCCGGACAGGCTCTTCACCGGCGAATTGGCCCGTGCCGGCGAGAACAGGAAGTCGCCCAGATAACTCTTCACATGCTTGCGCTGACTGCCGATCTCGATCCATTCGCTGCCCGGGCTGATGGTGTCGGCCAGCGTGGCTTCAAGATTCAGCGTATCGCGCATCTGGTCGAAATAAGCCACCGTCAGCCGCGAGCCCTGGCGCACCTCGCCGCTGTCTGGGGCGAGCTCGCCGAGGATCAGCTTCAGCAGCGTGGTCTTGCCGGCGCCATTGGGGCCGACCAGGCCGACCTTGTCGCCACGCAGAATCGTTGCGCTGAAATCGTTGACGATGGTGCGATCGCCATAGCGCTTGGAGACGTTCTCCAGCTCGGCCACGATCTTGCCGCTGGCGCCGCCGGTGTCGATATCGAGCTTGACCTTGCCCTGCACATCGCGGCGCGCGGCATGGGCCAGGCGCATCGCCTCCAGGCGCTGGATGCGCGCGACGCTGCGCGTGCGCCGGGCCTCGACGCCCTTGCGAATCCAGACCTCTTCCTGGGCCAGCAGCTTGTCGAAGCGGGCGTTGAACAGCGCCTCGTTCTGCAGCTCGTATTCCTTGGCCGCGGTGAAGGCAGCGAAGTTGCCGGGGTAGCCGCGCAGCTGGCCGCGGTCCAGCTCGACGATGCGGTTGGCCACGTTGTCCAGGAAGGCGCGGTCGTGGGTGATCAGCAGCAGGCTGCCCTTGAAGTTGTTAAGCAGCTCTTCCAGCCAGGTGATGGCGTCGAGATCCAGGTGATTGGTCGGCTCATCGAGCAGCAGCACATCGGGCTGGGCGACCAGGGCGCGGCCCAGCGCGACGCGCTTCTTCAGCCCGCCGGACAAGGAACCGACGATGCGCGAGCCATCCAGGCCCAGCCGGTGCAGGGTCTCGTCCACCCGCTGTTCCCAGTTCCAGGCGCCGATCTGCTCGATGCGCTCCTGCACCCAGGCCAGATCGTCGTTCTCGTCGTGGATCTCATAGCGCTCGCGCAGGCTCTTGGCCTCGGCCACGCCCTCGCTGACGACTTCGAAAATCGTCGCCTCCGGGCGCAGCTCGGGCTCCTGCGGCACATAGACGCTGGTCAGCCCCTGTTGCAGCTGCAAGAGGCCATCGTCGAGCTTTTCAAGCCCGGCCAGGATTTTCAGCAGGGACGACTTGCCCGTGCCGTTGCGGCCAATGAGGCCGACACGCTCGCCGATTTCCAGCGAGAAGGAGGCACCGTCGAGCAGGGCCACGTGGCCGAAAGCGAGATGGGCGTTGGAGATGGATAGGACTGCCATGGCCCGCATTGTCCTCGACCGCCGCGCTCGGGCGCCTTCGATGCCGGTTCAGGCCCAGATTCGATAGACCCAGAAGGCCTCGTGCAGATCGATGCGCTGGCGCAGCTCCTCGGGGCTGAAGCCGGTGACGCGGCGGGTTTCGCGGCACAGATGGGCCTGATCGGTATAGCCGGCATCCTGGGCCAGCGCGCTCCAGACCACCTCGCCGGCCGCCATCTCCTCGCGGACCTGGAAGAAGGTCGCCTCGGCGCGGCTGATGCCGCGCAGCGCACGCAGGCTTTGCCCGCTCCACTGCTTGATGCGCCGCTCCATCTGCCGCAGGCTGGCGCCGTGGCCGCCGGCCACCGCACGCATGGCCAGGTTCTGCGTCCAGTCGCGGTAGCGGCCCCGGTAGGGCCTGTCCCCGCCACGCAGGGCGCGCCAGCGCGGCAGCAAAAAGGCTTCCAGCAGCTGCTGGCAGTGATGCTCATCGCGCGCCGCCAGCATCTGCTGATTGAGCTGCTGCCAGTCCTCGCCGAGCAGCTGCTCGACGGGCAGGTAGCGATCCATCAGCGTCGACAGGTCCAGCCCGGTCAGCGCATGCAGGGCCTCGGGCTGTATCGCCACCATGAAGCAGCGGATGCCCGCCTCGGAGCGGAACTGCACCGGGCGGCTGCGCGGGCCGCCGATCAGGCTGCGGTGAGTGAGCGGCTCCAGCTGGCCGTCCTCACGCACCTCCCAGCCCTCGCCTTCCAGCGTCCAGGTCAGGCCACAGAAGGGCGTGGCCGGGAAATGGCTGTTGCGCTGCGCTTCGCTGAGCGCCGCAGCCCGGCTGGTGTCGCGCCAGAGCGAGGCATGCAGGCAGCCGGACAGCGCCAGGCTGGGCACCAGCAGGCGCGCGACGGTATCGGGATGGCGATCAGTCTCCATGGCGCAAGTGTAGGCAAGCGAGATGGCTGCCGCGGCACGGTGCGGTGCAGCGCCCATGTCGTTTTCGTTCAAGACGCCCGCCGACCGCCGCGGCACCATGGCGGCCATGAACCAGCCCACCACCCTGAACGGCGGCCAGGCCGCCCGCCCCGCCACGCCCCCCGGCCCCAGCGGCTTCGGTTTTGCCCAGATGCGGGCGATGCGCCAGGACTACCTCGGCACCATACGTGGCTGGCAGCAGCGCTACGGCGACGTGGTCTGCCAGCGTTTGATGGTCTATCGCGACTACAGCTTCTTCCACCCCGATCACATCCGCGAACTGCTGGTTGCCTCGCACGATCAGCTGATCCGCTGGGAGCGCGGTACCGAGATCTTTGCCTCGGCCCATGGCCAGAGCGTCATCGTCGCCGAGGGCGCGCCGTGGAAGCGCCAGCGTCAGATGCTGCAGCCGGGCTTTTCGCCCAAGCGCGTCGAGGCCTTTGTGCCGCTGATGATTGAGGCCGGCAGCCAGGCCATGGCGCGCTGGAAAAGCCTGGATCAGTTCCCCTTCGAGGCGGCGATGACGCAGCTGACCATGGAGGTCATCCTGCGCAGCCTGTTCTCGCACAGCGATGAAGCTCAGGCGCAGGCCGCGGCCGAGGCGGTGCATGTGCTCAGCGTCGTCGCCATGGGCGAGTTCTACTGGCCGGTCAGCAGCCCCTTGTGGGCGCCATGGAAGGCGCCCAAGCGACGCGCGCTGCAGACGCTGGACAGCCTGATCCGCGGCGAGCTGGCGCGCCGCCGCGAGGATGCGACGCCGCGCGACGATCTGCTCAACATGATGCGCAACCTGCGCGATCCGCAAGGCCAGGGCTTCGATGAACGCGGTCTGCGCGATGAATGCATGACCACCTTCCTGGCCGGCCACGAAACCACCGCCGCGGCGCTGAGCTGGTGGGGCTGGTGCATGGCCGCGCATCCTGAGCTCCAGCAGCGCATTGCCGACGAGATCAGCAGCGTGATCGGCGAGCGCACGCCCACCGCGGCCGATCTGCCGCAGCTGCATCAGCTCAACCTCAGCATCAAGGAAACGCTGCGCCTGTATCCGCCCGGCGCCGCGCTGTTGACGCGCCGAACCACGGCGCCGCTGCAAATCGCCGGCTACGCCATCCCAACCGGATCGATGATCCGCCTGACCCCTGCCATCACCCAGCGCGACCCGCGCTGGTTCGAGGAGCCTGACGCCTTCCGGCCCGAGCGCTTCGACCCGGCCAGCGGCCATGCCGACATTCCCCGCGGCGCCTATCTGCCCTTTGGTGCCGGTCCGCGGGTCTGCCTGGGCAGCCATTTCGCCACCACCGAGATGCTGCTGATCGGCGCCATGATTTTGCAGCGCTACCGCTTGAGCGCCGTGCCGGGCTTGCCGGCCCCACGGCCCGAGCTCAACATCACGCTGCGACCGGACACGCCGCTGCAGCTGCGCCTCAACCCGCGCTGAATCCAGGCTTCAGTCGCGATCGGTATAGATGCCCGCGCACAGCGCCAGGCCGATCAGGTAGAGCAGCCAGGTCTGCGACACCAGATAGGGATAGAGCATCAGCGCCAGCCCCAGCCAGCGGGTGCGTGGCCGCTGGCGCACACGGCCCAGGCGAAATGCGGCCAGGCCGATCAGCCCGAACAGGATGGCACCAAAGATGTAGGCCGGGCTCGGCCATTGAAAGCCGAGCGCCTGCAGCATCGCCATTTGATCGTTCATGGCGCGCGAGTATGCGCCCTTCGCTCCGTGCAGCCGGCGACTTTACCGATGGGCAAAGTCGCTGAGCCAGGCAAGCCCGAACGGCGGGCCGCGCGCCCGCCGGGGTCAGGTCTTGCCCAGACTGGCACTCAGGGCAGCGTCTTCAAGTGCGCCTTCACCGGCACCGAGAAGTTGTGGCCATCCGCCTTGTCCCAGTTGATCGACCAAGTCATCGCACCGCGGAAGCTCGGGTAGGCCTGCTTGGGTTTCACCGTGCCGCAGTTCTGCAACAGGGTCAGGCAGCTGAGCGCCTGGTTGATGACACTGGGCGGTGCATAGCCACGGCCGGCCGAGCGGGTGCCCGAGGGCACGCCGAAGGCGACCTGATCCGGCCGCAGGCCCGGGAAGGCCCAGCCCGTGCCCTGGCTGACCTTGAAGCCCTCGATCAGCATCAGGCTGCCGCCGACCAGCGCGTCCACCGTGCCCTCGTTGAGCGTGCGCCCATCGGTGTAGGTAAAGCCGCCGTTGTTGTAGTACTGGACGTGGATCATCGTCAGCTCGTTGCGCAGGCCGTCGATGATGGGCAGGTAGGCGCCCCAGATGCTGCCGTAGGCCACATAGCCGCCCTGCACATAGGGATGCTCGGGCGCCATCGACAGGTAGAAGCTCGGCCCGACCTTGGCCTTGAGCTGCTTCACGCCGCTGATCAGGTTGTTGATGATCGGTGAGCCCAGCGAGACGCCGGCGCCACTCTCCAGGTCGAGATCGATGCCATCGAAACCGTACTTGGCGATCAGCGCCGCCAGCGTGTTGACGAAGTTCGTCACCTGCGCACTGGTGTTCAGCGTCATCCGGCCCTCCTGGCCGCCTAGCGACAGCACCACCTTCTTGCCCTTGGCCCGCTTGGCGGCAATGTCGGCAATGAAATCGGCCTCGCTGCCGGCGCCCGGATCGAGCTGGAAGTCGACGCCGCCATTGCCCGCATCGCTGGCAAAGGACACCATGATCACATCCCAGTCGTCACGGACATCGCGGATGCGGATCGGTGCGCCGGCGCCATTGCTGAAATTGTGCCAATAGCCGATCAGCGCATGCTTGGGCAGACCCGGGCTGGGCGTCGGCGTCGGTGTTGGCGTCGGTGTTGGCGTCGGTGTTGGTGTTGGTGTTGGCGTGGGGGTTGGCGTGGGGGTAGGTGTTGGTGTGGGGGTTGGCGTCGGGCTGGCCGTGCAGTCAGCCACATAGCGCCACAGCGTCGGCGCCGCGACCGGGTTCCAGCCGGTGCCCACATAGGCGGTGTGCGTCACCAGCGCGCTGTAGTCCTTGCCCTGGTAGCTGGCCAGGGTGTTGGCGAGATAGGTCTTGCCTTCGGCCCAGGCGGCCGAACAGGTCGCCGCCTGGGCCGCCCAGGGCGTGGCCGCCATCAGGGCCAGCCACAGCGTCTGACGACGAGCGCCGTGAGCGGCGCCGCGCAGCCGGCGCTGCGCTGAAGAAACGGAATGAGACATGCAAACCTCCAGCAATCGGAGCGGGGTGAAAACCGGCACCTGCACGGCGCACGCCTCAAGCGCACGCGCTTCGGGGCCGAACAGCGTCGACCCCTCCTGCTCACCCAACTTGGAATCGACCAGCCCTTGCCAGCCCTGCAAGCCCCGTCAGGTGGCGCGCAGCCCTGCCATCGCAGGATCAAGCGCTATTGGTATTTTTTTGGTCTTGCATTGGTATTTCACTACGTGCCAAGCGCCATGGCATGAGGATCAACCCTTCCCAGGGCAGAGCTCTTCAGTTGGCCACGACAAGCCAGGCCGCAGCAACGGGCCGGGCAAAGAAACGCCTGAATCGCCCGAAGCGCGATCAGCTATTGCGTGCGACGTCGGCGTAGGCCTTCAGGGCCGAGCTGTCGGCTGGCTTTTCAAGCGAGGGATGCTCGAAGTCGTAGGCTTCCTGCTCCAGCACGGAGACCAGGCCATCCTTGTTGCCGTCGGCTGGCCGGTAGGCGGCCTCGGGCAGACCGCCCCGGCCACCGCTCGCCGGCAGCTGCGCGGCCGCTGCACTGGCTGAGCTGTTCTGAGCCTGTGGCGCCGGAGTCTCCGGCGCGCGCGCCGGCTGCGCCGGCCTGGCCTCCGCAGCAACGGCCTGAACCGGCTCTTGCTCGGCCTGCTTGAGCGCCTCGGCAGAAATGCTGACCTGGGTGCTCTCGCCCTCGGTGGCCTGCTCGGCCTTGGGGCGCAGTCTGCTGGCGGGATCAAGCGCCTGCTTGAGCGAACCAGGCGTAGCACTCGTGACCGACGGAGTGGACAGTGATGCGACCATGGTGTGACTCCTTGCCTGAAGACTGCAAGCCAAGCTTCAGCGCCAGAACGAAGGCGCTGCCGGCAATGGTAGTCCGATTGTCCACCGCACACCACCGGGCCTGTTGCCCATGTGCGCCAGCGCACCGACACCGCATGGCCGCATCGACATCCTCGGGCCTCGGCGCGAGCTCAGGCCGCGCGACACTCAAGGAGCCCAGCATGTCCAAAGGCCAACGCGGCAACAAGGAAGCCAAGAAGCCCAAGCAGCCCCCCAAGCCTCTGCTTCCGCCTGCCTCACCCGACCGGCACGAAGCGCCTCTTCCACCGCGCAGCCGCGCCATGGCGGCCTCACAAAGCCCGCACATCAGACAGCCTTCGGGCCACGTCTACCGGTTCAGCCGAGCTCGCAACGGCTGGGGTCTTACGCCTCCGGTGTTGGTGCTGAGCACGGCGATGCTGTTCGCTGGTGCTGCGCAGGCTGGACTGGTGCTCGTCGGACAGAACGACAGCTGGAAGGTCAAGAACCCGAGAAACGAGTTGGCAACAGACATGAGTCTTCTGACAAACGGCCCGGCCTTGAGTTGCGCACTATCAAGTGGGGGCGCCGCGTTCGACAGTTGCTCTCAAGGCCTCGCCAATGGCCTTACGTTTTTTGTCGGCACCGGTGCCAATGCCGGCTCTGGTGTGGCTGCAAATGGCTACTACGTGATCACCTTCAGCAACCTTGCCGCCGGAACGGAAATCAGCGTCGACTTTTCCTACGGGCCGCACAACGTCGTCGACATTTCCTTGGTCACGGACTACAACTACTTGGGCCAGTTTGACCCTGCATTTCCACCAGGACCGCCCGGGCAGGATGGTCTGATACATGGCCTGGCCGAGCCTCCTGCCAGCGCGCTTATCCTGCTTGCCATGCTGGGGCTTGCGATACCGCGAAAGTTGGGCCGGAGAATGGAAAACTGGTGGGCCGCTCGCTCAGAGCAGCGCGGCATGATGCCTTAGATGCTCGTCAATGACGCTGGCGATGAAGTAGTAGCCATGGTCATAGCCGGCATGGCGACGCAGTTGCAGCGGCTGGCCTACCGCGACGCAGGCGGCTTCGAGCGCTTCAGGCTGTAGCTGCTCGAGCAGGAATATATCCGCCAGGCCTTGATCGACCAGGATGCCGCCAGCAAAGGGGGGCTGCGTTTGCGCGCGCATCAGGCGGCTGGCATCGTGGCGGGCCCACAGGCTTTCATCCGGCCCCAGATAGCCGGCAAAGGCCTTGCGGCCCCAGGGGCAGTCGACCGGCGCACAGATGGGTGCGATCGCCGACACCGCGGCAAAACGCCCCGGGTGGCGCAGCGCCAGCGTCAGTGCCCCATGGCCGCCCATCGAATGGCCGCTGATGCCGGTGCGCGCGGCGTCCAGGCCCAGCTCGGCCTGCACCTCGGGCAGCAGCTCATTCAGCAGATAGCTCTCCATCCGCCAGTGCGTGGCCCAGGGCGGCTGGGTGGCGTCAAGGTAGAAGCCTGCGGCCAGGCCGAAGTCCCAGCTATCGCTTTCGCCCGGCACGGCGGCGCCGCGCGGGCTGGTATCCGGCATCAGCAGCGCCAGACCCAGCTCGCTGGCCAGGCGCTGCGCGCCGGCCTTCATCGTGAAGGTCTCCTCGCTGCAAGTGAGGCCAGCCAGAAACACCAGCAGCGCGCGCGGCCTTGGCGGCAGGAACAGCGCATAGCGCATCGGCAAGCCCGTGACGGCCGATTGATGGCGCCTGAATTGCTGCCGGCCGCCGAAGCAGCTGTGTTCGCTGAGCAGTTCGACCGACACGTCAGAACTCAACCACCGAGCGGATCGACTCGCCGCGCTTCATCAGATCGAAGCCCTCGTTGATGCGTTCCAGCGGCAGCTTGTGGGTGATCAGCTCGTCGATCTTCAGCTTGCCGTCCATATACCAGTCAACAATCTTGGGGACATCGGTGCGGCCGCGCGCGCCGCCGAAGGCCGAGCCCTCCCATTTGCGCCCGGTCACCAGCTGGAAGGGCCGCGTACTGATCTCGGCGCCAGCCTCGGCCACGCCGATGATGATGGAGCGGCCCCAGCCCTTGTGCGTGCACTCGAGCGCATCGCGCATCACCTTGGTGTTGCCGATGCATTCGAACGAGTAGTCGGCACCGCCATCGGTCAGCTGCACGATATGGTCGACCAGATTCGGCACGTCCTTGGGGTTGATGAAGTGCGTCATGCCGAACTGACGCGCCAGCGCCTCGCGCTGCGGGTTGATGTCAACGCCGATGATCTTGTCCGCGCCAACCATCTTGGCGCCCTGGATCACATTCAGCCCGATGCCGCCGAGGCCAAACACGACGACGTTAGCACCCGCCTCCACCTTGGCGGTGAACAGCACCGCGCCGACGCCGGTGGTGACGCCGCAGCCGATGTAGCAGACCTTGTCAAAGGGCGCGTCCTCGCGGATCTTGGCCAGCGCGATGCCAGGCACGACGATGTGGTTGGAGAAGGTCGAGGTGCCCATGTAGTGGAACACCGGCTGGCCGTTGAGGCTGAAGCGGGCGCTGCCGTCGGGCATCAGGCCCTTGCCCTGGGTCGAGCGGATGGCCTGGCAGAGATTGGTCTTGCGCGACAGGCAGAACTTGCACTGCCGGCATTCGGGCGTGTAGAGCGGAATCACATGATCGCCGGGCTTCAGCCAGCTCACGCCCTTGCCGACCTCCAGCACCACGCCGGCGCCCTCATGGCCCAGCACAGCCGGAAAGATGCCCTCGGGGTCGGCGCCAGACAGCGTGTAGTAGTCGGTATGGCAGATGCCGGTGGCCTTGACCTCGACCAGCACCTCGCCCTCGCGCGGGCCGTCCAGGTCCAGGGTTTCAATCGTCAGCGGAGCGCCGGCCTTCCAGGCGACGGCGGCACGGGTCTTGATCATGGGAGCTTTCCTTCCGGGTTCCAGGGGCAGGTCTTGCCTCAGTCTATGCGAGGCCCAGCAATGGCGTCCCGCACGCGCTGCACGGCCGTCTTGAGCCAGCCCGCTTCGCGCACGCACAGACGCAAGCGGCGCTGCAGCCAGGGCGTGAGGCTGAGATCGTCACGATGTTCGGGCCAATCATCGGCAGCATCGCTGTCCAGCGGCAGGGGCTCGGGCGTCGTTGCCGCGTCGCGCAGCTTGGCCAGCACGTCTTGCCGCGCCTGCGCCAGCGCCTGCTGCGCGTCAAGCGGATCGAGCCGCTGGGTGCGCCGACTCAGCAGCTGCTGCACGGCACCCAGCAAGGCCATCAGCCGGTAGGCATGACTCAGCAGCGCCTCGATATGGGCATCGGGCACGCGCACCGTCTCCGGCTCGGCGCGGGTGCGCTGCCCGGCGCCGGCCAGCGCCGCCAGTGCGGCATAGGCCTGCTGGCGGCTCAGGCGCTGGTCCAGCTGCTGGGCCGACGTTGGCGCCCACTGCAGCACATTGGCGCCATGGCGGGCCAGCGCGCCACGCAGTTGCTGCGACAGGCGCAAGAGGCTGCGCCGCTCCCAGGACGGCAGCACAAAGCAGAAGGCCCAGGCCAGACCGGCGCCGATCAGCGTGTCGGCCAGCCGCTCCAGGATGGGCGGCGGCATGCCCGGTTCCAGCATCAAGGGCTGCAGCAGCGCCATCAGCGTCGCCGCGGTGGCAGCGACGCGGTAGCGCACATTCAGATAGGCATGGGCGACGCCGATGGCGCCGACATAGATCAGCGCCAGCACCGGCACCGTCATCCAACCGCCCGGCAGATAGCCCAGCGCCGCGACGACCAGGCAGCCGATCACGGTGCCGCTGATGCGGTCGTTGCGGCGTGCCAGTGTCTGTTCCAGATTGCCGCGCAACACCACGATGACGCTCAGCAGCAGCCAGTGCGGGTGCGCCGCCCAGGGCAGCCAGCGGCCCAGCTGGTAGGCCACGCTCAGCGCCAGCATGCCGCGCAGCGCATGGCGCAGCACCGGCGAGGCCAGCGTCAGATGCGGCGGCAGCGCGGCCATCGGCCAGCCCTCGGGCGAGACGAACTGGCGCAGCTGCTGCGGCGTCAGGCTGGCTTCGCGGTCGCTGGTGCGGCAGCGCTGCACCATGGCCGCGACATCGTCGAGCATATGGCCGAGCCGGCCTTGCAAGGCCGCGAGCAGATGGCGCCGGCTGTCCTCGGCGGCGCAGGGGCGAGCCTGCAGGCGCTGCTGCAGCTCGGCACGCCATTGCGCCGCCGACACGGCGGGCAAGGGCGCGTCGCCCACCAGGGCCTCCGCCAGTTGCTGCAGCGCGCCGGCCAGCTGGCGCAGCGTTTCGGCCAGGCTGCGCCGCCAGTGCCAGCCAGCTTCGTCCTCACCCAGCAAGGGGATGTCCAGGCGGCTGGCCAGCAGCAGATCGCGCAGCTCGATCAGGCCCAGCAGCAGGTCGACCTGGCGCCGCGCATGGACCGAGTCCTGCGCATCGAAAACCTGATCACGCGCTGCCTGCAACGTGTCGGCGAGCAGCACATCATCGGCAATCGAGGCACGGATGCTGTCCTCGGCGGCGGGCAGCTCGCCGGCGATGCGCAGCGCGCGCGAACGCAAGCGCTGTGCCGTGGCGCGCATGGCCGTGGCCAGCGCCAGTTCGCGATAGCGGCGCCGCAGTGCCCAGCTGGCAAAGCGCGCCCACAGTGCATAGACCAGCGCCCCGGCCAACACCCAGCCGGCGTGGTGAACGGCATCGAGCCGCGTCTGCGGCGCCTCCCAGGCCATCGAGAACACCAGGGCAATCAGCCCGGCAAAGGACAAGGGGCCGGCCCGCGGCCCCCAGGCCAGCGTCATCAGCGCGATGAAGGCGGTGGCCGCCACCAGCAGCGGCATGCCCAGCGGCTGCTCGCGCAACAAGCCCACGCCCAGCGTCACCAAGGCCGCCAGCAAGGCCGCCGGCACCACACGGGGCCAGACGCGCCGCGGCGGATTGGGCACATCGGTCAGGCTGGCGCACACCGCACCGCCCGAAGCCGCGAGGCCGATGTGCAGGCCGAAGACAGCGCTGAACAGATACAGGTCCAGCGCCAGGCCGACGCTGACGCTCAGCCCGTTCAGCTGGGCGGCCGTCAGGTGATGA
This sequence comes from Roseateles aquae, assembly GCF_032337115.1. Lineage (NCBI taxonomy): Bacteria > Pseudomonadati > Pseudomonadota > Betaproteobacteria > Burkholderiales > Sphaerotilaceae > Roseateles > Roseateles aquae. Next base: position 341,409 of record NZ_JAVXZY010000004.1, read on the forward strand.
CGGCGGGCGCGACGCAGCAGCTCCAAGCGCAGACCTCGCCGCTCTCAAGCGGTCATGCCGCCAGCGCGCGTTCCAGCGCGTCGATGAACATCTTCGGCACGTCGAAGCCAGTCTGCTCGGTAATTTCCTGGAAGCAGGTCGGGCTGGTCACGTTGATCTCGGTGAGCCGGTCGCCGATCACGTCCAGGCCGACCAGCAGCAAGCCGCGCGCCGCCAGGATGGGGCCCAGGGCTTCGGCGATCTCACGATCGCGCGCGGAGATCGGCTGCGCCACGCCCTTGCCGCCGGCGGCCAGATTGCCGCGCACCTCGCCGCCCTGCGGAATGCGCGCCAGGCAGAAGGGCACGACCTGACCCCCGATCAGCAGCACGCGCTTGTCGCCGTCCTTGATGGCCGGCAGGTAGCGCTGCACCATCACCGTCTCGGCGCCGCCCTTGTTCAGCGTCTCGATGATGGCACCGAGGTTCAGGCCATCGCTGCCGACACGAAAGATGCCGGCGCCGCCCATGCCATCCAGCGGCTTCAGGATGATGTCGTGGTGCTCGGCGTGAAAGGCGCGAATCGCAGCCTCGCTGCGCGTCACCAAGGTCGGCGGGGTGAACTGCGGGAACTCCAGGATGGCCAGCTTCTCCGGATGGTCGCGCAGCGCTTGCGGGCTGTTGAACACCCGGGCGCCCTCGCGCTCGGCCTGGCCGAGCAGATGGGTGGCGTAGAAGTACTCGCTGTCAAAGGGCGGGTCCTTGCGCATGACGACGGCATCGGCCTCGGCCAGTGCCAGCTCGGCCGTGGCGACGACGCTGAACCAGTCGTGCGCAGCGCCGGTCAGCGTGATCGCCCTCGCCTGCCGCGCCACCACCCGGCCACCGCTGTGCCAGACCAGATCAGCCGGATGGCAGGCCCACAGCTCATGGCCGCGTCGGGCCGCCTCGCGCATCATCGAGAAGGTGGTGTCCTTGTAGGTCTTGAAGGACTCCAGCGGGTCGGCGACGAATAGGATTTTCATGGGTCGGGGATGCTCGATGAGGCAAGAAAAGCCGCGCCACTCAGCGCGGCCTGAAGTGTTGCACCAAAAGAGAAACCGTGCCGGCAACCACGCCCCAGAAGGCCGAGCCAATGCCCAGCAGGCTGAGGCCGGACAGCGTGACCAGGAAGGTCAGGATGGCGGCGTCGCGGTGGCGCTCGTCCTTCAGCGCCGCGGCCAGGCCACCGCCTATCGTGCCCAGCAAGGCAAGACCTGCCACCGCCGCGACCAGCTCGCGCGGAAACGCCGCCAGCAGCCCAACGACGGCCCCGCCGGCCAGGCCAACAGCGAGGTAGAAGAGCCCGGCCATCACCGCCGCGGTGTAGCGCCGCGCCGGGTCTTCGTGCGCCTCGCGGCCCATGCAGATCGCCGCGGTGATTGCGGCCAGGTTGAAGGCATAGCCGCCGAAGGGCGCGAGCAGCAGCGTGGCCAGGCCGGTGGCGCTGATGCTCGGTGAGATCGGCGTCTGGTAGCCGGAGGCCCGCTGCGCCGCGACGCCGGGCAGGTTCTGCGAGGCCATGGTCACCAGGAACAGCGGCAGCGCCAGGCCGATCAGCGCCTGCAGGCTGAAGCGCGGTGTGATCCAGACCGGCTCGGCCCAGGCCCATTGCACGCTGCCCAGATGCAGCCGCCCCTGCAGCAGCGCGACGACGACGCCCGCCAGCAGCACGCCCGGCACCGCATAACGCGGCCAGAAGCGCCGCCCGAGCAGGAAGGCGCCAGCCATCACCAGCACCAGCCCGGGCGCCGAGCGAGTGGCGTTGACGGCATCCAGGCCGAAGCGCGCCAGCACGCCGGCCAGCAGCGCGGAGGCAATGGCCACCGGAATACGGTCCATCACCCGCTCGAAGGCACGGGTCAGCCCGGCCAGCAGGATCAACGCACCGCAGACCAGGAAGGCGCCGGTCGCCTCCGCCATGTCCAGGCCCGAGGTGGCCGCGATCAGTGCCGCACCGGGCGTGGACCAGGCGGTCAGCACCGGCTGGCGTGTCCATAGCGACAGGCCGATGCTGGTCAGGCCCATGCCCAGGCCCAGCGCCCACATCCATGAGGCCGTCTGTGAAGAAGTTGCTCCCAAGGCCTGGGCCGCTTGGAATACGATGGCCACGGAGCTGGTGAAGCCCACCAGCACGGCCACGAAGCCCGCCACGGCGGCCGGCACGGAAAGGTCGCGGAGAAAGCGTTGCATGCGCGAAGCATAGCGAGGCCTGTCCGCCCTGAGCGCGAGCGGCCGTGCCTTACCTGGAAAAACGCGACGATGTGCAGATTCCTGGCCTACTACGGCGACCCGATCTTTCTCGAAGACCTGGTCTGTACCCCGCAGCACTCGCTGGTTCGCCAATCGCTGCGTGCCGAAGAGGCCAAGACGGTCACCAATGGCGATGGCTTCGGCGTCGGCTGGTACGGCGAACGCGAGCAGCCAGGGGTGTATCGCGAGGTGATGCCGGCCTGGTCGGACGACAACCTGCTGGCCCTCTGCGCCAATGTCCGCTCGCGGCTGTTCTTCGGCCATGTGCGCGCGGCCACCGGCGGCGGCATTGCGCGGCAGAACTGCCACCCGTTTCACAGCGGCCGCTATCTGTTCATGCACAACGGCCAGATCGGCGGCTACAGTGCACTGCGCCGCGGCCTTGAAAACCGCTTGCCCGATCACCTCTATGAACAGCGCCGTGGCGCGACCGACTCCGAGCTGCTGTTCCTGCTCATCGTCGCCCGCATCGAGCAGGGCCTGAGCGTGCTGGATGCCACCTGCCAGGTCCTGGCCGAGACCGAGGCGATGATGCAGGTGCTGCACATCCAGCAGCCGCTGCGCTTCTCGGCCGCACTGGCCGACGGCACGCAGGTCTGGGCCTTCCGTTTCGCCAGCGACAAGCGCGCCCCGACGCTTTACATGAGGCCGCAGAACAGCGGCTGGGCAATTGCCTCGGAACCCTTGGGCGACGATGCCCAGGAATGGACGCTGATCCCGCAGGGCCATATGGTGCACCTCGATGCACGGGGTCAGACCTTGCGCGAGATGCATTGATTGGTGCCTTGATTCTTTACAAGGCGTGGCCGCCGCGGCTGGGCCTGAAGGCGGCCCGCGAGCCGGCACAATGCGGCTCCACGATGGATGCACGCCCTATTCCCTCCCCCGCCCTGCCATGGCGACGCCGCCTGCTGGCCCAGGCGCTGCTGCTGGCCAGCTTGGGCCCATGCGTGGCCCTGGCGCAAAGAATTGCCGAACCGCCGGTCGAGCGCGTCGAGGTCGTGCGCGCCTACCCGCATGACCCGGACGCCTTCACCCAGGGCCTGATCTTTCTGGACGGCATGCTGTTCGAGAGCACCGGCCTGAACGGCCGTTCCTCGGTCCGCCGGGTGCAGCTGGAAAACGGCAAGGTGCTGCAAAAGCTGGCCGTGCCGCCGCAGTATTTCGCCGAGGGGCTGACGGTCTGGAAGGACGAGCTGATCCTGCTGACCTGGCAGTCGCGCATGGGCTTTGTGCTGGATCGCCGCACGATGGAGGTCAAGCGCAGCTTTGCCTACGCTGGTGAAGGTTGGGGCATCACCCACGACGATCAGCAGCTGTACATGAGCGACGGCACGGCAACGCTACGCGTGCTGGATCCGCTGAGCTTCAAGGAAAGCCGCCGGATTTCGGTCACTGCCAATGGCCGCCCGGTCGAGCAGCTGAACGAGCTGGAATGGGTGGAAGGCGAGATCTGGGCCAATGTCTGGCAGACCGATCGCATTGCCCGCATCGACCCCTTCAGCGGCCGGGTGTTGGGCTGGCTGGACATGAGCGGCCTGCTGGCCTCGCAAGGCCTGCCGCCCGATCAGGCCGATGTGCTCAACGGCATCGCCTACGACGCGCAGAGCAAGCGGATCTTCGTCACCGGCAAGCTGTGGCCGCGGCTGTTCGAGATCCGCCGCAAGGGCGTCAAACGCTGATCAGATCTCCACCTTGGAGCCCAGCTCGACAATGCGATTGGTCGGCAGATGGAGGAAGTCGGCCGCGGCGGCCGCATTGCGATGCATGCCGGCAAACAGCTTCTCGCGCCACAGCGCCATGCCGCCATTGCCTATCGTCGGGATGACGATGTCACGCGACAGGAAATAGCTGGTCTCCATATCGTCCAGGTGCACGCCGCGCGATTCCAGCAGTTTCAGCGCCTCGGGCACATCGGGCTCGTTCTTGAAGCCGAAATGCAGGCTGACCTGCCAGCAGTCATTGCCCAGCGCCTCAACCTCGATCCGCTTGTCGAAACCGACCCAGGGCTTTTCATGGTGCTTGACGGTGACAAACAGGTTCTGCTCATGCAGCACCTTGTTGTGCTTCAGGTTGTGCAGCAGCGCGTTCGGTGTAACCCCCTGCTCGGCCGACAGGAACACCGCCGTACCCGGCACGCGCAGCGGCGGGCTGATGAAAACCGCCTCCAGGAAGCCGCGCAGGTCGATCGCGTCATGGCGCAACCGGTCACTGAGGATGTGGCGGCCCTGCTTCCAGGTCAGCATCAGCGTGAACATGCCGATGCCGATCACCAGCGGGAACCAGCCGCCGGCCAGCAGCTTCAGCGCGTTGGAGGCAAAGAAGGTGATGTCGACCAGGAAGAAGAAACCGGTCGCCGCCAAGCACAGCGGCAAGGGGTACTTCCAGCCGTAACGGATCACGTAGAAGGTCATGATGGTCGTGATCGTCATGTCCAGCGTCACGGCGATGCCGTAGGCCGCGGCCAGGCGCGACGATGAGCCGAACAACACAACGGCCAGCACGATGAAGACGAACAGCCCCCAATTGATGAAGGGCACGTAGATCTGACCGGTATCGCGCACCGAGGTGTGCAAGATGCGCATGCGCGGCAACAGGCCCAGCTGCACCGCCTGCTTGGTGACCGAGAAGGCCGCCGTGATCAACGCCTGCGAAGCAATCACCGTCGCGGCCGTCGCCAGCACCACCAGGGGCAGAGCCGCCCAGTCCGGCGCCATGTGGAAGAAGGGGTTCTCGACCGACTCTGGCTCCTTCAGCAGCATTGCGCCTTGGCCGAAGTAGTTGATCACCAGCGCCGGCATCACCATGCCATACCAGGCCAGGCGGATCGGCCGCGGCCCGAAGTGGCCCAGGTCGGCATAGAGCGCCTCACCACCGGTCACGCACAGCACGACCGCGCCCAGCGAGATGAAGGCGACCTTGGGCTGGGCCAGCGCAAACTGCAGCGCATACCAGGGGTTGATGGCGTGCAGCACCGTCGGGTTGTCGATCAGGTGCGGCAGGCCCAAGGCGATCAATGCGACGAACCAAATCAGCGTCAAGGGACCGAAGAACTTGCCGATGCCGCCCGTACCGAAGCGCTGCACGGCGAACAGCCCGGTCAGCACCACCAGCGTCAGCGGCACGATCAGCGGCTCCAGCTGCGGCGCGGCCACGCCCAGGCCCTCAACCGCCGACAGCACCGACACCGCCGGCGTGATCACACCATCACCATAGAAGATCGCCGTGCCGAACATGCCCACGGCCATCAGGGTGCGGCGCAGCTGCGGCCGCTCCTTCACTGCCTGCGTCGCCAGCGCCAGCATCGCGATCAGCCCGCCTTCGCCGTTGTTGTCGGCACGCAGGATCAAGAGCACATATTTCAGCGAGACGATGATCGTCATCGTCCAGAAGATCAGCGAAAGCACGCCCAGGATGTTGTCCGGGGTCGCCGCCACGTGCCCGCCGTGAAAGACTTCCTTCAGCGCGTAGAGTGGGCTGGTACCGATGTCGCCATAAACCACACCCAAGGCCGCAAGCGTGAGGCCCGCCAGGGCAGACGGCGAGCGCGCCGCAGTAGAAGAAACCACAGGATGGCGCAGCACCGGCTCGGGCGCCGCTCAAGAGTCAAAAGCGCTATTGTGCGCTCGGCTTGAAGCGCCGCGTCAAGAAGCTCGCGGGCCTATGGCGCTGTTGCGCCGCCAAGCGCATCCTCGGGCTTGCGAACCGCCTCGCCCTGACCCATGGGGCTCCCACCCAGCAGTCGCCGCACAAATTCGATCGTGCTCTGGAACAGGAAGTCGCGGTTGTCTGACTTGGTGAAACGGTGGCCCTCGTCCTCGGCGGTCAGGAACCAGACCGGCGTGCCCTGGGCGCGCACCGCCAGCACCATGCGCTCGGCCTCGGCGTAGGGCACGCGCGGGTCATTGCGCCCGTGCACCACGAACAGCGGCTTGCGCACTTGCTCGGCATGATTGAGTGGCGATATGCCTTGCAGGAACTCGCGCATCGCCGGGTCTCGCTCGTCGCCGTACTCGGCGCGCCGGTTGTCGCGCCGGTAGCTCTCCGTGTTTTCCAGGAAGCTCACGAAGTTGGCGATGCCAACGCGGCAGATGCTGCCAGCAATGCGCGCCGACTCCCGCACCGCGACAGCCAGAGACATATAGCCGCCATAGCTGCCGCCGGCCACCACCACCCGGGCGGCGTCCATCTCGGCACGACCCGCGATCAGGTCCAGCAGCGCGCTGACATCGCGTACCGAATCCTCGCGCAAGCGGCCGTTGTCCAGCATCAGAAAACGTTTACCGAAGCCGTCCGAGCCGCGCACATTGGGCTGGATCACATGCATGCCCAGCACTTCCACCAGATAGCGCAGGGTGCCGGAGACATAGCTCGGGCGCGCCTGTGCGGCCGGGCCGCCGTGAATGCTGATGTAGACCGGGCGCGGCCCTTTGAAGCGGGCCGGCGGCGCCAGGTGCAGGCCGCTGATCTCCAGGCCATCAAAGCTCTTCCAGCGCAGGGTCCGGTACTCCAGCTCCGAGGCCGCGCCCGCCTCGCCGGACCAGGGGGTCAGGACTTGCTGATCATGGGCATAGACCCAGATGCGCCCCGGGTGCTGAGCGCTGACATGGTCGAAGGCCAGCAGGGGCAGGCGCGGATGCCAGCGCGGATTGCGCAGCACACCGGCCGGCAGCGGCAGGGCCGCCGGCAGCACGCTGCGCTGGACCGGGTCGTACCAGCGCAGCGTCGACAGGCCCTGCTCGTTGTACACCAAGGCCATCGGCAGGCCAGAGCCGGCCGGCGCGAGCGCGAACGCTTCCAGATCGGCCGCGATGTCACTGAGCCACTGCTGGTGCAGGCCGCTGTCCAGCCCCACGGTGCTGAGGTGCCGGAACTCACCGCGCACGGCCTGGCGGCGCCACAGCAGCTCCTCACCGTCCCCGTCCCCGTCCCTGCCCTCGCCCGCAGACTTCACGCTCGCCAGCGCTTGCAGCGGCCCGCCAGCGGCAGGCACCCGCATCAGTCGCGAGCTGCCGTTCTGGACCTGCGTCAGCACGATCGCCCCGCGCGGCGTGACGCGCAGGCCGACAAAGCGTCCGCCCTTGAGCTCAGCGAGCACGCGGCGCTTTGCCGGCGCCAGCGGGTCGACCCAGACCAGCTGGCTGTGCGCCTGGCGCTCGCCCTCAGCAGCAGCGTCGTGACGGTCCAGTTGCTCCCACAGGTAAACCAGCCCGCGCGCCTTGGGCAGAAACTGATACTCACTGACCCGCCCAGTGGCCCCGGTGATGCGCTGCGCCGCAGCACCGGCTTGCCAGCGGTAGAGCTGCCAGGCCTCGTTGCCGCCCTGGTCCCGGCTGAACACCAGGTACTCGCCCTGCTCAGGTTCCCAGCGCGCCGACTCCACGCCATCGCGGCCCTCGGTCAGCCGCTCCGGCTTGGCCCCCGCTGCGCCGAGGCGATGCAACTGGGGGCTGCCGCCGGCGCGCATCAGTACCAGCATCTCCGCGCGCTGAGGGTGCCAGTCCTGGAAGCCTAGCGCCGCCGGTTCCTGCGCTTGCCGATGGACCACGCCCTCGAAGACGGGAATGCCATCGGCCAGCAGTTGCGCGCCCGGCCGCACCGCAGCGGCGTGAACAAGGGCTGAAATGCCCCACAGCGCAAGGACGAGGCGCCAGCGCCGGGGCAGAAAGGTCACGCTCATGCTCAGAACTCGTAGCTGGTGCTCACGGAAAGGTAGCGGCCGTAGGGGTTGGCATAGGTGCTGTCAAACCCTGTATCGGGTTCGCTGGGATCGAAGGGCGGCTTCGCGCCGAACACGTTGCGCAGGCTGGCATTGAGCTTGATGTTCTTAAAGCCCTTGTAGCTTAGCGAGGCATCGACGGTCTTCCAGGCTGCCATGACACAGAGATCCTCTCGCGCGGCGGCCTTGAGCTCGGCCTGGCAGCTGCCGGTCACGCTGTGGCTGCGAAAACGCCCTGCGTAGTGGCCGGTGAGTCCGGCCGCCCATGGCCCCCGGCTCCAGTCCAGGCTCAGCCTGCTCTTGACGCGCGAGTTGCCGTAAAAGCCCAGGGTCTCCAGCAGCGGCTGGCCCTCTTCGGCCTGCTGCTTGCGTGTCAGTACCCGCGTGCCGGCAAAGCGTAGCTTCAGCAGATGGCCATCGCCGATTTGCCAGCGCTGGCTGAGCTCGAAGTCCAGGCCACCTGTGCGCGTCAGGGCGAGGTTACGGAACTTGCGCAACACCTGGCCGATCGGCCCGAGCACGCCCGGGGTGCCACTGGGCAGGCGGATCACGGCCCCGGGGAACTCGTCCTCGCGGTCGATCACCTGCTGGGCTGTCAGACGGTCCACCTCGCCCTTGCGTTCGAAGTACCAGGCATCCAGCACCAACTCGGTGTCGCGCCAGGGCTCAAACAACAGACCCATGGTGTAAGAGCTGGACTTCTCGGCCGTCAGCGCCGGGTTTGACTGGTTGACGCTGGAGATGCGGCGGGCGCAGTTGTCGTTGCCGGTGGTGCTGACCGGGCAGAGCTTCTTGTCCTGCACGGTCGAGAAGGCGAACACGGCAGAGTCTGAGATCTGCGAGAGTGAGGGGGCGCGGAAACCGGTGGCATAGGTGCCGCGCAGCGCCATGCCCGATGCCAGCTTGTATTTGGCGCCAAGCTTGCTCGTGAGCGCCGAGCCGAAATCGGAATAGTGCTCGCCGCGCAGTGCCAGCTGCGTCTCCAAGCCTTGCAGCAGCGGGGCCTGCAGTTCGGCGTAGGCGGCTGCGATCTTGCGCGAGCCACTGGCCTGGCCAATACCACGGCCAATGATGTCGCCCTTGCTCATCAGCGGATCCGCCACCACCGAGAAGGTCTCGTGGCGCAGTTCGCCCCCCAGGCCCAGCATCAGGGCGCCGCCGGCCAGTTTGCCGAGTTCACGCGAACCGCGCGCATCCAGCGAGCTGGTCTTGGCCTCGCCCTGATCCTCGGTGCTGCGCGCGATGCCGGCGATCGCCTCAGCGCTGTTGCTGCCACCAAAACGGTAACTGCCAGTTTGCAGCGCCGTGTTCAGGCCCGAAAGACTCAGCCGGCCGCTGCCGAAGCGCGTGTTCTTCTGGATGTGGTGCAGCAGCCCGGCATCGATATCCCAGGCACCGACGGTGGTCGAGGCGCTCAGGACCAGGCGCAGATTGTCAGCCTGGGTGCGGCTGCCTGCGGCAATGTCGGCGAACCGGTAACGCAAACCCAACACGGTGGGCTTGGTGAAGGTATAGGTGCTGCTGTTGACCTTCATCACGACCGGATTGCCGGCAGTGGCCAGGCGGGTCGGGTTGTCCGGGTGATTGGCGGGCAGCGCCAGGCCGTTGAACAGCATCGGCTTGCCCTGGGCATCGCCCCATTGAGTGAGCTGTTCAGTGCGTGAGGCGGGCGCTTCCGCATAGGCGTTCTCGACGCGCGAAGCGAGCACTTCGGCGGACACCGTGGTGTCGGTGCCCAGTTGCCAGCTGCCGCGCATGAAGCCGGCACTGCGCTTCTGGTCGCCGGTGTACTGGATGCCTGCGGCGTCCGGGTTGTACTTGCACTGCAGGGCTGCATTGGTGGCCGAGGTGGGCAGCTGGTTCTCGGCCGCGCAATTGGGCATCATGGCGCGGAAGCTGCCGGCCAAGCCATTGGTGTAGGTGTAGAGATTGCCCGGGTAGGCACTGGTGCTGTCAGCGCTCAGGCGACCGAACATGGGTCCGAACAGCTCCTGCCTGACCAGATCGGGGTTCTCCGCAATCATCACGCCGTCACGGCGATAGAGATCGATGCCGGCGAAGAAGTTGTAGCCCTGCGTGCTCAGGTCCCCAAGGCCGAACATACCGCTGACGGTGTGCGTCTTGAACAGACCATCGCTGACACGTTGCTGGGCATTGAGCGCAAGCAGCCGGCCTTGGTAGTCCTTGCGCAGGATGATGTTCACCACCCCGGCCATGGCATCCGACCCGTACAGCGAGCTGGCACCGTCCTTCAAGATTTCGATGCGCTCAATCGCCGAGACCGGGATGGCGTTGATGTTGAACACCGTGGACTGACCGGTATTGGGGTCCACCACTGCCGCTGGCGCCAGACGTCGACCATTCACCAGCGTGAGCGTCGCCGCTGAGCCCATGCCGCGCAGCGACACCGAAGCCGTGCCGGCAGCGAAGCCGTTGCCAGTGTCCATGTCGTTGAGACTGCCGGCGCCTGCGGCGGAATCCATGCGCAGCAGCTCGTCGATCGAGGTGGCGCCGCTGCGTTCAATCTCCTCCCGACGAATCACGCTCACAGGCGCTGGTGTCTCGGCATCGGTGCGCTTGATCATGGAACCTGTGATCACCACGCGCTCCATGCGCGCCGGGTCGGCGGTTTGGGCCTGCGCGATGGGCAGGGCAGTCATGGCTACTACCGCAAGGGCGAGTGGGTTGAGACGGTGCTGCATCAGTTCTCCTCTTATGTCATGAGTTGTTCGCCCCGCACCGTACGTGCACACCACTAGCGCACCATGAGATCTTGTTTGCTAAAGTTTTTCGATGGTTATGACACCCCCTTGCGCCAGCATTGCTGAGCCCCCTCTTGCGGTCTCGCCCGAGCAGGCCGAGAGCTTTGTGATGCGCCGCATGAGCCTGCGTCACCTGCGCGTGCTGCTGGCGCTCTCAGAGGCAGGCAGCCTCAGCGCAGCCGCAGACGTGCTGCATGTGACGCAGCCGGCCGTGAGCAAAACGCTGGCCGAAATCGAGCAGGGCCTGGGACAAACCCTGTTTGCACGGCGTGGCCGCAGCTTGCGCGCTACAGCACTGGGTCGCCGACTTGTCCTGCTCGCCAGAAAGCTCGAGGCCGGACTGGCTCGCGGTGGCGAAGACGTGGCGTCAATGGTGCGCGGTGCCTCGGGCGAATTGCTGATCGGCAGCACCAACGTGGCGCTGGCCCAGGTACTGCCGGACGCCATGGCCGCCATGAAGGCGGAATACCCCTGCGTGACGCTGAGCGTGCGCACCCACGCCCTGAGCGAGTTGTTCGCCGAACTGCGCAGTGGCCGACTCGACATGGTCATTGCACGCGTACCGCCAGACGAACTGCCCACCGACCTGGAAAGCCTGTGCCTGATCGAGCAGCCAGAGGTACTGGTGATCAGCGCCCAGCATCCCTTGGCCAAGGTCCGTGGACGGGTGAGCTGGGAGACGCTCAGCGAGCAGGCTTGGATCTGGCATCTGCCCCATACGCGTTCACGCGCCCTTCAGGACAGGCGCTGGCAGCAGATGGGTCTGCCCCTGCCACGCAATGTGATCGAGACCGGCGACCTGATCCTGACGCTGAACCTGCTCAGACGCATGCCCTGCGTCACCATCATGCCCATGCACGTGGCGCGCGTCGCGGCGCAATTCGGCGTGGCGGTGATCCTGCCGCTAGAGGCCAGCCTGGGCCTGGCGGACCTGACCCTGTGGCACTTGCGCGAACCCCAGGGCGAGCTGGTCGAGCGATTCAAGCAACTGCTGCACCTGGCGGCACAGCAGGCCGCGCATCAGGCGTAGACCTCGGCTTCCGGATCGGTCACTTCCAGCTCGTAGCTGGCCGCCAGCATGCCCAGCCGGGCGATCACGCCGTACATATAGAAGCGATTGGGCGCGCTGGCCCCGGGCTTTTCACCCAGCCGCGGCAGCTGCGAGCTTTGCGCAAAGGCCAGCGGCACATAGCTGGCGCCCGGCGCGTTCAGGCTTTCATCGGCGGCGCGATCGGCGTGGACGCGGTAGAAGCCGCCAACGACATAGCGGTCCATCATGTAGACCACCGGCTCGGCCACCGCGGCATTGACACGTTCATTCGTCGGCACGCCTTCCTGCACGATCAGCTCGAAGGCGCCCGCCCCCTCGCCGCAGTGACGCAGGCGTTCGCGCACCCGAGCGCCCAGATCCTCGACGTCCTTGGCATCGCGCACCGTCAGGATGCCGGCGCCGCAGTTGCCTGCATCCGGCTTGATGACGGCAAAGGCCTTCTCGTTGATGCCGTATTCCTTGTACTTGCGCCGCGTCTTGGACAGCACCAGCTCCACCTGGGTCTGCAAGGCCTCGATGCCCTGCGGCGAGGCCAGGTCATTGCCCGACACACCCACCGACAGCGGATTGATCAGCCAGTGGTCCATGCCCAGCAGCTTGGCAAATTTCTTGGCCACTTCCTCGTAGGCACGGAAGTGCGCGGTCTTGCGCCGCAGGCCCCAGCCGGCGTGCAGCGGCGGCAGCAGGTATTGCTCATGCAGATGCTCCAGCAGGCGGGGCACGCCGGCCGTCAGGTCGTCGTTGAGCAGGATGGTGCAGGGGTCGAAGTCCTTCAGTCCCAGGCGGCCGCGTTTGCGCAACAGCGGCTCCAGCGTCAAAGCACTGCCATCGGGCAGTGGCAGTGCGGTCGGCTCGGTGATGCTCTCGTCCAGGCTGCCCAGGCGCACATTGAGGCCGGCCTGGGTGAAGATGCGCACCAGCGTGGCCAGATTGGTCTGGTAGAAGCTGTTGTTGCGCTGCCGCTCGGGAATCAGCAGCAGGTTCTTGGCCTCCGGGCAGATCTTCTCGATCGCCGCCATCGCCGCCTGCACGGCCAACGGCAGCATCTCGGGGTTCAGGTTGTTGAAACCGGCCGGGAACAGATTGGTGTCCACCGGTGCCAGCTTGAAACCGGCATTGCGCACGTCCACCGAGCTGTAGAACGGCGGCGTGTGCTCCATCCATTCCAGCCGGAACCAGCGCTCGATCGCCGGCATCGACTCCAGGATGCGTTGCTCGAGCTCGTTGATCGGGCCGGTCAGGGCGGTGATGAGATGTGGAACCATGGTGAGGCGGCCTGAGCGCTGTAGGTGCGGGTGATTCTAGGAGGCAGATCAGGTGGGGCCTGTGCAATGCTTCTCAAGAGCGCCCCCGCGCTGCCGGTGTTCGGGCTTTCAAACGCCGGGCAGAGGGCTATGCTCGCGGTGTCGCCACTTTCCAGCTGCGTGATGAAGTCCAAGATCCTGATCGTCGAAGACCAGGCCGATATTCGGCGCTTGATTCGCTGGTCGCTGGAGGACTCCGACAGCCTTATCCACGAGGCCGCCAACGGCACGCTGGCGCTGCAGATCGCCAAGGTGATGAAGCCCGATCTGATGCTGCTGGACGTGATGATGCCCGGAGGCATCGACGGCCTGGAGGTCTGCAAAGAGGTCAAGAAAGACCCCGAGCTGGCCCACACCATCGTCATCATGCTGACCGCCAAGGCCAGTTCCAAAGACCATGAAATGGCCCGCGAGGTCGGTGCCGACGCCTTCCTGCCCAAGCCCTTCAGCCCGGCGCGACTGCTGGAATTGATCGAAGCGCTGTTGAAGCAGCGCGGCCGGCCCGCCGCCTGATCCTTAGCCGGAGCCGCAAAAGAACAAAGCCGCCAGGCGCGAGGCCGTGGCGGCTTTGTCTTATCAGCCGGGCCTGAGCCCGGCCTCCAGCGCTTACTTGTGATAAGCGGTCTCGCCGTGCGAGCTGATGTCCAGGCCCTCGCGCTCTTCCTCTTCGGAAACGCGCAGACCGATGACCAGATCGACGATCTTGAAGGCGATCACCGAGACCACGGCCGACCAGATGATGGTCACGCCGACCGCCTTGGCCTGCACCAGCACCTGAGCGGCGATCGAGTAGGCGTCCGGCGTCACCGTGGTGACCGTGACCCAGTCGCCGACAAAGCTCGGGCCGCCCAGGGCCGGCGAGTTGAACACGCCGGTCAGCAGCGCACCGATGATGCCGCCGACGCCGTGCACGCCAAACACGTCCAGCGAGTCGTCCGCACCGATCAGCTTCTTCAGGCCCGAGACGCCCCAGAGGCAGGCAAAGCCGGCAATCACACCGATGATCAGCGCCCCACCGACACCAACATTACCGGCGGCCGGCGTGATGGCCACCAGGCCGGCGACGGCACCCGACGCGGCGCCCAGCATCGAGGCCTTGCCCTTGTGCAGCGCTTCACCAGCACTCCAGGCCAGCACGGCAGCGGCCGTGGCGACAAAGGTGTTGATGAAGGCCAGTGCGGCCGTGCCGTTCGCTTCCAGTGCCGAGCCGGCGTTGAAACCGAACCAGCCCACCCACAGCAGCGAGGCACCGACCATGGTCAGCGTCAGGCTGTGCGGCGTGAAGGCTTCCTTGCCATAGCCGATGCGCTTGCCGACCATGAAGGCGCCGACCAGACCAGCCACGGCGGCGTTGATGTGCACCACGGTGCCGCCGGCAAAGTCCAGCGCGCCCCACTGCCAGATCAGCCCGGCGGTACCGTTGACCTTGTCGACCACATCAGCGGCGGTGTAGGCATCCGGGCCGGCCCAGAACCAGACCATGTGAGCGATGGGCAGGTAGCTGAAGGTGAACCACAGCGTCATGAACAAGAGCACAGCCGAGAACTTGATGCGCTCGGCGAAGGCACCGACGATCAGGCAGGCGGTGATGCCGGCAAACGTCGCCTGGAAGGCGGCGAACACCAGTTCCGGAATGACCACGCCCTTGCTGAAGGTGGCGGCATTGGCGAAGGTGCCGGCGACGTTGTCCCAGATGCCCTTCATGAACAGTCTATCGGTGCCACCGATGAAGGCATTGCCCTCGGTGAACGCGAAGCTGTAGCCATACAGCACCCACAGCACGACGATCAGCGAGAAGGTGACCATCACCTGCATCAGCACCGACAGCATGTTCTTGCTGCGCACCAGGCCGCCATAGAACAGCGCAAGACCCGGCACCGTCATCATGATGACGAGCAGCGTGGACAGCATCATCCAGGTGGTGTCGCCCTTGTTGGGCACCAGCACCGGTGCAGAAGCGGCCTCAACGGCAGAGGCCGCAGCCGCGGGTGCCGGCGCCGAAGCAGCCGCCTCGGCCACAGGCGCCGCGACCGTGGCCACAGCGGCAGACGCCGCAGGCGCCGACGCAGCGGGGTCCTGCGCCCAGGCAGCAGGCGCACAGACCGCCGCGGCCAGGGCCAGACAAGCAAGCAGTTTCTTCATCATCAAATCTCCAACGGTTCTGTTCCAGTGCCGCTGCGCGATGCACGCGTCGCAGTCAGCCATTCAAACCACGCGGGGCCCGAGGCTCCGGCTCCGCCGGGCCTTCGGGCACGCCCCCTTTGAGGGGGCCGGCGAAGCCGGTAGGGGGTGGGCGATCACAGCGCGTCCTGCCCGGTCTCACCGGTACGGATGCGCACCACCTGATCAAGCGGCGACACAAAGATCTTGCCGTCACCGATCTTGCCGGTGCGGGCCGCGCTCTCGATCGCTTCGATGACCTGATCGACCACCGCGTCGGCCACGGCCGCCTCGATCTTGACCTTGGGCAGGAAATCGACGACGTACTCGGCGCCGCGGTACAGCTCGGTGTGCCCCTTCTGGCGGCCAAAGCCCTTGACCTCGGTGACGGTCAGGCCCTGCACGCCAATGGCGCTGAGGGCTTCACGCACTTCGTCAAGCTTGAAGGGCTTGATGACGGCGGTGATCAGTTTCATATCGCGCTCCTCGTTTACGTGTCTGTTCAGAAAGTCTTCTTGACCGACAGCACCAGGGCGCTCTTGCCCAGGTTCTTGCCGGCGCCCAGGTAGGCATCGGTGCTGGTACCCACCACAGCGACGCCCCACAGGAAACCGGCGTAGTCCTTGTTCAAGGTCAGCGAATAATCGGTATACGAGTATTCGCCGCTGTGGCGGACGCTTTGATGACCGATGTGCGGCGTCAGCGTCATGCCATCGCCCAGGTCGATCGCGGCACCGAGTTCCAGATAGCCGCTTCCCTTGGAGTCCGCAAAACCGAACAGATTGCTGGTGCTGTGCGAGTACTTGGCGGTGAACATGCCGAAGGTCAGCGCACCATAGATCTCCAGCGTGTTGGCGCTGGGGTTGAGCGCATTGCTCGGGTAGACGTACTGCAGCAGGCCCACGTCCAGCGTCAGCCCCTTGCTGATCTCGGTCTTGTAGCCGCCGTACAGGTCGATCTCGACATTGGCATCGCCGCCACCGTCCTTGATCCACTTGATCGTCGAGGCCCAGGTCCCGATGTAGAAGCCGTTACCGAAGTCGTAGTCGGCACCGCCTTGCAGGGCCGGCTTCAGGCGGGTCTGCGAGATGCCACGGTAGCGATAGTCGGTCGTCACGCTGGCGTTGAAACTCAGCGGCGAGGCGGCCGCAGCAGGCTCCTCGGCGTGGGCCGGGGCGCTGGCGCCCAGCGAAGCAAGGGCAGCCAGGGCCACAGCGGCAAGAATCAGCTTGGACATCACGGTACTCCTGAGGGTTGGATGGTTTGGAGGCAGACTCGAAGCCCTACCTGCAGCTTCCGTGCCAACCTGCAACTCCCCGGCCAAGCCAGCAGCGCAGGCACGGAACGCAACTTTGTGCACCAAGATGGCCCACATCGACCGCATGCGCCGCCCTGGTGCACGCCCCGTTTGTGTGCGCATGTCGCCACGGCGACGATGTTGCGGGCAGAATCGGCGGCAACAAGCAGGGAGGAGACGCCGCATGTCGCTGGCCATCATCCACAGCCGCGCGCTCGATGGCCTCAGCGCCGCGCCGGTGACCGTCGAGGTGCATCTGGCCAATGGCCTGCCCAGCTTCACCTTGGTCGGCCTGGCCGAGACCGAGGTCAAGGAAGCCCGCGAACGGGTGCGTGCCGCGCTGCAGAGCAGTGGCCTGCAATTCCCGGCCAATAAAAGAATCACGGTCAATCTGGCGCCGGCCGATCTGCCCAAGGAAGGCGGCCGCTTCGATCTGCCCATTGCCCTGGGCCTGCTGGCCGCCAGCGGGCAGATCGACGCCACCCGGCTCGATGCTCTGGAATGCGCCGGCGAGTTGTCGCTGGCCGGGGAACTGCGCCCGGTGCGCGGCGCGCTGGTGATGGGGCTGGCGCTGAAGACGGCGGGCAGCCGGCGCCAACTGCTGCTGCCTGCCGCCAGTGCCGCGGAGGCGGCGCTGGTGCAGGATATCGATGTGCGCAGCGCGAATCATTTGCTCGATGTGGTCGCCTGCCTGCTGCCCGGCGCCGAACAGGCACTGGCGCGTGCACAGGCCCAATTGCCGGTGCCCGAGACTGGCGGCCCGGACCTGGCCGATATCAAGGGTCAGGCCTTGCCCAAGCGGGCCTTGGAGATTGCCGCGGCCGGCGGCCACAGCCTCTTGCTGATGGGACCTCCGGGTACCGGCAAGTCGATGCTGGCGCAACGCCTCGCCGGACTCTTGCCGCCCTTAGATGAAAGCGAGGCCTTGGAGTCCGCCGCCGTGCTCAGCCTAGCCGGCCAGTTCGAGCTGCGGCGCTGGGGCCAGCGCGTGCTGCGCAGCCCGCACCACAGTGCTTCGGCAGTGGCCCTGGTTGGCGGTGGCTCGCCACCGCGCCCCGGCGAGATTTCCTTGGCCCAACATGGCGTCTTGTTCATGGATGAACTGCCCGAATTTCCGCGCGCCGCGCTGGAGGCCTTGCGCGAACCGATGGAGACCGGCCGCATCCTGATCTCGCGCGCCGCGCGCCAGGCCGAGTTCCCGGCGCGCTTTCAGCTGGTGGCCGCGATGAACCCCTGCCCCTGCGGCAACTTGGGTCACAGCCAGAAGCTGTGCCGCTGCACACCCGATCAGATCAACCGTTATCAAGCCCGGCTGAGCGGCCCCTTCCTGGACCGCATCGACCTGCTGGTCGAAGTCCCTTTCGTGCCGCCCAAGGAACTCGGCCGCATGGCCGCGGGCGAAACCAGCGCCACGGTCGCCGAGCGGGTCGCCGCCGCCCGCCAACATGCGCTGGCCCGTCAACAGCGGCCCAATGCCGCGCTGGCGGCGCAGGAGCTGGAACAGCATGCGCCGCTGGACCCCGCAGCCCGGCAGCTGCTGGAGCAGGCCGCGGAGCGGCTGGTCTGGTCAGCGCGCAGCTTTCATCGCGTGCTGCGGGTGGCGCGAACGATTGCCGATCTGGCGGGCAGCGGCACGCTGCAAGCGCCCCATGTCGGTGAGGCGATTCAGCTGCGCCGAGGGCTGCCGGCAGCACCCTGAGTCCTACGGCGTTCCAGTAGCGCAGCCGCGCCAGCACCGCCGCCATCGCCACCATGCCTGGGCGGGCGCCGCGACAGATTGCACGCCTAGCCCGACGCCGTACTCAGCGCGGCAGCGTGATCGGTGTCGTCACCCAGGACGACCAGAACGTGCTGCCAGCCGGCTTGGTGCGGACGGCGCCGGTGTACCAATTGGGTTCGGGAGCGCTATCGCTGTCTTCGCTGTAGGTCACGCTCACCTGCGCACCGTACTTGAAGTACCAGCGCGGATTCCAGCCCAGCCCGTTCAGGTCAGGGAAGGTGTAGTCGACCGTCTTGCCGCCCTTGATCCAGGCGGAAGAGAAGCTGAAGCTCCAGATCGGGTCCTGGCCACTCGGATCCGGGTTGTCAAAGGTATCGACCCGGAAGGAGCTGCTCAGGCTGCCGGGCAAGGGGGTCCACTTGACCGTTGGGCGCGGATAAGCACTGTTAGGTGCCAATCCAAAAGCGATCGGATTGACGTTGGGCGGCAGTTGCACGGTTTGCCCGTTGCCGTCGAGTGAGCGATAGCCCGCCTGTCTTTGCGCTCGGCCATCACCCTGCGCGAGCAAGGCGGTGACGCCAACCGAGTAGTAGCCAGCCGGCAGCGCGCTCGCTGTCGGCAGCGTCGGGTAAGCCGTCGATGTCGACGAGCGGTTCAGGGCAATGGAGCCTTGCGCCGAACGCCAGGTGGCCGAGTACGACAGCGTTTCACCCGCTCGCGCGGCGTCGGCAGCAAGACCGATGCGTTGTGTCGCCGTGAGCGGCACGCCCTTGGCCAGATCAAAGCTGAGTTGCATGTCCGTGCTTGTCTTCAGATCACGCTGATAGACGAAAAGATCCGCCACGTTGCTGGCGTCAAATCGTGTCAGCGAGGCATCAAAAGCAGCATCGCCGACCATGAAGCTGTGGCGATCGGCTTGCCAGCTGTTGCAGGCCTCGCTGCCGGTATAGGCCTGCATGCGAATATGGCAACGTGCGCTGCTGTCGGCATTCACAATGCTGGCGCGAACCCTGTGCGTGGCGTCGCGGATGCTCTCAGAGCTTGACAGATCGACCTCCGCCGCTTCGTCGCGGGTCAGATAGAACGCGCTGACGGTCGCCGAGTCATTGGGCATGTCGGCCACCACCATCACGGCGTAGCGGCCGTCGACGTTGTCGACCTGGAAGCTGTACTTGCCATCGGCCGACGGCGCCAGCTTCCACGGGCCATCGCCGTCTTGATAGGCAACCCAGACCTGCAGACCATTGGCCTTTGGCGGCAGCACGGTCACCTTGCCCGCATGACTGGTCGCACCCGAGCCACCGGCGCCGGGCGTCACCACCGTCGACGCACCACCTCCACCCCCACCGCCGCAGCCTACCAAGCCCGACACCAACAGCAGCGCCACCCAGGGCGCCAGCTTTTCCACGCCTCGAATCATCAGCTCCTCCAGCTCTTTTCTAACCCAGCCCAGCCGGGCGACAGGCGCGCAATTCTGTCACCACCCGAGCGACGCCCGCCGCTGCACCGTCGAGCTGCCTCAGCGGGCAGGGCTTGAGGCCATGCTGTCGAACATGCCAAATCGCCGGGCCAGCTGCCTGGCGCCGGGGTTCGAGAGGTGGGCAAAGTCGCGATAGAGCGGCACCCCGAGCGGAAGTGGATCGCAATGCCCCGCAGGGCAGATGTATTCGTCCAGCCGTACCAAGCGCACACCCGCCTGGGCGGCAATCGCGGCGACGAACTCATGCACATCGTCGTTCAGCTCAGCAAACGCGGCCAACTCAAACTTGCAGCCCCGCTTGACGCCATCATCCAGCGTGAAGATGCCGGCATCCAGGCGCTTCAGGCAATCGCCGATATTGCGGCCATTGATTGGCGGCGGCATCACCAGCAGCGGCTCCTTGCCCAGAGCCTTGAGCAATTGAGCCGTGCGTACAAAGCTCGCGATCCGTTCGGCGAGCGCGAGTTGCTGGACCTGCTGGCCATCGAACAGCGGCTCGGCCATATAGGGCCAGAACGGCGAGGCCATCACGACGTAATGAATCTCGGGCATGGCCTTCAGATAGTCCACGACACTCTGATTGAACGCCAGGCATTGCTGCGACCAGTGATGGTTGTATTCCCCCGCATCGGGGTGCGGAACAAGAAATGCATTGGGGCTGCAGGCACTGCGTGTGGCCTGAACAAAACTCACCTCGGCCTCCACCAAGGCGCTGGCCAGATGCATTGCAAAGCTGTCGCCCCAGAGCAGCGTGTTGGGCCGCGCGCCGTGAACACAGTCCGGCTTGGGGCTGAAGGCCTGCTGGTACTCGCACGCGGGGTTCAGGCCATAGTTCTTGCCCTGTATCGCATCCCAGCCCCGCTGCAAATAGTGAGTGGGCATGCGACCCGGGAAGCCTTCTGCCTGCTGAACGCCCAGTCCCAGGCAGAGCGGCACCAGCAAAGCCAGCGCCGCGGCAGCCGGCCCGGGCCGGCGCTGCCCACGCGAGGCATGGCGCAGCGGCCGCTCGACCAGCTGCAGGGTGAGGGTTGCCAACAGCAGCGAGAGCAGCGCCAGGCCCAGCATCACCGGCTGTGGTGCCTGCCCCAGGTACGCGATGCGCGCAAAGGCGAACAGCGGTTGATGCCACAGATAGGCGCCATAGGAAATCAAGCCAACGGCGACCATCGGCCGTATCGCCAGCAGCCGCCCGACCCAGGTCTGCTCGGCGCAGGCAAGCAAGGCCACCGTGCCCAACACCGGCAGTAGGGTGAACAGGCTGGGCGTCGGCGTCCGGTAGTCGAAGCTGAGCGCGGCCAGCACCAGCGCCAGCATGCCCGCTGCGGCCACCAGTTCACGCACCCAGCGACGCTGCTGCAATGCGGCCAGGGCGCCGGTGGGGCTCACAGCCAGCGCGGTGCCGGCCAGCAGTTCCCAGGCCCGGGTGTGGGGTAGAAAGAAGCCGGCCTGCGGGTGCAGCTGGCTGCTCCATTGCGCCAGGCCCAGCGACACAAGCGCCAAGCCCAGCGTCCAGTGCAGCAGCCGCGCGCGTTGCCAGCGCCAGCCGGCAGCCAGGGCCAGCGGCAGCACGATGTAGAACTGTTCTTCGACCGCCAGGCTCCAGCTGTGCAGCAGCGGCAGCGTTTCGGCGGCCGGCTCGAAATAGCCAGTCGTGCTCCAGAAATAGAAGTTCGAGCCAAACAGGGCCACCGCCGCTAGGCTCTGGCCAAAGCGCCTCAACTCATCCGGCAGCAGCAGCAGCAGCGCCAGGGGCAGGCAACACAGCAAGACCAGCAACAGCGCCGGCAGGATGCGCCGGGCCCGGCGTTCGTAAAAGTGCAGCAGCGAAAATCGCCCCTGCTGAAGCTCCTTCAGCAGGATGCTGCTGATCAGATAGCCGGAAATAACAAAGAAGACATCGACGCCGATGAAACCGCCCGGAATTCCATTGAAACCGGCGTGGAACAGGATCACCGGCAGCACGGCCAGCGCACGCAGGCCGTCGATATCAGGGCGGTAGGGCAAAGAAGGGGAACTAGACATCGGCAACGGCAGCAAGGCTGATGACGAACCTGGCCCGGCCAGGACGAATACTGCGATGCCACCTGACGCTCGCCGCCCAAGCAGCCGCAGAGTGATAGCGATGCGATGCAAGGCGAGAAGGAAGGGGCGAACTTGCGCGCGCCCCGCGTCAGTGCCACTGGATCATCACCAGCAAAGAAGCTGGCCTGATCAGCAGGCGACTACTGGCCGCATCATCATCTGGCCGCTCGTATACAGCGGCTAGTCTGGCTTCCCCTGGAAACCGTGCCGTAACCGCTGCACGGTTTCAGTAGCGCAGCCGCGCCAGCACCGGCGCCTCGCCAGCTTTGGGCACCAGCAGGAAGAGCTGATCGAACTGGTCCTCGGCAATCGCTGGTGGCTGTGCCACGCCCAGCGCCTGGATCAGCGCCGGCACCGTGTTGCTGTGGCCGACGACCAGCACGGCCTCATCGCCGCCATGGCTGCGCAAATGCTGAAGCAGCTTTTGTGGTTCACGAGCCGACACAACGATCACGCTCAAGCCCAGGCGCCGTGCCAGCGGTTCGGCCAGTTGCCGGGTGCGCTGGTATTCGCTGCAATAGATGGCGCGGATGCCGCTGCCGGCCAGCATCTCGGCCAGGCGCTCGGCACGGGCCAGACCGGCCGGCGATAGCGGGCTGTCGCTGCTCGCATCGAGCTTCTCGCCGTGGCGAACGAGAAAAACTTGCTGCTGGGCCTGGCTGCTGCCGGCGGCCAGCAGGCCGGCCAGCAGTGCGACGGCACGGGCCGTGCGCTTCATGGCTGACGTTGCAGCTGGCCGTCGCGCACCAGCACCACATCGCCGACGCGCAGCTGTGGGTCATGCTCGCGTTCCAGCGTCTGCGTACTGCCATCGGTGTGGCTCAGGCGAACGATCCAGACGTGATGCGATTTGCTGCGCTTCTCCATCTCATTGCCGGCATAGCCGCCGGCCACGGCGCCGCCGACGGTGGCCAGCTTTTTGCCCGTGCCGCCGCCGATCTGATTGCCCAGCAGACCGCCGATCACCGCGCCGCCAACGGCGCCCAGACCGCTGGCCTTGCCCTTGCGCTCTTCCTGCCGCACCTCGACGACGCGGGCGCATTCATCACAGAGTCGGGCATCACCCGATGCCTTGAACGCAGGCGCAGCCGCCTTCTTGGCACTGCTTTGCGCCGCCGAAGCGGGCAGCGAGGCGGCCTGGCTGTCGGACATCGGCAGCGCGCCACCGGACTGTGCACGGCCCAGCGCATAGGCCCCACCGACGATCACGACCACCGCCAGACCGGCGGCCAGACTCTGGCTGGCAGAAAGAGGAAAGCGCATTTCAAATACTCCACGGAACCAGGCCACCGGCCCCGACACCCGGCCCTCGGAGGGGCGGAGAATCAAGCGAAGACAGCCTGCAGATCAGCATCCAAGCATGCCATGTAGCACCACGCAAAGCTGCAAGCAGAGTCGGGAACTTGTAAACGCCTGTTTGGCAACATGGCAAGACGGGCGATTGGCGGAGCGGGTGGCTTTCGTTCAGGGTCAATCAACCCAGCTGCGGCGCCAGCGCGCGCGCAGCCTCGCGCTCATCGAGTTGGCAGCGCGCCGCCCAGTCCTTCAGCTGATCCTCACCGATCCGGCCCACATTGAAGTAACTCGCCTCAGGATGCGCCAGGTAGAAGCCGCTGACGCTGGCGGCCGGCGTCATCGCCATCGCATCGGTCAGGCCCATGCCGATTTCCTCGGGCGCCAGCACGCGGAACAGATCGCGCTTGACCAGATGATCCGGGCAGGCCGGATAGCCCGGCGCCGGGCGGATGCCGCGGTACTGCTCGGCGATCAGCGCCTCATTGCTCAGCGCCTCGTTCGGCGCGTAGGCCCAGAACTCCTGGCGCACGCGCTGATGCAGACGTTCGGCCAGCGCCTCGGCCAGCCGGTCGGCCAGGGCCTTGAGCATGATGGCGGAGTAGTCGTCGTGATCGGCCAGGAACTGGGCTTCCTTCTTGTCGCAACCGATGCCGGCGGTGACGGCAAACAGGCCCACATAGTCGGGCACCCCGCCCTTGGCGGCCACATAGTCGGCCAGGCAGCGGTTGGGTCGCTTCACCCCATCAACGACCGGGCGCTCCGACTGCATGCGCAGGCCGCGCCAGGTCATCAGCACCTCGCTGCGGCTCTCGTCGCGGTAGATCTCGATATCGTCGTCATTGACCTGCGCCGCGGGGTAGAGGCCGAAGACCGCGTTGGCGCTGAGCCAGCGCCCTTCGATCAGGCGCTGCAGCATGCGCTTGCCGTCGCTGAACACCCGCTGCGCCTCGCTGCCGACGATCTCGTCCTTCAGGATGGCCGGGAAGGGGCCGGCCAGGTCCCAGGTCTGGAAGAACGGGCCCCAGTCGATGCACTGAGCCAGGTCGGCGAGATCGTAGTTCTTGAACACGCGGCGGCCGATGAAGCTGGGCTCCGGCGGCGTGTAGCCGGCCCAGTCCAGCTGCACCTTGTTGGCACGGGCCTCGGCCAGCGGCACCAACGGGGTCTGCTTCTTGTTCGCATGCAGCTCGCGGACCTTGTCGTAGTCGCTCTTCAACTCGTCGATGAAGCGGCTGGCCCGTTCGTCGGACAGCAGGTCGGAGCAGACGCCCACCGAGCGCGAGGCGTCGGGCACATAGACCACCGGGCCTTCGTAATGCGGCGAGATCTTCACCGCGGTGTGAACCCGGCTGCAAGTCGCCCCGCCGATCAAGAGCGGGATCTTCTTCATCCGGAAGTAGTCGTCGCGCTGCATCTCGGCGGCCACGTGTTGCATCTCTTCCAGGCTGGGCGTGATCAGGCCGGAGAGGCCGATGATGTCGGCCCCCTCGACCTTGGCGCGCGCCAGGATGTCCTGGCAGGGCACCATCACGCCCATATTCACCACCTCGAAGTTATTGCACTGCAAGACCACGGTGACGATGTTCTTGCCGATGTCGTGCACATCACCCTTGACGGTGGCGATGACGATCTTGCCCTTGGGCTTCACGTCGCCGCCGGCGGCGGCCAGCTGGCGCTTTTCTTCCTCGATATAGGGCACCAGATGGGCCACCGCGCTCTTCATCACGCGAGCGCTCTTGACCACCTGGGGCAGGAACATCTTGCCCTGGCCGAACAGATCGCCGACCACATTCATGCCGGCCATCAGCGGGCCTTCGATCACATGCAGCGGCCGGCCGCCCTTGGCCAGGATGGCCTGGTAGGCCTCCTCGGTGTCTTCGTTGATGAAGTCGGTGATGCCGTGGACCAGCGCATGCGAGAGCCGTTCGTCCACGCTGCCGGCCCGCCAGGCCAGGCGCGCGGAATCGTCCTTGGCCGCGCCCTTGGCACTCTCGGCCACCTCGATCAGCCGTTCCCCAGCGTCGGGCCGGCGGTTCAGCACCACATCCTCCACGCGTTCGCGCAGCACCGGCTCCAGGTCGTCATAGACGCCGACCATGCCGGCGTTGACGATGCCCATGTCCATGCCCGCCTGGATGGCGTGGTAGAGGAAGACGGTGTGGATGGCTTCGCGCACCGGGTCATTGCCGCGGAAGCTGAAGCTCACGTTCGACACCCCGCCGCTGACCTTGGCGCCGGGCAGGTTCTGCTTGATCCAGCGCGTGGCGTTGATGAAGTCGACCGCGTAGTTGTCGTGCTCCTCAATGCCGGTGGCGATGGCAAAGATATTGGGGTCGAAGATGATGTCCTCGGCCGGGAAGCCGACCTCATCGACGAGGATGCGATAGGCGCGCGCGCAGATCTCGGTCTTGCGCTCGAAGGTGTCGGCCTGGCCTTTTTCGTCGAAGGCCATCACCACGGCGGCGGCGCCATAACGGCGCACCAGATTGGCCTGGCGGCGGAACTCGGCCTCGCCTTCCTTCAGCGAGATCGAATTGACGATGCCCTTGCCCTGAATGCACTTCAGGCCCGCCTCGATGACCTCCCATTTGGAGCTGTCGATCATGATGGGCACGCGGGCGATCTCGGGCTCGGAGGCGATCAGATTCAGAAAGCGCACCATGGCCGCCTTGCTGTCCAGCATGGCCTCGTCCATATTGATGTCGATCACCTGGGCGCCGTTCTCGACCTGCTGGCGCGCCACCGCCAGCGCCTCCTCGAATTGGCCATTCAGAATCAGCCGGGCAAAGGCCTTGGAGCCGGTGACATTGGTGCGCTCGCCGATATTGACGAACAGCGAGCCCTCGCCGATCAGCACCGGTTCCAGCCCGGAGAGCTTCATCGCCGGCGGCTTCGTCTGGGAATGGGCTTGAGCTTGTACGGTCATGGCGGCCTCGGGCAAAGAGAGTGGGCCGCGCAACTCACCGCGGCCACAGGAGAAATCTGGAGCTCGGTGAGCGTCGTTGAGAATCAGGGCCTCGGGCCCCGATGCGGTCCGAGCCTGGCGGCCACTGCTGACGCAGGCCATCGCAACGCTCCTCGAACCGTGGCGGATTTTACGCCGAGGCTTGCCAAGCCGCGGGATTTTGCTGGGCAAGCCAGGCTTCGCTCAAGCCGATACTCGGAACCGCCGAAGAACTGGATACGCTCTGCCCTGCCTCCCGTGGACCTGATACATCTCCCGCCCAACAGCCTGCGCGTCGGCCAGGTGCTGACCTTTTCCGTCCGCGACGCCGAGGGCAAGCTCTTGTTCGCCAGCGGCCAGACGCTGCAGAACACCCCCCAGGTGCAGGCCTTGATCGAGCGCGGCGCCTATGTGCTGGCGCACGAGACCAAGGAGTACCAGCGCGCCCAGCTGCACCGGATGGACACGCTGATGCACCAGGGCGCCTCGCTGTCGGAGATCGCCAAGGCCGAGGCGCAGTTCAAACCCGATCGCGCACCGCGCCCGGTCGAGCTGAGCGAAACCGCGGCCTGGGCCGATCTGCAGTTGCATGCGCACACCCTCTTGCGTGACCCGGCGCGCGAGACCTTTGTGCAGCGGCTGGAGCAGTTGCACGACAGCGCGCTGACCCGGCTGCAGCAGCACCCCGACGCGGTGCTGACGCTGCTGATCTACGACGCCAGCCAGGACCACCAGAACTACAGCTCACGCCATGCCCTGCTCTGCCTGATGCTGGCCGATCTGAGCGCCCGCCAGCTCGGCTGGCCCGCCGACTGGCGCGAGGCGCTGACCCGCGCGGCACTGACGATGAACCTGAGCCTCAGCGCCCAGCAGGACCGCATGGCCGCCCAGGAAGACAGCCCCAGCCCGGCGCAGCGCCGCGATCTGCTGGGCCACGGCGACCGCAGCGCCGAGCTGCTGCGCCAGCAGGGCGTGATCAGCGAGCTGTGGCTGGGCGCGGTACGCCTGCATCACGAGGCCGGCCCGGGGCCGCTGGCGCCGCGCACGCCGGCCGAGCAGCTGGCGCGCCTGCTGCGCCGCATCGACATCTTTGGCGCCCGGCTGGCGCCGCGTCGCTCGCGCAAGGCCCTGCCCGGCGCCTCGGCGGCCCGGGCCGTTTTTCTTGATGAGATGCAGCAGCCCGACGAGGCCGGCGCCGCGCTGATCAAGATGATTGGCCTCTACCCGCCCGGCAGCCTGGTGCGTCTGGCCAATGGCGAGGTCGGCATCGTCGTCAAGCGCGGCCACAGTGCCACCGATCCCCTGGTGGCGGCCCTGCTGGGCAAGAGCGGCGCGCCGCTGAGCAGCCCGGTGCCGCGCGACACCCGGCTCGCCTCACAGGCGATTGCCGCCAGCCTGGCGCCGCATGAGCTGCGCCTGCTGGTCAATATGGACAAGCTGCTGAAGGTGATCTGAACTCAGGCAGCGACCAGATCGCTGAACAGCTTGTGGCCGCAGGGCCGCGGCTGGTAGGCCGAGACCTTGGCCGCAATCGCCGCGATGTGTGCCGGCGTCGTGCCGCAGCAGCCACCGGCAATGTTCAGAAAGCCGCTCTTGGCGAACTCTTCCATCAGCCGGCCGGTGACGTCCGGCGTTTCGTCGAAGCCGGTGTCGCTCATCGGGTTGGGCAGGCCGGCATTCGGGTAGCAGCTGACCGCCGTGGCGCCTGCCGCCTTGGCCAGTTCCTCGATGTAGGGCCGCATCAGCGTGGCGCCCAGCGCGCAGTTCAGACCGATGGCGATCGGCTTGGCGTGGCGCACCGAGTGCCAGAAGGCCGTCACCGTCTGTCCCGAGAGGATGCGGCCGGAGGCGTCGGTCACCGTGCCGGAGATGATCACCGGCAGGCGCTCGCCGGTGTCCTCCATCAGCTCGTCCAGCGCAAAGATCGCCGCCTTGGCGTTCAGGGTGTCGAAGATGGTCTCGACCAGAAAGAGATCGACGCCGCCGTCCAGCAAGCCCTTGGCCTGCTCGTAGTAGGCGGCACGCAAGGTGTCGAAATCGACATTGCGGGCGCCGGGGTCGTTGACATCGGGGCTGATGCTGGCCGTGCGCGGCGTCGGCCCCAAGGCGCCAGCAGCAAAGCGCGGCTTGTCGGGCGTGCTGTACTTGTCGCAGGCCGCCCGGGCGATGCGGGCCGCCGCCACATTCATCTCGTAGGCGATGGACTCGAGGCCGTAGTCCTCCTGGGCCACCGAGGTCGAACCAAAGGTATTGGTCTCGATGATGTCGGCACCAGCGGCCAGGTATTGCTCGTGAATCTCCTGCACGACCTCGGGCTTGGTCACTGGCAGCAAATCGTTATTGCCCTTGAGATCCTTGCCATGCGCGGCAAAGCGCGCGCCGCGGAAATCGGCCTCGCCCAGCTTGTAGCGCTGGATCATCGTGCCCATCGCGCCGTCGAGGATGACGATGCGTTGTTGCAGGATGTCGGGCAGCTGGCTGCCGCGCGTGAAGCGCGGGGCGGTGGAGGCGGTGGTGGCGTTCATGGCCGCATTGTAGGAAATGACGTCGGCCCCGGCCGGCAGCGGGTCTTGCTGACGGGCAGACCTCACCCGCCAAACACCTTCTTCAGGATCGCGCTGCCGGTGCCGATCGGATCCTGGCGGATCTTCTTCTCTTCCTCGGCAATCATCCGGTACATGCCATCGAGCGTCCGTTCGGTGACGTACTGCTGCAGATTGGCATCCTCGCCGCGCAGCAGCCCCAGGCCGGCGGCCTTGCCGGCCACGGCGTTGTACTTGTCGGCCAGGGCCTGTTTTTCGGTCGCCCGGGTGACGATGGGCAGGAACTTCTGCGCCAGCGGGGCGCGGGTCTTGGTTTCAAAGAAGCGCGTCACCGCGTCATCGCCGCCGCGCACGATCTGCAGCGCGTCTTCCACGCTCATCGAGCGCACCGCCGACACCAGCAGCGTGCGCGCTTGCGGCACGGCCTGTTCGGCGGCCCGGTTCATCGCGGTTTCCAGCTCATCGAGCTTGCGGCCCTGGCCGGTCGCGCGCAGCAGCCGGGCGGCGTCCTTCAGCGCGCCCGGCAACTCGATGCGCACGGCCGGGTTGCCGAGGAAACCGTCGTTGCGGCCCAGCGAGCTGACGGCGGACGCCGCACCGCGCTCCAGCGCTGCGCGTACGCCGCTGGCGGCATCGCCCTCGCTGAGCGCCATCGCCGGCAATGCAAACAGTGCCAGCAGGCCCAGCATCAAATGGTGACGTCGTTTCATCGTTCAGCCTCTCAATCCATCCGAACCATCAGCCGCGCGTCGCGTCCAGCGGCACCACAAAGCTGAAGCCATGTCGCTCAAAACCCAGCCGCTCGTAAAAGGCATGGGCCTCGACACGGCGCTGGTTGGAACTGAGTACCAGCTTGTAGCAGCCGGCCGCGCTGGCCCGCTGCATCGCATGTTGGATCAGCCGACGGCCGAGCCCGCGGCCCTGCGCCTCGGGCGCAATCGCCACATCCTCGACCAGCGCCTCGCTGGCCTGGCGGTGCGCCAGCAGCGGCAGGATGTACAGCGTCAGCGTGCCCAGCAGCTGGCGCTCCGGCCCTTCGCCCTGCTCCATCAGCAAGAGCTCGGCGCCACGCGCCTGCATCAGCGGCCAGATGGCCAGCGCGCCATCCAGCTCCAGATCCTCGCGCTCATCGATACCAGCGGCGACCAGCAGATCAAGCACCGCGGGCAGATCGTCGGCCGTGGCCAGCCGGAAGTTCAGTTCATCAGCCACCGCGCCCTCCGAGTCGAGCCAGCGCCGCCGTGATCAAGGCGAAGAAGCCATCGGCATCGACGCCACCCAGCACATGGGCATTGCGCGGCCGGCCGCTGACGCCCCACCAATCGATCACGCTCATGCCCAGCGTCAGTGCGCTGTCGGTTTCGATCTCGACATTGCAGTCGCGGCCGCTGAACAGCTCCGGTGCCAGCAGCCAGGCGATCACGCAGGGGTCGTGCAGCGGCCCGCCCTGCTGGCCGTACTTGGCCTCGTCAAAGCGCTCGGCGAACTCCAACCAGCAGGCCACCGTCTCGGCCAGCGGCGTGCCCAGCGCGCGGATCGCCGCGATGCGCGCCGGCGTCGTCAGCGCCTGGTGGGTGCAGTCCAGCGGCACCATGGTGATCGGCACGCCGCTGGCAAACACCAGCTTGGCCGCCTCGGGGTCAACATAACAATTGAATTCGGCGGCCGGCGTGATGTTGCCACCTTCGAAGCAGCCCCCGCCCATCAGCACGATCTGCTGCAGGCGCGCGGCCAGCTGCGGCTCGCGCTGCAGGGCCAGGGCGATATTGGTCAGCGGGCCCAGCGGGCACAGTGTCACCGTGCCGGCGGGGCGGCTCATCACCGTCTCGATGATGAAGTCGACCGCATGGCCGGGCTGCAGTGGCATCGTCGGCGCCGGCAGCGTGATGCCGTCCAGCCCGGTCTTGCCGTGCACGTGCTCGGCCGTCACCAGCGGGCGCTTCAGCGGGGCGTCGGCGCCGGCAAAGACCTTGACGTCGGGACGCCCGGCCAGCTCGCAGACGATGCGCGCATTGCGGCTGGTCAGCGCCAGCGGCACATTGCCGGCCACCGTGGTGATGCCCAGCAGGTCCAGTTGCGGGCTGGCCAGGGCCAGCAGAATCGCCACCGCATCGTCCTGACCGGGATCGGTGTCGATGATGATGGAACAGCCTTGCTTCACAGCGCTCATGCGGCCTCCGCTTCAGGAGCCGGCGGCTCCACGGGCTCGTGCAGCGAGACGACATCCTGGTCGATTGCGCCAAAGACGCTCAGGCCATCGCGACCCTTGATCTCCAGGCGCAGGCTGTCGCCAAACTTCATGTACTCGGTGCTGGCGCTACCGTCCTTGGCGATTTCCAGCGCCCGCTTGTCGGCGATCGTTGCAACACCACGCGAGGCTTCACGGTTGCTGACCGGGCCGGCGGCAACGAGGCTGCCGGCCGGCAGCGCGCGCAGCCGGGCGAGCTGGGCGATCAGCTGGCCGAAATGGGAGTCCATATCGCTGCCGCACTCGCACTGGCCGATCTTGCGGCCGTTCCACATCGCCTGCAGCGGCAGCAGCACGCGCCCGCCCTTCCAGGCCTCGCCCAGCTCATCGGGCGTGACCAAGAGCGGCGCCTGGCTGGCCAGCGGCTGGCACAGTGCCGCATCGCCGGCATCGAGCTGACGCAGCCACCAGCGACTGCCCAGACCCAGCAGGCGCACCCCTTCGAGCGCCTGCTCGGCGGTGACGCCTTGGGCCACATCGCCGCAGATGGCGATCAGCTCGGCCGCAAAATCAATGCCCATTACCTCGCTGGCCAGGCGCACCGGCTCGGTGGCCCCCAGCCATAACGGCGACAGGAACCGCAGCGGCGGCTCAGCCGCAGCCGCCTCGCCGCGCAGCGTTGCCAGCCGTTCGCCGTGGGCGGGCCAGGCCTGGCCCAGCGCACTGAGCAGCGGCCGCGGCAAGGGCGCCATGCATTTCTGTGGCTCGAAAGCGAAGGCATGGCGGGCACGGCCATGGTTCAACGTGATGGACAATTCTTCCAGCTGCGGCGCGAGGAAATTCCAGTCGTCCAGCACCTGCTGCAGCCGGGTGGCGATGCCGGTGGCGTAATGGGCCTGGCTCAGATCGCGCGAGACCACAACCAGATGGCCGTCGCGGGAGCCGTCCCTGTAGGTGGCGAGTTTCATGGCTGACCATTCAAAGCAATGGCAGCATTGTCCAATGGCCGGGATGCATCCACATCGACTGCGAGCTCCAAAATTGCGCGCCTGGCTGCTGGCCCTGGGTGCTGCCGCGCTGCTGCATCTCTGGCTGCTGGCCCCCAGCCCGCGTCCGCCGCTGGCCCTGGC
Organism: Roseateles aquae; assembly: GCF_032337115.1. NCBI lineage: Bacteria > Pseudomonadati > Pseudomonadota > Betaproteobacteria > Burkholderiales > Sphaerotilaceae > Roseateles > Roseateles aquae. The sequence goes on from NZ_JAVXZY010000004.1 coordinate 373,355, forward strand.
CGGCCTGCCGGCCATGCAGACCCGGCAGCTGAACGTCGAAGCCAAGCGGCCAGAGCCCGACGCTCAGACCGCGACGGCGCCACTGCCCATCAGCCGGGCGCCACTCATACCAAAGTCCACACCAGCCGCCACACCGCCGCCAGCCGCCGCCAGTGCCGCGCCCCCGCCCGAGCTGCTGAACGCACCGCCGCTGCTGGCCAGTGCCGTCCAGTCCCTGCCCGAGGGCAGCCTGGACTACACGCTGGAACAGGCCGGCCAGCTGGGCACGGCACGCCTGAGCTGGCAGATCAGCGAGGGCCGCTACCAGCTGCGGCTGGAGCGCGAGCTGCCCGGGCGGCGCCTGCCGGACTGGCGCAGCGAGGGCCTGGTGCGCGCCGAGGGCCTGCTGCCGGAGCGCTTTGCGATGCAGCGCCAGGGCCAAGATCGCCAGGCGATCAATTTTCGCCGTGACGAAGGGCTGATCAGCTATTCGGGCCACCGTGCGCTGCATCCGCTGCCCGAGGGCGTGCAGGACCGGCTGTCCTGGTGGCTGCAGCTGCCGGCCATGGTCGCCGCCGCGCCCGAGCGGCTGCAGCCCGGCCAACAGCTGGTGCTCAATGTGGCGGCGCTGCGCGGGCCGCCGCTGCTGTGGCTGTTCCGCTTCGAGGGCAGCCAGGCCGACGGGCTCTGGCATTTCAGCCGTGAAGCCATGGGACCCTTCGATGCGCGGCTTGACGTCTGGCTGGACCCGGCACGCCACTTCCTGCCGACGCGCGTACGCCAAAGCGTGGGCGATGAAGAGCGCTGGGAGCTGCAACTGCAGACGCCAGCCCCCTGAACGCGGGGACTGCTGCTGCAGAAAGCGGCAAAAAGCGGTCGAAAGCCGTGATCTTGTGACGCATCTACGACGAATCTCGCCGCAGCAAGCCCCGATCAGCCACGCTTTCTGCCACTATTTGTTCGCGGCAGGTTCAGAAGTGGCACCGGACTCCCTTGAGATTGGTGCCGCTGACCGCAGATGCTGGACTCAGGAGTACATCATGCACATGCTTTACAACTCCCCCAGTTTTGTCGTGGTGCAGTTTGATGTGCCGGTCGAGGCACTGCGCCCGGACGGCACGGCAAGCCACCCACCGCTGAATCGTGGGGGCTTCGAGATCGTCGACAAATTCGCCCGCAAGGAAATCTTCATCGAGGGCGCACTGGCCGAGGCCTTTCAGGAAGGCGTCGAGGCCTTGATCGAGCAGGACCCTTCAGAGGAAGACCTCGATGACTTCATCGAACGCTTCGCCAGCATGGGCCAGCAACCGGTCGTGATGCACTGAAACGCGGAGGGATCACCCTGCCGCCGGCAATTTCAGATCATCGCAGCGGATCGCCGGCGATCGCCGGAATAGCGGGGGAAAGTGCAAATGCGCCTGACAACAAGAGCAGAGCACTTGTCCTTGCGTTGACGCTGAGCCAAGATCGGGCTCAACCCGCAGGGAGTTGCCTATGGTCAAGCGTCTGGCTGACACACGTGTGCTGACATCGCCCGGTCTGAAAGAGGCCCCGGTGATGGATCTCATGTGTTCGCACTTTGTGCTGACGCTGACCGTCAAGCACGCCAGCCGCTTCAATCTGCGGCGCGATTTCAATGGCCTGCTGTCCTTCACCGGCCGCCACCTGGTCTGGCCGGTGCGTGTGCTGGCCCGGCTGCGCGCCTATCTGGCGCTGCGCTGCCAGAACAACGAGCTGTGGGCGCGCCACGAAACACTGAGCGACGAGGCCTTTCTTGATCGCTACGGTGTCTGGAACGGCCCGTTTGCCGAGGCAACGCTGTTCTTCTATCTGGATGAATACGTCAAGGACGCGCCCAAGGACATGATGGCCCTCTTGGCCACCACCTGCGAGGCGCTGGACCGCCAACTGAAGCAGCAGTCCACCCTGGTCGAGAAGAACATCGCGGCGCTGGGCCAGCTGCTGCAGCTCAATCCGGCCGAACGCGCCATCCTGCTCTACGGCACGCTGGCGCGCTACCAGCGCGAGCTCCGCGGGGCGCTGGTCGAGTTCAAGGTCAACACCGCCCAGGAGGCCTTTGCGGCGATCGCGGCCGTGGCCGGGGTCGATGAGCGAGAGGTGGCCGAAGCCCTGCGTGCCGGCTCGCGCCTGGAACGCATCGGCATGGTCGAGAACCTGATCTCGGAACACAACATCACCGATCTGGCCGATCTGATGAAGGTCAGCGACCAGCTGCCGCCGGTGCTGATGCGCGAGTACCAGGACCCGCAGGATTTGATGGCCGTCTTCACCCGTCCGGCCACGCCCAGCGAGCTGCAGGCCAGCGACTTCGATTTCGTCGCCGCCGAGCTGACGCTGCTGGGCCAGCTGCTGCGTAATGCGGTGGCGCGCCACCAGGCCGGCGTCAATGTGCTGGTCTACGGCCCGCCCGGCACCGGCAAGACCGAGCTGGCCAAGGTGGCGGCACGCAGCGCCGGGCTGGATCTCTATGAGGTGGAGTACGCCGACCGCGATGGCAATTCGCTGTCCGGCCGCGACCGCTATCGCTCGCTGCAGATCAGCCAGGTGTTCCTGAAGGCCAGCGCCAATGTGGCGCTGCTGTTCGACGAGGTCGAGGATGTGTTTCCGCCGCTGTCCAGCGACACCGTGCAGCTGATGGCGCGGATGGATGCGGCACTGGAAATGCCGACCTCCAATTCGGTCAGCGGCAAGGCCTGGGTCAACCAGATCCTGGAAACCAATCCGGTGCCGGTGATCTGGGTCACCAACCGCATCGAGCAGATCGACCCAGCGTTTCGCCGCCGCTTCCAGTACCACCTGGAGTTGAAGTCGCCGCCGCCGGGCGCGCGGCTGGGCCTGGTGCAGAAAGCGTTGGGCGCTGTGCCGGTCAGCGCCGAGTTCGCCAAGAGCCTCAGTGAACGCCGCGGCCTGACGCCGGCACAGATACGCACCGCCGTGCGCTTTGCCCAGCTGGCCGGCGCCAGCCAGGAGGCCAGCGAGATCGAGGGGCTGATCAGCCGCCAGCTGCTCAATGCCGACAAGGCGCTGGGCCACCAGGCCCGCGAACGCGGCGAGCGCCACAGCTGCACCCAATACGCGCTGGAGCTGCTGAACTGCGAATCGCGCTACGAGATCAAACGCATCGTCGCCGCGCTGCAAAAGCGCAGCCGCGGCAATCTGTGTTTCTACGGCCCGCCCGGCACCGGCAAGACCGCGCTGGCCGAACACATCGCGCAGGCGCTGCAGCGGCCGCTGATGGTGCGCCAGGCCAGTGATCTGGCCAGCAAATTCGTCGGCGAAACCGAGCAGAACATGGCGCGGATGTTCGAGTCGGCAGCCCAGGAAGGCGCCGTGCTGCTGCTCGACGAGGCCGACAGCTTTCTGCGCAGCCGGCGCATGGCCGAGCGGCAGTACGAGGTCAGCGAGGTCAACGAGATGCTGGCCGGCATGGAGCGCTTTGCCGGCGTCTTCATCTGCACCACCAATCTGTTCGAAGACCTGGACGAGGCGGCGCTACGCCGCTTTGCCTTCAAGATCCGTTTCAAGGCGCTGCGCCCCGAGCAGCGCGTGCTGATGTTCGAGCGCGAGGTGGCGCCAACAACGGCCGAGCAACGTGAACGCCTGCTGGCGCTGGACTCACTGACGCATGGCGACTTTGCCGCGGTGCGCCAGCAATGCGAGGTCTTGGGCGAGGTGCTGGAGCCTGACGATTTCCTCAGCCAGCTGGAGGCCGAGCACCGCGTCAAACCCGAGGTGCGTGAGCGCCGAAGCATTGGCTTCGGGCGCGCTCACTGAGGCCAATTTCGCACCGCTGAACCGCTGCTCGCACAGGAGCGGCCCAGCTTGCGTAATCTTACGTAAGCACTTGACCCCTGTCCCTCGGGTCATCGTCACAGGCATAGTGCTGCTGTCCCCTGATGCCGTTCGAAGTGCCTGAATCACCCCATTGAGGCACTCCACTACGCCGTTAGTTCAGCGTCGTAATTGTCGGGCTCCACGAGAGCTTGACCAGGAATCGGTTTCCGTGGACAGGCGTGCCGTTCGTCAAGGGCCGAGCAGAGCCCTGCGGGCGGAACAATCAAAACGAGAACACAAGAGGAACACCCAGGCCCGACGCCCGGGTGACGAGGAGCGCGCGGCGTTGCCGTCCTTGGCGCCGCGCCAGCATCAGCAGCCATGCAAGGCCCTGGGGTTTGACGTCTGTTCATGCCCCGAGGCATCGCCACGCCTGCGCAGATGGGACTGGACGCCAGATGCGCCGGGCCCGGCGCCGCTGTGCCTCTGCTTTTGCGCGTCACCGGCCAGGGGGCTGGAGCCACCGATTGCCCACCCCATGAAACTACACAAGCAACGCCCCCATCTGATTGCCCTGGCCTGTGCAGGCCTGCTGCCATTGAGCCCGCTGGCGCGAGCTGCCGGCGCCGAGACGCTGGAGCGCGTCGAGGTCACCGGCAGCCACATCAAGCGCGCCAGCGACGAAGGCAGCACGCCGGTCCAGGTGCTGCGCCGCGAGGATCTGCAGCGCCTGGGCGCCAATACCGTGCAGGAAATGCTCAACAGCCTGTCCAGCGCCACCCCGCGCAGCGGCCTCTCCGATGTCGACGGCGCCAACTCCTTTGCCGGCGGCTCCAGCGGTGCCTCGCAACGCAATCTGGGCAAGCAATCGACCCTGGTGTTGCTGAACTTCCGCCGTGTCGCGCCCTATCCGCTGGCCGATTTCAGCGAGGTCTTCACCAATCTGGACGCGCTGCCGGCCGAGGCCGTCGAGCGGATCGAGATCCTCAAGTCCGGTGGCGCCGCCATCTACGGCTCCGATGCGGTGGCCGGTGTCATCAACATCATCACTCGCCAGGACTTCCAAGGCGTCGCGGCCTCGGCCTCGCGCCAGCAGGGCCTGGGCGCTGCCAAGTTCACTGAGAGCCGCGCCAGCCTGAGCGCTGGCACAGGCGATCTGGCCAAACAGGGCTTCAACATCTTTGCCCACGCCGAGTTGTTCAGCCGCAAGGCCGAGACCGATTGGCGCCGCCTGCTCGGCGAGGTCAATCCACGCTACAAAGAGATCTTCCCCGGCTTGGGCGGCCCGGCCACCTACACGGACTACAACGCGCCGGGCAATGTCTTCCCGATGGACGGCCCGCCACACGCCCTGCCCGGCTGCAAGACGCTCAATCCGAACGGCCTGTGCCTGAAGGACGATCTCGCCAGCGCCGAGCTGAGTCCGGCGGCCGAGCGCGCCAATCTGCTGCTGCGCGCCCGCTACCGCCCGACGGCCGAGCTGGATGGCTTCACCGAAGTGCTGTACTCGCGCACCCGCAACGACTACCAACAGCGCCCCTTCTCGATCCAGTGGCCCTACCGCTGGCTGAACCCGGCCACCAACACGCCGCTGACCTTCCAGCCCAACCGTGGCCTACCCGCCGGCCACCCACTGAACCCTTCGCCGTTCGAGGCCCAGCTGCACTACGCCTTTGACGATGCCCCGACCGCCAATCAGCTGCGCAGCGAGCAGTACCGCGCGCTGACCGGCCTGCAGGGCGTGTGGCAGGGCATGGACTGGGAGGTGGCCGTCGGCGTCACCGGCGGCAAGACCCGGCTGACCCAGCAGGGCGGCTTTGCCAGCGACAGCGGCTTCAAGAGCCTGATCGGCGACTACAACGCCTTCCCGCTGGCGCCGGACTATTTCAACAAGCCCGGCGGCTACCAGCTCGGCAAGGCCAACAGCCCCGACGTGCTGGCCCGCCTGTTCCCGGTGTTGGGTTGGGACGGTCAGAATCGCCAGACCTTTGTCGACGGCAAGCTCAGCGGCGATCTGGCGCAATGGCAGCACGGCGCGGTGAGCGTGGCCACGGGCTTCGACCTGCGCCATGAGTCGATGAAGATCATCCCGACCGACAACATCCAGCACGGCGACATCATCGGCCTGGGCACCTCGGTTTCGGACGGCGCGCGCAATGCCGCGGCCATTTACGCCGAGCTGAGCCTGCCAGTGGCCGCCCAGCTGACCCTGGAGGCCGCCGGCCGCGTTGACAAGTTCGACGGCTTCGGCGCCCATGCCTCGCCCAAGCTGGGTCTGCGCTACCAGCCGAGCAAGCAATGGCTGCTGCGCGCCGCGCTGGAGACTGGCTTTCGCGCCCCCAACCTGACCGAAAGCGCCACCTCGACCAAGTCCGCCTTCACGCCGCCGCTGCGCGATCCGCGCCGCTGCGATGCCGCTCAGGCCCTGGCCAACGACCTGCATGCGCAGGCCAGTGCCCTGCCCGCCAACGACCCGGCCCGCGCCGCGCTGGAGGGGCGTGCCGGCTACACCGTCAATGTCGAGTGCAATGGCTTCGTCAATATGGTGACGCTGAACAATCCGGACCTGAAGCCCGAGACCTCGCGTTCGGTCAGCCTCGGCCTGGTGTTCACGCCCGATCGGGGCTGGAACCTGGCGCTGGACTACTACAACATCGAGCGCAAGGACGAGATCTCGATGCGCAACCCGAATGAGCTGCTGGCCATGGAGGCCGCGCTGCCGTCCGGCGTCGTGCGCCGCGACAGCGATCCCAATCGCGACGGCAGTTTCATCAGCCCGCAGGAGCGCGCCAAGTATTTCGACGCGACCCACCCCTATGTCGGCAGCATCCAGAGCGTGACCAACCGCTTCGAGAACCAGTTCAAGACCCGCACCTCGGGCCTGGATCTGGCCATCAATGCCGCGCTGCCAACCCGCTTCGGCCGGCTTGGCTGGACCCTCGATGGCAGCTACCTGCTGAACTTCCAGCAATGGCTGGCCAGCACCGGCGACTGGAGCGTCAATATGGCAGGACGTTACGGCTATGAACGCCTGAAGCTGCGCAACACCGTGAGCCTGCAGCACGGCAACTTCAGCCATGCGCTAAGCCATGTCTACCGCAGCGGGCAATCACTCGAAGCCAACGATGATGATCGCGGCTATGCGGCGGCCGATTGCGTGGCACGTGGCTGGCCGGCAGATCTGTGCCGGGTCGGGTCGGCGCAGCAGTTCGACTACGACATTGCCTACACCGGCTTCAAGGGCCTGCGCCTGTCGGCTCACCTGTTCAATCTGTTCGCGCAAAGGCCCCCGCTGGATCTGCGCGCCGCTGACCAGGCCCGCGGCGGCAACTACCCCTTCGACCGCGCCGATGTCCGTGGCCGCATGCTGAAGCTGGCGGCCGAATACCGCTTCTGAGCACCGGCGACAAGCCCAGCTGAATCAGCCCGGCGCATGCGCCGGGCTTTTTTGTCAGTGCTGGTAGACCTGCTGCAGCGAGGCGAAGCCCTTGACCTCGATCGGATTGCCGCTGGGATCGTGGAAGAACATCGTCCACTGCTCGCCCGGCTGGCCCTCGAAGCGGCATTGCGGCGGCATCACAAAGGCCTGGCCGGCCGACACCAGGCGCTGCGCCAGCGCCCGCCAGTCCGGCAACTCCAGGATCACGCCCAGATGCGGCATCGGCACCCATTGATCGCCGACCCGGCCGCTGCGCGCGCTGGCGAAGGGTTCGCCCAGATGCAGCGAAATCTGATGGCCGAAGAAATCAAAGTCGACCCAGGTCTCGGTGCTGCGGCCCTCGCGGCAGCCCAGGAGCCCACCGTAGAAATCGCGGGCCTGCTGCAGGTCACGGACATGAAACGCCAGATGGAACAGACTCTTCATGGGCGGTGGTGCGTAAGGCCGAGGCCGACTGTGGCATCGTAGCGGCATGACAGGACTCTCACTACCCATGTTCCAGCGACACGACGTCGGCTGGCCACAACGCTTGCGCCGCGCGCTTTTCAGCGGCCTCAATGCCGTGCTGCTGGTTGTGCTGGGCCTCGTGTCGCAGACGGCCGGGGCCAGGTCTTGCCCGCCGCAGGCCACGGCGCCCAGCGCCGAGCAGGCGAGCCGACTCGCCGCCGAGGCCAAGGATCGCGGCCTGCTGTGGCGCATCAGCCGCGGCGGCCGCAGCTCCTATCTGTACGGCAGCCTGCACATCGGCCGCCAGGCCTGGGCCTATCCCGGCCCCAAGCTGCGCGCGGCGCTGCAAGCCAGCGAGGTGCTGGCGCTGGAGCTGGATCTCGACGACCCAGCCACCCGCCAGCTCCTGCTGGCCCCGCCGGCCCACGCCGAGCCGCTCGCACTGGACCGCAAGCTGCAGGCCCGGCTAGACGCCCAGGCCACGGCCGCCTGCCTGCCGGCCAGCGCACTGGCCGCCCTGCACCCGCTGATGCAGCTGAGCACCTACACCGTGCTCGCCGCGCAGCGCGATGGTCTGGACCCGACCTGGGGCCAGGAGGCGATGCTGAGCCGCTGGGCCCAGCAGCAGAAGATGCCCATCGTCGCGCTGGAAGACGCCGCCGAGCAGCTGCGCGCGCTGATTCCTGCTTCGGCCGAACTGGCCCGCAGCGAGTTGCAGCAGGGGCTGGAGCAGCTGGAGCAAGGCCAGGTGCGGCCGGCGGTGCGGCGGCTGGCGGAGGTCTGGGCCCGTGGTGATCTGAAGCAGCTGGCCGACTACCCACGCTGGTGCCGCTGCGCCGACTCGCCGGCCGATCGCGCCGCATTGCGCCGGCTCAACGATGAGCGCAACCCCCTGCTCGCCCAGCGCATCACCACCCTGCATCAGGGCGGGCAGACGGTGTTCGCTGCTGTCGGCGCCCTGCATATGAGTGGCCCGCAGGCGCTGCCACGGCTGCTGCGCGAACAGGGTTTCGAGATCGAACAGCTGTTGCCCTGATCCAAATCCGCGCCGCAGCCGTGGCCGCAGCGCTTACCATCGACACCGCCGAACCACTCGCCGGAGGATGCATGGCCGACAACAGCTTCACCAAGTTCGTTCCCGGATTTGATTTCCTGCAAGGCCTGGTCAAGAACGCCGGCGCCGCGCTGCCGGGCATCGGGCAGTGGGTCGCCCCGACCTTGAACCCCGAAGAGCTGTCCAAGCGCATCGAGGAATTGCGCACGGTGCAATTCTGGCTGGAGCAGAACGCCCGCATGCTGGGGGCCACCATCCAGGCACTGGAGGTGCAGCGAATGACACTGTCGACGCTGAAGTCGATGAATGTGCCGCTGGCCGAGCTGAGTGAAACGCTGAAGGTGCCGACGCCGGATTTCTCCGCCATGCCCGGTCTGCCCGGCGTTCCCGGCATGGCCGCCCCGGCCCCCAAGGCCAGAAAGCCCGCCGCCACAAAAAGCAAGGCCGAGGAGGCCGCGCCCGCGGCACCGGCCGTTGATCCGATGCAATGGTGGTCGGCGCTCAGCCAGCAGTTCACCCAGCTGGCCGCCAGCGCGATGAAGGACCAGGCCACCGATGCCGCCAAGAACCTGGCCGGCGCCATCGTCAAACAGAGCTTTGATGCGGCCGGCGAAACGCTGAAGAAGGCCGCCGCCGTGCCTGGCGCCGTGGCCAGCAGCATGGCCGGCACCGTCGCCAAGACGCTGACACCCAAGCCCGCCGCCCGCGGTGCCACATCGGCCGCATCAGCAAAGGGCAGCCCGCGCAAGCGCAGCAGCAGCCGCTGAATGCCGCAGTTCCTGCACGCCCACGCCACCCACCCGGACGCTCATCTGGCGCTGGCGCTGGCGGGCGCGCAGATCGAGGCCCAGCGCGCTGCGCTGGGGCCGCGCTCACGTTGGCAGCCCAGCATCGGCTGGCTCTATCTGACCGAGGCCTATGTCGATGCCGCCGACAGCCTTTTGACCGAGGCGCAGCAACGCTGGCCCGGGGTGCAGTGGCTGGGCGCTTCCGGCGTTGGCGTTTGTGCCAGCGGGGTCGAGTATTTCGATGAGCCGGCGCTGAGCCTGATGCTGGCCGATCTGCCGGCCGAGCAGTTTCACCTCTTCTCAGGCCGCCAGCCGCTCGGCCATTGGCCGGCCGCGCTGGCTCAGCTCCATGGCGACCCGAACAACAGCGATCTGCAGGCGCTGATCACCGATCTGGCCGGCCATGTCAGCAGCGGCTATGTGTTCGGCGGCCTGGCCGCCGGGCGCAAGCAGGCGATCCATATCGCCGATGGCGTCTGGCATGGCGGGCTGTCCGGTGTGGCCTTCGGCGCCGGCATCGGCATCAGCTCGCGGGTCAGCCAGGGCTGCCAGGCCCTGGGCGCCACACGCCGCATCAGCGCCTGCGAGGGCCAGTGGCTGACCGAACTGGATGGCCAGCCGGCGCTGGACTGCCTGCTGCAAGACCTGGCCCTGCCGCTGCCCACCGCGGGTGGCGATTTGCGCGAGGCGGTGCCGCGCCTGCGCCGCTGCCTGGCCGGGCTCAGCGAGCCGCAGCAAGGCACGGCGCGGCGCAGCGACTACGGCGCCGAGGTGACCGTGCGCCATCTGATGGGCATAGACCCCGCGCGACGCGCGGTGGCCGTTGGCGAGCAACTCCATGTCGGCCAACTGCTGAGCTTTTGCGAGCGCAACCCGGAGGCCGCGCGACGCGACCTGCTGCGCATCTGCACCGAGTTGCGCGACGAGGCCGAAGACCGCGCCGCACTGGCCAGCAACGGCAGCTCGCCGATCGCCGGCGCGCTCTACATCAGCTGCGCCGGCCGCGGCGGCAGCCACTTCGGCGCCCCCTCGGCCGAGCTGCAATGGATACGCCATGCGCTTGGCGACGTGCCTCTCACCGGCTTCTTCGCCGCCGGTGAGATCGCCCACGACAAGCTCTATGGCTATACCGGCGTGCTGACGGTCTTTCTCAAGCACCACTGAGCGCCGCGCTGCCGGCACTGCCGCTTCAGTAGTCCAGGCCGAAGCGCACACCGATCATCCGCGGATCGTTGTAGTAAGCGCGCACGCTGCCGTTCCAGGGCCCGGCCGAGTTCTTGGTCATCTTGTTGGTCGCATTCAGCACATAGAGCTCGGCATGCCAGAGCTTGGGCGCGTTCAACTTGAGCGACAGGTCGACCTTGGCGAAGGCCTTCTGGCCGTCAGAGATGTGCGGGTTGTCCAGATTGCGCAGGGTGAAGTACATCTTGTCCTGCCACTTCAGGTTCACCCAGGGCACGACTTCGTAGCCGTTGTCGAGGTTGAAGCTCTGCGAGAAGTTCAGGCCGAAGCTGTACTTGGGCGAATTCGGCAGGTGATTGCCGGTGATGTCATAGATCTGCCGGCCGGCCAACTCACGGTTGGGTCCGCTGTAGGGCTCCGGGCAGGCCGGCGCACCGGCATCCCGGCGCACGCCGCAGTTCCAGTCATCGCTGAAGGACGGGTAGTCCTTCATCTTGCTGTTGATGTAGGCGAAGAAGCCGCCCAGCCGCGCACCGGCCCAGGGCTTGTAGTCAAGCTCCAGCTCGATGCCAGGAATGGTCACCCGACCGACATTGACGGTCTGGTACTTGGTGATGATGTCGCAGGTCGGGGTGTCCTGAGGGCAGGGGGCATCGATCTTGACCCGGCTGGCGAAGTAGTCGCCGGTGACCTGCATGTCCTTGTAGATGCTGAAGAAGGCCGTGGCCGAGAGGCTCAGGCGCCGGTTCAGCATCATGCCCTTGTAGCCGAACTCGAAGTTGGTCACCGTCTCCGGCTTGTAGGGGAAGAAGGTGTACTGCGGGCCGGCCGGACCGTCGACGCAGGTCTTGTCGCCGCAGCGGTCGTCCTTGTCGCCGAAGCCGCCGGCCTTGTAGCCGGTCGACAGTGAGGTGTAGACCATGTCGTTGGCCGTCAGCTGATTGGCCAATCCCAGGCGGTAGGTGAACTTCTTCCAGCTCTCCGAATGGTCGTTGCCGGCCGGATCGCCCCATTGCTTGTAGGCGTCGACGCCGGCAAACGGGCCCATCGCCTCGGTCAGATCGCGGCCGTTGTGGGCGCGAAAGCCCGGTTCGCCGGGGGTGCCAGGGTGGTAATGCCCGTTGTAGTACGCGTCCGTCGCGCCATCCCAGCCGCCATAGACCTGGCCGCCGCGATCGGTCTTGCTGTCACGGCTGAAGCGGCCGCCTATGGTCGCCGTCCATCCTGGCGCGAACTTCCAGTCGGCCTGGGCAAACAGGGCCTTGGCATCGATCTGGCGGTCGGGCTGGTGATAGAACTGGCTGGTGGCAAAGCCATAGGGCTCGGTGACCAGCTGTTCCTGCGCATAGTCGATCGCGTTCTTCTCGTGCATCCAGAACAGGCCGGAGACCAGCTGCACATTGTCAAACTGCTGCTTCAGTTGCAGCTCATGGACGGTGGACTTGTACTTGGAGCCCAGCGTGATCGAGGTCTCGTCCCGCACCGGCCAGACGCCCTTCTGGCCCTCATGGCCCAGCGGCAGCTGGATGTCGACCTGGCTCGGCAGCGGGTGGTAGCCGCCATCGTCGTCAGAGATTTGTGAACGACGCTGATTCGCATAGGCCATGCCGTATTCCAGCGTCGTGCTCGGGCTCAGCTTCCAGGTCAGTGCGGAACGGACGGTGTCCATATTCATGTCCGTCTTGCCCGGCACATTGATCTTCACCGCCCAGGGATCGCCCTGGCAGGCAAAGCGCGTGCCGGCCGCCTGCTCGCAGTCCTTCAGCGCGATCTCGCCGGCGCTGTTGTTCTGGAAGCGCTCATAGCTGATCAACCATTCCAGCGACGGGCTCAGCTTGGCCCGCGCGGCCAGGCGCAGCGCCCATTCATCGCGGTTGTAGTAGTAGCGGCTCTTGTCCACCTTGACGTTGCGGCGCTGGTCCACATCGGGAATGCCGTCGCCAATAAAGCCCTGCGCGGGGATGTTGACGTCGGTGAAGTCCTGCTCTTGCTTGATCCAGCCGTCGCGCTTGACCGTGCTGAAGGTGGCGCGCAGTGCCAGCTTGTCGTTGACCGCCAGGTTGTGCACGACGTTGAGCTGGCGCTTGTTGTAGTTGCCCAGGTCCAGCTCGGCGCTGCCATAGCTGGAACCGAACTCGGGCTTGGCCGGAATGATGTTGACGCTGCCGCCGGTGGAGTTGCGCCCGAACAGCGTGCCCTGCGGGCCGCGCAGCACCTCAACCTGCTCCAGATCGAACATCAGCGCCAGCGCGCCCTGCGGCCGCGGCGAGTACAGACCGGCCACATGCAGGCCGACGGCCGGATCGCCGATCTCGGTGAAATTGGTCGAGCCGACGCCGCGGATATTGATCTGCACGCCGGAGTCGGCGCCAGACGCAATCTGCAGGTTAGGGACGGTTCCGGAGAGGCCGCGCATATTGGTGATGCCCTCGCGGCTGAGCGACTCCTGCGTCATCGCGCTGACGGCCACCGGCGTCTGCAAGAGGCTGCTGGTTACACGCGTGGCATTGACCATGACCACGCTGAGCTCGTTCTTGTCTGCCGGCTTGGCCGTCTTGGCGGTCGCCGCTTCTGCGCCCTCGCTCGGCTGGCTCTGCTGAGCCTGGGCTGCCGTCGTCAGCGCAGCGCTGCACAGCAGGGTAATGGCGGCAGCGATGGCGCTGTAGCCCGTGCGGGTGGGATGCTCTTTCACGTCTTGCTCCTTTGATCTTGAAGGCCGGTCTGGCGCCGGCACCATGTCAACTACGAAAGGCTGAAATTCGCTGGTGCTCGAGCCCGGCTAGGGCTTGGGCTGGCGCGCGGCCAGCAGCTGCCGCCAGGGCACCGTCTCGTTGCGCACCAGGGGGCGAGCCCAGACACTGATGCTCAGAATGAAGGCCAGGGTCAGGAAGACCAGGGTCATGGCCAGACGCAGGCCGATGTGATCGCCCAGCGTGCCGACCAGCAGCGGCAGCACGGCGCCGCCGAGAATGCCGCTGCACAAGATGCCGGACAGCGCGCCGTGATGCTGGTCGAGCGAATTCAGGCCCAGCGAAAAAATCACCGAGAACATCACCGACAGACAGAAGCCCGCCAGCGGAAAGGCGATCAGCGACTGCGCCGCCGAGCCGAACAGCGCCAGCGCCACACAGCCCATGGCCGCCAGCGTGAAGCCGGCCAGCACCCGCTGGGCATCGAAGAGCTTGAGCAGCAGCAGGCCCAAGAGGCAGCCCAGCGACATCAGCCCCCAGAAGCGTCCGACCGCATCGGCCGCCTCGCCGGTCGCGGCATAGCCGTGATAGCTGGAGAGGAACTGCGACATCCAGTTGGCCAGCGTCTGCTCGGTGCCGACGTAGGCCACGATGCCAATGAAGAACAGCCAGACATCGCGCCGCTTCAGCAGATCGCGGTAGGCGGCCAGGCCCCCGGCGCGCTCGTCATCCTTCAACTCCACACGGGGAATCGGCAGCGCCTGGTTGAGCAGGATCAGGCCGATGAAGATAGCGAGAAAGGCCCAGTAAAACGCCACCCAGACCAGCCGCGCCTCGGCCGCGCCGGGCCGCTCCATCAAGAGCTTGAAGACCTCGGGGCTGATGAAGGAGGCCAGGCCAAAGATCAGCTGCCCCATCACCGAGTAGAAGGCAAAGTGCGACTCCCCGCCGGCGGTGCGCATCAAGGGGTTGATCACCACCTGCAGCAAGGCCATGCCCAGGCCGATCACGAACAGCCCGGCAATGACGAAGCCGTAGTCCGGCTTGATCGCAATCGCCAGCGAGCCCAGCAGGTTCAGCACAAAGGCCAGCAGCAGCGTGCTGCGGGCGCCGCGTGCCTCGACCAGCATGCCGCCGGGGATGGAGATCAGGCCATAGGCCAGGAAGAAGGAGAAGGGCAGGAAGCCCGCCATGCCCAGGCTGAGCTCGAAGTCCTTGATGATGATGGGCATCAGCGGCCCGATCAGGTTGGTGACGAAGGAGATCACGAACCAGATCAGCAGGATGTAGGCGACGATCAGGCTGCGCTGTTTCATGCGGCCACCTCATTGAATGCGGCGGGCTGCAGACAAGCCGCCAACTCGCCGGGCGCAATGGTGGCACGGGGAAAGCGCGCCAGCACCGCCTGCGCGACCCGGCAGCCGCTGGCCAGCGCCTGCGCAAGGTCGGCGCCTTGCAGCCGCGCCGCCAGGTAGCCGGCATTGAAACTGTCGCCAGCGCCGATGCTGTCAAACACCTGGGCCGGCACGGCGCCCTGCTCGATGCGCTGGCCCGCGCTGAGGCCGATCGCCCCTTTGGCACCGACCTTGACGACCAGGCTGGCGCCCGGCTTCAGCAGCGTCGCGATGTGGCGCATGGCCGCGTCCAGCTCGGTGCTAGCAGCCAGATGGAGCGCCTCGGTTTCGTTGATCAGCAGATGATCGACATGGGCCAGCCAGGGCCGCAGCTCGGCGCGCAAGGCCTCGCTCCAGCCCTGCGAGGGCCAGCCGGTGTCCAGCGCCACCTGATAACCGTTCTGCGCGGCCTCGCGCAAGAGCTCGGCGTACTGGGCACGCAGGCCCGGCAACAAGAAGCTGCCGGTGAACAGGGCGATGGACCTCGGGGCTGGCTGGGCCTGCCACCGTGCCCGCACATGGGCGGCGTCCATCAGTTCCAGATGGCCTTGGGTGGTGAAGAAATTGCGCTCGCCGCAGGCATGCATCAGGCCCACCGACAAGGTCGTGCTGCTGCGGCAGGTCTGCAGATCGGCCTGCACGCCGTGCAGCTGCGCGGCCAGCCAGCGGCCGAAGTCGTCGTCGCCCACGGCGGCGATCAGCTGCACCGGGCGGCCCAGATGGCGCATCACCAAGGCCGTGTTGGCGCCCGAGCCGCCGGCGCGCATTTCGCTGCGCGGCAGGATCAGCTCGGTGCCGACCTGGGGCCATTCGGCAATCGAGCCCATGACCAGGTCGACGCCAAGGTCGCCAACTATGCTGAGGTGCGGATGTGCTCTGTCCATGGCGCCGACTGTAGGTCAGCGCATGGTCCCGCGTCAATACTTAAATCCAGTAGATGTATTTATTTATCGATCACTTGATGCCGGGATGGCCGAGCAGATCGGCGACATCGACCTCGGTGCGCCGCTCCTGCTGCAGCACCTCCAGCCGGGGCGACAGCATTTCGTAGATGGGCAGCACGGCGGCGCCGAGGATGGAGCTGTCGTCCTGCCACTGCGACAGCACGATGCGCTCGGCCGGCTCGCCCGCCCCGGCCAGGCCGCCGCGCACCGAATGGCGCAGCGGCTGGGCCAGCGCCAGCAGGTGCTCGACCAGCGGCTTGGGCGCCGAGCCGCCGATGACGATGGCGCGCGGGTCCAGCATGTTCTCGATCAGGCAGACCGCGTCGCGCAAGCGCTCGGCCGCCTCGCGACACCAGGCCGTGAAGGCCGAATTTGTGCCCTCGCGCAGCAGCTGCTCGATGGGCAGGGCCCAGACCTGCTTGTCGTCGACGCCCATGGCCTCGGCCAGCGAATGCATGGACAGATAGCGCTCCAGGCAGCCGGCATTGCCGCAGTAGCAGGGCCGGCCACCGGGCACCAGAGGCACATGGCCGATCTCGGTCGCATTGCCGTTGGCACCGTGGTAGGCCGCCCGGTTGACCACCAGCGCCCCGCCCAGGCCCAGGCCGAAATGCAGATAGAAGAAGTTGTCCAGCGACTTGGCCACGCCGAACAGCGTCTCGCCGAGGGCACCGGCAACGCTGTCAACGCTGTAGAACAGCGGCAGCCCGGTGATGTCGCGCAGCTCGTCGAGCACCGACAGATCGGCCCAGCCCTCCAGCGCCGTCGGGCCGACAAAGCTCAGCTCGGTGGCCCCCAGCGGCCCCGGCAGCGCCACGCCGATGCCCCAGAGCCGTTCACGCGAGGCCTTGCGCAGCTGGCTGACCAAGTCCAGCATGCCGGCGAGGATGGCGCTGCGATCGCCGGTGTCGACCTGCCGATCAACCCGCAGCCGCACATCGCCGACCAGATTGACCAGCGCCGCCGAAGCCCGCCCGGGCTCCAGGCTGATGCCGATGGCGGCGCCGGCATCCGGATTCAGCTCGAAGGCAATTGGCGGCTGGCCACGGGTCTTCTCCGCCTTCAGCCGGCGCGACACGATCAGGCCGATGGCCTCCAGATCGTTGGTGCTATTGGCCACCGTCTGCGGGCTGAGCGAGACCATGTCGACGATGTCCTTGCGCGACACCGCGCCGTGCTGGCGGATGAAATCCAGCACCACGCGCCGGTTGTAGGGCGCACTCGACTGTTGGGTGGCTCCACGCCCCGTGCTTCTCATTCCCGATTCCTTCTTCATTTTGTTCGCGGCTGACCTGGCGAGCCCGCCAACTCTCGCAGAATTTATTTACATCTATCGATTGTATTTATTGACACGAACTGATCGGCTTGGCTATTGTCGGGGATCCCGCCAGCCGCTGACCGAGTCCATACATGCCCCTTCCCTCCCGTTTGTTCACCCTGCCCGGCAGCTTGCGCCGGCCCGCCAGCGCCCGCGCGGCCGCGGCCTTGCTGGCCCTGGCCACCGTCAGCGCCCTCAGCCCCCTCGCCGCTCAGGCTGGTGAGCCGGCCGCTGCAGCGCTCACCACCGTGTCGGTCAGCCTGCCGTCGGCGCCGCTGCAACTGCATCTGAACCAGGTGGCGCTGGATCGGCTGGGGCCGAAGACGGCGCTGGTCGAGTACCGCGGCGATGCGGATGGCGGCCTGGGCCGCTATCGCATCCACCGCGACGGCCAGCTGGTGGCCAGCGGTGCGCTGCAGGCGCTGCCACCCTTCGAGGCCTGGGGCAGCGGTCGGCGCTATTTCGCCATCGATTTTTCCGAGCAGCAACGCCCGGGCAGCTACCGCGTCGAGGTCGAGATTGGCGGTCAGCGCGTCCGCTCGGCGCCGGTGCGGGTGCAGGACCAGGCCCTGTTCCGCATCACGGCCAAGCAGTTGCTGGCGTACTTCCGCAAGAGCCGGCACCTGGACCCCAGGGACCACCACATCCGCGTCTTCGACACACCGCGCTTCGTCGACGTCTGGGGCGGCTGGCGCGACGCCGGCGGCGACACCGGCAAATACCTGTCCCATCTCGGCTACGCCAATCACTTCAATCCGCAGCAGGCCTCGCTGGCCGCCTGGGTGCTGGCCTATACCGCCGACAGTGCCGCGGCGCTGTACCAGCGCGCCGGCCTGTTGCGCCAGGCCCGCGAGGAAGCTTTCTGGGGCGCCGACTATCTGCATCGCGTGCTCGATGCCGAGGGCTATTTCTACACCACGGTGTTCGACAAATGGGGCGACGAAAAAGCCGAGCGCATGGTCGTCGGCTACGAGGGCGAGGACGGCCGCTACACCGCCCAGTACCGCTCGGCCTACCGGGCCGGTGCCGGCATGGCGATTGCCGCCCTGGCCCGCGCCGCGCAACTGGCCGGCCACAGCGGCCAGCAGGGGGCCTTCAGCGGTGCTGCCTATCTGGCCGATGCCGAGCGCGCCTTCACGCACCTGCAAAGCGCCAACACGCAGTACTGCGCCGATGGCCAGGAAAACATCATCGACGACTACACCGCGCTGATGGCGGCCGTCGAGTTGTACCGCGCGACCCAGCAGCCGCGCTATCTGGCCGCAGCGCGCCAGCGCGCGACGCAGCTGATGGCACGCCAAACGAGCGAGGGCGGCTTCAGCAGCGACGCCGCCGGCCAGCGCCCCTACTACCACGCGGTGGAGGCCGGGCTGCCGCTGATCAGCCTGGCGCATTACCTCGATATCGAGCCCGAGGCCGCGCTCGCCGAGCGCGCGCGCCGCACGCTGGCCGGCGCGCTGGCGCATCAGCTGCAGCTCAACAGCAAGGTCGCCAATCCCTTTGACTATGCCCGCCAGCAGTTCCGGCTCTTCAAGGACGGCGCGCTGCAAGGGCCGGTGCGCGACGGCTTCTTCATCCCGCATCAGAACGAGACCGGCTACTGGTGGCAGGGCGAAAGCGCGCGGCTGGCCTCGCTGAGCGTGGCCGCCGTCGAGGCCGGGCGCCGCCTCGCGCCCCAGCCCGGCGCGGCCTTTGACGTGGCCCCCGAGCTGGCCCGCTTTGCCCAGCATCAGCTGGACTGGACGCTGGGCCGCAACCCCTATGGCATCAGCATGCTGTATGGCTTCGGCAGCAGGAATCCGCCCACCGTGCAGCAAAGTGCCGGCGATATGTATGTGGGCGGCGTGTCCAACGGCATCACCGGCGCCGTCGACAGCGAGACCGGCGAAGGCATCGCCTTCGCGCCCGGCCCTGATGACGCCCAATGGCGCTGGGTCGAGCAGTGGATCCCGCACAGCAGCTGGCTGCTGCTGGCTGCGGTCACGCTGGCCAGACCCTGAACACCTGGCGCGGCCCGGCGCCTCGATGCGCGGGCCGCGCCCTGGCTTTCCCCTGGATATCCCCCTCCGTGGAAGAGCCGAGCCAGCCTAACATCGGCGGCCCCAGTTGTTGAAAACAATCAAGGCCCGCACCCCCCATGGGACTGGACACACCGCAGCGGCTCGACGAGTTGCTGCTTTACCGGCTCAACATCATCACCCGCACCAGCAGCCTGCCGCTGGTGCGCATCTTCGAAGGCGAGCTGGGCATCACCCGGCGTGAATGGCATCTGCTGGCCCTGGTGGCCGAACAACCCGGCCTCTCGCCCTCACGCCTGGCCGAGCTCTGCTGGCTGGACCGCCCGCGCGTCTCGCGCGCGCTGCACACGCTGCGCCAGCGCGGGCTGATCGAACGCCAGGCCGCCCCCCGTGGTTGGCTGGCGCTGCCCAGCGCGTCCGGCCGGCAGATGTACGAAAAGGCGCTGGCCCGCGCCGCCGCCTACAACCGCGAGCTGGTGGCCGGGCTCAGCGACGTGGAGCTCAGCGCCCTGGACCGGGCGCTGCACAAGCTGCAACAGCAGGTCCAGGCCTTGGCCCCTGACACCGCCGCGGCGAGCACGCCGGCACGCCGCCATGCCGGTGGCACCCGGCCCCGCTGAGCCGACAATGGCGCCACGATGAGCCCGCCACGCATTCCGCCGATCCAGTGCCTGCTCGCCTTCGAGGCGGTGGCGCGGCTGCGCAGCGTCAGCCTGGCGGCCGAGGAATTGAGCGTCACCCCAAGTGCGGTCAGCCACCGCATCAAGCAGCTGGAAACCCAGCTCGGTCTGAAGCTGTTCAGCCGCGACTTCGGCCTCAGCGAGGATGGCAAGGCCTATCTGCCGCCGGTGCGCCAGGGCCTGAAATCGCTGCAGCAGGTGCCGGGCCACGCCAGCGGCAAAAGCCAGGGCACGCGGCTGCGGCTGGCCGTCACGCCGACCTTTTCACGCCAGATCCTGCTGCCGCGGCTGGCACTGTTCCGCCATGCATATCCGGAGATCGAGCTGATCATGCAGGTCTCCATCCCGCTGATGGATGTGAAGGCCGAGGACGCGGATCTGGAGATCCGCTACGGCACCGGCCCCTACGCCGGCCTGGAGCAGCGACGCATCCTCAGCGATGCGCTGACGCCCGTCTGCAGCCCCGAGTACCTGCATGAATTCGGCCCTTTCGAGGGCTTTGACAGCGCCGCCGACATCGGCCGCGCAAGGCTGATACGCAGCCCGCTCGATCCCTGGAGCACCTGGTTCCAGGCCCATGGCATCGAGCTGGACGAGCCGCGCGCCGGCGCGCAGTTCAACGACGTCGGCCTGGCGCTCGACGCCGCAGCGGCCGGCTTCGGCGTCGCGCTGATGCGCATGAAGCTGGGCACGATGTGGCTGGACAGCGGCCGGCTGCTGCGCCTGTCGCCGCACACCGTGCCATCGCCCTTCCATCATTTCCTGTGCTGGAAGCCGGGCGCAATGGAACGCTGGGAATGCGCGGCCTTTGCCGATTGGTTGACCCGCGCACTGGCCTGACGGCCGACTGACACCAGGCTGGCAACCGGCACTGGGGACTTCCCTGTGTCCGCCCAGCGCGTTGAAATTTGCTCAAGCCGGCCGCGGCCAAGATTCACGCCAGCCCATCGAGGCTGCCCACACCATCGGCCTCCAGAACACATCAACACTGGAGACGCTCATGGTCTGGCAACAGGTCTACAACCCTTTCAACAATATGCTGCTGAGTACGCTCACCGCCGCCGTGCCGGTGGTGGTGATGCTGCTGGGCCTCGGCGTCTTCCATCTGAAGGCGCACCTGGCGGCGGCGGCCGGCCTGGCCAGCGCGCTGCTGATCGCGATCTTCGCGTTTGGCATGCCGGCCGATATGGCCGGGCGCGCCGCGCTGCTGGGCGGGCTGACCGGCCTGCTCCCGATTGGCTGGATCGTGCTGAACATCATCTTTCTGCACCAGCTGACCGAGCAGAACGGCAGCTTCAAGGTGCTGCAGGATTCGATTGCCGGCATCACCGAAGACCGCCGTCTGCAACTGCTGTTGATCGCCTTTGCCTTCGGCGCCTTCTTCGAGGGCGCGGCCGGCTTCGGCACGCCGGTGGCGGTGACGGCGGCCATCCTGATCGGCCTGGGCTTTTCGCCGCTGGCGGCCTCGGGCCTGTCGCTGATCGCGAACACCGCGCCGGTGGCCTATGGCGCCCTCGGCACGCCGGTGATCACGATGGCCAAGGTGCATGGCTATGACCTGATGGCGCTGTCCGGCATGATTGGCCGGCAGCTGCCCTTCTTCTCGCTGCTGGTGCCCTTCTGGCTGATCTGGGCCTTTGCCGGCCGCAAGGCGATGTGGGAGATCTGGCCGGCCATTCTGGTGACCGGCCTGTCCTTCGCGATCCCGCAATACCTGGTGTCCAACTTCATCGGCCCGGAGCTGGTCGACGTGATCGCGGCAATGAGCGCGATGCTCGCCCTGGTCGGCTTTCTGCGCATCTGGCAGCCGCGGCGCATCTGGACCTCGGTCTCGCTGAAGGGCCATGAGCACGATGGCGGCGAGGCCAAGCCGGCCGAGGCGCCGGTGCAGCACAGCCGTGGCGCCGTCATCAAGGCCTGGACGCCCTGGGTCATCCTGACCGGCTTCGTCTTCGTCTGGGGCCTGCCGGCAACCAAGGCCGCGCTCAACGGCGTCTTTGCGCCGAAGTTCGCGATCGAGGGCCTGCACAAGCTGGTGCAGAAGGTGGCGCCGGCGGTCCCGGTGCCAACCAGCGAATCGGCCGAGTACGTTTTCAATCTGCTCTCGGCCACCGGCAGCGGCATCCTGCTGGCCGCGGTGATCGGTGGCCTGGCCATGGGCTACGGCCTGCCGGCGCTGCTGCGCTGCTTTGTGCGCACGCTCTGGCTGGTGCGCTACTCGCTGCTGACCATCGTGCTGATGCTGGCGCTGGGCACGCTGACGCGCTTCTCCGGCCTGGACACGACGCTGGGCCTGGCCTTCGCCAGCACCGGCGTGTTCTACCCCTTCTTCGGCACCTTGATGGGCTGGATGGGCGTGGCGCTGACCGGCTCGGACACCGCTTCCAACGTGCTCTTCGGCGGCATGCAGAAGGTCGCGGCCGAGCAACTGGGCCTGAACCCCAATCTGATGGGCGCGGCCAACAGCTCGGGCGGCGTGATGGGCAAGATGATCGACGCACAATCGATCGTGGTGGCCTCGACGGCAACGCGCTGGTTCGATCGCGAAGGCGACATCCTGCGCTACGTCTTCTTCCATTCGATCGCACTGGCCTGCCTGGTTGGCCTGTTCGTCACGCTGCAAGCCTATGTGCCGCCGTTCACCTGGATGGTGCACTGAGCACCTGCAGCAGCGCTACAGTCAGCCCCCATGCCTCACCTGACGACCCAAGCCGAGCTGGTGGCTGCGCTGCAGCCGCTGCTGCCCGCCCATGCCTTGCTGTGGACGCCCGAGGACACCACGCCCTACGAGTGCGATGGCCTGACCGCCTACCGCGAACGGCCGCTGGCCGTGGCGCTGCCGGAGGACGAGGCGCAGCTGGCTGCCGTGCTGCGCGCCTGCCATCAGCTGCAGGTGCCGGTGGTGGCCCGCGGCGCCGGCACCGGGCTCTCAGGCGGCGCCTTGCCGCACCGGCAAGGCCTGACCCTGGCGCTGGCCAAGTTCAATCGCATCCTGGCCGTCGACGTGACGGCACGCACGGCCCGGGTGCAGTGCGGTGTGCGCAATCTGGCCATCTCCGAGGCGGCCGCTCCTTTCGGGCTTTATTACGCCCCCGACCCCAGCAGCCAGATCGCCTGCACCATTGGCGGCAATGTGGCCGAGAACTCCGGCGGCGTGCATTGCCTGAAGTACGGGCTGACGCTGCACAACGTGCTGCGCGTGCGCGGCTTCACCGCGCAGGGCGAGGCGGTCGAATTCGGCAGCGAGGCGCTTGACGCCGCCGGGCTGGATCTGCTGGCCGTGCTGGTGGGCAGCGAGGGCATGCTGGCGGTGATCACCGAGGTCACCGTCAAGCTGACGCCCAAGCCACAGCTGGCGCGCTGCATCATGGCCAGCTTCGACGACCTGCGCCAGGCCGGCGACGCGGTGGCCGGCATCGTCGCCGCCGGCATCATCCCGGCCGGCCTGGAGATGATGGACAAGCCGATGACGGCGGCGGTGGAAGACTTCGTCCACGCCGGCTACGACCTCGACGCTGAGGCCATCCTGCTCTGCGAGAGCGACGGCACGCCGGAAGAGGTGGAGGAAGAGATTGGCCGCATGCAGGCGGTGCTGGCCGCCCATGGCGCGACACGCCTGGCCGTCAGCGAGAACGAGGCGCAGCGGCTCAAGTTCTGGAGTGGGCGCAAGAACGCCTTTCCAGCCTCGGGCCGCATCAGCCCCGACTACATGTGCATGGACTCAACCATCCCGCGCAAGCAGCTGGCCACGCTGCTGCTTGCCATCCAGCAAATGGAGAAGAAGTACGGCCTGCGCTGCGCCAACGTCTTCCATGCCGGCGACGGCAATCTGCATCCGCTGATCCTGTTCGACGCCAATGACCCGGACCAGCTGGAGCGCTGCGAACGCTTCGGCGCCGAGATCCTGGAACTCAGCGTCGAGCTGGGCGGCACGGTGACCGGCGAGCATGGCGTCGGCATCGAGAAGCTGAATTCGATGTGTGTGCAGTTCTCGCCCGAGGAGCGTGAGCAGATGTTTGCGCTCAAGCGCGCCTTCGACCCCTTGCAGCTGCTCAATCCCGGCAAAGTCATCCCGACGCTGCACCGCTGTGCCGAGTACGGCCGCATGCATGTCAAGCGCGGCCTGCTGGCCTTCCCCGAACTGGAGCGCTTTTGATGAGCGCCACCCTCACCGCATTGCAGGAGCGCATCCGCGCCGCCGCCGCTGCCGGCACGGCGCTGGACATCCAGGGCCAGGGCAGCAAGGCCTTTTATGGCCAGACTCCGCGGGGTGAGCCGCTCAGCACGGCCGGCCTGAACGGCGTGCGCAGCTATGAGCCCAGCGAGCTGGTCGTCAGCGTCGGCGCCGGCACACCGCTGGTGGACCTGGAGGCCTTGCTGGCCACCCAGGGCCAGTGCCTGCCCTTCGAGCCGCCGCGCTTTGGCGGCGCCGGCACGGTGGGCGGCATGGTCGCCGCGGGGCTGTCCGGCCCGGCGCGTGCGGCCGTCGGCTCGGTGCGCGATCACCTGCTCGGGGCCACGCTGCTCAATGGCCGCGGCGAGCTGCTCAGCTTTGGCGGCACGGTGATGAAGAACGTCGCCGGCTACGATGTGTCGCGGCTGCTGGCCGGCAGCCTGGGCGTGCTGGGGCTGATCGTCGAGGTGTCCTTGAAGGTGCTGCCGCTGCCACGCGCCGTGCTGACGCTGCGCTTCGAGATGGCCGAGGCCGAGGCGCTGGCGCAGCTGAACCGCTGGGGCGCGCAGCCCTTGCCCATCCAGGCCAGCGCCTGCTGGGACGGCGCATTGCTGCTGCGCCTGGTAGGCGCCGAGGCCGCCGTGCAGGCCGCCCGCGCCCGGCTCGGCGGCGAGGAGATTCCTGCCGCGCTGGCGCAGCCCTTCTGGCAAGGCCTGCGCGACCACAGCGACGAGTTCTTCCAGGGCGCAGCGCGTGCCGTGGCCGGCGGGGCCAAGCTCTGGCGCGTCTCGGTGCCGCAAACGGCGCCGGTGCTCCGGCTGCATGGCGAGCAGATGATCGAATGGGGCGGCGCACAGCGCTGGGTCACCACACCGCTGCCGGCCGCGCAGCTGCGCGAGATGGTCACGGCCCTGGGCGGTCATGCGACGCTGTTCCGCTCGCTGGACAAGTCCGTTGGCGTGTTCGCGCCGCTGCCTGCCCCGCTGCTGCGCATCCACCGCGAACTGAAGAAGTCCTTTGACCCGCTGGGCATCTTCAACCCCGGCCGCCTCTATCCCGAGCTCTGATTCGCGATGCAAACCCAACTCGCCCCCGAATTCCAAGGCACACCCGCCGGCGAACAGGCCGAGGCCATCCTGCGCCGTTGTGTGCACTGCGGCTTTTGCACCGCCACCTGCCCGACCTACCAGCTGCTCGGCGACGAGCTCGACGGCCCGCGCGGCCGCATCTACCTGATCAAGCAGGTGATGGAAGGCGCCGAGCCCACGCGCAAGACCCAGCTGCATCTGGACCGCTGCCTGAGCTGCCGCAATTGCGAGAGCACCTGCCCGTCCGGCGTTGAATACGGCCAGCTGCTGGACATCGGCCGGGAGGTCGTCGATGCCAAGGTCGAGCGCCCGCGCCAGGAACGTGCCGTGCGCTGGCTGCTGAAAGAAGGCCTGACCTCGCCCGCCTTCAAGCCCGCGCTGCGTGTCGGCCAGCTGCTGCGGCCCCTGGTGCCGGCGGCGCTGCGCGACAAGATCCCCGCCGCCGCGCCCGCCCGTGCGCATGACTGGCCGACCCGGCCGCATCCGCGCCAGGTGCTGATGCTGCTGGGCTGCGTG
This sequence comes from Roseateles aquae, assembly GCF_032337115.1. NCBI lineage: Bacteria > Pseudomonadati > Pseudomonadota > Betaproteobacteria > Burkholderiales > Sphaerotilaceae > Roseateles > Roseateles aquae. The sequence goes on from NZ_JAVXZY010000004.1 coordinate 398,861, forward strand.
CAGCCGGCGATGATGCCCAATATCAACAGCGCCACGGCCCGCGTGCTTGATGCCGCCGGCATCCAGACCGTGGTGGCCGACGATGCCGGCTGCTGCGGCGCGATCCGCAGCCATCTGAGCGATCACCAGGGCGGCCTGGACGATATGCGCCGCAATGTCGATGCCTGGTGGCCGCTGATTCAGGGCGGCAGCATTGAAGCCATCGTGATGAATGCCTCGGGCTGCGGCGTCACCGTCAAGGACTATGGCCGCGCGCTGGCCCGCGACCCGGCCTATGCCGAGCGCGCTGCCAACATCAGCGCGCTGACCCGCGACCTGAGCGAGCTGCTGCCCGCGATGCTGCCCGCGCTGAAGCAGCAGCTCGCGCGGCGCGGTGCTGCCAAGCCCCGCCTGGCCTACCACCCGCCCTGCACGCTGCAGCATGGCCAGCAGCTGCGCGGCGGTGTCGAGTCAGGCCTGCGCGAACTGGGCTTCGAGATCCATCTCGCGCCCAGCGACAGCCACCTCTGCTGCGGCTCGGCCGGCACCTATTCGGTGCTGCAGGCGGCGCTGTCCAAGCAGCTGCGCGAGCGCAAGCTGGCCGCGCTGGCGCCGCTGCAGGCCGAGGCCATCGTCTCGGCCAATATCGGCTGCATCCAGCAGCTGCAATCGGGCAGCACGCTGCCGGTGCGGCACTGGATCGAGGTGCTGGACGAAGCGCTGTCGGGCTGACACCTCAGGTGCGACCAGAGTCCGTCAAGGGCGAATATCGCCCACTTTGCGACATACGGCACTCACCCATCTCAAAAACACCCGCAGTAGCCCAGATTGGTTCTAAACCGGACTGCTAGGTGTAACCGACGGGACAGCAGCTGTGCGCCATTCGCACAATACAAGGGCAAACCAGCAGAGGGCGATTAGAAATTCTTTACAAAATAGCGGCATAACAGGAGGAGGGGCCCTGGTGGCAACTCGCACCGAAGAGGCTGGAGCGTGCAACACCGTGGGGTGGGGCGCCCAGACCCGGAGCCGGCATGTCGCTGAGGGCTGATATGCGAGGCTGCAAGGCCGGATCATGCGCAAGCAGGGTTCGGCCTTTGCTTTTCTGGGTGACGCGATTTGCTCGGCGATACTGGAACGCATGTCGTCGTTCGGATCACGCTCCATGAAACTGACCCGCCGTGCCCTGCCCGCGCTGCTCTCACTGAGCGCGCTCTCCCTGCTGTGCGCCTGCGCCGCCGCGCCCACCGCACCCAGCACGCCCCTGCCTGGCCCCGGCAGCAGCCCGGCCAAGCCCAAGCTGATCGTCTTCGTTGTCATCGACGGCCTGCCAATGCGCCAAGTCCTGGACAACCGCGACCTGTTCGAGCCCGATGGTTTCCGCCGCTTTCTTGACCGCGGCACCTGGTTCTCCGAAGCCCATTACGGCCATGCGCACACCGTCACCGCGGCCGGCCACGCAGTGATGCTGAGCGGCGCCTACCCGCAACGCAGCGGCATCATCAGCAATGAATGGGTGGACCCGCAGACACGCAAGCCGGTCTACAACACCATGGATGCCGACTACCAATACATCGGCCACAAGACCGCCGCGCTGGCCGGCACCAGCCCGCGGATGCTGCTGGCCGAGACCGTCGGCGATGTGCTGCGCGGCAACGAGCCGGCGTCCAAGATGATTGGCATCTCGGGCAAGGACCGCGGCGCCATCCTGCCCGCCGGCCACAAGGGCACGGCCTATATGTACATGAGCGAGACCGGCCAGTTCGCGTCCAGCACCTATTACATGCCGGCCCACCCGCAATGGGTGCAGGCCTTCAACGCCGCGCGCCCTGCTGACGCCTTCTTCCACAAGGCCTGGGCGCCGTTGCTGCCGGGCTGGAATTGCCCGCAGGCGATCGCGTCCAACTGTGCCTATGCCCGCTCGGTGCCCGACGGCCAAACCTGGCAGAGCAGCGGCGGCAATGGCAACACCCTGCCCGCCGTGCTTGGCGCCCCGCTCGACAAGCCAGGCCCGGCCTTCTACGGCAATATCCTGGCCAGCCCCTTCGGTGATGAGCTGACGCTGGCCTTTGCCCGCGCCGCCATCGAGGGCGAGGCGCTGGGCGCCGATGACAGGCCGGACATCCTCTCGGTCAGCCTGTCCAGCCACGACTACGTCAACCATGCCTTCGGGCCGGAATCGCGGCTGTCGCAAGACCACCTGCTGCGGCTGGACCGCCATCTGCAGGCCTTCTTCCGCGACCTGGACGCCAAGGTCGGCAAGAACAACTACCTGCTGATGCTGACCGCCGACCATGGCTTTGCCGACACGCCGGAATGGGCCGCCAGCCAGGGCCGCGATGCCAAGCGCATCCCGGGCAGCGATCTGGTCAAGTTCGCCAATGCCGGCCTCGGCAAACAGTTTGGCGACGGGCGCTGGGTGACCGAACTTTCGGCCATGGGCCTGCTGTTCGACGAAGCCCTGATCAGCAGCCGCGGCCTCAAGCGCGAACAGGTCTACGCCGCCGCCAAGCTGGTGATGCTGCAACACCCCGAGGTGGCCGCCGTCTACACGCCCGACGAGCTGGCGGCCAACACGCCCGCACCCGCGCTGCTGCAGCAGATGCGCAAGTCCTGGCATGCCGAACGCGCCGCGCCGGTGCAGGTGATCATGAAGGAAGGCCGCCTGTTCGGCAGCCGGCCGGTGGGCAGCTCGCACGGCACGCCCTACCGCTACGACACCCATGTACCGCTGCTGAGCTGGGGCCCGGCCTGGGTCGGTGCCGGCGAAGTCAAGACGCCGGTCGAGATTGCCGACGTGGCGCCCACCTTGTCGCGCGTGCTCGGCCTGCGCGCACCGGCGCAGTCGCAGGGCAAGCCGCTGCCCCTGCCCCTGCCCCTGCCGCTGCCCCTGCCCTTGCCTCTAAGCCGCTAGGCATTCACCTTCAGTAAGGCCGCAAAATCTGACGCCAGAGGCGCTCGCGCAGCCACTGGGCGGCAGCCAAGTCCAGGCAGGGAATGTCCAGGGCGCGATGCTGGCGCGAACCGCCCAGCGTATCGGCGCGCAGATGGGTCAAGCCCAGGCTGCGATCCAGCGCCGAGCTGTACAAGGCCACATGCTGCAGCCGCGGACCGGCGATCAGCACCCACTGCCGATTCAAGACGCCGTGGCGGTAGAGCAGCAATTCGCCCTGTTCGGCCACAGCGGCAAATGCGGTCCAGGCCCGGGCGTAGGCAAACAGTGCCAGCACTGCCAGCAGCGCCACACCCGCCAAGCCGATAGCCGGCAGCGCCCAGTGCAGGGCGACATTGATCATGACGCCTGCCCCCAGAATCAGCGCGAGCCAGCGCCCTTGCCCCCAGAGTTGTCGCCACAGCGTTTTCGTGCCGAGCGGCCGCCACTGCAAGGCGGCCCAGTCCAGCGCGGGCAGACAACGCTGCAGCATCTGCTGCGCCTCTGCGGGCGTGGCAATCGGGGCCAGCTCCTCGAAGCGCCCGCCCGGCGCCAGGCCATGCTCATGTTGATCGCCATCGCCCGCCACGGTCACGGCCAGGCGGCAGCGTCCCATCAGGCGGTGGCGCAGGTTCTGCTGCATTTCCCAGCGCTGCAGCCGCGGCAGCCTGGCGCTGGCGCTGACGCGCGTGCTCAAGCCACGCCGCTGAACCAGCTTCTCGCCCTGTTGCTCGAGATGAAAGCCGTGGTATTTGAACAGCGCCAGCACGATGGACAGCAGGTTCAGCACCAGCAAGCCGACCAGCAACAAGACCCCGGCTTCAAGCAGCCACCAGCCCCAGTGCCCCTGGGCCAGCAGGCCGGCACTGGTCTGCTTCAGCCAGACCAGCGGCACCCGCATCGCGCGCAGAAAAGGTTCGCGCAGCTGATCCTTCTGCATCACCGCACCGAATAGCACGCCGACGATGACCATGCCGCGGTTCGACGCCAGCCCCAGGCGGACGATCTCACCCATGCCTAGCTGCAACCAGGTACGCGGCGCACTGCTGCTGTGGCCGACTGCCGGCGCAACAGCGGTCTCGGTGCCGATGCTGGCAAGGGTTTCGGTGGCCGCCGGCGCCACCGCGTCAGGTGCGGGTGCGTGGCGCAGCCGCGCCTCCAGCGCCACCGCGGCACGCAGGCTGAGCACGCGCATCACCGCCTCCGGCTTGCCGCCAGCGGCCGATTCCAGGCTGAGCTCGGTCACCCCCAGGAGCCGGTGCAGCAGCTGCCGACGCTGGTTGCTGGTATGGATGCGCGCCAGCGGGATATGCCGCCACTCGCGACCCAGCACGCCCTCCTGGACCAGCAACTCGCCGTCTTTGAGCTGATAGCGATAGCGGCTGGTGCGCAGCACCGACCACATTGCAATCAGGCACAGGGGCACCGTGGCCCACAACTCCCAGCCCTGATGGCCACGGCCGAGCACTAGCCCTCCGAGGACAGGCAGCGCCACCTTGCGCAACATACCGCCAGCGACGAACAACGCCGACAGCGGGTGCAGGCGCTGCGCCTCGGCCTCCTGCAGCGGCGACAACCCCTGCTCACTCATGCTGGCCTCGCACGCTGGGCATCAGCGCTGCGCGCAGGGCATGGGCCTCGGCCACCGGCAGGCCATGAACCACGGCCTTGTGATCATGCTGCCCCGCCGTATGCAAGACCAGACTGGCCATGCCCCAGGCACGTTCCAGTGGTCCTTGATGAACGTCGAGATGCTGCAGTCGCGCGATCGGGATCCAGACCTCCTGGCGCCACCAGACGCCGTGGCGCAGGCGCAGCCCCTCACCAACGAACAGACAGGCTTCGAACAAAGCGAAACGCCGGGCGCCGTGATAGAGCAAAGGCAGCGGCGGCAACAGGGCCGCCCACATCAGCAACTGCGCATGGGCCGGCGCGAGTTCGCCCTCGCCGAGCAAGGCCCAGGGCAGATAAAACAGTGCGGCAGCGACCACCACCGAGATCAGCAGGCCGCGCAACAACCACAGCCAGCGCAACGCCAGCAGCTTGGGCAGGATGCGCCCCTGCGCTTCGGATTCAGCCATGTCTTCCCGTCCTCCGCCCTGTCGGGCTCGCTTAGGCCGCCCCATGGGCCTGGACGCTGATTGTGCCCGGCAGGCTGGCATCAACGGCGAGACACCCCGCCAGGAAAACCCGAGCAGCCGGCGCGCCGTTTGCCGAGCTCGTCAATCAGGTGCAGGTACGCCATGCCGGCGTGCCAGCGCCGCCACCGTGCCGTCGCGGCGCATGCTGTCCCAGGCCTGCTGCAGCTGCTGACGCAGCGCCGGCGCGGTGGCCAGGCTCACGGCGATCGAGGGGCGTGCGCTGGCCGGATAAGAGAGCACCGGCTCAATCAGCTCGGCATCCAAGCCGTGCTGCTGAAACAGCCGCGCGACGAACTGCGGATTGATGGCCACCAAGTCGTCACGACCAGCCAAGAACTTGCGCAGCACCGAGGCCACATCGGCACTGCGGTCGATCTGCACGCCAAGCTTCAGGCCCAGATCCAGCAACTCCTGTTCTGCGACATCGTCCTTGACGACCGCAATCCGGTAGGCCTTGAGCCCCTCGATATCGCGGGGCGCCACCTCCGGTCGTGATTTCAAGCGGTACAGCGTGCCCTGGCGCAGCGTGGTTGTCCCCAACCAGTGGAACTGGTGTTCACGCTGCGGCAGCCGCACGATGGCCGGCAGCAGCACGTTGGGTCGGCTCTGCCCGGCCCGCATGACCCGCGGCCAGGACTCGAAGGCGTAGTCGCCCTCCAGGCCGGCGCGGCGCAGCAACTCGCGCGCCAGTTCAACCGCATAGCCCTGCGGCTGACCTTGGGCGTCCGGGCTCGAATAGGGCGGCAGGTCTTCCAGCGGCACGCTGATGCGCTCGGCCGCCAATGCCGGCAGGCTCGGCCCCAGCCAGGTCGCAAGCAAACAGACCAACGCAAACACAAAACCGAACCGAGATGTGAATCGCTGGGGCATGGAGACGACACCGGGTGACTGCTGCTGACCATTGTGCAGCACGCGCCTCGCGGCGCGCTGACAACGGCCAGGCCTGGAACGCAGTGCTCAGTAGCCGTTCAGCTCACCCGATCCGGTGACGCTCTTGCTGACCTTGGGTCGGCCCGCGTAGCTGAGGTCACCGCTGCCGCTGAGCTTGGCGTCGAGCTGCTCGCTGACGCCCAAATCCATATCGCCGCTGCCGGACAGATGGGCCTTGACCGTCTTGCCGCTCAGCGCCCGGGCGCTGACATCACCGCTGCCGCTGAGCGACCAGTTCTGCGCATCGGCCCGGCCCGCCACTTCGAGATCGCCAGAGCCACTGAGGCTGGCATTGAGTTCACGCAGCTCCACCAAACCCATATGCAGATCGCCAGAACCGGTGATGTTCAGATTGAAGCTGTCCGCCTTCAGGCGGTCCAGACGCACATCGCCGGACCCCTTCATCTGCAGCGACTGCAGCGCCTTGAAGGCAATATTGACGCGGGGCTCGTTGCGGCAGTCGAAGCCGGAATGGGGCTTCAGGCCCACCACCAAGGTATCGCCCTCGACCCGCGTTTCGATCAGCGGCTCGATATTGTCATCGGCCTGCACCCGCAATTCATCGGCAGCAGCCTGGCTCATGCGCACGTCGATCGGGCCGTCGACCCGCACCCGGCTGAAGACAGCCACGGCGCGCACCTTGTCGACCAACACACCCGAACCCTTCAGCTTGCTGTTGTGATCACCATAGTGGTGCGTGCCGCCCCAATGGATGGTCAGGCCCTTGCCCTCCTGCTTGATGCGCAGATTCCAATCACCGTCGCGGTCGGCGGCGGCGGCGGCGGCGGCGGCGGACAAGGCCAGGCCAGAGAGAAGCAGGGCGGCGATGAAGGTCTTGGTCACGAGGCACTCCTGAAGCGTTGGGCCGCAGTGTGCCCAGGCCGGGCACCGGCCAGCCAGCTGGCGCCGACAGACTGCCGCCCGGCCGGCACGGAGCGCAAATCCGGCCGATCAGCGGCGCGCTGGCGCAGACCTTTCCTGACGCCACCCGTTCAGGGGGGGACCAGCGCTTTGCCGCTTGCCCATTGTGTGAAACACTGCTCAGCAGCCTTGGCAGGCTGCCGCTAGCATTCCCGCATGCTGGCCGCCGCTGGCTCAGCCTGTCCTCGCCCCGCGCAACGAAAGCTTTTCCATGAACGATCGCACACAACCTCAAGAGCAGCAGGACGCCGAGCAGGCGTCCGTGCAGGGCGTCGACGCTCAAGCTGTCGCTGTGGCGCGGCGCCGCCGCTTCCTGAAGATTGGCGCCTCGACCGTGCCCGCCGGCCTGACCCTGGCCAGCCGCCCGGTCCGCGCCTGGCATTGCAACACCACTTCGGCCTGGGGTTCGGCCCAGATCAACCCGGTGGCCAGCACGACCAATCGCAACAAGCTGACCCAGCTGACCGACGAGACCTGGACGATCGCCAACTGGCAAAGCAACACCATCCGTACCGCCGTATCCGGCACGCCGCCCTGGGGCGTGTTGTTTTCGACGCGTACCGACTGCAAGAGCGGTGGCGTGGTGCCGGCTTACGTCAAGAGCTACACCATCGGCACGCTGTTCAGCGGCGCCAGCATCCCCGCCGGCCTGTCGTCAACGAACTACGTCTGGACGGTGCTGAACAACGGCACCCAGTTCCAGAAGTACATCGTCACCGCCTGGCTGAATGCCAAGCTGATCGCCAACGTCGCCAGCTGCCTGAAGAGCGGTGGCACCGATCAGCTGCGCCTGATGCTGGGTGGCAGCTACTCGCCGCCGAATCTGAGCGGTACGCCCTGGACGCAGACGGACATCGTCAACTACCTGTTCAACAACTGGATCGTCCGTCCGACCGAAGGCGCTGTCGTTCCCTAAGCCGTGACCACGGCCTCGGCAGCCAGCGCGCCGCACTGGCGCTCATGCGCCTCCCCCCGCTTCGCGCTGCGCTACCTGGATGGCGACCATTGCGCACTGGCCTTTGACAGCGCCAGTGGCGACACCCACCTGCTCAGCCTGCTCGACTACGAGCTGACCCAGCTCTTGCTGGACGGCGCGCGCCCGGAAGCCGATTTGCTGGCCGAAGTTCGGGCTATGCTCGACGCCCCTGAACAAGAAGCAGACCTGCCCGCCCTGCTGAACGAGAGGCTGCACCATCTGCGGTCGCTGGGCCTGCTGGACTGCCATTCACCTTGAAGGTTTCAGCCCTTTCGCCGCGCGAGTTCGCCCAGCGGCTCGCCGACGGTGAGCTGCTGATCGACATCCATCCCTTCGTCACCCGCCTGCGCAGCCGGGTGCCGCGGCTGACTCGCGAGCTGGCGCTGATGTACGCGGAATTCCCGCTGCTGCCGCCCGACAGCTTCGCCGACTTTCATATCGAGATTCGCCTCGAAGGCCTGCTGCGCCGCTGGCTGCGACCACAGGCCCGCTTCATCTACGACGGCAAGCCGGCCTTTCTGCCGCTGCCGGCCGACCACGCGCTGACCATGGTCGAGTGGGGCCTGAACTGGTGCGTGGCCTCGCACGCCCATCAATTCCTGGTCATCCATGCCGCCGTGCTGGAGCGCGGCGGCATGGCCATCGTGCTGCCGGCGCCGCCGGGCTCGGGCAAGAGCACCTTGTGCGCCGCCCTGATGCTGCGTGGCTGGCGGCTGCTGTCCGACGAGCTGGCGCTGTTTGATATGGCCAGCGGCCTGGTCCATGGCATGGCCCGGCCCGTCAACTTGAAGAACGCCTCGATTGGCGTGATCCGCGCCTTCGAACCCGCCGCCGTGTTCTCCGAGGAGATTCCCGACACCGCCAAGGGTACGGTGGCCTTGCTGCGCGCGCCGGCCGAAGCCGTGGCCCGCCGCAAGGAGCCGGCCCGCCCGCGCTGGGTGGTACTGCCCGCCTACCAGGCTGGCGCGGCAACGGCGCTGCTGCGCATGGACCGCGCCGAATCGATGATGCTGATGGCCGAGCAGTCCTTCAACTACGACATCCACGGCCGCCGCGGTTTCGATGCGCTGACGGACCTCTGCGCCGGCGCCGACTGCTATCGCTTTGAATACAGCCGGCTCGATGAAGGCATCGCCGCCATCGACGCCCTGGCCACGGAGGCCGGCGCATGAGAGCCACGGACAACCTGCTGCTGCGTTGCCTGCGCGAGCCCTCGCTGTGCGAGCGCCTCAGCGCCGTCGAGTGGGACTTGCTGATCCGCCAGGCCCGTGCGGCCAATCTGCTGGCCGAGCTGAACCTGCGGCTGCAGCGTGAAGGGCTGATTGATAGCGCACCGCCGCCGGCACGCCCACACCTTGACGCAGCGTCCAAACTGGTCACACGCCAGCGCATTGCCATCCGCTGGGAAGTCGAGTGCATCCGTCAGGCGCTGCAGGGGCGCAGCCCGCAGCTGGCCGTGCTCAAGGGCGCCGCCTATCTGCTGCGCGAACTGCCGCATGCGCAGTCGCGCATCTTCACCGATGTCGACATCCTGGTGCCGCGCGCGTACATCGACGAGGTCGAGAGTGCCCTGTTGATCGCCGGCTGGCAGCCGCAGGAACTGGATGCCTACAACCAGCGCTACTACCGCCGCTGGATGCACGAGATCCCCCCGCTGACGCACATCCGGCGCGGCACCTCGATCGATGTGCACCACGCCATCCTGCCCGGCACCGCCAGGCTGCGCGTCAACACCGCCGCGCTGTTCGAGCAGCTTCAGCCGCTGGCAGAGTTCCCCGGCGTCAGCACGCTCGGCGACATCGACATGCTCTTGCACAGCGCCACCCACCTGTTCCATGAGGGCGAGTTCGACAACGGCCTGCGCGATCTCTTCGACCTTGACGCCATGCTGCAGCTGTTTGGCCAGCGACCGGGCTTCTGGGATGAACTGCTGCCCCGCGCGCAGCAACTTGGCCTGGTGCTGCCGCTGTTCTATGCGCTGCGCTATACCGAGCGGCTGCTGGGCCGGCATTGGCCGATCACGCTGATGGCCACAATGGCCGCCCATGGCCCTGGTCGCTTGACGCTGACACTGATGGACGCCTGCTACGAACGCGCGCTGGCGCCGGTGCACAGCAGCTGCAACACCATCGGCGTGCAGGCGGCCCGGCTGGCCCTCTACCTGCGTTCACACTGGCTGCGCATGCCGCCCACGCTGCTGGCCCTGCACCTGGGCCGCAAGGCCTGGATGCGGCTCTGGGGACTGGACCAGCCTGCCGAGGCGACGCCGGATGACGCCAAGCCCCGCTGAGCGTCCCGTCGGCTGCTTTATGCTTGCGCCATGACTCGACCCAAGCCCTTCTCGATGATCCGCGAGTTCCACCTGGCGGACTGGTTCACGCTGGCCAATGCCTTCTGCGGCATGGGCGCACTGTTTGCGGTGATGACCTATCTGCAGCTGAAGGATGTGGTGCACCTCTACTACGCCTGCGCGCTGATCCCGGCCGCCCTGGTCTTTGATGTGCTTGACGGCCGCATTGCCCGCTGGCGCCAGCAAAGCTCCAGCCTCGGCCGCGAGTTGGATTCGCTGGCCGATGTGATCTCCTTCGGCGTGGCGCCGGCGGTGATCGCCTACGGCTGCGGCATGCAGGGTCTATACGACCGCATCGTGCTGGTCTTCTTCGTCGCCTGCGGCGTCTCGCGGCTGGCCCGCTTCAACATCACCGCCGAGGCACTTTCCGGCGAGGACGGCAAGGTCAAGTACTTCGAAGGCACGCCCATCCCGACCTCGCTGGTGCTGGTCGTGATGCTCTGGATCGCCGCCGCACAGGGTGCGATCGGTGAGCAGATGTGGCTGGGCAAGCTGGAGCTGGGCGGCTTCTTCTTCCATCCGCTGGCGCTGGCCTTTGCCACCTCCGGCTCGCTGATGGTCAGCCGCATCAAGATTCCCAAGCTCTGATCAGCGCGCCCGGTAGATCCGGTTGCTGCGCTGCGGCGGCCGCTGCAGCAGGCTCAGCAGCGGTCGCGCCGATTGGGGCCGCATCGTCATCACGCTGCCAGCCGGGCACTGCCCGCTGCTGCGGTAGCTCAGCGCCGCCGCCAGCATGGCCTCCTGCGTATCGCCCAGCGCGTGGTTGAAGTCATCAGCCACCTGGCAGCCCGGCACGCCGGCCACGCCGTTGCCGCCGGGCACGAAGCCATCGGCATAGTCGCCAAAGCCCTTGGCATTGGTGCCGACGAATTCAATCGGGAAGTAGGAGATGCCGCAGTTGTCCTTGGCCGTGAAGCCATAGGGCTTGCCGCAGGTCTGGCCGCCGATCAAGATGACTTGCACACCGACGCCGCGCAGGCCGTTGATGATGGACTCGCTGGCCGAGCAGGTGCCCGACTGCGCCAGCACGAAAACGCGCTTCAGGCCCAGTGTCGGCAAGGGTTGCGGAGCGCTGCAGCCGCCGGCGCCGAGCAGGCAGGATTCGCTGTAAAACGGCGTGCGCGAGGAAGCGCTGCTGTTGTCCGCCGTACGTCGGTCGTTGTAGCGCAACTGCTCGAAGAGCTGGCCATTGGTCTGAGTCGGCCCGGCCACCATATAGGCCAGCTCACTGGCAATGAAGAGGTAGCCACCACCGTTGTAGCGCAGATCCAGCACCAGGTCAGATACCGCCTGCTGTTTGAAGCTGTTGATGGCCGCGATCAGCTGCGCCTCGGCTGGCGCGATATGGTCGTTGAAGACGATATGGCCGACACGCTGCCCATCGGCGGTGTTGATGACCTGCTGCGACAAGACCGGCTGCTTGCTGAGCTGTGCACTGGACAACTCGACGCTGAATTCGCCCACACCAGGCCGCACAAAGACAAAGCGGTGCCGTTCCCCGGACGTCGCTGGGAACAGCGCGGCATTGAGCTTGTCGATGCTGCCCTGATCGTTGGCATTGGCGCTGATGCCATCAACACTGCTGAGCTCATCGCCGCGGCGCAGCCCTGCATCGGCCGCGATGCCGCTGGGTTCGAGATAGGCGATGCGCACGGTGCGCGTGCCATTGCCCGACTGCAGCGACCAATCCAGCCCATAGCCAAGATCAACGCCTTGTTGCGACAACAGATTCCAGGCCTCAGTCGGATAGATGAAGCTGAACTTGTCGCGGTGAGCGCCGGACTCGGTCAGCTGAGGCGTCTTCAGCGCGTCGAAGTAGTTTCTCAGCGCCACATAGACATCGCTGCCGTTGAAGTCGCTCGCGTTGGCGTTGACACTGGGCACCTGATCGCGCCACAGATAGGCCTCGTCGAAATAGGAGCGCAACCACTGTTTCTCAATCGACAGGCTGCCGGTGCGCTGGCTCGCCGCCGCATAGCTGTTGGCAGGCGCGCACTGCTGGGCCAGCGACGCGCTGCTGGGCAGCGTGCTGGTGCCCGGGTTGTTGTTATTGCTGCTGCCAGTGCCGGTACTGACGCCACCGTCACCAAACACCGAGTTACCCGGGCTGCCGCCACCACCGCCGCAAGCGACCAAGGCCAGCAGCAGCGCCGCGCAGCCAAGTCGCCGAGTCTGCTGGCGACCGCTGCTGTTCTTTGCTTTTCTCATTCTGTCTCTCCCTTCCAAGCACGCCCGGCAGACCGCAGGCGATCCTGAACTGCCACTGTAGCGTCTAGGCGCCACTGAGATTCAGTCGGCGTTGCGCTCAGGCCGCACCCGCAGCGCCAGCATCACGCCCAGCACCAGGGCGGCAATGCCGGCCAAGGTCAGCGGCTCGGGCCGCTGGCCGCGCCAGACAAAGGCATAGGCCAGGGCAGACAGCGTCTCGAACACAATCAGCTGGCCGACCAGGGCCGTGGGCAGACGCTGGCTGGCCTCGTTCCAGCACAAGGTGCCCAGCCAGGACGCAAACAGGCCGACCGCCAGCATCAATCCGATGAAGGACACCGGCCGCGCACCCAGCGGGAAATCAAAGCCCGTACCCAGCAGCGCGAGGCCGCTGTGCTGCAGCAGCCACAGCAGCCCCAGCCCGCACAGCGCCGCTGGCAGCGTGACCAGGCCCTGTGCCGTGGCCCAGACGCGGGGTGGCCGATCGGCATGGGCGCGCAGCCAGTCGGCATTGCGCAGCGGATACCAGGTCCAGCAGCCCAGCGCCACCAGGGCCAGCGCCGCGCCCTGCAGATAGGCGTCGAGACTCGCTGCCGCCTGGCCCAGGGCACGCAGCTCGACATGGTTGACACAGGCGATGCCCAGCGCGATCAGCAGCAAGGGCGGGAGCAGCCGCAGCCAGGGCAGCCGGCCATCGCGGCGGTGGTCGAGCAGATTGGCGCTGATGGCAATCACCACCGGCAGCGTGCCGATGATGACAGTCGGCAGCGGTCCACCAGCGCGCTGAATGGCCGCGGCCAGGCAGAGGTAGTAGAGGAAGTTGCCAATGGCTGTCAGCTTCAGCGCCTCCAGCCAATCGCCGGCACGCAGCGCGCGCAGCCCGCTGCGGTCCATCCAGGCCAGCGGCAGGGCAATCAGGCCAAAGGCGAGATAGCGGCCAACGGCCAACAAGGCAGCCGGATAGTCGGGCAGCATCTGCGGCGCGACGAATACCAGGCCCCACATCAGGCCGGCGGCCAGGGCAAAAAAGACACCGCTCAGCATTGCGGCAGCAGGGAATCAAGCATGGCGCATCATGGCATGGCGTTCAGGCCCAGCAGCAGCGGACAGCGCGCTAGGCGAACGCGCGCCGGGCACGTTTGCGACAATCGCGCTTTGCTGCTGCCGCAGCGCGTCTGGATTTCCATGCCTTTTGCCTCCCTCGGTCTGAGCCCCGCGCTGCTGCGCGCCCTTGCCACGCTGGGTCATCAGCAGCCCACGCCGGTGCAGGCCGAGGCCATTCCCGCCATCCTCGCCGGTGAGGACCTGCTGGCCCAGGCACAGACCGGCTCGGGCAAGACGCTGGCCTTTGCGCTGCCGCTGCTGCAGCGGCTGCAGCCCTGGCGTTCGGGCACGCCGCGGCGCAGCCAGGCCCTGGTGCTGGTGCCCACCCGCGAACTGGCCCAGCAGACCGGCGCGGTGCTGCGCGCGCTGGCCGGCACGCTGGCCCTGCCACCCCGGGTGGCGGTGCTGTTTGGCGGCGTATCGATCAACCCGCAGATGATGGGCTTGCGCGGTGGCGCCGAAGTGATCGTCGCCACACCGGGGCGCCTGCTCGATCTGGTCGAGCACAATGCGCTGCAACTGGGCCAGCTCGACTGCCTGGTGCTGGACGAAGCCGATCGCCTGCTGGATCTTGGCTTTGCCGATGAACTCGCACGCGTCATCGCGCTGCTGCCGCCCCAACGCCAGCAGCTGCTGTTCTCGGCCACCTTCCCGCCGGCGGTACAGCAGTTGGCCGAGGCCCTGTTGCCCAAGGCCAGGCAGATTCGCATTGCTGACGCCCCGCCACCCGACATCCGGCAGCGCGCGATCTCTGTCGATGCGTCGCAGCGCACCCAGCTGCTGCGCGCGCTGATCGTCGAACACGACTGGCCGCAGGTGCTGGTCTTCGTGGCCACGAAGTACGCCACCGAGCTGGTCGCGCACAAGCTGGTGCGGGCCGGGCTGACGGCGGTGTCGCTTCATGGCGAGCTGAGCCAGGGCACGCGCTCGGCGGTGCTGGCGGCCTTCAAGGCCGGCGAGGCGCGGGTGCTGGTGGCCACCGACCTGGCCGCCCGCGGCATCGACATCGCCGGCCTGCCGGTGGTCGTCAACTACGACCTGCCGCGCTCGACCGCGGACTACACCCACCGCATCGGCCGCACCGGCCGTGCCGGCGCCAGCGGCCTGGCGATCAGCTTCATCAGCGCCGACAGTGAGGCCCATTTCCGCCTGATCGAGAAGCGCCAGCAGCAGCGCGTGCCACGCGAACAGATCGCCGGCTTTGAACCCAAGCAGCTCGCCAGCGAGGCGCAGGCCACCGGCGGCGTCAAGGGCAGGCGCAAGAGCAAGAAGGACAAGCTGCGCGAGGCCGCGGCGGCCAAGCAGCCCGGCTGAAACCCGCCCGGGCAGAGCCTGGGTGGCGAAAAAGCCCGCAAGTTCCGCGGCTGCCGGCCGATAAGCATCTGTTGCCACTGTCCTCTGCGCGCCATCGCCATGCCTTTTCTGCCGCTCACGCGCATCTTGCTGCGCTTGCGCATCGGCACGCGCCTGGTGCTCAGCTCTGCCGCGCTGATTCTGCTGCTGGTCGTGCCCGCCCTCGCGATGCTGGCTCGGCTGGAGCAGCTCTCCCAGGCCTTTGAACAGCTGTCCAGCCAGCGGCTGCTGCTGCTGCGCCTGGCCGGCGAAATCAATCTGCATGCCAACGATGCCGCGCGCAAGCTGCTGGTGCTGATCAGCGCGCCGCGACCGCAGCGCGTCGAGGCCTATGCCGCCGTCGACAGCAGCAATCGCAAGATCGATGAGGGCATGAAAATGCTGGCCGCGCGGCTGCCGGGCGGCCAGGCCAACGCCTCGCTGCGCGAGCTCGAGGGCTCGCTGGCCATCTTCCGACGCGCCTACGACAGCACGGTGGATCTGATCGAGGCCGAGGACGTTCAAGCCGCCCGCGAGATGATGGCCCAGGAGACCGAGCTGACGCTGGGCATGCTCAGCAGCGCGGCCGAGCGGCTTTTGCAGGTGCAGCAGGCCGAGATGGAAGGCCAGGCCAAACGGCTGCAGCGAGACATCCAGCAGGACCGCTGGATGCTGCTCGGCCTGTGCGGTGCGGCCGCCTTGCTCGGCGGCCTAGTGGCCTTGTCGGTACGGCGCAGCATCACCATTCCGCTGGGCGAGACCGAGGCCGCCGCACGGCGCATGGCCGAGGGCGACTACAACGCCCGCGCCCCTCTGCATGGCGGCGACGAGGTGGCCCGACTGGCCGGCACGCTGAACGGCCTGGCCGAGGCGGTCAGCGAGCGCGAGCAGCGCATCATGCATCTGGCCAATACCGATGCAATGACCGGTCTGGCCCAGCGCGCGCGCTTCATCGTCGAGGCCAACGAGTCGCTGCACCAACACCTGGG
Source organism: Roseateles aquae (assembly GCF_032337115.1). Lineage (NCBI taxonomy): Bacteria > Pseudomonadati > Pseudomonadota > Betaproteobacteria > Burkholderiales > Sphaerotilaceae > Roseateles > Roseateles aquae. Next base: position 414,723 of record NZ_JAVXZY010000004.1, read on the forward strand.
CAAAAAGGGCATGGCCGCATTGCTCTGCCTGGACCTTGACCGCCTGAAAACCATCAATGCCTTGATTGGCTTTGACGCTGGCGATGCTGTGATCAGGTTGGCTGCGGAGCGGCTGGCCGAACACCTCGGACCGACGGTCGCCCTCGGTCGCCTGGCCGGCGGCACCTTTGCGGCACTGGCACCGGTGCGCGATGCCGCTGCTGCACGCACCCTGGCCGAGGAACTCCGACTGCATGTCGAACGCCCAACCAGCTGGATGGGCCAGACGCTGGACTTGTCAATCTCCTGTGGCGTGGCGCTGGCGCCGGAGCATGGCAAGCAGGGTGAAGCGCTGCTACGCCTGGCCGAACAGGCGCTCTACGACGCCAAGCGCCAGAAAACCGGCCTGCGCGTCTTCAGCGCCATGACCGAAGTCGCGCGCCAGCAAGACCTGACCCTGGCCTCGCAGCTGCAACAGGCCATGCAGGAGAACGAGTTACGTGCCTATCTGCAACCCAAGCTCTGCCTGAGGAGCGGCGAACTGGTCGGCTGCGAAGCGCTGATTCGCTGGGTTCATCCCGAGCGGGGCCTGGTACCGCCGGTGGAATTCATTCCCTTCGCCGAGCGCACCGGCCGCATCAGCCAGCTGACCCGCTGGATGCTGGCCGAGGCCTTGCGGCTGATGGCCGAATGCCCGCTCGGCACGCTGAGCATCGCCGTCAATATCTCCACCCACGATCTGCATGATCGCGAGCTCTTCGATCATTTGCGCGATCTGCTCTGGGCCAGCCATGTCGAGCCGCAACGCCTGACGCTGGAACTCACCGAGAGCGGGCTGATGGACAGCGACCAGGACCCGGTCGCCTTGCTGCAAGGCCTGCGCACCCTGGGCGTGCGCCTGGCCATCGACGATTTCGGCACCGGCCATTCCTCGCTGGCCTATCTACAGCGCCTGCCGGTCGATGAGCTGAAGATCGATCGCAGCTTCGTCAGCAATGTCGACCTCGAGCCGCGCAGCTATGAGCTGCTCGAGACCATCGTCCGCCTCGGCCACAGCCTGGGCCTGAGCGTCACCGCCGAGGGCATTGAACGCGAGGGCGAGCTGGACGCGCTGCGCCGTGCCGGCTGCGACGTGGTGCAAGGCTATCTGCTCGGCCGGCCGATGCCGGTGGACAAATTCATGAGCTGGCGCAGCGAGCACAAGCCGAGATCGTGACGCGTAGACTGGTGGCATGACACTGCTGCACTCCCCCGCCTCCGATCGCAACAAGGGCCCCATCCTCGAACAGCTGCAGCGCCTGCTGCCCGCGCAAGGGCTGGCGTTGGAAATCGCCAGCGGCAGCGGCCAGCATGCGCTGCACTTCTGCGCCGGCCTGCCCGGCTGGACCTGGCAGCCCAGCGATACCGACGCGAGCGCCCGTGCCTCGGTTGAGGCGCGCCGCCAGCAAGCACAGGATTTGTCCGGCCGGCTGCTGGCGCCGCTGACGCTGGACGTCATGCAGACCGACTGGCCGCTAGACCATCCCATCGATCTGCTGTTCTGCGCCAATATGTTGCATATCGCACCTTGGAGCTGCTGCGCCAGCTTGATGCGGGGGGCGGCCCGCCACCTCGCACCTGCGGGTCTGCTGCTCACCTATGGGCCCTATCTGGTGCCAGGTCTTGCCACAGCGCCCAGCAATCTGGCCTTCGACGCCGATCTGCGCCTGCGCAACCCGGCCTGGGGCTTGCGTTCGCTCGATGAGGTGAGCCGAGAGGCCGAGGCGGCCGGTCTGCAACTGCGCGAACAGGTCGAGATGCCCGCCAACAACCGGCTGCTTGTTTTCGCCCACCGCTGAGAGCAGCAGCGCGCAAGCTCAGCGGCTCAGCTTGGCCAGGCCCAGCTTGACCCCGCTGACAAAGCTGCCGTGCCCGGCATCGACACTCAGATCAATGCGGCCATCCTGACTCCGCCATTGGCCTGCCTTGTATTCATGCAGCAGCACCTCAGGGCGATCATCAAGACTGGCCAGCAGCTGGCAGCCCTGGGCCTTCAACTTCAGTGTTTGCCCATTGTCTAGCTGATAGTCGCCTGCCGATGCCTTGGCAAGGATGCGTGTCATGCCGGCGGATCGGCACGACAGGGATTCCGGTTCGGCCACGCGGGCTTGGGCCAGTCCGTGGCCCGACAGCGCGGCGGCAAGGGTAAGCGCCAAGCCAATGGTGCGACGAGTCGTATAGCGTGAAGAGATGAGCATAGGGCCTCCTCGGCAAGGACGGCTCCGAAAGCTCTTCACCGTGATGAGCAACTGCGTCCATTGCATGCTGACAGTCTGGGCGCTGCAATCACGACCTTCATGCGGCAAGCGACAAGCAGGCAAAAGCAGCGCATGAAATGCAGTTTCGAGCGATGTTCAAGCTGCCCGAAGAAATTCCGGCCAATCGACCAGATAGCCGATGGATACGGGCCAAACTCGATTCCATGATTCTCGCAATCAGCTCAGCATGACCGCGGTCACGGCGACCGCTGGCACAGATGACTTTCGACTGCCTGCCGCCATGGCGATGCATCCATTGAGCGTTTGCGAAGCCTGCTGTCATACAGCCCGCCCATACTCAGGCGCGGCACAGCCATCGCAGGTGTTTCACGATGACCATGGATCCCGGCTCCGACCTGACCCATCAACGCGCCGCCCTGCCGCCCGACGACGCCGAGCGCAGCCTCCTGCATAACGAGGTACATGCGCGCCCTTCGGCACGCATACGCTTGCCGGCCTTCATCGTCTATGTGGCGGTGCTCAATGAGGGCATCAGCCGCGAGCAGGAATGCGAACACCTGCGCCGGCTGCCGGGGCAGCAGCAGCTGGACGCCGCCGATCTGCGCGGCAACTTCCTGCGCCTGCGCGGCGCCGGCCACACGGTCAAATGGGAGCGGCACAGCGAGTTCACCCGCTATTCCATCGTCCAGCCGCTGCCGCCCGAGGCCCTGCTCGGTGCCGAAGATCCCGATCTCTTGCATGCGCTCAAGGTCGACCCGGCCTGGCTGGCCGCCATTCCCGGCCGCACGATGGCCGCCATCAGCCTGACGCTGCTGGAGCAGGATCTGGCCGACGCGCCCGCGGCGCTGGCGCTGGCGACGCGCTGGCTGGGTGGCCCTCCGGTGCTGGCCTCGCTGATGGGCGGCGGGCATTCGATGGTGGTGACCGACTTCCGCCTGCGCCCCAGCGGCTTTGAGCGGATGCTGGTGCTGGCCCAACCGGGCACCAGCGAGACACGGGCCGGCCGCATCTCGCAGCGTCTGCTGGAGCTGGAGACCTACCGGCTGATGGCATTGCGCGGCCTGCCGGTGGCCAAGGCGCTGGCGCCGATGCTGGGCGAGGCCGAGGCGGCGCTGGTGCGGGTGACCGACGATCTGATCGCCAAGACCCAATCCGAGCAGCAACTGCTTGACGCGCTGATCGCCATTGCGGCGCGCGTCGAACGGGCGACCGCCCAGCATGTCTACCGCTTCTCGGCCACCGAGGCCTATGCGGCGCTGGTGCGCCAGCGCATCCTGGAGCTGCGCGAAAAGCCGATTCCTGGCACGCAGACGCTGGGCGAATTCATGCAGCGCCGGCTCTCGCCTGCCATTGCGACGGTGGCGGCCAGCGCGCAGCGCCTGGCCTCGCTGTCGGCCCGCACCGAACGGGCCAGCGCCCTGCTGCGCACCCGCGTCGACATCGCCACCGAAACGCAGAACCAGCAGTTGCTGGCGCAGCTGACCCGGGGTCAGTCCTTGCAGCTGAAGCTGCAGAGCACGGTGGAAGGGCTGTCAATCGCCGCCATCTCCTACTACGTGATCAGCCTCTTGCTCTACGGTGGCAAGGCCCTGAAATCAGCAGGGCTGCCGCTCAATCCCGAGCTGCTGGCCGGCGCGCTGATTCCGGCGGTGCTGTGGGCGGTCTGGCGCGGCAACCGGCGCATTCACGCCGATCTGCACGGGCATTGAGCTTTCAGGCGCCAGCGCCAGCCTCGGCCGCCGCCGGGCCATGGCCCTCGCCGCGTTCATAGACCACATTGGCGCGGCCCACCAGCAAGGGATCGAGCGCGCCGATCTTGTCCAGATCCTTGTTGGTGTAGGGCAGCTGGTGCAATACATAGCGCATCGCATTGAGCCGCGCGCGCTTCTTGCAGTCGGACTTCACCACCGTCCAGGGCGCCTCGGCGATATCGGTATGAAAGAACATCGCTTCCTTGGCCTTGGTATAGCTGTCCCATTTGTCCAGCGAGGCCAGATCAATCGGCGAGAGCTTCCACTGCTTCAGCGGATGGGCCCGCCGTTCCTTGAAGCGGCGCCGCTGCTCGGCGCGGCTGACCGAGAACCAGAACTTGATCACATGGACGCCGGAGCGCACCAGATTGCGTTCGAACTCCGGCGCCTGGCGCATGAACTCGTTGTACTCGTCGTTGCTGCAAAAACCCATCACCCGCTCAACGCCGGCGCGGTTGTACCAGCTGCGATCGAACATCACGATCTCGCCGGCCGTAGGCAGATGCTGCACATAGCGCTGGAAATACCACTGGCCGCGCTCGACATCGCTGGGCTTCTCCAGCGCCACGACGCGCGCGCCGCGAGGATTCAGATGCTCCATGAAGCGCTTGATCGTGCCACCCTTGCCGGCGGCGTCACGCCCCTCGAACAGGATCACCACCTTGGCTCCGGTCGACTTGACCCAGGCCTGCAGCTTCAGCAGCTCGACCTGCAGCCGGTACTTCTGCCGCTCATAGCTCTTGCGCGACAGCAGATTCTTGTAGGGGTAGCCGCCACGGCGCCAGCTCGGCGACAACTCTTCGTCCGGGTCGACGCCCGTGCTGCCGGGATGGGCCAGCTCGGCCAGCAGCGCCTGGCGCAGGGCCTGCGCATCGTCGGCCGAGGCACCGGCCACGACGGCCCTGACCGAGCTGGCCAGCGCCTCCGGGCCGCCGCTGGCGACAATGTCCTTCAGCGCTTCAAGCTCGCGTGCCTGGGCCTTGTCGACCGCCTCACGGACCACGTGGCGAGCGATCCGGTCGGCGTCGACGCTGCCTGCCGTGTCACCGCTGCGCGCCCGGCGGGCGCGTGGCGCGGCCTTCGGCGCCGGCTTCACCGCGGCCTGGCGCGGCGCCGCAGCGATCTTGCTGCGGCGCGGGGCGGTGGATTTGGCTGCGGGCATGGGCGCTCTCCTGGGCTGTCATCAAAGCATCACGATGGCAGCCCAGTGTGAGCCTGTCCTTGACCGGCATCAAGCGAAATAGAGCCGGGATTCAGAGCAGATGCAGGCGCCGCGCCGCCTCGCGCAATTCGCCACGGAAGTCCGGGTGAGCGATGGCAATCATCTCGGCCGCGCGCTGCTTGGCCGATTTGCCGCGCAGTTGCGCCACGCCGTATTCGCTAACCACATAGTTGATGTCGTTCTTGCCGGTGGTCTGGTGGGTACCGGGCGAGAGCGTCGGCACGATGCGCGAGATGCTGTCGTCCTTGGCCGTCGAGGGCAGCACGATGAAGGCCTTGCCGCCACGCGAGCGGTTGGCCGCGCGCACAAAGTCGACCTGGCCGCCGGTGCCCGAGTAAGGCACGGGCCCCAGGCTTTCCGAGCCGCATTGGCCCAGCAGATCGATCTGCAGCGTGGCGTTGATGGCAACGAGCTTGTCGTTCTGCCCGGCCAGATAGGGATCGTTGGTGAAATCGACCGGGTGGATCTCCAGGCCCGGGTTGCGATCCAGCATCCGGTAGAGCTTTTGCGAGCCCAGCGCAAAGGTGGCGACCATCTTGCCCGGCAGGTAGTTCTTGCGCGCATTGGTGACGACGCCGGCCTCGACCAGGCTCAGGATGCCGTCGCCGATCATCTCGGTGTGCACGCCCAGATCGCGCTTGGCGGTCAGCTGCATCACCACCGCGTCGGGAATGCCGCCGTAGCCAATCTGTAGCGTCGAACCGTCCTCGATCATGTCGGCCACATACTTGCCGATGGCCTCCTGCACCGGGCCGATCTTGGGCAGGCCCACCTCGGTCAGCGGCGCCTCGCTCTCGACCACAGCTGCCAGCTGCGAGATATGCACATGGCAGTTGCCAAAGGCAAAGGGCACGTTCGGGTTGACCTCCAGCACCACCACGCGGGCGCGGGCGATCGCTGCCATCGTGTAGTCCGCCCCCAGGCTGAGCGAGAAATAGCCATGGGCATCCATCGGCGAGGCGATCGCAAACACCACATCGGCAGCCATCAGGCCGCGTTCGATCAGCTGTGGCATCTCCGAGAAGTAGCTGGGAATGAAGTCGATCCAGCCGGCCTGGCCGCCAGCTCGCGAGGCGGCGCCATAGAAATAGGCCAGGTGGCGCACATGCGCGCTCGTCTCGGGATCGAAGTAGCCGAACTTGCGCACCGGCAGGATCTGGCAGACCTTGACGTCCTGAAAGCGGCGGCGCTGCTCGGACAAGGCCCCCAGCAGCTCGGGCGGCTCACCAACGCCCGTCGGCACAACAATGGTGTCGCCGTCGCGGAGATGGCTCAGCGCCTCGGCGGCGCTGACGAGCTTCTGGCGGTACAGATCCTGGGCAGACATGGCGGCTCACTACAGTCAAACTGAGCCCCAGTCTGGGCACCGCGGCTGACGCCAGCTTGACCTCAAGCCGACTTTTGAGGGGCTTCAGCCACAGCACAAGCCAGCCAGTCCGCCACCGCCTGGCGCTGCGCCTCGCTGTAATGCAGGCCCAGCTTGGAGCGCCGCCACAGCACATCGTCGGCCGTCAGCGCCCATTCCTCGCGCTGCAGATAGCGCAGCTCGATCTCGAACAGACCCGGCGCGATCTCCAGGCCAAGATCGCGCACGCTCTTGGCCGCCCCCAGCACCCGCGAGACCCGCGAGCCATAGGCGCGCGCCAGGCGCCGCGCCAGCGCTGGCGGCAGATAGGGATGGCGGCGCAGCAACGCCAGCACCAGGCGCTCGAAGTCCTGATCGGGGCGTTGCGCCGGGCCGATCCACAGGCTCAGATCGCCGCCGGGCAGGCGGGCCTCGCGGGTCCAGGCCGGGCGGGGATCGCCAAGCAGCTGGGCGATCTGGTCAGCGGCCTCCTCGGCCAGCTTGCGGAAGGTGGTGATCTTGCCGCCCCAGACGGTCATCAGCGGCGCGCCATCGGCATGCGTCTCCAGCAGGTAGTCACGCGTCACCGCCGATGCATTGCCGGATTCATCGTCCAGCAGCGGGCGCACGCCGGCGTAGCTCCAGACCACGTCGGCCGGTGTGAGCGGCGCCTTCAAATAGCGGCTGGCCTGCTCGCACAAATAGTCGATCTCGGCGCCATCGATCTCGGCGCGATCGGCCAGCGCCTGCTCGGGCGGCAGCTCGACATCGGTGGTGCCGATCAGTGTGAACGCGCCTTCATAGGGGATGGCAAAGATGATGCGGCCATCGGGGTTCTGGAACAGATAGGCATGGTCATGCTGGAAGCGCTGCCGCACGACGATATGGCTGCCCTTGACCAGGCGCAGATGTCGCTTGGCCAGCTGCTCGCCGGCCAGCGGCCGCGCCACTTCGCGCAGCAGCTGCTCGGCCCAGGGCCCGGCGGCATTGACCAGCGCCCGCGCGCGCACCTGCCGCTCACCGCCCGCCGTGGCCAGCGTCGCCAGCCAGCCATCGGCCTCGCGCTGCAGCCGCGTGCAGGGGCTGCGGGTCAGAATCTCGGCGCCGCGGTCGCGGGCGTCGAGTGCGTTCAACACGACCAGCCGCGCATCATCAACCCAGCCATCGGAATAGACAAAGCCGCGCTTGAAGCGTGGCTGCAGTGGCTCGCCCAGCGGCTGCTTGCTCAAACGCACGCCGCGCGAGCCGGGCAGGAACTCGCGCCGGGCCAGATGGTCGTAGAGAAAAAGGCCAATCCGTATCATCCAGGCCGGCCGCATCGCCGCGTCATGCGGCATCACGAAACGCAGCGGCCAGATGAGGTGCGGCGCGCTCCTGAGCAGCAACTCGCGCTCCTGCAGCGCCTTGCGCACCAGGCTGAACTCGTAGTACTCCAGATAGCGCAGGCCGCCGTGGATCAGCTTGGTGGACGATGACGAGGTATGCGCCGCCAGGTCATCGCGTTCGCACAGCAGCACCTTGAATCCGCGTCCGGCCAGATCACGCGCAATCCCTGCGCCATTGATGCCGCCGCCGACGATCAGTACGTCAAAATGATCCATCGCCCTACTCTAAAGCATGACGCCCATGACTTATCTGCTCGCGCTCGATCAAGGCACCTCCAGCTGCCGCAGCATCGTCTTTGACGCCGACGGCCGCCAGCTGGCGATGGCCCAGCGCGAGCTGCGCCAGATCTACCCCCAGCCGGGCTGGGTCGAGCACGATGCCGACGAGATCTGGAAGAGCCAGCTGGCCACCGCCCGCGAGGCCATCGCCCAGGCAGGGCTCAGCGCCGCGCAGATCCACGCGTTAGGCATCACCAACCAGCGCGAGACCACGGTGCTGTGGGAGCGCCAGACCGGCCGGCCGCTGCACCATGCCATCGTCTGGCAGGACCGCCGCGGCGAGCCCTGCTGCGCGGCGCTGCGCGAGCAAGGCCTGACCCCGCTGGTGCAGCAAAAGACCGGCCTGGTGATCGACGCCTATTTCTCCGCCACCAAGCTGAAATGGCTGCTCGACAACCTGCCCGGTGCCCGCGAGCGCGCCCGGCGTGGCGAGCTGGCCTTCGGCACCATCGACAGCTGGCTGGTCTGGCAGCTGAGCGGCGGCCAGCTGCACGCCACCGATGTCAGCAATGCCTCGCGCACCATGCTGTTCAATGTGCAGCGCAATGAGTGGGACGAGGAACTGCTGGCGCTGTTGGACATCCCGCGCGAGCTGCTGCCCAGCGTTCACCCCTCGGCGCATGACTACGGCCGCAGCCGGCCCGAGCTGCTCGGCGCGCCAGTCGCCATCGGCGGCATCGCCGGCGACCAGCAGGCGGCCCTGTTCGGCCAGGCCTGCTTCAAGGCCGGCATGGCCAAGAACACCTACGGCACCGGCTGCTTCATGCTGATGCACACCGGTGAGCGCTTCCAGCAATCGGCCAACGGCCTGATCACGACCAGCGCGGCCCAGGTCGATGGGCGACCAGCCTTCGCGCTGGAAGGCAGCGTCTTCATCGGCGGCGCCGTGGTGCAGTGGTTGCGCGACGGCCTGCATGCGATCAAGGCCTCGGGCGAGGTGCAGGCCTTGGCCGAGAGCGTGCCGGATGCCGGCGGCGTGATGTTCGTGCCGGCCTTCACCGGCCTGGGCGCGCCCTACTGGCAGGGCGAGGCGCGCGGTGCCATCGTCGGATTGACACGCGGCTCCACCGTCGCCCACATCGCCCGCGCCGCGCTGGAAAGCATCGCTTTCCAGAGTGCCGCGCTGCTGCAGGCGATGAGCCGTGACGCGGTGGCTGCCGGCGCCGCGCCGGTCAGCGAGCTGCGCGTCGATGGTGGTGCCTGTGTCAACAATCTGCTGATGCAGTTCCAGGCCGATCTGCTGGGCATCCCGGTGCTGCGCCCGCGGGTCACCGAAACCACGGCACTGGGCGCGGCCTATCTGGCGGGCCTGAGCAGCGGCGTGTACGCCAGCACGGATGAGCTGGCCGCGCACTGGCAGGCCGAGCGTGTCTTTCACCCGACGCTGCCGCGCGATCGCGCCGCCGAGCTGATGGCCGGTTGGGAGCGCGCGGTGCGCCAGACCTGCGCCAGCTGAGCTAGCGGCGCCGCGCCCGGATGCGGCTCAGGCTGACCGGCGTGATGCCCAGAAAGCGGGCCAGATCCTTGAGCGGAATACGCTCGGCCAGGCCCGGCTCGGCGGCCAGAAAGGCGGCGTAGCGCTCGGGTGGCGTCAGCGTCAGCAACTCGAGTTCGCGCTGCTCCTTCAGCGCCGCGAAGCGCTGCATCGCCCGGTACAGCGCCAGCAGCCAGGCCGGCTCGCGCGCCGCCAGCGCCTCGAGCTCGCGGTAGTCCAGCCGCTCCAGCTCGCTGGCCTCGATCGCACTGACCGAAAAGCTGCTGCGCCCGCCGGCACTCAGCGCGGCCAGGCTGCCGAAGAACATGCCCTCGTGGCTGAAGCTCTTGATCCATTCCTGGCCATCGGCGCGCAGATAGTGAAGTTTCAGCAGGCCGCTGCGCACCACATAGACATAGGGATGAAGCTGCTCGGCACCGAACAGCTCGGCGCCGGCGGCCACGCGAACGCGCTGAACGCTCGGCATGGCGCTGCCAAGGGTCAGGTCTTGCCCGGCCAAGGCACCGAGCAGGCGCAGTGCGGCGCTGTCGGCGGCTTCGAGCACCGGCGTGACGCTGGAATTAACGTTTGTAAACGACATGGCTGCGGGCGCCCGGTTGAATGGCGCCATGGATTCAAACACATCATCTGGACAAAGACTGTGGCTGGTCACCGGCGCCAGTTCGGGCATAGGCCGCGCCATCGCGCTGCAACTGGCCGCCGCCGGCGACCGCGTGATCGCCTGGGGCCGCGATGCCGAGCGCCTGGCGGCGCTGCAGGCGCAAGTGCCGGGCATTGTCGACACCGGTTGCGTCGACCTGGACGATCTCGATGCGCTGCCGCAGGCGCTGCAGCAGGGCCTGGCGCGCTGGCCAACGCTCAACGGCCTGGTGCACTGCGCCGGCATCCAGCGCGAGCGGCTGTTCGACGCTGAGGGCTATGGCGCCGCGGCCATCGCCGAGGAGCTGCGCATCAATCTGGCCGCGCCGCTGATCCTCACCCAGGCGCTGCTGCCGCAGCTGCGCCGCCAATCCCGGGAGCCTGGCGGCGCCCGGCTGGTGCTGGTCACCAGTGCGCTGGCCCATGCGCCCAAGCGCCACGCTGCCGTCTACAACGCCAGCAAGGCCGGCCTGGCCGTGTTCGTGCAAAGCCTGCGCGCCCAGTTGCAGCGAGAGCTGCAGGCACCGGCCTTGCAGCTGATGGAGCTGATCCCGCCACTCGTTGACACGCCGATGACCGCCGGCCGCGGACGTCACAAGCTGCCGCCCGAGGCGGTGGCTGCCGCGCTGCTGCGCACACTGCGCCGCCCGCGTCTGCCCGCCCAGCTGTGGGTAGGCCGTGCCGCGCTGCTGCCCTGGCTGCTGCGCCTGGCACCCGCGCAGACGCGCCGGCTGATGCTGCGCTGAAGCCCTTCCCCGATCCCCCCGCCCCAACAAGGACCCCGATGAACTGCTGCTTTCTCCTCGTCAACGCCCTGCCCGCCTGGTTGCGCCTGCCCCGCGAGCAGCGCGCGCACATCTTCGAGACCGAGGTGCTCAGCCTGCTGCCCCGCTATCCGGGGCTGAAGCTGCGTCACTTCGATTGCGAGGCCTACTCAGCGGTGTGCAGCGATGTGCTGATGCTCGAAGTGCCCGACGCCAAGACCCTGCACTTCTTCATCGAGGGTTTGCGCGACAGCAGCATCCACACCGTGCCCTACTTCGAAGTGCGCCACGTGCTGCCGGCCTGGGAGGATGGGTTCAGGGCCTACGAAGCCCAAGGCGAACTCGCAAGCACATGAAAAAACCCCGCGGGCCCAAAGGCACCGCGGGGTTCTTGCAAGGCCCTGCCTTGGTGCTGCTTACTTGAACTGGTAAGCGGCGGAGGCGTACCAGAAGCGGCCGCGCGGATCGACGAACGAACCGGCATAACCAGCGGCGTGCGAACCATAGGACGGCACGGCGGTGTACGGCGGTTCCTTGTCGAACAGATTGCGAATGCCAACGCGCAGCGTCACGTCCTTGAAGCCGCGATAGCTGGTCGACAGGTTCCAGCGGCTTGAGTTCTTGACTTCGTGAGCAGCGCTACCGCCGACGTTGTTGTAGACCTGCAGCGCAGACTCCGTCCAGCCCTTGACGTAGACGTTTTCCAGTGACGCAGACCACACACCCATCACCCATTCGGCCGACGCCGTGTGCTGCCAACGCGGCACCGGCTGGACAGCACCGCCATCACCCGCCTTGCCGACATAGCTGATGTACGGCGTGTCCTTGCCGACCTGACGCTCCCACTGGCTGACGTAGGTGCCAGCAATACCCAGGTTCAGGTTGCCGTATTCCTTCAAACTGATGCGGCCGCGAACGTCGATGTCCAGACCGGAGGTGCGCAAACCACCCAGGTTCTCGATCGGCGTATCGATGTAGGAAATGATGCCCGTGTTAGCACCGGTCTGGATGCGGTGAATGCGCGAGGCGTACAGATTCAGCAGATAGGCATCGGCCAGGATGGCATCGCCGCCGACTTGGCTGATCTGGTCGCTCTTGTGGATTGCCCAGTAGTCAACGGTCGCCGTCAGGTACTTGTTCGGCTCAAACACAACACCCAGCGTGGCCTGCTTTGACTTCTCGGGCTTCAGGGTCGACGACGCCGTGCTCAGCACATTGAACTGGTTGTCAACGCAACGCGGATCTTCGTCAGCCAGCATCGCCGGCGGGCAGTTCTTGTCGGTGGCCGGGTTCGCCGTGTTGGTGAACGAGGCAGGGCTGTGAACGTCCCACAGTGTCGGCGCGCGGAAGCCAGTGCCGTAGGAGCCGCGCAGCAGCAGTTCCTTGGTCGGCTGGAAGCGCAACGCGAAGCGCGGATTGAAGGTAGAACCGAAATCGCTGTAGCGGTCATAGCGCGCCGCCACCGTGCCTTCCCAGCCCTTGGCAAAGGGCAGGCTCAGCTCGGTGAACACGGCCGAGATCGAACGCGAGGCCGAGGTCGGCGGCACCGTGCCTTCGCCGCCCACATGCAGACCCGCTGCGTAATCGGCGTTGATAGGATTGTCCTCGGCCTTTTCGTTGCGGAAGTCTGCGCCAACAGCGATGGCTGCCGTGCCACCGTCCATCTGGAAGATTTCACGGCTGGCCTTGGCGTCCAGGGCCATGGTCGTGCTCTTGGACTGGCGCATCGGACCTTCCATCCGGGCGCTGTTCCAGGCGCTCATGTCGGCGCTGGCACCAAAGGGGTTGATATTGCCGGTCGCCAGAGCCGCAATGAACTTGGCCTCATGGACGTAGTTCTGGTACTCCAGATTGCCCTTGGCCTGCGCAAAGGTGAAGCCAGTGTCGTAGTCCCAGCCTGAGAACAGGCCTCGAGCGCCAACAACGACGCGAGTCTGCTCGTTGGTGTTGATATTGGTACGGTTGCCCAGCGGCAGGGCGCGCAGCGCGACTTCGGTGAAGCCATCGCCATCCGGATCCCAGGTCGCCGCGGTGTAACCCAATTTGGTCAGCAGATCCTTGGGGAAGTAGCGGCTGCTGGTGGGCAGCTTGAACGATGGGTATTCACCAGTGGTGCGGTCAAAGTGGCCGGCCAGCGAGTCGATGGGCACCGGCGCGATGCGGCCGATGCTATGGGCACGGGCATACGACGCCTCGGTGAAGAACTCGTTGTCCTTGTCGATCTTGTAGCTGAAGCGGCCGAACAGATCGCCCTTGCTCTGGTCAGGCAGATTGTCGAGCACGGCCGGGTAGATGAAGCGGCAACGCTTCTTGGCAGTGCCATTGGGCGTCGTGGCAGCCAAGGTCTGCAGTACCGTGTTGACCGGGTCGCAAGCCTCGAAATCAGCGCCAGGATTCAGCTCCGGGAAGGCACCGGGCGTGATGTTGAATTCGACCAGGCGGCCAGGGAAGGCGCGACCCGAGGTCGGCGCGCCGGCATCGGCGATTTCGTCGAAGCGGTTGTACAGCTTCTGATCGACGGCGCGCAGGCGAGTATTCTTTTGCACATTGGCCGTCAGCAGCACGTTGAAATTGTCTGCGTTGTAGTCGCCGAAGCCCAGGGACAGGGTAGCGCCCTTTTCCGTGCCACCGATCTTGGCGCTGGTGTCGCCAAAGCGAATGCCAACCTCGCCGCGCTTGTAGTCGCGACGGGTGATGAAGTTGATCACGCCACCGACGGCGTCGGTACCGTAGACGGCCGAGGCACCGTCACGCAGCACTTCGACGCGCTCCAGCGCGGCAAACGGGATGCTGTTCAAGTCCACCGAGACGTTGCCACCGATCGAACCGAAGGGGTGATTGGCGAGGCGGCGACCATTCAGCAGAATCAGCGTCGAGTTCGCACCGAGGCCGCGCATATTGGCGTTGGAGGTCGCGTAACCGGCCCCTTGCGTGGTGTCAGAGAACGCAGCAGCGCTGGCGGAAACGCGGCGCAGCACTTCTTCAACGCTGGTCGCGCCGCTCTTCTCGATTTGCTCACGGGTGATGGTCGTCACCGGCAGTGCTGTCTCAGACTCCAGGCGGCGAATCGACGAACCGGTCACGGTAACGCGTTCCAGCGTTTCTTGTTGAGCGAGAGCGGGCGCCGAGAACAGCGCCATGCTGCCCATGTACGCCAAGCCCAGGGCCATGCAAAGGCGGGTGGTCTTCATTGAGTTCCTCCAGAGGTAGGGTCAGGGTTGCCGGGCCACACGCGAACCAAAGTCGCCATTGATGACCAGCTTCTCAAGGGCTCGAATTGTTGTGGCTGCGCGACCCTTAGACCCACGCGGAGAAACCCTCCCAGTTGCCAAATCACATCACTCGAAACGTGGGCAATGTGACTATTCGTACGGGGCAGACGGCGAAAAACCGGTCATGCCGCCTCGCGGCGCAAGCTCCAGGCCTGTATGGCGGCAATGCTGTGGCCGAGTTCGCGATTCAGCGCGGTGATGGCGCCGGGCAATGCGCTGGGGTCGCCCTCCTCGGCATGGGCCTGGGCGCAGATCTGCTCAAGCTCCGAGGCAACACCGGCCAGCTGGCTCAGGCCCAGATTGCCGGCCACGCCCTTGATGCGGTGCGCCTGGCTGCGCAGACTCATCAGCCCGCCGATCCGGGCCTCCTCCATCACCGACTGGTGATTGGAGTATTGCTTGGCAAAAGCGCCCAGCAGCTTGGTGAGCAGTTCGCTGCGGCCGGCACAGCGTTGCAGGGCGGCAGGGAAATCGGCACCGTCGACCTGCGGCCAATTGCTGTTGCCGAGTTCAGGCACTGCTTGCAAGGGCGCAGGTGAACTGTCGATCGGGCTGGCCAGCCGGGCGGCGCGACGACGATGGGCGTAGACCAGCACCGTCTGCACCAGCACGCCGCCGTCGACCGGTTTGCTCAAGTGGCTGCACATGCCCGCCGCCAGACAGCGCATGCGCTGTTCAGGCAAGGCGTGGGCCGTGAGTGCAATCACTGGCAGGTCGGGGTCGATCTGATGCAGGCGGGCGGTCGCTTCATAGCCGTCCATGTCCGGCATCTGCACGTCCATCAGGGCGGCGTCGAAGCTGCCTGCGCCGCGCTCCGACAGCCGGTTGACGGCCTGCGCACCGCTGTCGGTCGCCACCACCTCGGCGCCTGCATAGCCGAGCATGTCCTGCAGGATCTCGCGGTTGATGTCGACATCGTCGGTCACCAGCAAGCGCAGGCCCCGCAGTGGCTGGCTGGCCGGCGTCTCGGCCGGCAGCACCACGTCGGCCGCTGGTGGATGCAGCGGCGGCGCGGCCACCAAGGGCAGGCTCAGCGTGAAACGCGAGCCCTCGCCCGGCACGCTCTGCAGCTCGATATCGCCGCCCATCAGCTGCGCCAGGCGCCGACTGATGCTCAGGCCCAGGCCCGTGCCGCCAAATTGACGTGTGGTCGAGCTGTCGGCCTGCTCAAAGGCATTGAAGATGCGCGCCTGCTGATCAGGCGCAATGCCGGTACCGGTGTCGTGCACGACGAACTGCAGTCGCTGCGGCGCCTCTGCAGCACCATCTGCGGCAGCTTCGATCTGCAACTGCAGACGCACCTCGCCGTGCTCGGTGAACTTCACCGCGTTGGACAGCAGATTGAGCAGGATCTGGCTGACGCGGAGCCGGTCCAACGCCAGCCATTGCGGCACTTCGGCATCGCGCTCCAGGCGCAGGGGCAGGTCCTTGGCTCTGGCGCGCTCGTCGACCAGGTCGAGCACCTCCTGCACCAGCTGATCCAGCTGCGTGGGCTGCGGGTCGACCTCCAGCTTGCCGCTCTCCAGCTTGGAGAAATCCAGCACATCATTGATGACGCCCAGCAGATGGCCACCGGCGCGGACGATGCGGCGGAAGCTGTCGGCGCTGGCCCGCGCGTCGCTGGCTCGCTGAACGCCGAGTTGAGCCAGGCCCAGCACCGCATTGAGCGGGGTGCGGATTTCATGGCTCATATTGGCGAGGAAGTCGCTCTTCACCTGCGCCAGGCGCTCGGCCTCATCCTTGGCCTGGCTGAGTTCGCGCTGCAGGCGCTTCAGCGAAGTCACATCGGTGCCCAGGTTCAGCACCGCATAGGGCTTGCCTTGGCTATCGGTCATCGACACGGCAGTGACCAGGTAGTCGTGCGGCCCATCTTCGCGCAACAGCTGCCGCTCACTGCTGCGCTGCTCACCGCCAGCCAGCAGCCGGGCATCGCTGATGGCCAGCTCCTGCGCCAGTTCAGTCCCAAAGGCCTGCAAGACGGTGCGGCCCAGCACCTGCTCACGGGTGATGCCGGTGGCACGTTCGAACATCCGGTTCACAAGAATGAAGCGGCCGCGGCTGTCGCGGATGTTCAAGGTGATGGGCAGTGCCTCGATGATCTCCTGCATGCGCTGCTTTTCATCTTGCAGCTCGATGGTGCGTTCGCGCACCTCCTGGCGCAGCCGTTGCTGATGCCATTGCAACGATCGCTCGGCCTCGACGCGGGCAGTGATGTCGTGCGCAAAGGCCACGGCGCAGATGCGGCCATCGAGCTCCATGCGATCCAGCTTGATGTCCCACCACAGCATCTCGCCATTGCGGTGGCGGCTGCGCCATTGAAAGTACTGCTCGCCCTCGGACACCGCACGGCGCACATGGCGCAGCGCCTGGCGCAAGCTGAAATCGCCGCCCGGGCAAAGCTGGCTCAGGCTGAGATCGCTCAGCTGTTGGCAGCCATGCTTGCGCAGGCATTGCGCATTGGCATAGCGCAAAGCGCCGGACTTGCCATCAAAAATCTGTATCGAGCTGAAGGAATTCTCCAGCAGGCCGCGCCAACGCTCTTCGCTATAGCGCAGATCAATGGCGCTTTGCCGCTGGGCGCGCAGCGTATCGGCGAGCAGGCGCCGCGAGCGCTCCAGCCAGTTCGACACATCCCAGTACAGCGTGCCATAACGCAGCACCAGCCAGCCGGCCAGAAAGCAGCTGACCATGTCAACGACCAGGTAGCTGGTCAAGGGCGGCGTGTTGCCGGCATGCATGCCGCTGATCCAACCCTGCATCTGAGCGAACCACAGCAGGCTCATGCCCAGCATGGCGCCGAGCATGCTCCATTTGGCCGCCTTGGGCCCGACCATGAAACCCATCACCACGGTCAGGGCAATCAATGCTGGAATGCCAGAGGAACGCAGCCCGTTGCCGTAGAAGGCCGCCAGCAGCACCAGGGTCAGCATCGTGGCGCTGCAGAAGAAGCAGGCCGCCACGCGCACGCTGATGCGCCAGGCCAGCAAGAAGGAGGAGGCCGCAATCATGAAGACAGCGGTGCCGGTACCCATGCGGCTGATGCGCACCGGCCAGGGATCGTCCATCGCCGCCAGCGAGGCCAGATGAGCCAGCGCAGCCAGCATGACCACGCCCAGCAGCACGGCCGCCACGCGCGCGACCTGCGCGTCCATCCGGGCCCTGAATTGCTTCAGGCCTTCTTCATCGTCAGCGGCACTGAGCACGCTGTCGACACCGTCCCACTGGTTCTCGCCCGTCATGTGCCTTCCCGGACTCAGCCGTGCTGCGGCCACTCAGCGTTCAGGCATAGGTGCCCAGCTTGTTGATGACGCGGCCCAGGAACTGTTCGACTTCCTGACTTTGATCCAGAGTCTGCAGCACGGCGTCCATGTACTGCTTGATGATGCCGCTGAGGTGTTCTTCCTGCACATGCGTCAAGCCCAGATGCAGAAAGCTGTTCTCGACATCGGCGGACAGGCTTTCAAACAGCTTGTGCACCTCTTGCGACTGCGCCTTGTTGCGTGCCGAGATGTCAGTCAGCGCATCGCGGGTCATGCCGACCAGATGACGGAAGTTGGCCAGGTCGCGGGTGGCCAGCTCGCTGTCCAGCGCCGCCACCCGGGTGACCGCGCCTTCCACCAGCAGCGCGATATTGTCGATCGCCCGACCCAGACGCTCCGATTCGGCGCGGTCCATCTCGGCCGGTCGCTGCAGCTGCAGGTCGCGCACGAAGAGCAGCACCGAACCGAAATGGAAGCTGGTGTGCGGCCCCAATGGGCGGATGCGAGCACCCTCGGTCTGGCTGTGCAGGTGCTCGAGGATGGAACTCTCCAAGGCCGTGCAACCGCCCTTGGCATTGATCAACAGCGCCTCGCCGCGGCCCTGGATGCGCACGCAGCCCTCCAGGCCGAAGCGCTGCAGCGATTCAAACAAGGCCTGGGCCAGCGCCTTGTAGTCCGCGCAACCATTGAGCCGGCGCTGGAACTCCAGCACCACACCGGCCTCGCCGACCATATCGGCGCTGGACAAGACCGCGCTCATCACCTCGTCAAGCTGGCCGCTGAGCTCGCGTTGGCGCGCCCGCTGTCCCAGCAGCCGCTCGAACTTGGCCAACAACTCGGCCACCTCGAAGGGCTTGGCAACATAGTCGTCGCCACCGGCCTCATAGCCGAGCAGGCGTTCCTCGATCGAACTGTGCGCCGACAGAAACACCACCGACAGCTGTGCCCCGGCCTCGCTGGCGCGCAAGCGCCGGCAGACCTCGTAGCCATTGAGCTCAGGCATTTCGACATCGAGCAGCACCAGATCAAAAGGCTGCTGCTCACACAGGGCCAGGGCCTCTGCGCCACTGGTCACGCTCTGCAACTCGTAGCTGTCCTCCAGACTCGCCGCGAGCATCTGCAAACTCAGCTCATCGTCATCAACCAACAAGACTCTCGACCGTTCGCCCATCTTCATGCCCTTTCTGGCAATGCGTGGTTTTCTCCCTCGGTCATCGCGCCTGTGCGCGCCGGCAGCGGACTCGCCCCTGCCGGAAACGCGCCGCTTGCATCTGTCTGTGTACTCGGCAATTCACCGCCCGGCTTGAGCGCCCGATTACCAGCTGTGCAAAAGGCACGGCAAACCCAGGTTAAGCGAAGCCGCCAGCGCGGGCAAGTCCTGACCCCGAGCAGTGTCGTTCAGAAGCCCAAGGCGCTGCCCGCGCCAAACAGCGTCAGCAGGCCCAGAGCGATGAAAATCAACGCCGCCACCGCATGCACCAGGCGGACTGGAATCCGGCTGGCCGCACGACTGCCCACCAGCACCGCCGGCACATTGGCGATCATCATGCCCAGCGTGGTGCCGGCCACCACGGCATAGAAATCGCTGAAGCGCGCGGCCAGCGCCACGGTGGCGATCTGGGTCTTGTCCCCCATCTCGGCCAGGAAGAAGGCCACGATGGTGGTGCCCAGCACACCCAGCTTCAGGCCCTTGCCGCCCTCTTTCTCCTCATCGATCTTGTCCGGCACCAGGGTCCACAAGCCCATCGCGACAAAGCCCAGGCCCAGCAGCCAGCGCAGCGTCGAGGGGCTCAGCTGCGAGGTGATCCAGGCCCCCAGGGCGCCGGCGAAGCCGTGGTTGACCACGGTGGCGATGAAAATGCCGAGGATGATGGGCAGTGGCTTGCGAAAGCGCGCGGCCAGCAAAAAGGCCAGCAACTGGGTCTTGTCGCCGATTTCGGCGAGGGCCACCAGGCCGGTAGAGACGAGAAAAGCTTCCATGGCGAGAACTCCCCGGCCTGATTGCAATAAACCGATGACCATGCGCCCGCCCGGCCGGTGCAGGGGGCGGCATGATCAAAGGTCTTGCCAGGCTGGCGGGAATGCGATTCCCTGGGCTGCCCGTACCATGGCTCTCACGAACCAAGTCTGTTGACACGGGCCTGCGGCATGATGCGCAGCGGCTACTCCCCAATGAAGCGGCCATTGTAAAGCTGCGACCCCGAACAAAGACCATGCGCCAGATCAAAGTCGAGAAAGCGGCAAGTTTCCGCGGCCTGGGGCCCAAAAGCCAGGCGCAGCTGGCGGGTCTGGGCATCAGCACGCCGGACCAGCTTGCCGCCGCAGACGTCTATGAGCTCTACGCCCGACTCAAGGCGGCCTGGCCCGGCGCCAGCCTCAATCTGCTTTATGCGCTGATCGGCGCTCAGGAAGACTGCGACTGGCGCGAGATTGCCCGCGAACGCCGCACCGAGATCCTGCTGCGGCTGGACGCGATGGGGCTGGCGCCGCGCTAGTGCCGCTCTTCCCCTGACACCGGTTCGACCACGATGCGCGCATAACGCTGGAAGCTCCAGTAGGCCCAGGCCCAGTCCATCAGCACGACCAGCCGGTTGCGAAAGCCGATCAGGAAATAGATGTGCACGAAGAGCCAGAACAGCCAGGCCGGATAGCCTGAGAACTGCAGGCGCCCGAGATCGGCCACGGCGGCCTTGCGGCCTATGGTGGCCAAGGCGCCATAGTCGCGGTAACGAAATGGCAGCTCCGCCGCTGGCAAGACCTGACCCTTTAAGCGGCCGATGATCTGCCGCGCCACATGGCGGCCCATCTGCTTGGCCGCCGGGCTGACACCGGGCACCGGCCGACGCTCGCCGCGGTAATCCAGGCTGTGTGCCGCCGCCAGATCGCCAATCACAAACACCTCGGCATGGCCGGGAATGTTCAGCCCAGGCTCGACGATGACGCGCCCGGCGCGGTCCAGCGGCACGCCCAGCTGACGGCCCAAGGGGCTGGCCGCCACGCCGGCGGCCCAGACCACGGTGCGTGCCGGCAGCCGCTCGCGCCGACCGGCCTGTTCGACGTCGACGCCCTCGGCATCGATGCCAACCACCTTGCAGCCGGTGCGCACCTGCACGCCCAGCCCCTGCAGCTGGCGCTGCGCCTGCGCCGACAGTTCGGGTTTGAAGGCTTGCAAGACCCGATCCGAGCCTTCGAGCAAGAGCACCTGGGCAGCAGCCGGATCGATGCGGCGGAACTCATCGCGCAAGGTGTGGCGCGCAATCTCGGCCAGCGTGCCGGCCATCTCGACGCCGGTCGGTCCGGCGCCGATGACGATGAAGTTCAGCCAGGGCTGGCGCGCCGCCTCATCGGCCAGCGTCTCGGCCCGCTCGAAGGCACTGAGCAGCCGGCCGCGCAGCTCGAAGGCATCGGCCAGCGTCTTCAATCCCGGCGCGTGAGCGGCCCAATCGTCGCGGCCAAAATAGCTATGCGTGGCGCCGCTGGCGACGATCAGGTAGTCGTATGGCAGGCGCTGGCCGTCGGCCAGTTCGATTTCGCGAGCCGCCGTCGCGATGCTGCTGACTTCCGCCATCAGCACGGTCAAGTTGCGCTGGCTGCGCAGCATGTGCCGGATCGGCGCGGCAATCGACGGTGCCGACAGGCCGGCCGTTGCCACCTGGTAGAGCAGGGGCTGGAACAGATGGTGGTTGCTGCGGTCGATCAAGGTGATGCGCAGCGCTGCCCTTGCCAGGCTGCGCGCCGCCTCCAAGCCGCCAAAACCGCAACCGATGATGATGAGGTGGGGCAGCGAAGGCGCAGATCCGGACATGGGGGTTCCGGCCCGTCGACCGGGCCGCCGTGGTCAGTACGGACATGCATTCTGCGCGCGGCCGGCGCCTCGATGATCAAGTCCGCCATGCCGCATCGGCATGGATAGGCCGTGCATCGGCAATGGCGAGTGCCGCTCAGTCGGCCAGCCACTTCTCCATGAACAGGCTGAACGGAGCCGCCCGATGGCGGCCGAACGGTGGCCGCGGCACGAAACCCATGCGTTCACACAGATGAATCGCCGGCCGCTGACGCAGTCCGGCCTCCAGACGCATGCAGCGCTGGCCGGCGCGCAAGGCCTCGCGCTCCAGCGCCTGCAGCAGCTGCTTGGCCAGGCCGTGACCGCGCGCCGCCGGCTCGATCATCAGCCGCTGCAGCTCCGCCTGTTCGGGCGAAAGCACGATGGCCGCGCAGCCCTGCACCTGCTTGAAGGCATTTCGCACCACCATGAAGCGCACCTCGGGCCGTAGCAGGCGGCTGAGCGCCGTCGGCCGGCCGCCAGTCGACGGGTAAAGCGCAGCCTGGTAGGCGTCCAGGGCGGCGATCAGCGCTTGCACGTCGGCCTGGTCGGGGCGCTCGAGGGCCACGCTGTAAGGCGGGTGAGCGCAATCAGCCAGCAGCGGAGCGACAGAGGGGTCCAGCCTTGTGGGCTTGATGGACGTAGTCATGCGAGGGACAAAGCAAACGCCATGCCATTGCCGGCAGTGCCGCATGACTTTTGACAGGGTGCCATTCGACATCGCCACCTGGCTTGGCCACAATGCGGCGCCTTGGGCAGTACCCCCGCGCTCTGCGCTCCTGGCTGCCGCACACCCGGCTGGCCATCGTTACCCCTCTCCGCCATGCCCCTCTCCCCGCTGCGTCGCCTCGCCCTTCACACCCTGCTCGGCAGCCTGTGTCTGGGTGCCTGCCTGCCCGCTCGGGCCGCCGAGCCGGCGCCGCGGCCTAGGATCGCTCTGGTACTTTCTGGCGGCGGCGCGCGTGGCCTGGCCCATATCGGTGTGCTGAGGGTGCTGCAACGGCTGCAGGTGCCGGTCGACATGGTCGTCGGCACCAGCATGGGGGCCGTCGTCGGTGGCGCCTATGCCGCGGGCCGCAGCGTCGATGAGCTGGAGTCGCTGGTCCGCGAGGCCGACTGGAACAGCATCCTGGCCGACCGACCGCCGCGGCCGGACCTGAGCTTCCGTCGCCGTGAGGACGATCAGCTGCTGCCCTCGCGTGTCGAGTTTGGCCTGAGCCTGCAGGGCGTGCTGCTACCCACCGCGGCGGCTGGCAATAGCGCGCTGGAATTCACGCTGAACAAGCTGCCGCCGGGCCGCCGCGCCGATACGCCGGTCGATCGCCTGCCGCTGCCCTTCCAGGCGGTGGCTACCGATCTGGTCGGCGGCCAGATGGTGGTGCTCAAGCAGACGCCGCTGCAGCAGACCATGCGCGCCTCGATGGCGGTGCCGGCGCTGTTCTCACCGGTGCGCGTCGAGCAGCGCCTGCTGGTTGATGGTGCGCTGGTGCGCAATCTGGCCGTTGACGTGGCCCGCGCGATGGGCGCCGAGCTGATCATTGCCGTCAACGTCGGCTCACCGCTGCTGGACGAGCAGCAGATCCAGAGCGCGCTCAGCGTCACCGACCAGATGGTGCGCATCCTGACCAACCAGAACGTCGAGCGCTCGCTGGCCGAACTGAAGCCGCAGGACATCCTGATCACGCCGGAGATGCCCGGCATAGGCCTGACCGATTTCAGCCGGGCTGCCAGTGCCGTCGAGGCCGGCCGCATCGCCGCTGAAGCGCTGCAACCGCGGCTCGCCGCACTGGCGCTGCCGACGCCCGACTATGAGCGACTCGAAGCCGCCCGCCTCGACCGACCGGCGATCAGCGCTGCTGCGCTACCGCTGGGCGAGCTGCGCATCACCGGTACCCAGCGCAGCAACGCCGAAGCGCTGCGTGCCGAACTCGATCTGAAGGCGGGCGAGCCGCTCAGCCATGCCGAGCTGCAGCAGGCCAGCGCCCAGCTCTACGGCCGGGGTGAATTCGAGCGCATCGACGTGCAGGTGCGCGATGGCGAAGGCCAGCGCGTTGTCGAGATGAAGGTGACCGAGGCCGCCTGGACAAACAGCCGGCTGCGCTTGGGCTTCGAGGTGGCCAGCGATTTCAGCTCGCAAACCGCCTACACGCTCAGCGGCATGCACACGCTGAGCTGGCTGAACGCCTGGGGCGCCGAGCTGCGCACCAGCGCCAAACTGGGCTTCACCCGCCAGCTGGATACGGCCTGGATGCAACCGCTGGGCCCGGGCTCGGCCTGGTACGTCGAGCCCTCGATCAACTACCTCGGCGCCGATCTGGGCGCCGGCATCGAAGGCACCAAGATCCGCAGCCGCGGCACGACGCTGGCCCTCGGCCGCCGCCTGGGCAACTGGGGCGACCTGCAGATCTCGACCGCCAACAAGCGTACCGACGTGGTCACCAAGGGTTTTGCCAGCCCCTTCAATGAACGCACCGACAAGATCCGCCTGCGCGTCGACACGCTGGATGCGCCGGCCTTTCCCAGCAGCGGCCATCTGGTCGACGCCTGGCGCAGCCGCATCCGCAGCAATGGCAGCGACGCCCGGGCCTACGAGCTCAAACTGATGCGCGCCTTCCGCTTCGGCGACTGGGCCGGCCATGCCTATGCCGAAGGGGTGGGGGCCGTCGACAGCGCCCCGACCTACAACAGCACCGTGCTCGGCGGTTTCCTGCGCTTGTCGGGCTCCGGCGAATCCTCGCGCGCTGCGGTGCAAGCGCACCGCTTCGGGCGCTTGGTCGTCGCCCGCCAGTTCGGCCAGATGCCGCTGGGCCTGGGGGGCGCCGTCCGCGTCGGCTTCTCCGCCGAGGCGGCTCGCGAGCTGCCGCTTTATGACCCCGAAGACCTGCGCTACCGGCTTGGCCTGCTGCCGATTCCCCAGCCCTTGGTGCGCTACGCGGCCAGCGGCTTCCTGGCCATCGACACCCGCTTCGGCCCGGTCTACCTGGCCGCCGGCGGCACCCGCAAAGGCGGCAGTGCCGTCTATTTCTTCATCGGCCCGGTGTGGTGAAGCGATCCTGGGTAGCGGCTCGTGCTACCCGGAGGTGCGAGGGGCGCCACTGCTGCGATCTGTGGGTGGCGCCGATGCCGGCAGCGCGGCAGACTGCGCAGCGACACGAGCCAGACCAGCGCCGCACCACCCCGGCCTGACGCGATTCTCTGAATCTACAAATACCCGCCCAGCAAACACCATGAGATCCTTTCCTGCGCTTGCGACCCTGCTGAGCCTGCTCGGCACCACCTTGCTCAGCGCCTGCGGTGGCGGCGCGACCAGCGGCTTGCAACCGCCGCCGCCAGAGGGCCCGACCACGCTGAGCGCCGACAACATGCTTGACGCCACCGGCGTCGCCTACGTCGCCGACAACCAAAGCTACTACGACTACGAGGTCTTGATGCAATCGCTGGACAGCCTGCGCACCCTGCTCAAGGCAAGTGGCAGCGCCGCCTGCCCCGGCGGGGGATCGGTCACGCTGGATTGGCAGGGCGAGGTCTGGCGCTACACCGCGCAGAACTGCAAACTGCCGCTGCTGACGCTGGGATCGGGCAGCATCAGCATAGATAGCAGCCAGCGTGCCAGCGCCGGCAGCAAGCTCAGCCTGAAGGACCTGGTGCTGCCGGGCTTCTATGCCGATGCGCCGCAGCTTGTCTACAACGCTCAGTACCAGATCGAGCTGCCCATCGCCGACGTCGAGGGCAAATCGCTGAGCGGCGCGATGAGCGTCAGCAATGGCGCTGCGACGCGCTATTACGAGAACATCACTCACAGCCGGCGGCCCGCCGACGCCAGCTACCAACGCCGCGAACTGAACATCCGTTCGCCGCGCTTCCCTTATCCGCTGAAGCTGACCGTCATCGAGACCGCGCAGTCCAATGGGCGCAGCTTCGTCGTCAGCGCTGAAGATGGCTCGACCTTGACGGTCACCGAGCTCGGCACATCCCGCCAGCTCGAGCTGCGCAGCGCCAAAAGCGTCGTGCCGCTGGCCATCCGAACAATCAGCGCGGCCGAACTGGCCGCAGCCCGCTCGCGCGCCAGGCAGTAGCCCGTCGCCGCGGCCGCCGCACTACCTGCCGGTCAGCCCCCTTCCCCCACGCAATCCAGGCGACCGCGGTCGCCGGATGTTCATCGCCCGAGCATCAGGCGTGGTCGTGCTCGTCCCAAAATTTTTCATCAACTCCGATCAGTCAACACCATGAACGCATCCACCACTTCATCGTCAATCGCCGCCCTCGGCTCCTTGCTCGCCACCGTGCTCGCGCTCAGCGCTTGCGGCGGTGGCGGCTCCAGCACGCCGCCAACGCCACCGCTGAACGACTACCAGATCAACAGCAGCAATCTGCTTGACGTCTTCGTCGTCGCCGCCAAGAACCGGGATGAGGCAATGTCCATCGAACGCATCTGGCAAATCGCCGCCGTGCAGCTGCTGACGGGCGACGTCGGCACGGGCAAGCACACCTGCCCTGGCGGCGGCACCTTCGACTACCAGGGCAACGCCAGCGAGAGCACGCTGAACTTCGACAAATGCACCGTCGGCGACAGCCAGTATGTTTCCGGCACGCTCGGCTACAAGAGCTACGCCGGCAATAGCATGGATTTCGACACCAAGGCCACCGCACTGCAGGTCAGCGGTGCCGGCACGCTGGGCAATGCCAGCTACAGCGGCAACATCAGCCAGCGCAGCACCGGCTCGAACAGCTACACGATCAGTGGCAGCTACAGCAGCACCGTCAAGGGCAAGACTGAGACGATCAGTCTGAACTCCAGCTATGAGATCAGCGGCTTGTCGACGACATTGAAGCGATCGGAGCTCAGTATCGCGAGCCCGCGGTTGGCCGGCGCGTTGAAGCTCAGCGGGCAAAGCCAGGCCCCCGCCGAACTCAGCGCCAGCAGCGCGGACGGCTCGACCGTCATCTCTACGACAAACGCCAACGGCGTTGAGCTGAGCCTCTTCAACAGCATTGGCGGCAAGGCCTCGCTGACCCGGCAAGTCAGCGCCGCTGAACTGCTCGAAGCCCTGCAGCGCCTGTACTGACGCGCCTCAGCCGTAAGTGCGCTCGCGCAGCCACTTGGTGGCGATGTACTTGACGCCGCGGGTCACCGGCACGCCGGCGTGCAGCGTCGACGGGTCTTCCACGCCCTGGCTGTCGACATCGGCGAAGTACAAGGCCGCACCGCGGCGCGGGCGCACCTCGTAGCCCAGATTGGGAAAGCGGGTGGCGCCGCCGGCCTCGACCTCGTCGAGATACATCACGCAGGTGCCGACCCGCTGGCCGCCCTGCTGCAGGTGGCGGGTGCTGCCGCTGTGTGCCGGGTTGAACCAGTCGAAGTGGGCGCGGTATTCGCCGCCAATGGCATAACGCAATACCTGCAGGCCCTCGCCGCGATCGACCGGCCAGTGCAGCACTTCGGCCAGCCGCGCCTCGATGCGCGCCACCAGCTCGCTCTCGCCACGCTGGAACCAGGCCCCGGCGCTGGTCCGGTGTTCATGCGGCCGGGCCTCGCCCAGCTGCTCGTCGACCACGGTTGAGCGGGTCAATCGGGTGTCGGCCAAGGCGATCATCGCCAGGCATTCCTCGTCGCTGAGCAGGCTCTCAAACAGCACCACCTGCGGCGCATCGAGCACCGCGGCGATACGCACCAACTGGCCATCGCTGCACTGGATGGTGTTGGCCTCGAGATCGATATGCGGGCGGCCGCGCTGCGGCTGCGCGCCGATGGCCAGCGCTTGCACATGCTCGGCCAGCGGCGAGTGCTCCGCCGTCCGGGCAGCTTGTGCCGACTGTGTTGCTGCGCTGCGGCCGCCCAGCTGTGCCGCGGCTTCATCAAGCGCGCGCTGCGACAGCGCCGCGCTGAAGCCGCCCTGCTGCATCAAGGGCAACATCGACGCCGGCGTGCAACCGCGCGCCAGGTTGTCGCGCACCCAGGTCTGCCAATCGGGGCTCAGCTGCTGCAGGGACATGTACTCCGCTCCGTTTTCATCGTTGACTCAGGACTCTAGCAGCCCTTCCCTCACCGACAATAGCGCCCCATGCGACGCGCCGACCGCCTATTCCAGATCGTCCAGCTGATACGGGGACGCCGTCTCAGCACGGCAGACTTCCTTTCCACCCGGCTGGAGGTGTCGCCGCGGACGATTTATCGCGACATCGCCGCGCTGCAGCAGCAGGGCGTGCCCATCGACGGCGAGGCCGGCGTCGGCTACCGGATGCGCGCCGGCTTCGACCTGCCGCCGCTGATGTTCAGCAAGGAAGAGGCACAGGCGCTGGTTGCCGTCGTGCGCCTGGCCCAGCCGCAGATCGACACCGAACTTGCCCAGCAGGCCGACGAGGCCTTGTCCAAGATTCTCGCCGTGCTGCCCGGCGTGGCCCGCGCCGCGGCCGAGAGTCTGGCTTTGTATGCGCCCTTGCAAGGCCTGGACCCGCTGACCCGCGAGCGCCTCGGCCAGCTGCGCCTGGCCACCGAATCCAGGCGCAAGCTGCGGGTGCAGTACCAGGACCAGAAGGGCAGCGCCAGCGAACGGGTGCTGCGCCCGCTGGGCTGCTTTTTCTGGGGGCCGGTCTGGACCTTTGCCGCCTGGTGCGAGAAGCGCGAGGACTTCCGCAATTTCCGCGTCGACCGCATCCAGCAGCTGGAGGTGCTCAACGAGCGCTTCCGCGACGAGCCCGGCAAGACCCTGGCCGATATGCGCCGCCAGGAAGGGCTGGACTGAGCCGCACCGCGCCGCTCAGCCCTCGCCGCGCAGCTGCAGCCGCTCCATCCGGTAGCGCAGCGTGTCGCGCGAGATGCCCAGCAGCTTGGCCGCCTGGGTGACGTTGTCGCCGCAGCGCTGCAGCGCGGTCATGATCAGCCGGCGCTCGCTGCGTTCCAGATTCAGGTCCTCGTCTGCCGGCGCGGCACCCACTGGGGGCTCAGCAGCCGCCGTGGCCGGCATCGCCAGCCCGTCAAAGGCCAGAAAGGCCAGCTCGCGCTGCGTCAGCGGCGCACCCTGGGCCATCAGCAGCGCCTGCTCCATCGCATGGCGCAGTTCGCGCACATTGCCGGGCCAGCGGTGGCGCATCAGCAGGCCCTCAGCCTCGGCGCTGAGCTCGGGCACCGGCCGGCGGTAGCGCTGCGCGTGCCAGGCCAGGAAATGCCGGGCCAGGAACAGCACATCGTCACCGCGCTCGCGCAGCGGCGGCACATGGATCTCAACGATGCGCAGCCGGAAGTACAGATCGGCGCGGAAGCGGCCCTCGCGCACCATCTGTTCCAGCGGCTGGTGGGTGGCGCCAATGATGCGCACATTGCCCTGCTGCTCGCGCACGCTGCCCAGCCGGCGGTAGCGGCGGTCCTCCAGCAGCTTCAAGAGCTTGAGCTGGGTCGAGGCGTCGGCCTCGGCGATCTCGTCCAGGAACAGCGTGCCGCCCTCGGCCGTTTCCACCAGGCCCAGCTTGCGCTGCCGCGCATCGGTGAAGGCGCCTTTCTCGTAGCCGAACAGCTCCGATTCCAACAGCTGCTGCTGCAGCGCGCCGCAGTTCAGCTCGACAAAGGGCTGCGCCGCCCGCGGCCCGCCGAAATGCAGGGCCCGCGCGACCAGCTCCTTGCCGGTGCCGGTCTCGCCGAGGATCAGCACCGTCGGCACATCGCCATCGGTCAGTTGCCGCTCGGCGCCCAGCAGCATGCCGATGCGATCGCGCAGCGCCACGATGGGCGCCGAGCGGCCGAGCAGCTTGTCCAGCCCGCTGCTCTCGGCCTCGCGGCTGCGGTAGTAATCGACCGTGCTCTCCAGCCGCGACTGCGTCAGCAGCCGCTCCAGCAGCAGCTTCAGCTCACCGAGCGCCAGCGGCTTGGCCAGATAGTCCACCGCGCCCTGCTTCATCGCCGCCACCGCCAGCTCGATGCCACCAAAACCGGTCATCAGCACCACGCAGGCCTGTGGATCGATGCTGCGCAGCCGGCCCAGCGCCTCCAGGCCGCTCAGGCCCGGCAGGTTGTGGTCCAGCAGCACGACGTCGGGGCGGAACTCGGTATAGCAGTCCAAGCCCTGCTCGGCCGAGCCCGCCACCTGTGTGGCCCAGCCGAGCCGCTCCAGATAGGTGGCGACATTGCGTGCCAGCGTCGCCTCGTCGTCGATGATCAGCACCGCCCGGCCATTGCCGGGGCCAGGTCTTGCCTCCTGCGCGGTGCTGCCGCTCATGGCGCGGCTCCGGCCAGCGGCAGCTGCAGGGTGACGACCGTGCCACGGCCCAGCTCGCTGCTGATCGCAATCTCGCCGCCCAGGCGCAGCACGATGCGGCGCGCCAGCGGCAGGCCCAGTCCCAGGCCGCGCGGCTTGGTGGTGAAAAACGGTTTGAAGATGTCCTGCAACTGCGCCGCCTCCAGGCCCTTGCCGGTGTCGCTGAGCAGGATGCGGGCCTGCCGGCCCTCGCGTTCGGCGCGCAGGCTGACCTGGTCACCGGCGCCGGTGGCCTCGGCCGCATTGGCCAGCAGCGAGTTCAGCACCTGGGCCAGCACGACCGGATCGGCGCTGACCTGGCCGAGGTTCGCCGCCAGCTGCAGCTCGAAACGTTTGCCCTGCTGGCGCAGCTCGGGCTCGAAGCGCTGCGCAGCCTCGCGCAGCACGGCGGCCAGATCGGCCTGCTGCGGATGATCGGCCGGCTCGGCCGCGTAGGTGAGCATGGTGCGCACCAGATGCTCGATGCGATCGACATTGCGGATGATCTCGCCATGCACCTCGTCGGCATCGCCGGCAATCTCGCGCTGCAGCTCGGCCGAGGTGCGAATCGACACCAGCGGATTGCGGATGCTGTGCGCCACCGCGCCCGACAGCTCGCCCAACACCGCCAGCGTCTCGGCTTCCAGCAGCCGCTGCTGCTGCGCTTGCAGCACGCCCTCGGTGCGGCGCACAAAGGCCACCAGCACGCCCAGCAGCACCAGGCCGCCCAGCGCCGCGCCCCACCAGATCAGCCGCTGACCCGAGGCAATCGCCTCCAGCAAGGCGACCGGCTGGCGGTACAGCTCGATCACGCCGATCAGCTCGTGATTGCGGTCGTCGAAGACTGGTAGATAGTCCTCGACGAAGCCGATGCTGCGCTTGGCCAGGCCCTGGTGCTCGGCCTTGGGCGCTTCGTCGTCCTCATCTTCCTGGTTGACGACGACGCGGCCCTTGAGCGCGCGGTCGAGCTCATCGTTGACGGCAAAGCTCTTGCCGATCAGCTCACTGCGGCTGGACCACAGCACCCGGCCGCTGGGCGCATAGACATTGGCGCGCAGCACATCGGGCATGGCCGCCACATGGGCGAAGAACTCCACCACCGAGGGCTCCGGCGCAACGGTGGGTGCCCGAAAGAAGCCCGCCACCTGCTGGATGTTGACGATGCTCTGCACAAAATCGCGGCTGATCTCGGCATCGCGGGTGAGCATGCGCGTGGCCAGAAAGCTGCTCATCAGCCAGCTCATGCCGATGGCAAACAGGCCGATGGCGAGGCTGCCGACGACGGCAAACCAGCGCGTCAGCGCGAGGCGCCGTCCGCCGCCGGCCCCATAGCCGCCCAGCCAGTGCATCCAACGCCAAGCCTTGCTGCTGCTCACCATCTGCGCTCCTGATGCGCCGACTGTAGCCGCAGCGCCGCGGCGCGGCTGTCGCGCTGGCGCCGCGGGGGCTGACTCACTTGCTGAAGCCGGCCTGCGCCTTGGTGTCGGCCGTCATCACGACGGTGCAGACCGGCTTGCTGCCGCTGCAGGCGCCACTCCAGCCAAGGAAGCTCTGTCCGGCCAGCGCCATGGCCTGCAGCGTGACCAGCGTGCCCGGCGCGAACTTGGCCGAGCAGCTGTTGCCACAGGCAATGCCGGCCGGGCTGCTGCTGACCGTGCCGCCATTGCTCTTGCCGACCGCCAGCGTGTAGCTCGACGCGCCACCGCCACCGCCACCGCCACCGCCACCGCCACCGCCACCGCCGCCACCACCGGCCGGCGCACTGACAAAGGTCGCCGTCACCTGCTGCTCGGCATTGACAAGCACCGTGCAGGTCGGCGCATTGCCGGCGCAGCCGCCGCTCCACATCGAGAAGCTGCTGCCAGAATTTGGCTTGGCCGTCAGCGTGACCGTGGCACCGGGCGGGTAGACGCCGTAGCACTTGTTGCCGCAGCTGTAGACCTTGTCGCCCGAAGACACCGAGCCGCCACCGACCACCGCTACGGTCAGCGCATTGACGTCCAGATTGGCCGCCACGTTCTGCGCACCGATCGCATCGCCCAGCTCGCCCGGCCCCGGCGCGGTGCAGGTGCCATCGGCGCACAGCGCCTCGTGGGTGATCGGGTCATAGGCGCCGGCGTACTTGTAGTGCTCGTAGCGGCGCACCACCGCATGATTGCCATTGCCCAGATTGCCCTGGTTGACCAGCCTGCCGCGGCGGCGCTGATTGCCGCCACCGGGCGGGTCCTGCTGCAGCAGGCTCCATTCCAGCTCCAGCTGCGCAGCCGCCTCGGGCACCACGGCATGGTTGTCGCCCATCAGTTCGATCAAGTCGACGCGGCGGGCATGCTCGGTCTTGTAGACCTTGACCCATTGGGCATCGCCGTACAGCGCCGGCTGTCTAGGCGGCTCAGCCTCGACCTGCGCCACAACAATCGGCGCCTGACCCGGCAGTGCCGGCGGCTGCGCCACCCAGATCGGCGCCGGCAAGGACACATCCGCGCCAGTTCGCTTGACCATGCCGGGGTTCAGCGGGTCGGCGACCAGCCAGCGATAGAGGATCTTGGTCGGATTGGCGTAATAGGTGCTGATGCCGAAATGCTCGCAACCGGCCGTCTGATAAGTGCCGGGCATGCCCAGCGTCCAGCAGGAATCGCCGGGCACCGCGTTCAGCGAGGCCGGCACCGGCGTGGCGGTGGCGAAGCGCTGCGTGACCGGATCCCAGGGCGCGATCCAGCGCACATAGACGCCGCCGGGAAAATCGGTGGCCGTGCCAAAGCCATAGCGAATCACGCCGGCATTGAAGTTGGACGGGAAGATCCGCGTCAGCTGCGATTTCGACACCCCCCAGACCTCCATCTCGAAGCCATGGGTCTCGCCACCGGTGTTGTTCAGCACATCGAAATTCGAGTACGAGCCGGCCATCACCACCGCTTGGGCCTGCGCGGCGCTGCCGGCAAAGGCCAGGCTGAGGGCCACGCTGAGGGCGGCCAGGCGTGGCCCGCGGGCAAGTCGGGCCTGGCCGGCGGAAACAAAGCGGCGGAAATCGATCTTGTCCATCAGCAACTCCAAACAGCGAGTGAGGGAAACAAGCCGCCCGCTGGGGGCGACATGCCTCGATGGCTGATGCAGCTTGCATGCCCGGCGCGCCGGCCGGCCGGCGATCAAGTGCAAGTGCTTGATCGACCGGGGGTTTTCAGAGACGGGAAGAAGTTGTGCGCACCGTCCGGGGCGGCGCGCCGTGCGATATGCCCCAGGCATCGGGGCATCTGCCCCAGCACGGCCGGGGCAAAACACTCAGCGGGTGGGGGAGCCCTGGGGCGCCAGCCAGGCCAGCGGGTTGAAACGCAGGCGGCTGCTCGGCGCTTCGATCCAGCGATGGAAGGGCTGCGCGGCCATATTGCTCAGCAGCCAGGCCGCCAACAGCGCCATCACGCTGGCCCAGGCCGGCATCGGCGCATGCTGGGCAAACCAGGCATTGACCATCAGGCAGACCGGGAAGTGGACCAGGAACAGCGAGTAGGAATGGGTGCCCAGATGGGCCACCAGCCGGGCCAGCACGGCCGTGGCGGATGAGCGGATCGCGCCGCCCTGCCACTGCCACACGCCCAGCAGCGCCGCCGTCAGCAGTGCCAACGCCAGCCGTTCACGCCAGCCCAGCAGCAGCGCCAGCGCACCCAAGGCCAGCAGCAGCGCCAGGCCCAGCCGCGGCCGGCGCGACAGCCCCATCCAATGCACCATCGCGCCCAGTCCGTAAGCACCGAAGAAGTACGGGGCCAGGTCTTGCCATTCGGCGTTGTGGTTGAAGAAGAACATCGAGGCCGTGCACAGCAGCAGCACCAGCACCGGGCCCAGCACCATGCGCCAGGTGCGCGGCAGCCCACTGGCGCGGCGCGCCAGCCAGAGCAGGCCCAGCAGGCAGGCGAAGAGCTGGAAGTCGATCGCCACGTACCAGGCGCCCACCGTCAGCGATTCCTGGCCCAGCACGCCGTGCAGCAGCAGCGCGTGCGAGAGCAGCGCACCCAGGCTGGGCAGGCTGGGTTCAAACTCGGGCAGCCAGGGCGCCACCAGGGCGGCGCTGGCCAGGCTCAGCGCAATCGCCGCCATGAAGGGCAGCACCAGACGCAGATAGCGGCGCCACAGCAACTCGGCCGGCGAACCGCTCAGCAGGCCGCCACGGGCCGACAGTGCGCGGGCGCTCAGATAGCCGCCAACGACCAGAAACACCTGCACCGCCATGCGGCCGTACTGGAACAGCGCGTCGATCAAGCCGGGCAGGCTGGCGTGGACGGCGTCCGAGATCGGACCGTAAACCGACAAATGGTGCAGCACGATCAGCTGGGCCGCGAGGGCTTTCAGCGTGTCGATATGGAGCAGTCTTTGGGACGGAGCGGACATGGGCAAAGCGCCTGGGCAGCCTCTCGGCCACCGCAGCGCCGGCTGGCGGTTGATTGAGGAATAGGGAGGCAGACAGCGCGCTTCCCTCGATCGCTCCACCCCTCCCCGCCGCGCAAGCCTTCTATGGACTCGGCGCCCTGATCGCTGAAGTGATCATTCAGCTGATCGTTCAGGACCTGGCCGGGATGGTGGGCACCTTCGCCACCGTCATTGCCTTCCGGCCAAGGCCAAGGCCCTGATCCGGGAAACCGCGCATTATAGGGTTTTGGCATTTAGACTGAAACTCCTTTGTTCCTGAGGAAGCGCGTCGCCCAGCGCACCTTTGATGAGCGCCCCCACACCCGAACAAATCGATCGCCTGCTGCAGACCTACCCGGCCGTCGCCGCGCTGCCGGCGCCGCTGCGCGAACAGGTGCTCGGCAGCGAAGCGCAAGTCTTTCAGGTACCGCTTGCCACCCTGCTGTTCGAGGAGCAGCAGCCCTGCCAGGGCTTCCCCATGCTGCTGAGTGGTGAGGTGCGCGTGGCGCGCGGCGCACCCAATGGCCGCTCGTTGGAGCTGTACCGGGTGGTGCCCGGCGAGCTGTGCGTGGCCTCAACCTCCTGCCTGTTCGGTCAGGCGGCGCTGTCCGCCCATGGCCAGAGCACCCAGGCCTGCGAGATCGTGATGCTGTCGCCGCAGGGTTTTGCCGCCTGGACCGCCGAGCCGGGATTTCGCCGCTACGTCTTCGGCTTGTTCGCCGACCGGCTGGCCGAGCTGATGGCGTTGGCCGAGGCCGTCGCCTTCCAGCGGCTGGACCAGCGCCTGGCCGCCGCGCTGCTGGGCCATGGCCAGACGCTGCAAACCACCCACCAGGCCCTGGCCGACGAACTCGGCACCGTGCGCGAGATCGTCACCCGGCTGCTCAAGCGCTTTGAGCGCGAAGGCTGGCTGCGCCTGGGCCGTGAACGGATCGACGTGCTCGACCCCGCCGCGCTGCGTGCCCTTGCCAGCCCGACGGTGGCCTGATCGCCACGCTGTGTGACCCAGGTCACAGACCGGCGGCATCGCGGCTGCCACAGTGAGCCCATCGCCCGCTCCTGGGCAGCAACCCGGCTCACGCCGCTCACCACCATGTTCAAGCTCAATGTAGGCAGCACCGACCGCGTGCTGCGCATCGTCGCCGGCCTCGCCCTGATCGCGCTGGCCGCCACCGGCACCGTCGGCCCCTGGGGCTATATCGGCATCGTGCCGCTGCTGACCGGCATTCTGCGCACCTGCCCGGCCTACAGCATCCTCGGCGTCAACACATGCCCCTCCAAGACGCAGTGACACCGCAGCGCTGCTATGGTTTTGGGCCCTGCCCCCACGGGCTCAAGACCTGACCCCAGCCGATGCGCCTCGCTTCCTTCTGCCTGACCCTGGCCCAGCTGTTGAGCACGGCCCCGCCCGCCCACGCCGCCGAACCGGCACCGCTGCCCACCGTCGCCACCGTGGACCTGGCCCGCTACGCCGGCGCCTGGTACGAGATTGCGCTGCTGCCCAACCGCTTCCAGAAGCAGTGCGTGGCGGACACCCAGGCACGCTACCGGCTGGATGGCGAGCGGGTCGAGGTCGTCAACCGCTGCCGCCTGGCCGATGGCCGCATCGACCGCACGGCCGGCCATGCCAAGGTGGTCGAGGGCAGCGGCAATGCGCGGCTGCGCGTCAGCTTCTTCTGGCCCTTTTATGGCGACTACTGGGTGCTGGCGCTCGACGACGCCTACCAGCAGGTGCTGATCGGCGAGCCCAAGCGCCGCTATGCCTGGGTGCTGTCGCGCACGCCGCAGATGGACGAAGCCCAGCTGCAGGCCCTGCTCGACCGCGCCACCACGCTGGGCTTTGACGCCAAGGCCTTCCAGCGCACGCCGCAGACGCAGCCGCTGGATTGAGGCCGGCCGCGGCCAGCTCGGCGCGACATACACTCGATGGCGCCATCGCAGCAGGGGCCCGCCATGAACGCCATCGACCAAGGTTTCGAGCGTCATCTCAGCAAACTCAGCCAGGCGCTGCAACGCTTTCGCGGCGAACGCGCCCTGGTCGCCGCCGTGCTGGCGCTGACCCGCGAACTCGGTGTGCGCCTGGCCTTTGTCGCCGAACGGCAGCTGCCGCAAGCCCATGTGCTGGCGATGGCCGATCGCGACAACCTGCAGCAGCCCTACTTCTATGACCATGAACGCACGCCCTGCCGCGGCGTGATGCTGGGCGAGGTGGTCAGCATCCCCTGCGACGTGTCGCTGCACTACCCCGCCGAACGCGGGCTGGACGCCTATCTGGGCGTGCCGCTGCCCAGCAGCCAGGGCGAGGTGCTGGGCGTGCTGGCGCTGATGGACGAGCGCCCGCTCGCTGAGCCGGCCGCCCTGCAGACCCTGCTGGAAGCGCTGGCGCCAAGGCTGGCGGCCGAGCTGGAATGCGTACAGCTGCGCCGCCAGGGCGGCTGAGCGCAACAAATTCCCACGGCTTTGGGGTGGCCGTCGCGGCCGCGGCTGCCTATGCTCGAGCGTCCCAGCCACTTCGTCGAGGTCGATATGCCAGCCAGCCTCTGCCTGCTGCCGCGCCACCACCGCGCGTCGAGTCACCTGGCCGCGCTTGGCCTCAGCCTGTGCGGCCTCGCCCAAGCGGCGCAACTGGGCAGCCGAACCGTCGTCGGGCTGACCGGCATGGCCGATGTGCCGCCGCCCGTGTTGAGCGGCAGCGCCTGGCAAGACGGCGTGCCCCAATCGATCCCGCTGTGGCCCTCGGCCTATGCCTTGGACGTCGAACTGCTGGGCAGCTACACGCTGAACAGCCAGCTGGCGCTGGCTGTGGCGGTGCCACCCGCCCCCGGTGCGCCGCCACTGCCGCTGCCGGCCCAGGCCAGCACCTCGGCCGATGTCGGCAGCGGTCATCTTGGTCTGGCGGGCAGCAGCAGCGCGGCTCTCATCACCGAGGCCGACGCTGCCCAGCGCAGCGCCTTCACTGTATTCAGCACCAGCGTCGAAATGGGCGACGTTCTGGAACTGCGCATGCCCTATGCCGGCGGTACGCCAACACCGCTGACGGTGCAGCTGCAGCTCAGCCTGAGCGGCAGCCTGCTGGATCTGCCCAATGACAGCACGCTGGGCCTGCTCAGCACTTTGCGCCTGAACAATGTGCTGGCCACGCCGGGCGGCTATGCGTCCGGACAGCAAAGGCTGGACAGCTTCACCCACAGCCTCAGCGGCCAAACGCTCAGCCTGAGCGGCCAGCTGATCGATCCGGCCTGTTCGCTCAGCCTCAACGTCTGCGCCTACTGGTTCGGCGCCTATGCGGCACTGGAGGCAACGGGGAGCACGCTGCTGGGCGACAAGACCGTTGGTGCGCCCGGCGCTGGTGACAGCCTGGACTTCAACAGCGCGGGCCTGGGTGGCCAGTTGCACCTGCTCGTCCCGGCCGGCGCCAGCGTGGTCTCTGTGGCATCGGGCCAGGGCTACGGCTGGATCAGTGCCGTGCCCGAGCCTGGCAGTGCCGCCCTGGCCTTGCTGGGCATCACCGCCCTGGCCGGCCGACTGCGGCGCCCGTTCAGAGCCTGATGCCGGCCAGCGCGGCCGATTTGCGCGGGTTGATCAGATTCACCCGGCCCGGCTTGCCATCGGCGCCGTTCTGCCGTTCGGCGCCCTGCAGGATCAGCGCTTTCACCTGCGCCGCCGTCAGCGTGGGCTTCAGCGCGATCAGTTTCGCCGCCAGATTGGCCACCTGCGGGCTGGCCATGCTGGTACCGCTCAACTTCATGCGCACGCCGCCAGGCACCACGCTGTCGACCTCGAAGCCATTGGCATGCACGACCACCGTCTTGCCAAAGGTCGAGAAGCTGGCCTCCTGGCCGGCCTGGTCGACCGCACCGGCGGTGATCAGATTGGGCAGCTCCAGACCGGCGGGAATGTATTCCTCGAAGTCGGCGCTGTTGTCCTCGTTGCCGGCGCCGGCCACGAACAGGATGTCCGGCGCGCCGGCGATGGCCGCCTTCAGCGCATCGCGCTCGATCTTGAACAGGCGCAGCGCCTCCTGCTTGCGCTGCTCCGGCGTGCCGCCAAGGTTGTGGAAGGCCAGTGCGCCTTCGTAGGCGCTGGGCCCATAGCGCCAGCTCATATTGACGACGCGCACCTTGGCCGTCTTGAAGCCCTCGACCATCGCCTTGTAGGCCGCGGCCATCGCCTGTGCGCGGGCTTCGCTGGGCTCGGCCGGCTCGGTCTTGGCCGACCACAGCATGGTGCCGGCATAGACCTGGGCAAAGGGATTGCCGTCTACCGCGATGCCGGCCACATGGGTGCCGTGCACATAGAGGCCGGTCAAGCCCATGTCTTCGCTGAAGCCCTTGACCTGATCAGCCTTCAGCCCGGCCATGGTGCTGCGAAAGCGCTGCGAATCGCTGGTGTCCAGCGCGGCGCGCTGGTCCATCGCACCCTTGATCAGGCTGCGCAGCTGCGGCCAGCGGCCCTCGGCCTCGCCCAGCGGGCGCAGCAAGTCCTTGGCCGGCTGGCCCTGCTCGTCAAAGGCCAGGCCGCGGCCGGCGGCCGGCTTGAACAGGGCGAGGTCCACGCCCGAATCCCACACCGCCACCACCACCGGCGTGGCCTTGGCATCGGCGGGAATCGCGAAGGTGCGCGGCGTCCAGATATCGGCCTTGGCGGCGGCCTGGCTGTTGGCATCGATCACCGACTGCAGCGCGGCCACGATGGCGCTCTTGTTCGGCGGCAGCAGCTCCTTCTGCACCCGGGCACTGATGAGCATCGTCAACAGGCTGTTGGGCACATGCATATTGCCGTTGCTGGCGGCCGCATCGAGCTGTGCCTTCATCACGCCCAGCACCAGCTCGGCGTTGTAGGTCTCCAGGCCGCCCTTGCTGCTCTTGAGGTTGTCCTGCACATCGGCCCAGGGCATGGCACCGTAGCGGCGGCGGGCCTCGGCGCCCAGCCAGGCGGCATCGCGATGCTCGGCCTGCTGCTCGGCCAGCAGATCGGTCAACACGCCGCTGGTCAGCTTGCCGCCGGCCTTCTCCTGCAATGCGCGAGCCTTGGCGGTCAGCGCCGGCACGGCGGCCCAGTCGCCGCGCAGCTGGGCCAGTGCGGCCAGCGCGCTGTAGCTGTCGCGCAGCGTCGCGGCGTCCTGGATGTCAAAGGCCTGCAGATCGGCTCGGATATCGGCCTCCAGCTGCGCGCCCAGCGGGCGCAAGGCCTCCAGCGGTGCGGCAAACAGTTCGCTGGGCAGGGCCGGCAGCTGGTAGTTGCGGCGCGGCAGCTGGTCGGCGCGGGTGACGACCTGGCGGGCAGCCTGAGCCGGCTTGGCCTCGGGGGCAGCGTCGGCGGCGGCGTGCGCCGGCCCCTGGGCGGCGGCCAGCAGAGCGGAAGTGAGAACCGTGGGAAGCAGAGAACGAGACATGAAAGAGACTCCGGTGTTGATATCGCTCGCAAGTGAATTTGCGAATGGCCGCCACGATAGTCAGGCCGCCACTCGCTTTGCAGCTTGCGTCGGCGAATAGCCGAATCAAGCGCATGAATCGACCGCCATCACGATAAATGGCCGGCCCATCCGGATTTGCCCTGAGGGCTGGGGAAAAGCGCCACATGGCTTCGGTCACCCCCTCGGCCCGCCCCCACAATCCGCGGCCACAAGCCCGCTGCCTCTGTTTTCTTGGAGTACCCCACGATGAAGCGCCAACCGCTGCTGCTCGCCCTCTTGCTGAGCCCCACCCTGGTATTCGCCGCCGAAGGCATGTGGACGCTGGACCACCCGCCGCTGGCGCAGATGCGCAAGGA
This sequence comes from Roseateles aquae, assembly GCF_032337115.1. NCBI lineage: Bacteria > Pseudomonadati > Pseudomonadota > Betaproteobacteria > Burkholderiales > Sphaerotilaceae > Roseateles > Roseateles aquae. Next base: position 454,590 of record NZ_JAVXZY010000004.1, read on the forward strand.
ACTTGGCACGGCGCCCGACGCCGCCCTGCTCACCAAGCTGATGCGCGGCTCGGCACGCATTGCCGGCGGCTGCTCGGCCTCCTTTGTGTCGCCCGAGGGCCTGGTGCTGACCAACCACCACTGCGTGGCCGAATGCGTCGAGCAGCTGTCGACCGCCAGCCAGGATCGCCTGCGCGACGGCTTTCTGGCCAAGAACCGAGCCGAGGAAGCCAACTGCCCGGCGATGGAGGTGAACCGGCTGGAATCCATCACCGACGTAACGCCCCAAGTGCGCGCCGCCACCAAGGGCTTGTCAGGCGAAGCCTTCAGCAATGCCTTCAACGCGATCAAGGCAAAGCTGGCCGCCGACTGCGTGGGCAGCGACAGCAAGACGCAGCGCTGCGATGTGGTCGACCTCTACCGTGGCGGCCAGTACAAGCTTTACCAGTACCACCGCTTCCAGGACGTGCGCCTGGCCTTCGCGCCCGAGCAGGCCATCGCCAACTTCGGCGGCGACCCCGACAACTTCAACTTCCCGCGCTATGACCTCGACATGGCGCTGATCCGCGTCTACGAAAACGGCCAGCCCGCCGTGGTCAAGGACTATCTGCCCTTCAGGCGCGAAGGCGCCGCTGCCGGCGAGGCTGTGTACGTGACCGGCCACCCCGGTGCGACCCAGCGCAGCCTCACCGTCGCCCAGTTGCAGGCGCTACGCAACCACGCCATTCCCGCTCGACTGTTGAACATGGCCGAATACCGCGGCCGCCTGGCGCAGTACAGCCGCAGCGGCACCGAACAGGCCCGCATGGCAAATAGCGAGCTGTTCTATCTGGAGAACGGCTTCAAGGTCTACAAGGGTGAACTCGATGCGCTGAACGACCCGCAGCTCTTCGCCGCCAAGCAGGCCGAGGAAGCCGCGCTGCGCCGCTTTGTGGCCAGCCGGCCCGCACTCGCCAAGACACACGGCCAGGCCTGGGCCGCCATCGAACAGGCGCTGGCCCGTTACGAGCCGCTGCGCACGCTGGACGATCAGCTCGCCCACGGCAAGGCCTTCAACAGCCAGCTGTTCCAGATCGCCCGCACCCTGGTGCGCGGCGCGGTGGAGCGCAGCAAGCCCAATGAGCAGCGCCTGCCCGAGTTTGCCGAGGCCGGCCTGCCCACGCTGGAAGCCGAGCTGTTCTCGGCCGCACCGATCTACCCGGAATTCGAAAAGATCAAGCTCGGCTTCTCGCTGGAGAAGATGCGCGAGCTGCTCGGCGCCGATGCGCCGCTGGTCAAGCGCGTGCTCGGCAAGCAGTCGCCCGATCAACTTGCCGCGCAATGGATTGACGGCAGCAAGCTCGCCGATGTGGCACTGCGCCGCCAACTCTGGAACGGCGGCGAAGCGGCCGTGCGGCAAAGCCAGGACCCCTTCATCCAGCTCGCCCTGAGCCTGGACGACGAAGCCCGCGCGCTGCGCAAGCGCGTCGAGCGCGAGCTTGATGCGGTGGTGCAGAAGAACGCCGAACTGATCGCCCAGGCCCGCTTCGCGATGAAGGGCGACAGCGTCTACCCCGACGCCACCTTCACGCTGCGCCTCTCCTACGGCCGCGTTGAAGGCTGGCAGGAAGGCGAGCAGGCCGTGCCGCCCTTCACCACGCTGGGCGGCACTTTCGAGCGCGCCACCGGCGCCGAGCCCTTCGCGCTGCCGGCCAGCTGGCTCAATGCCCGTAGCCGCCTGAACCCGGCCCAGCCCTTCAACCTCTCCAGCAGCAACGACATCATCGGCGGCAACTCCGGCAGCCCGATGGTCAATGCGCGGGGCGAAGTGGTGGGCCTGGTGTTTGACGGCAATATCCACTCGATCGGCGGCGCCTTCGCCTACGACCCACGGCTGAACCGCACCGTGGCCGTGCACGCCGGCGCCATCGCCGAAACGCTGGACAAGGTCTACGACGCCCAGGCCCTGCTGAAGGAATTGCTGGGCCGCTGAGCGCGCCAGCCGCTGCAAGGCGCCCGGCGCCCAACTGATGCCGGAGCCGGCCGCCCCGGGGCCGGCCCGCTCAGCTACAGTGGCAGCACTTTCGCCTCTGCCCACCCTGTGCCGCCTACCGCTTCAAACGAGCGCGCCGCCGTCCTCAGCGCCCCAACAAGCCCCATGGCCGACCCGCCATCCGCCACGCGCTGGCGGGCGGGCCGCCGCCACTGCCTGGCCCTGCCTGCCGCGGCATGGCTTGCTGGAGCTAGCGCCTGGGCCTCGGGCGCAGCGTCTTCGGGCCAGGCCGCGCGGGTGATCCGCCTGCCTTATCACAGCCGCTTCGACGACCCGCAGCGCCGCTATGTGTCTCGCGTGATCGAGCTGGCGATGAAACAAGCTGGCGTGGCGGCGCGGGTGGAGCCGGTGCATATGGAGATTGCGCAGAAGCGCAGCCTGGCCGAACTGGCGCGCGGCCGGGACCTGTTCGATCTGCTCTGGACCGTGACCGACGCCGAGCGCGAGGCCAGCGGCCTGATGGGCTGGCGCATGCTGGTGGTGCGCCAACGCGAGCTGGCGCAATGGCAAGAAGTGCGCACGCTGGACGATCTGCGCCGCAAGACCGCCGGCCAGGGCATCGACTGGCCCGACACGCAGATCCTGCGCGCCAACGGCCTCAAGGTCGAAACCGGCAGCGGCCCCGACGTGCTCTACCGCATGCTCGCCGGCCGCCGTTTCGACTATTTCCCGCGTTCCATCCTCGAGATCGACGCCGAGCTGACCAGCCAGCTGGCGAGCCCCCGGCAGGAACCGGTGGCCCTGGTGCCCGATCTGCTGCTGCACTACCCCGCCGCCGCCTACCTCTTTGTGTCCCCGTCCCAACCCGCGCTGGCCGCCGAACTCGAACGCGGCCTCGACGCCGCCGTGCGCAACGGCAGCCTGCAACGCCTGCACGCCGAGTTCTACGGCGCCCAGCTGCGCGCTCACCTCACGTCAAAGCGCCGCGTCATTCAGCTGAGCAATCCGCTGCTGCCGGCGAAGACGCCGGTGGGGAGGCGGGAGTTGTGGGTGGAGCCGTGAGGGGTGTTTTCAGTCTTGGATGACCGCAGTGCAGCGGGTGCGTTCCTATGTCTAGCTGATGTCGAGGCCCGGCAGAGCAGTCGTTCAACGTCAGCGGAAGCCAACACCCCGCGGCAGTCCGATGTCTCAGAAACAGTTCGCCCAGTCTAGCCAGGAGCACCCTGATTCTTGTACTGGATCAGCGATGTATCCTCCGAGGTAACAAGGAGTATTTGGGAGGGCTAATGCGGGTATTCATTTCATACAGTTGGGATTCTGTCGAGCACAAGCAGTGGGTACAGCAGCTTGCTGATGACTTGCAGGAACAGGTCAAGGATCTGGACGTCACATACGACCAGCGCGGCATGAATCATCGCGTCGACCGCAATCAGTTCATGGAAGCGGGCATATACGAAAGCGATGCCGTGCTAGCCATCATTACCCAGAAATACACCGATAAGGCGAACACTCGCGTGGGCGGCGTTGGCAGGGAGACCGCGATGGCGGCAGAGCGCCATTTCTCTGAAAGTGGATCGAAATCTCGAACGCCTATTCTGGCTATCAAGCGCGAAGCAACGGCAGATCTGCCGCACTACCTCAAAGCATCGCTGTACTTCGATTTCACTTCCGCTGGTGCCTACAACGCTTCCCTGGAGGAACTGAAGCGGGAGCTGGAGGCGATCGCCGGTCACGCATCTGAGCAGTCGCCGTCCACAAAGGTCACCTCCGACGAAGGTGCTGCGGACGAAGGTGGTAGTTACTCCTTCACGCGGACAGACGACCTGCTCGCCAGCCTATACAAGAGACGCACTCCATTGTGGGCTGGGCAGGATTTCTCGGGACAACGGCGGGTCAAGTATGAGCTTTGGCGCGTTGAAGCGCCGCAGCCGCAGCTGCTACTGGTGCTGATGCAGAACATCATCATCCGTCAGATCTTCGAGGACTTCCTCTCCAAGATTCGCGACCTTCCAAAGGACCTTCAGGGCTTCCGCGAACTCACCGTCCTACGCCCATCTCCCGGAAAGTCAGAGTACATCGCCGAGCTTCTAAAGGAGGGCGGCCACGACGTTCGTGTAACTGAATCGCCCCGGATTTCGAGGAGGCTCCAACTCTGGAGAATGGAGCCATGAAGAAGTCCCCGAAGTTTTCGCCTGAGGTGCGCGAGCGCGCGGTGCGTATGGTGCTGGAGCACCGCGCAGAGCACCCATCGCAGTGGGCCGCCATCGAGTCCTTTGCCGACAAGATTGGCTGCGTTCCGCAGACCTTGCACGCTTGGGTGAAGCAGCACGAGGTCGACTCCGGCCAGCGCGATGGCGTCTCCACGGCGGAGGCGCAGCGCATCAAGGACCTGGAGCGGGAGGTGCGCGAGCTACGCAAAGCCAACGAGATTCTGAAACTGGCCAGCGCGTTTTTCGCCCAGGCGGAGCTCGACCGCCGCATCAAGTCCTGAAGGCCTTCATCGACCAGCACCGCCAGCAGCTTGGGGTCGAGTCGATCTGCC
>NZ_JAVXZY010000005.1:0-401221 GCF_032337115.1 Roseateles aquae
GTTGCGCTGCTCGGCTGTCGGGCCACCAGCCCGACCTTCGCAGCGCGCCTACGTGGCCGCCCCTTTTCTCTCAACCACGACCCACGCCGACTTATGCAGACCTTCCTTAGCTGAACGCTCGGCGACAATGCCGGGCATGAGAGCGAAATCATTGCGCGTCCTGACCGAAGCGGGGCAGGGCAAGAAGAAATCGGAACGTCAGGACGGCATGTCGCAGCCGCGCAAGCCGGTGCAGCCGGGGCCACCACGGCTGGCCGCCCGCGAGGTGCGCATCATCGGCGGGCGCTGGAAGCGCTCCAAGCTGCCGGTGGCCGACAAGCCGGGCCTGCGCCCGACGCCGGATCGCGTTCGCGAAACCCTGTTCAACTGGCTGGGCCAGGATCTGGACGGCTGGCGCGTGCTGGACGCCTTTGCCGGTAGCGGCGCACTCGGCTTTGAGGCCGCCTCGCGCGGCGCGGCCGAAGTCTTGCTGCTGGAGCGCGACGCCGATCTGGTGCGCAGCCTCAACAACAGCCGCGCCAAGCTCGGCGCCGAGCAGCTGCGGGTCGAGGCCAGTGATGCCTTGGCCTGGATGGCGCGCGCGCCGGCCCAGCGTTTTGAGCTGGTGTTTCTGGACCCGCCTTTTGCCGCCGGCCTGTTCGAGCCCGCCTTGCGCGCCGCGGCACCGCTGCTGGTCGAAGGCGGCTATCTCTACCTGGAATCGCCCGAGGCGATTGCCGTGCCGCCCGAGTGCGGGCTGACGCTGTGGCGCGAGGCGCGCGCCGGGGCGGTTCACTACTGTGTCTTGCGGCGCAGCGGATAATCCGGGCTGTTCGACTGTCCGCTACAACGCCTCGTTGCCAGGAGCCGCGCTTGACCTCTGTGACCGTTCTGACCGCCGTCTACCCCGGCACCTTCGATCCGATGACCTTGGGCCATGAGGACTTGATGCGCCGTGCCAGCCGTTTGTTCGAACGGCTGATCCTGGCGGTGGCCGCCGGCCATCACAAGAACACCATGTTCACGCCGGACGAGCGCCTGGACATCGCCCGCGAACTGGCGGCCAAGTATCCGAACGTCGAGGTGATTCCCTTCCACGGCCTGCTGCGTGATTTCGTCGTCAACAACGGCGGCAAGGTGGTGGTGCGCGGCCTGCGCGCGGTCAGCGATTTCGAATACGAATTCCAGATGGCCGGCATGAACCGTAAGCTGATGCCCGAGGTCGAGACGGTGTTCCTGACCCCGTCGGACCAGTACCAGTTCATCTCCGGCACCTTTGTCCGTGAAATTGCCAAGTTGGGCGGCGATGTCTCCCAGTTCGTCTCTCCCTCGGTGCGGGCGCGGCTGGAAGAACGGATCAAGACCTTGTGAGGGCACGGCGATGGCATTGATGATCACCGACGAATGCATCAACTGCGATGTCTGCGAGCCCGAGTGCCCCAATCAGGCGATCTCGATGGGCGAGGAGTTCTATCAGATCGATGCCAGCAAGTGCACCGAGTGCGTCGGCCATTTCGACGAGCCGCAGTGCGTGCAGCTGTGCCCGGTGGCCTGCATCCCGGTCAACCCGGCCCATGTCGAAAGCCGTGAAACGCTGATGCAAAAGTACCTGCGGCTGACGGCCGTCAAAGCTTGAAACCGGCGATGGGTGATGGCCTTTCGCGTCGAAGGCTGCTGGCTGCTGCAATCGGTGCGCCTTGGTGCTCCGCGGCCTGGGCGGCCGAGACTGCAGCCGTGGTGCCAGCCAAGCGCTATTTCCGGCTGGAAGAGCTGGCCCCAGGCGTACTGGCGGCCATCGACGAAGGCGCGGGTGCCAACGCTGGCGTCGTGTTCGGCAGCGAGGCGATCGCCGTCATCGACAGTTTCTACGAGGCGGAGGCCGCCACTGCGCTGCTGGCCGAAATACGCCGGCGCTCGGCGCTGCCGATCCGCTATCTGGTCAACACCCATCACCATGTCGATCATGTCGGCGGCAACGCGATCTTCGCCGCCGCCGGCGCCACGCTGATTGCGCAGCGCCAGGTCGCTGCCTGGGTGCGGCCCGAGAACCTGCGGCTGCTCGGCGGCGAACGCATCAGCGAGGCACAACGCGCGCGGGTGCAGGCACTGCAAGCGCCGGGCATCGGCTATGAGCAGCAGATGATGCTTGAGCTGGGCGGGCGGCAGTTGTGGCTGCGCCATGCGCTGGGCCATACCGGCGGCGACACGATCGCCTGGCTGTCCGACGCGCAGGTCTTCTTCATGGGCGATCTGTTCTGGCGCCGTGCCGCGCCCAATCTGACCGACGCGCGGCTGAGCGACTGGATAGCGACGCTGGCCGCCTTCGAGGGGCACGCTGGCCGCTTCGTGCCGGGCCATGGCGAGCCCGGGACGGCCGCGGATGTGGCCGACTTCGCCGGCTATTTGCGCCGCATCGATGCGCTGGCCCAGCAGGCGCTGGATGAGGGCCTGCGCGGTGCCGCCGCCGAGGCGCAGGCGCTTGAAGCCCTGCGCGCCAGTCATGGCGACTGGGCGTACTTCAAGGGCCTGGCACCGTCTGGGGTGCGCCATGCGCTGGCCGAGCGCCAGGGGCTCAAGCGTGTCCCGCCGCCGCTGGCATCGCCGCGCTGGTAGGCACTGCATTCGCTTACAGTTCCGCGCCCGCGATTCGCCCGGGAGCCTGAGCTAGGCGTAAGAATCCGGCCATTGCATCGGCCATTGCATCGGCCATTGCATAGGCTATGAGGCCGAGAGTCCGCAGGAGGCAAGCCATGTTCGTACTTCCATGCTGGGTGTTGCAGCGCTGATGCTGGCGCTCACGACCGCACAAGCTCAAACCATTACCGAGGACTTTTCGCTCGGTGCGCAGGGTTGGACTGCCAGCAATGGCGGCGCGCTGAGCCATCAGGCCAGTGGCGGCAACGGTGGCGGATTCCTGCAGATTGCTGATTCGAGCAGCGACGACTTCCTGATCGTTGCGCCGACCGCGCTGCTTGGCAACTGGAGCAGTTTCCTGGGTGGCACGCTCAGCTTCGACGCGCGCAATATCAATGGGGACAGCCCGGACTGGTCGCCGTTCGGTGAACTGACCTTCAGCGGCGCGGCCGGGGCGGTCTCGCTGGACATGGTGTCCCCCAATCTGCCGCCGGCCGATGGCCAGTGGCACCGCTACAGCGTGCAACTGACCGTCGCGAATTTCGGCGCGCAGCTGCCCGCCGTGCTGGCACAGCTGAACGGCCTGAGCATCAAGGGCGAATACCACAATGGGGTCAGTGAGGTGCTGGGGTTCGACAACTTCAGCGTCTCGGCCGTCCCCGAACCTTCCCAGGCCTTGCTGCTCAGCCTGGGCCTGGTGGGGCTGGTACCCTGGCTGCGCCGTCGCCGCGACCAGTGCTGAGCCGCGGGCGCCGGCCTCAAAGCTGCCAGCATTCGCTATAGCGGGGCGGCCGGGGCCAAACGGCCGCATCGGGTAGCACCGTGCCATGCTGCTGCTGCCATCGGCGAGCCAGCATCCAGCCGCCATGGCTCACAACGAGCCGCGTGTCACCGCCTTGGGGCCGTGGCGCGGCGTGCCAGGCGGCAGCCCGCTGCAGCAAAGTCAGCAGATTCTCGCCATGGCCTGGCGCGTGCTGGACGAAGTCCGCGATCCAGATGTCCACGGCCGTGGCACCGATCGAGTCCCAACGCTGGCCGTCCCAGTCGCCAAAGTCGAGCTCCAACAGCGCCCGGCAGCGGTGATGCCGCCAGCCCCAGCGTCTCAGCCAGCGTCCGACATCGGCACAGCGTTGCAGCGGCGAGGTCCAGACCTCGTGCGCCAGACGCTCACGCCGCGCGTGGGCCTGGATGCGCCGCGCCAGCCGCTTGGCCTTGCGCCAGTGCACCGGCAGATCGGTGCCCGCGCCAATGCAGCGCCCTTCGGCCCCGATCGGACGCGGATGGCGCCAGACCCGCAGTGCCGTCGCGTTCACAGCAGGTGCCACAGCGCCAGCAGCGCGAGCAGCGCGGCCAGCTCACTGAGCTGCTGCGAGGCACCCAGGTTGTCGCCGGTGTAGCCGCCCAGGCGCCGGTCCAGCCAGGCCTGCATCCACAGACACATGGCCGCTGCGGCGACGCTGGCGCCGCACAGCAGCGGCAACAGCGCCGGGCGCCAGGCCACCAAGGCGCCAGCCGCGAGCAGCACCCACAGCAGGCCGACGGCAAAGCCGGCGTTGCTGATGCTGGTGGCCAGCGGCTTGGCCTTGGCATGCTCGGCATCGCCGCCATAGGGCAGGGCGTGCATCAACCACAAAGGCGCCACCCGTGAGGCGCCGTGCACCCAGAGCAGCAGCGCCGCCGCCTCGTTGGGCTGGGCCTCGGCCAGGCCGATCAGGCAGGCCGCCTTCAGGCCCAGCACCATGATCAGGCCGAGCGCGCCATAGCTGCCCAGGCGCGAGTCCTTCATGATCAGCAAGGCCTTCTCGCGGCTGACGGCGCCGCCCAGACCATCACAGGTGTCGGCTAGCCCATCTTCATGAAAACCACCGGTGAGCAGCATGCTGGCGGCCATGGCCAGGCCCACGGCCACCGGCGCCGGCCACAGCCACTGCGCGCCCCACAGCACTGCAGCACTGACGGCGCCGACGCACAACCCTACCAGCGGAAAGTAGCGGGCACACTGCTGCAACCAGACGGGCTCGAAGCCGACCCAGGCCGGAATGGGAATGCGGGTGAAGAACTGCAACGCGATGAAGAACAGGCGCAGCTCGCGCAGCAGCCAGGCCATCAGCGCGTTCCCGCTGGGGAAAGGGGACGCAGGGCAATGCGGCGGCCTCGCCGCGCGTGGCAGGTTCTACACATGGACCAAAGAGGGGGCTGAATGGATGCTTAACGCAGCGCCGCAGGCGCCAGCGGGAGCTCGATGATAAAGCCCAGGCCGGGGCCTTCCGTTTCGTCCAGCGCCAGCTCGCCACCCAGCGAACGGGCCAGCTGGTCAACCAGGCCCAAGCCCATGCCGGGGCCCTCGGCCGCGCCGGCATGCTGGTGCAGCAGATGCTGCAGATGTTTGCGCAGTGGCGCCGATATGCCGCGACCGTTGTCACGGAAGACGATGCGGGCGCGGCCCTCGGTAACCGAGAGCGCGATGCGGATCTGCCGGTCCTTGATGCCCTCAAAAGCATGTTGCACCGCATTGAGCAGCAGCTTGGACAGCAGCAGCGACAGCAGCCCGGCGCGCATCACCGCCGGCACCCGCTCGGGCAGTTGCCAGTCGATGCGTATCTTCGAGGACTTCAGCAGCGAGCTGTGTACCCGCGCGACGGTGTGCAGATAGTCGGGCAGATCGAGCGGCACGGCGGTGTCGCTGCTCTGATCGACCGCATAGCTCTTGAAGCCGGCCAGCAGATCGGCGGCGCGGCGCAGATGGCCACCGATCAGCGTGGTGGCCTCGCTCATCCGAGCCGCCAGCGCCTGCAGTTCCTGGCGCGAGACGGTGTCGCGCTGCAAGAGCTGGCTCAGCTGGCGGGAAAACTCTTCGAGCCCGGAGGCGGCGGTCACGGCCACGCCCATCGGCGTGCCCACGTCCTGCGCCATGCCGATCACCAGGCTGCCCAGCGCGGCCAGGCGCTCCTGTTCGATCATCCGGCCGGTGGCCAGCAGCTGCAGCGCGCCCTGCTGGCCCAGCAGCTCCTGCTCGCGGGCGCCGGCATTGACCAGCATCAGCTCGGCGGCGCAGCGCTCGGTCAGGCGGCGCAGCAGGGCCTGGACGGCAGGCGCATCCGGCAGGGCGCTGCTGCTTGCCACCAAGAGCAGCCCCAGCGAGTGGGCATTGCCATCGCGCAGTTGCACGGCAACGATCTGCCGCGGCACTGCCGGCAGTTCGCCGGGCAGGAGATCAGCGATGCGCTCGCAGCAGATGTCGTCGAGCCGGTCCGCCAGTTCGGCCTCAAGCGGCTGTTGTTCGTCCAGCAGCCAGTCCTGCACCTGCCAGACCACCAGCGCGCGCAGCGTGCTCCGGCCCTCGGCCGTGCTGTCGCGCCGGGCCAGCAACGCCGTCTCGCAGCCCAGCTGTTGGGCCAGGGTGCGGCAGAGCAGGCGGAAATAGGCCAGGCCATGGGCGCCGGCGGTCTGCTGCAGCAGGGCCAGCAGCTGCTGGTCAATCAGGGCATCTGGGCCCGTAGCAAGCGCGTCGGGGTCTGCCATGGTGGTACTGCGCAAGGGCTCTGGATGAGCGGATTGGGGGAGCGGATCAGGGGTTCGCCTGGTCGGGGAAGAGGCGGTAAATATCGCGCACCAGATCGAGCCGCTCGGTCAGCAGCTTGACCAGCTGCGGATCGAACTGCTTGCCGGCCTGCTCCTGGACGTAGTTGATCGCGTCATCAAAACTCCAGGCTTCCTTGTAGCAACGCTGGCTGACCAGCGCGTCCAGCACATCGGCCAGCGCGACGATGCGGCCGGCGATATGGATCTGGTCGCCGGCCAGGCCGCGTGGGTAGCCCTGGCCGTCCCAACGTTCATGGTGCTCGTGGGCGATGATGGCGCCCAGCTGCAGGATGCGCTTGTCGGACTTGTTCAAGAGCTCGTAGCCGATGCGCGCATGGGTCTGCATCACCTGCCACTCTTCCTCGTCGAGCTTGCCGGGTTTGTTCAGCACGCGGTCCGGGATGCCGATCTTGCCGACATCGTGCAGCGGCGAGGCCTGGCGCATGAACTCGACATCGCCGCCCTTCATGCCCACCGCCTCGGCCAGCAGCGCCGAGAGCTCGCCAACGCGGCGCACATGGGCGCCGGTTTCCTTGGAACGACGCTCGACCGCCTCGCCGATGATGTAGACGGTGGAGCGTTGGGTGTCCTGGATCTCCTCGCGCAGCAACAGGCTCTCGTAGGTGATGGCCACGTTGGCGCAGAAGATCTCGAGCAGCTCGCGCGCCTGTGCGTCGACCGGCTCCGAGAACACCATGTACAGCAGGCTCTCATTGCCGGTGCTGCTGCGGTAATAGCCTACGAAGCAGAGCTCCTCGAAATAGCTCGCCTGTGAGCTCAGCGCGCGATCAAGGGCCTGGCGAACGCTTTCGGGCAGGCTTTCAACTTCCTCATCGACCAGCAGCCGCGAGTACTCGGACGTGGCGGCCAGCACCTTCAGCCGGCCCTCGATATGCGAGGCGGCATAGGCCGAGATGCGACTGGCACAGAGGCCTTGTGCCTCATAACCGAGCAGATGAGCGACCTGCTCCAGCACGGCGGACGCAAAGCGGCGCAGGTTTTGTGAATCGTAGACGCGAGTGATGGCATCGATCGAGCGACGCAGCGACTGGCGCGACTGCTCGATGATCATGATGTCGCGGTAGGAGCGCAGCGCCGAGTAGAAGACGGTGATCAGCTTGCGCTTGGTCAGCTCGGTCTTTTCCTTGTAGTCATTGATGTCATAGGTCTTGATGACATGCTCTTCGGGCGCCTGGCCGGGCTGGCCGGTGCGCAGCACGATGCGCACATGGTTGTTCTGCACCTCTTCGCGGATGTAGCGGGCCAGGTCCAGGCCGGCATGCTCGCTCTCCATCACCACATCAAGCAGCACCAGCGCAATATCGCGGCGGGTGCGCAGCAGCTCGCGCGCTTCGGCGGCGCTGTAGGCGTCGAGGAATTGCAGGCGGCGGCCGTTGAATTCGAAATCGGCCATCACCAGCTGGGTCACCTGGTGAACCGCCGGATCGTCGTCGACGATCATGACCACCCAGGGGTCAATCGGCTTGGCCCGCGCGGCTGGCGCCTCTTCAGGCAATTCCTCGGCAAACACCAGGTCAGTCATGCAAGGGCCCCTGCTGGATCATGGCGTCCCATTATGCGTACCGTGGCCGCGAAGTAAACAAGGAACTGCTGTCACTGTTGCCAGCTGTTGTGCCCGGGTACGATAGTGTCGTACCGCGACGCCGGGTGCCCTCTGCCCAGCGCTGTCGCCAAGGTGTCAATTGCCGGACGCGCGCACTCTTGCCGAGGCGGTGCTCGGGTGGAGGTCCAAGCTGTTGTCGATCCCTGCCATCGCCCTGGCCCTGCTGCTGGCGGCGCTTTTGCTCTGCCTTGGGCTGCTGCTGAGTCAGCAAAGGCATTTGCGTGCCCAGCAGCAGCGCCTGCTGGGGCTGGAGACGGCGCTGGAAGCCAGCGGTGCGGCGCCTTGGGAATGGTTCGTGGCCGAGCGCCGCATCGTGCTCAGCGATGCCTATTACCGCCAGCTCGGCTATGCCGTTGGCGACTTCCCGCCGGAAGACTTCGCCTGGCGCCAGTTGCTGCATCCCGATGACAAGTCGCGCGCCATCGACAACGTCAAACGCTACCTGAAGGCGCCGGAGACGGCCTATTTCAATGAATACCGGATGCGTACCACCGACGGCCGCTGGCGCTGGATCCTGGCTCGCGGCCGCGTGGTCAAGCGCGATGCAGAGGGTCAGGTCTTGCTTCTCGTCGGTACCCATCTCGACATTGACGCGATGAAGCGCCAGCAGATGGCCTATGTCGAGTCGCAGGAACGCTTCCAGAAGATCTACGAGACCACGCCGGACTCGATGGGCATCACCCGCATCTCCGATGGCCTCTACCTGGACGTGAACGCCTCCTTCAGCCGCATCGGTGGCTACAGCCGTGAGGAGGTCTTGGGCCGCACCAGCCTGCAGCTCGGTGTCTGGGTCGATCCGCAGCAGCGCGAACAGCTGATCGAGACCTTTCGCAGCGAAGGCAAGGTCGATTCAATGGAGATGGCAATACGCCGCAAGGATGGCGTGGTCGTTCACGGCTTGATGTCGATACGGCCGTTGTCGGTCAATGGCGAAGACTGCATGCTCTTCATCTACCGCGACATCTCGGAATGGCGTCGTCTGCATGCCGAGGCTGAGCGGGCGCGGGCAGAGGGTGTCGCGGCAGCGGCGGCCAGCCGCGCCAAGTCGGAGTTTCTGTCGCGGATGAGCCATGAGCTGCGCACGCCGCTGAACGCGGTGCTGGGCTTTGGTCAGGTCTTGCAAAGCAATGCCAGCCTGGACCAGCGTGCGCGCCAACAGCTCGACGGCATTCTGGGCGCCGGCTGGCATTTGCTGCAGCTGATCAACGATGTGCTGGACCTCAGTCGCATCGAGGGCGGGCATCTGCATGTGGCGGTGCAGCCAACTGAACTGGCGCCGCTGCTGCGCGAGGCGCTGGACATGGTCGGCGCCCAGGCAGCGGCGGCCGGTATCAGCCTGGCGGTGGAGGGTTTGCCCGCCTTGAGGGTCAAGGCCGATGCGCTGCGCCTGCGTCAGGCCTTGTTGAACCTGCTCAGCAATGCGATCAAGTACAACCGCCGCGGCGGCCATGTCTGGCTGCGGGTGAATCAGCCCAGCGAGCGCGAACTGGATGTGCTGGTGGCGGACGACGGCCTGGGCATGAGCCCGACCCAGCTGCAGCATCTGTTCGAGCCCTTCAACCGCCTCGGTCGTGAACGCGAGGCCATCGACGGCACCGGCATCGGCCTGGTGCTGAGCCGCCATCTGATCGAGGCCATGGGCGGCAGCTTGACGTTGAGCAGCGCGGCCGAGCAGGGCACCGAGGCGCGCATCCGGCTGAAGCGGGCCTGAGCCGTCGCAGGCTTCAGCTGCTGCCGGCCTCGCTGACACCTGCCGAGGCAAAGCTGGCCATCTCACCCAGCACCCGGCAGGCCGATTCCAGCAGCGGCCAGGCCAGCGCCGCGCCCGAGCCTTCGCCCAGCCTGAGGCCGAGGTCCAGCAACGGATCGGCCTGCAGCGCCTGCAGCATCAGCCGGTGGCCGGGTTCGTCCGAGCGGTGCGAGAACACGCAACGTTCCAGCACCGCCGGCTGCAAACGTGCCGCGACCAGCACCGCGCTGCTGGCAATGAAGCCGTCGACGACGATGACGCGGCGCTCCAGCGCCGCCTGCAAGATGCTGCCGACCATCATCGCGATCTCGAAGCCGCCCATTGCCGCCAGGGCCGCCAGGGGCTCGCTAGCGCCGTGGTGGCGATCCAGCACGCGGGCCAGCACCTGGGTCTTGTGGTCCAGCTGCGCATCGTTGAGCCCGGTGCCGCGGCCGGTGCACAGGGCGATCGGCTGGCCGGCGAGCCTGGCCAGCAGCAGCGCCGCGGCCGAGCTGTTGCCGATGCCCATCTCGCCCAGCAGCACGGCATTGCCGGGGCGCTGGCGCAGCAGGGTCTTGCCGGCGGCAATGGCGGTGGCGCATTGGTCGGCGCTCATGGCCGGCCCGTGCAGCGAATCGGCTGTGCCTGCGGCGATCTTGGCAATCTGCAAGCCCGGCCGCGGCGTGAACTCGTGATTGACGCCGGCATCGATGACGGTCAGCGCCATGCCATGCTGGCGAGCCAGCACACTGACCGCCGCGCCACCGGCGATGAAGTTCTCGACCATCTGCCAGGTCACATCGGACGGGTAGGCCGACACGCCCTGGGCGGTCAGGCCATGGTCGCCGGCGAAGACCATCATTTGTGGCTCGCTCAGGCGCGGCGTTTCGCTGCCGAGGATCAGGCCCAGGCGCAGCATCAGCGTCTCCAGCCGGCCCAGCGCGCCCAAGGGCTTGGTCTTCTGATCGATGCGCTGTTGCAGGCGCTCGGCCAGCACGGCGTCGTGCAGGGACGGGATGGCGGGGATCAGTTCGATCATGACTTCACTCCAACAACAGTGGCTTGTATGGCGGCGAGCACCTGGCGGGCGCCGCGCTCGATGGCGGCTGGGCCGGGCGCGAGAATGTCGGCCGACTTGATCTCGGCCAGCCGGGCATTCAGCGCCGCGAAGCCGGGCCGGGCGAGCACGCGCTCGGGCACGAACTTCTTGCCGCACCAGGAGCCAAGGATCAGCTGCGGCTCGCGCACCAGCACCTCGTCGTGGCTGACGATGCGCTGCTTGGCAAAGCCGGCGCGGGCGCGCTCGGCAAAGACGTCGATGCCGCCGGCCAGCTGGATGATTTCGCTGACCCAGCCAATGCCGCAGATCAGCGGATCGTCCCATTCCTCGAAGAACACCCGCGGGCGCCAGGGCAGGGCGGCTGCCGATTCTGCGATCTCGGCCTGGGTGGCCCGCAGCGAGTTGACCAGGCGGGCCGCTTCGGCCTCGCGCCCGACCAGCACGCCGAGGCGCTCGATCATCGTGTGGATGCCCGCCAGATCACGCTGATCGAGCCACAGCGTGGCCAGACCGGCGGCGGCGCATTCATCGAGCAGCGGCTTTTGCAGATCGGAGAAGCCGATCACCAGATCGGGCTGCACCGCCTGGATGCGCTCCAGCTTCATGCTTGAGAAACCGCTGATCTTGGGCTTTTCGGCGCGCGCCTCGGGCGGATGCACGCTGTAGCCGGAGATGCCGGCGACGTGCTCGCTGGCACCCAGCCGGTACAGCACCTCGACGGCCTCGGTCGACAGGCAGGCGATGCGTTGCGGTGTTGTCATGCGCGGGGCTCCAGCAATTGCATCAGCAGCCCGGGGGCGAAATGCGTGTCGATGTAGTCGGCCAGGCCGTCAAAGACCTGATCCAGCGTCTGCACCTGCTGGCCGAACAGCGCGCGCAGCAGCGCCGGCTGCTCGAACAGGCCGTGGGCGTAGACACCCAGCACGCTGCCGGCCTGCCAGCCGATGGGCGCGCCGGCATCGTCGCGCAGCGCCACCTCGGCGGCGGCCAGGCTGGGGTGCTGGACGGTGCGGCCATGGTGGATCTCATAACCTTCCGAATCAATGCCCTGCCAGGCTTGCCAGGGCGCGGCCAGCGTGTCGGCAAAGCGCAGCCGCGTGGGCCGCAGCAGCTTGTCGCGTTCGAACTGGGTCACCAACGGCAGCAGGCCCAGGCCGGGCGCATTGCCGTCGATGCCATGCGGATCGACCAGCGTTTCGCCCAGCATCTGCAGGCCGCCGCAAATGCCCAGCAGCGGGCGGCCGGCAGCGGCGTGGCGGGCAATCGCCGCATCCAGCCCCTGGGCACGCAGCCAGGCCAGATCGGCCGCTACCGCCTTGGAGCCGGGCAGGATGATCCAGTCGGCGCCGTCCAGCTCGGCCGGGCTGCGCGCCCAGCTGAGGCGCACACCAGGCAGATTGCGCAGCGGCTGGAACTCGTCGAGGTTCGAGAGGCGCGGATAGGCGACGACGACGATCCGCAGTGGCCGTCCGGCGCCACCGGGCCAGGCGGCGGCGCCGCCATCGTCATAGAGTCCATCCTCTTCGGGCAGGCCATGGCCGCGCCACATCGGCAGCACGGCCACGGTGGGCACGCCGGTCAGCGCCTGCAGCTGCTCGGGGCCGGGCGCGAGCAGGCTGGCGTCGCCACGGAAGCGGTTCAGCACAAAGCCGCGTATGAGCGCGCGCTCTTGGGTCGGCAGCAGCTGATGGGTGCCGTAGAGATGGGCGAAGGCGCCGCCGCGGTCGATATCGGTGACCAGCAGGCAGGCGGCGTCGACCTCCAGCGCGGTACGCATATTGACGTAGTCGCTGCTGTGCAAGTTGATCTCGGCCGGCGAGCCGGCGCCTTCGATGACGACGACATCGTTCTCGGCCATCAAGGCGTGCAGCGCCGGCCGTGCGTGCAGCCAGAGCTGCTCGCTGCGCTCGCGCCAGGGCATGCGGGTCAGCCGCTCGTCGACCTCGCCGAGCACCACCACCTGCGAGGCAGTGTCGGCCTCGGGCTTGAGCAGCACCGGGTTCATCCGCACCTCGGGCACCCGGCGGGCCGCCAGCGCCTGGAAGTACTGGGCGCTGCCGATCTCGCCCATTCGACCGAATTCAGCCATCGAGCCAGGCGGCGGGCCAGCAACGACCACACGAGCGTTGTTGCTCATGTTCTGCGCCTTGAAGGGCGCGACCTTGAGACCCTGGCGCGCATACCAGCGGCACAGCGCCGTGGCTAGCCAGCTTTTTCCCGCGCCGCTGGTCGTTCCCAGCACCATCACTGCAGGCATTGCATCTGCTCCAAAACGTTTTTCAATGCGGCCTGGGCCACGGGGGGCTGAACCGAAACGCGCAACAGGCCGGCCATGCCAAAGGAGGCGGCGTCGCGCAGCTTGATGCCTGCGGCGCGCAGCGCGGCGTGCTCGGCCGCTGCAAAGGGCCGCGGCGGCCGGGCCAGCCAGAAATTGCTGCAGCTGGGCCGCTGCTGCCAGCCCAGTTCGGCAAGCAGCGCACGCTGGCTGTCGCGCCAGCGGCGCAGTTGCTGGCGCTGCAGTTCCAACGCCGGCGCGAAGCGCGTCCAGTGCTCGAGCAGCACCACGCCCTCGGCCGACAGCACCCAGCTGGCTGCCAAGGCCTCGGCATGCGGGCGCAGCGCATCGTCCTCGTGTGGCGCCAGCAGATAGGCGGCGCGCACGCCCGTCAGGCCCAGCGCCTTGTTCGGGCACTGCAGGCGCCAGCAGGCCTCGGCCAGTGCGGCAGGCAGGGCGCTTTGGCCATCCAGCCGCAAGGGCTCGCAGGCCAGGTCGACGGCCAGGATAGCGCCGCTGTCATCCAAAGCTCGTTGCAGCCGGGCCCAGTCCTCGGACGAGAAGCTGCTGCCGGTCGGGTTGCAGGGCTCACAGGCCCAGACCAGGGCCGGACCGCTGTTCGCAAGGGCTTGGCACAGCGCTTCGGCGTCGGCATAGCCATGAACTGCCAGGCCCAGCGCCTGCGCCGCAGCGGCGTAGTCACCAAAGCCGGGCGAGGGCACGAAGACCTCGTGGATGCCGGCCAGCTTCGCCGCCAGGCTCAGCCGGCGGATCGCTTCGCTGCCGCCGGCGGCTGGCAGCACACGCTCGGCGGCCAGCTGTTCGTGGTGGGCCAGGCTTTGGCGCAGCGCGGCATAGGCCGGGTCTGGATAGCGCTGCCGATCAGCGCCCACCAGCGCCACCTGCAGCGATTCGGGAGGCGGCAATGGCCAGGCGTTGCTGGAAAAGTCGTGGCTGATCGGCCCCAGGCCATCACTGCCGCCATGCACGTTCACGCTCATGCCAGTCCCCCACGCAGCAGCCCCGCCAGCAGCACCAGCGGCAGCACCGCGGCCAGCAGGGCGCGGCCAGCCAGGCGCAGCGCCGCGTCCAGGTCTTGCGATTCGGGCGCGCGGCCCGCTTCGTTCAGCGTATAGACCCCCGGCTTGCCCAGCCGCACACCCAGGCGCAGCGCCATCGCGCCCATGGGCCAGCCGCCGTTGGGCGAGGGTGTTCGCGCAGCCTCCTGGCGCAGTCGGCCGCTGCCCTGCAGGCCTTGAATTGACCAGGCGGTCAGCCGTGCCGGTGCCCAGGACAGCGCATCATCGGCAAAGGCCGCGCACTTGCCGGCCCATTCCCAGCGGCCGCGATAGCCCCACATCGCGTCGGCCGTATTGGCAAAGCGGTAGACCGCCGCGCCGGGCAGGCCCAAGAGCATGAACCAGAACAGAGGCGCGACGACCGAATCGTTGAGGTTCTCGGCCAGCGTGGAGATCGCCGCCTCGCGGACCTCGGCGGCGCTGAGCTGGCGGGTGTCGCGGCTGACCAGGCGGGCCAGCTGCGTGCGTCCCTCCTCCAGCGAACGCTGCAAGGCGATTTCGACGGCCGCGACCTCATCGCGCAGCATGCGCCAGGCCAGCAGCGGCTTCAGGCACAGGCCCAGCCACAGTGCGCCAGCCAGCCACCACATGCCGCCCCGCCAGGGCTGCAGCCAGCGCCACATGGCCTGCTCCAGCAGCAGCGCTACGGCAAAGGACAGCGTCGCGCCAACAAACCACAGCAGCGCGCCCAGGCCCAGCGCCTCCGAGCCGTGGCGCAGGCGCAGCAACGGTACGCTCATCGCCTTCAGATAGCGCCCCATCGCCACGACGGGATGCGCCCAGGACGGCGGCTCGCCGAACAGGCGATCGACCAGCAGGGCGATCAGCATCGCCAGCGGCAGCAGCCAGGGCAGGGCCATCAGTCTTCGATTCCGCGTTGAGCAGGAACCCCTGCCTTGAAGTGATGCTTGACCATCGTCATCTCGGTCACCGTGTCGGCCAGCTCGATCAGCTCCTGCGGCGCGTTGCGGCCGGTCAGCACCACATGGACATGGCTGGGCCGCTCGCGCAGGGCGCTGAGCACCTGTTCCAGCGGCAGCCAGCCATAGCGCAGCGGGTACATGATCTCGTCCAGCACGACGAGGAAATGCTCGCCGGCGGCGATGGTTGCGGCGGCGCGCGTCCAGCCGTCTCGCGCCAGCTGCGCACTGTGCTCCAGATCGCGGCTCTTCCAGGAGAAGCCATCGCCAAGGCCCTCGATCGGCACGCCCAGCTGTTCGAACATCCGGTGCTCGCCGAAGCGGGCGCTGGGCACCTTCATGAACTGATAGATCTTGACCGCCTTGCCGCGGCCGTGGGCACGCAGCGCCAGGCCGAAGGCGGCCGTGCTCTTGCCCTTGCCGTTGCCGGTGTGGACGAGGATCAGGCCGCGGCGCTCGGCGGTGGGCTGCTGGCGCTGGTAATCAACAGGCGGGGATTCAATCTGCATGGTCGGGGGCTTTCATCAGCATCTCGTGCAGCGGGCGGCGTTGCCGCCAGCCCGTTTGTTCGAGCATCGGTTTTTCATAGAAGGCGGGCACCGGGCCCAGGCACAGCAGGCCCAGCGGCCGGGCGCCTTCGGGCAGTTCCAGCAAGCGTGCCAGCGCCAGCGGGTCGAACATCGAAACCCAGCCCAGGCCCAGATTCTCCACGCGTGCGGCGAGCCAGAGGTTCTGCACGGCGGCGCCCGCCGAGCACAGGGCCATTTCCTGGGGCAGCGTGCGGCGGCCGAAGAGGGTGCCATCGTCGGCAGGCAGAACCAGGGCCAGCAGTTCGGCACAGTCGCGCAGGCCTTCGACCTTGAGGCGCAGGAACTCATCGGACCGTGAGCCCAGCGCCGCGGCGGTGGCCAGACGTTCGGCCTCCACCAGCGGGGCCAACCGGGCGCGCCAGGCGTTGCTGCTCAGGCGCATGAAGCGCCAGGGCTGCATCAGGCCGACGGAGGGCGCCTGGTGGGCCGCCTGCAGCAGCCGTTCGAGCTGCGCGTCCGGCAGCGGCGGGCCGGGCAGGAAATGGCGGCAATCGCGCCGTTGCGCAATGGCCTCGCGGACCACCTCGGCCTGCGCGTGAGTGAAATGGGCAGTCATAGGCTGTGATGACTCAGAGGCCGACCCGCAGGCTGAAGCGCAGGCTGCGCGGCTCCATCGGGTGGACCAGGCGCCCGGCCAGGCCCTCACCGCCGCCGCAGCCTGGGCCCTCGCGGCGTGTGCAGGCATTGCCCCAGTACTCGATATCGTGGGCCTGGGTGTTCAGCGCATTGAGCAGGTCCAGCCCGAGCTCCCAGCCGGGAGCCGGGCGCCAGCTCAGCCGGGCGTTGATGGTGAAGGCGCCACCGGCGCGCTGGCTGCCGCTCTCCTCCAGCGCATAGCGTCCGATGTAGCGCAGGCGCAGGCCGGCGCGCCAGGCCGAGCCTGGCTCGTAACTTGCGCTGATCGAGGTGCTCAGCGGGATCGCATTGGGCACCTGGCGGCCGCCGTTCTCGGCCTCGGCGAAGCGGGCGCGCGACCAGGCGAGATCGGCGTCAATCAGCCAGTCCCGGCCCAGGCGGATGTCGTTGGACCATTCCAGGCCGATGCGGCGCGAGGCGCCGCGCGCCTCGGTGACGCCCTCGTCGCCGACGAACACCAGTTCCGAATCGAGCTCGGCCTGCCACAGACTCCAGCTCGATTGCCAGCCCGGCCCGAAGCGATGGCGCAGGCCGAGTTCCTGGCTGCGCGTGCCGGCCAGCATCGGCAGCGGGGCCTGGGCGCTGCCGTCTTGCGGGTTGACGCGGCTGGTGGCGCCGCGCGCGTCGTTGGAGCGGAAGCCGCGGCCCCAATGGGCGTAGAGCTCGGTCTCGGCGTTCCAGCGCTGCACCAGGCCCAGGCGGGGGCTGAGGCGGCTGTCGCTGGCCTGGCCGCCGTTGCCAGCGTTGAACTCGCCGCCCAGCGCCTGGACCTTGGCCTGCACGCGGTCCCAGCGCGCGCCCAGCACGGCACGCCAGTCCGGCGTCAGCGCCTGCTGGAGCTCGGCGAAGGCGCCCAGGGCGTCCTGGCGCACGCTGTCCTCGCGCACGGTGTGCTGCCGCACGCGATCCACCGTGTCGTAGAGACCCAGGGTCGCGATGCGGTCCTGGCGCCATTGCAGGCCCCAGCTCAGTTGCGCGGGGGCCAGGTCTTGCCACAGGGCCAGGCGCGGCTGTTTCGATTGCCAGGCGAAGCCCAGCAGCTTGCGGCGGTCCAGCTGCTCGTGCTGGTCGCCCTCCGGGCCCTGGATGAAGCCAGACGGTGCCGAGTAGAGCTGCAGACCGTAGTCGATCAGGTAGGCCGTGGCCTGCTGCTGCCAGCTTCCCCAGCGGCCTGCCCAGTCTGCGCTGAGGCTGTGACGGTGGGTGATGCCGCCATCGTTGGGCGAGAGCGTGCCGTAGCGGCCGATCTCGCCGGATTCGATGGCGCGCAGCGGCACATGTTCGCTGGCCTTCCAGCGCGCGGTGTAGCCCATCAGGCTGACGGACAGCCCGTCGAGCTCGTCACCCCGGGACCAGCGCAGCACCGCGTTGCGCCGCTGCAGGCCTTCCGGCTGATCCCAGGGGCCATCATTGCTGCTGGCTTCCAGCGCTGCCAGCCCCTCACCGCCGGCCACGGCCCGGCTGCCGGCCAGCAGCGCGCGGCGGAAGTTGTGCGGGCCCAGACCCAATTCGGCGAAGGGCTGGCGCAGCTCGCGCACATAGGCAATCCGCGAGGCGCCGGTGGTGGCGAAGTCGCCGTCCTCGGCCGCGAAGGCGCCCTTGCGGTAACGCAGGCTGTCGACCAGCTCGGGCATCAGGAAGTTCAGGTCCATATAGCCCTGGCCGTGGGCATGGCTGGCCATATTGACCGGCATGCCCGACAACATCGTCGCGAAGTCGCTGCCGTGATCAAGATTGAAGCCGCGCAGAAAGTACTGGTTGGCCTTGCCGTCGCCGCTGTGCTGGGTGACGATCATGCCGGGCATGGCCTCCAGCAGCTCGGCGGGACGCAGCAGTGGCTTGTTGGCCAGGCGCTCGGCACCGATCTCGCCCTGCGAGGCGCTTTCCGCGCTGCCCAGCACGGCCCGGCCTTGCACCTCCACCTTTTCCAATTCTTCGGCGTGAAGCGGCTGCATCAGCGGATAGCCAAGCGCCAGCAGCCAGGGCAGCGAGCGGACGGTACTGCGGGACGGGAATCGATTCGGTTTCATGCAGGACGGACGGATGAGAGGGCGCTGGTGTTCACGCCAGGACTTGTTGATCGGGAGCCGGCCCGGAACGGAACCAGCGCCAGCTGGCACCGCTGGCCACCAGCAGTCCCATCAGCACCCAGGCCAGGGCGGTGGCCAGCGGGGCCTGGCCGGCGGCTGTGCGGAGCAGGCGGGCCTGCGCAACAGGCTGCAACTGCAGGCCGCGCACGACGGGCGGCTGGGCGGCGGCCGGCGGCTGCTGAGGCTTGGGTGCAGCGGGGCGCGACGCCAGTGGCTTCGGCAGCTGGCCTTGCACCCAGCGCTGCACGCCGGCCAGCTCGTCGGCGCGGCTGCGGGCACTGCGCAGCGCGGCATAGCGTTGGGCCAGCTCGCGGCGGGTGGCGGCGTCGGGCTGCCAATGTCCTTGCGCGGCGGCGCGGATCAGGCCGGCCAGGGTCTGCGCATAGCTTTCCCTGTGCTGGGCCAGCCATTGCGGCAGCTGCAGCTGGTGCTTGTCGCGCACCAGCACGTCGAACAGGCTTTGCCAGTGGTCGGGGCGCACAGTCTCGGGGGCCATGTTTTGCCAGCCGAGGGTGAACTGCACCGTCTTGAGCACCTGCAGCGTGCCGGCATAGCCCTCGTCGCGCTGGGCCTTGAGCCAGCCGGGGTGCAGGTAGCGGCTCTGCATTTCCAGTGCGATGGCGCGGCCGGCGCCTTCGGTCTGCTGCTCGGTGGCATCCTGCAGCTGGCTCACATGCAGCTGCAGGGCCTCCTTGCGGCCTGCGGCCTTGGCGGCCGCGGCCAGGCCGCCCAGGTACTGGAAGGGATCGTCCGAGCTGAGCATGGCGTAGAGGTGCGAGCTGCGCGACATCAGCGCCGCATCCGTGCGCTTGATCTGGGCCGAGAAGGCGGCGCGCGCGCTGCGCTCGTCGAGCGCCAGCGGCTCACCCGCGACATAGGGCTGGCTCATGCTTTGCAGGAAGAGCTGGCCCAGGCGCGGGTCTTGGCGGCGCAGGGCGTCGGACTGCATGGCCTCGGCCACGCCCGTGCCATAGGCGCCGACGTTGTTGCCGAACATCCGGGCCTGCGCCAGCTGCCGCGCCCGCGCCGGCTTCATGCCCTGCCGGCGCAGCTCCTGCTCGATCTCGCGGCTGTGGCGGGCGATGGCGTTGTCGCCTTCCTGCTCGGCCGCCGCGGCGGCCAGTGCCACGGCCTCGTCCAGCAGCTTCATCAGGCCGGGGAACTGGTCGCGGTAGGAGCCGGTGATGGACAGCAGCACGTCGATGCGCGCATGGCCCAGCTGCGCCAGCGGCACGAGGCGCAGCTTCGTCGGCCGGCCGTTCTCGTCCCAGATGGGCTCGACGCCCAGCGCGGCCAGGGCCTGGGCTTCCATCAGGCCCTGGTGGCGCAGGGTCTCTCCGGCCCATAGCGACAGGGCCAGGCGCTGCGGCGGCTTCGGGCTCTTGGCCTGCTCGGCCCACCATTGCTTGAACAGGCGCTGGGCGGCTTCGTAGGCCTGGGGCGTGGGCAGGCGGGCCGGGTCCAGGCCGCTCAGATTGCGGCCGGTGGGCAGGCTGTCCGGGTTGCGCAGCGGGTCACCGCCATAGGCCGCGGGCACGAAGCGGCCCTCCAGCGCGGCCAGCAGGCCCGGCAGCTCGCCTTCATGGCTGAGGCGGCGCTCCAGCTCCTGGGCGCGCAGGGCCAGCTGGTAGAGGGCGGGGGTGTCGATGGGCTTGCGGGCCGCGTGGTTGGGCACTGGGCCGTCGGGCAGGGCGGGGCGCAGATCCAGCTCGCTGGCGGCCCGGGCGTCCTTCAGCGCCAGGTCCAGCCAGCGCGCCGGGCGGGCGGTGGCCACGCGCTCGTAGTCGATCAGGAAGGCCTCGTCGATGTCCTCGCCCAGCGCCTCGATCAGCGGCACGCGCAGCATCTGCAGGAGCGTGCCGCGGCGCTGGGCCTCATCGGGCACGCGGCCGAAGACGGCCAGGCCCTGCGGCTGCGAGCTTTGCGCCAGGCGGTCCAGGTAGGGGTGCAGCAGCTCCAGGAAGCCGGAGAAGTTGGCGCTGATCTGTGCGGCCGTCCAGCCCAGGTCGCGATGCAGCTGGTGCTCGACGAACTGCTCGACCATCTGCCGCTCCAGGCCCTGGCGGGTGGGGCCGGGGTCCACCGTCTCCCATTCATGCATCAGCTCGTGCATGCGGGCCATGCGGGCGTTGAAGCCGGCCGGCGCGAAGCTGGGCGTGCGGTGGCTGACCATCAGCGCGCGGCCGCGCCGCTTGGCGGTTAGCGCCTCACCCAGGTTGTCGACGATATAGGGGTAGATCACCGGCACGTCGCCCAAGGGCAGCAAGGCGTCGTCGTGCACGTCCAGGCCGCGCAGCTTGCCATTGGCCCATTCCTGGGTGCCGTGGGTGCCGAAGTGGATCAGCGCATCGGCCTGCCGCGCCCAGCGGTAGACGGCGAGGTAGTGGTGGGACAGCGGCGTCTTGCTGCGGTGCTGCATGGCGTCGCGGCCCAGGTGCTGGTCTTCCTCGCGCGGGGGTTGGGGCAGCACGGCCAGCTGGCCCAGCTGCAGGCGCGGGATCACGAACACCGCTTGGCCCTGCCAGCGTCGCACATAGCGACTCTGCGCCGGTGTCCCCCAGCGTTGCAGCATGGGCTGGCGCACGGCGGCAGGCAGGGTGTCAAACCAGCGCTGGTAATCGGCCAGCGGCAGGGCGGCGGCCTGGCCGCTGCGCAGCAGGGCGTCGAGATCGGCGCCGGGATAGTAGGCGGCCAGCAGGCCCTGCAGTCCCTGCAGCCACTGGGCCTCGTCACGCGGCTCGACGGCATAGCCCGCGGCCTGCAGGCCCTGGCTCAGCTGTTCCAGGCTGCGCGGCACGTTGAGGAAGCTGGCGCCGAAGTTGCTGGCCCCGGCGGGGTAGTTGTAGACGAACAGGCTCAGGCGCTTCTCGGCCGCCGGCTTGTCCTGCAGCGCGATCAGGCGCCGTGCCTTGGCCACCACGGCGGCGGACTGGCGCTGGATGAGCTGCGGCTCGGCGCCGCCCGCGGGATGGGCCACGACCAGCACGGGGTCGATCAGTCCGGCGCTCTCCGGTTGCGCCAGGTAGAAGGGGATGTCGCTCTGCGCGAGGCCGGTGCTGCCGCTCTCCCATTGCGCGATGTCGCCCTGGCGGTGAGGCAGGGTGGCCAGCACGGGCCTGCCCCAGCGCTCGAACAGGGTCTGCAGTGAGCCGGCCTTGGGCATCAGCGTGTGGGTGACCAGCAACTGGTGCACGGGCTCGCCCTGCGGGGCCAGCAGGGCCTGCAGCTGGGTCTCGTCCAGGGGGCTGGCGAAGGCCGCAAGCGCCTGCAGGCCCTGGGCCTCGAACTGGCGCAGCCAGGCATCCAGCCAGGCCGTCTGGCCCTGGACGAAGTGGTAGCGGTGCAGCAGCACCACGACCAGCCGCGCCGCAGCGCCCCGGGCCCGCGCATCGGCCCAGCGGCGGGCCTCGGCGGCATCGGTCAGCAGGGCCGGCGCATCGGGGTGGTAGAAGCCACGCAGGGGCAGGCGCTGGGCGGCTGGCAGCTCGATCTGCCGGCCCTCGGCCTGTGCCTTCAGAACCTGGAAGGCGGCCTGCGTGTTGGTCGCGCCGCCGGCCTGCAACAGGGCGCGCAGGCTGCGCTCAGCCGCGGGTGGTTCACCGCCAGGTATCCACAGCGGCTGGCGCGCGTCCAGGCGTGGCAGCTCGGCCAGCAGCGCGCGCAGCCGCGTCTCGGCCACCGCATGGGGCGCGTCGATCCATACCCAGCGCGCGGCCTGCACCAGACCCTGCAGTTGACGCTGGCGGGCCTGGCGATCCTTGTCGGCCACGGCCTCGCCCAGCAGCGGCACCTGCCAGCGCTGCAGCGTGATGCCGGCGGCCTGGGCCTCGCGCGCGACCAGCGCCTCGCGGGCGGCGGGCGTCACGTCGGTGGAGATCCACAGCAGCTGGGCCTGGGCCAGGCGGGCGATGGTCAGCAGGCCCAGCAGCAGAGCGTGCCGCAGCAGGCGGTCAATGCGCATCGGGCGCAGCTTCCTCGGGTACATAGATGACGCTGCCGTCCTTCAACTTGTAGGCCACGCCGGCCTTCACGCCCTGGCCCTCGCTGCTGCCGCCATTGCCGCGGTACTTGATCTCCTGACCGTTCTTGCGCACGACGATTTCCATGTCCGGCTCGCCGGCGCGGCGGATCACCGTCTCGTCGGCCTGCGACTGCTGCTGCAGGGCCACGGCCGTCAGCAGGGCGACGACCAGGACCAGGAAGACGTCGACGAGGTTGACGGCCGAGAGCATGGGGTCGTCGTCCTCTTCGGCGAGGATGTGCAGGCGCTGGTTGCTCATTGCGGCACCCTTCGCACTGCGTGCTGTCCCGCCAGGCGGGAATGAGCCCCTTCGGGCGGCCGTGCGGTGTATGCCTGGGGCACCCTTCGCACTGCGTGCTGTCCCGCCAGGCGGGAATGAGCCCCTTCGGGCGGCCGTGCGGTGTATGCCTGGGGCACCCTTCGCACTGCGTGCTGTCCCGCCAAGCGGGAATGAGCCCCTTCGGGCGGCCGTGCGGTGCTCATGCCCAGCCCCTTTCCTTCTTGATGTCCAGCAGCTCGGCCAGCAGCCAGCGGCGGCGCACCGAGTAAACGACCAGGGCGATGGCCGCGGCCGTCATCGCCAGCACCACGCCGGAGAAGGCCGAGCCGAACACGGCCAGGGCCTGGTGCCCCTGGCCGGCGGCGACCTGCTGCAGGGCCGGGCCCAGCGGCACCATGGTGGCGATCAGGCCCAGCAGCGGGCTGACCCGGCCGAGCAGGCGGGCCGGCTCCAGCTGGCGCAGCACCTGCAGTTCCAGCTGCTCCAGCCGGCATTCGGCACTGGCCTGCAGCAGGCGGCGGCCGCGGCGGCGCAGCAGCGCGTCCATCAAGGTCACGCCGGCGCTCCACAGCGCATAGACAAAGCCCAGGGCGACGAGGATCAGCACCGGCCACAACAGGGCCTGGGTGATCTGGGCGAATCCGGTTTCAATCAGCATGCTTGGGTGTCCGAGGCGGTGCCCTGGCCGGCCAGAAAGCGGGCAATGGTCAGGGGCTGGGAGTGGAAGTAATGGTGTAGATAGCTGGCACGCAAATTGCCAAGCGCATACAAGGGTTCTGCGGTGCGGCCGCCATTGGGGTTGCTGGCCTGGGCGATAGCCTCAAGAGGTGTGCCCATGGTCGAGTAGTGGAAGCTGTGGCCTCGCAAGGCCTGGCCGTGTTCGCATTCCGGCCACTGGATCGCTTGCAGGCCCAGCGCCGCCAGCCGTGGCTGCATCTGCGCCTGGCCCGGCAACAGCCCGGCCATGGGCAAGACCTGACCCTCTAGCGTCGTCAGCGACTCCAGCAGCACCAGCATGCCGCCGCATTCGGCCAGCAGCGGCTTGTTCTGGCGCAGATGCGCGGCCAGCTCGGCAAAGAAGCTGGGGTGCCGGCGCAGCGCCTCACCATGCAGCTCGGGGTAGCCGCCGGGCAGCCAGAGCGCGTCGCACTCGGGCAGCGGTTCGCCGGCCAGCGGCGAAAACAGCCGCACTTGCGCGCCCAGCTGACGCAGGCAGTCCAGATTGGCCGGGTAGATAAAGGAGAAGCAGGCGTCCTGCGCGACGGCGATGCGCCGGCCCGCCAGCAGCAGCGGCAGTTGCTCGGTAGCGGGTGCCTCGAAAGCGACGGGCTCGAAGCGGAAGCCCTCGCGCCGGCCGGCCTCCCAGGCATCGGCCCAGGCGTCGAGCTGCGCATCAAGCCCAGGCAATTCCAGCGCCTGCACCAGGCCCAGATGGCGCTCGGGCAGGCTCAGTTCGGCCCGGCGTTGGATGGCCGCGGCCAGCGGCAGTTCGGGCGGCAGGCCCTCGGCCACCATGTCCGCATGGGCGCTGCTGCCGACCCGGTTGGCGACGACGCCGCAGACGCGGATATCGCTGCGATAACGCGCCAGACCGGTGGCCAGCGCGGCAAAGGTCTGCGCCATCCCGCTGGCGTCGATCACGGCCAGCACCGGCAGGCCGAAGGCGGCGGCGAGGTCGGCGCTGCTGGGCTTGCCATCAAACAGGCCCATCACGCCCTCGACCAGGATCAGGTCGGCGTCCCGCGCGGCTTCAGCCAGCAGCGCGCGGCAATGGGCCAGGCCGCCCATGAAGAGGTCGAGCTGATAGACGGGATGGCCGCTGGCGCGCTGCAGAACCATCGGGTCCAGGTAATCCGGGCCGGTCTTGAAGACACGCACCCGGCGGCCACGGCGCCGCTCGGCGCGGGCGATCGCGGCGGTGACGCTGGTCTTGCCGGAGCCGGAGGAGGGTGCGCTGATCAAGAGCGCGGCGCAGTGGCTCATGGCGTGGACTCCCGGCGCAGCGGCAGCACCTGGGCGCCGCTGAGCTGCGTGGGTGCCGGCGCCGTCGGCAGTGCCAGCCACTGGCCCTGCAGCTCGACCAGATGCAGCCGCCCATCGAACACCTGCTGCAGTGCCTGGCGGGTCGTCAGCTCGGCCGGGCTGCCCTGGCCGACGACGCGGCCGGCCTGCATGACGACCAGGCTGTCGGCCTGCAGCGCGATATTGAGTTCGTGCAAGACGCTGATCACGGCGACGCCGCGGGCAGCCAGCTCGCGCACCAGGGCCAGCCAGTCGGCCTGGTGCGGCGGGTCCAGATGCGCCAGTGGCTCGTCCATCAGCAGCACCCGGGCCTCGACCGCCAGCGCACGCGCCAGCAGCACCCGCTGGCGCTCGCCGCCGGAAAGCTGACCGAGCGGGCGCTCGTGCCAGTCCCAGCACTGCGTCTGCTCCATCGCACGGCGCACGGCGGCGAGGTCGGCCGTGCTGGCCGGCGCCAGCCAGGCGCGGTGCGGCAAGCGGCCCAGCATGACGACATCGTGGGCGCTCAACTCATCGCCGCTGCTCTCGTTCTGGCCCAGCCAGGCCAGCGCCTGAGCACGCGCCTTGCGCGGCCAGTCTTCGAAAGGCCGCTCGAGCAGGCGCACATCACCAAGGCTGGGAATCAGGCCGGCCAGTGCGCGCAGCAGCGTGGACTTGCCGGCGCCATTGGGGCCGACGATGGCGGTCCAGCAACCCGGTGCCAGCGCCAACGAAAGCCGGTGCAGCACCGGCTGTCCCTGCAGGCTGACGCTCAGCTCCTGGCAGCCCAGGGCGATGGAAGGCGGGCTCGGGTTCATGCGGACCTCACTTGCTTGCGCTTGTGCATCAGGCGCAGCAGATAGCCACCGCCGAGGATGGCGGTGATGACACCGACCGGCAGTTCCTGCGGCGCCAGCAGCCAGCGCGACAGGATGTCGGCGGCGAGCAGCAAGAGCCCGCCGGCACAGGCCGACAGCAGCAGCAGTTGGCGGTGCGAGCCATGGCAGAGATTGCGCACCAGATGCGGGGCGACCAGGCCGACGAAGGCGATCATGCCGGTCTGCGCGACGGCGGTGCCGGTGGCCAGTGCGAAGGCGATGATCAGCACCAGGCGCACCAGGCCCAGGCGTACGCCCAGCGACTGCGCCGTGGCCTCGCCCAGCGTCAGCGCGTCGAGCGCCTCGCTGGCGCCCAAGGCAACCGCCAGGCTCAGCATCAGCACCAGCGCCATCAGCGTGATCGCCGGCCAGCCGAGGAAGCTGGTCGTGCCCAGCACAAAGGCCTGCATGGTGCGCAGGATGTCGGGGTCGGCCAGGGTGACCAGATCGGTGACGGCGCCCAGCACCACACCGACGACGACGCCGGCCAGCAGCAGCCGCAGCGTGTGCTCCAGGCCGCGCGCCATCGCCAGCGCCAGGCTGACGCCCATCAGCGTGCCCAGAAAGGCCGCGCCGGTCAGGCCCAGGCGCTGCAGCCACTGCATGCCGGCCGGCGTCGTGCCCAGCAGCGACAGGCTCAGTGCCACGCCCAAGCGCGCACCGGCGGCGCTGCCGAGCAGATAGGGGTCGGCCAGCGGATTGCGAAACAGACCCTGGGTGATGGCGCCGGACAGGCCCAAGAGCGCGCCGGCCAGCCAGGCCCCGGTCGAGCGCGGCAGTCGGATCTCCCAGAGGATCTGGCGCTGCATGTCGTCGAGGTCTTGCCAGGCCAGTGTCAGGCCGGTACTGCCGACGGCAATGCCGAACAGCAGGGCCAGGCCGCTGGCCAGCAACAGGCCGGCCAGCAGCGGCCAGGCCCGCAGGCGCGTGAGCGTGTGGCGCTCGGCGCTCATGGCTTGGCGGCGAACTGTTCGCGCAGGCATTGCGCCATGATCTGCGCCGCCTCGCCCATGCGTGGGCCGGGGCGGGCCAGCACATCACTCTGCTGCGAGTCAAAGATACAGACCCGCTTCTCGCGGATGGCCGGAATGCGCGACCAGCCCGGACGCTCGAACAGGCCATCGGCATTGCGTTTGCCGATCATGATCAGTTGCGGATTGGCGCGCACGACATACTCGGGGCTGATCTTCGGGAACGGGCCCATCTCGGGCGTGATGATGTTCTTCAAACCCAGCCGGATCATGGTCTCACCCATGAAGGACACCGGGCCGGCGGCGTAGGGCGAGCGGTCGATCTCGTAATAGACCAGGGTGCCGCGGGCCTGCGCCGGCATGCTCTTCGCCGCCGAGTCGACCTGGGCCTCGATGCGCCGCCAGACGGCCTGGGCATCGCTGATCTGCAGCAGTTGGCCCAGCCGTTCGAGCACGCGCTGCACGTCGGCGTAGGAGCGGCTCTCCAGCGTGACCACGGTCAGGCCCAGATTGCGCAGCCGGTCGGTCACGCGCGAGGACGGTGCCAGCAGCACCACATCGGGCCTCAACGCAACGATGGTCTCGACCTGGGTGTCGTCCAGTCCGCCGAGCTTGGGCAGTTTCTTGACCTGCTCGGGGAAGTTGGAATAGCGATCAACACCGACCAGCGCGTCGCAGGCACCCAAGGCGCAGACCGTCTCGGTCAGCGAGGGCAGCAGCGTGACTATGCGCTTGGGTGCCTGGGTCCAGCGGGTGGTATGGCCCAGATCGTCCTTGAGCTCGATGAGCGCATGCGCTGGCACGCAGGCCAGCAGCAGTGCCAGGAATGCGGCAGCAAGGAATTTCAGTCGCAAGGTCATGACAGCGAACTTTCCATCTCAGGGGGTGATACCGGCCGGCTCCAGGCCTGGCCGGCCACCATCAGGGTCAGGTCTTGACAGCGCTGGGCCACGGCCTGATTCAGCCAGCCCAGCTCGTCGGCAAACTCGCGCACCTCGCGGCCCAGCGGCATCACGCCCCAGCCGATCTCGTTGGAGACGAAGACCACCGGCGAGGGCAGCGTGGGCAGCAAGGCCAGCAAGGCCTCGCGCTCGGCGCGCCAGGCTTTGTGGTCAGGCTGGCCATTCATCGGCATCAGCCAGTTGGTCAGCCACAGCGTCAGGCAGTCGACGAGCAAGAGCCGGCCCGGCGCGGCGGCCTCGCGCAGCGCGGCGCTCAGCTGCAACGGCGCCTCCAGCGTGGCGAAGCCCAGGGGCCGCTCGGCCCGATGGCGCTCGACGCGCTGGCGCATTTCCTCATCGTGCACCGTCGCCGTGGCGACGACGCAGACGCTGTGCGCCGCATCGCGCCCGCGCCAGGCCAGCGCCAGCCGTTCGGCATGGCGCGACTTGCCGCTGCGCTGGCCGCCGACGATGAGCTGGTGCTGGGCCATCGTGCTTGCCCTCGGCAATCAGAGGCTTGGCGTGTAGCGCAGGCCGATGAGGATGGTGCGCGGCGCTTGCGCGTAGCCATAGGCGGTCTGGTACTCGCGGTTGAAGGCGTTGTCCAGATTCAGCTGCAGCTTCAGCTCCTTGCTCAGCTTGTACTGGGCATCGAAGTTGACCAGTGCATAGCCGCCGAGTTCGCGGGTGTTGGCTGCCGTGTCGAAGCGCTTGCCAGAGAACTGCAGGCCGGCGCCGAGGTCCCAGCCAGCGAGCACGGTGCTGGCGTGCAGCGTGCCGAAGTGCTTGGCGCGGCGGGCCAGCAACTTGCCGTTCGACAAATCCTTGGGTGCTTGCAAGTCCAGGGTTCCAGACAGCTGCACAGGCCCCAGTGTGGTACTGGCGGCCAAGCTCACGCCTTGGAGTCGGGCCTCGGCGACATTGCGGTAGCAGCCATAGGCGCTGTTGCACGAGCCAGCCGCGCCGAACACGATCAGTTGCTTGACCATGTTGCGGTAGGCAGTCAGGCTGAAGTCGCTCAGCGCCGTGCTGTACTTCAGGCCGAACTCCAGATTGCGGCCGCGCTCGGCGTCCAGCGCAATGACGCCGGGCTTGCTGAGGTTCGGACCGTATTGGCTGCCACGCTGATAGAGGCTGGGTGCTCGAAAGGCATTACCGGCCGATCCAACGATGCGCAGGCCGCGTTCGATCTCGTAGCCCAGCGCCAGCGTGCCGGTGTTGACGCCGCCGAACTGGCTGTCCTGGTCATGGCGGCCATGGGCTTGGACGCTGAGCGCCCCTTCGTTCCAGAGCCAACCCAAGGCCGCGGCGTTCTGGTGGCGCTTGTCGACGCCAGCCGTCGCGGTCTGCGTCAGGCTGCTGTTCTCCAGCCAGTCTTCGCGGCGCTCAACAATGAAATTCAGCTGCTGGCCTTTGGTGATTTCGTAGGAGCCATTCAGTGCCAGATTCCTAACCCGTGTCTTGCTCAGATAGGGCGAGGGCTTGGTCTCATAGTCCTCGTGCGATTCGTTCAGGCTCAGCTGGGTCTGCAGCACGGCCGACCATTGCGAGGACAGGCTCAGCTGCGCGGCGCGGGTGTCCTGGATGCTGTGGTCGTCATTCAGCGGTGCATCTTTGTTGGCGTCGTACTGGCCATCAATCCGGCTCTTGCTGACCATCAGCTCGGCACGGTGTTCCTTGGCGAACTGCACGCCGAAACGCAGGCCGGCATTGTGATTGCGCCAGCCGTCGCGGTCGGGCACGAAGCCGAAGCTGCCGGGGTAGTCGACCGTGCCGTTGAAACCATCGGCGCGCTCGCTGGCGGCCGTCAGTGCGTAGTCGAAGATGCCGTGCACGCCACTCAGGCTGCCGTCGATCTTGCGCAGGCCCAGATTGCCAATGGCGCTGCCGATCTCGAGGCTGGGCTTGCCATTGCCCTTGCGGGTGAAGACCTGCACCACGCCGCCGATGGCGTCGGAGCCATAGATCGCGCTGGCCGGGCCCTTGAGCACCTCGATGCGTTCGATCTGGCTCAGCGGAATTGCCTGCCAGCTGGCGCCGCTGCTGGCTTGCGAGTCGACCCGCACGCCATCGATCAGCAGCACGGTGTGGCGGGTCTCGGCGCCGCGCAGGAACAGCGAGGTGTTGGAGGCCGGCGTGCCGTTGCGCACCATTTCCACGCAACCGGCATTGCGCAGCAGATCACCGAGGCTGCCAAAGGCCTGGCGCTCGATCTCGGCGCGGTTGAGCACGGTCAAGTCGTTCAGCACCTCGGACAGGCGCAGTGGCGAACGGCTGGCGGTCACCACGACCTGGCCCAGCTTGTTGGCGCCGGGGCCGGGCAGGCTGGCCTGGGCCATGGCCGACGTACCGCTGAGCAGCAGGGCGGCCAGTGCGGCCTGCGCGAGGGTGTGCTGAGGCGCGCTCGACAGGGACGCGGGCGTAGACAGGCGCAGGCAGCGCCGAGACAGAGAAGTCATGGGATCCGAAACAAAGTCATCGTTCAGGTGCCAGCTTCCCCGCAGGCCCCTGTGAAAACGATGCGCCGGTGCACAGCATGCAGCGGCTCATCACCTGTTGGCCGGTATCCGGGCTGGTGACACAGGTCCCTGTTCTGCATCCTTCCCAGCACCGCCAAGGGCACCAGTGGACATGGTTCGCAGGGGACTGAAGGCAGCTTGCCTGCCTTGGTCACTTACCGTTGCGGGGACAGCTCAGGTTAGCCTTGCCTCGTCGAGACGCCGCCTCCTGATTCCCGTTTAACTGTGCAAGCAAGACGCTTGCACGAGCACCAACGGGGCGGATTCTATCTGCTCGTGGCTGACGCTGGCCTGGCGGCCGGCTGTGCTTTGTGGGTTTTCGCGGTTTTGGGGGCTGCGTGGGCCTTGCCTGGCTTGGGATGAACCGGTTCGCTGGCAGCCGGCGTGACGCGCAAGGGCGCTGCCGCCATAGCGTGCAGGCGCTGGCGGGCCTCGGTGGCCTCGCGCTCGCGGCGCATCTGCTCGGCGCGTTTGGCCTCGGCCTGGGCGCGTTCGCGGGCCGCGCGCGCATCGGTGACCGAGGGCTGGTCGAAATGCAGCTGATGGCTGGCGCCCGCTTCGACCGGGCAGGGGCTGCCGCGTAAATCGCGGCCGTCGGGGCCGCAGCGGTAGATGGTGGTCTGCTGCGTGCTGGTCTGCGCCAACGTCGAGCCTGCGATCAGCGTGGCAGTCAGCGCAAAGCTCAGCGAATACGGGCGCAGCGAGGATTTCATTCGGCACTCCCTGGCGGGGTTGGCGCCCCGGCCTTCTCGGCCATTTCGGCCGTCCCGGCGGGCTTGGGCGTTGCGGTTTGTGGCGCTTCGGGTTTCGGCGGCTTGGGCCGCGGTGGCTTGGCGTGGATCTTGGTTAGCGCCTTGGCCATATCGCCCTTGAGCATCAGCTCGACGGCGTCCATGGATTTGGCGATGCAGTCCTCGATCTGCTGGCGCTCTGCCAGCGGCGGCTTGCGCAACACATAGCCGGCCACCTCGGCCTTGTGGCCCGGATGGCCGATGCCCAGACGCAGGCGCCAGAAGTTCGCCGAGCCCAGCTGGGCCTGCATGTCCTTCAAGCCATTGTGGCCGCCATTGCCGCCGCCCTGCTTGAGCTTCATCTCGCCAACCGGCAGATCCAGCTCGTCGTGGATGGCGAGGATCTCCTCGGGCGCAATCTTGAAGAAGCGCGCCAGCGCCGCGACTGACTTGCCGCTCAGGTTCATGAAGGTCATCGGCTGCAGCAGCCAGATCGGGCCCTCAGCGCCAGGCGCGTTGTTCACCCGCGCAGCCAGGCCGTAGTAGTTGCGTTCCACCTGCAGGCTGGTCTTCAAGCCACGCGCCAGACCATCGATCCACCAGAAACCGGCGTTGTGGCGGGTGTCCTCGTATTCAGGGCCTGGATTGCCCAGGCCAACAAAGAGTCGAATCATGGGGGCGGATTATCGGCCTGTGCGCGCTTTGCGCCAGCGGCTGCGCATCTTGATGGACCGCGTCATCGCCGGTGGGTGGCCGGGTGGGTGGGTGGGCTTTGGTGTGCCACTGACCTGAGTCTTTATCGTTTCGTCCTGCCGCTGCTGCAGTTCGTCGGCTCTGGCTGGCGAGTGGCTGGCCGCTTTGGAATGCTGGTGGCTTTTGAATCTCACATAAGGAACTTCCCGTGATTGCGATCCAAGGTCCCGCACTCAAGACCCTGTCCATCGGCCTCTTGCTGGCCGGGCTCAGCGCCGCCAGCCTGGCACAGACGCTGCCCAGCGCTGCCGAGGTCAAGGCCTATGCCGACAAGCTGCTGGATGCCCAGAAGATCGAGGGGCCTGGCGTGGCGGTGCTGGTGGCGCGCGACAAGGAAGTGCTCTATCGAAGTGCGCGTGGCATGGCCAGCGTCGAGCTGGGCGTGCCGCTGTCGGCCGATCATGTGTTTCGCATCGGCTCGGTGACCAAGCAGTTCGCCGCCACGGCGCTGCTCAAGCTCATCGACGAAGGCCGCGCCAAGCTGGACGATCCGTTGTCCAAGTACCTGTCGAGCTATCCGCAAGGCGAAAAGATCACGCTGCTGCAACTGCTCAATCACACCTCCGGCGTGAAGAGCTACACCAGCATTCCCGGCTATATGGACCAGCCGATCCGCCGCACGCTGACGACGGCGCAGCTGATCGACGAGTTCAAGAACCTGCCGGTGGACTTCCAGCCGGGCGAGGGCTGGCTCTACAACAACTCCGGCTATGTGCTG
The DNA here is from genome assembly GCF_032337115.1 of Roseateles aquae. NCBI lineage: Bacteria > Pseudomonadati > Pseudomonadota > Betaproteobacteria > Burkholderiales > Sphaerotilaceae > Roseateles > Roseateles aquae. Next base: position 32,012 of record NZ_JAVXZY010000005.1, read on the forward strand.
CTTGGCGCGGTGATCGAGGCGATCAGCGGCAAGCCCTGGCACGAGTATGTGAAGGAGGCGGTGCTGAAGCCGGCCAAGCTGGCGCGCACCCAGTACCCGGGCGAAGACCTGCTGATCAAGGGCATGGTCACCGGCTATGGCTACGGCCCGGAAGGCCTGGGCGTGGCCGACTATCTGAGCATGACGCAGCCGCATGCGGCCGGCGCGCTGGTGTCTACCGTCGACGATCTCTGGCACTGGAACCAGGCTCTGCATGGCGGGCAACTGATCTCGCAAGCCAGCTACAAGCGCATGGTGACGCCCGAGGGCAAGGCCGCCGCGTCGAACTACGGCTTCGGCATCATGACGGGCACGTTGCGCGGCCAGACGCTCTACCAGCATGGCGGCGGCATCAATGGCTTCATCTCCTCGCTGAGCTATCTGCCGCAGACCAAGACCACGGTCGTACTGCTGCGCAATGCGATGGGGCCAGGTGTTGATCTGGAGGCGGTGGCGCAGAAGCTTGGCGCCTTTGCGATCGGCAAGCCCATCGTCGACCCCAAGCCGATAGCCGTGCCGGCCGATCAGCTGAAGGCGCTGCAAGGCATCTATGCCAAGGACGAGCAAAATTCGCGCACGCTCTCCTTCGTTGACGGCAAGCTGCTCTCGACCCGCAGCGGCGGTCGCCCCTTCCCGCTGGTGCCCATCGGCAAGGATGAATTTGCGTTTGAGGGCAGCATGGCTCGTATCGCGATCGAGCGCGATGCCAAGGGCGGCTTGAGCGGGCTGAAGTTCTGGCCCAATGGCGAGGGCACGCCCGAGGTCTGGAAGCGTGTTGGCGATCTGCCCCGTGTCAACTTCATCGAACTGAACGAGGCACAGAAGGATGCCTTGCTGGGCGAGTACGTCTCGCCGCAGATCCAGATCAAGGTCTTCAAGGACGCCAAGGGCGTGCTGCGCGGCCAGGCCGCCGGCCAAGCACCGTTTGAGCTGAAGGCGACGGCGCCGGATCAGCTGTTGGTCGTCGAGGTGGACGCCAAGCTGGGCTTTGTGATGGTCGACGGCCGCGCCAGCGAAATGCAGTTCAGCCAGGGCCCGGCCAAGCTGAGCCTGAAGCGCCGCTGATACCCATCGCGCAAAGCAAAAAGCCCCGCCAAGGCGGGGCTTTTTTGTGGGCAGCGGGCCATCGCTGGCACGACTGGCCCAGACAAGAAATTACTTCTTGCCCTTCTTCTTGCCCTTGCCGTCGTCGGCCGGAGCGGCGGCGACCACGATCTCTTCCACGACCGGCTCGACCGGGGTGGCGACGACCGGGTTCGGCTTGCCATGGGTGACGACCTTGACGTGGTCGGCCAGCTTGATGTCATTGACGTGGACCGAGTGACCCTTGGTCAGGTTGCTCAGGTCGACTTCGATGAACTCGGGCAGCTGTTGAGCCAGGCAGGTGATTTCCAGCTGGGTCACAACGTGGTTGACGGTGCACTTGTCGGTCTTGACGGCCGGCGAGTTCTCTTCGCCGACGAAGTGCAGCGGCACCTTCTTGGTGATCTTGGTGGTGCTGTCCACGCGCTGGAAGTCCACGTGCAGGACTTGCGGCTTGTAGGGGTGCATCTGGTAGTCACGCAGCAGCACTTGCGACACGGCGCCGTTCAGTTCCATCTCGAGGATGGAGCTGTGGAAGGCTTCCTTCTTCATCGCGTGGAACAGCGCGTTGTGATCCAGTTCGATGACAGCGGGTTCGCCAGCGCCGTAGACGATGCCAGGCACCTTGCCCGAGATACGCAGGCGGCGGCTCGCTCCGGTCCCCTGCAGCTTGCGCTCGAAAGCGGTGAATTTCATATGGTTCTCCAAAATGGATAGAGCACCCGCGACCAGGTGCCCTGAAAAAGGCGGCCTTGCGACCACCACGAATCACGCCCCGCCTTTGCAGGCCGGGCGCAAATGCTTAGAAATTGTTGTTCTGTTCGCTGCGATTGACCGACGCCAGAGGCGTCGGGCTACTCGGACCGATCAGAAGTTATTGTTTTGCTCCGAGAACAACGAGGTCACCGACTCACCATCAGAGATGCGGCGGATAGTCTCGGCGAACAGGAAGGCCACCGACAGCTGGCGGATCTTGCCGCAGGCCTTGGCGGCATCGTTCAGCGGAATGGTGTTGCTGATCACGACCTCGTCCAGGTGCGACTTGGCGATGCGCTCGATCGCCGGGCCGGACAGGATGGGGTGGGTGCAATAGGCAAACACGCTCTTGGCGCCACGGTCCTTCAGGACCTCGGCCGCCTTCACCAGCGTACCGGCGGTGTCGATCATGTCGTCCATGATGACGCAGTTGCGGCCGTCAATCTCGCCGATCACGTGCATCACTTCAGAGACATTGGCGGCCGGACGGCGCTTGTCGATGATGGCCAGATCGCAGCCCAGCTGCTTGGCCAGCGCACGGGCGCGCACCACGCCGCCGACGTCGGGGCTGACCACGACCAGATTGCTGTAGTTGCGGGCCTTCAGGTCCGACAGCAGCACCGGGCTGGCGTAGATGTTGTCGACCGGGATGTCGAAGAAGCCCTGGATCTGGTCAGCGTGCAGGTCCATCGTCAGCACGCGCTCGACGCCGACGGTTTCCAACAGATTGGCCACGACCTTGGCCGAGATCGGCACGCGGGTGGAACGCGGGCGGCGGTCCTGGCGGGCATAGCCGAAGTAGGGGATCACCGCGGTGATGCGACGAGCGCTGGCGCGCTTCAGGGCATCGACCATGATGAGCAGTTCCATCACGTTCTCGTTGGTCGGCGCGCAGGTCGGCTGGATCACGAAGACGTCGCGAGCGCGAACGTTTTGCTGGATCTCGACCGTGACCTCGCCATCCGAGAAACGACCGACCACGGCTTTGCCGAGCTCAAGGCCCAGATGGGTGGCGATTTCTTGGGAGAGGACCGGGTTTGCGTTACCGGTGAAGAGGACGGTATTGAGCAGCACAGGCCATCCTTTGAGTCAGCGGCCTGGCGGCCATCCGAGAGGGCCGCTAGGTGCCCACGGGTGATGAAGAAATTTGGCAGGGGCGGAAGGATTCGAACCTGCGCATGTCGGAATCAAAATCCGATGCCTTAACCAACTTGGCGACGCCCCTACACAGGACACTGCAGAGCTGCAGCACCCTATAACTTTGCTCAGTCTTCAAGCCATCCGCGTAGCGGGTGAGCTGTCAAACTGCGGCATATTCTAGCACTCCATTTCGATGGCAAAACCTTCGAAATATTTGCAATGGACTGTTCGTCTATGCCGTCTTTCCCGCTCACATGAGCAAACACCGCGCTGCCTGAGCCTGTCATCCGGCTGTTGCCGAATTGCTCTTGCAGCAGAACCAGTGCCTGAACCACTTCAGCGCTTGCAGCTTCCGCTGGTTTCTGTAGATCGTTTCTTCCGAAACTCTCTTTACCGAAACCGCCGGCCAGCATCGCAATGCCTTCAGCGTCCAGTCTCACTGTCTCAACAACCGTTTCGCTTGCATCGCTATCGGTACCGTTTTCCGTACCTGTCGCGTTTTTTGCGTCGCTGCTGTTGTGTGCAGGAAAGCCCGCTACTATAGCCACGCTTTTTGATCTTTGCAAGCACTGCGACGAAAAAATATCTTTGGTCGCGATGCTGGCCTCGGGTTTGATGACCGCAAAGCGCATTTCGCGGGGCAGATCCAGCGGGGTCAGACGCTCGCCAATGCCCTCGACGAAGGCATGGCGGCCGCCGATGAAAAAGGGCACGTCGGCGCCCAGCGGCAGCGCGATATCCAGCAGCTGCCGGCGCGTGAGGCCCAGCCCCCAGAGCCGGTTCAGCGCGATCAGTGTCGACGCTGCATCCGAAGATCCACCGCCCATGCCGGCGCCGGCAGGCAGGCGTTTTTCGATATGGATATCGGCGCCAAGCCGGCAGCCGGTGGCGGCCTGCAGCGCGCGTGCGGCACGCAGGCAGAGGTCGTCGGGGGGCAGGGTGTCGCCGCTGTCATGGCGCTGCAGCAGGCCGTCATTGCGGCGCTCGAAATGCAGGGTGTCGGCCCAATCGATCAGCACGAACAGCGATTGCAGCAGGTGGTAGCCATCGGCACGTTTGCCAACCACATGCAGGAAGAGATTCAGCTTGGCCGGTGCCGGAACGTCGTAGAGCGCTTGCATGGCGCGCAGTATCTCAGGGCGAGCTTTGCAGCTTGATGCGCAGGCTGGTTGCCGGTTCGCCGAGTTTGACGGCCTTGATCAGGCCTTCGCCGAGCAGGCTGGTATCGACGCGCCAGCCCAGCTGTTCAAAGCCCTGCTGAGGCAGGGGCACGGCCGCCGCGCCCGGCCAGGCGCGGCCGGCCAGCCAGTCGAACAACGCGGCCACCGGGATGGCCTCGCCGAGCAGCCCCTGAGTGAGGCTGTCCAGCGTGTCGTACTGGCGATCCTCGCCGGGCACCTGCAGCAACACCTCGCCGGGCTGCCAGCGAGCTCGCGCGATCAGGCTGCCCAGCGGGCTGCTCAGTTCAAGCTGACCGCGCTCGGCCGTGCCCCAGAGCTCGAAGCTGGCTGCGCCGCCCTGGGCCTTGCTGCTCAGGGTGGCGGGTACCTGGACGCTGATCCTGCCGGTCAGGTGTTCGCTGCTCGCGTTGACGACTTCGCTTTGTGGCGCCGCCGGTTTCAGGCTGGCGCAGGCGCTCAGCATCAAGGCTGCCAGGGCCACGGCCAGGCAGCGAAAACCGCCTGCGCTCATTGCGCCGCGGGCTTGGCCGACTTCAGCCGCTTCTGTGTCTCGCGCAAGGCTTCGTTCTTGGGGTCGCGCTTGGCGCCCTCGGTCCAGATCCGCTGAGCCTCTTCGCGCTGGCCGCTGACCCACAGCACCTCGCCCAGATGGGCAGCGATCTCGGCGTCCGGCCGCGAGGCGAAGGCCTGGCGCAGATAGGTGATCGCGTCGTCGAGCTTGCCCTGGCGGTATTCGACCCAGCCCATGCTGTCCAGGATGAAGGGTTCCTTGGGCGCAAAGCTCAGCGCCTTGATGATCAGTTCGCGCGCTTCATCAAGCCTTTGCTTGCGATCGGCCAGCGAATAGCCCAGCGCGTTGTAGGCGTGGAAATGCTCGGGCCTGAGCACCATCACGCGGCGCAGCAGCGCTTCCATTTCCTCGTTGCGGCCGAGTTTCTCGGCCATCATCGACTGTTCGTAGATCATGTCGGCGTCGTCGCTGAGTGCTTCATTGGCACGCTGCAGGAGCTCGTAGGCCGCCGCCCATTGCTGGGCCTCGCGAAGCAGCTGCGACTCGGCCATGAAGCGACTGCGCTGCTCCTCCTTGCTCTCGCCGGGCAAGCCCTGGATCAGCTTGCGAGCCTTGTCCAGCTGGCCTTGCTTGAGCAGCAGGGAGGCCCGGCGGTAGGTCACTTCGGTGAGGCGCTTGGGCGTGTCCACCTGGTTGAGCCAGCCCTCGGCAGCCTTGTACATGCCGCGCTGTTCGGCCGCCTGCGCCAGCAGCAGGAGGGCCTGTTGACGCGCATCCCGGCCGTTATCCGTCAGCTCGGAATCATTCTTGCCGGTGGCGGCTTCAAGCTTTTGCAGAAAGGTCTTCAGCGCGCTCTCGGCGACGTCCTGATGCTGCAGCTCCAGCTCCAGCGAGCCCAGCGCAAACCAGGGCGAGGGCTGCTCGGGCAGCAGCTCGGTGACGCGGCGGAACTCGCGTGCGGCGTCGCTGATGCGCTGCGCGCGCGCCAGTGCGCGGCCATAGGCCTGGCGCAGCGAGGCGTTGTCCGGTTTGGCGTTCAGTGCGGCGGTGATCAGCTCCTCTGCGGCGGGCTGCTGCACCATCAGTTCCAGGGCCACCGCCAGCGGTTCTTCGGCCTCCGGGGCCAGTGCGGCCGCCTCGCGGCTCAGTGCCAGCGCCTGCTGCTGCTCGCCGGCATTGAGTGCCAGCCGGGCATGGGCATTCAGTGCCACCAGGCGTGTGGCTTCCTGCTGCTCGGCCTGCTTCAGCGCGGGTTGCAGGCTTTCAAGCACCTGCTGAGGCACGGGCGTGCGCTGGAACAGCTGCGGTAGCGAGGCGATGACGGTGACGCGTTGTGCTTCCGGGCTGTTGGCCAGCAGCGCCTTGAGGGCCTTGCCAGCATCGGCCGGCCGGTTCAGCAGGGCCAGCAACTGCAGCTCGGCTTGATGGGCCTCGGCGGAGTTGGGCAGGCTGTCGGCCCAGGCGCGGGCGGCTTGCAGCGCCTGCTCACCGGCACGGGCCTGCAGGGCGATGCTGACCACGCGGCGGTACAGCGCCTCATCCTGGCTGCGCCGCGCGGCGTCGAGCAGCACCTGAAAGGCCACGCCGGGCTGGCCGGCGCGCAGTTCCATTTCGCCCACCAGCAGCTGGTAGAACATCGGCGCGTCCATGTCCGAGTTGTTCACCGTGCTGGCTTCGCTCGCCGCTGGGCTGGCGGCCAAGGCCGCGCCGCTGCTCAGCGCAGTCAGGCTGGCCAGGGCCAGTGCAGTCCACAGCTTTTTGCTGGGCGGGCGAGGGGTGTTCTGAGGCATGCATGCTCCTGGGATCTCGGGCGGCCAATTACCGGCAACGGTAGGGGCCTTGGCTTCTGCGCAGGATTCTAGGCAGAGCTCGGAAAGTATCATGCTCGCATGCCTGAGTTGCCGGAAGTAGAAGTCACACGTTTGAGCTTTGCCGATGCGATCGCCGGGGCGCGGGTCAGGGCCGTGCGGCTGGGCAAGCCGCTGCGCTGGCCGCTGGGCGTGGCGCCCGAGGCTTTGCGGGGCCAAAGCATTGGCCTGGCGCAGCGGCGCGGCAAATACCTGTGGCTGCCGGTGGGCGAGGGTGGGCTGCTGATGCATCTGGGCATGTCCGGCTCGCTGATGTTTGGTGAGGCCGCCGGGCCGCTGGGGCCGCATGAGCACTTCGAATTGGAGACCGACCGCGGCAGCCTGCGCTTGAATGACCCGCGCCGCTTTGGCGCCGTCGTCTGGTCGGCCGGGCTGCAGCAGGAGCCGGCCGCCAAGCTGCTGGCCGGCCTGGGCATGGAACCCTTCGATCCGCGCTTTGATGGGCCGCATCTGCATGCCGGACTGAGCGGCCGCCGGGTGGCGATCAAGCAGGCGTTGCTGGCCGGTGATGTGGTCGTTGGCGCCGGCAATATCTACGCCTGCGAGGCCTTGTTCCTCGCCGGCATCGACCCGCGCACGCCTGCCGGGCGCATCAGCCGGCCGCGCTGCGAGCGGCTGGCGCAGGCGGTGCGCGGCGTGCTGGCGCAGGCGCTGGAGGCGGGCGGCAGCACGCTGCGCGATTTCAAGAATGCCCATGGCGTGGCTGGCAGCTTCCAGATGCAGGCCCGCGTCTATGGCCGCGAGGGGCAGAGCTGCTTTGCCTGCGGCAGCACGATCAAGCGCATCGTGCAGGCCCAGCGTTCGACCTTTTTTTGCCCCCATTGCCAGAAGCGTTGAGCGCCCGTCATGAGTGAATCGAGAGTGCAGGAGATCGTGGCGCAGTTCGCGCCCACGTTGGTGGCCTGGCAGCGCCAACATGGTCGGCATGAACTGCCCTGGCAGCAGACGCGCGACCCCTATCGCGTCTGGCTGTCCGAGATCATGCTGCAGCAGACGCAGGTGACGACGGTGCTGGGCTATTACCAGCGCTTCCTCGAGCGTTTTCCGACGGTGCGCGAGCTCGCGCTGGCCGAGCTGGACGAAGTGCTGGCCCTCTGGGCCGGCCTTGGCTACTACAGCCGGGCGCGCAATCTGCATCGATGTGCGCAGGCGGTGCTGGCCGAACATGGTGGCGAGTTTCCGCGCAGCGCCGAGCAGCTGCAGCAGCTGCCCGGCATCGGCCGATCAACGGCGGCGGCGGTGGCCTCCTTCTGTTTTGACGAGCGCGTCGCCATCCTCGACGGCAATGTGAAGCGGGTGCTCAGCCGCGTGCTGGCCTTTGATGGTGATCTGGCCTCGGCCGCGCAGGAAAAGCTGCTTTGGCGCCATGCCGATGCGCTGCTGCCGGCGCGCGCCGCCGATATGCCGGCCTACACCCAGGGTCTGATGGATCTGGGCGCCAGCCTGTGCGCCAGCAAGACGCCGCAATGCCTGCTCTGCCCCTTGAGCGAGCTGTGTGCGGGCCGCGCACAAGGCGAGCCGCAGCGCTATCCCATCAAGAGCAGGAAGCTCAAGCGTGGCCGGCGCGAGCATTGGTGGCTGTGGCTGGAACATGAAGAGCGCATCTGGCTGCAGCAGCGGCCGGACAGCGGCGTCTGGGCCGGCCTGTGGACGCTGCCGCTGTTTGACAGCGAAACCGAGCTGTTGGCGGAGGCCACGCGGCTGGGTGCCGAGGCCGAGCCACTGCCGCGCGTTGAGCATGCGCTGACCCATTTCGACTGGGTGCTACACCCGCGCCGGGCGCTGCTGAATGAAGGCGCTGCGCCGCTCGAGCAGGGCCGCTGGGTGGCGCGCGAACAGCTGGCCAGCTATGCGCTGCCGGCGCCGCTGAAGCGCCTGATCGGCTGAGGCCTGGCAGAGGCTTGTTTGGAGCCAGTTACCAGCAGCTGCCGAGCTTTGACTATTGGATTTCGGCCCCGCGCCCGCTATGCTGCGCGGCTCTCTTGTCCAGCCTCCATCCAGCCGCGCGGATCAGCACCATGAAAGCATCAGTGAAGTCTTCGGTTGAATCCGCCCTGGTGGCCGCGGCGGCGGCGGCTGTGTGCCTGTGGCAGCTGATCGTCTACGGTTCCGCCGAGGATGGCGACACCGCACGCATCGTCATGTACGCGCTGGGCTTGAGCATTGCGCTGATTGCCCACTGGACATTTCTGGCGCTGGCGCTGCAGCGTTCCGGCCGTGCGGTCGTGCCCTGGACCTTTGGCCTGGTGGTGCTGTGCCCGATCACCTCGGTGGTGGCACTGGTGCTGCTGGCGGCCGACGAGGAACAGCCGGCCTGAATCCACTGAACCCGCTTACTTCGCGTCCAGCTCGCGGTGCCGCTTGAGCACCTGGCCGTGGTAGGCGAACTGCTTGCTCAGCGTTTCGACCAGATAGACCGAGCGGTGCTGGCCGCCGGTGCAACCAATCGCCACCGTCAAATAGCTGCGCTGATCGGCTGAGAAGTTCGGCAGCCACTGCGCGATGAAGGCGCTGATCTGGCTGAGCATCAGGCGCACCTCGGGCTGGGCTTCGAGGAACTTGGCCACCGGCTCGTCGCGGCCGGTCTGCGGGCGCAGCTCGCGGTCGTAATAGGGGTTGGGCAGCACTCGCACGTCGAAGACGAAATCGGCATCGCTGGGCACGCCGTGCTTGAAGGCAAAGGACTCGAACACCAGGGTCAGCGACTCGCCGGAGACGACGACCAGATCGCGCACCCAGGCGCGCAGCTGGGCCGGGCGCAGCTGGCTGGTGTCGATCACGGTGGACTCCACGCGCAGCGCCGCCAAGAGCTCGCGCTCCAGATGGATGGCGTCGAGCAGGGCACGGTGTTCGTCTTCGCCGCTGCTGCTGGCGTTTTCGCCCACCGGCGTGGCCGGGTGCTGGCGCAGTGGGTGCGGGCGGCGCGTTTCCGAGAAGCGGCGCATCAGCGTCTCGGTGTTGGCGTCCAGAAAGATCGAGCGCAGCGCCACGCCATCGGCGCGCATCTGCTTGATCAGCGGCAGCAGATGCGGCAGCGAGCCGGCGCTGCGCACATCGACGGCAATCGCCACCCGGCGCTGGCCGCGCTGCTTTTCCAGCGCCAGGAACTCGGGCAGCAGTTCGGGCGGTAGGTTGTCCACGCAGAAGAAGCCGGCATCTTCCAGTGCATGCATGGCAATCGATTTGCCGCCGCCGGACACGCCGGTGACCAGCACCACATCGCTCTTCTCGGCTTTGGCCTTTTTGCTCGCGTTCATGACTTGGCTTTCTTGCTGCCGGGCTTGGCGCCGGGCACGGTATGGGCAGACAACTCCAGCATCTCTTGGGCGTGGGCCAGGCTGGTGGACGAGAGGCGTTCGCCGCCCAGCATGCGCGCGATCTCGGCCACGCGGGCCTCGCCGGCCACTGGCTGCACATCGCTGCAGGTGACGCCATCGCGCAGCGCCTTGGCCACGACGTAATGCTGATCGGCGCAGGCGGCCACCTGGGGCAGGTGGGTCACGGCCAGCACCTGGCGCTCGCGGCCCAGCTGCTTCATCAGCCGGCCCACGGTTTCGGCCACGGCGCCGCCGACGCCGGCATCGATTTCGTCAAAGATCAACGTGCCGACCCCGGCGCTGGCGCTGCCCAGCTGCTGCTGGCAGGTGGTGACGGCAATCGCCAGCGCAATCCGCGACAGCTCGCCGCCCGAGGCCACCTTGGCCAGTGGGCGCGGCGTGCTGCCCGCATGGCCGGCGACCAGGAACTCGGCCGACTCCATGCCAAAGCTCTGTGGCTGCTCCTGCGCCAACAGCGCGATCTCGAAGCTGCCGCCGGCCATGCCCAGCTGCTGCATCGCCTGGGTCACGGCCGATGCCAGGCGCGGCGCGGCCTCGGCACGCACGCTGCTCACGCGCTTGGCCTCGCGCTCATAGGCACGGGCCGCCTGCTGCAGCGCGGCTTCGAGTGCGGCCAGATCGCTGGCGGCATCCAGCGCGGCCAGCTCGTTCTTCCATTCCTGATGCAGGGCCGGCAGTTCGGCGGCCTGACGGCGGTAGCGCCGCGCCAACGCCATCCAGGCTGACAGCCGTTCGTCCAGCTGCTGCAGGCGCTGCGGGTCCATGTCCTCGCCATGCAGATAGGCGCCCAGCGTGTGGGCGGCGTCCTGCAGCTGGGCCTGGGCGCCGAGCAGCGCGTCGACCGCCTGCTGCAGCCGCGGGTCGTAGTCCAGCACCGCCTGCAGGCCCTCGATGGCGCGCTGGGTCAGGTCTTCGGCATTGGCCTCGCCCTCGCTGAGCAGCTCGACGGCGCTGCGCGCGCCATCCATCAGCGATTGCGCATGCGAGAGGCGCTGGTGCTCGCTGCTCAGCTCTTCCCATTCATCGGCGCCGGGCGCCAGGCGCTCGATCTCACCCAGCTGCCAGGCCAGGCGCTCACGCTCGCGGGCCAGTTCGCCCTGGCGTTGCTGGGCGCCGGCCAGGGCCTCGCTGGCCTGCTTCCAGGCGGCGTGAGTGCGGGCCAGTGGCGCAGTGTCCAGCTCGGCATAACTGTCCAGCAGCGCGCGCACGGCGGCCGGGCGGGTCAGGCCTTGCCAGGCATGCTGGCCGTGGATGTCCAGCAGGCTGTCGGCCAGTTCGCGCAGCTGCGCCACCGTGGCGGCGCCGCCATTGATCCAGGCGCGGCTCTTGCCCTGGGCGTCGATCACGCGGCGCAAGAGCAGGGTGTCGGCCTCGGCGTCGAAGCCGGCTTCGTCCAGCCAGGGGCGCAGTGCCTCGGGGCGGTCGAACTCGGCGCAGATCTCGGCGCGGGCGGCCTGTTCGCGCACCACGCCGGCATCGCCGCGGCTGCCCAGCGCCAGTTGCAGCGCGTCGATCAGGATCGATTTGCCGGCGCCGGTCTCGCCGGTCAGCACGGCAAAGCCGCCGCTGAAGTCCAGCTCCAGCTCGGGCACGATGACGAAATCTCGCAGGCTCAGTCGCCTCAGCATAGGGGCCTCAACACAGTCTTTTTAGTGGCCGGGCGCTCAGGACACGCCCTCGTACCAGCGCAGCTTGCGCCGCAGCGTGGCGTAATAGCTCCAGCCGGTGGGATGCAGAAAGCAGACCTTGTGCGCCGAGCGACGCACGGTGATGCGGTCGCCGTGCAGCAGGCTGGCCAGGCTTTGCATATCGAAGTTCACACTGGCATCGCGGCCGGCGACGATCTCCATGCGCACCTCGCCCAGGTCCGGCAGCACGATGGGCCGGTTGGACAGCGTGTGCGAGGCAATCGGCACCAGCAGCCAGCCGGCGATGCTGGGGTGCAGGATGGGCCCGCCGGCCGACAGCGCATAGGCAGTCGAGCCGGTGGGCGAGGCGACGATGACGCCATCGGCGCGCAGATTGGCGACGAACTCATCGCCGACGTCGACCTTCAGCTCCACCATGCCGGCGGTAGCGCCGCGGCTGACCACCACATCGTTGAGCGCCAGGCCTTCGAAGATCACCCGCTCGTCGCGCCAGACCGCGCCTTCCAGCATCGCGCGGTGCTCCATCTCGTAGTCGCCGGCCAGGATGGGCGCCAGCGCCTCGCGGAAGCGTTCGATGGAGATGTCGGTGATGAAACCCAGCCGGCCCTGGTTGATGCCCACCAGCGGCGTGCCATGGCGCGCAATCTCGCGGGCAAATCCCAGCATGGTGCCGTCGCCACCGACGACGATGGCCAGATCGCAGGCGCCGCCCATCTCGTCGTGGCTGAGGGTGTCGTAGGCGCTGATGCCGGTGCTCTCGGCCGTCTCGCGCTCAAGCGACACGTCCAGGCCTTGCCCGGTCACAAATTCGGCTATTTCTTCAAGCACCGGGCGTATGCCCCTGGCCTGATGCTTGCCCACGATCGCTACATGTCGGAAACGCTTGGCCATGCGAAGAATTACACCACAGCACTATGAAGCTTTGGCGGCGCTGGGCGGGGCCGTGAAAGAGCGGTGAAAGGCCTCGTCCTGACTAGGGCTTGCCCTCAAAGCGCGCCGCTGGACCCAATGCCACCGGCTGCATGTCCTTACAATCCCCAACATGCTCGACGAGCGATCCAAATCACTGCTGAAAACCCTGGTCGAACGCTATATCGCGGACGGCCAGCCCGTGGGTTCGCGCACGCTGTCCAAGGCCTCGGGCCTGGAGCTGTCGCCGGCCACGATTCGCAATGTGATGGCCGATCTGGAGGAGCTGGGCCTGATTGCCAGCCCGCACACCAGCGCCGGCCGCATCCCCACCGCGCGCGGCTACCGCTTGTTCGTGGACACCATGCTGACGGCACAGCCCGGCCTGCTGGGCGTGGACCCCCGGCCGATCGAAACCCAGCTGCAGCCCGACCAGCCGCAGCGCGTGATCGCCAGCGCGGCCCATCTGCTGTCGAATCTGTCGAACTTTGTTGGCGTGGTCACCGCGCCGCGCAAGCCCAGCGTCTTTCACCACATCGAATTCCTGCGCCTGGGCGAACGCCGGGTGCTGGTGATCCTGGTCTCGCCCGATGGCGATGTGCAGAACCGGGTCATCTTCACCGCTCAAGACCTGAACCAGGCCGAGCTCGCCGAGGCCAGCAACCGCCTCAATGCCCATTACGCCGGCCTCAGCCTGGAGGCGGTGCGCGAGCGGCTCAAGAGCGAGGTTGATGCGCTGCGCGGCGAGATCGGCGTGCTGATGAGCGCCGCCGTGCAGGCCGGCACCGAGGCGATGGAGCAGGAAGAAGAGCGCGTCGTCATCTCCGGCGAGCGCAATCTGCTGACGGTGCAGGACTTCAACAACGATATGGGCAGCCTGCGCCGCCTGTTCGAGATGTTCGAGCAAAAGACCCAGCTGATGCGCCTGCTCGACGTCTCCAGCCGTGCCGAAGGCGTGCGCATCTATATCGGCGGCGAAAGCCAGGTCGTGCCCTTCGAGGAACTGTCCATCGTCTCCGCGCCCTATGAGGTCGACGGCCAGATCGTCGGCACCCTGGGCGTGATCGGCCCCACCCGCATGGCCTACGAACGGATGATCCAGATCGTCGACATCACCTCGCGCATGGTCAGCAACGCGCTGAGCCAGAAGTAAGCAAGTCGGCGCTGCTGTTCAAGGCACGCGCTCCAGCCCTATACAATCCGCGCTCCCGGCTCCCCGCCGGGCTTCACTGTCGGCGCCGCCCTGGCGCCGGACACGGGGGCCGTTAGCTCAGTTGGTTAGAGCAGAGGACTCATAATCCTTTGGTCACAGGTTCAAGTCCTGTACGGCCTACCAATTAAATCAAGGACTTACGACTGTTTTTCCCAACCTGGGCGACGGCCGAGTGACTCATGTAGCCACCGTGTAGCCAAGAGTCCTGCGCTTGGCGGCGCCTTGGGCTACGCCACATTGCAGGCGCAAAAGTTGCCCGCCGGAAGCGCCAACCCAACCGCGTTAGTACATTGCCCACTGTTAAACACCAGTCGGCCGCGTCAGCATATGCTCGGCGCGTGAAGAGCGACGGCGGCAGTCCGGGCCTACTCGGTTCGGCCTCTGCTTGGCTGCGCATCTTCAGCGCTAAACGACTTGCTATGAGTGCGGAAAGCACGAGTAAGTGCAGAAGGGTAGAAAGGGAGGGGAGGTGAGTTATGCAGAGTAAGGCCTATTTCGATCTTTGTACGAGAAAGCTAGCTGTCCTTGCGACTGAGGTCGAATTGCGAGGGAGCGTCAACATCTTGGATGTTCACGTGCACTGTGAGGATTTCTACGCACGCTTTCTCAATCTGTTGTTCGGCTACTCGCTGACCAATATGAATGCGACGCAACAGAATTCGGCCGGTATAGATCTGATTGATAAGACAGGAAAAACTGTTCTTCAAGTCTCTTCAACTGCCGCCTTCGACAAGGTTCAAACAGCGCTCTCGCACGCAAAGCTTACTGGGCTAAAAGGTTATCGTTTCAAATTTGTTTCGATATCTAAGGATGGGAGCGATTTGAGGAAGAAGGTCTTTAACAATCCGCATGGGCTGAACTTTTCGCCCGTTGACGACATCATCGACCTAAAAAGTATTACGGCTATCTTGTTGCACTCTGCGCCAAGTAAGCTGCAGCAAATCTACTCGTTCTTGCATGAGGAATTGCCTCTCAGCGAGGTTGAGCCACCGTCTGAAACAAATATTGCTGCGCTAATAAATATTCTTTGCGCAGAGGATCTTAGTCCACAAGCTCAAAGCGGCTCACCAATTCCATTTTCAATTGATGACAAACTCGTCTTCAATAACTTGGTTGTTGCAGCTGAATTGGTTGAAACTTACGCGGTCTATCAGCCGCGAATTGATGCGATTTACGCAAGCTTTGATGCAGCGGGTAGAAACCGGAGCACGTCAGTGCTGAGCGCCTTTCACTCTACATACCTTAAGCTGAAAAAGGATGGGGAAGCGGATGATGACCTCTTCTTCAGCATCATTGAGGCAGTAATGGATGCCGCAAAGAAGAGTGCCAACTACGTCGCGATTTCCGAGGAAGAACTGGAGCTGTGCATTCGGATCTTGGCGGTGGATGCATTCATGAAGTGCCGGATCTTCAAGAGGCCCCCAAAGGTGACAGCCCATGCTTCTGCCTAAGGACGTTCATCCCGAAAATAGCCTCTATTTCAATGGGGCATATATTATTCAGGCGCTATCTGGCGGCAAATCGATGGGGTTTATGGATTTGTATCTTGCCACGCGAGAGTTGCGTGATATGCCGATTGCCATTTTTGTCTTGGCGCTTGATTGGTTGTTTTTGGCAACCGTCGTGCATGATCAAAGCGGGAATATAGAGCTATGTTCCTAAAGTCGTTGCGCATTGAAGGGAAGGGCGGGCTCATTCGTCATATTAAGTTCCATGCGGGCTTAAATCTTATCGTTGACGAGACCCCGACTGACGACGCGGAGGCCACCGGCAACAACGTAGGTAAGACTACGGTGCTAATGCTGATTGATTTTTGCCTAGGAGCTAGTGCGAAGGGGATTTATACCGATCCTGAGACGAAGAAAAATGAGGATCCGGTGGTTAAGGACTTTCTCATAAACAATGAGGTCCTTGTCTCTTTGACTTTGACGTCAGATCTTGCTGACCAATTTGCTGTCGAGACCATCATTGAACGAAATTTCTTGTCCCGTAGTAAGCACATTCGTCGAATTAATGGGCAGCAGCTTACAGAACAGGCGTTCGAGGAGTATCTGACCAATCAGCTTTTTCCTGGTCATTTCGGCAAAAAGCCTACCTTTGGTCAAATCACCTCTCATAATATTCGATATAAAGATCTTAGTGTTAGCAACACACTGAAGACGCTGAATAGCTTTACTAGGGATGACGAGTACGAAACTCTCTACCTGTTCCTGCTGGGTTGCAATTTCGACAATGGCGATGCGAAGCAAAACTTGCTTGCGAGCATCCGAGCGGAAGCAAGTTTCAAGGCGCGACTAGAAAGCAAGCAAACTCGTTCTGCTTATGAGGCTTCGCTTGCGTTGCTTCAGAACGACATAGAACGTTTGAATGCTCATCGAGCAAATTTCAATACAAATCCAAACTTTGAAAATGACCTTCAGACTTTGGATAAAGCCCGCTATCAGATCAGTCTGGTAAGTTCTAAGATCAGCCGCCTTAACTTGCGGAAGGATCTAATTCAGGAAGCAATTCGGGAAATCAATTCCGGCGCCGCCAACATTGACGTGCGCCAGCTTGAATTGCTATACAAGCAGGTATCTGACAGCCTAGGAGCAGTAAGTCGCTCTTTTGCGGAGCTAGTAACATTCCACAATCGCATGATTGGGGAAAAGGCAAAGTACATTGAAAAAGATTTGCCAAAAATAGTTGCTGAGCTTGAAGTCAACAATGAAAAACTTCAAGACCTTTTGAAGGTAGAAAAGAATCTCTCGGCAAAGCTCTCAAAAACTGGCTCCTTTGAATCGCTAGAGCGAATCATTGTTGCGCTCAACGAAGCTCACCGAAAAAAAGGCGAGTACGAAGCAATAATTGATCAAATCACCCGATCTGAGAAGACTTTGGCGGGCTTTATGGGTGACCTTGAGAAGATTGATGATCGGTTGTTTTCAGAGGAATTTGAAGCCGAAATTCAGCAGCAGGTCAATAAGTTCAACGAGTTCTTTGCGAGTATTTCGAGAGAGCTCTACGGCGAAGAATATGCTCTGAAATTTGATCCTGCGGTGACCAAGACGGGGCAGAAGGTCTATAAGTTCAGCGCTTTCAACACAAATTTCAGTTCTGGAAAAAAGCAGGGCGAGATCACTTGTTTTGATATTGCATATACGCTTTTTGCAGATGCTGAGGGCATTCCTTGTTATCACTTCCTTCTAAATGATAAGAAGGAGCTTATGCATGACAATCAGCTTGTGAAGATCGCGCATCTCGTTCATAGAGAGAAAAAGCACACGCAATTTGTGGCGTCAATTCTGCGAGACAAACTGCCTGCGGAGCTAAATCAGGAGCACTATTTCGTTGTTCGTCTTTCTCAGGCAGAAAAGCTGTTCAAAATTGAACAGGCCTGACTAGGGAAACTCTCCCGCCGCAGAGTGCATGCGACATGTAGCTTGGTCCTGATCGGCATAGGGCTTGAACTTAGGTGGCCCAGAAATAGAAAGAGGCTCGGCCGCGTCGCCCTTCGTACAGTTATTGACACGAGTCCAAGGCGAAGCCGGCTGCGCCGTCTCCGCGATCTGGCTGCGCCAGTCGAAGCGGCGGACTTTGGGCCGCTCGATGCTCCAAACATGCCATACGGACTCGACCAACCAGGTGCGCAAAGGCTGGCCCTGTTCTAGCGTTGCTGTGCCGACAGTCTCGATACCGTAAGGACGGGGCTGCATGGCGTCGCCATATCGGCCCAAGCCATCGGGCGCGCGCTTGGCGAGCTTGATGCAGGCCTCGCGCCCAATGCCCATGCCTCCCTGGGCGCGGCAGTAGTCGTCCCAGGCCACAGTCTCCCGCTCGTCGCCATCGTGTTGAAATTGCTTGTTTGCTGCGCGGTGTGCGCGCTGCAAGTGTTCCGGGGCGTCCTTAGGCAAGCTGGGAATGCGTCGAAGCTCGCGCCAGACACCGACGGGCGGACAGCCGATGGCCTGGAACTGCCGAATGCCCCAGTTCGCGCACCAGGCTTCTACGCGCTTGGCACTTTCGACGGCTGATTTGCCTTCAAGGTCGTCGCCGACGTATTCACCGTCGATGTTCTTAGACACGTACTTGGCGATATATGCCGTCGCCGATCCCTTCGACATTTCGATGAGCTTGAAGTCGCACCCGTGTTCGATAGCGCCCGACTCATCGCCACTGTCTTGCAGCGCGCAGTGAAGGAGCCTGGCCTGCAGCTCCGCCATTTGGTCGGGTGGGCAGAAAAGCAGGACATGCCAGAGAAGCAAGCAAGAAACATGGTGCCCGCCCAACGCTCCGCCAATATCTGCGCCGCCATCAGCCTGTTCAGGCATACCGAGGCCACGCGCGCTGCGCAGGCATATGCAAAGGCGCTGGCTCAGGCGCAGCGGCCGCTGCGACTGGCGCTGGACGCGAACGCGCAGTGGCAGGCGGATGGGCCCTTGGCGGAATCGCCTTCGGCCCTGAGCGAGCAGCTGATCGCGCTGCTGTTTTGCTTGCCGGCTACGGCGAACGGAGCGAAGTGGCCAGCTCGCGGTACACGCGAGACGGCGTGCAACCGGCGTGCGCTCGACGCGCAGCCAGCCAGCCTGGCGGGCCTGGACGTGACGGAGGTCTGGGGCGACGGGCAGCAGGGCTGAGGGCGGCAGCCTGCGCGATCCGTTCGGTGCGCACGCCACAGGTGTGTTGGCAGCCGCTTAGCGCTCAGCGCTTCTCGCCCCCACTCGCCCTCGCCACAAACCCCGCCACCGCCTCCATGTCTTCCACACTGAGCTTGCCCGCGTAGCTGGGCATCACGCCCTGGCCGCTTTGCAGCACGCGGCGAACGCGCGCGGCGTCGGGTTTGAGTTCGTCGAGCACGGGGCCGATCTGGCCTTCGCTGCCGGCGGCGGTGAGGGTGTGGCAGACGGCGCAGGCGGGCGTGGCGCGCTTGGTGAAGATTTCCAGGCCGCGCTGCCACTGCGCCTCGTCGCTGGTGGGCGCGGGCTGGGCACTCAGGCTCAGGCTGCTGCTGACGCTGAGGATGAGCGTCAGCAGCAGGGTCGGAGCGCGCGGCGCCCTGTGAGGCGTGGTGTGAGCCCTGGCGCGAGCCTGGCGTCTGGCCATCAGGCGACGGTCAGCTGGATGGCGTGGTCGCGCCAGCTGTTGTTGTTGTAGCCGTGGGCGTTTTCCAGGCGCTCGGCGGGCTGCACATTGCCGGCGCTGTCCACCGCGCGGCTGGCCACCTGGTAGTTGCCGGCGGGGAGCTTGAGCGCCACGGCGAACTGGCGCCAGGCGAAGCGGCCGAGGTCGGGGCCGGTCAGGCGAGCGGGGTGCCAGGTCTTGCCATCGTCGGTGCTGACTTCCACCCGTGCAATCGCCTTGCTGCCACCAAAGGCCACGCCATGCAGCTGCACCAGGCCGGCCTTGACCGCACCGGCCTCGGGCAGCGGGCCGTTGATCCAGGACTTGACGTTCATCTCCCAGACCGATTCCTGCTCGGGGCCGCTCTGCGCGCCAGGCGGGGTGATGCGGTAGCCATGGGCCATGATCTTGGCCTTGGATTCGCTGCTGCCAAAGGCCAGGCGCTTGATGTACTTGATGTTGTTGACGCCCTGGTAGCCGGGCACGATCAGGCGCAGCGGGCCGCCATGGGCCAGCGAGAGCGGCTCGCCATTCATGTCCCAGGCGAGCAGGCAGTCGTCCAGGGCCTTGATCGGCACCGAGCGTTCGACGACGACCGACAGCGGGTCAATGCCCTCGGGTAGCTTCTCGCCGCCGGTGCCGGTGATGAACTTCGCGTCATCGGCCAAGCCGCCGAGTGCGGCGACGACGTTGCGCAGCGGCACGCCGGTCCAGAGCACGCAGCCGGCGGCGCCTACCGTCCAGGGTGTGCCGCTGGGCTTGCTGGGGAAGAAGCCGCGGCCATTGCCCGAGCATTGCAGCACGGTGGCCACCGTCTCCAGGCCCAGGGTCTTCAGCTCGGCCAGCGTCATGCTGCGCGGCTGCTTGACGCCTTCGAGCGAAATCGTCCAGGCCTCGCGCTGTTCCAGGATGCTGGCGTTGGGCGCGGGCAGGTTGTTGCGGATGTAGAGCTGCTGGGCCGGCGTGATCAGGCCGGTGCCGAAGGCGCTGCGGCGGGTTTCGATGGTGGTGGCGCTGTGCACCACCATCGCGGCCGGGTTCTTCCAGGCGGCGTAGGCGGGCAGCGGCTTGGCGGCGGGCGGCACGGCAGCGGCTGGCGCAGTCGGCGTGCTCGTTTGTGCTTGCGCCCAGCCGCTCAGGCCGATGGCGCCCAAGGCAGTGGCGGCACCGCCCAGCATGCGGCGGCGGGCGATCAGATCGTTGTGGCTCATGGGGCAATCCTTGTCACAGTTAGGCCAGCGCGGATTGTGTCGGAAATGCAGCAGCCGACAACGATGGTCTTGTGACGTTCTGAAAACGGAGGCGCTCTCCTGCGGCCTGCTCCCGTTCCTCAGGCCACGACCTTGAGCGCTTGGCCGGCGGCGGGCAGGCCTTCATCGCCCGCATCGTCGCTTCGCGGCAACCTGGCCTGCAGCTGGCTGCGCACCAGATGGATGTCGGTCTTCAGCGAGAAGAACAGGTCGGAGTGGCGGGTGGGCACGCCCAGCACATTGCTTTCGCGGTCGATCTGGTCGAGCGCCTGCAGCAGCTCGCGCGCTTCGCTGGCGGGCAGGGGGCTGAGCAACTGGCGGTCAATCAGGCGCAGCCGGCGGTAGAGCTTGTGCAGCCGTTCGCGCACCATCCAGCGCAGCAGCCGCGGCAGGTAGTTCAGCAGCGGGAACAGCAGGGCGGCGCTGGCCATCAGCAGGGCCAGCAGCTTTTGCACATAGTGGCCGACCCAGAAGGGCAGGTAGCGCTGTAGCAGCGAGGGGCCGTTGCGGTAGTAGTCGAGCGCGGCGGGTGCCATCGGGTATTCGGGGTCGCTCAGCTGGGGGAAATCGCCGGCATGCTGGAACAGGCCGGCGCCGCCATGCTCGGCTTTCAGCGTGCGGGCCAGCAGATGGATCAGCTCGGGATGCATGTCTTCACGGACCAGCAGCGCGTTGGTGCTGCCGATCAAGGTGATGTCCTGCGCCGGGATATTGCGTTCGAAGTCGAACACGCCTTGCGGCAGCACCAGCTTGACGAGGAAGGGGAAGATGCGCGTCAGCGCCTCGGCCGGCTTCACGTCCATCAGCTTGACGCTGGCATCACGCATCAGCGCCTGGATCACCGGCGCCTCGGGCGCGAAGGCCAGGAAGATCACATCGGCACGGCCATCATGCAGGGCGTCGACGGCCTGCTGGCCGGCCAGCGGCAGCAGTTGCGCCGTCTGCTCGTTGACGCCGCTGATGCCCAGCACCTGGCGGGCCACCACCTCGGTGCCGCTGCCGGTCGGGCCGATGGCGATGCGCTTGCCCTTGAGCTGGGTGAGCTGCTGCAGCGTCTCAGTGCCGCGATAGAAGATCCAGAAGGCCTGGTAGTTGATGCGGCCCAGCGACACGAGCTGCGGCGAGCGCGCCGCATCGGAAACACCGCCCTGCACAAAGGCGGCGGCGACGCCGCTCTTGGCGTCGTTGAGCTGGCTGATGTTGTCGACCGAGCCCGAACTCTGCCGCAGCTCAACCTTGATGCGGTCCTGCCCCAGCCGGCGCGCGTAGCGCTGGCCGAAGTACTCGTAGGAGCCGCCCTTGAAACCGGTGGCGATGGCAATGCGCGAGGGCGGCGAGGGAAAGAAGTAGCTGAGCAGCAGCCAGGCGACGAGCAGGCCGGACAGGCACAGGATCAGGCCCTTGGCCCAGGGCCAGGCGGGGGCGGTGCGCAAGATGATCTCCTCGTTCTTCAGCACCGCTTGAGGGCGATGCCCGGCGGCCGTGCTTGGATTTCTGTTGGCGCGAGTCTATCGGCCGGCTGCATCAGGCCGTGCCAGCGATGCGATCAGTCGCAACGATTGGCGATGGGCTGCGCCGATGCGGGGTCAGAGCTTGCGTGCGATGGCTATCTGGACGCTCGCCGGCCTCGTGGCGATCGAAGGCAGCAATGAAAAAGGCCTCCTTGCGGAGGCCTTGCTGGCATTTGTGCTTCGAATCAGTGCGCCGGAGCGGGTGCAGGCACAGGCGCCGCCTGAGTGACCACCGGAGCGCGGCTGACGCGGGTCTTGCCGCCGGTAGTGACCAAAATCACTGGCTCGCCGGGCACCAGGGTCTCATTGCCCTTGGACTGCACGATGGCGCGCCGTTCGCCGTTGCGCAGCTGCACCAGGATCTCAACTGCTTCCTCCTTGGTGGCACTGCGTTCGATCGCATTGCCGATCACTGCACCGGCCACGGCGCCGAGCACGCCGACGACCTGGCCTTCACGGCGGCCACCGACGCTGGAGCCAGCCACGGCGCCGATCACACCGCCGGCTGCGGCACCGGCACCACTCTGGCTGCCATCGACGGTGACGGGGCGCACGGTGAGCACAGTGGCGTCCTGCACCTGGGACATGCGCTGGGCATCGCCGCGCTGGATGACGTCGGGGCTGGAGGTCGAGCAGGCGGCCAGGCTGGCCACGAGGGCGGTGAGGATCAGTTTCTTCATCATGGTTCGGGATTCTCCGCTAAACGTCTTTGCGCAACGCGGCCGGGGCCTGGCGCGTTGACCGCATTACATGTCTTTACGCAGCAGATGACCAAGGTCACGGCGGCGCGTGCCGGACGTGGACGCGCGCGGCGCGCTCAGCCGTGCAGCCGGCTGGAGCGTGGCACGCAGGCGAGCAGGAACTCCATCTGGTCGGCCAGGATGCGGCGGCCGCGCAGAATCATGTCTTCGTGCAGATTGGGCACATAGGGCAGGTAGAGCAGGGTCATATGCGCTTCTTCGGGCATGCGGTTGCCCTTGCGACCGTTGCAGCTGCGGCAGGCGGTGATGCAGTTCATCCAGCTGTCGGCGCCGCCGCGTGAGCTGGGGATGATGTGCTCGCGGGTCAGATCGTCGATCTGGAAGCGGTGGCCGCAGTAGGCGCAAACATAGCGGTCGCGCGCGAAGATCTTGGGGTTGGACAGCGCCGGCGTGTGCCGCCAGGCCCGGCTGGGCACGGCGCCACGCACGGCGATGATGGGGTGGACTTCGATTCTCGATTGCTGGCCGGTACGCCGCTGCAGCCCGCCGCGCAGCACATGGCAGGGGCTGCCCAGGGTCCAGGCAACGCCATCGCTGGCGTAGATCACCGCGGCTTCCTTGGTCGTGATCCAGGCTTGTGGCCGACCAGAGACATCCAATTGCAGCACATCCACAGGAATGACCTCCTGGCTTCGAGCGTACTGCATTAGTGCGTACTGACTCAAGCCTTGTGCGGCCAGGGCTGGCGCTGCGGTCGCTGGCGCGCCACGCGGTCAAGCGCTTGTCATGAGCCGCTTGCAGACTGCTGCGTCCGCCGGCCCGGGCGGGCGGCGGAATGTGAAGTTCTAGGCAAGCCGGTCTAAAACTCGATGCAAATACCCAGCCACGGCGCGCTTCTTTTGGGCAAAAATAGAACGACCGTTCGTTTTATTATTCGCCACCGTCCAAACCGCAAAGCCCGCCGTGTCCACCCTGTCCACCCCCAAGCCCACTGCTGCCAAGGCACCCAAGCGCGTTGCGCGCTCGATGCAAAAAGGCCAGCAAACGCGTGCCGCCATTCTTGAGGCGGCACTGGGCCTGGCCTCGCACATGGGCCTGGAAGGGCTGTCGATCGGCGCGCTGGCCGATGTGACGAAGATGAGCAAGTCGGGCGTGTTCGCCCATTTCGGCTCTCGCGAAGAACTGCAGATTGCCGTGGTGCGTGAGTATCACGCCAAGTTCGAAGAGGAAGTCTTCTTCACCGCCATCCGCGAGCAGCGGGGGCTGCCGCGGTTGCGTGCGCTGTTCGAGCGCTGGGTGCGCCGGGTGTCGGTGGAAATCGACTCGGGCTGCATCTACATCTCCGGCGCGGTCGAGTTCGACGACCGCCCCGGTCCGGTGCGCGATGCGCTGGTGACCATGGTCAAGGCCTGGCACGCCGCGCTGCACAAGGCCATCGTGCTGGCCAAGGAGATGGGCCATCTGCAGGCCGATGCCGATGTCGAACAGATTCTCTTTGAGCTGCACGGGCTGATCCTGTCCCTGCACCACGATGCGCGCTTCATGCGCAGCCCCGGCGCCCTGGAACGGGCCCGCAACGGCTTTGAGCGCACCGTCCGTTTTTACGCCACTGCAGCCGGCCTGAAGGCCGATGCGGCGGCACAACCCAAGCCAGCCCCAGCTTCTGCGAAGAAGCGGGCCTGAACGAGCAAGAAATCACCCAAGGAGCCGACCATGCCCCAGTACAACCCGCCCCTGCGCGACATGAAGTTTGTGATGCACGAGGTGCTGAACGTGGCCGATGAGCTGAAGCTCTTGCCCAAGCACGCCGACATCGACGTGGACACCATCAACGCGGTGCTGGAAGAAGGCGGCAAGTTTGCCGCCGAGGTGATTGCCCCGATCAATCTGAGCGGTGATGCCGAAGGCTGCAAGCTGGACAAGAGCACGCACGAGGTCACGCCGCCCAAGGGCTTCAAGGAAGCCTATGCGCAGTATGTGGAAGGCGGCTGGCCGGCTCTGTCCTGCGACCCGGAGTACGGCGGCCAAGGCCTGCCGATCCTGGTGAATCAGGGCATGTACGAGATGATGAACTCGGCCAATCAGGCCTGGACCATGTACCCGGGCCTGTCGCACGGCGCCTAC
The DNA here is from genome assembly GCF_032337115.1 of Roseateles aquae. Lineage (NCBI taxonomy): Bacteria > Pseudomonadati > Pseudomonadota > Betaproteobacteria > Burkholderiales > Sphaerotilaceae > Roseateles > Roseateles aquae. The sequence continues at coordinate 56,385 of NZ_JAVXZY010000005.1, forward strand.
GAGGCCCTGCATGCCCACGGCACCCCGGAGCAGAAGGCCACCTACCTGCCCAAGCTGACCTCGGGCGAATGGACCGGCACCATGTGCCTGACCGAGCCGCACTGCGGCACCGACCTGGGCCTGCTGCGCACCAAGGCCGAACCGCAGGCCGACGGCAGCTACAAGATCACCGGCGCCAAGATCTTCATCTCGGCCGGTGAGCATGATCTGGCCGAGAACATCGTCCACCTGGTGCTGGCGCGCCTGCCGGATGCACCGGTGGGCTCCAAGGGCATCTCGCTGTTCGTCGTGCCCAAGTTCAATGTGAACGCCGATGGTTCGCTCGGTTCGCGCAACGGCATCTTCTGCGCCGGCCTGGAGCACAAGATGGGCATCCACGCCAACTCGACCTGCCAGATGGTGCTGGAAGGCGCCGTGGGCACCATGGTCGGCGAGCCCAACAAGGGCCTGGCCGCGATGTTCGTGATGATGAACGCTGCCCGCCTGGGTGTGGGCAACCAATCGCTGGGCCTGACCGAAGTGGCCTACCAAAACGCCGTTGCCTACGCCAAGGACCGCATCCAGATGCGCGCGCTGTCGGGCGTCAAGGCGCCGGACAAGGCGGCCGATCCCATCATCGTGCACCCCGATGTGCGCAAGATGCTGCTGACCGCCCGCGCCTATGCCGAAGGCGGCCGCGCGCTGTCCACCTATGTGGCGCTGCAGCTGGACAAGGCACTCGCTTCGGACGACGAGGACGAACGCAAGGAATGCGAAGCCGAAGTCGCGCTGCTGACGCCCATCATCAAGGCCTTCCTGACCGACAACGGCTGGATCGCCACCTCGCACTGCATGCAGGTCTTCGGCGGCCATGGCTTCATCCACGAGTGGGGCATGGAGCAGTTCGTCCGTGACGCCCGCATCAACATGATTTACGAAGGCACCAACACCATCCAGTCGCTCGATCTGCTGGGCCGCAAGGTGTTGGGCAACAACGGTGCGACGCTGAAGAAGTTCGGCAAGAAGATCGCTGCCTTCGTCGAGGAAGAGGGCACCAGCGAGGCGATGCAGGAGTTCATCAATCCGCTGGCAGACCTGGGCGACAAGGTCACCAAGCTGACCACCGAAATCGGCATGAAGGCCTTCCAGAACCCGGACGAAGTCGGCGCTGCGGCGGTGGACTATCTGCGCGTGGTCGGCCACCTGTGCTTTGCCTACTTCTTTGCCCGCATGGCCAAGGTCGCGCTGGACAAGCAAGGTAGCGGCGATCCCTTCTATACCGCTAAGCTGCACACGGCGCGCTTCTACTTTGCCAAGCTGCTGCCCGAAACGGCGTCGCTGATCCGCACCGCCCGTGCCGGTCTGCCCTCGCTGATGGACATGGACGAGGCGCTGTTCTAAGCCGATGCCACAGGGACGAGCCCGCCCGGAAAGACCAAGGCAGAAGGCGAGCCGTCCCGATTCACTGATCACCGCTGGAGACACGATGAAGCATTGGATCCTGGTTGCCGCCGCGCTTCTGAGCGCGGGTCTGGCACAAGCGCAGGGCGGGCCCACCGGCCTGTGGAAGACCATCGACGACGATGGCAAGACCGAGAAGTCGCTGGTGCGCATTGCCGAGGTCAACGGCGCGCTGGTCGGCACGATCGAGAAGATCTTCGATCCCAAGCATCTGGAGTCCGTATGCGATCTGTGCAAGGACGATCGCAAGGACAAGCCGGTCGTCGGCCTGCAGATCATTCGCGGCGTCAAGCAGGACGCCGATGACAGGCAGCTTTGGACCGGTGGCGAGATCCTGGATCCCAATAACGGCAAAACATACCGGACGCGTCTGAAGCCGATCGAGGGCGGCAAGAAGCTGGAGATGCGCGGCTATATCGGCTTCTTCTACCGCACCCAGGTGTGGGTTCGCGTCGAGTGATACATCATCCGGGTCATGCGCTTTCTGGCGCGCAGGGCCCCATCCTGAATTGAAAGAGGAGTACTTCCGTGAGTCGATTCCAAGTTCGCAAAGTCGCCGTGCTCGGCGCTGGCGTGATGGGCGCGCAGATTGCTGCGCATCTGGTCAACGTCAAGGTCCCGGTGGTGCTGTTCGACCTGCCGGCCAAAGAAGGCGCTAAGAACGGCATCGTCAGCAAGGCCGTTGACGGCCTGAAGAAGCTCAAGCCCTCGCCGCTGGGCGTACCCGAAGACGCAGCGCTGATCCAGCAAGCCAATTACGAAGAGCATCTGGAACAGCTGCGCGATTGCGACCTGATCATCGAGGCGATCGCCGAACGGATGGACTGGAAGCTCGATCTGTACACCAAGATCGCGCCCTTCGTTGCGCCGCATGCGATCGTCGCCTCCAACACCTCGGGCCTGTCGATCACCAAGCTGTCGGAAGTGCTGCCCGAAGAAATCAAGCCGCGCTTCTGCGGCATCCATTTCTTCAACCCGCCGCGCTATATGTACCTGGTCGAGCTGATCAACACGCCGACCACGCGCCCGGAAGTGATCGACCAGCTGGAAAGCTTCGTCACCACCGCCGTCGGCAAGGGCGTGGTGCGCGCCAATGACACGCCCAACTTCGTCGCCAACCGCGTCGGCATCGCCGGCATGATGGCCACGATGATCGAGGCCGAGAAGTTCGGCCTGAGCTTCGACGTCGTCGACGACCTGACCGGCAAGAAGCTCGGCCGGGCCTCCAGCGGCACTTTCCGCACGGCGGACGTGGTGGGCCTGGACACGATGGCGCACGTGGTCAAGACCATGCAGGACAACCTGCAGGACGACCCCTTCTACTCGACCTACGCCACGCCCAAGGTGCTGGCCGCGCTGATCGAGAAGGGCGCCCTGGGCCAGAAGACCAAGGCGGGCTTCTTCAAGAAGGTCGGCAAGGATGTGTTGCGCCTCGACCCGGCCACCGGCGAGTACGTCGCCGCTGGCAAGAAGGCCGACGAGATCGTCGCCCGCATGCTCAAGAAGCCGGCCGCTGATCGCATCAAGCTGCTGCGTGAATCGAGCAACCCGCAGGCGCAGTTCCTGTGGTCCATCCTGCGCGACAGCTTCCACTACGTGGCCGTGCATCTGGCCAGCGTGGCCGACACCGCCCGCGAGATCGACTTCGCGATGCGCTGGGGTTTCGGCTCGCAACAAGGCCCCTTCGAGCTGTGGCAAGCCGCCGGCTGGAAGCAGGTCGCCGAGTGGATTTCGGCCGACATCGCCGAAGGCAAGACGCTGAGCAATGCGCCGCTGCCGGCCTGGGTGTTCGAAGGCCCGGTGGCCGAGAACGGTGGCGTGCACAGCGCCGCGGGTTCTTGGAGCGCCGCCGAAGGCAAGTTCAAGGCGAAGCCTAAGCTGCCGGTCTATGAGCGTCAGGCCTTCCCGGAAAGCCTGGTCGGCGAGGCCGCGCCCGAGCCGCTGAAGGCCGGCACCGAGCTGTTCAAGAACGAGGAAGTGCGCGTCTGGACGCTGGACAAGGAGGTCGTCATCGCCTCGATCACCGCCAAGCTGCACCTGATCAGCCCGACGGTGACCGAAGGCCTGCTCAAGGCCGTCGAGATCGCCGAGGCCGGCTACAAGGGCCTGGTCATCTGGTCGCCTGACGATGTGTTCTCCGCCGGTGCCAACCTGGAAGCGCTGATGCCCGTCTTCATGACCAAGGGCGCCAAGGGCATCGCTCCGGAAGAGAAGAAGCTGCAGGACATGATGCTGCGCCTCCGCTACGCCAATGTGCCGGTGATCGCCGCGATGCGTGGCCTGGCCCTGGGCGGTGGTGCGGAGCTGGCGGTGCACTGCGCCCGTCGCGTCGCGCACATGGAAAGTTATGTGGGCCTGGTTGAAGTCGGCGTGGGCCTGATCCCCGGCGGCGGCGGCCTGACCTATATCGCCCGCCGCGCTGCCGAGATGGCCGCTGCCGGCAACGCCAATGCCGACATCTTCATGTTCCTGAAGGATGGCTTCACGACCGCGGCCACCGCCAAGGTCGCCACCTCGGCGATCGAGGCCAAGAAGAACGGCTTCCTGCTGGACAGCGATGTGATCGTGCCGAACAAGGACGAGCTGCTCTATGTCGCCTCGGCCCAGGCCCGTGCGATGTTCGATTCCGGCTACCGCGCGCCGCTGAAGGCCAAGTTCCCGGTCGCCGGTCGCTCGGGCATTGCCACCATCAAGGGCCAGCTGGCCAATATGCGTGACGGCGGCTTCATCAGCCAGCACGACTTCCATCTCGCCAGCCTGATCGCCGATGTGGTCTGCGGCGGTGCGGTCGAAGCCGGTTCGCTGGTTGACGAGGAATACCTGATGTCGCTGGAGCGCAAGCACTTCTGCAGCCTGCTGGAGCATCCGAAGACGCAGGAGCGGATCATGGGCATGCTCCAAACCGGCAAACCCGTTAGGAATTGAGAGAGGGCTACTGCGCGAACGTCATGCGTCGTTGGGCGGTGCTCGGAATCCTCACGACCCTCAAGGTCGCTCCGGTTCCTGCGCTCCGTCCGCCTAGCCTGACGCTCGCTCGCTACGCCCCGACACAGCCCGAAGACCTTGTCCTATGACTGCTGCCAACCGCCTCGCTCGCACGCTGTCCAAGCTGGACGTACTGCCCGCTGCGCTGCGCCCTGTGGCGCGCAATTCGGTGCTGCGCCGTGCCGTGCCCTTTACCGGCACGGCCAAGCTGGACTTTGTGCGGCTGGATGCCGAGGTGGCGGAGATTGCCATCGCCAATCGGCGGCCGGTGCAGAACCATATCGGCGGCGTTCATGCCGCGGCGATGGGCCTGCTGGCCGAGACGGCGACGGGCATGGTGGTGGGCATGAACGTGCGCGACGACTGCCTGCCGCTGTGCAAGTCCATGCATGTGGATTTCAAGAAGCGCGCCAGTGGTGCGATGCGGGCTCGTGCCACGCTGAGCGCCGCACAGCGCGAGCTGATGCAGGCCGAGCCCAAGGGCGAGGTCACGGTGTCGGTGGTGGTGACGGATGAGGCCGGTGTGAACCCGGTTGAATGTGAATTTGTCTGGGCTTGGATACCCAAGACCCCCAAGAACTGAAAGGTTGAAATCATGGCCAAGCAAGTGCAAGAAGCCTATATCTGCGCCGCTACCCGTCTGCCCATCGGCAAGTCGGGCCGTGGTTACTACAAGAACACCCGCCCGGACGAGATGCTGGTGCGCGCCATCCAGGCCGCCCTGGCGCAAGTGCCCGGTCTTGACCCCGCCGCCATCGAAGACGCCATCATTGGCTGCTCCTTCCCCGAGGGCGAACAGGGCATGAACATCGCCCGCGTGGGCGCCGTCTTGTCCGGCCTGCCGAACACCGTTGGTGGCGTGACGGTGAACCGCTATTGCGCTTCCGGCATCACCGCGCTGCAGATGGCGGCTGACCGCATCCGCGTCGGCGAGGCCGAGGTGATGATCGCCGGCGGCGTCGAGTCGATGAGCATGGTGCCCATGGGCGGCAACAAGCCCTCGCTGTCGCCGCTGATCTTTGAACGTGACGAGAACATCGGCATCGCCTACGGCATGGGCCTGACGGCCGAGAAGGTCGCCGAGCGCTGGAAGATCAGCCGCGAAGCGCAAGACGAATTCGCGCTGGAATCGCACCGCCGCGCGCTGGCCGCGATGGAAGCCGGGCACTTCGCCGCCGAGATGACGCCGTTCGAAATCATCGAGCGCACGCCGAATCTGGCCGATGGCAGCATCAGCGAGCGTCGCCGCGTGGTCGAGCTGGACGAAGGCCCGCGCAAGGACACCTCGCTGGAAGGCCTGGCCAAGCTGAAGCCGGTGTTCGCCGCCAAGGGCAGCGTCACCGCCGGCAACAGCTCGCAGACCTCGGACGGCGCTGGCGCGCTGATCGTCGCCTCGGAAGCCGCGGTCAAGCGCTTCGGCCTGACCCCGCTGGCCCGTTTCGTCTCCTTCGCCGTGCGCGGCGTGCCGCCGGAAATCATGGGCATCGGCCCGATCGAAGCCATCCCTGCCGCGCTGAAGCTGGCCGGCATCTCGGCGGCTGATCTGGGCTGGGTCGAGCTGAACGAAGCCTTTGCCGCGCAATCGCTGGCCGTGCTGAACGATCTGGACAGCAAGGGCATCGTGCTCGACCGCTCGCGCGTGAACCCGAACGGCGGCGCCATCGCCCTGGGCCACCCGCTGGGCGCCACCGGCGCCATCCGTGCCGCCTCGGTGATCCACGGCCTGCGCCGCACCGGCGCCAAGTACGGCATGGTGACGATGTGCGTGGGTGCCGGTCAGGGTGCCGCGGGCATTCTGGAACGCGTCTAAACTGTGCCGAAAAACGCGGCCTGCGGGCCGCGTTTTTGTTTGGGCGCTGCTGCCCTGTGTTGATCTGACAGGAGCTTGCCATGTGCACACCGCAAGACAAGGACTCGATCGAGCCGCGCCGCCGCTGGCTGCTGGCCGCCGGCCTGCTGCCGTCCACGGCGCTGCTGAGCGGCTGCCAGGGGCGCTTGCCAGAGGGCTTCCAGCAGTGGAAAGAGGCGCAGACCGCCGTGCTAGAACTGCGCTTCAGGTCGCGCCGCCACGAGGGCGACTGGACACTGCCGCAGACGCTGATCCATCTGGCGCAGAGCATCGAGTACTCGATCAGCGGCTATCCCGAGGCCAAGCCCGCCTGGTTCCAGGCTACGCTGGGCAAGACCGCGTTCGCGCTCTTCGACGCGCGTGGCGAGATGAGCCATAACCGCGACGAGCCCATCCCCGGCGCGCCGGCGCTGGACCGTGAGGCGACGCTGAAGCAGGGCGTGCAGCGCCTGCTCGATGCGATGGAGGCCTTCGCCGCCTACACGGGGCCGCTGAAGCCGCACTTTGCCTATGGCCAGCTGGACCGGGCCGCCTATGAGCGCGCCCACCTGATGCACCTGGCCAATCACTGGGAACGCATCAAGCCGGCTGCGTCCTGAGGCCGGCGTCTGGCATGATCGCGCCCAGAAGTTTGGCCCACTCAGGGCTGACGCCAGAGATGGAAGCACATGCTCCGAGCTCCCTGTTGAGCCTCCGTGTCTCTGTGCCTCTGTGGTTTGTTTTTTGCTGTTGAAAGCACCCCGCGTGCCTTCCACTGGAGTACCCCTCATGAGCATCAAGAGCTTTATCGCCAACGGCGTGCTGACCCTGGAGATCGCACGCCCCGAGAAGAAGAACGCACTGACCCGTGCGATGTACCAGACCATGGCCGATACCCTGGTGGCCGCCAACGCCGACAAGAGCGTGCGCGCCGTGCTGATCCAGGGCCAGCCGCAGATCTTCACCTCGGGCAATGACATCGAGGACTTCATGGGCAGCCCGCCGCGGGACGACGAGGCGCCGGTGTTCCAGTTCATGCGCGCGCTGCTGGGCTGCGAGAAGCCGGTGATCGCGGCGGTCAATGGCGCGGCCATCGGCATTGGCACCACGCTGCTGCTGCACTGTGATTTCGTCTATGTGGCCGACGACGCGCGCCTGGCCATGCCTTTTGTGAGTCTGGGCCTGGTGCCGGAGTTCGGCTCCAGCCTGGTGGTGCCGCGCCTGATGGGCCATGTGAAGGCGGCCGAGAAGCTGCTGCTGGGCGACCCCTTCACCGGCGCCGACGCGGTCGAATGCGGCATCGCCAACGCGGTGCTGCCGGCCAGCGAGGTGGTCAACCAGGCCCGCCGCGTGGCCGAGCGCTTCAACAAGCTGGCGCCCAGCGCAGTGCGCGAGAGCAAGCGCCTGATGCGCCGGCACAGCATCGAGCAGCTGCAGGAAACGATCAAGGTCGAGGCCGAGATCTTTGGCGCGCGGCTGCGTTCACCTGAGGCCACCGAGGCCTTCCAGGCCTTCTTCCAGAAGCGCCAGCCGGACTTCTCGCAGTTCGACTGATGCTGGCTGTTGCCAAGCTGCTGCTGGCGCCGCTGTTGCTCTGGCAGGGGCGCCAGGTACGCCGCCAGGCCTTGCGCCTGCCCGAGGCGGCCGGCCCGCGCAGCGGCATGGTCGGCAGCGGTGAGCTGCGGCTGCGCCTGCTGATTGTTGGTGATTCCTCCGGCGCCGGCGTGGGGGCGCCGACGCAAGACCTGGCCCTGGCAGGGCGCTTGTCGGCCGCGCTCGCCGAGCGCCTGCAGGGCCGCGTGCATTGGCAGTTGCTGGCGCAGACCGGGCACCGCAGCGCCGACGCGTTGACCCAGCTGAGCCAGGCCGAGCTGGAGCCGGCCGATGTGATGATCACCGCACTGGGCGTCAATGATGTGGTCAGCCAGGTGTCGCCGGGGCGCTGGACGGCTCAGCTGGCGCAACTGCACGAGCTGGCCCAGGCGCGCGCCGGTGTGCGCTGGACGCTGCACAGCGCCGTGCCGCCGATGCACCTGTTCCCCTTGCTGCCGCAGCCGCTGCGCTGGCTGCTGGGCGCCCATGCGCTGCGCATGAACCGGGCGCTGGCCAAGCAAGTTGTGGGCAGCCGCGACCGTGCGATGCAGGCCTTGCCGGCGCATCTGCATGGCAGCCAGGCCGTGGGTCTGATGGCCGAGGATGGCTTTCATCCCGGACCGGCCGGCTACCAGGCCTGGGCCGAAGCGCTGGCCGATCGCATCACCCGCGATTTCAAATCACATTGAGTTCCAGATAGGGCCGGCCGGCGGCAATGCGCGCTGGCGACAGCGGGCTGAGATCCAGCGTCTGGTAGTGGCCGCAGGCCAGCCATTCGGCCACGCCGCGGCCTACGCCCGGCGCGTGCTGCAGGCCGTGGCCCGAGAAGCCGCAGGCCAGCAGCAGGTTGGGGCAGGCGTCCAGCGCGCCGACCAGGCCGTTGTGGTCGACATCGTTCATCTCGTAGTAGCCGGCCCAGGCGCGCTGCAGGCGCAGCGACTCGAAGCCGGGCACGCGCGCCGCCAGCGCCGGCCAGAGCTGCTCTTCGAACAGCGTCGGGTCAGGGTCCAGCGGCAGGTCGGGCGCATCGTCCAGTGGTGGGCCGCCGCAGAGGAACTGGCCCTGACCGCCAAACTCGCCCTCGGGTCTGAACCAGAGTCCGCTGGGGTCGATCACCAGCGGGCAGTGCGGCGCCGTTTCGGCGCTGCGCAGCACATAGACGCTACGCCGCCGTGCGCTTACCGGCACATGAAGGCCCGCCGTGGCCGCCAGCTTGCCCGACCAGGCGCCGCAGGCCAGCACATAGTGATCGGCCTGCAGCAGGCCCGTGGCGGTGTGGACGCCGCTGATCGCGCCGCTGACATCGCGTTCCAGCGCCAACGCTTCGTCGTGCAGATACTGCACGCCGGCGGCCTGGGCTTGCTGCTTCAGCGTCTGCAGCAGCGCCCAGCCGTCGAACCAGCCTTCGCCGCTGCGACCCCAGCTGGCCAGGGTCAGGTCTTGCGTCCGCAACCAAGGCCAGCGCTGCGCCAGCGCCGTGCGGTCCAGCAGCAGCACATCGGCGCCGTGGGCCCGCTGTATCGCATGCAGGCGCTGCAGCGTGGCGGCGCCTGCATCGCTATCGGCCAGATAGAGATAGCCCTGCTCAACCAGCTGTGCGGCCTGGCCATGCTGGCGCAACCAAGCGAGCCCGTATTGCGAGAGCGCGATGTTCAGCGGCGTGGAGAACTGCTGGCGGATCGACGCGGCCGACAGCGCCGACGAGGCCTGGGCATAGCTCGCATCGCGTTCCAGCACGCTGATGCGCCCCTGCCAGTCGGGCCGCTGGGCCAGCTTGGCGGCGATGGCGCTGCCGATCGCGCCGCCGCCGATGATCAGCAGCGAGCGAGCCGTGCTCATTCGGGATGGCTGAAGGGCCGGGGTTTGCCCTCGTGGTCAATGGCGACAAAGGTCAGCTGCGCTTCGGTGACCTTGACCACATGCGGATTGGCCGGGTTGCGCTCGGCGATCACTTCGACGTTGACGGTGATCGAGGTGCGGCCGACGCGCACGATCTGCGAGTAGAAGGACAGCAGATCACCGATGGAGACGGGCTGCTTGAACAGGAACTCCTTCACCGCCACCGTGGCCACGCGGCCGCGCGACAGCCGGGCCGGCAGCACCGAGCCGGCGATGTCGACCTGGGCCATGATCCAGCCGCCGAAGACATCGCCGTTGTGGTTGGCATCGGCCGGCATCGGCATCACCCTCAGCACCAGCTCGCGCGGGTAGGCGGAGTCGGCCACGGGCGTGGAGGGGCTTGCGGGGGAGGGAACTTCGGACATGGCGCTTACCTGTAACAATCGCCGTCCATTGTCATGCAGTCTTCATCATCGAACCAGCCTATGCGTCAAGCTTCCGCTTCTATGTCTGCGCCCATTCCTTCCGAGCAAGCCGGGGCGGCGCGGCGCGGCGACTGGTCGACGGTAGCGCGACTGCTTCACTATCTGTGGCAGTACCGCTGGCGGGTCGGCTTCGCACTGGCTTTCATGGTGGGCGCCAAGCTCAGCAATGTCGGCGTGCCGCTGCTGTTGAAGTCGCTGATCGACAGCCTGGCGATCAAGCCGGGCTCAGCCGAGTCCATGCTGGTGTTGCCGCTGGGCCTGTTGCTGGCCTACGGTGGCCTGCGGCTGATGACCTCGCTGTTCACCGAGGCCCGCGAGCTGATCTTCGCCAAGGCCACCGAGGGCACGGCCCGCGCCATCTCGCTGCAGGTGTTTCGCCATCTGCATGAGCTGAGCCTGCGCTTCCATCTGGAGCGCCAGACCGGCGGCATGACGCGCGATATCGAGCGCGGCACCCGCGCCGTGCATTCGCTGATCTCCTACTCGCTCTACAGCATCGTGCCAACGCTGATCGAGGTGGTGCTGGTGCTGTCGCTGCTGGCGATCAAGTTTGATGTCTGGTTCGCCTGGATCACGATTGCGGCGTTGATCATCTATATCGTCTTCACCGTCACGGTGACCGAATGGCGCACCAAGTTTCGCAAGCAGCTCAACGAGCTGGATTCGGTGGCCCATACCAAGGCGATCGACTCGCTCTTGAATTACGAGACGGTCAAGTACTTCAACAACGAGGACTTCGAGGCGCGCCGCTACGACGAGAGCCTGGAAAAACTGCGCCGCGCCCAGCTGAAATCGCAGAGCACGCTGTCCCTGCTCAACAGCGGCCAGCAGCTGATCATTGCGATCGCGCTGGTGGCCATGTTGTGGCGGGCGACGGCCGGTGTGGTGGCTGGGCATATGACGCTGGGCGACCTGGTGATGGTCAATGCCTTCATGATCCAGCTCTACATCCCGCTGAACTTTCTCGGCGTGATCTACCGTGAAATCAAGCAGGGCCTCACCGATCTGGACAAGATGTTTGTGCTGCTGGAGCGCGAACGCGAGGTGGCCGATGCGCCGGGCGCGCCGCCGCTGGCGGTCAGTGGCGCAGCGGTGCGTTTCGAGGCCGTCGGCTTTGCTTACGAGCGCGAGCGGCCGATTCTGCATGGCGTCAGCTTCGAGATTCCGGCCGGCAAGAAGGTCGCCGTCGTCGGGCCCAGCGGCTCGGGCAAGAGCACGCTGGCGCGACTGCTTTACCGCTTCTATGACGTGGACAGCGGCCGGGTGCTGATTGACGGGCAGGACATCCGCACGGTGACCCAGTCCAGCCTGCGCGGCGCCATCGGCATCGTGCCGCAGGACACGGTGCTGTTCAATGACACGGTGGCCTACAACATCGCCTATGGTCGGCCCGGCGCCAGCCAGCAGGAGGTCGAGGCGGCGGCGCGCGCCGCCCACATTCACGACTTCATCGCCGGCACACCCAAGGGCTACCAGACCATGGTCGGCGAGCGCGGCCTCAAGCTCAGCGGTGGCGAGAAGCAGCGCGTCGCGATTGCGCGCACGCTGCTGAAGAACCCGCCGCTGCTGATCTTTGACGAGGCAACTTCGGCGCTCGATTCCAGCAACGAGCGCGCCATTCAGGCGGAACTGGAAGCGGTGGGTCGCGACAAGACGGTGCTGGTGATTGCCCACCGGCTGTCGACCATCGTCGATGCGCACGAGATTCTGGTGATCGAGCTGGGGCGCATCATCGAACGCGGCAACCATACGCAGCTGATGGCTGCTGATGGACGCTATGCGCAGATGTGGCGCTTGCAGCAGGCCGGCGGCGAGGGCTGAGGCCCTCGCGACGTCAAACCTCTCAAAGGCACTCCGCTTGATGCAGACAAGAAAAAGCCCGCCAATTGGCGGGCTTTACTTGACGCAGGCGCCTGCGGGCGCGCTGCGTGTTGCTAGCGTCAGCCTTGACGGCGGCGACGAGCAGCGGCTGCCAGGCCCAGTCCGCTCAGCGCCAGCGCCAGGCCGGCAGGCTCGGGCAGGTGACCAGGCTGGGTGGGGATGTCGCCAAAATCGAGGTTGTCGAAGAAGTAGCCAAGGTCCTTGAGCGTGAACACAACAGACTTGGCGGTACCGCTGAAGGTACTGGCAGCGTTGGTGTTCCAAACGCACAGGGTGCCAGGGCAGCCATTGGAGCCATTGACAGTGCCTGTCAGCGAGACTTCGAGCAAAGCCGACTTGCCGCCGTCCTTGTCCGCACCATTGAGCCCGCTGTAGACAGCGACGCTACCGGTCGCGCTACTCATGCCGGTATAGGCGAATCTGAACCAGCTACCGAAACCTTCGGCCACATTGATGATGAAGGTGGCAGTGCCATCGCCAGTCAGGTCAACGCCAGACACGGCATTGGGGCCCGACGGCGGGTTGTTGTAGTTCCCGGAGCCGCCGGCATTGCCAGGCGCCATAGCGAAAGCGGCGTCACTGAAGCTGAAGCCCTTGGCGGCGTAGCTGTTCTTGATCTGGGTGAAGTCCGCCAGATTGTCGAAATTCAGCACGATGTTCGCGAACGACGGGGCCGCGATGGCCAGCAGCGAGGCTGCAAGCAGAGATTTGACGAGCCGCATGGAGGTGCTCCGTTTTTGTGATGTCTTTGAAATGGTGACTTCTAACCTAGGCGCGACTGTAGCGGGGGGTGTCTGTTTTGCATCTGTCCGCACCCCCTTCATCTAGGGGGTGAATGCCGCGCTTGAGGGGGGTGAGTTGGTAACAGAGTGAGTCGCTGGCTGGTGACGCGGGCAACTGCTCGAGTGAGCAAAGTGGGCGCGGCTACACTGCGTCGGTGGAAACCAAATGGCTTGAAGATTTCGTCAGTCTGGCCGAGACGCGCAGCTTTTCGCGCTCCGCCCAGCTGAGGCACGTGACCCAGCCGGCGTTCTCGCGCCGCATCCAGGCCCTCGAGGCCTGGGCCGGGGTGGATCTGGTTGATCGCTCCTCCTACCCGACGCGGCTGACGGCAGCAGGGGAAACCCTACTCGGCCAGGCGGTCGAGGTGCTTGGCAATCTGCAGGCGACGCGCAATATGCTGCGCAGCCATCAGTCGGTCGGCCAGGACATGATCGAGTTCGCCGTACCGCATTCGCTGGCCTTCAGCTTCTTCCCGCATTGGCTGATGGATCTGCGCCAGCGCTTTGGGGCCGTCAAGAGTCGCTTGATCGCGCTGAATGTCCACGACGCAACCTTGCAGCTGACCGAAGGCAATTGCGATCTGCTCGTCGTCTACCACCATGCCAGCCAGCCCTTGCAGCTGGACCCGGAGCGCTATGAGATGGCCTCGCTGGGCAACGAGACGCTGGCCGCCTATGCCAAGGCCGATGCCCAGGGGCGCCCGTTGTTCCGCCTGCCTGGGCATCCGGGGCAGAAGCTGCCGTTTCTGAGCTATGCGTCCGGCGCCTATCTGGGCCGTCTGGTCGAGTTGATCGTCAAGGCGTCCAAGGATCCGCTCAATCTGGATGCGATCTACGAAACCGATATGGCCGAAGGCCTGAAGGCGATGGCGCTGGAGGGGCACGGTCTTGCCTTCCTGCCTGCCAGCTCGGTCAAGAAGGAGCTGAAGGCGCGCCGCCTGGTACAGGCCGCGCCAGAGGGCGAGTTTGAGCTGACGATGGAATTGCGCATCTACCGCGAACGCCCGGATGTGGCGCGGCGCAGCAAGCCGGCGGCGCTGGCCTTGTGGGACTTTCTGACCGGCAAGCGCTGATCTGGTGTCGACGCTTGCCAGTCATCATCCCGCGGTGACAATGGCTGCGCGCGCGGCTGCGTCAAAACGCCGCCGACCGGACTGCGTGAAACCCCGTACCCCGAAGCAGGCCATGCCGTGGTCTGCTTCACTATCTTTTTTCGAACCCGCTTTTCAGGAGCCCCTATGAAGAAGTCGATGCTGGTACTGGCCCTTTTGGTCGCGGTGAGCGGCGTGCATGCCGAGGACACGCTGAAGAAGATCAAGGACAGCGGCGCCGTGACCATGGGCGTGCGCGAGTCGTCGGGCCTGTCCTACACCATCGGTGATGGCAAGTACGTCGGCTACCACATCGACGTCTGCACCAAGGTGCTGGCCGATGTCCAGAAGCAGCTGGGCCTGGCCAAGCTGGACGTTCGCTATCAGCCGGTGACTTCGCAAAACCGCATCCCGCTGGTGCTGGGTGGCAATGTCGACCTGGAGTGCGGCTCGACGACCAACAATCTGGCGCGCCAGAAGGAGGTTGCCTTCGCCGTCACCACCTATGTCGAGGAAGTGCGGATCGCGGTGAAGGCCAATTCCGGCGTCACGTCCATCAATCAGCTGCAAGGCAAGACCGTGGCCACGACCACCGGCACGACCTCGGTGCAGACCCTGCGCAAGCATGAGCGCGCCACCGGCATCGACTTCAAGGAAGTGTTCGGCAAGGATCACGCCGACAGCTTCCTGCTGCTCGAATCGGGCCGCGCCGACGCCTTCGTGATGGACGGCTCCATCCTGGCCAAGAACATCGCCACCTCGAAGAACCCGGCCGATTTCAAGATCGTCGGCGAGGTGCTGTCGGTCGAGCCCATCGCCATCATGATGCGCAAGGACGACCCGGCCTTCAAGAAGGCGGTCGACGACAGCATCAAGGCACAGATCAAGTCCGGCGAACTGGCCAAGACCTACGACAAGTGGTTCCTGCAGCCGATCCCGCCGGCAGGCGCCAAGATCGGCATGCCGGTCAATGAGGCGACCAAGGCCGCCTGGGCCAACCCGAACGACAAGCCGATGGAAGAGTACGCCAAGAAGTAAGCGCCCGGCGCTGCAACGGCATCAGGGGCGGGCCTGCGGGTCCGCCCTTGCCGTACAGAGGTGACGGTGATTGGCAGGACGGAGCTGTATGGCATTCGAGTGGCAGGAATTGTGGTGCAAGGACACGGTCGACGGAACGATCGCCGCGTCCTGCTTGGGTGAGGGGCGGGCGCAGACCTACCTCGACTGGCTGGTCTCGGCTTGGGGCTGGACGCTGGCGGTGTCGGCGATCGGCCTGGTGCTGGCGCTGGCCATCGGTTCGCTGATGGGGGTGCTGCGCACCACCCGGCGCAAGCCGCTGGTGTTGATCGGTGAATGCTGGACCGAGCTGTTCCGCAATCTGCCGCTGATCGTCCAGCTGTTTCTGTGGTTCTTCGTCATCGCCGAGTTCATCCCGGCCATGAAGCAACTCCCGAACTACCTGCTGGCGGCCCTCGGCCTGGGCTTCTTCACCTCGGCACGGATTTCCGAGCAGGTGCGCGCCGGCATCATGGCGATTCCTTCGGGTCAGCGCGCTGCAGGCATGGCCCTGGGCCTGTCGCAATGGCAGACCTACCGATTCGTGCTGCTGCCGGTGGCCTTCAGGACCATCATTCCGCCGCTGACCAGCGAAGCGATGAGCCTGGTCAAGAACAGCTCGGTGGCGTTTGCGCTGTCGGTGCTGGAGCTGACGCAGTTTGCCCGCCAGGTTGGTGAGGAAACCTCGCGGCCGACGGAGGTCTATGCCATCGTCACCCTGCTGTATTTCGTTTCGGCCTTCAGCGTCTATCTGCTGGCCACGGTGATCGAGCGCGCGGTCCGTGTGCCCGGCGTGGCGGGGGTGGCCAAATGAATCTCGACTACGGCTTTTTGAACGCCGATTTCCTGCGCGCCTTCATCCAGAAGGGCTTTCTGTTCTCCATCCAGCTGACTCTGGTGGCCATGGTCGGCGGCATCTTGCTGGGCACGGTGTTGGCGCTGATGCGCCTGTCCGGCCAGCGCTGGCTGGCCGCGCCGGCGGCGGCCTATGTGAACCTGCTGCGCTCGGTGCCGCTGGTGATGGTGATCCTGTGGTTCTTCCTGCTGGTGCCCTTGCTGACGGGCCCGATCAGTGCCGAGCTGTCGGCCTTCATCACCTTCACGCTGTTCGAGGCGGCCTATTACGCCGAGATCATGCGCGCCGGTGTGCAAAGTGTGCCCAAGGGCCAGACCCACGCCGCGCAGGCGCTGGGCATGAGTTATGGCCAGACGATGACGCTGGTGGTGCTGCCGCAGGCCTTCCGCAATATGTTGCCGGTGCTGCTGACGCAGACCATCATCCTCTTCCAGGACACCTCGCTGGTCTATGCGATCGGCGCCTATGACCTGCTCAAGGGCTTCGAGGTGGCCGGGCGCAATTTCAACCGGCCGGTGGAGACCTATCTGATGGCCGCGGCCGTTTACTTCCTCATCTGTTTCAGCCTGTCGATGCTGGTGCGTCGGCTGCAGAAGAAGATTGCCATCATCCGCTGATTGAGTGGTGCGGCGCTGGGTTGGCAAGACCTGACCCCGGTCGCCGCGCTACGGAGCACAAAGTCCATGATTGAAATCAAGAACGTGTCCAAGTGGTACGGCAACTTCCAGGTGCTGACCGACTGCTCGACCACCATCAACAAGGGCGAGGTCGTCGTCGTCTGCGGCCCGTCCGGCTCGGGCAAATCGACGCTGATCAAGACGGTCAACGCGTTGGAGCCTTTCCAGAAGGGCGATATCGTCGTTGACCGCATCTCGCTGGCCGATCCCAAGACCAATCTGCCCAAGCTGCGTTCGCGGGTGGGCATGGTGTTCCAGCATTTCGAGCTGTTCCCGCATCTGTCGGTGACCGAGAACCTGACGCTGGCCCAGGTCAAGGTGCTGGGCCGCAGCCTCGACGAGGCCAAGACCCGCGGCCTGAAGATGCTGGAACGCGTCGGCCTGACGGCGCACAAGGACAAGTTCCCCGGTCAGCTCTCTGGCGGTCAGCAGCAGCGCGTGGCGATTGCCCGCGCGCTGGCGATGGACCCCATCGTGATGCTGTTCGACGAGCCAACTTCGGCGCTGGACCCGGAGATGGTCGGTGAAGTGCTCGACGTGATGGTGCAGCTGGCCAACGAGGGCATGACGATGATGTGCGTCACCCACGAGATGGGCTTTGCCCGCAAGGTCAGCCACCGCGTCATCTTCATGGACGCTGGCCGCGTCATCGAAGACTGCAAACGCGACGAGTTCTTCGGCAACCCGGACGCGCGCTCGCCACGGGCCAAGGATTTCCTCGCCAAGATCCTGCAGCACTGAGCGCAGGCGTTGAACGCCGCCTGGAGTAGCGGCGACCTTCAGACGCTGCTGCAGCGCACGCAGTTGCGCCCCGCGGCCTTGGCCTCGTAGAGCGCACGGTCGGCCAGGGCCAGCAGCTTGTCCAGGTCTTCGCTGCCCTGCCGGTGGTGCAGGCCCAGGCTGATCCTGACCTGCAGGCCGGGCGCCAGCGCCGTCCAGTCGTGGGCCTCGACGCGGCGCCGCACCCGCTCGCACAGGCTGCTTGCTTCGTTGGCGGTGGTGCCTGGCAGCAGCAGCACGAATTCTTCGCCGCCCAGCCGGGCCAGGATGTCGCTGCTGCGCGTGTCCTGCTCCAGCAGCCGGGCCAGCTGCTTGAGCACCGCATCGCCGGTGGCATGGCCGAAGACATCGTTGACCTGCTTGAAATGATCGGCATCGATCAGGGCCAGCGCCAGCGGGCCGTCCTGCTGCAGCAGCGCGCGGGCGGCGGCCTCCATGCCGCGCCGGTTCAGGATCTCGGTCAGGCCATCGCGCATGGCGTCCTGGCGCAACTGCTCGGCGCGGGCCAGCAACTCGGCCTGGTTCTTCAGCAGTTCGGCCTCGCGCTGGATGGCGTGGCGGGCCTGCTGGCGGGCCTGCTCGGCCTCGGCCCAGAGTTCGGCGCTGCGCGCGACCATCCGTAGCCGGCGCTTGTACTGTTCGATCATCGAGCGATGCCGGGCCTCGAAATGGCGCAATGCATCCTGCAGATGGCCGTAGAGTCGCTCCAGCCGGCACAGCTCGTAGAGCACGGCATGCAGCAGATCGGGTTGATTGCATTCCTGCGCGCCTTGCAGGGCCACCTCCAGTGCCTGACGTGCTTCCTGCTCCCGGCCGGCCTCGACCGCTGCCATGCCGCGGGTCAGCTGCATCTCGACCTGCAGTTCCAGCTTGCGTGTGGCCAACGGCGCGACCTGTGCCAGCAGGGCGGGCACCTCGGCCATTCGGCCCTCCAGCACATGGGCCTTGGCAGCCTTGACCAAGGCGTCGGCCAGCGTGGTTTCGTAGTCATGCAGCCGCGAGGCGACGATGGCGCGCTGGTACCAGTCACCGGCGGCGCGGGCATGGCGGATTGATGCCATCTCGTCGCCATCCTCGCGCAGCCCATGGGCCTGATGCATATGCACCTCGCCCAGGTTCAGCAGGGCGGCGCATTCCGAGACATGGAAGCCGTGAATCCGCGCCTGCTCCAGGCCGGTCAGCAGGCTTTGCTCGGCGCGCTGCCAATCGCCCATCTGGTCGATCAGCACCGCGCGGTTGATATGGGCGCGCACCAGCGCCCGTGGCACGCCCTGACGCTCGGCCAGCGCCAGCGCCTTGCTGGCCCATTCCAGGCCACGTTCCGGGTCGCCGAGTACGCCCAGCGCGAAGCCCAGCACGCTGTAGGAGCGGCCCAGTTCGTGGCGGTACTCCGTGCCTTCGACAATGGGAATGTTGGGCAGCAGCCATTGCATGCTGTCCTCGTAGCGTGTCTGGTAGGCCATGATGGTGCCCACCATGGTGGCGGCACGCGCCACGGCGATCTCGTCCGAAGCGTCCAGCGCCAGCTCCCGGCTTTGCTGGGCGGCGGCCAAGGCGTCGTCGAGGCGGCCACGGTCCAGCATTTCGCCGGCCCGGCTCAGGGCCTGTTCAGGGCTGATGGGGCTGCTGATCGTTGTCATCCTGTCCCGACCGGCGCTGCCTCGTCCACGTCATGCGCGGCAGGTCAGGCGGCCGACCTCCTCTGGTGAAAAAGCTTAGCACCGCGGGTAGGGCGGTTTTATGTGCTGCGGCAAAGGTCTGCTCACTTTGGAGTGACCGACCGAGACCGCGAGTCTGTAACAATTGCGCCATGAGCGACACCGTACTGACCCTCACCCGCCCCGACGATTGGCATCTGCACCTGCGCGATGGCGCGGCCATGCACAGCGTCGTGCCCTACACGGCGCGCCAGTTCGGCCGCGCCATCGTGATGCCCAATCTGCGCCCGCCGGTGACCACCGCGGCCCAGGCGGCGACCTATCGCGAACGCATCCTCGCCGCTGTGCCGGCCGGGCTGAAGTTCGAGCCGCTGATGACGCTCTACCTGACCGACAACACGCCGCCGGAGGAAATCGCTGCGGCCAAGGCGGCCGGCGTGGTGGCGCTGAAACTCTATCCGGCCGGCGCCACCACCAATAGCGATGCCGGCGTCACCGATCTGCGCAAGTGCTACAAGACGCTGGAGGCGATGCAGCGCGCCGGCCTCTTGTTCCTGGTGCATGGCGAAGTCACCGACCCGGACATCGATGTGTTCGACCGCGAGGCGGTGTTCATCGACCGCGTGATGCGCCCGCTGCGCCGCGACTTCCCCGAGCTGAAGGTGGTGTTCGAGCACATCACCACCTTGGAAGCGGCCCAGTACGTCAGCGAGGCCGATCGTTTCACCGCCGCCACGCTGACGCCGCAGCATCTGCTCTACAACCGCAACGCCATCTTCACCGGCGGCCTGCGCCCGCACTACTACTGTCTGCCGGTGTTGAAGCGTGAGACCCATCGCCAGGCGCTGATCAAGGCGGCCACCTCGGGCAGCCCGAAGTTCTTCCTCGGTACCGACAGTGCCCCGCACGCCTCGGTGATGAAGGAGAACTCGGTCTGCGGCGCCGGTTGCTTCACCGCCTTGTCGGCGCTGGAGCTCTATGCCGACGCCTTCGAGGCGATGGGCGCGCTGGACAAGCTCGAAGCCTTCGCCAGCTTCAATGGTGCCGATTTCTACGGCCTGCCGCGCAACACCGACACGGTGACGCTGCGCAAGCAGAGCTGGACGCTGCCCGAGAGCGTGCCCTTTGGCGACGCCTTGCTCAAGCCGCTGCGTGGCGGCGAAGCACTGGCGTGGCAGATGGTCTGACGCTGGACGGCGGCGCGATCGATTGGTCGCGGCCCTGGTTCCAGCCCTATCGCCAGCGGGGTGAGGCGCTGCTGGCGTGCATTGCCCATGGTTGCACGGTGGCCGAGGCGCTCAACGATGCGCTGGCGACAGCGCCCATCGTCCGTGAGGACGGGCGGGCGCTGCGCTTTGTCGAGCAGCGCTGCCTGCCCGACGGCCAGGCCTACGAAGCCTTCATCCATGCCGAGGCCGCGGTGCCAACCCGGCACAACTGGCATGACTTCTTCAATGGGCTGATCTGGCTGCACTGGCCGGCGCTGAAGCTGCGCCTGAACCACTGGCATGCCCAGGCGCTGCTCGACCAGGGGGGCGTCGGGCCGCAGCGCGGCGCGCTGCGCGATGCGCTGACGCTGCTGGATGAGAACGCGGCCTTTCTCAGCGGGCCGCCGGCCCTGCTGGCGGCCCTGCAGCGGCGCGACTGGCCGCAGCTCTTCATCGCTTTGAGACCGCTGTGGCGCGAGGCGCGGCTGCAGATCGTCGGCCACGCCTTGCTGGAGAAGCTGCTGCAGCCACGCAAGGCCATCTGCGCCCACACCTTGCTGCAGCCCCTCGATCGCATGCAGCCTGCCGACTTGGCCGCCAAGCCCTTTCATCCGCTGCCCGTGCTGGGCATTCCCGGCTGGGCCGATCAGCCGCAGGACGCAGACTTTTATGCCGATGCGCAGGTTTTTCGCAGATCGGCGCTGCGGCAAACCAGCTAGCATCGCCGCTTTGCCCATCTGAGCAGGAGCCTTGCCTTGTCCGACCCCGATTCGCGCTCGATGCCGCGCCAGACACTGCGCCTCACGCCGCGCCTGCTGCAGGCCTTGCTGAGCGTCTGCCTGGCGCTGGGCCTCAGCGGCGGCCTGTGCCTGCCGGCCCAGGCCCAGCCTGGCCGCGCCACAGCGCCTGCGGCCAAGCCAGCGGCGACACCTGCTGCAACGGCTGTCGTCGCTCCCGCCGCTGCGGCCTCGGCGCCCGCACCGGTCTCGGCCACGGCGCGGCGCGTCTATGAACGCGCCCGCGGCCAGCTGCTGCAGATCCGCACGCTGCTGAAGAACCAGGACAGCCAGGCCTCGGTCGGGTCCGGCTTTGTCGTCAGCGAAGACGGCCATGTGATCACCAATTACCACGTGATCAGCCAGTTCGCGCTGGAGCCCGATCGCTACCGGCTTCGTTACGCGGGCACCGAGGGGCAGGGCGGGGCGCTGGAGCTGCTTGATTTCGATGTGCGCCGCGATCTGGCCCTGCTGCGCGTCGCCGATCTCAAGAACGTGCCGGCGATGCAATTCCGGCCGCAGAGTCAGCCGCTGAGCAAGGGCGACCGCATCTATTCGATGGGCAATCCGCACGATGTGGCCTTTGCCGTCGTCGAGGGCAATTTCAACGGCCTGGTCGAGCGCAGCTTCGATGCGCTGATCTATTACTCGGGCTCGATCAACTCGGGCATGAGCGGCGGGCCGGTGGTTGACGAGGACGGTCGCGTCGTCGGTGTCAACGTCTCGGCGATGTTCTTCGCTCAGCAGATGAGCTTTCTGGTGCCGGCCGAATATGCCGAGGCATTGCTGCAGCGCAGCCGCAATGCCAAGCCGATCACGCAAGCCGCCTGGCCGCGGCTGACCGAGCAGCTCAAGCGTTATCAGGATGAGTTGGTCGGCCGTTTCATGGAACAGCCCTGGCGCAGCGCCGGCCATGCGCGCTACCAGCTGCCAGTGCCGCAGGAGCAGTTCATGCGCTGCTGGGGGCGTGGCACGCCGGCCGACAGCAAGGGCCTGGAATTCCAGCGCTCGCAATGCCGGATGGAGCATGCCGTGTTCATCAACGGCGAGATGCAGACCGGCTATCTGGACATGTCACACGAGGCCTATGACGGCAGCAAGCTCGGTGCGCTGCGTTTTGCGCGCCAGTACTCGAACAGCTTCCGCAACGAGCGCCTGGGCCGCGACGATCGCGATCGCACCGCGCCGTTCTGCAAGGAAGACTTTGTTCAGCGCGACGGCCTGCCGCTGCGTGCCGTCGTCTGCCTGCGCGCTTATCGCAAGCTCAGCGGCCTGCATGATCTGAGCGTGCTGGTGACCACCGTCGATGCCGATACCGAAGGCGCACTGGGGCGTTTCGATGCCAAGGGCGTCAGCTTTGCCAATGCGATCAAGCTGGCCGACCATTATCTGAAGGGGTTCGCATGGTCCACGCCGCGGTAATCGAAATCCTGGACCGCGACGGCCGCGTTCGCCAGAGCCACAAGGTGCAGGGCTGGCCGCTCAGTGTTGGCCGCTCGCCCGAGTGCACGCTGGTGCTGGCCGATCCGCATCTGGCCGGCTTCCATGCCGAACTGCACTGGACCGAGCAGGGGCCTGAATTGCAGATGCTGGACAGCATCAACGGCGGTTGGCTGGGCCGGCAGCGGCTGCAGCCCGGGCAGCGCAGTGCCTGGCCGACGACCACCGTCTTGCAACTGGGCGCCAGCCTGCTGCGCCTGCGCACCAGTCTGGAAGCGCTGCCCGAGGAGCGACCCTTGTCGCAACCGGAGACCAGCCGCAGCCACCTGCGCCATCTGTGGGTGCCAGCGCTTGCCTCGTTGTGGGCGCTGCTGCTCTGGTATGACCAGTGGGCCAATCTGGACCCCGGCGCACGCTGGACCGATTACGCCGGGCCGGTGCTGTGGCCGCTGGCCATTGTGGCCGGCTGGGCGGCGCTGTGGTCCCTGGTGACCCAGTTGTTTCAGCACTGGTTCCCCTTCCATGCCCATCTGAAGCGGGCGCTGATCGGCCTGACCGGCCTGCACCTGCTGGGCATGGCGCTGCCCGTTGTGGCTTACGCCTTTTCGGTGCCGCGCCTGATGGCGCTGGACAGCCTGGCGTTCCCCTGCGGCATTGCTGCGTTGCTGTGGTGGCATGCCAGTGCCGTCTGGCCGCGCGCTCGGCGCGGGCTGGCGATGGTGCTGGTGGCCATGCTGCTGCTCGGCTTCGGTCTGATGGCAGCCAAACGCAGCGAACAACAGCACTGGTTCGGGCCCGCCTACCTCAGCAACCTGCCGCCGCCGGCGCTGCGCCTGGTCGCCCCGAAAACGCCCGAGCAGCTGCTCGACTCACTGCGCCCCCTCGAAGCCGAACTGGCCCGCCAGGCCGGCAAGGAAAACGACACGCCCAGCCTGGATGGCAATTCGGATTGATGAGAGGGGGCTGATAAGGACCGTGCGTCAACGCGCAACGGTGGCGGTACAAACACGCCGACCCGGCGAGGCTCGGGGATCCGGCTTGGCCGGGCCCTCGAGCCTGCCATGGGGCAGTCAGGCCCCATGGCGCTCAATCGGCGAGAGTCAGTCCGCAGGGACTGACTCTGTCCGATCTCGCCCCTCGAGGGGGCTGCGACCGGGCACACACGCGAAGGCGTTTGTGCCTGTCGCAGAACCAGGCCTCTGGCCTGGTGCGGCCTGCAAGGCCTGCGTTAGCGCGTAGGGGGTGGTCCCTCACGTGGGCAGGAAGCCCTCAATCGACAGATAGCGCTCGCCGGTGTCGTAGTTGAAGCCAAGCACACGGGCGCCAGCGCCGAGCTTGGGCAGCTGCTGGGCAATCGCGGCGAGTGTGGCGCCGCTGGAGATGCCGACCAGCAGGCCTTCCTCGCGTGCCGAGCGGCGGGCGTACTCGCGGGCATCCTCGGCCTCGACCTGGATCACGCCGTCGAGCAGCTCGGTCAGCAGATTGTCCGGAATGAAGCCGGCGCCAATGCCCTGGATCGGGTGCGGCGCCGGCGAGCCACCGCTGATGACCGGCGAGGCCGAGGGCTCGACGGCAAACACCTTCAGCTGCGGCCAGGCGGCCTTCAGCACCTTGGCGCAGCCGGAAATATGGCCGCCGGTACCCACGCCGGTGATCAGCGCGTCCAGGCCTTCGGGAAAGGCCTTGAGGATTTCCTCGGCGGTGGTGCGCACATGGACATCGATATTGGCCGGGTTCTTGAACTGCTGCGGCATCCAGGCGCCCGGCGTGGCGGCCAGCAATTCCTCGGCGCGGGCGATCGCGCCCTTCATGCCTTTTTCGCGCGGCGTCAGATCAAAGCTGGCGCCGTAGGCCAGCATCAGCCGGCGGCGCTCGACCGACATGCTGTCCGGCATCACCAGCACCAGCTTGTAGCCCTTGACGGCCGCCACCATGGCCAGACCGACGCCGGTATTGCCCGAGGTCGGCTCGATGATGGTCGCGCCGGGCTTGAGCAAGCCGCTGCGCTCGGCATCCTCAATCATCGCCAGGGCGATGCGGTCCTTGATCGAGCCGCCCGGGTTGCTGCGCTCGGACTTGACCCAGACCTGGGCCTCGCTGCCGAACAGGCGGTTGATGCGGATGTGTGGGGTGTTGCCGATGCTGGCCAGAACATTGTCAAAACGCATGGGTGCTCCTCAAGGCGATGCCGCAATGGTAGCCGCGCGCTTATGCACGGTTGGACAAGCCTTATGCAATGGGCGCGCATGGCCATCAGCGATAATGCAGCGGTGAAGCAAGCCAGACCGCCGCTGGTGCAAGCGTGGAAACACGGCACTGGAGGAAGGTCCGGACTGCATAGAGCAGCGTAGCAGCTAACGGCTGCCCGGCGAAAGCCGAGGATCAGAGCAACAGAGACGAGTCGGTGATGGGTCCATCACGGGGTGGTCTGGGCGGCGCCAGCGCAAGCTGGCGCGGGGTGAGGCGAAAGCCTCGCACCGTCGGGCGAAAGCCCGAACCGACCAGCACCCGGTGGTGGGCAAAGCCCACCACCGGGTGAAACGGGCAATCTCTACGCGCAGCAACACCAAGTAGGCCAGCGTTGATGCGGCTCGCAGAGCTGGCGGGTAGGTGGCACCGAGCCGTGCAGTGATGCGCGGCCAAGAGGAATGGCGGTCACAAGGCCTGGCCCGCAAGGGTCAGGTCTTGCACAGAATCCGGCCTATCGGCTTGCTTCACATTTTTTGCTTCGGCGCTGTGCCCAGCCAACAGCGCCTCTATCGTGCGCTGCACGGCCAACGCTTCGGCGAATCCGGGCAGGCTGTGCGAATGGCCGCGCAGCATCTCTACCCATTGGTCAATCTGTTCGGCCTGGGCCCGCTGGCGCAGGCTGTCGATGCTGCCCAGCGCTTCCATCGGCTGTGGCAGCCGCTGCTGGCGAACGCCGAACCAGTCATGCAATTCCACGCTGCCCCCACTGGCCTGCCACTGCATCAGATTGAGATCGGGCTGATCGCCGTCGACTCGGGCATCGATGCTCACCGGCACCCCTGCGGCCAGCAGCCGGGCGCGCAGCGCCGTCTCGGCACCCTCGCCGTCTGGCGGGTAGCTGACTTCACTCCACTCCAGCGTGGCAGCGCCGAACACGCGCTGCAGCACGAAGATGAAATGCGACAGCACCTCGCGGCTGAAGCCGCCCTGCTGGCGCTCGCTCAACCAGGCACCGGCCGCCTGCTGCCAGGGCCGCGGCCAAGCGGCGAAGCGCAGCCTGATGTTGATTTGCTGCAGCGCGCCCAGCGGCAGATGCGAGGCGGCGCCAAAGGCCAGCTGCAGCGCAGCCAGGCTCGGCGAGGCAGCCAGCGAAAAGTTCACCGCAGCACGTCGCTGCTCGGCATTGATGCGCGCGATGCAGGCCTGGGCCGCCGCATCATCGACGCTCAGTGGCTTCTCGCAGAGCACGCTGAGGCCGGCGTCAAAAGCCTGCTCACTCAGCGCGATATGGGTGTCGGGCGGTGAGGCGATATAGACACCGCGCAGCCCCGGTGTGGCAAGCACCGCCTCGGCGCTGTCCAGCAGGTTCATCGCCGGCCACTGCGCGCGCAGGCGAGCCAGGGTGCTAGCACTGGCGTCATAAGCTGCGGCGACGCGCAGGCGTGGATGCGTGGCCAGGCGTTCGACCATGCGCTGGCCCATCACGCCCAGCCCGATCACGCCGATATTCAGTGTCTCTGGCATGCCCTGTTGATCGCTAGGAAAGCTGCGGAGTTTAGAGCGCACCGCTACACTTTCCACTCCGTAGTCCCCACAGCATCGGCGCCTCTCATCGCAGGGGCGCTGAGCGCACAAAACCCCCTATGAATCCTCATGCCAGCACCCTGTGGCGCGGCCCGCGTTGGGCGCTTGCCGTTCTGCTGGCCTGCCTGGGCATGGTCGGTCCCTTCTCGATCGACACTTATCTGCCGGCCTTTGCCGGCATTGCGCAGGCCTTGCAGGCCACGCCAGTGCAGATGCAGCAGACGCTGTCCAGCTATCTGCTTGGCTTCGCGCTGATGAACCTCTTCCATGGCGCTCTGTCGGACAGTTTCGGCCGCCGCCCGGTGGTGCTCACTGGCGTGGCCATCTTCACGCTGGCCTCGCTGGGCTGTGCGCTGTCGGCCAGCATCGCGCAGCTGATCTTCTTTCGCACGCTGCAGGGCATGTCGGCCGGGGCCGGCGTGGTGGTCTCGCGGGCCATCATCCGCGATATGTTTCCGCCGTCAGAGGCGCAGCGCGTGATGTCGCAGGTGACGATCTTCTTTGGCGTCGCGCCGGCCATCGCGCCCATGGTGGGTGGTTTTCTCTTTGTTCATGCCGACTGGCATTCGATCTTCTGGTTCCTGGTGTTGGTTGGCGTGGCGCTGTGGATCGCCAACTGGCGCTTGCTGCCCGAGACGCTGGACCCGGCCGCCGTGCAGCCCTTTCACCCCCGGCCCCTGCTGGCGGCCTACTGGCAGCTGTGCAGCAACAAGCGCTTCATCCTGCTGGCACTGGCCAGCGGCATTCCCTTCAACGGCATGTTCCTCTATGTGCTGTCGGCGCCGGTCTTCCTTGGTGAACATCTGCAGCTGGCGCCGACACAGTTCTTCTGGTTCTTCTGCTTCAGCATCGGCGGCATCATGGCCGGCGCCGCGGTCAGCGGCCGCCTGGCCGGCAAGATTCGCCCCAAGCGGCAGATCCGCCATGGCTTTGTGATCATGACGGCGGTGTCGCTGCTCAATGTCACGCTGAACCTGACGATCAGCCCCAGCCCCTTCTGGGCGCTGCCGGTGATCTCCTGCTTCTCCTTTGGTTGGGCGCTGATGGTGCCGGTGGTGACGCTGATGGTGCTGGACCAGGCGCCCGAGCGCCGCGGCATGGCGTCCTCGCTGCAGGCCTGCATCGGCAGTGCGGCCAATGGCCTGGTCGCCGGCGTCGTCGTGCCGTTGGTGATGCACTCGACAGTGAGCCTGGCGCTGGCCTCGATCAGCATGATGAGCATCGGCCTGCTGGCCTGGCTGATGGTCAAGCGCGAGCTGAGCTGAAGCCTGCTGCTGCCTGGTCTTGCGCTGGCGCTCAAGACTTGGCTGGCGCGACCGAAACAGCAGGGGAGACGCCGTGCGGGCGTGCCCTGGCACGCCGCGCGTGCCAAGGAGCTTCCCATGTCATTGCAAAGCAAGATCATCATCACCAGCTGGCTGGGCCTGGCCCTGCTGGCGCCAACGGCCTGGGCCAACGAAGCCAAGCCGGCCAAGGCCGCGGAAAAGTCTGAGCGGGCCGAGAAGGGCGACAAGGAGTCCGCCGCCGGCGATGAATCGCTGAGCAGCCTGCGCCAGCGCCTGGCCGAGCGATTGTCCACGCGCGAGGCATCGGCCAAGGGGCGCGAGGAAGCGCCCAGAAAAGCAAAGGCGGAGGGCAAGTCCGAAGCCAAGTCCGATGCCAAGCCAGACGCCAAGGGCGGCCACCACGACTTGCACTGGGCCTATGCCGGCGAGGGCGGCCCCGATCGCTGGGGGGAGCTCAAGCCCGAATTCAAGCAATGTGCGCTGGGCTCGCGGCAAAGCCCGATCGACATCCGCGATGGCATCCGCGTGGACCTGGAGAAGATCCGCTTCGAGTACCAGCCCAGCAATTTCTCGGTGTTGGACAACGGCCACACCGTGCAGGTCAATGTTGCGCCCGGCAACGCCCTGCAGGTGATGGGCCGGCGCTTCGAGCTGCTGCAGTTCCATTTCCATAGACCCAGCGAAGAGCGGGTCAATGGCCGGCAGTTCGATATGGTGGCCCATCTGGTGCACAAGGATGCCGATGGCAAGCTCGGCGTCGTTGCGGTGTTGCTGGAGCGCGGCCGCGACCAGCCGCTGATCCAGACGATTTGGAACAATCTGCCGCTGGAAAAAGGCGAGGCCCTGCCGGCGCCCGGCACGATAGACCTGAACCAGCTGCTGCCCGAGGACCGTGCCTATTACACCTATATGGGCTCGCTGACCACACCACCCTGTTCGGAAGGCGTGCTGTGGATGGTGATGCGCCAGCCGGTGCAGCTGTCCAACGCGCAGATCGCCATCTTCAGCAAGCTCTACCCGATGAATGCGCGGCCGATTCAACCGAGTTCGGGGCGGCTGATCAAGGAATCGAATTGAGGCTTGATCCGCAAGGGCGGGTCTCAAGGCGTGTAGCCGTGCTGGGCGTAGATCCTGCGGATCTGGCCTTTCTTCTCCATGGTCTGCAGCGTGTTGTTGAGCAGGCGTAGCTGCTCGTCCGGTAGCTGGCGGTTGCAGGCCAGGTACATCTCGGTGCGGTTGAAATTGAGCACTGGCTCGACGCCGCTAAGGCCTTGCTGCTGCAGCCGGTACTGGCCGATCAAGCGACCGGTGGCCCAGTAGTCGATGCGGCCAGCCAGCAGCTTTTTGGGGTTCACATCATCGGTGGGCGCCACATCGACCTGGTGGCCCCGGGTCTGCAAATAGGCGACGATGGCATCACCCTGGTAGCTGCCGATGCGCATATTCATTGCCTCGTCGAGATGGGCCGGACGGCTGGCGCCGCTGCGCGCAAACAGGGTCCAGTCGTTATAGACCAGCGGGCCCACCCATTTGTACAGCGCCTCGCGCTCGGGCGTGCGCGACATCGAGTAGACGCAGGTGTTGACCTGGGTGCGGGCCATGGCAATCGCGCGGGCCCAGGGTAGCAGCTGGATCTCGTACTCATAGCCCAGGCCGTCGAGCAGGGCGCGAACGATGTCGGTCGAGATGCCGGTCACCTGCCCGCGCGCATCAGCCATGTTGTAGGGCGGATATTCCTCGGTGGTGAGTACCAAGCGTTCGGCGCTTCGGCTGTTTGCCGGCAAGGCCAACGCAGCAAAGATGGCCGAGATCGCCAACGGCAGACTGCAGTACAGCCGTTTTTGGGCAGCAGACATGGCGCCTCCCTGGCGCCGGCGTTGAATGGCGCCGGTATGGAGGGCAGCATAGGCGCTTGCCTGAGGCACTGCAACGCCTCGTTGCTGGAGTGCACAGGCGCGAGACTGCCGCGTTCAGCTGTTGTGCCTGCTGCGGCCGAGCCAGAACTTCAGCGTGGTGAACAGCTGCTCGGCGACCACCGGCTTGGCCACATGGTCATTCATGCCGGCATCCAGGCAGCGCTGGCGCTCCTCGGCAAAGGCATTGGCCGTCATCGCCAGGATGGGGATGTCGCGGCCCTGTGTCGTGGCGCGGATGGCGCGGGTGGCATCCAGGCCGTCCATCAGTGGCATCTGCACATCCATCAGGATCAGCGCGTAGTCGCCCTGGCTGGCCATCTCCAGCGCCTGGCGGCCGTCGCCGGCCACGTCGACGCTGATGCCGGCGCTGTCCAGCAGCGCGACGGCCACTTCCTGGTTCACCGCGTTGTCTTCGGCCAGCAGGATCTTGGTGCCGCTGAATTGCTGCAGCAGCTCCTTGGCCGCCTGGCTGCGGTGCAGCGGGGCGGCGCCCGGCGTCGGGATGGCCTTCTCAACGCTCAGATCGAGCCAGAAGCGACTGCCGTGGCCAGGTTCGCTTTGCACACCGACCGAGCCGCCCATCAACGCTGCGAGGCGTTTGCAGATGGCCAGGCCCAGGCCGGTGCCGCCGTAGCGCCGGGTGGTGGAGCTGTCGGCCTGCTCGAAATCCTGGAACAAGCGCTGCTGCGCTTCCTCGCTGATGCCGATGCCGCTGTCCAGCACCTCAAAGCGCAGCTGCAGCTGCTCGCCCTGTTCGGCGCTGACATGGGCGCTCAAACGCACAAAGCCTTCATCAGTGAACTTCAGTGCGTTGCCGGCAAAGTTCAGCAGCACCTCGGAGATGCGCTGCGAATCGCCCATCAGCGGCCGCTGCCCCAGTTCGTCGTCGACATCGATCTGCACCTGCAGATGCTTCTCGGCCGCGCGGGGTGCCAGCATGCTGCCGATGCTGTCGAGCACCTGGGTGACGGTGAACTCGGTCTTCTGCAGTTGCAGCTTGCCGGCCTCGATCTTGGAGAAGTCCAGCACATTGTTGATAACGCTGAGCAGATGCTCGGCGGCGTCGGCGACCTTCTTCAGCCGCGCCTGTTGCTCGGGCTCGTGGCTGTCGCGGCGGGCCAGATAGGTCAGGCCGATGATGGCGTTCATCGGCGTGCGAATCTCGTGGCTCATATTGGCCAGGAAGGCGCTCTTGGCCAGATTGGCCGCCTCGGCGGCCTTGGTGGCCTGCTCCAGCTCACGGGTGCGGGCCTCGACCAGCTCTTCCAGATGATGGCGGTAGCGCTCCAGCTCCAGCGCATCGCGGCGCTGGCGGGAGATGTCGGTCAGGAAGCCGTGCCAGATCACCGCGCCATCGTCGTCCAACTGGGCGATAGCATTGCCATAGAGCCAGCGCTCGCTGCCATCGGCATTGTGGGTGCGGAACTCCTGCTGCCAGGGGCTCATGTGGCGGGCTGAGGCGGCCAGGCTGTCCTGCACCAGCGGGCGGTCTTCCGGATGGATCTGATCGAACCAGGCCATCGCGTCGTTGCTCAGTGCCGCGGCGTTGAGGCGGAAGTAGTCCTTCACCGCCTCGCTGACATAGGCAAAGCTGAAGCGGCCATCCTTGCCCAGGCGCAGCTGGTAGACCACGCCGGGCACCGTCTCGGCCATGCCGCGCAAGCGAGAGATCAGCTGCCGCTGCGATTCGAACTGCTGCTCCAGCGCATCGCGCATATGGCCCAGATGGCCGCCCAGGCGGCCGATCTCGTCGTCGCTGCCGCTGTGCAGCTCGCTGGAGAAACGGCCCTCGGCCAGGTCATTGGCAAAGCGGCCCAGCTCGCGCAAGGGGCGCATCACGCGCGAGTTCATCAAGGCCAGGATCAGCGCCAAGGACACCAGGATCTGGCCGCCGACGGTGGCACCGTAGAGCCAGCGCTGGCGGGTCAGCGCGGCGCTGGCCAGGTGATCGTCGATCTCGATCTCGATATGGCCGATCTTGCTGTCGCCGCGGTTGATGTCACGCTCGGCCTTGTAGACATGGCCCAGCTGGCGCTCGGGAAAGCGCATCTGGATGAAGGGCAGGGCCTGCGAGCTGTCGCTGACGCGCACGCCGACCACCTCGGGCGACTTGACGATGGCGGCTACCACCTCGCGGGCCGCCACGGCGTCGAGGTTCCAGAGCAGCTCGGGCAGACTGCTGGCCAGCACATCGAGCTTGGCCTGCATCTCGCGTTCGCGGGTCTGCTCGGCCACCTGGGGTTCACGCAAGCCGATCAGCAGACCACCGACGATCAGGGCCGGCAGCAGCAGGCCGATGCTGGCGCCGGTGGCGATCGCGACAAAGAGCGAACTCGAAGCTTTTCTGCTCAATCGGACCTCCGCCCGTACATCTGGGTTTGGTGGGCAAGCGCCCCGGATGGGCTGGCCTGCCTGTGGGCGAGTATCGCCGCTTCCGCAGCGTCCGACCCCGTCAACGTCGGCGCCCAGGCATTGCGACCCATACGGCGCTATCGGCGGGTTTTTCCCGAACTGTAGGTGCCCAACTGTTCATCCAGCACTTGCAGACCAACTCGCAAGTCCTTCTTTTTGAACGATATTTGCCTCGCGATCAACTCCAGCAATGGCTGCTAAGTGATTGATTTCATTGGATTTTTCTCGGATTTTCCTTGACCTTGCGGGGTTCCGAAAGTAAAGTGGGAAAAACTGCAATTTGGTGGGTCGCTGTGGCGAATTTTGTGTTTCAGGGGGCAAGTGCCTTGGCAATGGATGCCAAGGGGCGCTTGACCGTCCCAACACGCCACCGCGAAGTGCTGCAGGCCCTCTGTGGCGGCCAGCTCACCATCACCAAGCACCCCGAAGGCTGCCTGATGGTCTTCCCGCGCTCGGCCTGGGAAACCTTCCGTGACCGCATCGCGGCGCTGCCGATGTCGGCGGCCGGCTGGAAGCGTGTCTTCCTCGGCAATGCCCAGGATGTCGAGATCGATGCCGCCGCGCGCGTGCTGATCGCGCCCGAGCTGCGCACCAGCGCCGGCCTGCAAAAAGACGTGATGCTGCTCGGCATGGGCAGCCACTTTGAACTCTGGGATGCCCAGGCCTATGCGGCCCATGAGGCGCAGGTGATGCAGTCCGAACTGCCGGACGCCCTCAAGGACTTCAGCTTCTGATGACTGCCGCCGCCACCCCCAGCTTTGCGCACACCACCGTGCTGCTCAACGAGACCGTCGACGGCGTGCTCAATGACCCGGCCGGCATTTATGTCGACGGCACCTTTGGCCGCGGCGGTCACTCGCGGCTGCTCTTGACCCGGCTGGCGCCCGAGGGGAGGTTGATCGCGATCGATCGCGACCCCGAGGCCATCGCGGCAGCCACGACGGGCGAGACGCGGGTCACAGACCCGCGTTTTTCCATCTGCCACAGCGCCTTCGCCGATATGCAGGCCCAGTTGGACAGTCTGGGCGTGCAGCAGGTGCAGGGCATTCTGCTCGACCTGGGTGTGTCCAGCCCGCAGATCGACAACCCGGCCCGCGGTTTCAGTTTCCGTTTTGAAGGGCCGCTGGACATGCGCATGGACACGACGCGGGGCGAAAGCGCCGCCGACTTCCTCGCCCGTGCCGACGAACGCAGCATCACCGAGGTCATCAGGAATTATGGGGAAGAACGGTTTGCTTCACAGATTGCAAAGGCGCTTGTTGCTCGCCGGGAAAGCGGGAGTCCTGTACGAAGCACTGCCGAGCTTTCCAAAGTCGTGGCTGGTGCAGTCAAAACCCGCGAACCGGGCCAGGACCCTGCAACGCGCACATTTCAAGCGCTTCGGATTTTCGTCAACGCCGAGCTTGAGGAGCTCGAGCAGGGGCTGAATGCGGCGCTGCAGCTGCTGGCGCCCGGCGGGCGGCTGGCGGTGATCAGTTTCCATTCGCTGGAAGACCGCATCGTCAAGAACTTCATTGCCACCCACAGCAAGGATGTGGTCGACCGCCGCGCGATGTTTGCGCCACCCAAGGCCCTGGTGCTGAAGGCGCTGGGCCGCATCAAGCCCAGCGAGGCCGAGGTGCGCGCCAACCCACGTTCGCGCTCCGCCGTGCTGCGCGTGGCCGAGCGCACCGAGGCGCCCTTGCCGCCGGTCCATGAGCGGCGGCGCGGAGGCGAGCGGTGAGCCGGCTGAACCTCGTGCTGCTGCTGGCCGTGCTGTTGTCCGGCCTCTATCTGGTGCGCAGCGCCTATGACGCGCGCCGGCTGTTCACCGAGCTCGACCGTGCCCAGACCGAAGGCCGCCGGCTCGATGCCGATCACCAACGCCTGCTGGCCGAGCGCCATGCGCAGGCCACCAATCTGCGTGTCGAGCAGGTCGCCCGCGAGCGCCTGCGCATGCGCGCGATCACGCCGGCGATCAGCGTCGAGCTGAACGCGCCGCAGGCCGCCGCATCGGCAGCCGCCGGTGGCGGCGCTGCCGCCCAGGGAGCGCGGCCATGAGCTGGCGCGACAAGCTGTTTGGCCAAGGCAAGCGCAGCGGTGCACGGGCGCTGAACACGCGCGCGGTCAGCTACTCCAGCAGTCCGCTGCTGGCGTCCAAGACGCCGCCCTGGCGCTCGCGCTTTCTGGTTGCCCTGGTCGGTTTGGCCTTCGCTGGTCTGTTGGCTCGCGCCCTGTATGTGCAGGTGATTGCCGAGGAGTTCTTCAAGCGCCAGGGCGAGGCTCGCTATTCCCACACGGTCGAGTTGCCGGCCAGTCGCGGTCGCATCGTCGACCGCAGCGGCCAGGTGCTGGCCTCCAGCGTGGCCGTGCCCTCGATCTGGGCCTTTCCCAAGGAAGTGGACGCCGATCCGGTCAAACGCGCCGAGCTGGCCAAGATTCTCGGCCTCAGTGCCCAGGAGCTGGACAAACGCCTCGATCCGGCCACACGTTTTGTCTTTCTGCGCCGCCAGGCCGATGACGACACGGCCGCGCGCATCAAGGCGCTGAACCTCAAGGGCGTGTTCCAGGACCGCGAGTACAAACGTCAATACCCGGAAGGTGAAGCGGCCGCCCATGTGGTGGGCTTCACCAATTTGGAAGAGCGCGGCCAGGAAGGCATCGAGCTGGCCTTCCAGAAGGATCTGCAGGGCCGTGACGGCACCCGCTCGGTGGTGCGCGACCGCCTGGGCCGTGTGGTCGAAGACACCGGCGAGCGCGTGCCGGCGATGAATGGCCGCGATATCGATCTGTCGATCGACTCCAAGGTGCAGTTCTTTGCCTACCAGCGCATCCGCGACGCGGTGGCCGAGCACAAGGCCAAGGCCGGCTCGGTGGTGGTGCTGGACGTGCAGACCGGCGAGGTGCTGGCACTGGCCAACTTCCCCAGCTACGACCCCGGCTCGCGCCAGAACCTCTCTGGCGAGCAGCTGCGCAACCGCGCGTTGACCGACGTCTTCGAGCCCGGCTCGACGATGAAGCCCATCATCATGGCTTTGGCGCTGGAGACCGGCCGGGTGACGCCGGAAACACCGATCGATACCTCGCCGGGCCGCATGACCGTGACCGGCTCGGTGATCACCGATGCCCACCCGCATGGCGTGCTCTCGGCCGCCGAGGTGATCCAGAAATCGTCCAACGTTGGCATCACCAAGCTCGCGCTGCAGATGCAGGCGCGCGAGATGCACGAGGTGTTCACCGCCGTCGGGCTGGGGCAGCGCCCGCAGATCAATTTCCCCGGGGCAGTGACCGGCAAGCTGCGCCCGTTCAAGACCTGGCGTCCGATCGAGCAGGCGACGATGAGCTATGGCTACGGGCTGTCGGCCTCGCTGTTCCAGCTGGCCCGGGCCTACACCGTGTTTGCCCGCGATGGCGAGGTGATACCGGTGACGATGATGCGCCAGCCCAGCAGCGATCCGGTGCCTGGCATCCGCGTCTTCTCGCCGAAGACGGCGCAGCAGGTTCGCACCATGCTGCAGATGGCTGCCGGTCCCGGCGGCACAGCGCCCGATGCGATGGTCAGCGGCTACAGCGTCGGTGGCAAGTCGGGCACCGCACACAAGCAGGAAGGCCGCACCTACGCTGGTCACAAGTACCGTTCCTGGTTTGTCGGCGTCGCGCCGGTCAGCAAGCCGCGCATCGTTGTCGCCGTGATGGTCGACGAGCCGAGCAATGGCGTTCACTACGGCGGCGCGGTGGCCGGTCCGGTGTTCAGCCGCGTCGTCGCGCAAACCCTGCGTCAGCTGGGCGTGCCGCCGGATCTAGAGGTCAAGCCGCAGATCGTCGCCAGCAGCAAGCCGCAGGCGGTCGAGGAAAGCTTCTGAGGCCGGCGATGCAGTTCAAGTCGCCCCCCCTGATCCAGGCGCTGCAGCGCGCAATGCCGCGCCGCGGCACCTTGGGCAAAAGCCATGGCCTCAGCTATGGCCAGAGCCCGCTGCTGGCCGCGCCGACACCGGCCTGGCGCTCGCAGTTCCTGCTTGGCCTGGTGGGCCTGGCCTTCGCTGGCCTGCTCGGCCGCACGCTTTATGTGCAGGCCATCGCCACCGACTTCTTCAAGAAGCAGGGGCAGGTGCGCACCGTTCATCAGCTGGAGCTGCCGGCCAGCCGCGGCAGCATCAGCGACCGCAGTGGCCAGCTGCTGGCCACCAGCGTCGCGGTGCCGTCCTTCTGGGCGATTCCGGGCGAGGTCGATGCCGACCCGGCCAAGCGCCGCGCGCTGGCCGCCGCACTCGGCCTCAGTGCCGAAGAGCTGCAGAAGAAGCTCGATCCGAACAGCCGCTTCGTCTGGCTGCTGCGCCACGCCAGCGAGCAGCAGCTGGCCCAGCTGCAGGCCTTGAAGCTCAAGGGCGTGTTCCAGGAACGTGAATACCAGCGCCGCTACCCGGAAGGTGAAGCGGCCGCCCATGTGGTCGGTTTCACCAATCTGGAAGAGCGCGGCCAGGAAGGCATCGAGCTGGCCTACCAGCAGGATTTGCAGGGGCAGGATGGGCAGCGCGCCGTTGTGCGCGATCGGCTGGGCCGCATCGTCGAGGACGTCGGCGAGCGGGTGCCGGCGGTCAATGGCCATGATCTGGCCCTGTCGATTGACGCAAAGGTGCAGTACTACGCCTATCAGCGCATCCGCGACGCGGTGCAGGCCAACGGTGCCAAGGCCGGCTCGGTGGTGGTGCTGGATACGCTCAGCGGCGAGGTGCTGGCCTTGGCCAACTACCCCAGCTACAAGCCCGATGAGCGCCAGCATCTGAGCGGTGCCCAGCTGCGCAATCGCGCGCTGACCGATGTCTTCGAGCCCGGCTCGACGATGAAACCGTTCACCGTCAGCCTGGCGCTGGACAGCGGCCGGGTGCGTCCCGACACCGTCATTGACGTGTCGCCGGGCACGATGACCATCAATGGCGCGACGATCTCCGATGCCCACGCCGCCGGCGCGCTGACCGTGGCGCAGGTGATCCAGAAGTCCAGCAATATCGGCACCGTCAAGATGGCGCTGCAGATGCCGGCGCGCGAGCTGCACGAGATGTTCAGCGCCATTGGCCTGGGCCAGCGGCCCGACATCAAGTTCCCCGGCGCCGTGACTGGCCGGCTGCGCCCCTACAAGAGCTGGCGCACCATCGAGCAGGCGACGATGAGCTATGGCTACGGCCTGTCGGCCTCGCTGTTCCAGCTGGCCCATGCCTACACCGTGTTCGCCCGCGATGGCGAGCTGATCCCGGTGACCCTGCTCAAGCGCGGCAGCGCCGAGCCCGTGCCCGGCAGCCGCGTGTTCTCGGCCGCCACGGCGCGCACCATGCGCCAGATGCTGCAGACCGTCACCGCCCCGGGCGGCACCTCGCCGCAGGCGCAGGTGGCCGGCTACAGCGTTGGCGGCAAGTCGGGCACCGCCTACAAGCAGGAAGGCACCGGCTACAACAAGAGCAAGTACCGCTCCTGGTTTGTCGGCCTGGCGCCGATCAGCAAGCCGCGCATCGTCGTCGCGGTGATGCTCGATGAGCCGACGGCGCAATTCCACGATGGCGGCCGTGTCGCCGGCCCGGTGTTTGCCGAGGTCGTCGCGCAAAGCCTGCGCCTGCTCAAGGTGCCGGCCGATCTGGACGTCAAGGCGCACATCCAGGCCGCTGTCGAGCCCGCCAGTACCTCTTTCTGGAGCCTCCAGCAGGCTTCCGTTTCCAACCTTTCCAGCTGCCAGGGCCTGACATGCTGACCCATCTGAAATCCCCTGAAGCCGCGGCCCGCTGGCTGCAGGAATGGACCACCGGCCAGCTGCGCACCGACAGCCGCCGCGTCCACCACGGCGATGCCTTCATCGCCTGGCCCGGCTATACCCGTGACGGCCGCGAGTTCGTCAATGCCGCGCTCGAGGCCGGCGCCGCCACCTGCCTGGTCGAAGACGAGGATGTGGCCCGCTATGGCTTTGCCGATGCCCGCGTCGCCACACTGCCGGGCCTGCGCGCCAAGACCGGCCTGATCGCCGCCGCCTACTTCGGCGAACCGTCCAGGGCGCTGAATGTGGTGGCCACCACCGGCACCAATGGCAAGACCTCGACTGCCTGGTGGACCGCGCAGGCGCTGTCCCTGCTGGGTCAGCGCTGTGGCGTGGTCGGCACGCTGGGTGTGGGCGAGCCGCCGCTGCCGGGCCAGCCGGCGCAGATCGAATACACCGGCCTGACGACGCCTGACCCGGTGCTGTTGCAGGCGGCTTTTCACCGGATGCAGCAGGACGGCTTTGGCGCCTGCGCGATCGAGGCCTCGTCGATCGGTGTCAACGAGCACCGGCTGGGCGGCACCCATATCAAGGTGGCGCTGTTCACCAACTTCACCCAGGATCATCTGGACTACCACGGCAGCATGGAGGCCTACTGGGCCTGCAAGCGCGCGCTGTTCAACTGGCCGGGCCTGCAATCGGCGGTGCTCAATGCCGACGATGCCAAGGGCGCGGCGCTGGCCATCGAGCTGGCCGGCCGGCTGGACGTCTGGAGCTACGGTCTCAATCGCAATGATGTGCGCCTGGCCGCGCTGGACCTGCATTACCGCGCCGGCGGCCTGGCCTTCACGCTGCAGGAGCAGGGCGCGGCGCCGCTGCTGGTCGAGACCGGGCTGATCGGTGAGTACAACGTCGGGAATCTGCTGGCCGTGATCGGCGGCCTGCGTGCGCTGGGCCATTCGCTGGCCGATGTGGCCCGTGTGGCCGCGTTGGTGACGCCGGTGCCGGGCCGCATGCAGCGGGTCGGCAATGGCCGCGAGCTGCCGCAGCTGGTGGTCGACTATGCCCACACGCCCGACGCGCTGGACAAGGCGCTGCAGGCGCTGCAGCCGCTGGCCGCGGCCCGCGGCGGCAAGCTGCTCTGCGTGTTCGGCTGCGGCGGCAATCGCGATCGCGCCAAGCGGCCGCTGATGGGCGCGATTGCTGCGCGGCTGGCGGC
The DNA here is from genome assembly GCF_032337115.1 of Roseateles aquae. Lineage (NCBI taxonomy): Bacteria > Pseudomonadati > Pseudomonadota > Betaproteobacteria > Burkholderiales > Sphaerotilaceae > Roseateles > Roseateles aquae. The sequence goes on from NZ_JAVXZY010000005.1 coordinate 95,086, forward strand.
GCGCGTGATCATCACCAGCGACAACCCGCGCCACGAGGTGCCCGAACAGATCCTGGCCGATATCGAAGCTGGTTTGGACGCCGCCGCGCCGCGCCTGGTGCTGGCCGATCGCCGCGCGGCGATTGCGCAGGCCGTGCTGGAAGCTGACGCCCGCGATGTGGTGCTGGTGGCCGGCAAGGGGCATGAGGACTATCAGGAGATTGCCGGCGAGCGCCTGCCTTTCTCCGACGTGGACGAAGCGCGGCTGGCGCTGATCGCGAGGGCGGGCCTGTGAGTACCGATATGTTGAGCCTGGCCGAGGCCTTCGCGCTGCTGCAGCCGGCCATTCCCGGCGCGCGCCTGATTGGCGATGGCGCCATCCGCCTGAACCGCGTGTACACCGACACGCGCAGCCTGCAGGCCGGCGATCTGTTCGTCGCCCTGCGCGGCGACAGCTTCGATGCCAACGAGTTTCTGCCGCAGGCCCGCACGGCCGGTGCTGCCGCGGCGATTGCCGAGCGCGGCCTGGAGGCCGCCGGTCTGGCTGGCATCGAGGTGCCCGATGCCCGCGCCGCCCTGGGCGCGCTGGCCGCCGGCTGGCGTCGCCGCTGCGAGCTGCCGGTGATTGCGGTGACCGGCAGCAATGGCAAGACCACGGTCACGCAGATGATCGCCAGCATCCTGCGCGCCTGGGTGGGCGAGGGGGCGCTGGCCACCGAGGGCAGCTTCAACAACGACATCGGCGTGCCGCTGACGCTGTTGCGCCTGCGCCAGAACGAGGTGCAGTGGCACCGCGCGGCCGTCGTCGAGCTGGGCATGAACCATGTCGGCGAGATCGCGCCGCTGGCCGCGATGGCACAGCCAACGGTGGCTCTGGTCAACAACGCCCAGCGCGAGCATCAGGAGTTTCTGCAGACCGTCGAGGCCACCGCGCATGAGAACGGCGAGGTCATCAAGGCCTTGGGCGCCGCCGGTGTGGCGGTGTTCCCGGCCGAGGATGCCTGCGCGCCGATCTGGCACCAGCTGGCCGGCGCGCGCGCGCACCTCAGCTTTGCCTTGCAAGGGCAGGCCGATGTGATGGGCCGGGCACGCTGGATGGATGCGGGTCATTGGGCGCTGGAGCTGCAAACGCCGGCCGGCGATGCCCCGGTGGTGCTCAGCGTCGTCGGTTTGCACAATGTGCGCAACGCCCTGGCGGCTGCCACCTGCGCGCTGGCCGCCGGTGCGCCGCTGGCCGCCGTCGTGCGCGGCCTGGAGGATTTTCAACCAGTGGCCGGGCGCTCGCGCCCGCAACAGCTGCAGCTGCAAGGCCGGCGCATCACGCTGATCGACGACAGCTACAACGCCAACCCGGACAGCGTGCGCGCCGCCATCGATGTGCTGGCTGAAATGCCGGGCGCCAGCTGGCTGGTGCTCGGCGATATGGGCGAGGTGGGCGACCAGGGCCCGGCCTTCCACCGCGAGGTGGGCGCCTATGCGGCCGCACGTGGTGTCGCCGCGCTGTGGACGGCCGGCAGTGCTGCCGCCGATGCCGCGGCCGCCTACACCTACGGGCAAGGTAGTGCCGGACGCGCCTTTGCGACGCTAGAAGATTTGCTGCAGGCGCTGGATCAGTCGCCGCAGTTCCAGAACGTGCTCATCAAGGGGTCGAAGTTCATGAAGATGGGCAAGGTTGTCGCGGCGCTGCAGGCTGCCGCAGGAGGCTCGCATGCTGCTTAGTCTGGCGCAGTGGCTGCAGAACCACTATCCCGATCTGGGGTTTTTGCGGGTCTTCCAGTACATCACCTTCCGCGCGGTGATGGCAGCGATGACCTCGCTCCTGATCGGCCTGGCCTTCGGGCCCTGGGTGATCCGCCGTCTGACCGAAATGAAGATCGGCCAGCCCATCCGCGAGTACGGCGTGCAGCAGCACCTGGCCAAGAGCGGCACGCCGACCATGGGTGGCGTGCTGATCCTGATCGGCATCGGCATCTCGACGCTGCTGTGGTTCGACTGGAGCAACCGATTCGTCTGGGTCGTGATGGTGGTGACCATGGGCTTTGGTGCGGTCGGCTGGGTTGATGACTGGCGCAAGGTCGTGGACAAGAACCCCGAGGGCATGGCCAGCCGCGAGAAGTTCTTCTGGCAGTCGCTGATCGGCCTCGCCGCTGCGCTCTACCTGGCGTTCAGCGTGTCGGAGACTTCCATCCTCGGCGTCGTGCAGCTGTTCTTCCGCTGGGTGACCAGCGGTTTCTCGACCGAGCTGCCGCCGCGCGCCGACCTGATGCTGCCCTTCTTCAAGACGGTCAGCTACCCGCTGGGTGTGTTCGGCTTCATCGGCCTGTCCTACTTTGTCATCGTTGGCACCAGCAATGCGGTGAACTTCACCGACGGGCTGGACGGCCTGGCCATCATGCCGGTGGTGATGGTCGGCTCGGCGCTGGGCGTGTTTGCCTATGTGACCGGCTCCTCGGTCTACAGCAAGTACCTGCTCTTTCCCTACATCCCGGGCAGCGGCGAGCTGCTGATCTTCTGCGCCGCGATGGCGGGGGCAGGTCTTGCCTTTCTGTGGTTCAACACCCACCCGGCCCAGGTCTTCATGGGCGATGTGGGCGCGCTGGCACTGGGCGGCGCGCTGGGCACGCTGGCGGTGATCACGCGGCAGGAAATCGTGCTGGGCATCATGGGCGGCGTGTTCGTCGCCGAGGTGATGTCGGTGATGCTGCAGGTCAGCTGGTTCAAATACACCAAGAAGAAGTTCGGCGAGGGCCGTCGCATCTTCAAGATGGCGCCGCTGCACCACCACTTCGAGAAGTCGGGCTGGAAGGAGACCCAGGTGGTTGTTCGCTTCTGGATCATCACCATGCTGCTGTGCCTCATCGGCCTGGCCAGCTTGAAGCTCCGCTAGTCATATGACCCACCCCCTACGCGCTCTGCGCGCCCCCTCGAAGGGGGCGAGCTCGACGGACCGGCGGAGCCGGATCCGTGAGCTCCGCTGGGTTTTGGCGGCGCAATTCTTCGAGAGGCTTGCATGAGGCATTTGCAGGGCCTGTCTTTGTTGATCCTGGGTCTGGGAGACTCTGGCCTGGCCATGGCGGCCTGGGGCGCCCGTCATGGCGCGGCACGGCTGCAGGTCTGGGATTCGCGCGAGAACCCGCCGCAGCTCGCGGCCTTGCGCGAGCAACTGCCTGCCGCCGAGTTCTTCCATGGCGACCTGCCGGAAACCGCGCTGCAGGGCGTGCATCTGGTGCTGAAGAGCCCGGGCCTGTCGCCGCTGGATGAGCGGCTGAAGCCCCTGCTGGCGCTCGCACAGGCGACCGGCATTCCGGTGCAGGGCGAGCTGGATCTGTTCGCCCGCGCGCTGGCTGATCTGAAGGCTGAGCGGCGCTACGAGCCGGCGCTGCTGGCGATCACCGGCACCAATGGCAAGACGACCACCACCTGCATGACGGCGATGCTGGCCGAGCGCGCTGGCAAGCGCGTCGCCGTGGCCGGCAATATCGGCCCCAGCATGCTGGGCCTGCTGGGCGCGGCCATGGATCTGGAACCGACGCCCGGGTCGAACGCCGAGACAGTGGCTGAGCCGGCTGAACCGGCTGAGGGGGCTGAAGGCGCGGAAGGCGCGGAAGGCACTGAGGCGCCGGTTGCCGAAGCAGCCGTGGCGCCTGCGGAGTCTGACGCGCAAGACCTGGCCCCGGCCGAGCAGTCGCTGCAGGACTCCGGCAGCGCCGCCGATGAAGTGCAAGCTGCGCCGGCCGAGGCCGCTGCCGAGGGCGATCCGGTCGTCGAAGTTCAAGCCGATGTGGCCGCCGTCGGGCCGGCTACCGGCATCACGCTGGACGAGGTCGATGCGCTGCTTGACGAAGCGCCGCTGCCGATCAAGCCGCCGCCGCCCAAGCCGCCGGTGTTCGAGCATCTGCCCGAGGTCTGGGTGCTGGAGCTGTCCAGCTTCCAGCTCGATACGGTCAACGGCTTCGAGCCGACCGCCGCCGCGGTGCTGAACCTGACCCAGGACCATCTGGACTGGCACGGCGATATGGCCGCCTACGCCCGGGCCAAGGCGCGCATCTTTGGTGAGCAGGCGCTGATGGTGATCAACCGCGACGATGCGCAGGTGGAGGCCATGGTGCCGGCGCCGGTGGCCGTCAAGCAGGGCCGGGGCCGGCCGACGCGGCTGCAGTCGCGCCGGGTCTGCCGCTTTGGCCTCGATGCGCCGGACCGGCCGGGCGATTTCGGCCTGGTCAGCGAAGGCGGCATGGCCTGGCTGGTGCGCGCCCGCGAGGTCGATGAGACGATCAAGCGCCGCAAGGACGAAGAGGAAGAAATCATCCTGCAGCGCCTGATGCCGGCCGATGCACTGCGCGTGCGTGGCCGCCACAACGCGGCCAATGCGCTGGCCGCGCTGGCGCTGGCCTCGGCCGCCGGCTGCGCGCTGGCGCCCATGCTGCATGCACTGCGCGAGTACCGCGGCGAGCCGCACCGGGTCGAGTATGTGGCCAGCATTCGCGGTGTTGATTTCTACGACGATTCCAAGGGCACCAATGTCGGCGCCACCGTCGCCGCGATCAGCGGCCTGGGGCTGGACCGGGCGCCGGCCAAGCTGCTGATGATTCTGGGCGGCGATGGCAAGGGGCAGGACTTCAGCCCGCTGGCCGAACCGCTGGCCCGCCACGCCCGTGCGGTGGCGCTGATTGGTCGCGATGCCGAGCAGATCGCCGCCGCGCTGCAACTGGCTGCCGTCGAGCTGCCGCAAGAGCGCTTCGACACGCTGCAGGCCGCCACCCGCTGGTGCCTGACGCAGGCGCAGACCGGCGACAGCGTGCTGCTGAGCCCGGCGTGCGCCAGCCTGGATATGTTCCGCAACTATGCCCATCGCGCCCAGGTCTTTGTTGACGAGGTGCAGGCGATGGCGGCTGACGAGGGCCTCGCCTGATGAGCGCACGGCTCGACAGCAACAGCGATGGCGGCAGTGGCGGCTTCGGCGCCCGCCTGCGCGGTCTGTTCCGCCGCGAGGAAGCGGCGGGCAGCGATGTGCCGGTGCGCGACTGGGTGTCGACCTCGGCCGGCCAGCCGACCAAGATGCTGGGTTTTGATCTGACCCTCGTCTGGGTGGTGCTGGCGATGCTGGCCCTGGGCCTGCTGATGGTCTATTCGGCCTCGATCGCGATGCCGGACAACCCGCGCTTCGCCAACTACCTGCCTACCCATTTCCTGACGCGGCACATCGTCGCCATCGGTTTCGGTCTGGTCGGCGCGCTGATCACGGTGCAGGTGCCGGTCAGCACCTGGGAGCGGCTGGCGCCCTGGCTTTTCGTCGTCTCGCTGGTGATGCTGGTGGCGGTGCTGATTCCGCACGTGGGCAAGGTCGTCTACGGCGCACGGCGCTGGCTGCCGCTGGGCGTGATGAACTTCCAGCCCTCCGAGCTGGCCAAGCTGGCGATTGCCATGTACGCGGCCAACTACATGATGCGCAAGATGGACGTGAAGGAGAACTTCGTCCAGGCGGTCTGGCCGATGGCGGCCTCGCTGGCGGTGATCGGCGTGCTGCTGCTGGCCGAGCCGGACATGGGCGCCTTCATGGTGATCGCCGCGATCGCGATGGGCATCCTGTTCCTCGGCGGTGTCAACGGCCGGATGTTCTTCCTGATCGTCGCGGTGCTGATCGGCGCCTTCGTGCTGATGATCACCTTCAGCGAATTCCGCCGCGAACGTATCTTTGCCTACCTGAACCCCTGGGACGAGAAGTACGCCCAGGGCAAGGCCTATCAGCTGACCCACTCGCTGATCGCCTTTGGCCGCGGCGAGCTGTTCGGCCAGGGCCTGGGGTCCAGCCTGGAAAAGCTGCACTACCTGCCCGAGGCGCATACCGACTTCCTGCTCGCGGTGATCGGTGAGGAGCTGGGCTTTGTCGGCGTTGCCACGGTGATCCTGGCCTTCTTCTGGCTGTCGCGCCGGCTGTTCCACATCGGCCGCCAGGCGATTGCGCTGGACCGCGTCTTTGCCGGGCTCTATGCCCAGGGCATTGGCATCTGGATGGGCGGCCAGGGCTTCATCAATATGGGCGTCAACCTGGGCGCGCTGCCGACCAAGGGCCTGACGCTGCCGCTGCTGTCCTTCGGCGGTTCGGCCATCCTGATGAACTGCGTGGCGCTGGCGATTGTTCTGCGGATTGACATCGAGAACAGACAACTCATGCGAGGAGGCCGAGCATGAGCACCCGCCACCTCGTCATCATGGCCGCCGGCACCGGCGGGCACATCATCCCGGGCCTGGCCGTGGCCGAGGAGATGCAGCGCCGCGGCTGGAGCGTCAGCTGGATGGGCACCGAGCAGGGCATGGAGAACAAGCTGGTGCCGCCCTCGGGCCTGCCGCTGGACCGGCTGGCCTTTGCCGGCCTGCGCGGCAAGGGCCTGATGCATGCGCTGCGCGGCATTGGCACGCTGATCAAGGCGCTGGGCCAGTCGCGCCAGGTGTTCGCCAGCCGCAGCGCCGATGCGGTGCTGGGCATGGGTGGCTATGTCTGCTTCCCCGGCGGCCTGATGGCCTGGCTGATGCGCCGCCCGCTGATGCTGGTCAATGCCGACGCGGCGATGCTGCTCTCTAACCGCAGCCTGACGCCGTTTGCCCAGCGCATCGCCTTCGGCTTTGACGGCGCCGCGGCGGCGTCGACCAAGAAGGCAGTGCTGACCGGCAATCCGGTGCGCGCCGAGATCGAGGCGCTGGCCGAGCCGGCGGCGCGCTTTGCAGGCCGCAGCGGGCCGCTGCGGGTGTTGGTGGTCGGTGGTTCGCTGGGCGCGAGGGCCATCAACGAGGTGCTGCCGCAGGCCTTGAAGCGCTTCGCGGCCGTGGAGCGGCCCATCGTCACGCACCAGACCGGCCAGGCCAATCTGAGCACGGTGCAGGCCGGCTACCAGGCCGCTGGTGTGCAGGCCGAGATCCTGCCCTTCATCGACAATATGGCCCAGCGCCTGGCCGACTGTGACCTGATCATCTGCCGCGCCGGCGCGGTGACGGTCAGCGAGCTGTGCGCGGCCGGCGTGCCGGCGGTGCTGGTGCCGCTGGTTGTGGCCACCACCTCGCATCAGCGCGACAACGCGCAGTTCATGGCCCAGCATGGCGCCGCCCTGCATCTGCCGCAACCGCAGCTGACGGCCGAAGGCCTGGAAGCGCTGCTGCGCAGCCTGAACCGCGAACAGCTGCTGCAAATGGCCAACAAGGCGCGCGCGCTGGCGCGGCCGCGGGCGGCCTCGCGTGTGGCCGATGAAATTGAAAGACTGGTGCAGCGGTGAGACACGCGATCAAACACATCCACTTCGTGGGCATCGGCGGCGCCGGCATGAGCGGCATCGCCGAGATCCTGTTCAACCTCGGCTACACGGTGTCCGGCTCCGACCAGGGCGCCAGCAGCACGACCGAGCGCCTGGCCGCCCTGGGCTTGCGCGTCTTCATCGGCCATGCGGCCGAGCAGATTGCCGGCGCCCAGGTGCTGGTGACCTCGACCGCCGTGCGCGCCGACAACCCCGAGGTGATTGCCGCGCGTGCCGCCGGCATCCCGGTGGTGCAGCGCGCCATCATGCTGGCCGAGCTGATGCGCTTGAAGAAGGGCATCGCCATTGCCGGCACCCACGGCAAGACGACGACCACCTCGCTGGTCACCACCGTGCTGGCCGAGGCGGGCGTCGACCCGACCTTTGTGATCGGCGGAAAACTCAACAGCGCCGGCGCCAATTCGGCGCTGGGGCAGGGCGAGTTCATCGTCGTTGAGGCCGATGAGTCCGATGCCTCCTTCCTGAACCTGCTGCCGATGATGGCCGTCGTCACCAATATCGACGCCGACCATATGGACACCTACGGCCACGACTTCGCGCGGCTGAAGCAGGCCTTTGTCGACTTCCTGCACAAGATGCCTTTCTACGGCGCGGCCATCCTCTGCGGCGACGACGAGGGTGTGCGCTCCATCATGCCGCTGGTGTCGCGGCCCATCGTCAGCTATGGCCTGGGCGAGGGCAATGCGGTGCGCGCGGTCGATGTCGAGGCGCTGGCCGGTGGCCAGATGCGCTTCAAGGTGCTGCGTCGCGATGGCCGCGGCCAGCTGCCTGAGTTGCAGGTCACGCTGAACCTGGCCGGCATGCATAACGTGCTGAATGCGCTCTCCGCGATTGCTGTGGCGACCGAGCTGGAGTTGCCCGACGCGGCCATCGTCGCCGCGCTGGCCAAGTTTGGTGGCGTCGGCCGACGCTTCCAACGCTATGGCGAGTTGCCGGCGGCCGATGGCGGTCGCTTCACGCTGATCGACGACTATGGCCACCACCCGGTCGAGATGGCCGCGGTGCTGTCCGCCGCTCGGGGTGCTTTCCCGGGCCGGCGTCTGCTGCTGGCTTTCCAGCCGCACCGCTACACCCGTACGCGCGACTGCTTTGCCGATTTCGTCCGCGTGATGACCGGCTTTGATGCGGTGCTGCTGACCGAGGTCTATGCCGCTGGCGAGGCGCCGATTGCCGGTGCCACGGCGGCAGCGCTGCAGGCGCAGCTGCCAGGCGCGCAGCTGGTGAGCGAGGTGACGGCCTTGCCGCAGGCGATTGCCGCGGCCAGCCGCGATGGTGATGTGGTGATCGTGATGGGCGCGGGCTCGATCGGCGCGGTGCCGGCACGAACGGTGGAACTGTTGAAGAAGGGTGTCCAGCCATGAGCTTGGATCTGAATATCGATGTCAAGGCCCTCGGCAAGGTGGCCGTGCTGGCCGGCGGCGCGTCCGCCGAGCGCGAGGTTTCGCTGACCATGTCCGGCCCCGGCGTGCTGGCGGCACTGCTCAGCCAGGGCGTTGACGCCCATGCCTTTGACCCGGCCGAGCGTGGCCTGCATGAGCTCAAGGCCGAGGGCTTTGATCGCTGCTTTGTTGCGCTGCATGGCCGCCATGGCGAGGACGGCACGGTGCAGGGCGCGTTGGAGTTGCTGGGCATTCCCTATACCGGCTCCGGTGTGATGGCTTCGGCCATCGCGATGGACAAGATCACCACCAAGCGGCTCTGGCTGGCTGATGGCCTGCCGACGCCGCGCTGGCTCAGCCTCAAGGCGAATGCGCTGACGCGTGAGCGCGTGATCACCATCCCTGACGAACTGGGCCTGCCGGTGTTCGTCAAGCCGCCGCACGAGGGCTCGACGATTGGCATCTCCAAGGTGATCGGCTATTCGCAGATGCAGGATGCGGTTCAGCTGGCCGCGCGCTACGACGACGAGATCCTTTGCGAGGAATTCATTGACGGCCCGGAGCTGACCTGCCCGGTGCTGGGCGAGGGCGAGCAGGCCTTCGCGCTGCCGGTGATACAGATCGAGGCAGTCGATGGCAATTACGACTACCAGAACAAGTACTTCACCAACAGCACCCGCTATCTGATGGGCCATTTGCCGGCGCCGCTGGAAGCCGAGGTGCAGGCGCTGGCGCTGGCTGCCTTTCGCTCGCTGGGTTGCCGCGGCTGGGGGCGCGCCGATCTGATGCTGCGCAAGCGCGACAACAAGCCCTTCCTGCTCGAGTTGAATACCTCGCCGGGCATGACCTCGCATTCGCTGGTGCCCAAGTCGGCCGCCCACGCCGGCATCAGCTATGAGCAGCTCTGCTTGTGGCTGCTCAGCCAGGCCCGGCTGGATGGCAAGGTGCCCGGCATTGCCGGTCGGACCTGAGTTCAATCCGTCTGACCACACCCAGCCATGCGCGCCGCCCAAGCCCAACAGCCGCTGCCGCCGGACATCCGTTTGATGAACGGTGTCACGGCCTTGCTGCTGCTTGGCCTGGCGGCGGCGGTGCTGACGCTGGCGCTGCAGCGCCTGATGCGCCAGCCGGTGTTTGCGATTCGCGCGGTGCAGGTCGAGGGCGAGGTCAGCCGCAACAGCGCCGCCTCGCTGCGCGCCAATGCGGTGCCACGCCTGGCCGGCAGCTTTCTGAGCATGAATCTGCAGCAGGCCCGCGCTGCTTTCGAGGCGGTGCCCTGGGTGCGCCACGCGGTGGTGCAGCGGGTCTGGCCGAACCGGCTCAAGGTCAGCCTGGAAGAACACAAGCCGGCGGCGTATTGGGAAACCAAGCCCGAGGGCGCCGATGCCGACAGCGATGCCACCGTCGAGCGCCTGCTGGTCAACAGCTTCGGCGAAGTCTTCCAGGCCAATCTCGGCGATGTCGAAGACGAAGACCTGCCGCTGCTGTCCGGCCCGGCCCATGCCTCGGCCCATATGCTGAAACTCTGGCAGCAGTTGCAGACCCAGACCGCCCGGCTGGACGATTCGATCGAGCGGCTGGATTTGTCCGGCCGCGGTTCCTGGCGGATCACCCTGGCCAAGGGTTCGCATATCGAACTGGGGCGCGGCAGCGATGCCGAGGTACTCGCCCGATATGGCCAGTTCGTGGCCAGCATTCAACAGATCACCTCGCGCTACAAAACTGATTTGCTGTCGGCCGATCTGCGCCATGGCGACGGTTATGCACTGCGCTTGCGTGGAGTTTCGACCACCCCCACCCCGCCAAAGGGCGGTGCAAAGAAAAACTAAAGGACTGGCATGGCCAAGGAATACAAGGATTTGGTCGTTGGATTGGATATCGGCACGGCCAAGATCATGGCGGTGGTGGCCGAGGTGATGGGCAATGGCGAATTGCGCATTGCCGGTCTCGGCGTTGCCCCCTCGCATGGTTTGAAGCGCGGTGTCGTGGTCAATATCGACGCAACGGTGCAATCGATCCAGCAGGCCTTGAAAGAGGCCGAAATGATGGCCGACTGCAAAATCTCCCGCGTTTTTACCGGCATCACCGGCAGCCATATTCGCGGCCAGAACTCGACCGGCATGGTGATCGTGCGCGACAAAGAGGTCACGCCGGTCGATGTCGCCCGGGTGGTTGAAACCGCCAAGGCCATCAATATCCCGAACGATCAGCGCCTGTTATTGGTCGAACCGCAGGAATTCGTCATTGACGGCCACGAGGTCAAAGAGCCAATTGGCATGAGCGGTGGCCGCCTCGAGGTCAAGGTACATATTGTCACAGGCGCCCAAAGTGCCGCCGAAAACATCGTCAAATGCGTGCGCCGCTGCGGTCTGGAAGTCGAGCAGCTGGTGCTCAATCCCAGCGCCTCCAGCCATGCCGCGCTGACCGCCGACGAGCGCGATCTCGGTGTGGCCCTGGTCGATATCGGTGCCGGCACCACCGACGTGGCGATATTCACCGGCGGCTCGATTCGCCATACCGCCGTGATACCGATCGCCGGGGATTTGATCACCAGCGATATTGCCATGGCCCTGCGCACGCCGACCAAGGATGCCGAGGAAATCAAGGTCGAGCATGGTGTGGCCAAACAATTGCTGGCCGATCCGGCCGATCAGGTTGAAGTGCCGGGTTTGGGCGACCGCTCGCCGCGGATGTTGTCAAAACAGGCGCTGGCCGGTGTGATCGAGCCGCGTGTCGAGGAAATCTATTCGCTGGTCCAGCAAGTGATTCGTGACAGTGGTTACGAAGAATTGCTGTCCTCCGGCATCGTCATTACCGGCGGTGCTTCGGTGATGCCGGGTATGGTCGAACTGGCCGAGGACATCTTCCTCAAACCGGTGCGCCGCGGCAATCCGACCTATAGCGGCGCCTTGTTCGATATGGTCGCCAATCCCCGTTCCGGCACCGTGATGGGGCTGCTGGAAGAGGCGCGGCTGTCGCGCACCCGGGGTTTGAAGGCGGCGCAGCAGGCCGGTTCGGTGAAGACGCTGTTTGGCCGTGCCAAGGATTGGTTTTTGGGAAATTTCTGAGGTCGAAGCGGCCGCTGCGGCGGCGATTCGACGATGTATGTCGCTGGGTGAAGTCGGGGATGTGGTTTGCAGCGCTAAAAAACAGGAAATATCGGTCCTGGCGCTGAAAAAGAGGGTCATCCCTGTGGTTTTTTACTCTTGGCAAATGCACAATTGCTGAAGGAGGTTTGTTATGGCAATCGAGATGATTGAAGAGTTTGATCAAGGCACGCAAATCAAGGTGATTGGTGTCGGTGGCGGCGGCGGCAACGCGGTCGAGCACATGATCAACCAGGGCGTTCAGGGTGTGGAGTTCATCTGCGCCAACACCGATGCCCAGGCCCTCAATCGTTCCAAGGCCGATCAGCTCCTGCAGCTGGGCAGCACCGGTCTGGGCGCTGGCGCCAAGCCTGAGATGGGCAAGGCCGCCGCCGAAGAGGCCGAGGCGCGCATCCGCGAATCGATCGCCGGCGCCCACATGCTGTTCATCACCGCCGGCATGGGCGGCGGCACCGGCACCGGCGCCGCACCGGTGATCGCCCGTGTGGCCAAGGACATGGGCATTCTCACCGTCGGTGTGGTGACCAAGCCGTTTGAATTCGAAGGCAATCGCCGCATCAAGGCGGCCGACGCCGGCCTGGCCGAGCTGGAAGCCAACGTCGATTCGCTGATCGTCGTGCTGAACGAGAAGCTGCTCGATGTGCTGGGCGACGACGTCACGCAGGATCAAGCCTTCGCTCACGCCAACGATGTGCTGAAGAATGCCGTCGGCGGTATCTCCGACATCATCCATATCCCCGGCCTGGTCAACGTCGACTTCGAAGACGTTAAGACGGTGATGAGCGAGCCCGGCAAGGCCATGATGGGCACCGCGCAAGCGACCGGCCCGGACCGCGCCACCAAGGCCGCCGAGGCGGCCGTGGCCTGCCCGCTGCTGGAAGGCATCGATCTGTCCGGCGCGCGCGGCGTGCTGGTGCTGATCGCCGCAGCCAAGGGCAATTTCAAGCTGAGCGAATCGCGCAATGCGATGAACACCATCAAGCGCTACGCCGCCGAAGATGCGCACATCATCTACGGCACCGCCTACGACGAAAGCCTGGGCGATGCGATGCGTGTGACGGTGATCGCCACCGGCCTGTCCTCCCAGCGTGCCCGCCAGCAGGCGCCGCTGCAAGTGGTGCAGCAAGTCGTGCAGCGCACCGGTACCGACAATATGCCGGTGCTGACCCAGCCGGTCATCATGGGCCAGGCGCCGGGCCAGGGCACGGTAACGGCCTCGCCGGCCGCTGCGCTCGGAGGCAATGATTTCGGTGGCATGAGCGTGCCCAGCGTCTGGCGTCATGGCCGTACCGCTGCCGCCAAGGTCGAGGCCTTGTCGTCGAACGGCATGGACGAAATCGAGATCCCGGCCTTCCTGCGCAAGCAGGCGGACTGATTCGGTCGGATCAAGCAAGCCCTGCGGCAGCGTTTCGGCGCCGTCAAAACAGCCAGCCTGCCGTTCGCGGTGTGCTGGCTTTTTTCATTACAACGAGCGAGCAAGCCATGGGACTGCAGCTGTGTGGCTTTGTAACAGTCGTGGCGCCCATGCGGATGGGGCGGCCTGAGGTCTAGGCGGCGCAGGCCGATCTTGGCAGACTGCGCGGTGGTCCGGCCGCGCGTACCTACGGGTATTGGCGTGGTCAGGCGTCGCCGCCAAACGGACGACGCCAACTCCTGGTTTTCTCGCCATCTCTGGCCTTGGCATGACTCCCCATTTCCTGTTGCGCCTGTGTTCGCTGGGGGCGCTGTGGCGCCTGGTCTGGCTCAGCTGCCTGCTGAGCATGGGGAGCGGCGTGGCGGCTCAGGTGCGCATCCAGCCCGACCCAGCGCTGCTGCGCGAGGGCGATCGCTCGCTGAGCGCGGACGTCGCCGTGTCCGACTGGAGCCGCGAGGATTTGCGCGCCTGGTGGGCGGCGCTGCGGGCCGTTGATGGCAGTGCCAGCAGCCTGCCGGCCCATCTGCATCCGCCGGATGAGGCGCAGGCCTGGCAGCGCGTCAGCTTGCCCGATGTGCAGACCCGCGCCGCCAGCGCCGATTTCGGCGGTCGCCAACGTGTGCAGATGCGCTGGTACCGCTTCCGCTATGCGCCGCCGCAAGGTCAGTGGCCAACCAGCGTGGCGCTCTACATGCCGCGGGTCGTAGGTTTTGCCACGGCGGTGCTGGTCCGCACCGACGAAGGCTGGCGCCCGGTGTTCGACAACCAGAGCGGCGTGCGCGAGCAATGGGTGCGGCCGCTGTGGGCGGTGATTCCAGGTGCGCTGACCAGTCTGCACGCGGACCGGGCGCTGGAGCTGGTGGTGGCGGTGCCTACCCATACCCAGGGCAGCTACACGGTGTCCAGCGCCTGGTTGGGCGCCCGCGAGGATCTTGAGGTCCTACAGCAGCGCCGCTGGGCCCTGCAGATCACCGTGCCGCAGGCGACGGGCATGACCCTGGTGGTGCTGGCGCTGTTCGCGCTCTCGCTCTGGTGGCGCCGTCGCCATGAGCCGGCCTATCTGCTCTTCGCGCTGGCCAGCCTGGGCTGGCTGCTGCGCAACCTGCACTACCACATGGACCTGCCGCGCTCGCCCTTGGTGCTGCACTGGTTCTGGTGGATGACCCATGCCTCGATGGCCTGGGTGATGCTGCTGACCTATCTGTTTGCGCTGCGCTTTGCCAAGGTCCAGCATCCGCGCTTCGAGCGCCTGATGGCCCTGTTTGTGCTGCTCACCAGCATCTTCACGCTGCCCTGGAGCCAGGCCTACGACACCGTGGTGGCCCAGCACATCGCTAATGCCAGCGTCGGCCTGATCGGCACTGCCTTCGTCAGCCGTGAGGCCTGGCGCGAGGGCAGCCGGGAGATGCAGCTGATCGTTGCCAGCCTGATTCTGGGCCTGCTGCTCGGTGTTCATGATCTGGCGCTGCTGGCGGGTTGGGCCTGGCCCGAGCATGTCTACCTGATGCCTTACGCCACACTGGTCATCATCGCCAGCTTTCTTTACGCGGTGCGGCGCCGTTACCTGGCGGCATTGCAGCAGGTCGAATCGGCCAATGAGCACCTGGCAGAACGCCTCGGCGCTCAGGAGCGTGAACTGCAGGCCCAACACGATCGCTTGCGCGAGTCGGAGCGCCAGCAGGCACTGCTGCTGGAGCGCCAGCGGCTGATGCAGGATATGCACGATGGCCTCGGCTCCTCGCTGCTGTCGGCCATGGTGGCGGTGGAACAGGGCACCATGGAGCAGGATCGGGTCGTCGAAGTGCTGCGTGAATGCGTCGACGATTTGCGTCTGGTGATCGACTCGCTGGAACCAGTCGGCCACGACATCGTCTCGCTGCTGGCGACCATGCGCTACCGGCTTGGCAAGCGCCTGCAGGTCGGCGGTCTGACGCTGGAATGGGATGTGCAAGATCTGCCCCCGCTGCCCTGGCTGGAGCCACCCGATGCGCTGCATGTGCTGCGGCTCTTGCAGGAGGGGCTGAACAATGTGCTCAAGCATGCGCGGGCGCACCGGGTACGCATTGCCACTCGCGATCTGGGCGAGCGCATCGAGATCCGCGTCGAGGACGATGGTGAGGGCTTTGACATGGCCACCGCGCAAAAGGGTCGCGGCCTGCGCAGCCAGGTCAAGCGCGCCCAGCGCCTGGGCGGCACGCTGCACATCGACAGCAAGCCCGGCCAGGGCACGCGGCTGTCGCTGCGCCTGCCGGTGCAGCGGGAGGGCCGCAGCAGCACGGAGACGCCCGAGCCCGGCAGCACGGCGTGAAGCCTGGCACAGGCAGGTTTTGTCGCGATCGGGGACAATGCGGCCCATGGTCAAGCAAAGAACCCTGAAGGCGCTGACACGGGCGGTTGGCGTGGGCATACACAGCGGGCAGAAGGTTGAAATGACGCTGCGCCCTGCGGCACCCAACACCGGCATCGTGTTCCGCCGCATCGATCTGAACACGCCGGTGGACATCCCGGTGCGGCCCGACACGGTGTGCGACACGCGCATGGCGACGACGGTCAGCCCCGGCGGCGACCCCGGCGCCCCCAGGGTGCAGACCATCGAGCACCTGCTGTCGGCCTGCGCCGGCCTGGGTATCGACAATCTCTATGTCGACATCAATGCCGACGAAGTGCCCATCCTGGACGGCTCGGCCGCCAGCTTCGTCTTCCTGCTGCAAAGCGCGGGCATTGCGCTGCAGGAGGCGCCGAAGCGCTTTCTTCGTGTCAAGAAGACCATCGAGGTGCGCCGCGGGGAAGGCAAGCGGCTGATGTGGGCCCGCCTGGAGCCCAAGCATGGCTACAGCCTGTCCTTCCAGATCGAGTTCGACAACCCGGCCGTGGCCGCCACCGGTCAGCAGTACACCTTCGATATGGGCGCCGGCAGCTACAAGAAAGAGATTGCCCGTGCCCGCACCTTTGGCATGACCCGCGACATCGAGCTGATGCGCTCGCGCGGCCTGACGCTGGGCGGCGCGATGGACAACGCCATCGTCGTTGACGACTACCGCGTGCTCAATGCCGATGGCCTCCGTTACGACGACGAGTTCGTCAAGCACAAGATCCTCGACGCCATCGGCGATATGCATGTGGCCGGCCCGCTGCTGGCCGCCTACACCTCGTTCAAGGGCGGCCATGCGCTGAACAACATCCTGTTGCGCGAGCTGCTGGCCGATGCCGAGGCCTATGAGTACGTCAGCTTCGAGCAGGAAGCGGCAGCACCGCAGGGCTTTGCCCAGCTGGCGCCGGCCTGGTGAGCACGGCGCCCGAGGAGCACGCACGATGATGCTGTTTCGCCTGATCTTTGGCCTGCTGATGGCGGCCAGCGTGCTGTGCTTTGCGCTGTCCATCGCCACCGGCCAGGTGCGCTGGCGTCAGCGCGGCCTCCTGATCATCAAATGGCTGGTGATTGCCGGGCTGGGATTCTTTGCCGTGCTGATCCTGGAGCGGCTGGCGCTGATGCTTTGAGCGGGCTCAGGCCTGCGACGGCTCGAGCTCCTCATTCTCATCGTCGGACTGCAGCGACTGCAGCGACTGCAGCGTTACCAGGCGCTGATAGAGCCCGCCCTCGATCGCCATCAAGGCCTCGTGATCGCCGCGCTCGGCCAGCCGGCCGTGGTTGAGCACGACGATTTGATTGGCCTCACGTATCGTCGACAGACGATGGGCAATCGCGACCACGGTCACGCGGCCGTGCAGTTCGCGCAGCGCTTCCGTGATCAGCCGCTCGGTGGCACTGTCGATATTGGAGGTGGCCTCGTCGAGGAAGAGGATGCGCGGCGCGCCGGCCAGTGCGCGGGCCATCGCGATCAGCTGCTTCTGCCCGCTGGACACCCGCGCGCCGCCTTCGCCCAGCAGCGTGTCATAGCCTTGGGGCAGGCCGGCCAGCAGATCGTGGACGCGGGCGGCCCGCGCGGCGGCGATGATCTCGGCCTCGCTGATGTCGCGGCCCATGGCGATGTTCTCGCGCGCACTGGCCGCCATCAGATAGGGCTCCTGCGGCACCAGGCCGATGGCGGCGCGAAAGGCAGTGTCGGGAATCAGGGCCAGGTCTTGCCCATCGATCAGGATCTCGCCAGCTTGCGGTCGGTAGAAGCGTAGCAGCAGCGACAGCAGCGTCGACTTGCCTGAGCCGGTGTGGCCGACGATGCCGACGAAAGCGCCCGGGGCGATCTGCAGCGAGATGTCGCTCAGCACATCGCGGCCGTTCTCATAGGCAAAGCGCAGCCCGTTCAGCTGCAGCGCACCGCGGCTGATGTGGCAGTCTGGCCGGCTGCCCGCCGCGGGGCGGCTCTCCTGCAGCAGCGTGCGCACCCGTGCCGCGGCGACCATGCTCTGCTGCAGCTGGCCGAACTGCATGGTGATCTGGATCAGCGGCTCGACGACACGCGAGATATAGCTGAGGAACGCATACAGCAGGCCCAGCTCCAGGCCGGACAGCTCGCGCTGGCCGAAGCCATAAATGACGGTGACGATCAGCAGCACATTGAGCAGATCCAGCGCCGGCCGCAGCAGCCAGGCATTGGCGCGCAGCTCGCGAACGCGCGCCTGCAGCTGCTCGCCATTGGTGGCCGCAAAGCGCTGGGCGAAGCGCGGTGCCGCGCCGGCGGACTGCAGCATGGCCATGCCGGCGATGCTCTCGGCCATCTGGGCATTGATGTCGCTGCGCAGCGCGCGCGCGGCCTGCACCGCCGGCGCGCTCCAGCGCTGGTAGAACCAGATGATGAGCACGCTGGCCGGCACCAGCATCACGACGATCAGCATCAGCCGCCAGTCCAGCCAGGCCATCGCGACGATGGAGCCAAGCACGACCAGGCTGGAGTCCAGCATCACATACAGCACCTGGCGATAGAGGGTGTTGACCGCCTCGGTATCGTTGGTGACGCGGCTGACCAGCTGGCCGGTGATGGCCCGATCAAAGAAGGCCATGGGCAGGTTCAGCACATGGCTGAAGACCTGTTCGCGCAGCCGCAGCACCGAGCGTCGTGCGATGCCGGCCATACGCGCCAGCTGCAGATAGCGCACCCAAGATGACGCCCAGGCACAGGCCAGCGCCGCGCCGATCAGGCCGGCCATGGCCGGCACATCGAATTGGCGCGCCAGCAGATGCTCGTCGATGAAGCGCTTGCCCAGTGCCGGCCCCAGGGCCTCCAGTCCAGCAGCGACCAAGAGCCAGAGCAGGCCCCACAGCAGCTTGCGCTTTTCGGGCCGCGCCGCCTGCAGCAGCAGGCCCACGGCATCCCAGGGGCGGGCATCGCTGCCCGTCTTGTCTTCAGCCTGCATCGATGCTGGCCTCCAGTTGTTGGTAGCGCCATTGCGCGGCATACCAGCCGCCCAGGGCGAGCAGCTCGGCATGGCTGCCGCGCTCGCTGATCTGGCCATGGCGCAGCACGATGATCTGATCGGCATCCATCACGCTGCTGAGCCGGTGGGCCACAACGATCAGGCTGCGCCCGGCCTGCTGCTGACGCAGCTCGCGCAAATGCGTGAGGATCTGCGTTTCGGTGCCGGTGTCGACGGCCGACAGCGCATCGTCCAGCAGCAGCAGCGGCGCCTGGCTGAGCAGTGCGCGGGCGATGGCGACGCGCTGGCGCTGGCCGCCGGACAGCGTCACGCCACGCTCGCCGACCTGGGTCTCGTAGCCCTGCGGCAGGCGCAGGATGTCTTCATGCACGGCGGCCAGCCTGGCCACCTGCTCGACCTCGGCGCGGCTGGCCTCGGGCCGGGCCAGCGCGATGTTGTCGGCAATGCTGGCCGAGAACAGAAAGGGCTCCTGCGGCACCCAGGCCATGGCGCGGCGCAGCAGGTCCAATTGAATCTCGCCAGCCGGCACACCGCCTAGCAAGACCTGACCCCGGGCGGGCTCGAACTGGCGCAGCAGCAGGCGCAGCAGCGTCGACTTGCCCGCGCCGGTGGGGCCGACCAGGCCCAGCGTCTGGCCGGGCCGCAGTTCCAATGCGATGTCCTGCAGGGCCGCGCGGCTGGCCTGCGGGTAGCTGAAGCTCACGGCGTTCAGGCGCACATCGGCCGCGGCCGGCATGGTCTGGCGGCCATGGTCTTGCAGGCTCAGTGGCGCCTCCAGCACCGGTTGCAGCCGGGCCCAGGCGGCACGGCCGCGCTCCAACAGCGAGAGCACCCAGCCGGCGGCAAACATCGGCCAGATCAGCTGGCCCAGATACATGGTGAACGAGGTCAGCTGGCCGATGCTGAGCTGCTGCTGCGCCACCAGCCAGCCGCCCAGGCCCAGCGCGATCGCGACCGCCAGGCCCAGCGTCATGCCGACGGCAGGCTCATAGGCGGCCTCCCAGCGCTGCGCGCGGTACGCGGCTTCGCCGGCATGATCGGCCAGTGCACTGAACTGGCTGCCGGCGCGCTCGGCCAGGCCCAGCGCCCGCAGCGTGCGCACGCCGGCCAGGCTGTCCTGGGCATGCTGGTTCAGCGCCGAAAAGCGCTCCAGCGAGGCTTTCCAGGCCTGGTGCACATGCTCTGAGATGCGCCAGAAGGCCAAGGCCATCAGCGGGAAGGGCAGCAGGGCGGCCAGGCCCAGCCGCCAGTCGACGCCCAGCGTCATCATCGCCAGCACCAGGATCAGCGTCAGCGAGCCGTCGAAGGCGGCCAGCAGCGCTTCGCCGACGGCCATCTCGACGGCATCAACATCGTTGGTCGCCAGCGCCATCAGATCACCGGTGCGCTGGCGCTGGAAAAAGGCCGGGCCTTGCAGCGTCATGCGTTCATACAGCCGGATACGCAACTCGCGGCCAAGCTGATAGGCGGCGGCAAACAACTGCAAGCGCCAGCCCACCCGCAGCAAATAGATCAGCAGTCCGGCGCCGACGAGGCGTCCCAGCTCGATCAGCAAGGCCTGACCCTGCAGCCGGTGGGCGGCCAGGCCGTCGACGATATGGCCCACCTGGCGCGGGATCCAGACGGTCAGCATGGCGATGCTGGCCAGCATCACGGCGGCGGCGGCGTAGGAGCGCCAGTGGCGGCGCACAAAGCCGGCGATCAGGGCGTGAAGCGTCATGCAGGGGCGGTGGCAGATGCGGTGAAGGCCGAAAGCGGCAGCGGCCAGTCGCACAGGGCGCCTAGGCAGGAGCAGGCGATTGTGCCAACTTCCCGATGTCACCGCGTGTCAGCAGGCGGTTCGCCGCCCGTGGCTCTTCGATGACGATTTGACGACAGCCGAGTGCGGCCCAGGGCCTTTGCCTGGCTCGTAGAGCGGTGGGCATGACGAATCACTTGATGCGCGATTGCCGCACAGCCGCTGTCAGCTAGGGTTTTCCTGATCGACGGTGACGGCCCTGTGTCAGAGCGGTGCACGACGCACCTGAAGGCGACTTTTTCGCACCGATTGCGGCATAGCGAATGGTTTTTTGCCGTGGCGTTAGCGACCGAAGCCGGGACGCAAATCGTTTGCTGCTGGCAAACCCGGGGAAATGGCGTTGCGCTGTTCCGACGTGCTCCGCGGCCCCCCGCATTCAAGTGTCTGGCGCATTTTCCTGCGCTGGCTAGCATCCGCCACACGTGCCGCTGGGCAGTCGGCGCGCGTGCCTGCTGGCATTCCTCAGCTGCCTGGCGTCGGCCGCCGCTGCTAATTCAGAGGCGACTCCTTGTTGTGCTCACAAGCTCCAAACTTATGAAAATCAAACATCTTGCAAGCCCGATGGCGGCTGCGCTGGCGGCCGCGTTTGCGATGCCCGTCGCGCTGGCCTCGACCAGCGGCGTCGTGATCAGCCAGGTCTACGGCGGTGGCGGCAATTCCGGCGCCACGCTGAAGAACGACTTCGTTGAGATCTTCAATGCTGGCAGCAGCGCGGTCAGCCTGGCAGGCTGGTCGGTGCAGTATGCGTCTGCCACCGGTACCTCCTGGCAGACCACGGCGCTGCCGGCGGTGTCGCTGCAGCCCGGCAAATACCTGCTGATCAAGCAGGCGGCCGGCACCGGCGGCACGGTTGACATCACCGGCGACGTGACCGGCACCATCGCCATGGCGGCTGCCAGCGGCAAGGTGGCCCTGGTCAAGAGCACCACCGCTTTGAGCGGCGCCAACCCGAGCGCTGAAGACATCGTCAGCTACGGCAACTCGACCGCCACCGAAGGCAGCCCGACCCCGGTGCTGAGCGCTACGCTGGCCGCGCTGCGTGCCAACAACGGCTGTACCGACAACAACAACAACGCGGCGGACTTCGCCACCGGCGCCCCGAATGCACGCAATTCTGCGTCGCCAGCAAACGTTTGCTCATCGACGCCGCCGGCCAATCAGCCCATCGTGGCGAGCTGCCCCGATGTCAGCCTGGCCGCCGGCAGCAATGGTCTGATCAGCACCAGCGCGACCGACTCCGACAGCATCGTCAATGCCGCGGCCGTCGTCGGTTCGCTGCCTGCCGGCTTCACGCTGGGCAGCTTCTCAGCCGCGTCCGCCAAGGGCGGCGTCGCCAGCCAGACCATCCAGGTGGCCAGCTCGGTGGGTGCTGGTGGCTATCCGCTGCAACTGCAGTGGAGCAATGACGATGGCCAGACCGCCAGCTGCAGCTTTACCGCCACGCTGACCGGCCTGACCCCGATCTACAAGATCCAGGGTGCTGGCGCCAAGAGCCCGATGGAAGGCCAGACCGTGACCACCAGCGGTGTTGTCAGCAAGCTGAACAACAACGGTTTCTTCCTGCAAGACCCGATCGGTGATGGCGACCCCAGCACCTCGGACGGCATTTTTGTCTTCACCAGCACGGCACCCACCGTCAGCGTCGGTCAGCAGATCCAGCTGAGCGGCAAGGTCGCCGAGTTCAATGTCGGTGCCGCCGGCAATGCCGATACCTTGGCGCATACGCTGACCCAGCTGACCAGCCCGACCAGCATCACCGTCACGGGCAGTGGCTATGCGATCACGCCGGTCGAAGTCGATCTGGCCACGCTGCCGGCCGATGGCCTGGAGGCCTATGAAGGCATGGTGGTGACCTTGCGCGGCCCCTTGACCGTGCAGCAGAACTACTTCCTGGGTCGCTTTGGTCAGCTGACTTTGGCGGCGGGTGGCCGCGTCTACACGCCGACCCATCTGCTGCGCCCGGGCGCCGACGCCTTGGCGCTGCTCGCTGACAACCGCCGCCGCAGCGTGCTGCTGGACGACGGCAGCAGCCTGCAAAACCCGAACCCGACGCCTTTCCTGGCGGCTGACAACACCGTGCGTGCCGGCGACAGCACCAGCGGCATCACCGGCGTGGTCGACTACGGCCTGGCCACCAGCAGCAATACCGGATTTGGCATCTACAAGGTGCACGCACTGACTGCGCCGAGTTTTGACCGCACCAACCCGCGCACGGCCACGCCGCAGATCTCGGGCGGCAATGTCCGCATCGCCAGCGCCAATGTGCTGAACTTCTTCACCACCTTCACCGATGGCACGACCTTTGACGGCAAGACCGGCCAAGGCTGCAGTCTCGGCGGCTCGGTGAGCAAGTCCAACTGCCGCGGCGCCGACAGCCTGGCCGAGTTCCTGCGTCAGCGCGCCAAGACGGTGGCCAATCTGAGCGGCCTGAACGCCGATGTGCTGGGCCTGATGGAGATCCAGAACAATGGCGAGACGGCCGTCCAGCACCTGGTCGATTCGCTCAATGCCGTGATGGGCGCCGGCACCTATGCCCGCGTGCCCGCAGCACCGCAAGGCAGCGGTGACGATGCCATCCGCGTCGCGATGATCTACAAACCCGGCAAGCTGACGCTGCAGGGTCTGTCGATGTCCGATCCGGCCGACATCAACAACCGCCCGCCCTTCGCGCAAGGCTTTGTGACGCCCAATGGCGCCAAGTTCGCCGTCATCGTCAACCACCTGAAGTCCAAGGGCAGCTGCCCGGCCTCGGGCGCTGACACCGACGACGGTCTGCAGGGGTGCTGGAACAGCACCCGCGTGCAGCAGATCAACCAGTTGCAGGGCTTCCTGGGCCAGGTGCAAGCCAGCTATGGCACGCAGGATGTCGTGATGATGGGCGACTTCAACGCCCACTCGATGGAGGATCCAATCGCGACACTGACCGCGGGCGGCGCGGTGGTCGATCAGCTGAGCCGTTTCGATCGCTACGACTATTCGTACATCTTCGACGGCGGCTCGGGCCGTCTGGACCATGGCTTTGCCACGGCCAGCCTGTCGCCCAAGGTGGTGGCGGCCACCTCCTGGCACATCAACGCCGACGAGCCGCTGATCATCGACTACAACCTCGAGTTCAAGCAGCCCGCCTGCGCCACCTGTGGCCCCGACTACTACACCGCCACGCCCTATCGCTCCTCGGACCACGATCCGATGGTGATGGAGCTGAACCTGGTCAAGGACATCAACGGCGGCAATGGCAATGACGTGATCAAGGGCAGCGATGGCGACGACGTCATCACCGGTGGCCTGGGCCGCGACACCATCACCGGCGGCAAGGGCCGCGACCAGTTCGTCTACAAGACCGGCGCCGATGGCCTGGACACCATCACCGACTTCACCGTTGGCGAGGACAAGCTGGTGTTTACCGAGCTGCTGAAGAACGTCGGTATCACGAGTGGCGATCCGTTGGGCCAAGGTTTCGTCACCTGCAGCAATGCCGCTGGCAGTGCACTGATCGGCTATGACCCCGATGGCGCCGTTGGTCCGGCCGCCTCGCGTCCGGTCGTGCTGCTCAAGGGCGTTGCTTGCGCGGCCATCAATGCCGGCAGCTTCAAGTTCTGAATCGAATAACAGCAAATGGAGTTCACCATGAACATTCGCAAAACCACCCTGGCCGCCGTCGCCGCTCTGCTGCTGGGCAGCGCCAGCGCGCAGGCCGACAGCTTCACCTTCTCCGGCAAGATTGACGCCGGCCCCGAGCTGGGCCAGCTGTTCAGCGGCAGCTATGAGCTGAACCTGGCGGCTGTCACCGGCAGCGGCTTCGAGCAGTTGTCGCTCAGCAGCTTCCAGCTGAATTTCCTGTCTAACAGCTACACGCTGAATGCCAGCGCCACCGCCGACTACCAGGACGGCGTGTTCCTGGGCCTGAGCTACAGCTTCCAGGACGCCAGCAAGACGCTGGTGCTGACCTCGGGCAGCTTTGACGCCAACGACGCTTTCCTGCACTACACGCCTGTCAATGGCGTCGAGAGCAGCGGCAGCTACACGGTTGCGGCCACGCCGGCCGTGCCGGAGCCTTCGACCTTGGCGATGGCCCTGGGTGGCTTGCTGGCCGTGGGCTTTGCCGCCCGTCGCCGCATGCCGGGCTGAGCCAGGCTCGCGCAATGAAAACGGCGCCCTCGGGCGCCGTTTTTTTCATCCTTGGCGCCAGCCAGCGACACGGCCGCTTCAGCCCTTCTCGGCCTTCAAGCGTGCATAGACCAGGCTGCCGAGCTCGTTCAGCCGCCCCGCGTCAAGCGGCCCGCTGAGGGCATAGCCGAGTTGCCCGTCGAGCCAGTAGAAGCTGCGCATGGTGCGGCCGCCTTCGCTGTGCTCGGTGAGCCTGAAGCGGGCCGGCGCGGCCTGTGTCGGTCCCGAGGTGCTGATGTAAAGCGTTAGCCGTTCGCCGGCCTCGTTCTCGAACATGAACTGCGCCCGGGCCAGCGTGCTTTCGGCGGCGGCCGGGCCGCTGGAATCGCCGGCGGGCAGCAAGCGGCCGCCAACCAGGCGATAGCCCTGATCACGCAGATCGGGCACCCGCAGCGGCTGCGCCAGCCGCTTGCTCAGCCACTGCACCAGATGCTCTTGCTGATCGGCGCCGACCTCAACCGGATGGCGCCGTTCGGCCTGGTAGACCACATGGGCAATCGCCGCATCGCGAACGAACTCGGGTGCCGTGGCTTGCTGTTGCCCGGCCTTGGCTTGGTTGCCCTGGCTGTCGTGCCAGTCGTGAGCCCCCCAGCCCAAGCCCAGGCCCAGGCCGAGCAGCAGGGCGGCGGCCAGCGCTTGCTGCCAGGGGGCCAGGTCTTGCCTGCGCGAGCGTGCAGCGGCCGGGCGCAGTGCCTGCAGGAGGGCGGCGGGGACCGGCTCGTCCAGCATCTGCGCCTTCAGGCCTTGCAGGGCGGCACGCTGGCTGCGCCACTCCAGCACGCGGGCCGCCTGCTCGGGATGGGACTGCAGCCAGTGCGTCACCTCGGCCGCCTCGTAGGCGCTCAGCTGCCCGTCGACGTAGGCGTGCAGCGTGGCATCGTCAAAGTTGAGGTGGGTCATGGTGTGGGCCTTACTTGACGACGCGCAGGCGAGCGCCGGCTGCCACGCCAGCCTCGCCCTGCATCAGCGCACGCAGCCGCTCGCGGGCGCGCGACAGCCGCGACATCACCGTGCCCACCGGCAGATCGAGCACCTCGGCGGCGGCCTCGTAGGACAGCTCTTCGACGCAGACCAGCAGCAGCACTTCGCGCGAGATGGCCGGCAGGGCGGCCAACGCGCGTTCCAGGTCGAGGCGCAGGTGCAACTGGGCCTGCGGGTCGGGTGCGGGCGAGGCCTCGTCCTGGTACTCCTCGTACAGATGCTGGCGTAGGTCGCGCAGCTGGTTCAGGAACAGCCGGTGCATCAGCGTCAGCAGCCAGGCGCGCAAGGCCTCGGCGCGCGTGCCGTGGCCACGCTCGGGCTGCCACAGCGCCCATTTGGCGGCGGCGCGCTCCAGCGTGTCCTGCAGCAGGTCGTCGGCGCTGGCGCCATCGCCAGTGAGCAGATGGGCATAGCGCCGCAGCCGCGGCAGATGGGGCAGGGCCTCGTCGAGGATCATGGCCCGGGCTGCTGCTCTTGAGGCTCAGGGCGTGGCGGTGTGCCAGACCTTGTTGACGCCGTCACCGCTGCGGTCGCCGGGCTTCTGGTCCTTGACCCAGAAGTACAGCGGCCGGCCCTTGTAGGCCCATTGGCGGGCACCGTCGTCGCGGGTGATGAGGCTCCAGTCGGCGCTGGCCGGCTTGGCATCAGCCGCCGCCATCAGCGGCGGCCAGTTCGTGGCGCAGGGGCCGTTGCAAACGCTCTTGCCGCTGCCCGCCGTGTCCTTGTCAAAGGTGTAGAGCGTCATCTGGTTGGCACCGACCAGGGCGCCGTCCTTGGCCGTCGCCGGCGGCGGGCTCATGCTGGCGCAGCCGCCGAGGCCGGCGAGACCGGCAAGCGCCAGGCTGCAGGACAGAGTCAGCGTGGTCCAGGGGCGTGTGGCAATGTTCATCGCGATCTCCGCAGGGTGGGTAGATGCTAAACACCGGGGATGCGGGCTTTATTCCATCGCGGTCGCAAAAGTTTTCAGCGCGTCAGCGCCAGCCGCAGGCCAAAGCCGATCAGGACGATGCCGGCCAGGCGCTGCAAGGCCGTCGTGACCCGCGGGTTCTGCCGCAGCCGCTCGCCCAGATGGTGGGTCAGCAGCACGACGATCAGGCCGTAGGCCAAGGTCAGCACGGCAATCGTCAGGGCCATGGCGGCGAAAGTGGCGAGGCTGGGCTGGCGGGCCGGGTCGACGAAAAGCGGAAAGAAGGCCATGTAGAAGACGATGGCCTTGGGATTGAGCAGGGTGATCAACAGGGCCTGGCGGAAATAGTGCCGCGGCTTGATCTGCAGCACCGGCGCATCGCCCGGCTTGGCCAGCAGCATCTTGACGCCCAGCCAGGCCAGATAGCCGGCGCCCAGCCATTGCACCGCGGCAAAGGCGCGCGGATAGGCCGCCAGCAGCGCCGCCACGCCGGCCACCGCCAGCCACATCAGCACCTGGTCGCCGGCGATCACGCCCAGCGTGGCCGCCAGCCCGCCGCGGCGGCCGCCCTTGCCCGTCGAGGTGATCAGCGCCAGATTGCCCGGCCCCGGAATGGCCAGGAACACGATGATGGCGACGACAAAGGCGCCATAGTCTGCGATGCCGAACATGGGGAGTCCTCGCTAGGGCCTGTTAACACTACGTCTATCTGATGCGTTGCCACACAAATCGCCGTGAACTAGGCGCCCAAAAGTGCGATGAGCGAAGCCGGGGCGGCTCCCCCGGCGAGGCTTTGCAACGACGTGCACGGCGATTTGTGTGACAACCCTTCGGGAAAGGGGCTCCAAGGGCCCCACTCGGTGTTGAACGCCTTGCCCAGGCGGCCAGCTTGGGCAGCGTCGTCCGCCTGGATTGGGGCCCTTGGAGCCCCTCTCGCACAGACAGACGTACTGTTAACAGGCCCTAGTAGGTTCTGCCACCCTTGAACTGTGCATGCTGACGGCGCTGCAGCGTCGTGCTCCTGCCCATGGCCTCGAAGGACACCCGGGCATGGGCGTGCATGATGGCCAGGCCCAGGGCGTCGGCAGCATCCTTGCCCGGCTCGCCAGGCAGGTTCAAGAGTCGCTTGATCATCGCCTGGATCTGCTCCTTTTTCGCATGGCCATGGCCGACGATGGCCTTCTTCATCTGCAGCGCCGTGTATTCGGACACCAGCAGCTCGCAGGACACCAGCGCCGTCAGCGCCGCACCGCGTGCCTGGCCGAGCAAGAGCGTTGATTGCGGATTGACGTTGACGAAGACGATTTCAACCGCCGCGCACTGGGGCTGGTAGCGCGCATGGATCTCGCGGATGCCGTCGAAGATGATCTTCAGCCGCGCGGGCAGATCGCCGGTGGCGACCGCGCTGGTCTTGATCGTGCCGCTGGCGACATAGCTGAGCCGCGGACCATCGGCATCGATGATGCCAAAGCCCGTGGTCTGCAGGCCGGGGTCGATGCCGAGGATGCGCATTCAGCAGGGCTCGCGGGTGACGGTGGAAGAAACGGCTTCGGCGCAGGCTCGGGTCGGAGAAGCGGACCCGAGCCTGCGCTGTGCGCTTGTCAAAACCGTGGTTTGTGCGCCGGTGTTCATGCCACGAGTGTCGCAGCTGTTGGCAGGCACGCGGCTTCAGCGCCCGGGCTCGCTGCCGTCGTAGCGCGGCAGGGCGGCGTCCAGCTCGTCCCAGCAGGCACGGGAGCTGACGAAGTTGTGCGATATCGGGCGCTCGGTGATATCGGAGTCCAGGATGCCCAGGCGCAGGCGCAATCGCTCGGGGTCGTCGCGGTTGGAACTGAAAAGCGGCGAGGCGCAGATGCCGCAGAAGTGGCGTAACCGGCCGGCCTTGACTTCGTAGCTGCGGATGCAGTCCTCACCCTGGCTGATGCGCAGGCCGCTGCGGCTGATGAAGCCGTTGGTGGCGTAGGCGGTACCGCTGGACTTGCGGCAGCGCGAGCAGTGGCAATGGATGATGGCATCGATGCCGCCGCTGATCTCCAGGGCGACGGCGCCGCACAGGCAGCTGGCGAGGTAGTGGGGCATGGCGTGAGACGGGCGAAGTTGACTACAGCGGCAGCTTGAAATACCAGCGCACCGAATGGAAGAACACCGGCGCGGCAAAGCACATCACGGCAATGCGGTCGAGCAGGCCGACGGCGCCGGTGATGGAGCTGCGGTTGCCCCAGTAGTGCACGCCGGCATCGCGCTTCAGGGCCTTCATCACCAGCGCGCCGAAGCTGCCGGCGCCGGCCGCGATGAAGGACATCACCAGCGCCTGCCCGGCCTTGAAGGGCGTGATCCAGTACAGCAGCGTGCCGACCACGGCCGCCGCCAGCACGCCAATCCACCAGGCCCGCATCGAGAAGGAGCGGCTGATGCGCCGCGCCACCGGCCGGCGGCGCAGCATCCGGGTGGCCAGGTACTGGGCGATCTGGCCGCTGCCGACCACCATCACCAAAAAGAACAGCAGGAAGGCACCGCGGCCCTGGTAGCCGGGGAACTCCAGCAGCAGCAGGGCCGGCGCATGCGAGAGGCCGTAGACGCAAACCATGATGCCCCACTGGATCTTGGCATTGCGCTCCAGAAAGCGGGCCGGGTCATCGGCCAGCGCGCTGACCACCGGAATGGCCAGAAAGCCATAGACCGGGATCAGCACCGAGAAGATGTCGAAGTGGCGCGTGCCGACCAGCACATACTGCAGCGGCAGGATGAAGAAGAAGGCCAGCAGCAGGCTGCGGTGGTCACCACGGCGGGTGTGCAAGAGGGTGATGAACTCGCGCAGCGCCAGGAAGGACAGCACGCCGAACAGCAGCGTCGCGCCGACCGGGCCCGACACCCAGGCGGCCCAGAACAGGCTGGCGAAGACCCAGACCATGTTCAGCTCATGGCGGAAACGCTGCCAGCCGGCCCACCAGGCCTCGTCGTCGTCGCCGCGTTTCTTCAGCGAGAAAAGAAAGCTGCCGATGCTGGTCAGCATCAGCGCGCCGAACAGCAGCACGAACAGGAAGGCAACCTGCTCGCTGCTGTTCAGGGATTTGAGCCAACGCAGTGCGGTCATCGCATCAACTCACTTCCAGCCATTGGGCTTGAGCCCCATCACCGCCTCGCGGGCGCGGGCGAGGAAGGCGCGCTTGTCCTCCCCCGGCTGCAGCTGCATCGGCGTGCCGAAGGTGACCGTGCACAGAATCGGCACCGGCACGACCTCGCCCTTGGGCATCACGCGCTGGACGTTGTCTATCCAGGTCGGAATCAGCCGCGCCTGCGGGAACTGCTCGGCCAGGTGGAAGAGCCCGGCCTTGAAGGCCTGCGGCTCGCCCTTGTTGGAGCGCGTGCCCTCGGGAAAGATGACCAGCGAGTCGCCCTTGGCCAGCGCCTCGACCAGCGGCTCCAGCGGGTCTTCATCCGGCGTGCTGCGGGTGCGGCTGACGTAGATGGCGTTGAACACATTGCTGGTCAGCCATTGGCGCAGCGGCGAGCCGGTCCAGTAGTCACGTGCCGCGATCGGCCGCGTCTGCACCCGCAACTCGCGCGGCAGTGCCGCCCAGATCAGCACCCAGTCGAAATGGCTCTGGTGATTGGCGAAATAGATGCGCTGCTCCGCCTTGGGCGGACAGCCTTTCCAGTGCCCCTGCGCGCCAGTGATCAGGCGCGCCAGAAAGGCCAGGAACAGGCCCGTGGAGTTGGCGAGAGACATGGGGGAATGGTAGCGCTGCCAGTGCCTTGCTGGCATGACGAAACGGCGCCGCGACGTGCGACGCGCAAGGTCTGACCCCAGCACCGCCCGCAGGCGGTACCGGGCACAACACGGATTGGGGCCCTTGGAGCCCCTTTCGCACAGCCTAGCCCAGCGCTGCTGCGTCCTTGCCTGTCAGCCGCTTGATCAAACCGGCGCTTAGCCGTGCGGCCTGGCTGTAGACCGACATCTGCGGGTTGGCGCCGATGCTGGTTGGGAAGATGGAGCCGTCGTGGACCGACAGGTTCTTGATCTGCCAGTGCTGGCCGTCGGGGCGGACGACGCCGCGCTTGGCGTCGGCCGCCATGCCGCAGCCGCCCATCACGTGGGCGCTGCCCACCGTGGTGATGTAGGGCTTGTAGGGCAGGGCGGCGATGGCCTCGCGGGCCTCGGCCCAGCTGGCGTAGTCGCGCGCCAGCTCGTGGGCCGGGCGCACGGTCTTGGCGCCGGCGGCGAACTGGATTTCGGTCATCGTCAGGTGGGCGCGGCGGGCGCCGTCGAGCAGATAGGGCGTCAGCGCATAGTCGAGCACGGCGCTGCCGTCGCTCTTGAGCTTGACGCTGCCGCCGCTGGCCTCGGGGTGGAAGCCGTCACGCAGCAGGCCGATCAGCACGCTCATCTGCGGGAAGTCCTTTGCCCGTGCGACGAGTTCCTTGCCCATGCCGCCCAGATTGGTCATCGCAAAGCCGGGATGCACGGGCGCGGTCTCCAGCTTGTAGCCGATCGGGCCGTCGATGGCCTGGGTGTGCAGGAAGTGGTCGGAATAGACCGCCAGCGGCGCGCCGGCCCAGCCGTTGACCGGCTCGGGCATCTGGCCCGACACCGCGACGGTGGGGTGCAGAAAGGTGCGTTTGCCGAGCAGGCCATGCGGATCGGCCGCCTTGGAGCGCAAGAGCAGGGCCGGCGAATTGATCGCGCCGCCGGCGACGACGAAATGCTTGGCGCGCAGGCGCAGCGGCGCGCCGCTGGGTGTGCCGTCAAGCAGGATGGGCTGGGCGATCAGCGCGCTGGCGGTATCGCCATCGAACTCGAAGCGCTCGGCGCGGGTCTGCACCAGCAGCGTGGCGCCGAGGTCCAGTGCCGCGGGGATGGTGGTCACCAGCATCGACTGCTTGGCATTGGTCGGGCAACCGAGGCCGCAGGAACCCAGATTCCAGCAGCCCTTGACGTTGCGGTTGATGCTGGGCGCCTTGAGGCCTAACTTCTCAGAGCCGCGGCGCAGCACGCTGTTGTTGCCATTCGGTTCGGTCAGCCATTCGCTGATATTGAGCCGGCGCTCGACCTGCTCGAACCAGGGTTTCATCTGCTCGCCGCCGACCTCGCTGACGCCAAAGCGTTCGGCCCACCAGGCCAGTGTCTCGGCCGGTGTGCGGAAGGAGCCGGCCCAGTTGACGGTGGTGGAGCCGCCCACACAGCGGCCCTGCAGAATGGGCATGCTCTGGTCGGCGTTCTTGCGTGCGCCGGACTCCTGGTAGAGCTGGCCATAGGCATCGGTCTCGCGCTGGCGGAAATCGCTGCTGGAGCGCAGAGGGCCTTCCTCGACGATGACGATCTTCAAGCCGGCGCGGGCCAGCATCTCGGCGCTGATGCCGGCACCTGCACCGCTGCCGATGATGACGACATCGGCCTCCAGCGTGGCCGGCAAGGTCCCCAGGCCTTGCGCAGCGGCGCCGCCCAGCACCTTCCAGCCGCGGGCCAGGCCCTCCTTGATCGGGTCTGCAATGCTGCTCATGGCATCTCTCTCGGTCCGGGGTAGCCGACCAGGGCCCAGCTGGCCGGGTCGGTGAAGAACACCAGGGTGTTCAGGTCACGCAACGCGTGGTAGATCTGTTGGCGCACGTCCAGCGTCGACAGGCTCATGGTCTTCAGTGTGGCCTGCACCTCGGCGGGCGTGGCGCTGGCCCAGTCGCTGGCCAGGCCGGTCAACGCCAGGCGGCCGCCGCTGCTGCACAGCAGCGCCAGCACCTGCGAGAGCTCGGCGCGCAGCGCTGGTGGCAGGCCGGCCAGGGTGTCGTTCAAGCGCTTCATGTGCGCATCGAGCCGGGCCTCGCGGGCGGCTGCGTCGGCGGGCAGCAGGCCCTCGAACACCGCGGCGGCGACGGCGCGCATCAGGCTGCTTGCCGGCGCCGAGAGCCGGCCTTCCACCAGGCCGGGCTTGAGCAGCGCGACACCGGCGCCGGCCACGCCGAGCAGCACGGTGGCGCCCAGGCCGAGCTTGAGCAGGCGGCGGCGTTGGATCAGGGGAGTGTTTGCGGTCATGGGGGATGGATGCTCAGCTGATGCGTTTCAGGAGCGCGAGCAGGCGGTCAAAGGTCTTGCCATAGGGCGGGTAGAACAACGCGGTGCCGGCGAAGCGCGATTGGATGAAGACCGGCTTTTCCTTGCTGAAGGTGCGGAAGCCCCATTCACCGTGGTAGCTGCCCATGCCGCTGGCGCCAACGCCGCCGAAGGGCTGATCTTCCTGGCCCAGATGCCAGATGCAGTCGTTCACCGTCACGCCGCCGGCGTGGCTGTGGGCGAGCGCATGGTCGCGCGCGGCGCGGTCGTTACCGAACCAGTACAGGGCCAGCGGCCGGTCGTGGCGGTTGATGTAGGCGAGCGCCTCGTCGGGCGTGTCGTAGGCGACGATGGGCAGCAGCGGGCCGAAGATTTCCTCGCGCATCACCGCCATCTCCTCGTTCACATCGAGCAGCAGATGGGGCGTGAGCTTGCGGCCTGTCATGGCCTCCTCGTGCGTGGGCAGCAGCTGCGCGCCGCGCTCGCGGGCGTCGGTCAGCAGGCCTTGCAGGCGGGCGTGATGGCGCGGCGTGGCGATGGCGCTGTAGTCGGGGTTGGTGTCCAGCGTCGGGTAGAGCTGGCGCATGGCCTGCTGCAGCGCCTCGGCCAGCGGGGCCACCAGCTCGCGCGGCGCCAGCACATAGTCGGGCGCCACGCAGGTCTGGCCGGCGTTGAGCAGCTTGCCGAAGGCCAGGCGGCGGGCGGTGAGCGCCAGATCGCAGCTGCGGTCGATGAGGGCCGGCGACTTGCCGCCGAGCTCCAGCGTCACCGGGGTCAGGTGTTGCGCGGCGGCCTGGGCGACCAGGCGGCCAACCGGCGTCGAGCCGGTGAAGAACAGGTGATCGAAAGGCAGTTGGGTGAAGACCTTGCCGACCTCGGCATCGCCGATGATGACCTGCATTTCCTCGGGCTTGAAGAACTCGGCGACCATGCGCGCCATCAGCAGCGAGGTCTGCGGCGTCAGCTCCGAGGGCTTGATCATCACCCGGTTGCCGGCCGCCAGCGCGGCCAGCGCCGGCGCCATCGCCAGGTAATAGGGGTAGTTCCAGGGCGAGACGATGCCAACGACGCCGAGCGGCTGGCGCAGCAGCCGGTTGCTGGCCGGCAGGTACTGCATCGCGGTGGGCATGCGGCGCGGCTTCATCCACGAGCGCAGGTGACACAAGGCATGGTTGACGCCACTCTCGACGGTGTACACGTCCGCCAGCAGCGTTTCCTGCGGCGCACGATGGCTGAAGTCGGCGGCGATGGCCTCGGCCAGCTCGGTCGCGTATTGGCGCGTCATCGCGCCCAGTCGCTGCAGGCGATCGCGGCGCACCGCCAGGCTGGGGCTCATCTCGGCCGCAAAGGCGGTGCGCTGCTGCTCCAGCACCAGATGCAGGCGCTCCTGAAGCGATTGGTTCATGTCTTGTCTCCGCCCTTGTTCTCGGCCTTCTCAGCCCGCGTGCCGGCGACGCTCGCTGGCCCGCAGGTTCTTGGCTTTGAGGCTACCCCCAAAGCATCGACCACGCCAAGCGTGTTGGCCCTGGGCTAGAGGAATGCATCTAACGCGGCTGTGTCACGGTGGTGACAGGCTGACAGTTGCCACTTGTGTGACCAAAGCCGCGTTTGGCCCAGCCTTCCCCCCGGTGTGTGGGCTGGGCGCTAGGGGCGGGCTGGCAACAATCAAGTCCATTGGCGCAAGCGCTTGCCAGTCGCCGACGAGCAGCGTCAGCCGGCGTGAGCGCCGTCCTCGACATCCACCATCCAACCGGAGCCCATCCCATGAAGAAGACCATTGCCGCAGCCACCCTTGCATTGCTGTCCCTCCAGGCTGCGGAGGCGGGCGTGGTGTTCGCCAATCCGACCAATGCGGCCAATGGCAATTGCGTGTTCAGCACGACTTGCGCCGCCTCGGTCGGTGCGGGCAATGACTACGCCGCCCAGGCCTTCACCCTGAGCAGCGCCACCACGCTGACCGGCGCCTCCTTCACCGCCTTCGTGCGGTTCGGCTCAACCCAGCCCAGCGCCGCCAACTGGATGTTCTTGCTCGGCACCGCCGGTACGCCCGGTGCAGTGCTGGCCTCGGGCCAGGGCAGCGTGATCAACTCGCGCCAGTCGGTCGGCAGCAACTACGGGCTCGACCTGGTCGAAGAGGGCTTCAGCCTGCCGTCCATCAGTCTGGCAGCAGGCAACTACTTCTTCGCCGTCCAGGCCGTCTCGAGCGACTTCCAGACCTATCTGGCCACGGCCAATGGCGGTGGCGCCTTCGAAACGCACAATGGTGGCGTGAACTGGTCGAGCACCTACGCTGGCAACAGCGCCGTCGCGGTCAGCCTGTTCGGTGCCGACGCCGCCCGTTTGCCCGAGCCGACCAGCCTGGCTTTGGTGGGGCTGGCCTTGGCCGGCGTGGCGTCAGTCCGGCGCCGCAAGCAGGGCTGAGCGCTTCCAGCCGACACAAAAAAGCCCCAGTTCACTGGGGCTTTTTCCTTGGCACGGCTGAGGCCTGTGCCGACGTTCCCGCTCAGTTGCCCGGTTTGTAGATCATCACGTCCTGTGTGGTGCTGTTGACCAGCACGAACACGCCGCGCTTGCCGCTCCAGCGGAAGCGACCGTAGGTGCCCCAGTTCTGCTGGGCACCGGGATCGTCGCCGGTGCCGGCCGCTGTCGACCAGGCCTGGGTTTGCGGATCGTAGACATAGACGTTGCGGCCGCCGCCCCAGGCATAGAAGCGATCGCGCGAGTCGGCGTAGGCGAAGCCGGGGCGCGTGCCGATCTGGTTTGGCGCCGTGCCGCTGGCCGTGATCTGCGTGTACCCGGTCTTGGCCTGCAGGCTGGCGGTGTTGTTCAGATCAAAACGGCGCAGTGCATAACTGCCGTCGGCCAGTGAGGCCAGCGCATACATGTGGTTGCGCTGGCGGTCGATGTCGGTGCCGCCGCCGGTCTCGTAATTGACGTAGCCGTAGCGTTGGAACTGGCGCGTCGCGGTGTTGTAGGCGGTGATCGGCGCACCTTCGGCGGTCAGGTACCAGACCAGGCCCTTGGCATCGACAGCAACCTGGCCGCGGCCGTAGACATCGGCCGGGCGTCGCGCCACCCGCTCCCACAGCCGCGTCTGCGGGTCAAGGCAATCGATGCCGAAATCGTCGACTTGCGCGCCAGGATAGGCGCCACCGCCGTAATAGCAGTAACGGTCGTTGACCGTGTCAACGAACACCTTGCCATAGGTGTGATCCGAGCGCGGCTGCTGCAGATTCAGTTGCGACACCACCGGCTCGACAAAGCACTTGTCGTAGTCGACATAGGGCTTGCCGGCCATCATCACCGAGGCCGGCAGGTTGATGTTGGCGCTCTTGGGGTAGTAGCCGCAACTCTCGAGGCGGCTGTCGTTCCAGCCCGGCCCCGGGTTCGCGCCGTCGGCGCCGGCCGACATCTCGGTCAGGCGCTGCCACTTCATCACCGCCAGATCAAAGGCAAACACGTTGTTGTACCAACTGTCGCTGTGCCCGCCGCCATAGACGATCATCCGATCGCGCTTGTCGTCGTAGGCGCCGCCACTCCAGGCGGTGATCACGTTGGCGCAGAAATAGGCCTGGTAGGGGCTGGGGCAGACGTCCTTCATCTGCGTGCTCGGCAGTGCCTTCCAGGAGTTGGCAGGCATGCCGGCAATCAGCGCATCGACCGCGGCGTTGCGCAGATCGGCCGGCACAAACCCGGCCGTGACTGAACGGGCCTGGCTCAGCGTGACCGTGCACTGTGTCTGCGAACCGGCACAGGCGCCGCCCCAGCCATCAAAGACCGAGCCAGCTGCGGGCGTGGCCTGCAGTGTGAACGTGGTATTCGCCGCCAGTGTCGTGCTGCAGTTGCTGTTGCAGACCAGGGCCTTGCCTGTGACCGTGCCGCTTCCACTACCGGCCATGAAGACGCTGAGCGTGTAGCTGCTCGGCGTAGGCGTGGGCGTAGGCGTAGGCGTAGGCGTAGGCGTAGGCGTAGGCGTAGGCGTAGGCGTAGGCGTGGGCGTGGGCGTGGGTGTGGGTGTGGGTGTGGGTGTGGGTGTGGGTGTGGGTGTGGGTGTGGGTGTGGGTGTGGGTGTGGGTGTG
This sequence comes from Roseateles aquae, assembly GCF_032337115.1. Classification (NCBI taxonomy): domain Bacteria; kingdom Pseudomonadati; phylum Pseudomonadota; class Betaproteobacteria; order Burkholderiales; family Sphaerotilaceae; genus Roseateles; species Roseateles aquae. Next base: position 131,584 of record NZ_JAVXZY010000005.1, read on the forward strand.
GGTGTGGGTACAGGGACCGGTACCGGTACCGGTGTTGGCACAGGCGTCGGTACCGGTGTTGGCGTTGGTGTTGGAGTCGGCACAGGCACCGGCACCGGCACCGGCACCGGAATAGGCACAGGCACGGGAACCGGTACCGGGACAGGTACTGGTGTCGTGCCGGGGCTAGGCTCGGGCGATGGACTCGGCGTAGGCGTAGGCGTAGGTGCGGGCGCGGGAGCTGGTGCTGGTGCTGGTGCTGGTGCTGGTGCTGGTGCTGGTGTAGGCGCAGGAACTGCCCCAGGAATCAAAGGGCTGCCGCTGCTGTTGCCGCCGCCACCGCAGGCGCTCAGCGCCAGCCCGAGGGCGGCGATCAGGGGGGTGCTTCGTTTCATGCGCCACTCCAGGGGCGCAATGCCCAGACCGGGTTGTCCTTGGCGTCGTTGATAAAGCCTTGCCAATTGGGAGCTGTCACCATCCGGCGGCGGCCATCTGCCGCTCCAATTGCACCGTGCTCGACTGCGTACACCAGTGCGGGTTGCATATTGCCCCAGTAGCTTGTCGCCGTCGGGAAATAGGACCCTCGCAGCTGATCACTGGCGGCAGCAACATTGGCTTTTCCAAGGGTCGCGACATAGATTTGGCCCCAGTCGCTGTACCAGGGGCCCTTGCCGGTTACCCAGTCGGCCGAGTCGCTCGGCGCGAGCATCATGAGGAATTGCGCGGCGTCACAGTAATGGTACGACTTCGAGTCGCCTGGCACGCCGAGGCGACCGACCACGCTCTGGGCCTTCCAGGCAAAAAATTCGTCGAGTTTCTTCTTGACGTCGGCAGCCAGAGGCAGTCCCACCGCCTTCAAATAGCCGAAAGCACCGGTCAGAAAGTCCTCCATCCAGATCGCATGTTCGTATTTGCCACTGTTGGCGTTGTAGTCTGTGTATGGCGCGCAAATTCCCTGAGGATTGTTGGGCATGGCCACGTAGTTAGCGTGGTAGTAGTTGATGTTGTTGCTGATCATGTTCAGCAGTTCGCGCTGAACGTCTGGTTCAGCGTCAGGTGTGGCGACGGCTGCCTGCGCCAGGGTACGTATGCTCCACGCGGCGCCTCGGGTTGTATTCGCACCGATATTGGGCGGCAGAACGCCCAGCGTGCCCATTCGCGTCAGATTGCCTTGCTTCAAAAACGTCAGCGCAGCGGCATGCTGCACCTGCTGCGCATAGAAGTTCCAGCCGCTGAGCAAGTAGGCGAGATAACCAATGGACGGTGCATGAGATGTTGCCCAGACTGGCGGCGCCACGCCAGTGGGGGTCGGGGTATACAGGTATTTGCTGCTTGCTCCCGCACTGGCGATGGCGCTTGTCTCACCGCCGGCAACAACCAAGTCAGGATAGGACGAAAACGCCAAAGGTTTGTTGGTGCGTTGGTCACGATAAATCACCGGGTAACGGGCAGCGGCCAAGCCGTGCGCCAGCACGGCGTCACGCGCTCGCAGATCGCCGTTACTTGCCAGATAAACCACATCCCATTCCGGCAGCAGACCGATGGTCGGGGAGTAGCCGCCCGAGCCCATGCCGACCGGGAAACTCAGCAGAGCCTGGGGTTGGAAGGTACGGGGCTGGCGCTCGATGGTCGCGTTGTTGACGCCACTGAAGTAGCTGGGCACCAGACGTGTTGACTGCAGATAGGCAACGTCGTGTGTCATCTCCGCGAATCCAGTGGATGAAACGCGGTAAGGCAGTGGTGCGCCATTGATGGCCGCGACACGGGTGTGATTCGGTACCGTCAGCGCCTGCGAGAGTTGCTGAACGCCATTGATCGAGAAGCTCAAGGTGCCATCGAAACTGCTCGGCCCTGGCACATCCAGCCAGCCGTTTTCCAGCCAAGGCAGGATCTCAATGTCGCCGCCAGCATGCACGCGGACCTCGAACCAGGCTGACAAATGCGCATGACCACCGATCGGCGAAAAATACAGCCAGGAAGATAACGAAGGACCACTGAACAACTGCCTCACCCGGCCTGCCGTGTAGCGACCGTTTTGCAGGCTCGATGCGGTACCGACCAATGTTCGCAGCGACACACTGCCGAAGGGCGCGAAACTGAGCTGCGCATCGAACTGGGCCAAGGCGTTTTCAGTTAGCAGGGCGCCCGCGGATGCCGATGCGTTGGCAACACTCAATGTCACGCGTTTGGTTTCCCCAGCGGCCAGCAGTGCTCGGCCGGACAGTAGGGCGAAGCGCAAGCTGCCATCCGGCCAGCGGTTCAGCACGCTGACTTGGAAGTCGACCAGATCACTGGTCGGGATTTTGCCAGCCGGTACGTCACCAGCCCGGAAGGCTTGCCCCCCGCTAAAGGCCTTGAGTCCTGCCGAACCGCGATTGGTCAAGGTGACGGCCATGCTGCCCGTCGGTGTGGGCCCTGGCGCAGGTGTCGGAGTTGGCGCAGGCCCAGGTACTGGCGTGGGCGTAGGCGTGGGCGTAGGCGTAGGCGTGGGCGTGGGCGTAGGGGTAGGGGTAGGGGTAGGGGTAGGGGTAGGGGTAGGTGTCGGCCCGGGAACTGGAACTGGAACCGGGACTGGAACCGGCACCGGAACCGGAACCGGAACCGGCACTGGCACAGGCACCGGCACCGGCACCGGCACCGGCACCGGAACGGGTGTCGGCGTCGGTGTCGGAACTGGGACCGGTACTGGCGTCGGCGTAGGCAGTGGCGTAGGGGTCGGCGTCGGCGTCGGCGTCGGCGTCGGCGTCGGCGTCGGCGTCGGCGTCGGCGTCGGCGTAGGGCCCGGGCTAGGCGTAGGGTCTACAGAAGGACTTGTCGCCGGTGTGGCAGCGGCGCCACCGCCGCCACAGGCGCTCAGTCCAGCACCGCTCAATCCGGCCGCCAAACCTTGCAGCAAGAGGCGACGGGCTTCGTCGGTCGGAGGCGCGGAGTCGTTTTTCATCGGGGTCAGCTGCTGCAGGGATGTCGCTCAAGGGGGGCCGGCCTTGCGACCGAACCTTGCAGTATGCCGATCCCAGATTGAAAGGCGGTCAAGTTGCGCATTGCGCTTGTGACCGCTGGTGACGAAATGTGCGATCAGTGGCGGAAATGGCGCACACCGGTGAAGACCATGGCGATGCCGCGCTCGTTGGCGGCGGCAATCACTTCTTCGTCGCGCATTGAGCCGCCCGGCTGGATGACGCAGCTGGCGCCGGCATCGGCCAGCACATCGACGCCGTCGCGGAAGGGGAAGAAGGCGTCGCTGGCGACCACCGAGCCCTTCAGCTCCAGGCCGGCGTTGGCGGCCTTGATGGCGGCAATCTTGGTCGAATCGACACGGCTCATCTGGCCGGCGCCCACGCCCAGGGTCATGCCGCCGCCGCAGAAGACGATGGCATTGCTCTTCACATACTGGGCCACGGTCCAGGCGAACATCAGGTCGTCAAGCTGCTGGGCCGTGGGCTGCAGCGTGGTGACGATCTTCAGGTCTTCCTTCTTCAGGAAGTGGTTGTCGGCGCTTTGCAGCAGGATGCCGGAGCCAATGCGCTTGCTGTCGCCCAGGTTGCGGCCTTGCAGCCAGGGTGTGGCACCGCCGGGCGGCAGGTCGATCTGCAGCAGGCGCACATTGACCTTGGCCTTGAAGATCTCCAACGCTTCGGCACTGAAGCTCGGCGCCATCAGCACTTCGACGAACTGCTTGGCTACATGGGCCGCTGCGGCGCCGTCCACCTCGCGGTTGAAGGCGATGATGCCGCCGAAGGCGCTGGTCGGGTCGGTCTTCAAGGCCTTGGCATAGGCTTCGGCGGCGTTGGCGGCGACGGCCACGCCGCAGGGGTTGGCGTGCTTGACGATCACGCAGGCGGGCACGTCAAAGCTCTTCACGCATTCCCAGGCGGCGTCGGAGTCGGCGATGTTGTTGTAGCTGAGTTCCTTGCCTTGGAGTTGCTTGGCGGTGACCAGCGAACCGGGTGCAGGGTGCAGATCGCGGTAGAGCGCGGCGGTCTGGTGGCTGTTCTCGCCGTAGCGCAGGTCCTGCACCTTGATGAAGTTGCTGTTCATCTGGCCGGGGTATTCGGACAGCGTGCCTTCCTCGGTGCGGGCGCTCAGGTAGTTGCTGATCGCCGCGTCGTACTGGGCAATGCGGTTGAAGGCGGCGACGGACGCGGCAAAGCGGGTCTTGTCGCTGGTTTTGCCCTCGGCCTTCAGTTCGGCCAGCACTTGGGCGTACTGGCTGGCGTCGGTCAACACGGTGACGTCCTTCCAGTTCTTGGCCGCGCTGCGCACCATGGCCGGGCCGCCGATGTCGATGTTCTCGATCGCGTCTTCCAGCGTGCAGCCGGGCTTGGCGACGGTGGCCTCAAACGGGTAGAGGTTGACGGCCAGGATGTCGATCATGGTGATGCCGTGCTGGGCCGCTGCGGCCATGTGCTCGGGGAAGTCGCGACGCGCCAGCAGGCCGCCGTGCACCTTGGGATGCAGGGTCTTGACGCGGCCGTCCAGCATCTCGGGGAAGCCGGTGTGGTCGGCCACCTCGGTGACGGGCAGACCGGCGTCGGCCAGCAGCTTGGCGGTGCCGCCGGTGGACAGCAGGCGGACGTTCAGCGCGTGGAGCTCCTTGGCGAATTCGAGGATGCCGGTCTTGTCGGACACGGAGATCAGGGCGGTCAAAGTGGGCGAAGTCGTCATGGCAGGTGCTCGTCGGGGAGTGTGAATTCTTTGGGGGCGGCGGGCGTCGCGGGGGCCGCGCTCACAGCATCTGGTGTTCGGTCAGCTTGCGGCGCAGGGTGTTGCGGTTGATGCCCAGCCATTCGGCCGCCTTGCTCTGGTTGCCCTGGGCTTTTTGCATCACCACCTCGAGCAGCGGGCGCTCGACCAGCTTGATCAGCATGTCGTGCATCGAGTGCGGCTCCTCGCCATCGAGATCCTGGAAATAGGCTTCGAGGTTTTCGCGCACACAGGCGTCAATCGGTTTGGGCGTCATGCCATCAGCCTTCGGTTCTCTTCTTGTTCGTCGTTGGCCGCCAGCCCTGCGCTCAGGTATGGCAGTCGTTCATGCTGCTGGGCCAGCGCGCCCAGCCAGTGGGCCAGCGCCGCGAGTTGTTCCTCGCAGCTCTCCAGCCGGTTCATCGCCTGGCGGAAATCCTCGCCGCCGGGCAGCGCCCGTACGGCCCAGCCGATGTGCTTGCGCGCGGTGCGCATGCCGGTCAGCTCGCCGTAGAGGCTGTAGTGGTCGTGCAGGTGTTCGGTCAGCCAGTTCAGGGCGTCCATCACCCTGGGTGCCGGCAGCAGCTCGCCGTGGGCCAGGTAGTGGGCGATCTCGGCAAAGATCCAGGGCCGGCCCTGGGCGGCGCGGCCGATCATGAGGGCGTCGGCGGCGGTGTAGCGCAGTACCTGGGCGGCCTTCTGCGGCGAATCGATATCGCCGTTGGCGACCACCGGTATGCGCAGCGCGGCCTTGACGGCGGCGATGGTGTCGTACTCGGCCAGGCCGCTATAGCCCTGTTCGCGGGTGCGGCCGTGGACGGTGACCATGGCCACGCCGGCGTCTTCGGCCAGCCGGGCCAGCCGCACCGCGTTCTTCTCGGCCGCGCACCAGCCGGTGCGCATCTTCAGCGTCACCGGCACGCCGTGCGGCGCTGCAGCGGCAACGACGGCCTCGATGATGGACAGCGCCAGCGGCTCGTCCTGCATCAGCGCCGAGCCGGCCCATTTGGTGCAGACCTTCTTGGCCGGGCAGCCCATATTGATGTCGATGATCTGGGCGCCGCGCTCGATATTGAAGACGGCCGCTTCGGCCATCATCGGCGCATCGGTGCCGGCGATCTGTACCGCGATCGGCGCTGCCTCACCGTCGTGATTGGCCCGCCGCGAGGTTTTCAGGCTCTGCCACAGGTCCTTGCGCGAGGTGACCATCTCCGACACCGCATAGCCCGCCCCCATGCGCCGGCACAGCTGGCGAAAAGGGCGGTCGGTGACGCCGGCCATCGGCGCGACGAACAGGCGATTCGGCAGCACATAGGGGCCGATCCGCATCGCGGCAGGCGCGTTGGCAGTCATGGGGAGGCAGGAGGGCTGGGCGTGCGATTGCACAAAAAAGAGGCAAGATTATAGCTCGCCGTCCTCGTTGCGTCTGCCCCCGTACAGCTGCGCTGCGGCGCTTGCCCCCGTTTTCAGGGGCTGGCGCTCTGATTCTGCCGGCGCCACAGCTGGATGCTTTGCTCCAGGAGTATGGGCATCGGGCTTTGTTTGCCCAGCTTGTACATGGCCCGGGCGAGCTTGCCGCGCAGCTCCGGCGTGTTGCAGGCCGAGCGGTGCGACAGCGTCAGGAACAGGTTCTCGTTCGCCACCGGTGTGGGCAGCTGCTTGACGTCGCTGATGCCCATCTTGGCCAGGAAGGCGTCGCCGGGGCTGTCCTCATAGACCAGGTAGTCGGCCCGACCGCGTTGCAGGATCTGGATCGCTTGCTCCAGGCTGGCCACCTGGGTGATCTTCAGCGAGTCGCGCGCATAGCGGTCGAAGTCCTCGCCAAAGCTGTTGTTGATCACGGTCACGCCTTGCAGGCCGACCAGATCGCCCCAGCGGCGGTAATTCAGTTTGAATTTGGCGCGGGTCCAGACGGCCGAGCGGGTGTCGCGAAAGGCCGGGTGGAAATAGTCCATGTACTCGGTGCGGGCCTGGGTGTAGAAGGCACCGGCGATCAAATCGATGCGGCCGGCGCGCATCTCTTCCTGCACGCGACCCCAAGGGCCAACGTAGCGCGTCTCTATCGACACGCCCAATTCCTTGGCCAGCCACTGCATCAACTCGGCATTGGCGCCGATCAGGCGGGATTCGTCATCCGGGTCGCGCCACAGATAGGGCGGGTATTGCGGGTTGCCGGAGGCGACCAGCTTGTTGCAGCTCTCAGTCGCCTGGGCTGGCAGTCCACCGAATAGAGCCAACAAAACGATGGGGCCGACGGCCTTCATCCAACGGTGCCAGGGCTTGCGCTTGGCGTCTTGCATAGGACCTCGAGGTTCAGGGCTGGTTCTGTACTGCTGGGGCGTGTACCCGCCCAAGGCCAGCTGTTGTGACTCCCGCTCGCATCGCTGCAGCGCGCAGTGTGCATGGCTGGGCGCTGTGCTGCAAGCCCGGCTTGTCAAGCAAAGCAGAAATCGGTGGCGCCGATAATCGTTGCCATGGAACTCTGGCTGCAGGCCTTGCTTGACTCATTGCTCGACACGCTGGCCCTGCCGCGGGTGGGCCTGGCCGCGGTCTTTGTTGTGGCGCTGGTATCGGCCACCTTGCTGCCCTTGGGTTCAGAGCCCATGGTCTTTGCCGTGGTCAAGGCCAATGCGGCGATGTTCTGGCCGGTCGTGCTCGTGGCGACGGCCGGCAACACCCTGGGTGGCGCCATCACCTGGTGGATGGGCTGGGGGGCCGAAAGGGTCTATGAGCGGAGCACCCAGCACCCGCCGGCCCAGGCCCGTGCGCTGGCCTGGCTACAGCGCTTTGGCGCGCGCGCCTGCTTGCTGAGCTGGCTACCGGTTGTGGGCGATCCGCTGTGTGCGGTGGCCGGCTGGTTGCGCCTGCCATTTTGGCCTTGTCTGGCCTATATGGCGATCGGCAAGTTCCTGCGCTATCTGAGCATGACGGCGGTGCTGCTCTGGGCTTTTCCCGCTCTGCGCGGTGCCTGACTCGGGGTTTACCTCGCACGGGCAATCCCGGTGCCGGACAGGCAGTGGCGCCGGGTGACAATGCGTCCACCTTGCCGAGGCCGTCCGCCCGGGCGGCCTGCCTCGGCCCATCACACCAGACCATGGCTGCGCGCTCTTGGCGTTCGGCCTCATCTCAGCATGAGCCACACCGCATACGACGAACTCTGTCGGCGCCAGCTGCGCCTACACCGCCTGAACCATCTGCAATCGATCGCCGGCTGGGATCAGTCGGCCAATATGCCGTCCAAGGGCAACGAGGCACGTTCCGAGGCGATGGCCGAGATGGGCGGCCTGATCCATCAACTGGCCACCGATCCGCAGCTGAAGGACTTGCTGGCACGCGCCGAGCAGGAACAGCTGGACGAGGTACAAGGCGCCAATCTGCGCGAAATCCAGCGCAGCTGGCGTGCCGCCAATGCGCTGCCGCAGGCACTGGTCGAGGCCAAGAGCCTGGCTGCCTCGCGTTGCGAGCATGCCTGGCGGGAGCAGCGCCAGCGCAATGACTGGGCCGGCCATGTCGACGGACTGCGCGAGGTTGTTCGGCTGGCGCGCGAGGAGGCCAGGCATCTGGCCGAAGCCTCGGGCTTGTCGTTGTACGACGCCTTGCTCGACCAGTACGAGCCCGGCATGCGCAGCACCGAGGTCGACCGTGTGTTCGGTGATTTGCGCCAGTGGCTGCCTGGGCTGATTCAGGCCGTCGGCGCCAAGCAGGCCAAGGAGCCCACGCTGGAGCCGCAAGGGCCGTTCCCCAAGTCGGCGCAGCGTGCGCTGGGCGAAGACGCAATGCGCCTGCTCGGTTTTGACTTCGAGGCCGGCCGGTTGGACGAAAGCGCCCACCCCTTCTGCGGCGGTGTGCCCGAGGATGTGCGCATGACCACGCGCTACCGCGTGGACAGCTTTCTGCCCAGCCTGATGGGCACCATTCACGAGACCGGCCACGGTAGCTACGAGCAGGGCCTGCGGCGTGACTGGTTGGGTCAGCCCATTGCACAGGCCCGCTCGATGGGTCTGCATGAGAGCCAGAGCCTGTCCTTCGAGATGCAGTTGGGCAGCCACCCGGCCTTTGTCGAGCTGCTGCGACCGCTGATCGTCAAGCATCTGGGCGATCAGCCGGCCTTTGAATCGGCCAATCTGCACCGCTTGATGACGCGGGTGCAGCCCGGCACGATCCGTGTTGACGCCGACGAGGTCACCTATCCAGCCCATGTGATCCTGCGCTACGAGATCGAGCGGCCGCTGATCGAGGGGCAGATTGAAGTCGACGACATCCCCGCCTTGTGGGATGCCAAGATGATGGAGCTGCTGGGCCTGGACACGCGTGGCAACTACAAGGACGGCTGCATGCAGGACGTCCACTGGGGCAGCGGCCTGATCGGCTATTTCCCCTGCTACACGCTGGGTGCGATGTATGCCGCGCAGTGGTTTGCAGCGATGCGCCGCGAGATGCCCGATCTGGATCAGCGCATTGCCCGCGGCGAATTGGGCGCCGTGTTTGACTGGCTGCGCGAGCGCATCTGGACCCAGGGCAGCCGCTGGGAGACACCGGAGCTGGTGCAGCGCGCCAGCGGCGAGACGCTGAACCCGGCCCATTTCCGCGCTCATCTGCAGAGCCGCTATCTGGGCGCCTGAGTTCGCCCTGTTCGGGCGGACAAAAAAATACGCCCCGGCCTGGCGGACGGGGCGTCATCAATCCAACTCTGTGTGTTCAGCGCGCTCTCGGCCTCTACCCCTCGAGCGCTTCTTCCCAACGACGCCGCCTTGTTTGTGGACCTGCAGCGCGTTGGATTGAATTCTGCTGTGCACTGTAGTCGGCGCCATCCCCGCGAATGCCGGGGGTCAGGGCTTGATTCGTGACGCGCATCACGGCGTCAGCAGTGATAGCAGCCGCTCAGCCGTGGCGGTAGCGGGCTTCCAGCGCCCGCAGGGTCAGGTCCAGCCGGGCCAGCGCACGGGCGGTGCGGCCCTCGCCGGGCAGTTCGGCCGCCAGCAGCCGGCGTTCGCTGTCCAGCAGCACGTCCATGCGCAACTGCAAACCATGCTTGGCCAGCGTGGCTGAGAGCGCCGGCGACTGCGCCAGCAGCTTGGCGCGGGTCGACTGGTAGGCGTGCTCGGCCATGCGGCGGCGCTGCGAGTAGCTGAAGGTGTTGGCCAGGAAGAGCTCGGCATCGCGGTGATCGGGCTCGAACAGCACGATGTCGGTGTTCGGGTGGCTGCGGCCATAGCCCTTCATGCCCAGTTCCAGCCGCGAGTGGATCAGCGAGCGCAGCGTCTGGCTCAGCACCACCGGCAGGCCGCCATCGACCAGGCGCGGAATCGGCCGCGAACCCGGCTTGCCCTTGGGGCGCTCGGTGCCGGCGCCATCGGCACGGGTGCCCGACTCAGCCTCATACGGCACCAGCGGGTTCAGGCAGATCAGCAGGTCCAGGCCTTCCTGCAGCAGCACCGAGGCATGGATGGTTTTCTTCAGCGCGCCATCGACGTAATGGCGCCCATCAATCTCGACCGGCGGGAACAGCCCCGGCAGCGCGGCGCTGGCCTGCACCGCTCGCGAGATCGGCACATGATCCCAACCGGGCATGCCAAAGGGAATGGCCTCGCCGCCATCGAGATCGGTGGCCACCAGCACCAGGCGGCGCTTCAACTCGCGGAAATCGTCGGTGCGGCCGGGCAGGGTGAACTGCTCATGCAGCTTGGCCGCCAGCGAGTCGCCCGACAGCAGGCCGGTTGGCAGCGCGCGGCCGACGCGCTCAAAGGCGCCGGTGATCGAGCGGCCGTTGACGACGGTGTCCCAGCAGGCTGCGGCCAGAAGCCCCGGCAGCAGGGCCAGGCGGCGGCGGTATTCGTCCCAGGCCGGACGCAGCAGGACCGTGGGGTCGAAGCTCTCCGGCGGCTCCAGGCTGTTTTCAATAAAGGCGGCACACAGGCGCCGCGGCGACAGGCCGTTGATCAGGCCGGCGGCGATGAAACCGCCGGCGCTGACGCCGATATAGCTGTCGCAGTCGCAGAAATCGAGGCCGTCAATGGCCTCCTGCAGCGCACAGAGCGCACCAATCTCGTAGATTGCCCCGAGCGGCCCGCCGCCTGCCAGTGCCACGCCGATGCGCTTGCGCGCGGGTCTTGCCTTGCGGCGGGCGGGGCGTTCAGTGCGTGCAGGCATGCGGCAGGGTGGCTCTCAGGGCGTCGAGTGCGGCTCGGTGCGTGGGCTAGGGCTTGGCGACCGGGGCTCAGGCCGTGGTCGATGCCTCGGCGGCGGCCGGGGCGGCAGCGGCAGGCGCAGCAGCGGGTTTGGCAGCCTTCTTGGCCGGTGCAGCCTTCACTGCGGGCTTGGCGGACGCCTTGGCAGCGGCCTTGGCGGGTGCTTTTGCAGGCGCCTTGGCAGGTGCCTTCGCGAACGGCTTGGCCGGAGCCACCGGCTTGGCAGCAGCCTTGGCGGGCGCCTTGGCGGTGGGCTTGGCGGCAGCCTTGACGGGCTTGGCCGGCTTGGCAGCGGCCTTCACCGGTGCGGCGGCCTTCTTGCCGGCAGCCTTCTTCGGCGGGGCAATGCCAACGGCGGCGCTCAGCGCATCGATGCGGGCGATCAGCGAGTCGATGTCCTTGCTGCTGGGCACGCCCAGGCGGTTCAGTGCACGAGCCACGCGATCTTCGAAGATCGATTCCAGCTTGTCCCAGTGCTGGCCGGCCTTGGCGCCGACATCACCGGCCATGCCGCTCATCTTGCTGGCCACGGCGCCGAACTTTTCCTCGGCAGCGGATTGGGTCTTCTTCTGCAAGTTCATGCCCTCCTTGACCAGGGCTTCGAAGACCTTGCCGCCTTCGCCTTGAGCCTTGGCAAATGCGCCCAGGCCGGCGGCCCAGATTTGTTGCGCGGAATCCTTCACTGCCTGGGCAATCTGGTTGTCCAGCAGGCCGGCAGGCAGGGCGCCGGCAAAGGCGTTGGTGGAGCTAGCCTTGTTCTTGGCGGCCATCTTTTGCAGCTTCTTGACCATGTCAGAGAGTCCTTGGTTGGAGGTGAAACGTATCGGGCTGAGGTCACTATAGGCCCGCGACTGCTGGTTTGCGCACCTGTTCCTAGTGTGCCGTCTCTACGCCCTAAATCAGCTTAGGGGCGCTCCGTATCGGCCGGCAGGCGCCCCACGGGGCCGCCCGGGCAGTGTCGCAGCGTGCATGTCGCAGCCCAGCATCAGCTGCTTGGGGAAAGCGCGCAGCAGCGCATTTCTTGATTTGGACAAGAATGAATCTCGGGGATGATGTGTGTCCGTCCCGTGTCTCTCGTCCAGGAGGATTGCATGCAGTACTTTGTCACCGGTGCTACAGGTTTCATCGGCAAGCGTTTGGTCAAAAAGCTGCTCGCGCGCCGCGGTAGCACGGTCTATTTCCTGCTGCGTGAGGAGAGTCGCGACAAGCTGCCCGATCTGTTGAGCTACTGGGGCGTGAGCAAGACGCGCGCCATTGCGGTGTTTGGCGATCTGACCGCCAAGAAGCTGGGCGTCAGCGCCGAGGACATCAAGGCGCTCAAGGGCCAGATCGATCACGTCTACCACCTGGCGGCCGTCTACGACCTGAAGGCCGACGAGGAAAGCCAGATCCGCGCCAATATCGACGGCACGCGCAGCATGGTCGAGTTTGCCCAGGCCATCGATGCCGGCCATGTGCACCATGTCTCCTCGATCGCCGCGGCCGGCCTGTACGAAGGCGTGTTCCGCGAAGACATGTTCGACGAGGCCGAGAACCTCGATCATCCCTACTTCAGCACCAAGCACGAGAGCGAGAAGATCGTGCGCAAGGAGTGCAAGAAGCCCTGGACCGTCTACCGCCCGGCCATGGTCGTCGGCGACTCGCAGACCGGCGAGATGGACAAGATCGACGGCCCCTACTACTTCTTCAAACCGATCCAGCGCCTGCGCCAGATCCTGCCGCCGTGGATGCCCTCGATCGGCCTGGAAGGCGGTCGCGTCAACATCGTGCCGGTGGACTTCGTCGTCAACGCGCTCGATCACATCTCGCACCAGGTCAAGGGCGGCGGCGGCTGCTTCCATCTGGTCGACCCGGTCGGCTACCGCGTCGGCGATGTGCTGGACATCTTCTCCAAGGCCGCCCATGCGCCGAAGATGAATCTGTTCGTCAACGCCGCGCTGCTGGGCTTCATTCCCAAGAGCGTCAAAAAGGGCCTGATGGCGCTGGCGCCGGTGCGCCGCATCCGCAATGCGGTGATGAAGGACCTCGGCCTGCCCGAGGACATGTTCACCTTCATCAACTACCCGACCCGCTTTGACTGCCGCGACACCACCGCCGCGCTGAAGGGCTCGGGCATTGCCTGCCCCAATCTGAACGACTACGCCTGGCGGCTGTGGGACTACTGGGAGCGCCACCTCGATCCGGACATGCTGATCGACCGCAGCCTCAAGGGCACGGTGGCCGGCAAGGTGGTGCTGGTGACCGGTGGTTCGTCCGGCATCGGCCTGGCGGCGGCGATCAAGTTTGCCGAGGCCGGCGCGATCACGCTGATCTGCGCGCGCGACGAGAACAAGCTCGCCGAGGCGGTGGCCGAGATCAAGGCCGCGGCCGGCAAGGACGCGCAGGTGCACAGTTACTCGGCCGATATCGCCAACGAGGAGAGCTGCGCCGGCATGATCGCCTGGATCAGCGAGAACTTTGGCGGTGTCGATTTCCTGATCAACAACGCCGGCCGTTCGATCCGCCGCGCCATCGAGTCCAGCTACGACCGCTTCCACGACTTCGAACGCACCATGCAGCTGAACTACTTCGGCTGCCTGCGCGTCACCATGGGCCTGCTGCCGGGCATGGTGGCGAAGAAGAAGGGCCATGTGGTCAACATTTCCTCGATTGGCGTGCTGACCAACGCACCGCGTTTCTCGGCCTATGTGGCTTCCAAGGCCGCGCTCGATGCCTGGACCCGCTGCGCCTCCAGCGAGTACGCCGATCTGGGCATCACCTTCACCACCATCAATATGCCCTTGGTGCGCACGCCGATGATTGCGCCGACCAAGATCTACAACAATGTGCCGACGCTGGCGCCCGAGGAAGCGGCCGACATGATCGCCCAGGCCTGCATCCGCAAGCCGGTGCGCATCGCCACCCGGCTGGGCATCACCGGCGAGTTGCTGCACGCGCTGATGCCGCGGGTGGCGCAGATCGTCATGAACACCAGCTTCCGGATGTTCCCGGACAGCGATGCGGCCAAGGGCGACAGTTCTGGCAAGGGGGGCGGCAAACAGCAGCTCTCGGCCGAGGCCATCGCGCTGCAGCAGATGATGCGCGGCATCCACTTCTGAGGCCGACCGCCGGCAGGCACGGGGCCCCGCAGCGATGCGGGGCCTTTTTCATTGGCCGTTCGCGCGCCAATCGTTGCTGCCTCGCAATCAATCCAAACGCAAACCACAGAGCCACGGAGACATAGAGAAATTCAGCGCGTGCAGAACCTGCTCATCTTGGTTCCTCTCTCTGTGACTCTGTGTCTCTGTGGTTTGTCTTGACGGATCACCACTCAACGCGGAAAAGCCATTCCATTGCGTCAGGCCCGGCCGGGCTTGGCCGCCTTGGCGGGTGCGCGGCCCTTGGTGGTGGCGGCCTTGTAGATGCTCTTGCCGGCCTTGATCGTTTCCAGCACCTGGATCGAGCGCAGCTCGCTGCTGGGGATCTTCAGCGGGTTCTTGTCCAGCAGCACCAGATCGGCCAGCTTGCCGACCTCCAGCGAGCCCTTGTCTTTTTCCTCGAAGTGCTGCCAGGCCGCCCACAGCGTGATCGACTTCAGCGCCACGTCGACCGGCAGGCGCTGATCGGGGCCGAGGATGTCGGCGCTGCGGGTGCGACGGTTGACCACCGCATCGAGGATGGCGATGGCATCGGGGAAGGCCACCGGCGCGTCGTGATGCTGGGTGAACAGCATCTTGCGGCGCAGCGCCGACATGGCCGGCGAGATGCGGTCGCCGCGCACCGGGCCCAGCGTCTCATCGCGGTGCCAGTCGCCCCAGTAATAGGCGTGCATGCCGAAGAAGCTGGGCGTGATGGCCAGGCGCTGCATCGCGTCGAGCTGGTCTTCGCGCACCGTCTGCGCGTGGATCATCACCGTGCGCCGGTCGGCCGCGCCGTGGCGGGCAGTGGCCTGCTCGGCGGCTTGTATCAGCTGATCTGAGGCCGCATCGCCATTGGTGTGCACCAGCAGCTGCCAGCCCTGCGCATAGGCCTGGTCAACATGGCGGGCCACCGCCTGGTCGGGCAGGGCCGGGTAGCCGCGGTAATCGGCCGGCTTGCCGGTGGGCGGCACATGGTAGGGATGGGTCAGGAAAGCGGTCTTGCCCTGTGGCGAGCCGTCCAGGCTCAGCTTCACACCGCCGATGCGAAAGCCGCCCTGGTAGCTGCGCGAGACCCAGGCGCTCTTCATCAGCGCGGCGGTGAAGGGCATGGTGATGTCCGGGTAGGACACCAGATCGATCAGCATCTGGCCCGACTGGGACAACGCCATCCAGGTCTTGTTCGAGTTCTCATCCGAGCGGCCGTCCTGGCCGGTGGTGAAGCCGAAACGGGCGTAGAGCTTCTGGCCCTCGATCAGCATCGCCGCATAGTCCTTGGGCGAGGGCTGCACCAGGCCCATGCCGGCGCTGAACCAGGCGGTTTCCTCGAGCACGCCATTGGGCGTCTTGCCATCGGCCTCGCGCTGGATGTGGCCGCCCTCGGGGTCCTTGCTGTCGGCATTCAGCCCGGCCAGCTGCAGCGCGCGGCTGTTGAGCACGCCCAGATGGCCGCTCTGGTGAATGATGATGACGGGCAAGTCGCGCGACACCTCGTCGAGCTCCTGGCGCGTCGGCGCGCGGCGCTCGGCCAGCTGTGCCTCGTCATAGCCAAAGCCCAGCACGATCTTGTGGCTGCGCGCCACCGGCCCCTGGGCATAGGCCTTGAGCAGCGACTGCAGCGCGGCGATGCTGCTGCCCTTGCCATCGGGTGGCGGCAACAGATTGGCCGACACCGCCTGCAGCCCGGTCAGCGAGACATGGCCGTGCGCGTCGACAAAACCGGGCAGCAGCGTCTTGCCCTGCAGATCGACGACACGGGTGCCGGCGCGCCGGCTGGCCAGCACCTGCTCGCGCTCGCCAACGGCGATGATGCGGCCGCCGCGCACCGCCAGCGCCGCGGCGCTGGGCTGGGCATCGTTGATGGTGACGATGTCGCCATTCAGGTAGATCGTATCGGCGCCATCAGGGGCTGGGCCGGCCTGGGCCGCCAGACAGGCCAGGCGCAGCAGGGACAGGGCAAGGCGACGCTGCATGGACTCTCCATAAGGGGGATAGGAACAGGGCCGAGGGGTGTCATCTAACGCCCTGGCGCAACAGGTCGCCTCTTGTACCCGACTTGCGCCGGCTTTGCATCAGGGGTCAGGTCTTGCTTCGCTGTTGTGCGCTCGCCGCACGGGCGCGCTCGGTCGGCGCCATTTATGCGAGCATGGCTCATGAGCTACGAGCTGATTGTTTTTGGCGCCACCGGCTTCACCGGGCGCCTGGTGGCCGACTACCTGTTCCGGCGCTACGGCGTTGGTGGCTCCTTGCGCTGGGCCATTGCCGGACGCAGCGCTGCCCGGCTGGCCGAGGTGCGCGAGTCCATCGGTGCGCCGCTGACGCTGCCGCTGCTGGTGGCCGACGCCGGCGATGCCCGCGCCCTGAAGCAGCTGGTCACCCAGGCGCGGGTGGTCATCAGCACGGTGGGCCCGTATCAGCGCCATGGCGAGCCGCTGATACGCGCCTGCGCCGAGGCCGGCACCGATTACGTCGATCTCTGCGGCGAGCCGGCCTGGATGGCCACGATGATTCCGCAGCTGCAGGGCCTGGCCGGGCGCAGCGGCGCGCGCATCTGCTTTTCCTGCGGCTTTGATTCCATCCCCTTCGATCTGGGCCTGGTCTTTCTGCAGAGCGAGGCGCTGGCGCGTTTTGGCCGGCCGCTGCAGCAGGTGGCCGGGCGGGTGGCGGTGCTCAAGGGCAGCGCGTCCGGCGGCACCATTGCCAGCGCGCTGGCCAGCTACGAGGCCGCCAGCCGCGACCCCGAACAGGCGCGCCTGATGGCCGACCCCTTTGCGCTGACGCCCGGATTCCGCGGCCCAGCCCAGCCTTCTGGCGAAGGCGCGGTCTTCGACGACACGGCCCAGGCCTGGGCCGCGCCCTTTGTGATGGCCGTCATCAACACCAAGAACGTGCACCGCAGCAATGCGCTGCGCGGCCATCCCTGGGGCCGGGACTTCATCTACGACGAGCGCCTGCTCACCGGCAGCGGCGCCAAGGGCGAGCGACGCGCGCGGGCGCTGGCGCGGATGTCGCTGTGGCAAGACCGCCTGCTCGGCTTTGCGCCCACCCGCTCTTTGCTGCGCCGCTTCGTGCTGCCCAAGCCGGGCGAGGGCCCTAGCGCCGAACAGCGCGAGCGCGGCCGCTATGAAGTCGTCTTCTACGGCCAGACGGCCGATGGCCAGCGCCTCAGCGCCCGCGTCAAGGGCCAGGGCGACCCCGGCTACGGCTCGACCAGCAAGCTGATCAGCGAGGCGGCGCTGTGCCTGCTTGAAGACGTTGGCCACGAAGCCACGCCTGGCGGCGTCTGGACCCCCGGCGCCGCCATGGGCCTGGCGCTGCAGCGGCGCTTGCAGGAGCGCGCCGGGCTGAGTTTCGCGATCGAAGGCTGAGCACCATGGCGGAGCTGCTGCAGCGCCTGGCGCTACGCCTGTTGCTGTGTTTGTTGCCGACCTATCTGCTGTGGCGCAGCCTCGGTGCGATTGGCGTGGTGGTCGGTGTGCCGCTGTTCGGCCTGGCCTTGGCGACGCCGCTGCTGGACCTGATGCGCCAGCTGCGTCAGCAAGCCCGCGCCTTCAGCTACCGTGATATCGAGGGGCGACATTTCGCCTTCCGCGGACAGCATCTGGACATCGTCGACGATGCCGAGCACTTCCGCTGGATCAAGCTCAGCGATGTGCGCAAGCTGATTCAGCAATTGCCTGGCGACGAGACGCTCTGCCGGCTCTATCCAGCCGATGTGCAGTCGGCCGCCGTGGCCCGACCTGCACGTATCCGCGCCGAGGCCCTGCACGGCTATCTCGCCAAGGCCAGCGCCCCCGGCAATCTGAAGTTCAAGCACTGGCTGGAGCGCGAGGTGCTGTTCCCGGCCTCGCAGCGCCGCACCCGTGCGCCGCGCGCTGCGGGCCCAGACGCGGCGCCGGCGCTTCCCGATCCGGCCTTTCGTGAGCGCGCTAACACGGGGACTGATGCCGATGCCGCCTGAAACAAGCAAGCGCCCCTTGGTAGCGCAACGTTGGAAGCGCCAGGCACTCGTCAGCGCCGCGCTCTTGACACTGCTGGGTTCCTGCATGGGCCCCTCGGCCTGGCACAACTGGAAGGCCAAGCAGCAGCGTGAGCGTGCCTATGCCATGTGGCAGGAGCGCTGCAAGAAGTCGGGGGAGTTCATTCACAAGACTGTGGAGAACGTTGAGGGGGTGTATCTCGTGAACGTGCGAACGACTACCAACTTCGGTGAGCAGTTCGAGTTGGACGACCCGTACGGACATGACTCGACAGACGAGCGCTACATCCAAAATTTCCTGCGCGGCTACCACCACCAGCGGCCAAGGGAGACGCCCCCCGGACGCGACGAGACACCACGGATCGGCTACGACTTTGTTGAAGCTTTCGACCCCACGGACGGAAAGCTGTACCGATTCAAGGGTCGCGTCGATCAACCCTGGCTGCGCGACAAAAGCTATGGCGAATGGGTGCGCGAGTTCGTTCTAGACCGCACCGCCATCACCCAGCGCACCGCCCGCTACGGCGTGAAGTTCGAAGACATCTCCACCCACGAAGAGCGCGAGCACTGGATCGCCGGCAGCTCGCTCAAGGTCATCGACCTGCAGACCCAAGAGGTCATCGCCGAGCGCATCGGCTACATGGTCGATTGGGCGCAAGGCAATCGATCAGGCAGACGCTCTCCGTGGCTGTTCGCCGCCGACAACGCATGCCCGAGTTTTGTCCCTCCCCACCTGGTGAACCAAGGCAGCTACGGCAGTCAAAGCCAAGCGGGACAGACTCTCGTTTTCACCGAAAAAGTTCTCAAGCCAAGCCACAGGGAGCAATAGGCCATGAGTACTACTACGCCAACCATCGCTGACATCCTCAAGTACGCCGACCTGCAAATGGCGACTGAGGCTTTCCTGACGACACCCAGGACTACAGGCGTTCGCCTTGACCTCCAAACGGCACTCACGGAGGGCAACAACCACGGGAGCAAATTCACCGCCCCCCCCAAGCCAAGAATTTCACCGACCACTGGACGGTCGTCGCCCAGCTGCCCAACACCAACTCCGGCTTCTGCAGCACGCTGTTCGAGTGCATCAAGCGAACCACACGAAGTGGCTTCTTGCGAGGGGCTAGTTTGAAGGCGCGTCTCAGATGCTTGCGCCTATCGACGCTCATGATTGCTGTTGGACTGAGTGCATGTCAGCCAAGTGCGGAGGAATTGGCAGCCAAGGAGGCGAGGCTCAAGGCAGAGCATGCGCGAAGGAATGAGCTATGTCGGGACAACGCCGATAGCGCTTGCCCGGGGGCGCGCCCAGTCAATACAGAGCCTGGCGCATTCACGCTTCACAAGTGGAATGACCAGTGGTTCAAGGTGCCTACTGCCTATTCCTCCGACTACGGGATGTCGTTCTATTGGCCCAGTAAAGCGCCGCCCGGACGAGCCCCCGCCAAGCACGACCCCAAAGACTGGAGCATCCAACTCCAAATCAGGTCGTACGACATTCCTCCGGAACCGATTGGGTACAGAGAAATACAAGCAGCTGAGCGTGACGGCCGAATTGTCAATCGCCAAACCATTCGCCCAGGTCTAGATCGGGTGGAGTTTTTTGCTCTGCACAAATTCACCGGTGAGCGTTTCAGCACGCCTGACACCGTCTATGTGGCTATGGATCGTCGTGACCCAGAGGGGCAACCACCGGTCCTCGGATGCAAGCTCAACCTCAAGGATCCCCAGCAAGCAGGAGGCGGCGCTGGATTTTGGTGGAGAGACGGCATCTTTGTGGAGGTGCTTATTCGCAAGGGCAATGTTTGCGAAGACTGGCCCGAGTTGTTTGATGAAGTGATCAGAGTTCTAAATTTGACCCAGAAGGTCTGACATGCCTGTATTTCTTACTTCCGACGAATTGTCCCAACTGACCACCATGCTGAACACCGCGGTGGCTTCCACGGAGACCAATCAAAACTTTGGTAGGGCGGGTCGTTTGACCCGCGCGACACTTCAAATGCAGCCATTCCTGGCCTGCGAAGCCGTCGCTCAAAAGGGGCGGGCCGCTGTTGAAAGGCAGGTTGCGCCTGTAACGAACCTGGCCTACGTCTCTGATGCCGATGCCGCGTGAAACAAGCAAGCGCCCCTTGGTAGCGCAACGTTGGAAGCGCCAGGCACTCGTTAGCGCCGCGATTCTGGCACTGCTGGGTTCCTGCATGGGGCCCTCGGCCTGGCGGGACTGGAAGGCCAAGCAGCAGCGTGAGCGCGCCTATGCCAAGTGGCAGGAGCGCTGCAAGAAGTCGGGAGAGTTCATTCACAAGACTGTGGAAAACGTTGAGGGGGTGTATCTGGTGAATGTGCGAACCCGCAAGGAAAACGAGAACCAGGGCGAGCAGCCTGAGGATCAGTTCAGGCTGAGCGACCCCTACGGACACGACCTCCCCGGGGATGGTTATGTGGAGACGTTCCTGCGCAATAGCTATCACTTTGGCCGCACGACGCCGTGGCCTGCCAACTTCCCGCCATACAAGGGCTACCGATTCGTGGAAGCCTCTGACCCCGAGGACGGCAAGCTCTACCGCTACACCGGCCGTGTAGAGGAACCCTGGCAGACGGACAAGAGCTACCTGAAGGGCTACACCCGCTTTGTGCTGGATAAGACGCCCATCCCACAGCGCACCGCTCGCTACGGCGTGAAGTTTGAAGACATCTCCACGCACGAAGAGCGCGAGCACTGGATCGCCGGCAGTTCGCTCAAAGTCATCGATCTCCAAACCCAAGAGGTCATTGCCGAGCGTATCGGCTACATGGTCGATTGGGCTCAGGGAAGTCGCGCTGGCGGACGCCAACCGTGGACCTTCGCTGCCGACAACGCATGCCCGGCCTTCGACAGCGATTACCCAACTAGACCAGTTAAGAACCAATCAGGTGTGCAGCGTTACCAGACGCTGCGCTTCGTCGAAAAAACCCTCAAACCATTGAACTAAGGGAGCACACAACCATGACCACCCCCCCCAACCACAGCCGAACTCCTCAAATACGCCGATCTGCAAATGGCAGTTTGGTAGGGCGGGTCGTTTGACCCGCGCGACACTTCAAGCGCAGCCATTCCTGGCCTGCGAAGCCGGCGCTTAACGGGGCGAGCCACTGTTGAACGGCGGGCTACGCCGCTGGCGAAACTGGCCCGCGCATCTGGGTGCGTGCCGACTTGACGGCAAAACGCTGTGTGGGCGTTTTGGTGGCCAGCGGCCAAAATCAAGGTCTCATGCAGGACATGCCCATGAATCCAGCCAGCGATGAAATGACGGGAAAGATCTTTCAGACGCTGAAGGACGGCAAACCGATTCTCTGGACCTTGGTGCCGGAACTGCCACCGCAAGCGCAACGTTTGCCGCTTCCCTGGTTGACAGTCATTGCCTGGCGATACGACGGCGCCAGCCGTAACGGGATGCCAGCGCCCGAAGTCAACGCCAGCATGCAGGCGCTGGATCAGGTGCTGTCGGACCTGCAGCGGCCAGGGTTTTGCGCAGAGGCCTACCGCCGCATTGGCAACGATCTTCGCGAGTTCGTCCTGTACATCGCCGATAGGGACGCCTTCATGGCTGAGCTGAACGCGCAACTCGCCGATCACCCCCGCTACCCCATCGACATCAGGTTTTACGAAGATGCTTCGTGGTCAGAGCTTCAAGACCTGATCGCCGATCTATACCCGTCGCCGGGCAACTCGGAGATGCCGGCCTGACGATGGCTTGCTGATCAGCATGGCAACTTGGCTGCGGGGAGCTGTCAGCCGGGTGCATGCCCGCTGATCGAAAAACTGCGTGGCCAGCTGCCTTGTTCCGCCGCTGGCCACCAGTGCCCATCGCCGGGCTGTTGCGCCTCGCTCAGAAGAATCCCAGCTTGTTCGGCGAGTAGCTGACCAGCAGGTTCTTGGTCTGCTGGTAGTGGTCCAGCATCATCTTGTGGGTCTCGCGGCCGATGCCGGATTCCTTGTAGCCGCCGAAGGTGGCATGGGCCGGGTAGGCGTGGTAGCAGTTGGTCCAGACGCGGCCGGCCTTGATCGCGCGACCCATGCGGTAGGCGCGGCTGCCGTCGCGGCTCCAGACGCCGGCGCCCAGGCCGTAGGGCGTGTCGTTGGCGATCTGCAGCGCCTCGGCCTCGGTCTTGAAGGTGGTCACCGCCAGCACCGGGCCGAAGATCTCTTCGCGGAAGATGCGCATCTGGTTGTGGCCCTTGAACAGCGTCGGCTGGATGTAGTAGCCGCCCGCCAGTTCGCCGCCGAGCTCGGCCCGGCCGCCGCCGATCAGGCATTGCGCGCCCTCGGCCTTGCCGAGTTCGAGGTAGGAGAGGATCTTGTCCATCTGCAGGGCCGAGGCCTGGGCGCCCATCATGGTGTCGGTGTCCAGCGGGCTGCCTTGCTTGATGGCCTGGATGCGGCTCAGTGCGCGGGCCATGAAGCGGTCGTAGATCGATTCCTGGATCAGCGCCCGCGAGGGGCAGGTGCAGACCTCGCCCTGGTTGAAGGCGAACAGCACCAGGCCTTCGATGGCCTTGTCGAAGAAGGCGTCGTCGGCGTCGGCAATGTCCTCGAAGAAGATGTTGGGGCTCTTGCCACCCAGCTCCAGCGTGGCCGGGATCAGGTTGCCGGCGGCGGCCTGGGCGATCACGCGGCCGGTGGCGGTGCTGCCGGTGAAGGCGATCTTGGCAATGCGCTTGCTCTCGGCCAAGGGCATGCCGGCCTCGCGGCCGTAGCCGTTGACGATGTTCAGCACGCCGGGCGGCAGCAGGTCGGCAATCAGCTCCACCATCACCATGATGCTGACGGGCGTCGATTCCGCCGGCTTCAGCACCACGCAGTTGCCCGCGCCTATCGCCGGCGCCAGCTTCCAGGCCGCCATCAGGATAGGGAAGTTCCAGGGGATGATCTGGCCGACCACGCCCAGCGGCTCGTGGAAGTGGTAGGCGATGGTCTGCTCATCGATCTGGCTTAAAGCGCCTTCCTGCGCGCGCAGGCAGCCGGCGAAATAACGGAAATGGTCGATGGTCAAGGGGATATCGGCATTCAGCGTCTCGCGCATCGGCTTGCCGTTGTCCACCGTCTCGGCATAGGCCAGCTTTTCCAGGTGTTGCTCAAGCCGGTCGGCAATCTTCAGCAAGAGGTTCGCGCGTTCGGCCGGCGCGGTGCGGCCCCAGGCATCGGCGGCGGCATGGGCGGCGTCCAGGGCCAGCTCGATGTCTTCGGCGCCGGAGCGGGCCGCCTGGGTGTAGGGCTGGCCGGTGATGGGCGTGAGGACGTCAAAGTACTGACCCTTGACCGGCGGCACGAACTTGCCGCCGATGAAGTTGTCGTAACGGCGCTTGAATTCGACCGGTGCGCCGGCGGTGTTCGGGGCTGCGTAAAGCATGGTGTGTCTCCTGTTTGAGTGTTTGGCATCGACTGAACCCTGTAGGCTCATTGCGGCTATTGCATGGCCCGTGCCAGCCTTGGTTTGAGCGCGGCGCTGCGGTTTTGGCGCAAGTCCGCGGTCAGTTCGGCGGCGCAGACTGTGCCGCTGGCGCAGTGTGGTGCTGAACAGCTGTTCCGAAAATGAACAGTGCTGGCGCAGCGGCGGTTGAAGTGCTTGCAGCGTTTGAGTCCATGGCTACGCTGCGCCTCAGAAGACCGATGGAGACACAGTTGATGCAGGCTCTGCCGTCCCGAATCGAGCGCAGTGCGCGGCTGCGCGAGGCCCGGCGCGCGCTGCTGGACGCCGGCCAGGTGGCCGACGGTTTGATTGCGCCCGCCTTGCTGAACAGCTGGCAGCGCAGCCAGGCCTATGGGCTCAGGCCTGAGGGGCGCCCGCCAGGCGCGCCGCATGCGTCGGGCGCGCAGCTGGCGCGAGCGCTAGAGCAGCAGCGCGAGCTGGTCGCCCATGCGCGGCCGGTGATGGAGCACCTGTTCCGCCAGACGGCCGAGACCGACAGCATGGTGATCCTGGCTGATGCCGAGGGCCTGCTGCTGCAGGCGCTGGGTGATGCCAGCTTTCTCGACCGCGCCCAGCGCGTTGCCCTGCGTCCCGGCGCCAGCTGGCATGAGCAGTGGCGGGGCACCAATGCCATCGGTACGGCGCTGGCCGACGCGGCGCCGGTGGTCGTCCACGGCGGCGAGCACTACCTCGAGCGCAACGGCTTTCTGACCTGCACGGCCGCACCCATCCTCGACCCCAGCGGCCGCGTGCTCGGTGCGCTGGACATCTCCGGCGAGCAGCGCAGCTACCACCGCCACACGCTGGCCCTGGTGCGCACCGCCGCCGGCATGATCGAACAGCGCCTGTTCGAGCACCGCCATGGCGCCGGCCTGCGCCTGCATCTGCATGGCCAGGCCGAAGGCATAGGCTCCTGCGCCGAGGGGCTGCTGGCCTTGTCCGACGAGGGCTGGCTGATCGGCGCCAATGCGGCCGCGCTGCAGATGCTGGGCCTGGGCTGGTCGGCCATCGGTGCCTGCCGGATCGAGCAGCTGCTGCCGCTGCAACTCGATCAGCTGGCCGACTGGTGCCGGCGGCCCAGCAGCGCCCCGCGGCTGCTGCGCCGTGCCGACGGCAGCACGCTGTGGCTGCGCGTTGACGCAGGACGCAGCCTGCTGGCGGCGAGCACGGCCGTGCCGGCTCGTTCCGCGGCGGTGCTGGCGCCGCCGGCCGATGCCCTGGCCCGGCTGGACAGTGGTGATCCGGCCCTGCGCCAGGCGCTGGAGCGCGCCCGGCGGGTGATGAACAAGCCGATTGCGCTGCTGCTGCAGGGCGAGTCCGGCGTCGGCAAGGAGCTGTTCGTGCGGGCCCTGCATGCCAGCTCGGCGCGCGCCGGCGGGCCGCTGGTGGCGCTGAACTGCGCGGCGCTGCCCGAGGCGCTGATCGAGGCCGAGCTGTTCGGCTACCGGCCCGGCGCCTTCACCGGCGCGGCCCGGCAGGGCGCACCGGGGCGCATCCGTGAGGCCGAGGGCGGCACGCTTTTCCTCGACGAAATTGGCGACATGCCCTTGGCCCTGCAGGCCCGGCTGCTGCGCGTGTTGCAGGAGCGCCAGGTGCAGGCGCTGGGCGGTGGCGCCGCGGTGGCGGTGGACTTTCGCCTGGTCTGCGCCAGCCACCGCGAGCTGGCCGCCGAGGTCGAGGCCGGCCGCTTCCGCGCCGATCTCTACTACCGCCTGAACGGCCTGACTTTGCGCCTGCCGCCACTGCGCGAGCGCCAGGACCTACCGGCGCTGATCGAGCGCATGCTGGCCGAGCTGCAGCCGGCGCGGCCGCTGCAGCTGGCACCGGAGCTGTTGCAGGCGCTGCAGCGCTACCGCTGGCCGGGCAATCTGCGCCAGCTGCACAACGCGCTGCAGACGGCCTGCGCGCTGCTCGATGACGACGAGCCGCAGATCGACTTCGCCCACCTGCCCGACGATCTGCTGCGCGGGCTGAGGGCGATGGCCGCTGCGGCCGCCCCCGGTGTAGAGGCCGCTGAGCGCGATGGTGCGGGCGAGGAGTCGATCGATGGCACGGGCCAGGCAGCGGGTGGCGAGGCGGGCCCGCTGCGCGCCCAGGCCCGCCACCGCGCCCGCCAAACCGTGCAGGCCTGCGAAGGCAATCTCTCGCTGGCCGCGCGGCGGCTGGGCATCAGCCGCAATACCTTGTACCGGCTGTTGCGCGAAGCAGCTGGTGCGGCCTCAGCGCCGAGCTGAACCTGGCACAGGCCTACTTGGCCATGACACTGAAGTCGCCCAGGCCCTGCAGCTGGCCTTCGATGGCCGTGCGATCACCGACGACCACAATGTGCTGGCCAGCCGGATCGAAATAGCGGCGGCCGATGTCGCGCAACTGCTCGGCATTGATAGGCGCCAGCCTTTGCACATAGCTGGCGAGGAAATCGGCCGGCAGGCCGACCAGCCAGTTTTCGGCCAGGGCCGCGGTCATGCCGGCCTGGCGCTGCATGGTGATCAGGTAGTCGCCGGCCATATAGCGCTTGGTCGTGTCCAGCTCATCGGCGCCAACCGGCTCCTCGCCAAGGCGGCGGTACTCGGCCAGCACGTCTTTCAGCGCGGCGCCGGCGACCTCGTTGCGCACATCGGCGCCGGCCTCGATCGCGCCGCCGCTGCGGTAGGAATGCGGCACCACCCAGGCCCAGTAGGTGTAGCCGCGTTCTTCACGCAGCTTCCAGGTGATGCGGCTGCGGATGCCGCCGCCCAGCAGCGTGCTGGCCAGTCGCAGCGGCAGTTCATCGGCAGCGCTGGCCGCATGGCCCTGCCGGCCGATGCGCAGGCTGGCCTGCACGCTGCCCGGGCGGTCGAGCAGCAGGCGCTGCGCGGTGCCGCCCGGCTGCGCCATGGCGGGCTCAGCGGCCGCCTCGCCCTCGGCCTGCCAGCGCCCCAGCGCGGTCTCGACTTGCTTGAAGACCTGCTCGGGCCGCAGGGGCCCGCTGATGACCAGCAGGCTGCGCTCGGGCCTGAAGCGGCGGGCATGGGCCTGGCGGAGCAACTCGGGGCTCAGGCGCTGCAAAGTCGTTTCGCTGACGGCGGTGTGGCCATAGGGGTGTTCGCCAAAGGTCAACGCGCTCAGGCTGCGTTCAGCGCGCTTGCCGGGGTTGGCGGCGTCGGCATTCAGGCGCTCCAGCCCATGGGTCCGGGCCTGTTCCACCTCGGCCTCCGGATAGGCCGGCTCGCGGATCAGTTCGGCCAGCAGCTGCAGCATCTGCGGCGCCTTGGAGGCCAGCGCATTGGCGCTGACGGTGATGCCGTCACGGCTGGCCGTCGCGCGGAGTTCGCCACCCAGGCGCTGCACCGTCTCCAGCACCGCGCGGGCGTCGCGATGCCGTGTGCCGGCACTGAGCAGCTGCGCGTGCAGCTTCGCCAGCCCGGGCAGCTCGGCGCTGTCGGCACCATGGCCGGCACCACGCAGTGCCAGGGCATAGTCGACGCGGGGGAGCCCCTGGCGCGGCAGCACCCAGACCTCCATGCCATTGCTCAGGCGGCGGACGCTGATCTGCGGCGCGATGCCGGGTTTGGCCGGAGCGAAGGCGGGCAGCTCGGCAGGCAGCTGGATCGATGCCGCTGTGGCGCTGCTCAGCCCGGCGGCCAGCAGACAGGCCGTCAGCAGACGGGGTGCGAACAAGGTGTGCAGCATCAGTGTTCCTTGGCGGTCTCGCCGCTGGGCGTGGCGGCGGGGGCGGCGCTTGCGGCGGCACTGGCAGGCTGGCGGTCGATCAGCACCCGATTGGCGCTGCCCAGATAGCGTGCGGCGACGCGCTGCAGATCGGCCGAGCTGACCGCTGCGATCCAGCCCGGGATCTGGTTGACGACACGGGCGTCGCCCCACAGCGTCTGCAGCTTGGCCAGCATGTCGGCCCGGTTCATGAAGCCGTCCAGACCGTCATACCAGCTGGCCAGCAGGCTGGTCTTGAGGCGCGCCAGCGTCGCCGGGTCGGCCCCGGACTTGACGATGGTGGCGATCTCCTCGTCAACGACGGCCAGCAGCGCATCGGCATTGCTGCTTGGCTTGTACAGCGCGAAGACGGTCAGCAGGGTCGGCCCGTCGTACTCCCAGGGGCCGGTGATGCCGATGCCTGAGTCCAGCTTCAGCGCCAACCCATGCCGCTTGACGAGGGCCTGGTGCAGGCGCGAGGCCTCGCCGCCGGCCAGCAGTTCGGCCAGCACGGTCATTGCCGCCTGGTCCTTGCTGCCGCGAGCCGGCATCTTCCAGCCCAGCGTCAGCGCCGGCACCTGGGCCAGCGCGTCAGTCTGCGTCAGGCGGCGCTCGCCGCTGTTGAGCGGCTCATCGAAGCGGCTGGCGGCGGGCCGGGGCCGGCGCGGCACGCTACCGAAGTACTTCTCGGCCAGCGCAAAGCCCTGCGCGGCGCTCAGGTCCCCGGCAATGGCCAGCACCGCGTTGTTGGGACCGTAGAAATCGCGGTGAAAGGCACGCACATCGTCCAGCGTGGCATGTTCGAGATCGGCAAAGCTGCCGTAGCCGTCGTGTTGGTTGGCCCAGCGGTCGAAGGCCAGGCCGGCGATATCCAGCCACATCACCGCGCCATAGGGCTTGTTCTTGACGTTGATGCGGATCTCTTCCTTGACCACGTCCTGCTGGTTCTTCAGGTTCTGCGCATTGAAGTCCAGTGCGCGCATGCGGTCGGCCTCCAGCCACAGAATCGCCTCCAGCGACGTTATCGGCGCGGTCTCGATGTAGTTGGTGAAGTCGGCGCGGGTGGAGCCGTTGTTCTGGCCGCCGCCGGCGGTGATGACCTGATTGAACACGCCTTTTGGCGACTTGGGCGTGCCCTGGAACATCAGGTGCTCGAACAGATGGGCAAAGCCGGTGCGGCCCTCGGGCTCCAGGCGCATGCCGACCTTGTAGACCAGGCTGAGCCCGAAGGTGGGCGAGCTGTGGTCCTCCGAGATCAGCACGGTCAAGCCATTGGACAGGGTTTTCCGCTGCACCGGCACCGACCAGTGATCGGGCGGCGCCGCCCAGGCCGACAGGCACAGCGTCAGGCTGCCCAGCAGCAGCATCAGGGTCGGACTTCGCATCGGCGTTCGCTTTCCTTGGGCCTGTTGACACTACGTCTGCATCAGGCAGACGTAGTGTTGTTAACAGGCGCTAGCTCAGGGATGGCCGTTTGCCTGACTGCTGCGGATCGGCCGAAGGGCGCGATTCTTGAGGGACGCGGCCCACGCGGCCATTGGTCATGGTCGCGTGGGCGACTGCCGCGCCTCATCGGCGTTAGCCTGCGAGTCGACTCACGCCCAGCCCTGCAGCACCAGCTTGCCGCGGGTGTGCTGGCTCTCCAGCATCGTGTGGGCGCGTTTCAGCGTCGCCGCGTTGATGGGGCCCAGCACCTCGCCCAGCGTGCTGCGCAGCTCGCCCTTGTCCACACCGCGGGCCAGCTCGGCCAGCAGCGCGCCGACGGCGGCGATGTCATGCGTCTGGTGCAGCGGGCGCACAAACATCATTTCCCAGTGCAGCGACAGCGACTTGCCCTTCATCGCCATGAAGTTGATCGCGTCGGGCGCGAAGTCGTCGATCACCGCCACGCGGCCCTGCGGCTCCATCGCGTCGACGATGGTCTGGAAATGCTGCGGCGTGTGCGTCAGGCTGGCCGTGTAGCGCAGCGGCGCGGCGTTCAGCGCGGCGATCTGCGGTGCCAGCGGCTGGCTGTGGTCGATCACATGGTGGGCGCCGAGCTCGCGCAGGTATTGCACGGCGTCGGGGCGCTCTGCCGGACGGCTGGCGGTGGCGATCAGCGTCAGATGCGGCAGGCGGCGCGCCAGCTGCAGCAGGATGGAACCCACGCCACCGGCCGCGCCGGTGACCAGGAGGCTCACCGGCCGTTCGGGCTGGCTTTGCACCTGCAGGCGCTCGAACAGCAGCTCCCAGGCGGTGATGCCGGTCAGCGGCAGCGCGGCGGCTTCGGCATCGCTCAGCTGAGCCGGGGCATGCGAGGCGATGCGGTAGTCCACGCACTGCAGCTGCGCATAGCTGCCGGGGCGGTTGATCTCGCCGGCATACCAGACGCGATCGCCGACGACGAAGCCCTGCACCTCGGCACCCACGGCCTGCACGATGCCGACGGCGTCCCAGCCCAGCAACACCGGGCTTTGCGCGTCGGCGGCGGGGCGGCTGGCGCGGACCTTGACGTCGACCGGATTGACGGCGATGGCGCGCACCTCGACGAGCAGATCACGCGGGCCTGGCGCCGGCGCGGGCAGCTCCAGATCGAGCAGGCTCTCGGGCGCATCGATGGCGGCGGGTTGGAAGTAGCCGATGGCTTTCATGGGATGTCCTTTCGGGAAAAGCGATACAGGTTGATCGATGGCGTAATGATGGGCATATTCGCCTTTCGGAAAAACAGCGGTTCAGACCATTTAGTTTCAAATGCAAATTGAAAATACAGCCGAGCTGCGCCTGCTCATCGAATGCGCCCGGGGCGGCAGCCTGACCGCCGCCTCGCGGGTGCTGCAGATCAGCCCGGCGGCGGCCAGCGCCATGCTCAAGACACTGGAGGCGCGACTGGGCGTGCGCCTGGCCGAGCGCAGCACCCGCTCGCTGCGGCTGACGCCGGCCGGCGAGCAGCTGCGCGACTATGCGCAGCGGGCACTGGAGCTGCTCGACGAAGGCGTGGCCCAGGTCAGCGAGGCGCCACTGCGCAAGGGCCTGGAGGGGCGGCTGCGCGGGCGCATCCGCGTCAGCGCCTCCAGCGATCTGACCCGCCAACAGCTGATGCCGCTGTTCGACAGCTTCATGGCCCTGCATCCGGCGCTGGAGCTGCACCTGAGCGTCAGCGACTCGCTGCTGGACATCTACAAGGACGAGGTCGATCTCGCGCTGCGCTACGGCCAGCTGGCCGATTCCGGCCTGGTCGCGCGCAAGCTCTGGGCCGGGCGGCGGCTGGCGGTTGCCAGCCCCGCTTATCTGAAGCGCCATGGCCGGCCGAGCGAGCCGCAGCAGCTGGCCGAGCATGAATGCATCACCTTCAAGATCCGCAACCGCCATGAGCGCAGCTGGCGATTCTTCAACAGCGCCGACGCGGCACCGCTGAGCGTGGCCGTGCGCGGCCGGCGCAGCACCGACGATGGCGCCATCGCCCACCGCTGGGCGCTGGAAGGCCTGGGCATTTCCTACAAGAGCGAGCTCGATGTGCGCGACAGCCTGGCCCGCGGCGAGCTGCGGGCGCTGTTCCCGGACTGGCTGGGTGAAGAGGTGCCCTTGCACGCGGTGCTGCCCAGCCAGCGCTTCATGCCGCAGCGGCTGCGCGCGCTGATCGATCATCTGGCGGCGGGGCTGAACCCACCTTTGACAATCAGTCAAAACAAACCACAGAGACACAAAGACATAGAGACCGTGCGTGGAAAGCCCTGAACCTGCTAGCTGCCTGTGTGCTTGCGTGGCACGTTGGTCGGCGATTTCTTGCGCTTGATGCATTGGCCATCGACATGAACGCGCTGCGCTGCCTTTGCGGTGCGAGCTGCAGCCCAGGCGACAGCGCCCCGCCGCGGGCTGGCATACAGTGCCCTGGTTCCATTCCATCCAGACAGAAGGCCATGCACCACCCGATCAATTTCACGCCCGCCGTCCAGCCCGCCGCGGCGCCCAGCGACAGCGTCTGGTGCTTTGCCTTTCTGGACGGGCAGTTGCTGCTCGTGGCCGAGGCTTCGGCTGACGATGCCGAGGCCGCTCCTGCATTCGGCCTGCCGCCGCTACCGCAGCCCTGGCCCGAGGCGCGCGAGCGCCACTACCTGGGCCGGCTTGACGAGCGCGACTGCTGGGCGCTGGAGCTGGCGGCGCGCCCCGAACAGGCCGACGCGCAGTGGCAGGGCGTGGCGTTGCGCCCGGCGATGATGCAGCTGCCCGAGCCGCTGATGCTGCTGGCCGGCCGGGCCGCCCAGGTGCTGGACTGGGACCGCACGCACCGCTTCTGCGGCGTTTGCGGCACGCCGACCGAGCGGCTCGAGCGCGAGCGCGCACGGCGCTGCCCCAGCTGCCAGCATCAGGCCTATCCGCGGCTGAGCCCGGCGATGATGGCCCTGGTCTGGCGGCGCAATCCGGGTCTGGCCAGCGGCTTCGAGCTGCTGCTGGCCCGCTCGCCCGGCTTCAAGCCGGGCTTCTACAGCGCGCTGGCCGGTTTTGTCGAGCCGGGCGAATCACTGGAAGACTGCGTGCACCGTGAGGTGGCCGAGGAGGTCGGCGTGCAGGTGCGCGATCTGCACTACTACGGCAGCCAGAGCTGGCCCTTCCCGAACAGCCTGATGATCGCCTACCGCGCCGAATGGGCGGGCGGCGAGATCGTGCCGCAGGCCGGCGAGATCGAGGAAGCGGCCTGGTTCGACATCGATGCGCTGCCCGGCATACCGCCGCGCTTCAGCATCTCGGGGCATTTGATCCGCGATACGGTCGAGCGGCTGCGCCAAGGGGCCGCCGGTGTTTGATCGCTTTTGCCGCGTGGCTCAGTCGAGGACATTGGTCTGGGCATAGCGCCGCGGGCTGTGCCCCATCTCGCGTCTGAACATGGCGATGAAGGCGCTGGCCGAGCCATAGCCGAGTTCATCGGCAATGCGTGCCACCGGCGTGCCCCGGGCCAGCGCCTGCAGCGCGTGGGCGAGGGCGGCCTGCTGGCGCCAGCGCGCAAAGCTGAGGCCGGTCTCGGCGACGCACAGCCGGCTCAGGGTGCTGACCGACAGGCCGGCCCAGCTGGCCCAATCCTGCTGGCTGCGGGCGGAGCCGGGCTGGGCCAGCACGGCGCGGGTGAGCTTGAGCAGACGGCGATCACGAGGCAGGGGCAGGTGCAGCGGCAGCGCGGGGCTGAGGGCCAGTTCGTCGAGCAGGACATCGCACAGGCGCTGCTGGCTGGGGGTTAGTGTGGCGGCACCCGTCCAGCTGGCGGCGCGTTCGACCAGGGCGCGCATCAGCTCGCTGACGGCCAGCACGCAGGGCTGCTGCGGCAGCTCGCCGCAGCGCTGCGGCACGATCAGCACGCTCCAGCCGCTGAGCACACCGCTGACGCTGACGCGGTGCTCCAGCCCGGCCGGAATCCAGCCGGCGCGCTGGGCCGGCATCAGCCAGGAGCCCTGGCGGGTGTGCACCTGCATCAGCCCGCTGCCGACGCAGAACAGCTGGCCGCGGCGGTGGCGGTGCCAGTCGTAGTCCTGCGTACCGAGGCGGAACTGGCTGGCGGGGCCGGCGTCGCTGCGCAGGGCGATCAGGGCCGGGCCGTCCAGCGTTTCGCTGTAGTCGGTCGAGGGGAGGCTGCGGCGCGCCATGCTGGTCTTGAAGAAAAATCGATAGTTGATGCCGAATCATAGATAGTTGCGCAGCGGCGGCCTCGCCACCATCAGGGCTCTTCACCACAGCATGAAAGCAGGAGTGTCCTGATGAACAAACATCCAAGCGCGGCAGCGGCCGGGCTGCGCATCGCCATCGCGGGCGCCGGGCTGAGCGGGCTGGCCCTGGCCCAGGGCTTGCGCCGGCACGGCATCGTGGCCCAGCTTTACGAGCGCGATGCCGGCCCCAGCGCGCGCCGCCAGGGCTACCGCTTGCGCATCGACAGTGCCGGCCAAGCCGCGCTGCGCGAAGCACTCGGTCGCGAGGGCCTGGCGCGCTGGCTCGCCGCCTGTGCGCCGGCGCTGCCGTTGGCCAGCCATGATGTGCAGCTGAACAACATCGCGACGCCCTGGACCAGCGCCTGGGAGCGCGCGGCCGATGGCGCCGACGCCAGCCCCGATCTGCGCGCCGACCGCGGCCTGTTGCGCGAGGCGCTGATGGAGGGCCTGGACGAGCAGCTGCATTGGGGCAGCGAGGTCGTGGCCTGCCAGCAGCGGCCCGATGGATCGATAGCGCTGCGGCTGGCGGACGGGCGCCGGGCGGCCTGTGATCTGCTGGTTGTTGCCAACGGCGCGCATTCGGCGCTGTATCGGCCCCGCTGGTCGTCGGCGCCCGAGGCGGTGGCCAGCTGCGTTTATGGTCGCAGTGGTCTGGCCGGCGCTTGGCTGAGCCAGCTGCCGGGCGACTTCCTGAGCGCCACCCGCGTCATCGTCGATCGCCAGGCGGTGGCCATCATCGATGCGATGCGCTTTGCAGCCGGCAGCCGCGTGCCCGACTATCTGTACTGGGCGCTGCTGCTGCCCGAGGCCGGCGCCGATCTTGGCCAGGGCCCGCTGCTGCGCGAGCAGCTGCTGCGCATGTGCCAGCATTGGGCCGCACCGATGCGGGCCATGCTCATGCACACCGAGCCGGCTGCCATCCGTGCCGTGTCGGTGTTCAGCGGCGGCCGTGTTGAAGAGGCGGAGCCGGTCGAAGCCGTCGAGGCGGGCCTGCCCATGGTCGCGATCGGCGATGCGCTGCATCTGATGAGCCCGGCCGGCGGGCTGGGTGCCAATACCGCGCTGCAGGATGCCGCCGATCTGGCGCAGACGCTGGCCACGCTGGATCAGCCGGGCGCGACCGCACTCGGCGCCGCCCTGGCCCGCTACAAGCAGCGCCTGAGCGCGCGCGCCAATGCCGCAATGGCCCGGTCGGATGCCAGCCATCAACAGCTCTGCCAGTTCGCGCTGACGCAGCCATCCAACGCAAGCACTGCCGCCGGCCTCGGCTCGATGGAAGCACCATGCAACTGAATCATCTGAATCTTCAAGTCAGCGACGCAGCGCAATGCGCTGATTTCCTCAGCCAGCATTTCGACCTGCAGACCGTGCTGGAACGACCGGACCGAACGCTGATCGCGATGCGGGCGGGCGATTTCGATCTGGTGATTCAGCAAAGCGATCCAGCTGAGGCGCAAGCCACGTCCTACCCGGCGGGCTTCCACTTCGGCTTCATCGTTGCCGGCGAGCAGGCGCTGCGGCAAGCGCATGCGCGCCTGCTTTCAGCAGGTGTGCCCGGTGTGGGCGCAATCACCGAGAGTCGCCGTGGCCAGCAGTTCTTTGTTGATGGCCCTGGCGGCCTGACGATAGAGCTGGGCTGGCATCTGCCCAAGTCTGCTGGCTCAGTGGCTGGGGCTTGAGCCGGCTGTCATTGGCGCGGCCAGGCGCTGCAGCGTGGCATTGAGGCCGCGGCCCAGGCTGATCTCCAGCCCATCGCTGGCACTGCCGGCGGGCAGCTCGATGTCGGCCTCGCCGCCACTGAGGGCTTGCGCGATCAGATGCCGGCGCCCCGGCGACAGCGCGATGACGTTGCCGATGCGCGGCCAGGCCTTGGCATCCCAGCGCAGCTGCAGCCGCTGTCCATTGGCGGACAGCGTTGCCGATACCGCGCCGCTGCTGTTCAGCGCCATCGACGCACTGGCCGACAGCGTCGGCCCGGCGGGCGCGTCGTCTAGGCGTTGCAGCAGCTCACGGCCCTGCGGATCCAGCAGCCGGACGGCGCTGAGCGTGCCGGGGTGGGGCAGGGCGATGCTGAAGTGGCGGATGCCGCCGCTGTGATCGATGTCCTGCAGGCGCAGACCGTAGCTCAGGCTGGCGCTGCTGGTCTGCAGCTGCAGCTGGTAGTGGCCTGAGGCGCTCATGGCGGTATCGGCGCGGCCGCTGAAGGCGCGTGGCTCGTTCAGCGTGGCGCGGCCGCTGGCATCGATGCTGCCGCTGAACAGCAGCAGCGGCTGTTCCGGTCGTGCCTCGCTGCTGGCCATCAGCGCCTGGGCGCTCGTGGCGCTGGTCTTCATGTACTTGCGCGCGTTGGCGTAGTTGTAGTCAGACAACCAGTCGCCGCTGCAATAGCTCATGACGTCATGGCGCGCCGTGTCGGTGGCATCGATAAAGCGCGCGCCGCTGCTGTCATAGCCCCAGATGAAGCGGTTGCCGGCGCCCATCAGCGCATTGGCGTAGGGATAGAGCGTATCGGCGTCGGCCGGGCCGCCGCAGGGCGCGTGGGAGAGGTTGAAGTTGTGACCGAGCTCGTGGACCATCGTCAGCAGCGCCGAGGTCGAGCGGCCCGAGGCATCCCAGCCGACCGCCACATTGCCGGGCTGATAGCCCTGGCCGGCGAAATTGCCACCAACATCCTGTCGCACCACACCGTAGTAATGCTGGCGCGCCGGCGCGCCTTCGAGCCGGTACAGGTCGGAGATTTCCTGCAGCACATTGAGCAAGGCCTGACCCCAGTCATTGCGCTGGGTCGGTTGGGTGGGCACGCTTTTCGATGTGATCGCCGCATGGGCGACGACATTGACGGCAGCCACTGGCGCGCGGGCCAGCAGATAGTCGGCCGTGCCGGTCGGCGGCACGCCCTGGCTGCTGCCGATCAGCACCGGAATCGTCACCACGGTGATGGCCGGGCTGGTGACAACGGGCGGCGTGAGCGTCAGCGGTGTGGCCGCGCCGCTGAAGGCGATGGCCAGGCGCAGGCCAGGCTTCATCAGATCGGCCGGCGCGGTGGCGCTGTAGCTGTCGGCGAGGCTGGGCACCGCTGGCGCAGTGGTCGGAATGCTGCCGCTCGGCGGTGTCAGCGCGATGTCGCGCAAGACCCGACCCTGGGCGTCGAGCACCTGCAGCTTGCCGGTGGGCTTGCAACTGCTGGTGGCCGTGGCGGCCAAAGCGTTGATCTTGACCAGGGCGGCGCGATCCTGGATCAGTGCCAGGCCGCTGTCGCCACTGGGATAGAGCATGACCTGGCCGAACTCGACCGAGCCGATGCGCAGCGCTGAGCCATCGATCAGGCTCTGGTTCAGCGTCACGGGTCCTGAGGTGGTGCTGCTGCCATTGCTGACCTTGACGCTGAACTGCGCGGCTTGGTCCTGCGCCAAGGTGTTCAGGGTGACATGGGCCTGCGTCGCGCCGGCGATGTCGACGCCGTTGCGCTGCCACTGGTAGCTCAAGGTGCCGCTGCCGCTGGCGCCGACATTCAGGCTGATCGATTGGCAATCGCCGCCCAGGATGGCCGTTGCCGCGCTGGTGATGGTGGGGGCGCTCGGGCTCGGCGTAGGCGTTGGTGTTGGTGTGGGTGTTGGTGTGGGTGTTGGCGTAGGCGTAGGCGTAGGCGTAGGCGTGGGCGTGGGCGTGGGCGTGGGCGTGGGCGTGGGCGTGGGCGTGGGCGCGGAGCCTCCGCCACCACCGCCGCAGGCGCTGAGGCCCAGGCTGCTGCTGATCAACAGGGCAGCCAGAGGCTGCAGTCTTGAGGCGGATGTGGACATCTTGCACTCCTGAGCGTTGTCCCGTCGATCAAGAGCCAGCGCCGGGCCGGTGACGGTTTTGAACGATTATGGAGCGCGCAGCGCGCGCAGGCCTTTGTGCAAGGCGCGACCTCTTGTAACTTTCATTTGGGGCTGCAAGTGGCGCAGCCGATACCGGGCTGAAGGTGGCCGCCGCCGCCGCCGCTCAATCGTGCGGTGGCAACCCGTCGCGCCGGCTGCGAAACGGGGCGGGGCCAGGTGTCGTGCGCGCCGAGCAACACCAAACGGAATTCCAACCGGTCGTGGTCGACCGCATGAGCCGATTCGTTGATGACGCCATCGAACCTCCCCGCGAAGGCATGGCTGCCCGGTGCGCGCCAGGGGGCGATCGGATTGCCGCAAGCCATAGCCGTCTGTTGGATCAGGCGGTTCGTCCCCGCGAATTGGGCGCCCTGGTCCTGTCCGTTGCGCCCTAGCTGGGGCGATGTCGCCCCAACATCGGTCTCAATGCGCTTCGGCCAGATAAAGCGGCAGACGCATGGCGCAGGCCAGCGGGTGTTCAACCCCGGCATGGCGGCAGATCCAGTCATAGAGCTGCGGCATGCGGCGGGTCGCCCTGGGAATCCAGAATACGCGTCCGTCTGTGAGTGTCAGCCTGTAGGCAGGCATCAGGCCGTACTGCTTGGCGGGTTGGCTGGCGCTGATTTCGTTCCAGGCAACGCTCCGCCTCAATCCAGATGCCGAACTCAGTCGCAGGCCCGTGCGCTCGGCCTGCACCGGCTGAAGCAGGCACGCCAGACCTGCCAGCGGCGCGATGACGGCCATCAGCAGCAATGTCGCAGGCCAGGCAAAGGGAAGATCCATCAGCCAGAACACCAGCTTGGCACTGGCAACACCGGCGATGGCGGCGGGGAACATCAGGCGCCACAGCGCGATGGGGTGGATATAGAACTTGTCTTGCATCGGAAGGCTTGGGGACGGTCTGCCGCAGTCGGCCACGGACCGCGCCGACGCATGCTCACCTTTCTTGGGGCGCCATGCCCGCAGGCTTCGATTATCCTGCGGCGTTCAGCCCTCTCGCTGCGGCAGCCGCTGCCTTGCGCGGCATAGCCGCCAGGCCCGAGATCAAGGCCCAGTCGACCGCTTTCGCGATGGCCTTGCGCATGTTTGCGTCGCGCCTTCATCCAAGCGCAAGCATCGGGTCGCGCCGTACCGGCCGCCATGCCGTGCGAGTTCAAGCCAGTCGCTGCGGCTGGCTTTGCTCACCGCAGGGCGCTTGTCGCCATCGCAGCCGGCAGCGGTGCTTGCACGGCGCCAGCGGACATTGGGCGGGCTTGCCTGTCGGGTGTCTCAGTAGTGTGGCGGCAGCTCGTCACGCAGGCTGCGAAACGGCGCCGGGCCGCCGTCGGGGGCCTGCTGGCGCAGCTGGTAGAGCTCGCGCACCAGCACCTCGATCTGTTGCTGCTGGCGGGCAACGATCTCGTTCAGTGTTTCGATCAGGTCTTCGGCATAGCTGGCCTTGATCTCCAGATCGGTCAGGCGCTGTTCGACGGTTTGCAGGTCTGTGGGGGCGGCACTCATGCCTTGATTGGACAACAGTTTGCTGCGCAGCGCGGCGTCAGGCGATCACATGCAGCGTTTCCCCGGCCAGATGTTCAGGCGGATTCAGCAGCAGCACGCGCAGCGGCCGCGCATAGCCGGCGCTGGCCTGGCGCAGTGCGGCCACGGCCTGCGGCAATTGGGGCTGTGCGCTGGCGTCGACCAGCAGCAGCGTCGCGCGGCGTGGGTGGAATTGCTCGCAGGCCTGAGTCGCGCCGGCACGCAGCCAGCCGGCATCCCAGATCGCTGTGTCGGCGTTCGAGGGCCAGAGGCCGGCGTCCTGCAGCTTGACGCGCACGCGCAGCGCCAGGCCGCCGAGGCGCCCCCGCGCCTGCAGCAGCAGGCTGCCGTCGAGTTCCAGCGCCAGGTGCTCGGCGAGCTGCGCCTGGCGCGGATGCGGGCCGGCCAGCCGGGCGATCGTCATCGGCTGCCGCGGCCGCGGCGCGCCGTCCTGGCGCTCGCGGGCCGCGTCGAACAGGCACCAGCGCCGCAAGGCCGCGAGCAGGGCCGCGTCCTCGCTGAGCAGCGGCGCCGCGGCGGGGCCGGGCGGCGCCATCAGCGCGCCGTCAAAGCGCTGCAGCAGTCCGCTCATGTCCAGCTCAGATCAGAGCGCGACAAGGGCAGCTGGCGCACCCGCTTGCCGGTGGCGGCAAAGATCGCGTTGCAGACGGCCGGCGCCAGCGGCGGCAGTGCCGGTTCACCGAGGCCGGTGACGGGCTGATCGCTCTTCAGGAAATGGACATCGATGCGCACGTTCGCGTCCGGCATGCGCAGCATCGGGTACTCGCCGAAATTGCTCTGCACGATGCGGCCGCGCTGGATGTCCAGCTCGGCATGCATCAGCGTCGAGAGGCCATCGAGCACCGAGCCCTGCACCTGGTTCTCGGCGCCGCTGAGATTGACGATTTGCGCACCGATATCGGAGACGACGACAACGCGCTCCACCTTCAGCTCGCCGGCCTTGGACACCGTCACCTCGGCCACCTCGGCGATGTAGCCGCGGTGGCTGAAGTGAAAGGCGATGCCCTGGCCGCGGCCGCGCGGGAACTTCTTCTTGCCCCAATCGGCCTTCGCCGCCGCCTCGCGCAGCACGGCCTTCATGCGGCCGACGTTGTAGGGCTGGCCGCGCTCGCCGGTGCCGGGCACGATGTCGCGTTCGCCGAGCAGCTCCAGGCGGAATTCCAGCGGGTCGCGGCCGGCCGCATGGGCCAGCTCGTCGATGAAGCTGTGAAAGACCCAGGCAAATACATTGCTACCCGGTGCGCGCCAGGGGCCCATCGGAATGCCGCACTCCATCGGCGTCTGTTCGAGCAGGCAGTTGGCGGCCCAGCGGCCCGGGAATTCGTCGCCCGAGAGGCTGGCGCCGCTGCCCGGCTGCAACACCGATTTGCCTTCGCGTTGCACCCGGTTGGCAAAGGTGACGAAGTGGTTGTGCCAGGCCAGCAGCTTGCCCTTGTCGTCGACCCCGCCGCGCAGGTAGTGGAAGCCGCCGGCACGGTAGTGGTCGTGGCGGAGATCGTCTTCGCGGGTCCAGGTGAGCTTGACCGGCGCGGCTATGCCCAGGCCTTGCAGCCGCTGCGCGATGGCCGCGGCCTCGACGATGAAGTCGGAGCTGAGCCGCCGGCCGAAGCCGCCGCCGCTGCGGGTGATGTGCAGCGTGATCCGCTCCTTGGCCAGGCCCAGGGTGTTGGCGACCAGGTTCTGGCCCGAGGCCGGGTTTTGCGTCGGTGCCCACAGCTCCAGCCGCGGCTGGCCCTGCTCGACAAGCCACCAGGCCGTGCAGTTCTGCGGCTCGATGCTGGCGTGCGAGATGAAGGGGTAGCGGTAGGCGGCCGTCACGGTCTTGGCCGCGCGGGCCAGCGCGGCGTCGACATCGCCATCGCGGCGCAGCACCGTGGTCGCGGCCGGGTCGCGCGCCTGGGTGGCGAGCGCCTCGGCACGGGTGCTGAACTCGTCCCAGCTTTGTTTGGCAACCTCGCCCTCGTCCCAGCGCACTTTCAAGAGGCGCCGGGCGCTGATCGCCGCCCAGGTGTTCTCGGCGACGATGGCCACGCCGGGCACCAGTCCGTTCAGATTGGCGGTGCCCTCGATGATGAAGGCGGCACGTACGCCGGGCAGGGCCTTGACGACGTCCAGATTCGCTTCAAGCACCTTGCCGCCAAAGGCCGGGCATTTCTCGTAGACGGCGTAGAGCAGGCCCGGCAATTGCACATCGATGCCGAACAGCGGCTTGCCGCTGACGACAGCCGCGTTGTCGACGCCGGGGATGCGCTTGCCCAGCAGCTGGTAGTCCTTGGGGTCCTTGAGTTTCACCTGATCGGCGGGCGGCAGCGGCAGCGTCGACGCACGGCCCGCCAACTGGCCATAGCTGAGCCGGCGCTGCGTGGGCAGATGGGTGACGGCCGAATCGGCGGCACGGCAGTCGTCCACACTGACCTGCCAGATCGCGGCGGCGGCCTGGGTCAGCAGCGTGCGGGCGGTGGCGCCCAGGCGCAGGAAGTCGTTGTAGTTGTTGGGCGTCGAGGTCGAGCCGCCGGCGCTCTGGTTGCCGTAGGCCGGGTCCAGATCACCCTGGACGATGCGCACATCGCGCCAGTTCACGCCCAGCTCCTCGGCGATCACCATGGGCAGCGAGGTCTTGATGCCCTGGCCGATCTCGGGTTGCTTGGAGATCAGCGTCACCGAGCCGTCCGGCTTGATGCTGATGAAGGCGCTGGGCTTGAAGCTGAGTTCGCCGCTGGCGGGTGTGGCGATGGCGGCCGGGCCTTGGGCCAGACTTGGAGCGCTCAGGCCCAGCAGCAGGCCGCCACCGGCCAGTGCGGACTGGCGGAGGAAACTGCGGCGATCCAGGCCGACCCTGTCGAGCTTGCGCGGCGCGTTCATGGCTGGCCTTTCTTTGCGGGCGCCGGCTTGCGCTGGCCACTGCCTTTGGCGGGTAGCGCGACAGCTATCTCGGCAGCGCGGTGGATGCCGGCGCGGATGCGGATATAGGTGGCGCAGCGGCACAGGTGGCCGGCCATGGCGCCGTCGATATCGGCATCGCTGGGCCGCGGGTTCTCCTTCAGCAGCGCCGCGGCCGTCATGATCTGGCCGGCCTGGCAGTAGCCGCATTGCGGCACGTCCAGTTCCTGCCAGGCCTGCTGCAGCGGGTGGGCATGCTGGGCGTCCAGGCCTTCGATGGTCAGCACCTTCTTCTTGCCGACGCTGGCCACCGGCGTCAGGCAGGAGCGGGTCGGCACGCCATTGAGCTGCACCGTGCAGGCGCCGCACTGGCCGACGCCGCAGCCGTACTTGGTGCCCAGCAGCTGCAGCTGATCGCGCAGCACCCACAGCAGCGGCGTATCGGGCGCAGCGTCAACGGCGGTGGTGCGGCCGTTGATGTCGAGTGAATAGTGGCTCATGGCGGACGGCTCTCCTGCAAAGCGGCGGCAGCGAGCATAGCAAGCAGGGGCAGCCGTCGCTTGCGCTGAATTTGCAGTTGCTTGGGTCGCCTTATGCGCGGCGCATTCAGCGCTGGCGTCGCTCTTCGCGCAGCATGAACAGATAGAGGCTCTCGACCTTCTCGCGCGCCCAGGGCGTCTTGCGCAGCATCTTCAGGCTGGAGTTGATGCTGGGCTCGATGGCAAAGCAGCGCAAGGGAATCAGCTCGGCCAGCCGGCGCCAGCCATAGGCCTCGACCAGCGCCTCCAGGATGCGCTGCAGCGTCATGCCGTGCAGCGGATTGCGCGGCTGCTCGGGCGGCAGCTCACCGTCGGGCTGTTCGGTGTTGTCGCTGTTCATCGCGCACGCTCGAAGCCGGACTCGACCCAGGCCGCCGCGCTGGCCGTGCTGAGCTTGAAATGCACCGCCACGCGCAGCTCGGCCAGGCGCTCGCCTGAGGCATCCTCGGCGCTGAGCAGGGCATAGGGCTCATCGTCGTCGGGCACGATGTCCAGGCAGATGCGCAGGTTGTCGCCGGCCTCGGTCTGCAGCTGCAGCTCCTTGTGCAGCCGCGCGTACTCGGCCTGCTCGTGGCGGCGAATCACCTCGCTGGCGGTTTTGACCAGGGTGTTGAAGGCGTTGACATCGAGCGGTTTGGGGTTCTTCTTGTCGCGGCCCATGGTCCAGGGGCCGACCAGGGCCGGCTCGCTCTCGCCGGCCTTGTACATGGCGACGGCCCAGCCCTCGTCGTCCTCGTTCTTGATGACCTGGGCGGTCCAGCCGCGGTCGCGCCAGAGGCGTGGCTCGTTGATGGCGGCGTCGGGGTCTTGCTGCAATTCGGTGTGACTCATGGCGACAGTGTAGGCAGTGGCTAGGATCGCGGCTTTTGCGAGCACCATGAAGGCCTGGATATGCGGATGTGGCGAGGGGTTCTGAGTCTGGGCTGCGGCCTGTTGTTGGGCGCGAGCATGGCGCCGCTGTTCGCCGCCGAGGCACCGGCGATGGCCCCAGCTGTTGCAGCGCCGCCCGCGGCCGCGGCGTCGGCAGCCGCCGGCATGGACGCCTTGCGCCAGGAGGTCAATCAACGCAGCCAGGCCCTGGTGCAGCAAGGTTTCAATCTGACCGTGACCCTGGGCATCAAGGGCCAGGGCGCCGCCCCCTTGCGGCTCGGTCTGCTGCTGCCGCCCCATGCGGCCGAGCGGCGGCTGAGCTTGTGGCTGGCGGTGCAGGGCGGTGAGGCGCGGGCCACCTTGCGCAGCACCACGCCCAGCGCGCCGGCGCTGCTGAGCTTCGTCGCGCGCCAGGGCGAAACAACGCTGCAGCGCCAGCTGCCGCCCGGTGCCTATGAGCTTGAACTGGATGGCGGCGCCAGCGCGGGCGGCTATGCCTTGCTGGGCGTCAAGGGCCCGGCGCTGCTGCCGCCCAAGCTGGATGCGGCGCGCACGCGCGAGATTGCCGCAGCGCCATCGCAAGGATTCCACTGGCCCTATTACCTCTACCTGCCGCAGCAGATCCGTTCGCCGCATCTGCTGGTGGTGCCTAACAACAGCGGCTTTGTCAGCGATGACGTGGGCTTGCTGCGTGCCGCGGCCGCGGGCGAGCTGAACCGCCAGGCGGCGCTGGCCGAGCAGCTTGGCGTGCCCCTCTTGGTGCCCAGCTTCCCGCGCCCGGCCGACCCCGACAACGCAGCCGCCGAGAACCTCTATCTGCACGCGCTCAGCCGCGCCGCCATGCTGAGCCAGGTGCCGCGCTGGCAGCGGGTGGACCGCCAGCTGCTGGCGATGATCGACGATGCCCGCGAGCGCCTCAAACAGCAGGGAACCGTGATCCAGCCGCGGGTGCTGATGTCGGGTTTCTCGGCCTCGGGCTCCTTCGTCAACCGCTTTGCCTTCCTGCATCCGGAGCGGGTGCTGGCGCTGGCCAGCGGTTCACCGGGCGGCTGGCCGCTGGCGCCGGTGGCGAGCGTTGACAGTGTGACGCTGAACTATCCGGTTGGCACTGCCGATCTCGACAAGATCAGCGGTGCTGCCGCCAAGCCCGCGGCGCTGAAGGCGGTGGCCAGCTTCATCTATATGGGCCAAGAGGACGAGAACGACGCCGTGGTCTACCGCGACAGCTTCAGCGCTGCCGATGAACAGCTGATCTTCGAGCACTTCGGCCGCACGCCGCTGGCGCGCTGGCAGCGCATCGCGAAGCTCTATGCCGAGCAGGGCCTGAATGCGCGCTTCCAGCTCTACGCAGGCGCGGCGCACAGCGTCACGCCACAGATGCAGGCCGATATCGCGGCCTTCTTCGCCGAACAGCTGGCGGCTGTGCCGCGCTGAATCGAGGCTTGCGGCGCGGTGCCGTGTTGGGCTCAGGCCGGCGCGGCCAGGCGGCGCGCCCGGGCGGCCTCGTCGGCGGCCTGCTGGCGTTTGGCGGCCGGGTAGATCAGGCTTTCCTCCAGCGAGACATGCTCGTGGTAGAGCGTGGTGAAGACCTCCAGCGCGTGGCGCAGGCTGTCCAGATCGACGCCGACATGGCCCTCGGCCAGATCGGCCAGCATGGGCCCCAGTTCCAGCCAGTCTTCCTCCAGCCAGCCGTGATCCTGTTGCAGGCGCTGCACCTGGTGCACCAGCGTGGCGTCACTGCTTTGCAGCAGCTGTGGGAACACCCGTGCCTCTTCCTCGGCATGGTGCTGACGGGCGTTCTCGTTGAAGAACTTCAGCGCCTGGCGGGCGATGGCGCGGTCGACCTCGGGGATCTCGTAGCCGTTCAGATCGGCCAGCAGCTGCTGCAGCCAGGTCAGCTGCAGCATCAGCTCGCGATGGGTGTCGTCGAGGATGGCAAAGCGGTCGACCAGTTCGACGGCTTCGCGGGTTTCGCGCGGCGGGCGTGGCGAACCTTTGACTCGGGCAGCGGACATGATGGCCTCCGGGAAGCAGCGACGCCGGGCGCGGGATGCGCCCTGCAGTCAATTCTTCGCCTTTGGCTGCCGCGGGCCTTGCGCCAGGTCAAGCGCTGGCGGCGGTGATCAGTCGCGGCCGGCGCGGCGGCGCAGCGCGCCCGCACCGAACAGCGCGAGGCCCGCGAGCAGCAGGGCGCTGGCGCCCGGTTCCGGAACGGCGCTGGTGACGTTCAGGCGATTGACGCCCCAGCCTTCATCGCCCAGGCCTTGGAAGCCGGCGCGGGCCGTGCCCTCGAAGCTGTTCGGGCTTTCGTAGGCAATCTCCAGGGTGTTGCTGCCGGCCAGCAGATTCAGCGGCAAGCTGATGTCGAGCTTCTGGCCGCTCTTGCTGATGCTGGCGCCATAGGGATTGCTGAGCACGCGGTCGATGCCGCCGCCGCCGAGGTCCCAGCTGCCGGTCAGCACTTCCTGGCCATTCAGGCGCACATGCAGCACATCGATCCAGTAGTTGTCGCCGTCCAGCGTGGCATAGCCGGCCAGTTGCAGATCGAGCAGG
This sequence comes from Roseateles aquae, assembly GCF_032337115.1. NCBI lineage: Bacteria > Pseudomonadati > Pseudomonadota > Betaproteobacteria > Burkholderiales > Sphaerotilaceae > Roseateles > Roseateles aquae. Next base: position 176,573 of record NZ_JAVXZY010000005.1, read on the forward strand.
CCGGCACCGGCGCTGGCCGTGAAGCTGGCATTGACGCTGCTGTTGGTGAGCAGCGCGCCGGTGGCGCTGCCGCTGTAGACGGTGGCGGCGCTGGCGGCCGTGCCGAAGGCAAGCAGGCCGGCGGACAAGGCCGCCATCAGCGCGGGGCGCAGGGAGAAATGGTGCATGGGGATTCCTGTTGTCGGGGCCGCGGCCGTGATCGGGAAGGGCGAGGCGCGTGCGGCAGGCGCAGCGCCGCGATGCTAGGCGCCATCGGGGTGCGCGGCTGTGAGCGCTTGTGTCGACATGTGTCCGCGCTCAGCGGAAATCGCGGCTGACCATCATCAGCCGGCCCAGCAGCGGCGAGAGGTCTTCGAAGCCGCGGGCCAGCAAGTGGCGCACGCCGTTCTGGTGCTGCCAGACGCCTTGCACCGCCAGCAGCCGGGCGGCCAGGATGGTGCTGCGGTGGGCGGCGTAGACATCGGGCCAGACGATCACCTGCACGCTGCCGGTCTCGTCTTCCAGGCTGATGAAGAGGGTGCCCTTGGCGGTCTGCGGGCGCTGGCGCACGGTGATGATGCCGCAGGCCCGGGCCTGCCGACCATGGGGCCAGTGCTGCAGCTCGGCGGCGTTCTTCAGGCCGCGCTGGCGCAGCCGCGGGCGCAGCAGAGCCAGCGGGTGGCTGCGCAGCGTCAGGCCCAGCGAGGCGTAGTCCCACAGCACCTCCTCGCCTTCGGGCGCGGCGGGCAGCTCGAGCTCGTCCTCGGCCGGCAGGCTGCCGTGCAGGAGCGGCGGCAGGCGGCGCAGCGCCGAGGCCTGCCAGACCTGCTGGCGGCGGTGGCCGGCCAAGGAAGTGAGCGCATCGGCGGCGGCCAGCAGCTGCATCTCGTGCTGATCGAGGCCGGCGCGCAGGGCCAGGTCTTGCGCGTTGCGAAACGGCGCCTCGCGGCGCGCGGCGACGATGCGCTCGGCCGCCGCGTCCTGCAGGCCGTGCACCAGGCGCAGGCCCAGACGCACGGCGGGCTGGTCCAGCGCGGCATCGTCGCCGAGCTGCTCGGGGCTGAGCGTGCTGTCCAGCGCGCTCAGGCTGACATCGGCGCTCAGCACCTCGACGCCGTGGCGGCGGGCATCCTGCACCAGCTGGGAGGGGGTGTAAAAGCCCAGCGGCTGCGAGTTCAGCAGCGCGCACAAAAAAGCAGCCGGCTCATGGCGCTTGAGCCAGCAGCTGATATAGGTCAGCAGCGCGAAGCTGGCCGCATGCGATTCCGGAAAACCGTAGGAGGCAAAGCCCTTGATCTGCTTGAAGATCGATTCGGCAAAGGCGTCCTGGTAGCCGCGTTCGCGCATGCCGGTGAGGATCTTGTCGTGGAACTTGCCGAGGTCGCCGGGGCGCTTCCAGGCCGCCATCGCGCGGCGCAGCTGGTCGGCCTCGCCGGGCGTGAAGCCGGCGGCAATCATCGCCACCTGCATCACCTGTTCCTGAAAGATCGGGATGCCGCAGGTGCGCTTGAGCGCGGCTTTCAGCGCCTCGCTGGGATAGACCACATCGTCGGGGTGCTTGGCGCGGTTCTCCAGATAGGGGTGGACCATGCCACCCTCGATGGGCCCGGGCCGCACGATGGCCACCTCGATGACCAGGTCGTAGTAGTTGCGCGGCTTCAGCCGCGGCAGCATGGACATCTGCGCGCGGCTCTCGATCTGGAAGGTGCCCACGGTGTCGGCGGCGCAGATCATGTCGTAGGTGGGGGCATCGTCGCGCGGGATGGCGGCCAGATCGAGCTGGCTGCCGCGCAGCCGGTTGACCATGTCCAGGCAGCGGCGCAGCGCCGTCAGCATGCCCAGCGCCAGCACATCGACCTTGAGCAGGTTCAGCGCGTCGAGGTCGTCCTTGTCCCATTCGATCACCGTGCGGCCGGGCATGGTGGCGTTCTCGATCGGCACCAGGCGCGACAGCGGCCCTTCGGTCAGCACAAAGCCGCCGACATGCTGGCTCAGATGGCGCGGCATGCCCATCAGCTGGCGCGACAGCGCGATCAGCCGGCGCAGCTGCGCGTCGTCGGCATCGAAACCGTGTTGCTGCTGCAGCTGCTGCAGCCGGTCGGGCGGCAGGATCTCCTCGCTCCAGCCGGAATGGTCCTTGGCCAGGCGCTCCAGCAAGGCCTCGTCGAAGGCCAGCGCGCGGCCGACATCGCGCAGCGCGCTGCGCGCCCGGTAGGCGATCACCACGCCGGTCAGCGCGGCGCGGTGGCGGCCATAGCGCTGGTAGAGGTACTGGATGACCTGCTCGCGGCGCTCGTGCTCGAAGTCGACATCGATATCGGGCGGCTCCTGGCGTTCGCGGCTGATGAAGCGCTCGAACAGCAGCGTGCTCTCGGCCGGATTGACCGCGGTGATGAAGAGGCAGTAGCAGACCACGCTATTGGCCGCCGAGCCGCGGCCCTGGCACAGGATGCCTTGCTCGCGGGCGAAGCGCACGACATCGGCGACGGTGAGGAAATAGTGCTCGTAGCGCAGCTCGCTGATCAGCGCCAGCTCGTGCTCGACGCGCTCGACCCAGGCCGCACCGCCATCCTCGGGCCAGCGCCGCGCCATGCCCTCGTAGGTCAGCCGGCGCAGATAGCTGGCCGGCGTCTCGCCGGCGGGCACCACCTCGCTGGGGTATTGGTAGCGCAGCTCGTCGAGCGAGAAATGGCATTGCGAGGCCAGCGCCAGCGTTTCGTCGAGCAGCTCGGCGGGGTAGATCTGCGCCAGGCGCAGCCGGCTGCGCAGATGGCGCTCGGCATTGGGCTGCAGATCGAGGCCGCAGTCGCGGATCGGCTTGGCCAGCCGGGTGGCCGTCATCACATCCTGCAGCGGCTTGCGCGAGCGGACATGGAAATGCACATCGCCGCAAGCCACCAGGCGGAGTTCGCAGGGCGCCTGAGCTGACTGCGTTGCGCGGGCCTGTGCGTTCACTGTGGCGACGAGCTGGCGCAGCCGCTGCAGCCAGAGCTCGTCGGACAGCTCGCGCAGCAGCTCCACGCCTATCCAGGCGCGGCCGGCGAAATGCTGCTGCAGCCAGCGCGTCTGCGCCAGCAGCGCAGCATCGCTGTGCTGCCGCTGTGGCACGAGGATCAGCAGGCAGCCGGCCAGCCGCTCGGCGATGCCGGCCTGCTGCAGCAGCGACCAGGGCAGCCGGTAGCGGCCCTTGACGGGCGAGGCGCGGCGCAGATCGGTGATGAACTGGCTGAGATTGCCATAACCCTCACGATGCTGGGCCAAGAGCAGCAGCTTGAACAGCGGCGCGCCTTCGTCCGTGCCGGCCGCATCAGCCGCCTCCTCGTCTTCGGCATCGGCGCGGACCAGGAACTCGCTGCCGATGATCAGGTGCAGCACATCCAGCTCCGGGTCCAGCTCGGGATGGCTCTCGCGCAGCGCGGCCACCATCTTCTTCAGCGCCACATGGGCGCGTACCACGCCGGCCAGCGAGCATTCATCGGTCAGCGCCAGTGCCGCATAGCCCAGGGCCTGTGCGCGCAGCACCAGCTCCTCGGGATCGGAGGCGCCACGCAGAAAGCTGAAGTTGGACAGGCAATGCAGCTCGGCATAGGCCACCGGGCCGCGCGAACCCAGATGCGGGGGCGCGGCGGCTGGAGCCCCGCTGCCGCCGCGGCCGGGCCGCCGGCCACCGGGGGGCAGGCTGGCGTCAAAGCCCTGGCTGAAACTGCTCATGCAAACACCCCATGCAGATACCAGCGCTGCTCGGCCACCGACAGCCGCTCCTGGTAGATCCACAGCAGGCCGGCCTCGGCGCTGCGGGCCAGGAAGTAGTCGCGCTGCACCTGGCCGGCGGCGCTGTCGGCGCCCTCAGTGCCCGCAGCGCCATCCCACCAGCCGCCCTCGATGCGCTGCGGTCCGGCCAGGATCTGCAGCGGCTGGCCCTGGTGAACGGGGCGCTCCTGGCGGCTCTGCAGCGGCAGCGGTGGATCGAGCAGCCAGCTGGGCTGGGGCTGCAGCGCCGCGCGCACCTTGCTGTGGGGCAAGACCTGACCCCAGGCCAGCCACTGCTGCATGCGCTCGGGCCGGTGGTCCTCGCGCAGGCAGACGCGGCGTACCCGCTCGGGCCCCAGGCGCACGGCCAGCCGTTCGAGCAGCTGGTTCAGCGGCTCGCGGGCCTGCTCGGGCGCATCGGGCAGCAGCGACTGGCTCAGTTCCTGCAGCGCGATCACCTCGTCGGCCTGCAGGCGCAGCTCACCGACCGGCGCCTGCAGCTGCAGCAGCGCCAGGTGTTCGCGCAGCAGCCGGGCCAGATGGCCGAAGTCGCGGCTGGCATCGGCGGTGCCCAGGCTCAGCTGGCCGCCACTGCCGGCCTCGCGCGAGCGCATCGCGTCGTGCTGCCAGTGCAGCGTCAGCCGCTTGACACCGGCATGGCGCGCGGCCAGCCAGGCGCACAGCTGGCGCAGCAGCTGCTCGGCGTAATGGCCCAGCGCCGGCGCGTGCTCGACGCGAAAAGGCAGCTCCAGCCGGGCCTCGAACTGCTCGGGCGCAGTCACCCAGGCATGGGCCTCGGGCGCCTGGCCATAGGCCTGGTCCAGCGCCTGCAGCAGGGCGGCGCCAAAGCGCCGCGCCAGCGGCCCGCGCGGCAGCGCCCGCAGCTGGCCCAGGCGCCGGCAGCCCAGCCGGGCCAGCATGGCCTCGTGCGTGGCCGCGGCGCTCAGGCTGCTCAGGGGCAGCGCGTCCAGCAAGGGGGGCAGGTCTTGCGTCAGCGCGGCCAGCGCCTTGTCGGTGTGCATGGTGTGCATGGTGGGCGTGATCACCGCTTCGGCGCGGCGGCTCAGCGCCAGCGCGGCGAGGCTGCTCGGTGCCCAGGCCAGCGCCTGCGCGCCATAGGCCGGGGCCTCGCGCAGCAGCCGCTGCTGCAGCGCCGCGAGGCCGCCAAACAGACGCAGGCTGGCCCCCAGCTCCAGCACCACGGCATCCTCCAGCAAGGCCACCCGCGGCGTGAACTGCAGGCTCCACCAGGCCAGGGTCTGCTGAGCGGCGGGGCTAGGCGAGGCTGGGCTGGCGGCGGGCGCGAGCAGGGCGAGCCAGTACAGCGGGCTCATGATGGACCTCGTGGTGGGGGACGGGCGCGCTGGGGCGCAGCAGCCGCGGCGCCAGCAGGGCGGCCAGCTCGGCCGGCAGGGCGCTGAGCTGCAAGGCGCCGGCATGGGCCGGGCCGCGGCGCTTGAGGATCTGCAGCTGCAGCGTCCAGTCGGCGCCGGGGTGGAGCAGCAGGCGCAGCGGCGCGGCCGAGGACTGCGCCTGGGCCGCCAACGGCCGGAACAGGAAAACCGGCGCCGCCGAGGCCAGCGCCGCGGCCTGCAGCCGGCGGATCTGCGGCGGGCGTGCCGTGGGCAGCCAGGCCAGGATGGCCGCCGCCGCATTGGCCTTGATCGCCTGCTCGGTGACCCACAGCGCCTGCAGCGCATCGGCCGGGTCTATCCAGACCAGCTGCTGCGGCGCGATGCCCAGCGCGCGCAGCCCGGGCAGATGGGGCTGGCGCGGCGGCTTGATCAGCAGCAGCTGGCGCGTCTGGGCCGCGGGGGCGCTGCGGCGTCGGCCTGCGCCAGCGGTGCCGATGGCGCCGGCGGAGGGCGCCTGCAACAGCCGGCCCAGCGCCGGCCCGAGCAGCCGCCATTCACACAGGCCGGGCTCGGGCTGCAGGATTTCGCTGAGCATGCGCGTCGGCCAGCCGCCGCCGGGCAACTCGGCGTCCAGCGCCGCAAAGCCGCTGGCCACGCAGGGGCTGCTGCTGGCGCCCAGGCTGGTGGCGCGCCACAGCCGCGGATCGGCCAGCAGCGCTTCAGGGCTGGCTGCAGCGGTGGCGACATGGGCTGGGGCGGCAAGCATGGGGAGGGCGGCAGCGGGCCAGCATCGGCGCGCTGCTTCAAAAGAAGGCTGTACAAAAACACAGTATATGCATCAGCGCCAGCCAGCACAACGACGCCACTACAGACCGGGCTCCGCTCGCGATGAGGACGCGACTCGCTGTGCAAAGCGCCACACACCACCCAGGCGCGGGGGTGGGCCTTGGGTGCAAATCGTCATAATCAGGGAAAACCCGAAATTCGGAGTGTCTGACGGATGAATATGCGTGATCCCGAGTTGGCCCTGAACCCGCCCGCGCTGCTGACCGAGCGCCTGCTGCTGCGAGCCCCGACCGAGGCCGACTTGGACAGCCTGTACGAGGTGCACGCCGATCCGGGGACCAACCGCTTCAATCCGTCCGGGCCGATGAATTCACGCGCCGCCGCCGAAGCCTTGCTGCGCGACTGGCAGGCCCATTGGCAGACCCGCGGCTTCGGCTACTGGCTGATCGCGCGGCGTGAACAGGCGGGGCCGAGCGGGCTGGCCGGTGAGGAACAGGTGTTGGGCTTTGGTGGCCTGATGCACAAGCCCATCGATGGCCAGCAGGGCCTGAATCTGTATTTCCGCTTCCGCCCACAGGCCTGGGGCCAGGGCTATGCCTCGGAGATGGCGCTGGCCGCGCTGGAGCTGGCCTTTGGCCGCCTGCAGGCGCCGGCGGTGCTGGGCGTGGTGCGGCCGGCCAATATGCCCTCGCGCAAGACGCTGGAGCGCATCGGCATGCGGCTCAAAGGCTGCTGGGCCGACGTGCCGGGTCAGGCCGCCAGCCTGCTCTATGAGATGACGGCCTCGCACTGGGCCGAACTGCCGCGGCAGAGCGCCGTGCCCACGCCCTTCGGCGCCTGAGCGGCACTTCGGCACAAGCAGGGGCAGAGGGCCCAGACGCCACTCCGCGTGGTTGGCGGTATTGATAAAATAACGCCAATAAATAGCGTGCATTTCAGACGCCTGCTGTCAAGCTGAAATGACTGACATCCTCGTTTCTTCCAGGGAGCGTCGTTGCTGCGTTACTTTTGATGTTGAATGGAGTGGTCACTGCACTTCACTGCCGCCATGGATATGGTGAGCGACGAAGCGCTGATGCAGTGCCGTTCTAGCTCATCGAATCAGGAGACAACCATGCGAAAAGACTTCCGCAAGCTGCTTGGGGTGGCCTGCGCCTGCGCACTGATGGCAGGCATGCCGGCGCACGCCTACACCGAATGCACCGGCACCATCTCTGCCGTGTGGACTGGCGACGGTGGCGGCGTTCAGGTGGTCATGACCGGGGGAATGTCCTGGAATATCGCGCCCAATGATCCCAATCTGAAGAACATCCTGGCCATGGCTTCCTTGGCCATGTTGACCGGCAAGCAGGTCGTCGTGCGCTTTCAGGCCAATGGGGTGTCGTGCAGCAATCAGCCCACCCGCTCTGATGTTGCGGGCATGTATGTTTACAACTAGTCAGAGGGGCCGCGCCATCGCGGCGATCAACCCGGGAGCGGCCGCATGATGCGCAGAGCCTTGCTGATACTGGTAATGGCGCTGCTGAGCAGTCTGGGCGCCCAGGCGCAATCAACAGTGCTGGTTGCCGCCGGCGACTACCTCAGTCCGGAGCAGGAGAAGGCCGAGTTGGATCAACGCCTGAGCCGTCAGCTTGAAAGCCTGCGTCTCAGCGAAGGGGTGGTGGTGGCCAAAGCAGCCCGGCTGAATGCCGCGGCCTTGCTAGCCAATGTGGTGAAGTTCACGACGCCAAGCGGGCACGAGCATACATTGACGAAGGTGCGAGGTACGGAGCTGCCACAGAGTGCCCGAATATGGTCGGGAACGACTGAATATGGAGGGGTTGCTAGTTTTCATGTGAAAGCTAATGAAGTGGTAGGAGATATCGATGATCATTCGGGAACGATCTATCGAGTCGTCAGCTCAGGAAGATACCATCTTATCTCCGAAATAAATATTGCTCGGTTTCGCCGAGATCAGGGTAATGACGTTCTGCAGATGCCTGGTCTGGGAAAGAGTTCAAAACGTGCTTATGGCGAAGTGCAGGCGTTGCTAGGTATACCAGTCGTCGATGTACTTGTGCTTTATACATCAATGGCAAAAACTGCAGCGTCTGACAAAATTGATGAAGTCATCCAAAAGTCCATCGTCGATCTGAATTCTTCATTTGTCAATTCTGGAGTCAATCTGGCAGTGCGGCTCGCTGCTGCATCTCAGATTGCGCTATGGCCCAATCCGGGGCTGGAAACCGGCTGGGTACCGACCACGGCACTGAACGAGTTGAGTGGCAAGACGGGGCAGACGAATTTGAGTTATCTGGCGCGGCGTGAACGTGACCGTGTACATGCCGACGTGGTCATCTTGATAGGCTCGTTCAAATTTGCTACCGAATGTGGCGCGGCCTGGGGCGGGCCGGCAATGCCAGAGTGGGCTTTTGCGACGGTGGACGTCAAATGCATTGGCTCGCCGTACTATACATTGGCGCATGAATTTGGCCATTTGCTGGGAGCTGATCACAACACTCAAAACGCAACAACGGCGACCTATGTTTATGGGCATGGGGCGAATTTCTCCTGGTATGTGAACTTCAGGAGCACCACGGTGCCCAACGGCTATCGTTGTTTCAGAACGATCATGGCCTACTCTTACGCCTCCTTTGGCGGGCCGCCCTGCAAGGTGGATTTCAGAATAAACAACTGGAGTAATCCGGCGATCTATTACACCGACAAGGCACCATTCACAACGCCCGCCGAGCCTGATCAGAGCTATACGGTGGCGACCGGCTCGGGAAGTTGCTGCAACAACGCTCGGGTATTGAATGAGAATGGTGCGTTTGCATCGACCTATAGCAGTGTCTCGATGCTGGCGGGTTACCAGCAACTGCAGGTGCGTGAACTCGTGAATATTCTGCTGCTCGGGCCGTGATTCGATACCTTGAGCGTCGTCCAGTTTTCTCTGTTTTGGAGGGCGGTGCAGGGGCGGCGCCACCAGCAAACGCTCGAAAATTCCAAGCGCTTGCTGAGTGGCAGAGGGCTGCAGAGTGGGGATCAGCCGACGGCCCGAGCCGTTGCCGTATTGCGCTTCATCAGCAGACGAATCGCATTTTTCTTCAGCCAGGCAAAGCCGTGCGGGAAATTTGTTTCCACCCAGAAGATGACTCGATTTTTCAATAGTGCCAGATCTTTTGGCCGGGCGATCTGAGCGTGGCCGACTCGATCGGTTTTCAGTGCGCGAATGCGTGTATGCAGTTGCAGGAAGCGGTGCGATTGAGCGATCGCATGGCAGGTAATCGACGAGCGCGAGCGCAACGGGTCGTGGCTGTCTAGTGAGCCATGAATGGTGAGTGCATTCCAGAGCAGTACATCACCACGATCAAGTTTCGGTGCGCGGATCTCCATGTTCAGTTGCCGGACCTTGTCAATGATCGAAACAAAATAGGACTCGTAATCACCCACGATGCTGTTGGCTGCGTTGTGGGCAACGTAATCTGTCTTATGTGATTTCGGGCAGACGAAGAATCGTCCGGCGGTGGGGCTGATGTCCTCTAAAGCAACCCAGGCTGCAGCCATGCTGCCGATATGCTCAGAATCGAGATAAAAGCTATCTTGGTGCTCGGAAGTGGCGGTGTTGCCCTCGAAATACATTGACTGAACAATCTTTGGTGCTTCACCCAGCACGGCGTTGAAGGCCTGGCTCAGTTCAGCGGAGGTAAGTATGTTCTCAGTGGCGCAATGTCTGAATTTCGGAAATCGATGCGGGTCGACACTTTGCAAGTTTAGGATTGGGTTCATCACCCAGCCTTGGCTATTTAGGATGTTGCGCTCGGGCACGGCGCTAGCCTGGCGATAAATAAAGCCATCAAAGGCCTTGATTTCAGCATCCCAGAGCGCACGGATGGCGTCGCAGGTGCTGCCATCGAACAAGCCACGGATGACAACATAGCCGTTTTCTCGGTAGTAGTCGAGGATCGCGCTTGTGTCCGCCGGGGCGAACTTCGGAGACGGGTCTTCTGCGTCAGTTTCAGGTACGTGGACGGTCAAGCCCCGTCTAGTCTTTAATTGAATCATGGGTCCTCCCTCTATATTGGAAATTCAATGGTTCGCGAATGCTAGCGAGCCAGGTGTATTGAGTCTTGGCATCTAGACTTGGCGTCGTGGTCGCGATATTGAATTGACGAGATTACCAGAAGCGAGGCGTGCCGCAAAATATCGGTATTAGCGATCTGGCCGATTGCGCTCAGCAGCCTTGCCGCTGCGCGCCGCGCTCCAGCAGCTCACGGGCCGCGGCCACGCCCTCGGGCTTTCTCAGCGTGCCGCCATGGGCGACGCCTGGCACTTCCAGCACGCGCAGGCAGCTGCCGCGGTATTGCATGGCCTGGGCCAGGCTGCGGGTGAAGGCCGGTGGGCTGGTCTGGTCTTCGCTGCCGACCAGCAACAGCGTCGGCGTGCGCAGCTTTTGCAGCGCCTGGCGGTTGTCGTAGCCACGCACGCTGTCGTCGATCTGGATGCGCACAAAGGGCTTGGCATACCAGGGCACTTTGTTATCGGCCCAGTCCTGGGCGCTGGTCAGCGTGCCTTCGAGCAGCAGCGCATCGGGCGGCGCCTCGGCGGCCAGATGGGCGCCTACCAGGGTGCCCAGCGAGAAGCCCCAGTAGGCCAGGGGCAGGTTGTCGCCCGACAGCCGGCGTGCCTCGCGAACCGCGGCCTGGGTATCGTCACGCAGCTGCTGCATGCTGCCGACGCCTTCGGACAGGCCCATGCCACGGTAGTCCCAGAACAGCACATTCACAGGCAGCTGACTGGCATCGCGCAGCAGCACCGGGTAGCTGCGCTGGACGATATTGCCGGCACCCTGGAAATAGACGGCTGTCAGCCGTGCGCCGGGCTGGCGCAGAAAAAGCCCGCCCAGGCTCGTGCCATCGGCGGACTGGAATCGCACCTGCTCCAGGCGGGCACCGGTGGCGCCGGCCTGGGCCTGGGCCTGACTCAGCCAGTCTTCGGCGGCTGGCGCCGTGTTGCGCGAAAAGATCTCGCGTTCATTGACCTGAACGCTGACGCAGGCGCTCAGCGTCAATGTGGCCAGCAGCAGGGTGCTGGCACGCAGCAGGCCGGGGAAATGGGGTGTTAGGCGTGGCATGAGGAGCTATTGAATCCGGACGAGCCTGAGGCCCATGGGGAAGGGCGTGCGGCTGGCATGCATCAGCGGCATGGGCGTGAAAAACCGCGCGCAGTATAGAAAGTGCGCCGGCACTGAGAACAGCGGGTTTTGCCGGGGCTGAGCGCGGCGGCAGAGGCGGCCCTCAGTCCTGCGGAAAGCGCCGCAGCCTTTGCAGGTCCAGCACCCGCACGCCGCCATACTCGACGCTGATCAGCGCCCGCTCCTGCAGATGGCCCAGCGCCTCGTTGACGCGCTGGCGCGACAGGCCCACCAGCTTGGCCAGCTCCTGCTGGGTGATGCGCAAGAGGCTGCCGACGCCGGGGTAGAGCAGCGGGTGGAACAGCGCGGCGAGGTTGCGGGCGACGCGCATATCGGGATCGCTGATGCGGTCGATCTCGCGCGCGGCGATGAACTGGCCGAGGCGCTCGTTCAGCTGGTTCAGCACAAAGCGGTTGAAGCCGATGCTGTGTTCCAGCAGGTCATGGAAGGTCTCGATCGGCAGGCCGGCGACGACGCTCTTGCGCAGCGCCTGGATGTTGTAGCGGTAGACCTCGCGCTTGAGCAGCGTGCCCTCGCCGAACCAGCCGCCCGGCGGCACGCCGGTGAAGGTGATGGCCTGCGCGGCGGCATCGTCGTTGCTCATCTTCAACAGCCCGTCGACCACGCCGAACCAGAAATTCGCCGGCTTGCCGATGCGGCAGACCCGTTCGCCGACCTCGGCCTCGGCCACCTGCAGCCCGGCCACCGCCTGTTCACGCTGGGCAGGACTCAGCACAGAGAGCCAGGGAATGGCGTCCAACTCGGCCGCAGTGGCGGCGCGGGCGCGCTGGCGCAGGGTCAGGTGTTGCATGTTCATCCCTGCATTCAGCGCTGCGGACGATGACACGAGCCTGACGCGACACCCCCGGGAAAGCACGCTCCCGTAAAACTACCGGATTGTCGTCACAACGACAACACGACGTCAAAGTAAAGGCCTAGGATCGCACTGCAATGAGGCGGCCATGGCCCGCATCGCCCGCATCGGGTGCAGCGTCGCACCAAGGCAGATCAGGAGACAACGGTGTCCACGACTTTTCCCAGGCTCTTGCTCGAACACGCGGCTCAGCGGCCCGACGCGCCGGCGCTGCGCGAGAAGGAATACGGCATCTGGCAGACGCTGAGCTGGTCGCAGCTGGCGGTGCTGGTGCGCGAGCTGGCCCATGGTCTGGCCCAGGCCGGCCTGCAGCGCGGCCAGCATCTGGTGGTGGTGGGCGAGAACCGGCCGCGGCTGTCGGCCTGCATGCTGGCGGCGCAGTCGCTGGGCGCGATTCCGGTGCCGCTGTACCAGGACGCGGTGGCGGCCGAGTTCGTGTTCCCGATGAATAACGCCGAGGTGGCGTTTGCCGTGGTCGAGGACCAGGAGCAGGTCGACAAGCTGCTGGAGATCCGCGAGCAGTGCCCGCAGCTGAGCCATATCTGGTTTGACGATCCGCGCGGCCTGCGCAAGTACAGCGAGCCGGGCCTGGCCTCGCTGGACGATCTCTGTGCGCTTGGCCGCCAGCATGCGATCGCCCACCCGGCCTTCTACGATGTGTCGGTCCAGGCCGGCGAGGCCGCCGATGTGGCGGCGATGTTCTTCACCTCGGGCACGACCGGCAATCCCAAGGGCGTTGTGCATACGCACGCCTCGCTGATCGACCGCGCGCAGGCCGGCGCCCGTTTCGACAAGCTGGGGCCGCAGGAAGAGGTGCTGGCCTATCTGCCGCCGGCCTGGATCGGCCAGAACATCTTCAGCTATGCGCAGTGGCTGGCCTGCGGCTATGTGGTGAACTGCCCCGAGTCGGCCAGCACGGTGACCATCGATCTGAAGGAGATCGGCCCGACCTATTACTTCGCGCCGCCACGGGTGTTCGAAGGCCTGCTGACGACGGTGATGATCCGCATGGAAGACGCGGGCCGCATCAAGCGCTGGCTGTTCGATCAGGGCATGAAGCTGGCCCGCCGTGTTGGCCCGGCACTGATGGATGGCAAGCCAGTGTCGGCCTGGGACCGCCTCAAGTACCAGCTCGGCAACTTGTTTGTTTATGGTCCGCTGCGCAACACGCTGGGCTTCTCGCGGGTGCGCGTGGCCTACACCGCCGGCGAGGCCATCGGGCCCGATCTGTTCAGCTTCTACCGCTCGATCGGCATCAATCTGAAGCAGCTCTATGGCTCGACCGAGACGGCCGTGTTCGTCTGCCTGCAGCCCGACCACGAGGCGCGCTCGGACACCGTGGGCGTGCCCATCGATGGCGTGCAGATCAAGCTGGCCGACAGCGGCGAGATCCTGGTCAAGTCGCCGGGCCTGCTCAAGGGCTATTACAAGAATCCGGCCGCCACCGCCGAGGTGCTGACGGCCGAGGGCTGGTACCACACCGGCGATGCCGGCTTCATCGATGGCCATGGCCATCTGAAGATCATCGACCGGGCCAAGGATGTCGGCCGCATCGTCGGCGGCGCCAACGATGGCGCGATGTTCGCGCCCAAGTATGTGGAGAACAAGCTGAAGTTCTTCTCCCACATCAAGGAGGCGGTGGCCTTTGGCGACAAGCGCGACCGCGTCTGCGCCTTCATCAATATCGATTTCGAGGCCGTCGGCAACTGGGCCGAGCGGCGCAATCTGCCCTATGCCGGCTATACCGATCTGGCGCAGAAGGCCGAGGTCTACGAGCTGATCCGCGACTGCGTGGAGAAGGTCAATGCCGATCTGGCCCAGGACGAGTTGCTGGCCGGCAGCCAGATCACCCGCTTCCTGATCCTGCACAAGGAACTCGATGCCGACGATGGCGAGCTGACCCGCACCCGCAAGGTCCGCCGCGGCGCGATTGCCGAGAAGTACGGCGTGCTGATCGATGCGCTGTACGGCGGCAAGGCCACGCAGTTCATCGAGACGGCGGTGAAGTTCGAGGACGGACGCACGGGCAAGGTCTCTGCGGACTTGAAGATAGTCGATACCAAGACCTTTGCACCCGCCCGGAGGGCCGCATGAACGCAGTCAAACATCCCCGTTCGGAGGTGCAGCGCCGTGGCTGAGAAAAAAATCGGCGAGGTCATCCTCGAGGTCAAGAACATCTCGCTGAGCTTTGGCGGCGTCAAGGCGCTGACCGACATCAGCTTCAATGTGCGCGAGCACGAGATCCGCTCCATCATCGGCCCCAACGGCGCCGGCAAGAGCTCGATGCTGAACTGCATCAACGGCGTCTACCAGCCGCAGCAGGGCGAGATCACTTTTCGCGGCCAGCACTTCAAACACATGAATTCGCGCCAGGTGGCCGAGATGGGCGTGGCCCGCACCTTCCAGAACCTGGCCCTGTTCAAGGGCATGAGCGTGCTGGACAACATCATGACCGGCCGCACCCTGCACATGAAGAGCAATCTGTTCATGCAGGCGCTGCGCTGGGGCCCGGCCGAGCGCGAGGAGATCGCCCAGCGCGAGAAGGTCGAGCGCATCATCGATTTCCTGGAGATCCAGGCCTACCGCAAGACGCCGGTCGGCCGCCTGCCCTATGGCCTGCAAAAGCGGGTCGACCTCGGCCGCGCGCTGGCCATGGAGCCGCAGGTGCTGCTGCTGGACGAGCCGATGGCCGGCATGAATGTCGAGGAGAAGCAGGACATGTGCCGCTTCATCCTCGACGTCAACGACGAATTCGGTACCACCATCGTGCTGATCGAACACGATATGGGCGTGGTGATGGACATCTCGGACCGTGTCGTCGTGCTCGACTACGGCAAGAAGATCGGCGATGGCGCGCCCGATGAGGTGCGCAACAACGAAGACGTCATTCGCGCCTACTTAGGCACGAGTCATTGACCACCCCGTACCGGCTGCGCCGGCCCCCTCAAGGGGGCGCGAGCGCAGGCCTGGCGGAGCCAGATCCTCGCTCGCCGCTGGGCAGGAGGCGCTGGCGGGAAATGCACCGAAAGGGCATGGAGAACTGATATGGGTTTTGTGATTGAAACGGTGTTTGGCGGCTTGATGACGGGGATGCTCTATTCCCTCATCGCGCTGGGCTTTGTGCTGATCTACAAGGCCTCCGGCGTGTTCAATTTCGCCCAGGGCGCGATGGTGCTGTTTGCGGCGCTGGCGATGGCGCGCTTTGCCGAGTGGATTCCGCAATGGACCGGCATCAGCAGCCCCTTGCTGGCCAATCTGCTCGGCTTTGTGGCGGCCTTTGTGGTGATGGTCATCGTCGCCTGGCTGATCGAGCGGCTGGCGCTGTCGCGCCTGGTCAATCAGGAGGGCATCACGCTCTTAATGGCCACGCTGGGCATCACCTATTTTCTGGAAGGCGCCGGCCAGATGCTGTTCGGCTCGGACATCTACAAGATCGACGTTGGCATGCCCAAGGACCCGATCTTTCTGTTCGAGAAAACTTTTGAAGGCGGCGTGCTGGTCAACAAGGAAGACCTCTATGCCGCGCTGATTGCCGCGGCCATGGTGGCGCTGCTGGCGCTGTTCTTCCAGAAGACGGCCACCGGCCGGGCGCTGCGCGCGGTGGCCGATGACCATCAGGCCGCGCAATCCATCGGCATTCCGCTGTCCACCATCTGGGTGATCGTCTGGAGCGTGGCCGGCTTTGTCGCCCTGGTCGCCGGCATCATCTGGGGCTCCAAGCTGGGCGTGCAGTTCTCGCTCTCGCTGGTGGCGCTGAAGGCGCTGCCGGTGGTCATCCTCGGCGGCCTGACCTCGGTGCCCGGCGCCATCATCGGTGGGCTCCTGATCGGCGTCGGCGAAAAGGTCAGCGAGGTCTACCTCGGCCCCATGCTGGGCGGCGGCATCGAGATCTGGTTTGCCTATGTGCTGGCACTGCTGTTCCTGCTGGTGCGGCCACAGGGGCTGTTTGGCGAAAAAATCATTGATCGCGTATGACGCGGGCAATGATTTTTCAGAGGAGGCTGACTTGGACTTGTCCAAGTCAAGCGCCAGCCGGGGCGGCCGGAACTACAAGATCATTGATCGTGTATGACGCGGGCAATGATCTTTCAGCGGACGCTGAGTCGAGTTCGTTCAAGTCAAGCGCCGACTGGCGCGGCCGGAGTCAAAAGATCATCGGAGCCTTAGATGCTGTATAGAGAAAACGGCCAGTTCAAGACCTCCTACCGGGCCGATAGCGCGATCTTCACGATACGCCAGGACCAGGTCTTCATCGGGCTGCTCTTGCTGGCCGCGTTTGTAGTGATGCCGCTGCTCGGTTCGGAATACCTGTTCCGCGCCATCCTGACGCCATTCCTCATCCTCGCGCTGGCGGCGCTGGGCCTGAATGTGCTGGTCGGCTACTGCGGCCAGATTTCGCTGGGCACCGGCGCCTTCATGGCGGTGGGGGCTTATGCGGCCTACAACTTCCAGGTCCGCATCGAGGGCATGCCGCTGATTGCCTCGCTGCTGCTGGGCGGCGCCTGCTCGACGGTGGTGGGTGTGCTGTTCGGCATTCCATCGCTGCGCATCAAGGGCCTCTACCTGGCGGTGGCGACGTTGGCGGCGCAGTTCTTCTGCGACTGGGCCTTTCTGCGCATCAAGTGGTTCACCAACAATTCATCGTCGGGCAATGTGTCGGTGTCGGACCTGAGCGTGCTCGGCCTGCCTATCGAGACACCGGTGCAGAAGTATCTGTTCTGCTTGAGCTTTGTGGTGGTGTTTGCGCTGCTGGTGAAGAACTTGGTGCGCGGGGCCATCGGCCGCGAGTGGATGGCCATGCGCGATATGGACGTGGCGGCGGCGGTGATCGGCATCCGGCCTATCTATGCCAAGCTGAGTGCTTTTGCCGTTAGCAGCTTCATCGTCGGCGTGGCCGGCGCGCTGTGGGGATTCGTCCATCTGGGCTCCTGGGAGCCGGCCGCCTTCTCGATTGACCGCAGCTTCCAGCTGCTGTTCATGGTCATCATCGGCGGGCTGGGCTCGGTGATGGGCAGCTTTTTCGGCGCCGCCTTCATCATCTTCCTGCCCATCGTGCTGAACCAGCTGCCGCACTGGCTGGGCATCCCACTGGGCACCGAGACGGCGGCCCATCTGGAGCTGATGGTGTTTGGCGCGCTGATCGTGTTCTTCCTGATCAAGGAGCCCCATGGCCTGGCGCGGCTGTGGGCGACCGCGAAAGAGAAGCTGCGCCTCTGGCCATTCCCTCATTGAGCTTTCCCGCACTGAGCTGCACGCTCACGTTCATTCGCATTGCAAAGAGAAACTGCACAGCATGTGCTCATCACAGGAGACAAGCATGACGATGATGATGAAACTCAAGTCCCTTGCCATGGCCGCCGGCGTGGCAGCCATTGCTGCCGGCGCGCTCAGCGGCCCGGCCCAGGCCGCCGAGGCCAAGGAGCAGTTCTTCCCATTGCTGGTCTATCGCACCGGCCCCTACGCGCCCAACGGCACGCCCTGGGCCAATGGCAAGCAGGACTACCTGAAGATGATCAATGCCCGCGATGGCGGCGTGAACGGCGTCAAGCTGACGTTCGAGGAATGCGAGACCGGCTATGCCACCGACAAGGGCGTCGAGTGCTATGAGCGGCTCAAGGGCAAGGGCGCCACGCTGTTCGACCCGCAGGCCACCGGCATCACCTTTGCGCTGACCGACAAGGTGATCAAGGACAAGATTCCGCTGATCACGCTGGGCTACGGCCTGGCCGCCTCGCAGGATGGCGGCGTGTTCAAGTGGAACTTCCCGCTGATGGGCAGCTACTGGACCGCGGCCGATATGCTGATCCAGCACATCGGCAAGAAGGAAGGCGGGCTGGACAAGCTCAAGGGCAAGAAGATTGCTTTGGTCTACCACGACTCGCCCTTCGGCAAGGAACCGATGCCCTTGCTCGACGAGCGGCAGAAGACCCATGGCTTCGAGCTGATCAAGATTCCGGTGACGGCGCCTGGCGTCGAGCAGAAGTCGGCCTGGCTGCAGGTGCGCCAGCAGCGGCCCGACTATGTGCTTCTGTGGGGCTGGGGGGTGATGAATTCGACCGCGCTGAAGGAGGCGCAGGCCACCGGCTATCCGCGCGAGAAGATGTATGGCGTCTGGTGGGCCGGTGCCGAGCCCGATGTCAAGGACGTCGGCGAAGGCGCCAAGGGCTACAACGCGCTGGCGCTGAACACCTCGGGCCAGAGCCCCAAAGTGATTCAGGACATCCTCAAGCACGTGCACGACAAGGGCCAGGGCACCGGCCCCAAGGATGAGGTCGGCTCGGTGCTCTACACCCGCGGTGTGATCATCCAGATGCTGGGCGTCGAGGCGGTGCGCCGCGCGCAGGAGCGCTTCGGCAAGGGCAAGGTGATGACGGCCGAGCAGGTGCGCTGGGGCCTGGAAAACCTGGCGCTGGATCAGAAGAAGCTGGACGCCCTGGGCCTGGCCGGCGTGATGCGCCCGCTGTCGACCTCTTGCCTCGATCACATGGGTTCCAGCTGGGCGCGCGTGCACACCTGGGACGGTGCGAAGTGGAACTTCAGCTCCGACTGGCTGCAGGCCGACGAGCAGATCTTGAAGCCCATGGTCAAGGCCGCGGCCGACAAGTACTCGGCGGAACGCAAGGTGGAGCGGCGGACGCCAGCTGATTGCCAGTCCTGAGGGACTGACATTCGCCGGCAAGCCGGGCGGCTGGGAGCTCCCACCCCCGGCCCCGCCCTCCAGGAGGGCGGGGAGCCGTCGAGACCCCACCCCTGTCCCCGCCCCCGTGGGGCGGGGGACGGATGCACAGATCGGGGATTGGGTTCAGCGTCGCGTGGGCGGTGCTGAACCGAGTCAAGCGAGGCAAGTCATGAGCAATGTGCTACTGAACGTCAACGGCATCGAGGTCATCTACAACCATGTGATCCTGGTGCTCAAGGGCGTGTCGCTGCAGGTGCAGGAAGGCAGCATCGTGGCGCTGCTGGGCGGTAACGGCGCCGGCAAGACGACGACGCTGCGGGCGGTCAGCAATCTGCTGGAAGGCGAGCGCGGTGAAGTCACCAAGGGCAGCATCGAGCTGCGCGGCGAGCGGATCGAGAAGCTGTCCACCTCAGAGATGGTCAACCGCGGCGTGGTCCAGGTGATGGAGGGGCGGCACTGCTTTGCCCATCTGAGCATCGAGGAAAACCTGATGACCGGCGCCTACACCCGCAAGGATGGCCGCGCGGCTGTCAACGCGACGCTGGAAAAGGTCTACAACTACTTTCCGCGCCTGAAGACGCGACGGGCCTCGCAGGCCGCCTATACCTCGGGCGGCGAGCAGCAGATGTGTGCGATCGGCCGCGCGCTGATGGCCAATCCGAAGATGGTGCTGCTGGACGAGCCCTCGATGGGCCTGGCGCCGCAGATCGTTGAAGAGGTGTTCGAGATCGTCAAGGATCTGAACAGCAAGGAGGGCACGACCTTTTTGCTGGCCGAGCAGAACACCAATATGGCGCTGCGCTATGCCGACTACGGCTACATCCTGGAAAGCGGCCGCGTCGTGATGGACGGCGAGGCGCGAGCGCTGCGCGAGAACGAGGACGTCAAGGAGTTCTACCTCGGCGTCGGTGGCGGTGATCGCAAGAGCTTCAAGGATGTGAAGAGTTACAAGCGGCGCAAGCGGTGGCTGGCTTGACCACCCCGGGATATGGACCACCCCCTACGCGCTGGCGCGCGCCCCCTCAAGGGGGCACGCCCGTAGGACCGGCGGAGCCGGATCCTCGGGCGTCGCTGGGCTGGGGGTGGTGTGCGGCGAGCTTGGTGCCTGGCGGACCTTGATGGACCACGGCTTGAACAAGAGGTGATGCGATGAGTGACGAGAGCTGGGGTTTTGCTCCACCGCCGTTCAAGCCGGATGAGGCCTTGCAGCGGCTGCGGCGTGAGCTGCGAGAGCTGGGGCTGACCGAGCGGGAAGGGCGCTTTGAGCGGGCTGGCGTGCCGATCGCGCGGGCGGCGGTGGATGGCGCGTTGCTGAAGGTGGCGCTGGTCAAGCGGCCCTCGCGCACGCCGGAATGGAATGAGAAGTTGCTGAAGGACAGCGCCCAGCTGCGCGACTTCACGGCGCTGGTGAAGAAAAGCCTGGCGGGGTGGCGCAATGTCGATGAATGAGTTTTATGACGCGCTGGAAGCGCGCGACCCTGCGGTGCGCGAACAGGCACAGATGCAGGCCTTGGCACGCCAGGTCCAGCATGCGCGCAGCAGCACCACGGCTTTTGCCGAGCTGCTGGCCGATGCGCCGGCCCAGGTCGACAGCCGCGCGCTGCTGGCCCAGCTGCCGGTCACGCGCAAGCACGAGCTGCTGGCCCGCCAGCAGGCCGGGCGCGCGAGCGATCCCTTTGGTGGTTTCGCGGCCATCGGCTGGGGCGCGGCCCGGCGGGTGTTTCAGTCACCCGGCACGCTGTATGAGCCCGAGGGCGCTCGGCCCGATTACTGGCGGGTGGCCCGGGCCATGCATGCCGCCGGCTTTCGCGCTGGCGAGCTGCTGCACAACAGCTTTTCCTACCACCTGACGCCGGCTGGCTCGCTGATGGAGACCGGCGCGCATGCGATCGGCTGCACGGTTTTCCCGGGCGGCGTCGGCAATACCGAGCTGCAGCTGCAGGCCATGGCCGAATTGCGGCCGCAGGGTTATGTGGGCACGCCCAGCTTTCTGAAGATCCTGCTCGACAAGGCGGCCGAATCCGGGCAAGACCTGACCCTGCGCAAGGCCCTGCTCAGCGGCGAGGCCTTTCCGCCCAGCCTGCGCGACTGGATGGCCGAGCGCGGCGTGAGCGCCTATCAGTGCTATGCGACGGCCGACATCGGCCTGGTCGCCTACGAGACGGCGGCGCGCGAAGGGCTGGTCGTCGACGAGGGCGTGATCGTCGAGATCGTGCGCCCCGGCAGCGGCGAGCCGGTGGCCGAGGGCGAAGTCGGCGAACTGGTCGTCACGACATTGAATCCCGACTACCCGCTGATCCGCTTTGGCACCGGTGATCTGTCCGCGGTGCTGCCCGGCGCCTGCCCCAGCGGCCGCACCAACCAGCGCATCAAGGGCTGGCTGGGCCGGGCCGACCAGAGCGCCAAGGTGCGCGGCATGTTCGTTCATGCCACCCAGCTCGGCGAACTGGGCCGACGCTTTCCGATGCTTGGCCGCCTGCGCCTGCGCGTCGAAGGCGAGATGGCGCAGGACCGGATGACGCTGCTCGCCGAGATCGAGGGTGCTGCACCCGAGGGTCTGGCCGAACAGCTGGCGCAGGCCCTGCGCGACATCACCAAGCTGCGCGGTGAGATCAGCTTTCTTGCGCCGGGCAGCCTGCCCAACGACGGTCGCGTGATCGAGGACGCACGGCGCTACGACTGAGCACCGGCTCAGCCGCCCGTGGCGGGCGGCTCGACGACGACGAAGTGCTTGCGCACCGGCTCCAGCACCTCGAACACGCCCTCGAAGCCGGCCGGAATCACCGCCGCCTGGCCGGCGCAGACTTCGGTGATGGCGCCGCTGCTGTCGTGCAGGCGTAGCCGGCCTTCGATGACGTAGAAGTATTCATGCTTGCGCGGCGCAAAGACGATGCGCCAGCTGCCCGGTTCGCAGGTCCAGACGCCGCAGCTCAGCCCCTCGTGCAGGGCTTCATACTCGGTCCAGGTCTGGCGTTGCGGGGCGCCTTGCAGGCGGCGGTCGAGTCGTGGCTGGTCCAGCATCGGCGAGCCCGCTGGCTGGCCGATGCGCTGGATTTTGGGCGAAGGGGTGGCTTGCATCGCAGTATTTTCGCTGCCACTTACGTGTTTACCGCTAGACCGCCCTACCGGCCTAGGCCTAGCATTGCCACATGAATGGCCTCAGCACCGCAAAGCAGAAATGGCTTGGCCTGATCCTGGCTGCTGCCAGCCTGGCGGCCCAGGCCGACTACCCCGACAAGCCCATCACCCTGGTCGTGCCCTTCTCGGCTGGTGGGCCTACCGACAAAGTCGCTCGCGACCTGGCCGAAGCGATGCGCAAGACGCTGCGCACCGGTCTGATCATCGAGAACGTCGGCGGTGCCGGCGGCACGCTGGGCGCCACCAAGGTCGCCAAGGCCCAGCCGGACGGCTACACCCTGCTGATGCATCACATCGGGATGGCCACCTCGCCCTCGCTGTACCGCAATATGCAGTACCGCACGCTGGACGATTTCGAGTACCTCGGCCTGATGATCGAGGTGCCGATGACGCTGATTGGCCGGCCCAGTCTGCCGGCGAGCAACTATGCCGAGTTGCAGCGCTGGCTGGCGGCCAACAAGGGCAAGATCAATCTGGCCAATGCCGGTTTGGGCTCGGCCTCGCATCTGTGCGGCCTGCTCTTGCAAAGCACATTGAAGCTGGACATGACGACCGTGCCCTACAAAGGCACCGGCCCGGCCATGACCGATCTGATTGCCGGCCAGGTTGATCTGCTGTGCGACCAGACCACCAATACCAGCGGCCAGATCGAGGCCGGCCGGGTGCGGGCCTATGGTGTGACGACCAGCAAGCGGCTCAGCGGTTCCGCGCTGGACAAGTTGGCCACCCTGCAGGAGCTGGGGCTCAGGGGCTTTGACGTCAGCATCTGGTATGGCCTTTACGCGCCGCGCGGCACGCCCAAGCCGGCGCTGGACAAGCTGAACAGCGCATTGAAGGCGGCGCTGCGCGACCCCGAGTTTCGCAAGCGCGAGGAGGCGCTGGGCGCGGTGATCGTCAGCGATGCTCGCAGCAACCCAGCCGAGCACAAGCGATTCGTCGACTCTGAAATCAACAAATGGGCGCCCATCATCAAGGCCGCCGGGCAGTACGCTGATTGATCAGCGTAGGTCAGAGCGCCTCAGGCTTCGGCGCGGCAGACCAGAGCCAGCTTGTTGCCGTCCAGATCGCGGAAATAGGCGGCATAGAAATTCGGCGCATAGTCGCGCAAGCCCGGCTTGCCTTCGTCCTTGCCACCGGCGGCGATGGCCGCGGCATAGGCCGCATCGACTTGGGCGCGGCTGGCCGCATTCAGCGCCAGCATGCTGCCATTGCCGGCGCTGGCATCCTGGCCGTTGTAGGGCTTGCAGATCCACAGCTCCGCTTTCGCGCCTTCTGCATCGGGCCCATAACCGACGAAATCCGTGTCTGCATACGTGGCCTTGATGCCCAAGGGCGCCAGCACAAGGTCATAAAAGGCCTTGGCGGCTTCGCGGTTCTGGCTGCCGAGGGTGGCGTAGCTGATCAACATGGCGGTCCTCACTGAATGCGTAGGGGAATCGTGACTGGGCCGTCATTGGTCAGCGAGACCTGCATATCGGCACCGAACTCGCCGCACTCTACCTGCTTGTGCAGCCGCCTGGCGACGGCCAGGCAATGCTCGTAGAGCCGGCGACCCTGTTCGGCCCCTGCGGCGCCGGTGAAACTGGGGCGGTTGCCGGCGCTGGTGTCGGCGGCCAGCGTGAACTGCGAGACGATCAGCAGCCCGCCTTGCGCGTCCTGCAGGCTCAGGTTCATCTTGCCGGCCGCATCGCTGAAGATGCGCAGCTTGAGCAGCTTGGCGATCAGCTTCTCGGCCTGCGCCTCGCTATCGCCCGGCTCGGCACAGACCAGCAGCAGCAGGCCCTGGCCGATTTCGCCAATCGTCTGCCCGGCCACCTCGACACGCGCCTGCCGCACCCTTTGCACCAGTCCGATCATCTTCTTTCACACGCTCCATCAAAAAGCAGCACCGGCGACGGGGACCTTCCCCTGCCGTCGCGGTGAGCGCCATTGTCGGGCGCGCGGCCCGGTTTTTCGCAGGTGGCGGCCTACAATGCCGCGCATTCCATCCCCGCTGTTCACAGACCGCATCATGACGAAGTCCGACGCCTCCGCCCTCAGCACCGACGTCTCGCACATCGCGCCGCGCGAGAAGGCCGAGATCCTGTCCCAGGCCCTGCCTTACATCAGGAAATACCACGGCAAGACCATCGTCATCAAGTACGGCGGCAATGCCATGACCGATCCGGCGCTGCAGCAGGATTTCGCCGAGGACGTGGTGCTCCTGAAGCTGGTCGGCCTGAACCCGGTCGTCGTCCACGGTGGCGGCCCGCAGATCGAGGAACTGCTCGGCAAGCTGGGCAAGAAGGGCCACTTCATTCAGGGCATGCGGGTCACCGACAAGGAGACCATGGACGTGGTCGAGTGGGTGCTGGCCGGCGAGGTGCAGCAGGATGTGGTCGGCATGATCAATGCAGCCGGCGGCAAGGCCGTGGGCCTGACCGGCCGTGACGGCGGCATGATCCGCGCCAAGAAGCTCAAGGTGCAGGACAAGGACGACCCGAGCAAGGAACACGATATCGGCCAGGTCGGCGACATCGTGTCCATCGACCCCAGCGTCGTCAAGGCGCTGCAGGACGACCAGTTCATCCCCGTCGTCAGCCCGATCGGCTTTGGCGAGCACAACGAGAGCTACAACATCAATGCCGATGTGGTGGCGGCCAAGCTGGCCACCGTGCTGCAGGCCGAGAAGCTGCTGATGCTGACGAATATTCGCGGCGTGCTGGACAAGGAAGGGCAGCTGCTGACCGAGCTGACGCCGCGCCGCATCGACGAGTTGGTGGCCGATGGCACGATCAGCGGCGGCATGATCCCCAAGATCGCCGGCGCGATCGACGCGGCCAAGAGTGGCGTCAATGCGGTGCACATCATCGACGGCCGGGTGCCCCACGCGATGCTGCTGGAGATCCTCAGTGATCAGGCGTATGGGACGATGATCCGATCGAAATGATGAGCCCCCCGCCCAAGACTGCCGCGTTGGACGCGGGCAGGCTTGGTCGGCCCCCCGAGGGGGCGGACTTGAATGCGGCATTGAGCCGCAATCAAGTCCAGGTGGGCCGGCTTGGGAGCGGCCCGGCGCTCGGCCCGGAAGGTCGGTGTTTTGGCGAGGTGAGTGCGTGATGCGAGATCGGCGTCGGCTGGCTCCGCAGCGATCGCGGCGGGCGGCTTCCTTAGGGCGGGCGCCCTTGTGGTTGTTTGACCTCGACAACACGCTGCACGATGCCTCGGCGCATGCGTTCAAGGCGTTGAATCGGGCCATGACGGGTTATATCGAGCAGCATCTGCAGCTCGATGCGGTCAGCGCCGCGGGCTTGCGGCAGCATTACTGGCAGCGCTATGGTGCGACGTTGATCGGGCTGGTTCGGCATCATGGTGTCAGCGCCGCCCATTTCCTGAGCGAGACCCATGCCTTGCCGGGGTTGGAGGCGCAACTGCGCTGCCATGCCCATGACCGCGCGGCGCTGCGTCGCTTGCCGGGGCGCAAGGTGCTGCTGACCAATGCGCCGCTGGCCTATGCGCTGCGTGTGCTGCGCGCGCTGGATCTGCTGCGCCATTTCGACGCGGTGTTGGCGATCGAGCACATGGCCATGTTTGGTGAACTGCGCCCCAAGCCGGATGCGCGGATGCTGCGCCACGT
The DNA here is from genome assembly GCF_032337115.1 of Roseateles aquae. Lineage (NCBI taxonomy): Bacteria > Pseudomonadati > Pseudomonadota > Betaproteobacteria > Burkholderiales > Sphaerotilaceae > Roseateles > Roseateles aquae. The sequence continues at coordinate 201,923 of NZ_JAVXZY010000005.1, forward strand.
CTGCGCGCGCCTGAAGCAGCCGGCCACAGCCTGTGTGCTGGTCGAGGACACGCTGGAACATCAGAAATCGGCGCGTCGCATCGGCATGCAGACGGTCTGGATGCAGCGCTGGGCCCGCGCGGCCAGCCCGGGCAAGCAGGGCTTGCGCCGCCGCCCTGTCTATGTCGACCGGCGCGTCAGCAGCCTCATGCAGCTGCTGTGAGCATGGCTACGGCTGCGCAGCCTGAGTGCTAGCACGGTTTTCAGGGTCTGCTCCTCAGGGTTTGTTCCCCGCCGGCATTTGCAACAATCGTGGCTTCTTCTTGCTCTGCGAACGCGCAGCGTCCAGAATCCCTGTCAAGCTATCCGTCACGATGATGTCCGAGTTCAGTGTCCTGATCGTCGAAGACCAGGCTCGCTTTCGCGAAGCCTTCGCCCGCTCCTTGGCCCAGGCGCCCGACATCCAGCTGCTCGGCATGGCGGTTGATCTGCATCAGGGCCGCAAGATGTTCGATCAGACCCAGCCCGATGTGCTGCTGGTCGATCTGGATCTGCCCGGCGGCAGCGGCATCGAGCTGATACGCCATGCCGCGCACAGTCGGCCGCACTGCGATGTGATGGTGATCTCGGTGTTCGGCGATGAGCAGCATGTGCTGTCCAGCATCGAGGCCGGCGCGACCGGTTACCTGCTCAAGGACAGTCTGGCGCTGGACCTTGCCGATCAGCTGCGCAGCCTGCGCGGCGGCGGCAGTCCGATCAGCCCGGTGATTGCACGACGGCTGCTGATGCGTCTGGCGCCCGGCTCGCCCCATGCGGTCACCGCTGCACCGGCCGAAGGCCAGCCGCTGCCGCCGGATGAGCAGGCCATTGCGCTGTCCGAACAGGAGTCCAGGGTGCTGCATCTGGCGGCCAAGGGTTTCACCTTTGACGAGATCGCCCAGTTCATGACGGTGTCGCCGCACACGGTGATGACTTATGTGAAACGCATCTATCGCAAGCTGCAGGTGCGCTCCAAGGTCGAGGCGATCTACGAGGCGCGGCGCCTGGGCTGGCTGCGTGACTGAGCGAGCAGAGGGCGAGCCAGCGGCTGAGTGAAAGCCCTGCCGTCGCGTCAGGCCGAGGCGTCACAGGGCTGTGCCAGAATCGCCGCAGACCAAGCTGCCTCGCTCTATGCCCCTGCCTGCCTCTGCCTTGCCCAGCACCGACGCCCCAGCCGATACCTCCGAGGTCGTCAGCGCCGACAGCGCTGTGTCGGCGGCATCGGCCGGCACCACCGGGGCCGAGAAGCGCCGCCGGCCCAAGCCGGGTGAGCGCCGCGTGCAGATTCTGCAGACCCTGGCCAGCATGCTGGAAACCTCGGGTGCCGAGCGCGTCACCACCGCGGCGCTGGCCGCGCGGCTGGAGGTCAGCGAGGCGGCGCTGTACCGGCATTTCGCCAGCAAGGCGCAGATGTTCGAGGGGCTGATCGAATTCATCGAAACCAGCATCTTCACGCTGCTGGCGCAGATCAGCGAACGCGAGGGGTCAGGTCTTGCCCAGTCGCAGAAGATCGTCGCCGTGCTGCTGCAGTTTGGCGAACGCAATCCAGGCATGACGCGGGTGATGGTCGGCGATGCGCTGGTCTACGAGAACGAGCGGCTGATCCTGCGCATGAACCAGTTCTTTGACCGGGTTGAATCGACGCTGCGCCAGTGCCTGCGCCACGCGGCCGAAGACCTCGGCTCGGCCACGCCGACGGTGCATGCCAATGCGCAGGCCTCGGTGCTGGTCAGCTTCATCATCGGCCGCCTGCAGCGCTATGCCCGCTCGGGCTTCAAGCGCATGCCAACCGAACAGCTCGACGTCGCGCTGCGCCTGCTGGCGTCTTGAACGCAGTCGGGCGACGCCGGCCGCTACACTGACCGGCTGCTTGCTGTTCGCATTCCCATGGCTGACTCTCTTGCTGCTTTGCTCCACCGTGCCGAGGCCGTGCTGGCCCGTGTTGAGGCGTTGTTGCCCACGCCGCTGGCTGCGCCGGATTGGCAGGCCAGCGCCGCCTTTCGCTACCGCCGCCGTCGTGGCCTGCCGGTGCTGGAGCCGGTGCGGCATCTGGCCGCCATCCGGCTGGCCGACATCAAGGAGGTCGAGCCGCAGAAGCAGCGCCTCTTGCGCAATACCGAGCAGTTCGTGCAGGGCCGGCAGGCCAACAATGTGCTGCTCACCGGCGCCCGCGGCACTGGCAAGAGCTCGCTGATCAAGGCCTGCCTGAACGAGTTCGCGCCCCAGGGCCTGCGCCTGATCGAGGTCGACAAGGCCGATCTGGTCGATCTGCCCGATCTGGTGGATCTGGTCGCCGAGGCGCCCGAGCGCTTCATCATCTATTGCGACGACCTCAGCTTCGACGAGGGCGAACCTGGCTACAAGGCCTTGAAGTCCATCCTGGATGGCTCGATCGCCGCCGCCAGCGACAACGTGCTGATCTATGCCACCAGCAACCGCCGCCATCTGCTGCCCGAGCAGATGCGCGACAACCTGGCCGCCAAGGTCGATGAAAACGGCGAGCTGCATCCCGGTGAGGCGATCGAGGAGAAGGTCTCGCTGTCCGAACGCTTCGGCCTGTGGGTCAGCTTCTATCCCTTCAGCCAGGACGAGTACCTGGCCATCGTCGCGCAGTGGTTGCGCCATTTCGGGCTCGATGCGGCGACCATCGCCGCCGCCCGCCAGCCGGCCCTGATCTGGGCGCTGGAGCGTGGTTCGCGCTCAGGCCGCGTCGCCTGGCAATTCGCCCGCGATCTGGCCGGGCGGGGGGCGCTTGACGGCAGCGTGCCGGCGCCCAGCAGTGCGGCCGTGGCGCCGGAAGGGCTGGACCATGTCTGAGCCGATGAAGACCCTGCCCACCAACTCCCCCTACAACCCGGACCGCCGCCCGGTCGATGTGGCCGTCGGCGTGCTGGTGTGCCGCGATGCCGAGGGCCATGAGGGCGAGTTCCTGCTGACCTCACGGCCGGCCGGCAAGGTCTATGCCGGCTACTGGGAATACCCGGGCGGCAAGCTGGAGGCGGGCGAGACGGTTGAGGAGGCGCTGCGCCGCGAACTGCAGGAGGAGCTCGGCATCACGATTGGCGCCGCCCACCCCTGGAAGATCGAGGAGATGGACTATCCCCATGCCCGCGTGCGCCTGCATTTCTGCAAGGTCTACGACTGGCAGGGTGAGTTTCAGATGCGCGAGCAGCAGCAGATGGCCTGGCAGACGCTGCCGGTGCAGGTGCAGCCGGTGCTGCCCGGCACCGTGCCCGTGCTGCAGTGGTTTGCCGCCGAGCGCGGCCATGCCGGGCCGACCCACATCGGGTGATAGGCGCGGCTGACCTACACTGCGGCCATGGATTGCCTGGATCAGATCAAGTGGGACGACAAGGGCCTGGTGCCCGTGATTGCCCAGGAACGCGACAGCGGCGATGTCGTGATGTTCGCCTGGATGAACCGCGAAGCGTTGGCGCAGACCATCGCCCGTGGCGAGGCGGTGTACTGGAGCCGCTCGCGCAACAGGCTCTGGCACAAGGGCGAGGAAAGCGGCCATGTGCAGAAGGTGCACGAGCTGCGGCTGGACTGCGACAACGATGTACTGCTCCTGCGCATCACCCAGCAAGGCCACGAGCCCGGCATTGCCTGCCACACCGGGCGCCATTCCTGCTTCTATCAGCGCCTGGACGAGGGCCGCTGGATGGCGGTCGAGCCGGTGCTCAAAGATCCTGCGACGATGTATTCCAAATGAGTGACGCTGCCCCTGCCCTGAACGGCAATGACATCCTGGCCCGCATTGCCGATGTGATCGACTCGCGCAAGCCCTCGGCTGGCGGCGACCCCTCGGCCAGCTATGTGGCCAAGCTGTTTGACAAAGGCCTGGACCACATCCTGAAAAAGGTTGGCGAAGAGGCCACCGAGGTGGTCATCGCCGCCAAGGATGGCGATCCCGACAAGCTGGTCTATGAGGTGGCCGACCTCTGGTTCCATTCGATGGTGGCCCTGGCCGCCCAGGGCCTGCGGCCCGAGGCAGTGCTGGCCGAGCTGGGCCGCCGCGAAGGCTTGTCTGGCCTGGAAGAATTCGCCCGACGCAGCCGCTGAGCGGCGTGTCTCTATCCTTTTTTGCCCCCGACGCCATGTCACACGACCCGAACTGCATCTTCTGCAAGATCGTTGCCGGCCAGATTCCGTCCAAGAAGGCCTATGAGGACGAGTATCTGCTCGCCTTTCACGACATCAACCCCTGGGCGCCGGTGCACCTGCTGATCATTCCCAAGCTGCATATCGCCAGCATGGCCGATCTGCACGACGGCCATGCCGAGCTGCTCGGCCGCATGGGCGTGCTGGCGCCCAAGCTGATGCGCGAACTGGGCGTCAGCAACGGCTTTCGCACGGTGATCAACACCGGGCCGGACGGTGGTCAGGAGGTCTATCACCTGCATATGCACGTGATGGGCGGCCCCCGGCCATGGCTGAAGGGCTGAGGGCCGCCCGGGCCGCAATGCGGCCCATAGCTGTACTGTGAATATGCAAATGCCGGGGGCGCGGGCGCGTCCGTCGGCGATCTGTCATGCTGACCACTTAAAATGGTCGATTCGTTTTCAGGAGATCAATATGGGTTCCATGAGCATTTGGCACTGGCTGATCGTGCTGGTCGTGGTGATTGCGGTGTTCGGCACCAAGAAGCTCCGGAACGTCGGTACCGACCTCGGTGCAGCGGTCAAGGGCTTCAAGGACGGCATCAAGGATGGCGCTGCCGACGGCGCTGATCAGCCCGGCCAGCCGACGTCCCAGCAACTGGCCCAGCGCAAGGCCAACGACCCGAACACGGTCGACGTCGACGCCAAGACCAAGAGCTGATGGCCGTGCTGCTCATCGCTGATGGCCGGCACCCGGCATGATTGATTTCGGTTTTGACAAGCTGGCCCTGATCGGTGCGGTCGCGCTGATCGTCATCGGGCCGGAGAAGTTGCCGCGTGTGGCCCGTACCGTCGGCCACCTGCTGGGCAAGGCGCAGCGCTATGTGTCTGATGTCAAGGCCGAGGTCAACCGCTCGATCGAACTGGAGGAACTTCAGAAGATGAAGGGCCAGTTCGAGACGGCGGCGCGCGAGGCCGGCCAGAGCGTGCAGCAGGAGATCCACTCGGCCACTCAGGTGTTTGACCAGACCTGGTCCGACATCAGTGGCAGCGGCGCGGATCACAGTGTGGGCTACACGCCGCTGCCGCCCAGCTACCGCCACCCGAAGAAGAACTGGCGCCTGAAGCGGGGCGCGACCCCGCTCTGGTACAAGCAGCGCACCGGTGTGCGCCGCCATACCCAGTCCGGCGCCGCTCGCGTGGCGCGTTTCCGCCCGCCCCGCAGGCCCTGATGAGCACTCCCCAAGACGACGAACTCGCTGGCACCGAACAACCGTTCGTGTCGCATCTGATCGAGCTGCGTGATCGCCTGATCCGCGCGGTGATTGCGATCGCGCTGGGCTTCGGCCTGCTGTGCCTCTATCCCGGCCCGGCCGGCTTGTACGACCTGCTGGCCGCGCCGCTGGTCGCCCATCTGCCCGATGGCGCGACGATGATCGCCACCAATGTGCTGTCGCCCTTTCTGGTGCCACTGAAGATCACGCTGCTGGCCGGCTTCCTGCTGGCGCTGCCGGTGGTACTCTACCAGGTCTGGGCCTTTGTGGCGCCGGGGCTGTATTCGCATGAAAAGCGTCTGGTGCTGCCGCTGGTGGTGTCGAGCACCGGGCTGTTCTTCGTTGGCGTGGCCTTCTGCTACTTCTTCGTGTTCGGCAAGGTCTTTACCTTCATCCAGAGCTTTGCACCGAAGAGCATCCGCGCCGCGCCCGATATCGAGGCCTATCTGAGCTTTGTGATGACGATGTTCATCGCCTTCGGCGCCGCCTTCGAGGTGCCGGTGGTGGTGGTGGTGCTGGCGCGCATGGGCCTGGTCAGCATCGAGAAGCTGCGCGAATGGCGCGGCTACTTCATCGTGCTTGCCTTTGTGATTGCCGCAGTGATCACGCCGCCGGACATCGTCTCGCAGCTGGCGTTGGCGGTGCCGATGTGCCTTCTTTATGAGGTCGGCATTTTTGCGGCTGGCTATTTCGTCCGCTATTCCAAGCCGCCCGAGACCGAGGGGCAAGAGCAGCAGGGCAATTGAGCGGCTGATCGGCTGCTCGGCTGCTGGCAGGCTCTAGACTGCGGGGCATGAATCCCACGCTGTCCCCCCGCGAGCTGCTGCGCCAGCTCTACCAGGCTGCGGTCTCGCGTGCGCTGCCGGCGATGCAGATGGCCGCCCATCTGCCCGCGCCACCCGATTCACGTGGAGGCCGTACGCTGGTCATCGGCGCCGGCAAGGCGGGCGGCTCGATGGCCGCCGCGCTGGATGCGCTGTGGCCGGCCGAGGCCCAGCTGTCTGGCCTGGTCGTCACCCGCTACGACCATGTGCCGCCCGACTACCGCTCAGGCCCGCGCCGCATCGAGGTCGTCGAGGCGGCCCATCCGGTACCCGACGCCGCCGGCCGCCAGGCCGCCGAGCGCATGCTGGCGCTGTGCCAGGGCCTGCGGCCCGAGGATCTGGTGATCTGCCTGATCTCCGGCGGCGGCTCGGCGCTGCTGAGCCTGCCGGCGCCGGGGCTGGGCCTGGAGCAAAAGCGCGACGTCAACCGGGCTCTGCTGCGCAGCGGCGCGACGATTGCCGAAATGAACTGCGTGCGCAAGCATCTGTCTGCCATCAAGGGCGGGCGCCTGGCCGCTGCCTGTGCTCCGGCTGAAGTGCTGACGCTGATGATTTCCGATGTGCCCGGCGACGATCCGGCCATCATCGCCTCCGGCCCCACCGTGCCCGACCCGACGCTGTGCGAAGACGCGCTGGCCATCTGCCGGCGCTACCGGATCGAGTTGCCACCGGCGGCGCAGCAAGGCCTGAGCAGCGGCGCCTACGAGACGCCCAAGCCCGGCGACGCCTGTTTTGCCGGCCAGCGACTGGCCATGCTGGCCACACCGCAGCTGAGCCTGGAGGCAGCCGCCGATCACGCACGCAGCCTGGGCCTGGCTGCGCACATCCTGTCGGACGAGATCGAGGGCGAGTCTCGCGATATCGGCCTGATGCATGCGGCGCTGGCCCGTGCGGTGGCGCGGCGCGGCGCGCCGTTTGCCAAGCCCTGTGTGATCCTGTCCGGCGGCGAAACGACGGTGACCGTGCAGTCACGTTCGGTGCCGGGCCGCGGCGGCCGCGCTACTGAGTTTCTGCTCGGCTGCGCGATCGGCCTGCAGGGCGAGCCCGGCGTCCATGTGCTGGCCGCGGATACCGATGGCATCGACGGCGTTGAAGACAATGCCGGCGCCTTCCTGACGCCCAGCACCCTGGCCCGCGCGGCGGCGCTGGGGCTGAAACCGGCCGATCATCTGGAGCGCAACGACGCCTACAGCTTCTTTGCGCCCCTGGGCGATCTGTTCACGCCGGGGCCGACCTTCACCAATGTGAACGACTTTCGCGCGCTGCTGGTGCTCTGAAGCAAGGCTGTAGATCAGCCACCAACGCCGCGGCGCGCCGACATCTCCTGCCCCATGGCCGCCTCGGCCTCGGGGCTGAGCAGCGACTGGGCGCAGGGGAAGATCAGTTCATCCTCGGTCTTCAGATGCTGTTCGTGCGTTTTGACGAAGGTTTCGGCAGCGCGGCCGAGCAGATCCAGCAGCACCGGCGGCACATCGCCATCGGCCAGCCGCCCAACCTGGAACAGCTGTGCGCGCAGCACCTCCCATTGAGCGATCAGGCGCTGGTGTTCGTCGCGCAGACGCTGGCAGGCCTTGCCCAGGGTCAGGTCGCCCAGAGCATCGATGGCCGGGAAGACGTGCAACTCCTCGTCCTCGTGGTGCAGCGGCGCGGCGATATCGAAATAACGCAGCACCTGCTGGGCGGCATCGCGTGCCTCACGATCCAGACCCTGCTCGCGCAGATGCTGCAGCAGGCGCTGGAGCAGCGCCAGGCTGTCGTTCACCTTGTCGTGGCAGGCGCTCAGCAAGCTAAACGGCGCCTCGTAGCTGCTGCCGGCTTGCTGCGCCACTTGGGGCATGGGAAGGGGGGAGGGCATCGGCTGATTGTGCCGCTTTTGATGTGCAGCAGGGTCTTCGATTTGCGGGCTTTGCCAAGCTTGTCGCGCTGCGACGGCTTTTGATGCAACGCAAGGACGCCGGCCCGGGCTTGGCCGACAGTGGCAACCATCAGCAATCGAATGCAATGGAACGCCGCCATCGTGGACAGCCTCAACACCAGCCGACTCCAAGCCCCGCGCGATGCCGGAGTCCATGGCGCTGCTGCGCTTGAACCGGCCATGCCGCTGAACGTGGACTGGCAGGCCCTGCTCGGCGGCGCCGCGCTGTCGGCCAGCGAGTTGCAGGCCCTGCAGGCCATGCCCGCACCGCGGCGCCTGGCCGCGGGCAGCATGGCTTTCACGCGACGCCAACGGGCAGCTCAGCTGATTGCGGTGCTGGAAGGCGCCGTCGGCCTGGGGCTGGCGCGCGATGACGAACCCTTCCAGCTGGAGCGCACCGTGCGTGGCCCAGGCTGGCTGGATCTCAGCAGTGCCTGGCTGGGCGAGGAGCACGCCCAGGATGCGCGCGCGCTGGAGGACAGCTGGCTGGTGGAGCTGCCGCTGGAGCGCGTGCGCGGCCTGCTCGCCCGCGAGCCGAATATGCTGGACCGGCTGCTGCTGGCCCTGGCCCGCGCGGTGCATGGGCTGACCTGCGTCACTCACGACCTGATGCACAAGGACGCCGAGCGCCGTCTGGCGGCCTGGCTGCTGCAGCACTGCGAGCCGGTCGAGCTGGAAGGCAAGGGCGAGGGCGTGCAGGTGTCCCTGAAGGAGCGCAAGCGCGATATCGCCGCGCAGCTGGCGATCACGCCGGAGACGCTGTCGCGGATGATGCGCCAGCTCAATCGCAAGGGCGTGATCGAAGTGCAGGGCTACAAGGTCAAGGTGTTGGACTTGGGCTCGTTGCGGGCGTTGGCGCAGGACTGAGCGGCGCTGGCTCTCGCGCTGGCGCGCGGCGCGGGAAGCGCAGCACCATGACCAGGCCCTGGGGCCAGCTCCCTTCGGCGCGCAGCTGGCCGCCGAGCATCTGCTGCGCTAGCAGATGCGCCACATGCAGGCCCAAACCGGTGTGGCCGCGCGAGCGTGCGCTGGTCATGAAGGGGCTGAAGATTTCCTCGCGCTGATGGCTTTGCACGCCGCGGCCGTTGTCGCGCACGCGCAGCTCGATCTGGTCGCCCTCCAGCGCCAGGCTGACGTGGATTTGCGCGTCGCTGCCATCGCCGGGCTCGAAGGCATGGGAGAGGGCGTTGTCGATCAATTGATCGAGGATGCGCACCAAGGCGCCGGGATAGCTGTCGGCACTGCCGCAATGCTCGATATGCGATTCCAGCCGCACCTGCTGGGCGCCACTGGCAATGCGCCAGCGCTGCAAGGCCTGTTCGACCTGGTGGGTGGGGTTGAAGCGCAGCCGCGGCTCCGGCACCTGCTGCACCGAGAGCTCCTTGAAGCGTTGCACCAGATCGGCGGCGCGCTGCAGCGAGTGCCGCGCCAGCTCGCTGCTATTGCCCAGCAGGGCGAGGAATTCGAGCAGCTCGCTGCGCTTGAGCTGGCCTTCGCTCAGATGCCGCGTCAGATCGGCGGTAGCGTCGGCCTGCGTGCTCAGCGCCAGCAGCGCATTGCCCAGCGGCGTGTTCAGCTCATGGCCAATGCCCACCACCATATGCGCCATCGCCGCGAGGCGCTCCTGGTGGGCCAGCGCCTGCAGGGTGCGGTGCAGGTCGTCGGTGCGTTCCTGCACGCGCTGCTCCAGCTCGTCATGGGCCTGCTGCAGCGCCGCTTCAGTGGCCTGGCGTATGGCCACCTCGGTGCGCAGCTGGTCCAGCGTGACGGTCAACTCCTGATGGCGCTGGGCCAGCGTCTGCTGCAGCACATCGCCGTGTTGCTGCAGGCTGCTGTTCTGGATGCGCAGCTTGGTCGCTGCCAGCGCATCGGCCAGCAGCCGTGAAGACAGCTCGGCACGGCCACGGTGGCGGCGTTCCTGCATGCCCTGCAGATCGCGCAGCGCGTGAAAGGCCAGCTCGTAGTTGCCGGCCTCCTGCGCCGTGCTGACCAGCAGTTCGGCCGCGCGCAGCAGCAGCAGGCCCATGAAGCTGGTCGGGCTGGCATCGCGGAAGTGGGCCAGGATGGACTGCATCAGGCCGATGGCGTCGTCGCGCCGCCCCTCGGCCAGCGCGATCAGCGCGCGCACATAGTCGACCCAGCTCTGGTGCTCCTGCCAGGGCCGGGTGGCCGGCTGCCCGGGCACCTGGGGCCAGACCTCGTCGCGCAGATCCTCCATCTTCTGCAACTGCTGGGCGGCTATCTGGATGTCGCCGCGCCGGGCGTGGCCGATCGCCAGATTCACCGCGCAACGGTAGTGGCCAAAGGGGCCGCCGAGATGCTCGGTTTCGCGCGCCGACATGGCGTGGAAGTGCAGGCTGGCGTCGCGATGCGCGGCGCTGTCCGGGCCGCCGGCCTCGGCCAGAAAGTAGTAGGCCGAGCCCAAGAGGCTGCCCAGCTGCTGGCGCAGCTCCGGCGCCAGCTCGCGGTGCACCCAGGGCTGCAGCCGCTCAATCACCTCGTGGTAGAGGCCGCTGCGCAGCAGCACGCTGCTCAGGCCCAGGTCCACCTCGGCCAGCGCCTGGCTGTCGTCGGGGCGGCTGGCCAGCCAGTGGCGGGCACGCTCGAAGGCGTTCAGCGCCGGCTCGATCAGGCCGATCTGGCCGAACACCTCGCCCAAGGTCAGCGCCACCTCGATCTGCGCCTCGGCGCCAATGCCGGCGTCGCTCAGGGCGTCCAGCCTCTGGGCTTCGGCAATGCAGTCGGCTGGTACTTCGGGAACCGAGAGGGCGCGCAAGCGCAAACCCAGCGCCTGGCAGCACAGGCCGGCCTCGCCGTCGGGGTCAGGACTTGCCCGCATCGCTTCCTGGCACTGCGCCAGCATCTGCCAGGCGTCACTGAAGCGGCGCAGCAGCACCAGGCGGCGCAGCTGATCCAGCAAGCGTTTGAAGTCAGGCGACACACCAGCGCCGGGAGTGGACGGCGCGGCCGACACCGCAGCCGGGGCTGCCGTGCCTTGTTGCGGCGCACCGGCAGTGCCGGGCTCGCCAGGGCCGTGGGGGCTGGACATACTGCTGTGGCCTTCCCATGTGTGCCGGCCCAGTTTAAGCGTGCCGGGCGCAGCCCGCCAAGCCCCCGATCCAGGCGTGCAACAGCGGGGCGGAAAGCTGCCAATTTCGCGCTAGCTGCGCCCGCGGTGCTCACTTAGACTGCATCGCATCGCCCCATCCTTTCCTGTCCAGCAAGGAGTCCACCGTGATCGCAGCCGCCGAGAAATTCTTTGAAAAGAACAATGCCCTGCCGACGATGCCCGAGGTGGCCAGCCGGCTGATGCGCAGCTTTGATGATGACAATCTCGGCCTTGCCGATGTGGCGGCGCTGATTGGCAAGGACGCGACGCTGTCGGCCAAGGTGCTGCGTCTGGCCAACTCGGCCCGCTACAGCCCCTCGCACAATGTCTCGAGCCTGCAGGACGCTGCCGCGGCCCTGGGCATGGATACCTTGCGCAATCTCTCGCTGGCCGCCTGCATCTCGGGCGCTTTCCCCAAGGTGCCAGGTCTTGACCGCGAGAAGTTCTGGCGCCACAGCCTGGCCACGGCGGGTTATGCGCGCATCCTCAGCCGCATCCTTCGGGTGGATGACGACACCTCCTACCTGGCCGGTCTGATGATGCGCACCGGCCAGCTGATGATGGCGATGGCCGACCCCGATCAGGTGGCCGATGTCGAGGCCCATGCGCAGGAAGCGGGCAGCCGCTTTTCCCTGGAGATGCACCGTTTCAACTGCACGCACGCTGATGTGACCGCCTCGCTGGCGGCGCACTGGCATTTTCCGGCGCCCATGGTCGAGGCCTTCAAGGACGCCAACACGCCGCTGGAGATCCGCCCCTTCTCGCTGATGGCGGCCGTGCTCCATATTGCCGAGGTGCTGGCCGACGCGGCCGAGCATCACGAAGATCCGGTCAAGGCCATGCAGGTGGCGGTGCCCGAGCTCGTTGAGCATCTGCACCTGGACTTGGACTACCTGCGCGACAAGATTGCCGCCGCCGGTGATCTCGGTGGCGACGTCGACCAGCTCTTGCACTGAATCGGCATTCACCGACGTCTTTTTGCCGCCGTATCCCCCTTTTGGGGGCCTAGGGTTCGCCCGCGGGGCCGCGTAGCCTCATGCTCTTCCGCTGGTGGGTGCAAGAGGTGAGAGTTGGACGCTGCTGACTATGTCAATTTGCTGCGCTTGAACGAGCAGGCCAGTCGCAGCGATCCGCATGCCTACCGCCGCCGCGTGCTGCGCTTTGCGCTGCTGGGCTATCTGGCCGTCTTCCTGCTCGCCCTCTTGGCCGTGGCCGGGCTGATCTGGCTGGCGTGGCGCCTGCAGCAGGGCCGGCCGGCCGCCTGGATGATCTGGCCCGGTCTGGCCTGCCTGGGCCTGCTCTGGGCCACGCTGCAAGGCCTGCGCGTGCCAATGGCAGCGCCGCAGGGCGAACGCATCACCGCGGCCGATGCGCCGGAGCTGTTCAAGGCGCTGGACAAGATTCGCGCCAAGCTGCGCGGCCCGCGCCTGCACGCGGTGCTGGTCAATGGCGAATTCAACGCCTCCATCCAGCAGCAGCCGCTGATGCTGGGCCTGGCGCACCGCAACTACCTGGTGCTGGGCTGGCCGATGCTGGCGGCGCTGGAGCCACGCCGGCTGTACGCCGTCATTGCCCATGAGTACGGCCATCTGCGTGGCGACCATGGCAAGCTGTCCGCCTGGATCTACCGCACCCGGCTGGCCTGGGCGCAGCTGGGGCGGCGCTACCGGGAAGACAGCTCGGTGGTCAGCTTTGCGCTGTCCGGCTTTGTGCAGTGGTACACGCCGCGTTTTGACGCCCTGAGCTTTGCGCTGGCCCGCGAGGACGAATACGAAGCCGATCGTGCCAGCGCGCGGCTGTTCGGGCCCGAGCTGGCCGCGCAGACGCTGCAGGAGATCGCCGTCAAGGCCCAGCACCTGGACGCCGAGTTCTGGCCGCAGTGGTGGCGCCGTGCGCGGCTGGAGCCGGCGCCCTTGCAGGCCGAGGGCGGACCTTTTGCCGAGATGGGCCTGGCCTTGCAGCTGGCGGTCCCCCCGGAGGGCCTGCGCGACTACCTGATGCGTGAGCTCAAGCGCCTGGCAGATTTCGACGATACCCATCCGGTGCTGAAAGACCGCCTGGCCGCGCTGCGCCAGCGCGCCGGGCTGAAGCGGCTGTCGCAGCAGTCTTCGCTGGAACTGCTGGGTGAGGCCCGTGCGCGGGTGGCCCAGCATCTGGATGAACACTGGTGGCTGCAGAACCGCAAGGAATGGGCCCAGTATGGCGAGCGCTTGCGTGAGCAGCAGGCCCAGGCCGAAGCCTTTGCCGCCCGGCCACAGTTGGAGCTGACGGCCGATGAGTGGGTGCAGTGGTCCGATGCCATCCGTGCTTTGCTCGACGACGATCCCAGCCCCTGGCTGGAGCGTGCGCTGGAGCTCGCGCCCTGCCATCCGCGTGCACTGGCCGAGCTGGCGCGGCTGCATCTGGCACGGGGCGACGCCCGTGTCGGCGCCTGGCTGGAACTGCTCTACCAGACCCATGAAGATCAGGCCTGGCTGGCCGCACAGCTGGCGCAGCGTTGGATAGACGCCTGCCAGCTGCAGGAGCGGCCGGTGGCGCCCGAACTGCGCCGGCTCTGGCGCGAACGCCGCGAGCGCAGCGAGCTGCTGGAGCACGAGGCCTGGCAGGCCTTTGTCGACAGCCCGCCCTGGGATCAGGGCATCGCCGCCCAGCTCGACGAGGCCGAGCTGCGCAATCTGCGTGGCGTGCTGCTGCGCGAGGCCGATGTGCGCATGGCCTGGGTCGGCGAGCAGCGCCTGCCGATACGTCCGGCGCGGCGCCACTTCTCGATCTGGCTGCAGGCGCGTTGCCGCGACGAGCATGCCGATGAGCTGGCTCAGCGGCTCTACGAGCGCATCAACGACAGCGGCGCCTTGCCTGGCCGCTGCCGGGTGCTGGTGATCGGCCGCCATGTCGAGCCGGCACGCCGCGAGGCCTGCACCGAGCTGAAGCTGCTGCTGCAGCGCCGCTGAAATTCAGCGAGGCGTGTTGATCGCGGTGATCGCGCGCAGCACGTTCTCCGCGGTGGCCGGGGCACGCAGCGACACCTCGGTGCCGGCCGGGCCGCAGGCGGCCACCGCATCACGTATCGCCAGCAGCACCGAGAAGGGCAGCAGCAGAGGCGGTTCACCGACGGCCTTGGAGCGGTGGATGCTGTCGGCCCCATTGGGGCGGTCGAACAGCGCCACACGGAAGTCCACCGGGCTGTCATTGGCCGTCGGAATCTTGTAGGTGCTGGGTGCGTGGGTTTGCAAGAGGCCGGAGACCGGGTGCCAGACCAGCTCCTCGGTCGTCAGCCAGCCCTGGCCCTGGACGAAGGCGCCCTCGACCTGGCCGATGTCCAGCGCCGGGTTCAGCGACTGGCCGACGTCGTGCAGCACGTCGGCGCGCAGCACCCGGCTCTCGCCGCTAAGACTGTCAACCAGCACCTCGGTCACGGCCGCCCCATAGGCGTAGTAGAAGAAGGGCTTGCCCTGCAGCTTGGCACGATCCCAGTGCAGGCCCGGCGTGGCGTAGAAGCCTTCGCTCCAGAGCTGGATGCGGCGCAGATAGGCTTCGGCCACCAGCTTGCCGAAAGGCAAGACCTGACCCCCAGCGCTGCCCCGCGCATGCACCTGGCCGGTATTGAAGACCAGGGCCTCGACGCTGCAGCCCAGCAGCTCGGCCGCCAGCGGTGCCAGCCGCGCGCGGATCTTGCGCGCGGCGTCCTGCGCGGCCTTGCCGTTCAGATCGGCGCCGGTGGAGGCGGCCGTTGCCGAGGTGTTGGCCACCTTCTGCGTGTCGGTGGCGCTGCAGCGCACCTGCTCGAAAGGAATGCCTAGCTCATGGGCCACCACCTGAGCCACCTTGGTGTTCAGGCCCTGGCCCATCTCGGTGCCGCCGTGGTTCACCAGCACCGTGCCATCGGTGTAGACATGGACCAGCGCACCGGCCTGGTTCAGGTGCACCACATTGAAGGAGATGCCGAACTTCAGCGGCGTCAATGCCAGCCCCTTTTTCAGCACCGGGCTGCTCGCATTGAAGGCGGCGACTTCGGCGCGGCGGCGGGCGTAGTCGCTGCGCTCGATCAAGGCGGTGGTCAGTGGCTCGATCTGGTTGTCCTCGACCTGCTGGCCATAGGGCGTGATATTGCGTCCGTCCTCGTCGCGGTAGAAATTGCGCTGGCGCACCAGCAGCGGGTCGAGGCCGAGCCGGCGGGCCACCGTGTCCAGAATGACTTCGATGGCCAGCGCCCCCTGCGGGCCGCCAAAGCCGCGGAAGGCGGTATTGCTCTGCGTGTTGGTGCGGGCGCAGAAGCCGTGCATGGTCACATGGGGCAGCCAGTAGGCATTGTCGAAATGGCAGAGCGCGCGGGCCATCACCGGCGCCGACAGATCGGCCGAATGGCCGGCATTGGAGATCAGCTCGATCTCGATGCCGAGGAGGCGGCCCTCGTCGTCATGGCCGACGTCCCAGCGGTAGTCAAAGCCGTGGCGCCGGCCGGTGATCAGGAAATCATCATCGCGGTCGACGCGCAGCTTGACCGGCCGGCGCAGCCGCGAGGCCGCCAGCGCCGCCACACAGGCGAACAGCGCCGATTGCGATTCCTTGCCGCCAAAGCCACCGCCCATGCGCCGGCACTGCACCTGCACCTGGTGGGCGCCCCAGCCCAGGGCATGGGCGACCAGCTGCTGCATCTCGCTGGGATGCTGGGTGGAGCAGTGGATCAGCAGGCCCTTGTTCTCCTGCGGCAAGGCGTAGGAAATCTGGCCCTCCAGATAGAACTGTTCCTGGCCGCCCACCGACCATTCACCGCTGAAACGCTGCGGGGCTGCGGCCAATGCCGCCGCCGCATCGCCGCGACTCAGATGCATGGGCGGCAGCACATACTGGTCGGCCGCATGGGCTTGCAGCGCCGTCAACACTAGCGGCAGGGCCTCATAACGAATCACCTGCCTGGCCAGCGCCGCGGCGCGGCGGGCCAGCTCGCGATCCTGGGCAATGATGGCAAACACCGGCTGACCGAGATAGCTGAGCGTGTCGCTGGCCAGGATGGGATCGTCGTGCAGCAGCGGGCCGCAGTTGTTCTCGCCGGGCAGGTCGGCGGCGGTGAAGACGGCGACGACGCCGGGCTGCGCACGCAGCAGGTCCAGATCAATGCCCAGCAGCCGGCCGTGGGCGACCGGGCTCAGGCCCAGCGCGGCGTGCAGCGTGCCTTGGGCCTCGGGCATGTCGTCGATATAGACGGCCTCGCCGCTGACGTGCAGGGCGGCGGATTCATGGGCCCGGCTGATGCCAACCTGGGGCTGGCTGGTGGTAAGCCGCGGATCCAAGGTGTTGGCGTTCTTCATGCCGGGCTCCTGCTGCCAAAGCGAACGGCCTGCCAGACACTGGTCTGGGCGGCGCTCAGCGGTGCCTCGGGCCTGGTTTCCAGCCAGAAGCGGCGCAGCAGGTTTTGCGCCACCTGCATCCGGTAGTCGGCGCTGGCACGCAGATCGCTGAGCGGCCGGAAATCCTCGGCCAGTGCGTCGGCCGCAGCGCGGGCCTGGACCTCGTTCCAGGGCTTGCCGATCAGCGCGGCCTCGGCGCTGGCGGCGCGTTTGACGATGGCCGCCATGCCGCCGAAGACCAGGCGTGCTTCCTCCACCACACCCTCACTTTGGCGCAGCGCCAGCACGGCGCAGACGGCGGAGATATCGCTGTCGTAGCGCTTGGCAATCTTGTAGCCGCGAAGTTGCCAGCGCTGGTGCCATGCTTGATCGGGCAGCGGCAGGTGCATCGCTTCGAGGAACTCGCCCGGCTGCAGCGCGTTCTTCATGTAGTCGAGATAGAAGTCCTGCAGCGGCAGGCGGCGTTGCTGGTCACCGCGGCGCAGCACCAGCTGCGCGCCCAGCGCGATCAGCGCCGGCGCGCCGTCACCGATGGGCGAGCCGTTGGCGATATTGCCGCCCAAGGTGCCGGCGTGGCGCACCGGCGGCGAGGCAAAGCGCAGCCACAGCTCCCGCAGCTGCGGCACCTGCGCGGCCAGGGCCGACCAGGCGGATTCCAGCGAGGCGCCGGCGCCAATCCACAGGCCGGGCTGGCCGTCCAGCTCGCGGGCTTCGATGCGCCGCAGCTCCTCGCAGGCGCCGAGATAGATGATGTCGCCCAGCGCGCGGAACTGCTTGTTGACCCACAGGCCGATATCGGTGGCCCCGGCCAGCAGTCGGGCCTCGGGCCGGGCCTCGCGAAGTGCAGCCAGTTCGCCGATGCTGCGCGGTGCATGGAAGTGCTGCACGCCGCCCTCGGCCGGGTTCATCGCCGCGTAGTGCAGCGGCGCATCGGCCTGCAGCTGGCGCAGGGCTGCGGCAATCGGCGCGCGATCCAGCAGCTGCGCTGGTGCATCGAACATCTGCGCGCCGGCGTCGAGAATGGGCCGGTAGCCGGTGCAGCGGCACAGATTGCCGGCGAGCCCATCGGCCAATTGCTGGCGATCCGGGCGCGTGCCTTCCGCCTGGTGGCGCTCGTACAGCGCTTGCAGCGTCATCGCGAAGCCGGGGGTGCAGAAGCCGCATTGCGAGCCGTGGCAGCGCGCCAGCGCGTCCTGTACCGGATTGAGCCGCTCGGCACTGCCGAGGTCTTCCACGGTGAGCAGCGCGCGGCCGTCCAGCGTGGGCAGGAACTGGATGCAGGCATTGACATTGCGCAGTTGCAGCTCGCCTTGCTCATCCAACTCGCCCAGCAGCACGGTGCAGGCACCGCAATCGCCCTCGGCACAGCCTTCCTTGCTGCCGCAGCGGTGCGCGTGTTCGCGCAACCATTGCAGCACCGTGGTGGTCGGCGGCAGGCCAGCGACCTGCTGAATCGCACCGCGATGGAAGAAACGGATCGGGCGGGTGGCGGGTTCTTGGCTCATGCGATGAAGGAGGCGATGGGCGCGACGGCGATCGGCAACGATAGCGCCGGCGGCGCGACGAGATATTTGTTTGCAAGCATATGAGTTATAAACATCAGCGTATGCCAAGCAAGACCGATTTCGACAAGATCGAGCTTCAACTCGTCCGTGTGCTGCACACCTTGATTGCCGAACGCAGTGTTTCCAAGGCGGCCTTGCGCCTCGATAGTACGCAGCCTGCGGTCAGCAGTCAGCTGCGGCGCCTGCGTGCCCTTACTGGCGACGCGCTCTTGGTGCGCAGCGGCCGCGGCATGACGCCCACCGCGGTGGCGCTGGAGCTGCAGGCGCCGGCCGAGCGGCTGCTTCGCGAGGCCGATGCCTTGTTTGCCCGCCGCCAGCGCAAGAGCGGTTTCGACCCGGCCACGGCCACGCTGCGCTTTCGCATCGCCGCCAGCGACTATCTTGATCCGCTCTTCCTGCCCGAGCTGGTCGCTCACCTGAAGCGCCTTGCGCCTGGGGTGGGGCTGGATCTGCAGCCGCTGTCGGCCGAGTACGACTACCGCGCCTCGTTGGCCCGCGGCGAGGTCGATCTGGTCATCGGTAACTGGCTGCAGCCGCCCGAAGAGCTGCACCTGGGTCGATTGCTCAGCGATGAAGTGGTGGTGCTGATGAGCGAAGACCATCCGGTGGCGCGCGCCAATGGCCGCGGCTGGACGGCCGAGCGCTATCTGCAATGCCAACACCTGGCGCCCATGCCCTTGTCCGCCGGGCAGCCCGGCGTGATCGACCAATACCTGGCCTCGCAGGGCCTGAAGCGCGATATCGCCGTGCGCAGTGCCCATTTCGGCCAGCTGCCGCAGATGGTGGCGCGCAGCCTGCTGGTCTTGACGACCGGGCGGCTGTTCTGCTCGCGCTACCTCGATCAGCTGCCGGTGCGGGTGATGCGCTGCCCGATCAATTTCCCGACGCTGAGCTATTACCAGCTCTGGCATGAACTGAGCCAGAACGCCGCGCCGATGCGCTGGCTGCGCGAGCAGGTGCGCGAGGTCGCGCGCACTCTGGTGCGCGAGGCGCCACCCAGCGCCCGGCTCAAACCCTGACCCATCCATTGAATCGTTGCTTGAAAGCTGTTGTGACTGCATCCGCCACCCCGTCCCGCCTTGCACTGAAGGGCGATCTGCTCGATTTCACCGGCACACCCGGCTGGGCCGAGCGCGATAGCGCCGCGGTGCGCTTCCAGCCAGCGAGCTGGCTCTTGATCGAGGGCGGGCGCATCGTCGGCACGCAGGCAGAAGAGCCCGACGAGAGCTGGACCAAGCAGGACCACAGCGGCCGGCTGATCCTGCCCGGCTTCATCGACACCCATGTGCACTGCCCGCAGCTCGACGTGATTGCCAGCTACGGCACCGAGCTGCTGGACTGGCTGAACACCTACACCTTCCCGGCCGAGCAGCGCTATGCCGACCCGGCCGTGGCCGCTGCCGGCGCCGCCCGCTTTCTTGATGCCTTGCTGGCCCATGGCACGACCTCGGCGGTGGTGTTCCCGACGGTGCACAAGGTCTCGGCCGAGGCTTTGTTCGAGGCTGCCGCCACGCGCGGCATGCGCCTGATCGCCGGCAAGGTGCTGATGGACCGCCATGCGCCGCCGGCGCTGTGTGACGACGTCGCCCAAGCCGAGCGTGACAGCATCGACTTGATCGACCGCTTCCATGGCCGCGAGCGCCTGGCCTACGCGGTGACGGTGCGCTTTGCGCCGACCAGCACGCCGGCCCAGCTGGCCATGGCGGGTGCTCTGTGCCGCGCCGACGCCTCGCTCTATATGCAAACCCATGTGGCCGAGAACCGCAGCGAGGTCGAATGGGTGCGCCAGCTCTTTCCCGAGGCACGCAGCTATCTGGATGTCTATGCCCGCGAAGGCCTGCTGCATCCGCGCGCGGTGCTGGCCCATGGCATCTGGCTTGACGATGAAGACCGCCGCGTGCTGGCCGCCAGCGGTGCGCAGGTGGCGTTCTGCCCCTCGTCGAACCTGTTCCTCGGCAGCGGCCTGTTTGACTGGGTGGCGGCGCGTGCGGCCGGCTTCGCGGTCAGCGCGGCCAGCGATGTGGGCGGCGGCACCAGCCTGTCGATGCAGCGCACGCTGGCCGACGGCTACAAGGTGCAGGCGCTGGCCGGCCAGCGCCTGAGCGCCTGGGCGGCCCTGCATGCGGCCACCCGCGGCGCGGCCGAGGGCCTGGGTTTGCAGCAGGAAATCGGCCACTTTGGCGTCGGTACACTGGCCGACGTCTGCATCTGGGACTGGGCACAAGGGCCGGTGGCCGAGGCCCGCTTCCAGGTGGCACGTGAGTTGCATGAGAAAGTGTTCGCCTGGATGACCCTGTCCGACGAACGCAATCTGGTGGCCAGCTATGTGGCCGGCCGCCAGCGCTACCAGAGATAGCCCCCACAAGAACACCCGAGACGACACGGCATGGCACTGCGACTGGAACTGCAAGGCATCAGCAAGCAATACCCGGCCGTCAAGGCCAATGATGCGGTCAGCCTGCAGGTGGCACCGGGCCAGATCCATGCGGTGCTGGGCGAAAACGGAGCCGGCAAGTCCACGCTGATGAAGATCATCTACGGCGCCGTGCAGGCCGATGCCGGCCGCGTGCTGTGGAATGGCCAGCCGGTCAGCCTGAAGAGCCCGGCCGAGGCCCGCGCCCTGGGTATCAGCATGGTCTACCAGCACTTCTCGCTGTTCGACACGCTCACGGCGGCCGAGAACGTCTGGCTGGGCCTGGACAAGACGCTGAGCCTGGCCGAGGTGACGGCCCGCATCCGCAAGCTGGCTGCGAGTTACGGACTGGATGTTGATCCGCTGCGGCCGGTGCACAGCCTCTCGGTCGGCGAGCGCCAGCGGGTCGAGATCATTCGTGCGCTGCTGACGAATCCGCAACTGCTGATTCTTGACGAGCCCACCTCGGTGCTGACGCCGCAGGCGGTGCAGACGCTGTTCAAGACGCTGCGCCAGCTGGCCGCGCAGGGCTGCGCCATCCTCTACATCAGCCACAAGCTGGACGAGATCCGCCAGCTCTGCGAGCACTGCACGGTGCTGCGCGGCGGCCGCGTCACCGGCGAGCTCGATCCCCGCACGGTGGACAACGCCGCGCTGTCGCGGCTGATGATTGGTGCCGAGCCGCCTCGCTTGCAGGCCGGCAGCCGGGCGGCCGGTGAGCTGGCGCTGGAGCTGCAAGGGCTCAGCCTGGCCCAGGCCACGCCCTTTGGCACGGCGCTCAAGGACATTGCGCTGCGCCTGCATGCCGGCGAGATCGTTGGCGTGGCCGGGGTGTCCGGCAATGGCCAGCAGGAGTTGATGGCCGCGCTGTCGGGCGAAGACGCGCGCGCGCCGGCCGCCTCGGTGCGCCTGTTTGGCGCCGACATCGCCCGTGCCAGCCCGCGCCGGCGGCGCAAGCTGGGCCTGCATTTCGTGCCCGAGGAGCGGCTCGGCCGTGGGGCGGTGCCGACGCTGTCGCTGGCCGCTAACACCTTGCTGACACGCACCGAGGCCGTCGGCCGCGGCGGCTGGATTCAGCAGGGCCGGGTGCGCCGCCTGGCCGAGGAACTGATCGCCCGCTATCAGGTGCGCTGCGGCGGCGCCGGGGCGGCGGCCAAGAGCCTGTCGGGCGGCAATCTGCAGAAGTTCCTGGTCGGCCGCGAGATCGATGCCAAGCCCAAGGTGCTGATCATTGCCCAGCCGACCTGGGGGGTGGATGTGGGCGCGGCGGCGCAGATCCGCGGCGAGTTGCTCAAGCTGCGCGATGCCGGCTGCGCCGTGCTGGTGTTCAGCGAGGAGTTGGATGAATTGTTCGAGATTTCTGACCGCCTGGTCGTGATGGCCCAGGGGCGCTTGTCGCCGCCGATCGCGTGCAGCGAGGCCACGGTGGCGCTGATCGGCAGCTGGATGTCGGGCCTGTGGAATGAGGCAGTGAACGAGACACTGAGCGAGGAGGGCGCCCATGCTGCGGCTTGAGATGCGGCCCGAGCCCTCGCGGCTGATGGCCCTGCTGTCGCCGCTGCTGGCCCTGGCGCTGACGGTGGTGCTGGGCATTGCGCTGTTCATGCTGCTGGGCAAGGACCCGCTGCGCGGCCTGCAGATGTTTTTCTGGGAACCGATCAAGAGCGCCTATGCCTGGAGCGAGCTGGGGCTGAAGGCCACACCGCTGGTGCTGATCGCGCTCGGGCTGGCCACCTGCTTTCGCGCCAATGTCTGGAATATCGGCGCCGAGGGGCAGTTCATCGTCGGCGCCCTGGCCGGCGGCTGGGTGGCCATGCAGGCCGATGCCGGCAGCGGCCGCAGCATCGTGTTGCCGATCCTGCTGGCCGGCATGGCCGGCGGCATGGCCTGGGCGGGGCTGACGGCCTGGCTGCGCGACCGCTTCAATGCCAACGAGATCCTGGTCAGCCTGATGCTGGTCTATGTGGCCGAGCTGGTGCTGGGCTATCTGGTCTACGGCCCTTGGAAAGACCCGGCCGGCTACAACTTTCCGCAGACCATCAGCTTCCTGGCGGTCACCAAGGTGCCGCGGCTGTTCGAGGGCTGGCGGGTCAATATCGGCGTGCTGATCGCCCTGGGCGCGGTGCTGGCCTTCTGGGTGCTGCTGTTCCGCAGCTATGCCGGCTATGCGCTGCAGGTGGGCGGCATGGCGCCGGCGGCGGCGCGCTATGCCGGGTTTTCGTCGCGGCGCGCGCTCTGGACGGCGCTGCTGCTCTCCGGCGCGATGGCCGGCCTGGCCGGCGCGCTGGAGGCGGCCGGTCCGCTGGGCCAGCTGAGCCCGCATGTGCCGGCCGGCTATGGGTTCGCGGCCATCATCGTCGCCTTCGTCGGTCGGCTGCATCCGGTGGGCATCGTCTTCTCGGGGCTGCTGATGAGCATGTTCTATATCGGTGGTGAGCTGGCGCAATCGCGGCTGGGCCTGCCCAAGTCCATCACCGGGGTGTTCCAGGGTCTGCTGCTGTTTGCGCTGCTGGCCGCCGACACCTTGATTCACTACCGGCTGCGTCGCGCTGCGGCGCGAGCGGCCTGAGCGGGACATC
This sequence comes from Roseateles aquae, assembly GCF_032337115.1. NCBI lineage: Bacteria > Pseudomonadati > Pseudomonadota > Betaproteobacteria > Burkholderiales > Sphaerotilaceae > Roseateles > Roseateles aquae. The sequence continues at coordinate 225,068 of NZ_JAVXZY010000005.1, forward strand.
GCCCATGGACATGAACGCTTTGGCACTGCTGCTGGCCGCGACCTTGAACGCCGGGACGCTGCTGGCGATTGCTGCGCTCGGGCTGCTGATCAACGAGCGGGCCGGCATCGTCAATCTGGGCGCCGAGGGCATGATGCTGGTGGCCGCCATTGCCGGCTTTGCCACTGCCGTGCACAGCGGCAGTGACTGGCTGGCCTTTGCCGCCGGCATGGGCGCCGGCGCGCTGATGGCGGCGGCCTTTGGCGGCCTGGTGATCTGGCTGAACACCAACCAGTACGCTGCCGGCCTGGCGCTGAGCCTGTTCGGCAGCGGCTTCTCGGCCTTTGTCGGCATCAGCTACACCCAGCGCCAGCTGGGCCCGCGGCCGAGCTTTGCGCTGCCGGGTCTGGCCGACATTCCCTTCATCGGCCCGGCGCTGTTCCGCCAGCATCCATTGGTCTATCTGGCGATGGCGCTGGCCTTGGGCCTGAGCTGGTTTCTCTACCGTTCGCGCGCCGGCCTGGTGCTGCGCGCCGTCGGCGAGTCGCCGGAATCGGCCCATGCGCTCGGGTATCCGGTGCGGCGCATCCGGCTGCTGGCGGTGATGGCCGGTGGCGCGCTGTGCGGGCTGGCGGGCGCCTATGTGTCGGTGATCTACACGCCGCTGTGGGTCGAGGGCATGATCGCTGGCAAGGGCTGGATCGCGCTGGCGCTGACCACCTTTGCCACCTGGCGGCCGGCCCGCGTGCTGCTGGGCGCCTATCTGTTCGGTGGCGTGACCATGCTGCAGTTCCATCTGCAGGGGCAGGGCGTACAGATCGCCAGCCAGTTGCTCAGCATGCTGCCCTACCTGGCCACGATCACGGTGCTGGTGTTGATCTCCAGCAACGCCAGCTTCATCCGTGCCAATATGCCGGCCTCTTTGGGCAAGCCTTTCTACCCGGGCAGTTGAAAATGCCTGCCGAGGCCTGTGCCCCACCTTCAAACCAGGAGTTCCCATGCAACGCTCAAGCAAACGCGATCTGCTCAAACTTGCCGGCTGGTCCAGCCTGGCCCTGGCTGCTGCCCTGGCGGGCTGCGGCAAGAAGGAGGGCGAGGGCGCTACGAGCCCCGCGGCACCGGCCGCATCGGGCAGCGCCGTCGCCGCCAAGCCTGAACCGCTGAAGGTGGCGTTTGCCTATGTCGGCCCGGTCGGCGATGGCGGCTGGACCTACGCTCACGACAACGCCCGCAAGGCGATCGAGAAGGAATTCGGCGACAAGATCGTCACCAGCTTTGTCGAGAAGGTGCCCGAGGCGGCCGATGCCGAGCGGGTCTTTCGCGATATGGTCGGCCAGGGCAACACGCTGGTCTTCGGCACCACCTTCGGTTACATGGAGCCGATGCTCAAGGTGGCCGCCGATACGCCCAACGTCAAGTTTGAGCATGCGACCGGCTACAAGCAGGCCGAGAACATGCGCACCTACGACTCGCGCACCTACGAGTGCGCCTATATGGCCGGTGTGATCGCCGGCGCGATGAGCAAGAGCGGCACGCTGGGTGTCGTCGGCTCCATCCCCATCCCTGAGGTGATTCGCAATATCAACAGCTTCACGCTCGGTGCGCAGACCAGCAACCCCAAGGTCAAGGTCAAGGTGGTCTGGGTCAATGAATGGTTCAACCCGCCCAAGGAAACCGAGGCGGCCCAGTCGCTGATCGATGGTGGCGCCGATGTGCTGATGCAGAACACCGACTCCAGCGCCGTGCTGCAGACCGCCGAGAAGAACAAGAAGTTCGCCTTCGGCTGGGACTCCGACATGAAGCATTACGCGCCGAATGCCCACCTCGCCTCGGCAGTGATCAACTGGGCGCCGTACTACAGCAAGGCGGTGCGCGACGCGCTCGAAGGCAAGTGGAGCGGCAAGCAGCACAGCTGGTGGGGCGTCAAGGAAGGCGCGATCGATCTGGTCTCGATCAACGATGCCGTGCCGGCCGAGGTCAAGGAGCGCGTCTGGAAGGTCAAGGCCGGTCTGGCCGACGGCAGCTTCGCGGTCTGGAAGGGCCCGATCGTCGGCCAGGACGGCAAGGATGTGCTGAAGAAGGATGAGACGGCCGACGACAAATTCCTGTCGGGCATCAACTTCTACGTGAAGGGTGTCGAGGGCAAGGTGCCCAACGGCAAGTAAGCGGGCCGGCTTGGGCGGCGTCTGCGTGGCAGGCGCTGCGCCAAGACGGTTCAATGAGTGCTCAACAGCGCCGCTGGTTCGGCGCTGTTTTCATTTCAGCGCAGTGCCGTGGCGCCGCGGCCGTCGGCGTCGCCGCCGTTCAGATCGGCGCGGCGGGCGCCGGTGAAGCGCTTGGCCCAATAGGCTTCGCGCATGTCCTCAACGCGCACCGCACTGCCGACCCGCGGCGAGTGGATGAACTTGCCGTCGCCGACGTAGATGCCCACATGAGAGAAGGTCCGCTTCATCGTGTTGAAGAAGACCAGATCGCCGGGCTTGAGTTCTTCCTGCTTGATCGGCAGCAGGCTGCTCAGCTTGGCCTGTTCATCGGCGCGGTGCGGCAGCACCATGCCCACGCTCATCTCGAAGATGTGGCGGGTGAAGCCGCTGCAGTCGAAGCCGCTCTCCAGCGAATTGCCGCCGCGCTTGTAGGGCACGCCGAGGAAATTCATTGCCGACATCACCAGATCCGAGGCGGTGTCACGCACCTGGCTGAGCAGCCGGGACTCGCCGGACTTCAGCAAGCCGCGCTCCTGCAGGAAGCGCGAGACCGGATCGCTGGCCAGCGTGCTGGTCGTCGCGGGGTCAGGTGTTGCCTGAGCCGCTGGCTGCACGGCGCTGGCCGCTGCGGTCGCCGGCGTTGGGGCACTTTGCAGGCTCTGGCCGTAAGCGCCAGTCATCGTGCCCGGTGGCGGCGTCAGCTTGTTCTGCTGCGCCTCGGCCGCACCCGAAAACCCCAGTCCGGCGCCCAGGCACAGGCTCAACGCGGCAGCCAGGGTCTGGCGGCGAAATGAGCGAGGGCGGGGGGAGCGGGCTGCGGGCATGGAGGACTTGAGGTCGGCCGCGCAGCTTAAGGAGCGGGTCTTGCGGGTGTCAAGCAAAGCGATGGCAAATTCCGGGTTTGCCCGAGCCGCGGACGGTCTCAGGGGCGCAGGTTTCGGCGGGGACTGCGGGTTTGCGCGGGGGCAAGTGCAGTCCGTGGTTCAGTGTTAACCCTTATTGGAACACAGCCGCGGGCGCCAGCCCCTGTTCAGGGGCTTGCGGGCTTGTGCTGGCGCAAGAAAGCGTGAGCGAGTCAACGGGCGGGCGCGGCGGGTCAGTCTGCCGTCAGACCCTGGACTTGAAATGCGTGGCAATTGCTTTCGTCTATTCGCAGGAGCTTTTGCCCATGTCCATGCCGTCCAGCAGCTACGCCGAGTTCTACCGTCGCTCGATCGATGAGCGAGACACTTTCTGGGCCGAGCAGGCGGCCCTGATCGAATGGAACAGCCAGCCGCAGCAGATCTGCGACTACAGCCGGCCGCCGTTCGCGCGCTGGTTTGTCGGCGGCACGACCAATCTCTGCCACAACGCGGTCGACCGCCACGCCCGTGATCGTGGTGCGCAGAACGCGTTGATCTGGGTCAGCACCGAGACCGAGCAGGAGCGCATCTACAGCTTCAGCGAGTTGCAGCGCGAGGTCGAGACCATGGCCGCCATGCTGCTGGCTCAGGGTGTGGGCCAGGGCGACCGGGTGCTGATCTATATGCCCATGATTCCCGAGGCCGCCTTTGCGATGCTGGCCTGTGCGCGGATCGGTGCCATCCACTCGGTGGTGTTCGGCGGCTTTGCCAGCGTGTCGCTGGCCAGCCGCATCGACGACGCCGCACCCAAGCTGATCGTCAGCGCCGATGCCGGCAGCCGCTCGGGCAAGGTCGTGCCCTACAAGCATTTGCTGGACGAAGCGATACAACTCGCCAGCCACAAGCCTTCGGCGGTGCTGATGGTCGACCGCGGCCTGGCGCCGTTCGAGCGGGTGGCCGGGCGCGATCTGGACTATGCGGCGCTGCGCCAGCAGCACGGGGAGGCGCGGGTCGATTGCGTCTGGCTGGAATCGAACACGCCCAGTTACACGCTCTACACCAGCGGCACCACCGGCAAGCCCAAGGGCGTGCAGCGCGATACCGGCGGCTATGCGGTGGCGCTGGCGGCCAGCATGAAGCACATCTACTGCGGCGAGGCCGGCGAAACCTATTTCTCAACCAGCGACATCGGCTGGGTGGTCGGCCACAGCTACATCATCTACGGCCCGCTGCTGGCCGGCATGGCGACCATCATGTACGAGGGCTTGCCAACCCGACCCGATGCCGGCATCTGGTGGAGCCTGGTCGAGAAGTACAGGGTCAGCGTGATGTTCAGCGCGCCGACGGCGGTGCGGGTGCTGAAGAAGCAGGACCCGGCCTATCTGAGCAAGTACGACCTCAGCTCGCTGAAGGCTCTGTTCCTGGCCGGCGAGCCGCTGGACGAGCCGACCGCGCGCTGGATCGCCGAGGCGCTGGGCCGGCCCATCATCGACAACTACTGGCAGACCGAGACCGGCTGGCCGATTCTCTCGGTCGCCAACGGCGTCGAGAAGAAGGCCTCGCGTTTTGGCTCACCGGGCATGGCCATGTATGGCTACCGCGTCAAGCTGCTCAATGAGAGCACCGGCGAGGAACTGCTGGGCGCCAATCAGAAGGGCGTGCTGGCCATCGAGGGCCCGCTTCCACCGGGCTGCCTGCAGACGGTCTGGGGCGACGATGCCCGCTTCGTCAACACCTACTGGAGCAGCATTCCGGACAAACTGGTCTACTCGACCTTTGACTGGGGCATACGCGATGAGGACGGCTACTACTTCATCCTCGGCCGCACCGACGACGTGATCAATGTGGCCGGCCACCGGCTGGGCACGCGCGAGATCGAGGAAAGCATTGCCAGCCATCCGAATGTCGCCGAGGTGGCCGTCGTGGGCGTGGCCGATCAGCTGAAGGGCCAGGTCGCGATGGCCTTTGCCGTGCTGAAGGATGCCAGCCGTGCCGCCACGCCGGACGGCGCGCTGCAGCAGGAGGGCGAGATCATGAAGCGGGTCGACGAGCAACTCGGTGCGGTGGCCCGGCCGGCACGGGTGCGCTTCGTCAGCGTGCTGCCCAAGACGCGCTCGGGCAAGCTCTTGCGCCGCGCCATCCAGGCGGTCTGCGAGCAGCGCGACCCCGGCGATCTGACCACCATCGAAGACCCCAGCGCCTTGCAGCAGATCCGCGATCTGCTCGCGCCGGCCTGAGCCGGGCGGGGTGCCGGGCGGCACTCCGGGTAGACCCTGCGCCCTGATCCTTTGGCAGGGGGGGCATGGCGATGGACAATCGCCGCGCCGCCCGCTGCTGAGATGCTGCGCGGGCTCTCGACCTGGAGATGCAATGAAGAGCAAGACCTACAAGATCACCGGCGCGGTGCTGAGTTTTCTGGCCCTGGCCGCCTTTGGCCCAGGCGCGGGCGCCGAGCCCACGAGCCTGCCCGGGCCAGCTTTCCCGCAGCTCAAGAGCGCGGCGCAGATCAAGAGTGTTTGCGATGCCGGCCTGCTGGCCGCCAAGAAGCGCGTGGCCGAGCTGGAACGGCGCAAGATCGATCTGGGCTGGCTGGCTGCCTACGACGACTACGCCGCCTTTGTTGAAGACACCCAGGGGCCGGTCGACTTCGTGCTCAATGTCCATCCCGACAAGGCCGCGCGTGACGCCGCTCAGGCCTGCTCGATGCGCTGGGCCGATTTCAATTCCAGCTTCAATCAGAACGAGCGCCTCTTCAATGCGCTGAAGCGCGTGCCCACGCCCGATGCGATCGATCGCGAGCTGCAGCGGGTTTCGCTGGGCGGCTTCGAAGACAGCGGTGTGGCCCTACCGCCGGCCAAGCGCGCGCGCGCCAAGCAGATCCTCGATACGCTGGTCGAGCTGGACCAGCAGTTCAACAAGAACATCCGTGATGCCAATGTGAAGGTGGTCTTCAGCGAGGCGGAGTTGAAGGGCGTGCCCGAGGGCGTCTGGAAAAACGCGCCGCGCAATGAGCAGGGGCAGATCGTGCTGGGCGTCGATTACCCCAGCATGGGACCGGTGCTGCAGAGTGCCGAGGAGGGCGCCGCCCGCGAGCGGATGTGGCGCGCCAAGACCAACGAGGGCGGCGATGCCAATCTGAAACTGCTGGCCCGCATTGCCGAGTTGCGCCATGAGTACGCGCAGCTGTTCGGCTTCAGCAATTATGTGGACTTCAGCCTGCGCCGCCGCATGGCCAAGAACGCCGCCACGGCGACCAAGTTCCTCGACTCGGTCAAGAGCAGCGTCACCGAGCGCGAGAAGCTCGATCTGGAACAGCTGCGTGAGGCCAAGGCCAAGCACCTGGGCACGCCGCTGGCCGACACCCGCGTTGAACGCTGGGATGCCAGCTTCTATGCCGAACGGATCCGCCAGGCGCGCTACAGCGTCGACCAGGAGGCTTTTCGCGAGTACTTCCCGGCCCAGCACAGCCTGCAGTTCGCGATGCATGTGATCGAGAAGCTGATGGGCGTGCGCTACAGCCGCCTGCCGGCCGAACTCTGGCATGAGGAGGCGCAGGCCTATGCGGTCAGCGACGCGGCCACCGGCAAGCCGCTGGCGACGCTGTATGTCGATCTGTTCCCGCGCGAGGGCAAGTACAACCATGCGGCGGTCTGGCCGCTGCGCTCCAGCGCCACCCGCATCGGCCGCACGCCGACGGCCGCGCTGGTGGTGAACTTCAATCGCAAGGGCCTGACGCTGGATGAGGTCGAGACCTTGCTGCATGAGCTGGGCCATGCGGTGCACAACAATCTGTCCAACACCCGCTATGCGCTGCAGGGCGGCACCAGCGTGATGATGGACTTCGTCGAGGCGCCCTCGCAGATGCTGGAAGACTGGGTCTATGACCGCAAGGTGCTGGGCCTGATGCAGGAGGTCTGCGCCGACTGCAAGCCGGTGCCTGATGCGCTGCTGGACAAGGCCATTGCCGCCCGCGAGTTTGCCAAGGGCAGCAAGTACGGCCGCCAGCATCTCTATGCCGGCTACGACCTGGCCCTGCACGGTCCGGTGGTGCCCGATCCGCTGGCCCTGTGGGCCAAGATGGAGGGCGATACGCCGCTGGGCTATGTGCCTGGCACCAAGTTCCCGGCCGGCTTTGCTCATATCGCCGGCGGCTATGGCTCGGGCTATTACGGCTATCTGTGGAGCCTGGTCGTGGCCATGGATCTGCGTACCGCCTTCGCGGCCGACAAGCTCGATGCCAAGGTCGGCAGTGCCTATCGCAACAAGGTGCTGGCCCAGGGCAGCCAGAAGCCGGCGCCCGAGCTGGTGCGCGACTTCCTCGGCCGCGACAGCAATGCCCGTGCCTTCTTTGACTACCTGAACAAGTAAACGGCCTGCCGCCAGGCAGTCTCCCGCCCGCCGACGGACCGCTCGCCCCGAGCGGCGCCACGGCGGGCGTTTTTCCTCGTGCAATGCATTCGTGCGTTATTCACGCAAGTGTTTTCCCTAGCTGTAGGAGCTTTCAGCTTGGTGGACTTGTTACAGATTTGTCGCACCTCTGACGTCACAATCGCCGACCATTCACGGCATGCAGTGGAGTAGCGGCTGTTCCCGTGACAGGAACAAGACCGGACAGGGACAACGCATCCCTGAACCAGCGGATACAAGAAAAATGGGATTCTCAGCAGTAATTCGGATAGGGGTCAGGTCTTGCCTGATCAGCCTGGCACTTGGAGTCGGCAGCGCGCAGGCCTTGGTGCTGGCCGTCAACGAAGGCGTGACCTACCGGGTGCCTCTGTCGGAGATCCGTGCCCGCTATGAGGCCATTGCGGCCGACCTCAGCAAGCTGTTGCACCAGAGCGTCAGCATCGAACCGGTGGGCGACTACCGGACGCTGCGGGCTGGGCTGGCGGAGCACCGTTGGGAGCTGGCGCTGGTGCATCCGGCTCATGTGTCGATCCAGGCCATCAAGCAGTCCGATTACCGACTGGTGGCCGTGACCAAGGGCTTCACCGGCTACAAGGCCAGCTTTCTGGTGCGCGCCGATTCGCCGCTGAAGGCTCTGGCCGAGCTCAAGGGTTTGCGAATCGGTGCTCCGGACGAAGATTCGATCACCGCGGTGATGATGCGTGCGACGCTGCGCGACGCCGGTGTGCCCATCGTGCCCGCGGTCATTACCTATACCCGTTATCAGGACGCGGTACCCTTCTTTGTCGAGAATCGGCTGACCCATGTCGGCGTGACGGCGGCCTCGGCGGTGATCAAGGACTGGCAGGCCAAGGGTGGTCGTGTCATGGCCAGCTCGACCGCGGTGCCGATCAAGCACATCATCGCCAGCCCGGCGCTCAGCGCCGAGCAGTTCGAAAAGGTGCAGGCCTATCTGGTGGGCCTGGATGGCAGCGACGAAGGCAAGAAGAAGCTGGAGCCCACCAAGTGGAAGGGCTTCGAGTTGTACGACCAGGCCGCGCTGCTGAAGCTGGGCGCCTGGCTGGGTTTGTAGGAGTGGGCAATGTCAGAGGATTCCCTGTTCGGGCTGCTGCAGGCGGCTGATGATCACGCCATCGCCTTGCGTGCGCCCGATCGCCCCGCGCTCAGGCACGCGGGCCTGCGCCAGCTGGTGGCCGGTACGGTGGCGCGACTCAATGCGCTGGGCATAGGCCGCAACGAGCGGGTGGCCCTGGTGCTGGCCAATGGCCCGGAAATGGCGAGCTGCTTTCTGGCCTGCGCCTGCGGCGTGGCCGCCGCACCGCTGAATCCGGCCTACCGGGCCGACGAGTTCGAGTTCTATCTCGGCGACCTGAACGCCCGCGCCCTGATCGTCGAGCGCGGCAGCAGTTCGCCGGCCATCGCGGTGGCCGAGAAGCTGGGCGTGCGGGTGCTGGATCTGGTGGTGGCCGAGGGCGCGCCGTCCGGCTTGTTCACACTGGAGGAGCGCTCGCCGCAAGCCACTGCCCCAGCCACTGCCGGCGGCTACGCCCAGCCCGATGACGTGTCCATGGTGCTGCATACCTCGGGCACGACCTCGCGGCCCAAGATCGTGCCACTGTCGCAGCGCAATCTTTGCGCCTCGGCACGCAATATCCGCCAGAGCCTGCAGTTCACGGCCGCTGATTGCGGCCTGAACATCATGCCGCTGTTCCATATCCACGGCCTGATTGCCGGCGTGCTGGCGCCGCTGTCGGCCGGCTCGCAGGTTTTCTGCACGCCGGGCTTCAATGCGCTGAAGTTCTTTGCCTGGATGGATGAGGCCAAACCGAGCTGGTACACCGCCGTGCCAACCATGCATCAGGCCATCCTCTCGCGCGCCAGCAAGAACGCCGAGGTGATTGCCCGCCATCCGCTGCGCTTCATGCGCTCCTCGTCCTCGTCGATGCCACCGCAGGTGATTGCCGAGCTGGAGCAGGTGTTTGGCGCCCCGCTGATCGAGGCCTATGGCATGACCGAGGCCACCCACCAGATGGCCAGCAACCCCTTTCCGCCGCGTACCCGCAAGCCGGGCACCGTGGGCCTGGCGGCCGGGCCCGAGGTGGCCATCATGGACACGAACGGGGCACTGCTGGCGGCCGGCGAAACCGGCGAGATCGTCATTCGCGGCGCCAATGTCACGGCCGGCTATGAAAGCAATCCCAGCGCCAATGCCGAGGCCTTCAGCCATGGCTGGTTCCGCACCGGCGACCAGGGGCAGATGGATGCCGAGGGCTATATCAGCATCACCGGCCGGCTGAAGGAAATCATCAACCGCGGTGGCGAGAAGATCAGCCCACGCGAGGTGGACGAGGTCTTGATGGACCACCCGGCGGTGGCCCAGGTGGTCTGCTTCGGCATGCCGCATGCCAAGCTGGGCGAGGAAGTCGCTGCGGTGGTCGTGCTGCGCGATGGGCAGCAAGCCAGCGAACGCGAGCTGCAGGACTTCGTGGCCCAGCGCCTGGCTGATTTCAAGGTGCCCAAGAAGCTGCTCTTCATGGACGAGATCCCCAAGGGCGCGACCGGCAAATTGCAGCGCATCGGCCTGGCGCAGAAGCTCGGCCTGACGGGTTGAATCAGCGGCCAGCTCAAGCGCTGCAGCATCACAAAGCTTTGTTTGGAGGGACAGACCCGTGTTGACGATGAAGAGCAAGAAGACCGTTTCCACCCTTGGCCGCCGCGCCGCTCTGGCGCTGGCCCTGGGCAGCGCCTGGCTGGCCCAGGCGGTGCAGGCCGCGCCCTGGCAGCCGAGCAAGCCGATTGAATTCGTGGTGCCGGCCGGCACCGGCGGCGGTGCCGATCAGATGGCGCGTTTCATCCAGGGCATGGTGGCCAAGCACCAGCTGAGCCCGCAACCCATCGTCGTTGTCAACAAGTCCGGCGGCGCAGGCGCCGAGGGCTTTCTCGATGTGAAGAACGACAAGGGCAATCCGCACAAGCTGGTCATCACCCTGTCCAATCTCTTCACCACGCCGATGGCCACTGGCGTGCCTTTCAACTGGCGTGACCTGACGCCGGTCTCCATGCTGGCGCTCGATCAGTTCGTGCTCTGGGTCCATGAGGACACGCCGTACAAGAGCGCCAAGGATTACTTCAACGCGATCAAGAGCCAGCCGGCGAATGCCTTCAAGATGGGCGGCACCGGCTCCAAGCAGGAAGATCAGATCATCACCGTGATGCTGGAGAAAGCGGCCGGCAAGAAGATGATCTACATCCCCTACAAGGGCGGTGGCGATGTGGCGGTGCAACTGGTCGGCAAGCATGTCGACTCGACCGTCAACAACCCGATCGAGGCCGAGTCGCATTGGCGCTCCAAGCAGCTGCGCGCGCTGTGCGTGTTTGACGATCAACGGATGCCCTATCCGGACAAGGTCACCGCCACGCAGAGCTGGGCCGACCTGCCAACCTGCGCTTCGCAAGGCATTCCGGTCAGCTACTTGATGCTGCGCGGCATCTTCATGGCACCGGGCGTGACGGCCGAGCAGACAGCCTTCTACCTGGATCTGGTCGCCAAGCTGCGCCAGTTGCCCGAGTGGAAGGAGTTCATGGCCAAGGGCGCGTTCAGGCAGACCGCGCTGCAGGGCGAGGCCTTCGTCGACTGGCTGGGCAAGAACGAGCAAATGCATCGTGTGCTGATGAAGGAAGCCGGATTCATCGCGAAATGAGCCGGGGCGCCGATGCGGCGCCAGTTCGCCTGAGCCTGGGAGGGCCATATGCAGAATCAAGAAGAACAAGCGGGTTTGCCGCTGCGTTGGGTGGAGTTGCTGCTGGCCCTGCTGTTGGTGGCCGGGGCCTTGCTGCTGATCAGCGACAGCCTGCGTCTGGGCATAGGCTGGGCCGATGACGGCCCGCGCTCGGGCTATTTCCCATTCCGCATCGGCATCGGTCTGGCGGTCTGCAGCGCCTGGGTGGCTGTGCAACAGCTGCTGGCCTGGCGGCGCACGCGAACGCTGTTTGCCGAGCATGGCCAGCTGCGCGATGTGGCCGCGGTGCTGCTGCCCACCGCCGTCTATGTTTGCCTGATCCCCTGGCTGGGCATCTACCTGCCCTCGGCGCTGCTGATTGCCTGGTTCATGTGGCGCAACCGTGGCTACCGCTGGTGGAGCGTGGCGAGCGTGTCGGTCGGCGTCAGCATGCTGGTCTTCATTGTCTTTGAGCGCTGGTTCACCCAGCCCCTGCCCAAGGGGCCAATCGAGCATTGGCTGGGTTTCTGAGCGCGGTGCAGGGAGACTGATGTGGACGATCTGAACAACCTCTTGCACGGCTTCGCCGTCGCGGCCACGCTGCCGAATCTGGCCTATATGCTGATCGGCATCCTGCTCGGCGTGCTGATCGGCGTGCTGCCCGGCTTGGGCGGCGCCAACGGCGTCGCCATCCTGCTGCCGCTGACCTTCTCGATGGACCCGACCACGGCTATCATCATGCTGTCCTGCATCTACTGGGGTGCACTGTTCGGCGGGGCGATCACCTCCATCCTTTTCAACATCCCGGGCGAGCCCTGGTCGGTGGCCACCACCTTTGATGGCTATCCCATGGCGCAGCGCGGCCAGGCGGCGCAGGCGTTGACGGCGGCTTTCACCTCGTCCTTCGTCGGCGCGCTGTTCGCCACCGCACTGATCACCTTCCTGGCGCCGCTGCTGGCCCGCTTCGCGTTGCGCTTCGGCCCGGCCGAGCTGTTTGCGGTGCAACTGCTGACCTTCTGCAGTTTTGTCGGCATGAGCAAGGAAGCGCCGGCCAAGACGATGATCTCGATGTTGCTGGGCTTCGCGCTGGCCACCGTGGGCATGGACGATATGACCGGCCAGCTGCGCATGACCTACGGCTTTGCCGAGTTGCTCAAGGGCTTCGATTTCCTGATTGCGGTGATCGGCCTGTTCGGCATCGGCGAGATCTTGCTGACGATGGAGGAGGGCCTGGCCTTCAAGGGCAAGAGCGCACGCATCAGCCCGAGAATCGTCTGGCAGACCTGGGTGGAGCTGCTGCGCCACTGGAAAACATTCTTGCGTTCGATGGCGATCGGCTGCTGGATGGGCATCACGCCCGGCGGTGCCACGCCTGCGTCCTTCATGAGCTATGGCGTGGCTCGGCGGATGTCCGAACATCCCGAGCGGTTTGGCCAGGGCGAGTTGGCTGGCGTGGTCGCACCGGAAACGGCCGCCCATGCGGCAGGCACCTCGGCCCTGTTGCCCATGTTGACCCTGGGCATCCCCGGCTCGCCGACCGCCGCCGTGCTGCTCGGTGGGCTGGTGATCTGGGGCCTTCAGCCTGGCCCCATGCTGTTTACCGAGCACAAGGATTTTGTCTGGGGCCTGATTGCCTCGATGTACCTGAGCAATATCGTCGGCCTGTTGGTGGTGCTGACGACGGTGCCGTTCTGGGCCGCGATCCTGCGCATTCCCTTTGCCATCATCGCGCCGGTCATCATCGTCACCTGCGCCATCGGTGCCTACACCGTGCATGGCGCGATGTTCGACGTCTTCATGATGCTGGTCTTTGGTGTGCTCGGCTATGTGTTCAAGAAACTGAAGTACCCGCTGGCGCCGCTGGTGCTGGCGCTGGTGCTGGGTGACAAGGCCGAGGCGAATTTCCGCCAGTCGATGCTGATGTCCCAGGGTGAGCTGAGCATCTTCTGGTCCAACGGCCTGGTCGGCGGCATCACCGGTTTGGCCTTGCTGATGCTGGTCTGGCCGCTCGGTGACGCAGCGCGACAATGGGCCCGCCGCCGCGAGGCCCGTCCTGCCGTGGCGCAGTGAGCGCGAAGGACATGTGAAGGACGTGCGAAGGAAGCCATGGCGATGAAGATTGCGATTGTGGGTGCCGGTGCCATCGGCGGATTGCTGGGCTGCCGGCTGGCTGCAGCCGGCGAGCAGGTGACATTCATCGCCCGCAACAAGAACCTGGCCGCCATCAATGCACAGGGCTTCACGCTGAGCGAGGAAGATGGCAGCGAGTTGCATGTCGCGCCCGGCGCCACGCTGCGTGCGGTGCAGCGCATGAGCGAGGCCGGACCGCAGGACGCGGTGCTCTTGACCGTCAAGGCGCATCAGCTTGGCGACTTGCTCGGCGAATTGCCCGTGCTGTTCGGGCCGCAGACGATGGTGGTCAGCATGATCAACGGCCTGCCCTGGTGGTACTTTCAGGGCCTGGCCGGCGCTCATCAGGGTCGGGTGCTGGAGTCGGTCGACCCCGGTGGCGCGATTGCCGCCTGCATCGCACCCGAGCGCGTGATCGGTAGCATCGTCTACCCGGCCGCTCAGCTGGAGGCTCCCGGCCGCGTACGGCTGATCGAAGGCAACCGCTTCAGCCTCGGCGAGCTCGATGGCAGCCGCAGCGAACGGATCGAGCAGCTCTCGCAAACGCTGATGCGCGCCGGCTTCAAGGCCCCGGTGGCCAAGGACATCCGTTCCGAGCTGTGGGTCAAGCTGTGGGGCAATTTGAGCTTCAACCCGATCTCGGCGCTGACCCACGCGACGCTGGAAGACATCTGCCGCTTCCCGCTGACCCGCGAACTGGCAGCGCGGATGATGAGCGAGGCTCAGACCATCGGCGAGAAGCTCGGCGTGCAGTTCAAGATCTCGCTTGACAAACGCATCGCCGGCGCCGAGGCCGTGGGGGCGCACAAGACCTCGATGTTGCAGGACGTCGAGGCCGGTCGCGCGCTTGAACTCGAAGCGTTGCTGGGCGCCGTCGTCGAGCTGGCCCGCATCACCGAGACACCGTCGCCCAACCTCGATGCAATCTATGCGGTGACCCGGCTGCTGGCGCTGACGCTGCATGAGCATCAGGGTACTTTGACGCTCAGGCGGTCCTGAGACCACGCCGGTGACCATCCTCAGCTGAGCAGCACCAGCAGGCCGAGCAGGACGGCCCCGCTATCGATAGCGAGCCAGAGGCGGCGAGTCGCCCCGCCGCGGTACTGCTGGTTCAGCCTCAGGCCGCGGCGCATCGCAGTCAGCTGGATGGCGAAGAGGCTGATGAAGCTCGCACCCAGCGGTAGCGTGATGGCGGCGCGGTGGCCGCCCAGCATTGCCGTCAGCGCCAGAGCGCCAATCAGCAAGGACAGGCAGCGTGAGGCGCGCAGCAGTGACTTGCTGCTCAGCATCACTTGCAGCTGTCGCGCTCTTCGCGGTCCTTCCACGGGCCGCTGACGCCGAAGTCACCGCCGCCGGAGTAGAAGCTGCTGCTCGAGCCCAGGCTGCCGAAGGCCCCGGAGAAGAAGAACTGGCGCTGGTAGCCGCCAAGCTGCAGCCGTGAGGAGAACGACAGGCTGTCGAAGGCGCTGCCGTTCAGGATGGAGGTGGCCGAGTTCATGAAGAAGTCGACCGATTGGCCGAGCTTGTCCGAGAACGCGTTGTAGGACTCCGGCGCATAAGTCGACCAGAGGTTGTTGATTGCCGTGCCCACGGCATAGCCGGCTGCAAACGATGTGGTCAGGCGCGAGCCCACAAAGCTGGCCGTCTCGTACAGCGCAGCGCGTACCGACAGTGAACCGACAGGCGCTGTGCGGTAGTCAAGGTAGATCTGCTTGATGGTGAAGTCAATGTTCGGTGCCGGTGTACTACCCAGCGCGATCAGGCCGCGATTGGCCGGGCGGCTTTGGGTCAGCGCGCGCTCGGCCATCGGGGAGAGCAGCAGGGACAGCTCGGTGGCCGCGGTAGGTGACAGCCGCGCGGCAGCCGCGTAGGTGTCGGCAAAGCCGAAGTGCTCGCCAATGCGCGCCAGCGTCGGCGTGTCGCACTTGGCTGCGACGATGTCCAGCAGCGCGGCCGGCTTGCTGCTATTGCTGGTGGCGTTGCCGTAGTAATAGGCCAGGTCGTTCAGCTCGGCGGCATTCATTGAAGCCAGCAGACGCTGCAGATCGGCCGCTGGCATACGCTTTAGATTGCTTTCGATCGTGTCCTGAAAACTGCCGGCAATGGCGGCCGGATACTCCCAGTGATAGCGGGCTCCCGGTGCGATGGACGCCTGCTGCAGGGTGCCGGTACCCGGTGTCAGCAGCGCTTCGCGCTTGCCCCCCTTGCAGTCATCATTGGCCGCCAGCGCGGGACCGAAAACGGCAAGCGACACGGCGCCGCTCAGAAAATTTCGACGGTTGCTCATCTGAATCTCCCATGGTTTGCTGAGGCGCTGAACATTTGCTAACGGATTGGAGGCGTGGATCAGCGCCGGGCAAGTATTGGACAGAATCGAGGTGAAGGGCCATCTGTAAGCGCTTACAGGATGCGGCGGGCAACCACGTCATTAACTTGTCACTGACGTGGCACCGGCTGCCTTCGTGCCGTCCTGGTGTGCGCCGGAGCATCCACTTCGCCTGCGTCCAGCAAGGTGGCGTATGGCCGCCGCCCCGAGCAACAGCGCCAGCGGCAGCAGATAGGCGAGTGACATCGGCACACGCTTGGCCGAGGACAGCACGAACAGCAGGCACAGCCAGTGGCTACCGGCGCGGTGCCAGCGCTGCCAGCGTGCGACGCCGAGCCAGCGCTGTGCTGCGCCGTTGGAACTCAGCGCCAGCAGGCTCAGCACCAGATAGCCAGAACCTCCCAACACCAAGCTCAGCGGCGAGGTCAGGCTGGCCCAGAGCGCCGGGCTGGCCAGCGCATGCAGCGCGACGATGCCCGCCGCATGCAGTGCATGAGAGCTGGCAAACAACAAGCCCCATTGGCGGCGTCGCTGCAACAGCCAGCTGCTGAAGGCGCCGGGCCACAAGCGCGGCCAGGCCGAGGCGGTATAGGCCAGCAGGAAGAAGAACAGCGAGCTGCGCGCGGTGGCGCGCACCTGGGCGCGCACGCCGTCCAGCTCCGGCCTGGGGCCGATCAGCAGCACGCACATCAGCAGCAGCGCCGCCGTGCCGAGTAGCCAGCAGCCCCAGGCCGAGCCCAGCGGCCCATACCAGGGGCTGCCGGCGCCGGCAGGCGGCGGCGGGCTTGGGGGCAGGCCAGGGGTGGGGACGTGGGCCATGTCTTTTGGTCGGGCAGTGAAGATGCGCGGATGCTAGGCAGCTGGCCCCAAATGGGCGAGTTCAAATACGCACTGCTTACATGGCCAGGAGGCTTGTCTGAGAACCACCGCGCATCGCAGCTACCACCACGGCAACTTGCGCCGCGCGGTGATCGATATGGCGCTGCAGCTGGCCGGCGAAAGCGGCGAGGATCGCGTCAGCCTGCGCGAAGTGGCACGGCGTATCGGTGTGTCCTCGGGCGCGCCGTTCCGGCATTTCGCCAGCCATGAGGCGCTGATGCAGGCGATCGCCGAGGAGGCGCTCGAAGGGCTGCGCCTGCAGATCGAGCGCGGCCAGCGTGGCGCGGCCGCGCGCGACAGCCTGGCTGCGCTGAAGGCCATGGGCGAAAGCTTTCTCGATTGGGCCTTGCAGCACCCGACGGCATTTCGCCTGACTTCCTCGCGACGGCTCTATCGCTTTGACAGCTCCGAGCGGCTGCGGGCCCAGTTCGCCGCGCTGCGCTCGCACACGCTGCAGGCGGTGCGGCAGGCGCAGGCGGCCGGCCACTTTGTTGGCGCCTCACCTGAGCAGGCCGCACTGGGCTTGCGAGCCATGGCCTATGGCCTGGCGCGCATGCATATCGACGGCCAGTTGCCGCAATGGGAGGTGCCGGCCGGCGCGGTGCCGGAGACCTTGAAGCAGACGCTGTCGCTGATGGTGGACAGCCTGGCCAGCAGCACGGCGGGCCAGCCGTTGAAACGGTCGCAGCGCTGAAGGTGCGAAGGCCTGCAGCGCAAAGGACGCTCAACCGGGCTCGCTGCGCAGCAGCTCGGCCAGCCGCTGCCCGGCGCGGCCCAACGGTCGTTCCAGGCTTTGCACCAGCCAGGGCGTGAAGCGGTAGCGCGAGCCGCCTTCGTAAGCCAACTCGACCAGCTCGCCGCGGGCCAAGGCCTCGTCGACCAGATAGCGCGGCATCCAGCCAAAGCCCATGCCCATCAGCAGGGCCTGGCGCTTGGCCACGAAGCCTGAGAGGTAGAACACCCGCTCGCCGCCGAACATATGGCGGTCGTCGCCGCGTTCGCTGGAGTCCTGCACGCTGAGCTCGACATGGGCGTGCAGATCATCCAGCTGTGCGGGCCTGCCCAGCTGGGCCAGCGGGTGATCCGCGGCCACGCACAGCACGCACTCGACCTCGGGCTGGGCCCGCGCCTGCAGCAGCGCACCGGGGCTGAATTCCTTGGCCAGCATCAGATCGGCCGACTCCTTCTCGAAGCGGTACTGCACGCCGCCGAGAAATTCGATCTTCAGTTGCACACGGGTCGGCACGCCCTCATCGGCCAGGCGCTTGAGCGCGCGCAGGGTGTCGGCCAGCGGCAGGATGCCGTCGACAACGACCAGCAGCCGCGCCTCCCAGCCCGAGGCCAATTGCTGGGCCAGCGCCTCGACCTGGTGGGCCTGACGCAGCAGCCGCCGGCCTTCGTTCAGCACCGCCTCGCCGGCTGGGGTGAGCCGCACACGGTAGGCGCTGCGGTCCAGCAGCGGCAGGCGCAGCTGGGTTTCCAGCTTCTTCACCTGGTAGCTGACGGCCGAGGTCACCTTGTGCAGTTGCTCGGCCGCACTGGCAAAGCTGCCACAGCGAACCACGGCCTCCAAGGCCTCCAGCGCTTCCAGATCCAGCTTCATGTTCTAAATCTTCGATGATGAATGGCGAGGAAATTCGCTTTTATAGATGTTAAAGCCCTACAAGAATTGCGGTCAATCGCCTCTTTTCCGCTTGGGGGCGAGCCACAACGAGGAGACCTCCATGAGCCAGCCGAGCAGCACCACCGTCAGCACGCCGATCAGCAATCCCGTCGGCCTGCGTGGCATCGAATTCACCGAGTTCAGCGGCCCCTCGCTGCCCGCCCTCGAAGAGCTGTTCTGGGCCTTCGGCTTTTCCAAGCTGCGCCGCCATGCCAGCAAGGACATCAGCTATTTCCGCCAGAACGACATCCACTTCCTGCTCAATGGCGAGCGCGACGGCCACAGCGCCCAGTTCGCCCGCAAGCATGGCCCGTCAATCAGCGCCATGGGCTGGCGCGTCGAGAACGCCGAGGCGGCGCTGAAGGCGGCAGTGGCACGCGGTGCCGTCGAGGTGCCGGCGGCGATGAAGGATCATGCCTATCCGGCCGTGTGGGGCATCGGCGAGAGCATCATCTACTTCATCGATGCCGTGCAGGCCGGCCTGCCGAGCATCTATGAGCGCGATTTCATCGCACTGGAGCAGCCGCGCATCCAGGCCGACAAGGGCTTTTTGGTCGTCGACCACCTGACCAACAACGTGCTCCCCGGCGAGCAGGACAAGTGGGCCGCCTTCTACAAGGGCATCTTCGGTTTCACCGAGGTGCGCTACTTCGACATCCAGGGGGTCAAGACCGGCCTGACCAGCTTTGCGCTGCGCTCGCCCGATGGCAGCTTCTGTATCCCGATCAACCAGCCCAAGGACGACAAGGACCAGATCGCCGAGTACCTGCGCGAGTACAAGGGGCCGGGCGTCCAGCATCTGGCCTTCCTGACCGAGGACATCCTGGCCTCGCTGGACCAGCTCGAAGGCAGCGGTATTGAGACCTTGGAGATCGATGCCGACTACTACCGCGAGGTGTTTGAGCGCGTGCCCGGCGTGCGCGAGGACCATGGCCGCATCCAGAAGCACCAGGTGCTGGTCGATGGCGACGAGCAGGGCTATCTGCTGCAGATCTTCACCAAGAACATCATCGGCCCGATCTTTGTCGAGATCATCCAGCGGGCCAACAACCTGGGCTTTGGCGAAGGCAATTTCGGCGCGCTGTTCCGCTCGCTGGAGAAGGACCAGGAGCGCCGTGGCGTGATCTGAGTGCCCGAACCAGGGCGCCGCCAAATCAGCGCCCTGGGCTTCAACTTCGCTAACGATCAGGATCAACAACCATGCAGATGCAGGGCATCCACCACGTCGCTTACCGCTGCCGTGATGTGCAGCAGACGATTGACTTCTACCGCGAGGCGCTGGGCATGCCGCTGCTGCTGGCAATCTCGGAAGACCGCGTGCCCTCGACCAAGGCGCCCGATCCCTATATGCACATCTTCCTCGATGCGGGGCGCGGTAATGTGCTGGCCTTTTTCGAGATCCCCAACTCGCCGGCCATGGGCCGCGACGAGAACACGCCCGACTGGGTGCAGCACCTGGCCTTCCAGGTCGAGGACGAGGCGGCGTTGCTGGCGGCCAAGGCCCGGCTGGAAGGCCTGGGTCTGGAAGTCACCGGCCCGACCAACCACGAGATCTTCCAGTCGATCTATTTCCGCGATCCGAACGGCCACCGCATCGAGTTGGCCGCCAACACCGTCAAGCCTGGCCAACTGGAGCGACTGCGTGAGCTGGCGCCGGCCATGATTGAGGAATGGGGCCGCACCCGCCGCACCGTGCGCCATGCAGCCTGGCTGCATGAGCAGGAGTTTGCGGCGGCGCCGTGAAGCAAGGATCTAGTCACGCAGCAGGCGCCGGCCAGCAAACAGCAGCACGACGATCATCATGGCGAGGCTGAGCAGCAGCAGGCTGGCGCCGAGAGCGGCGGTGTCGGGGTGCGCCCAGGTGGTCTGCAGGCCAAGAGCATCCAGGTGGGCCAGCAGGGGCGCACAGATCTGCTGCGCCAAAGGCACCGAAAGCGTGATCGCCAGGGGCCCGAGTGCCGAGGCGAACGTCCGCCGTACGGCAAAGATGGCACCCTGGCGCTCGATCGGCGTGCGTTGCCGCCAGAGGATTTGCATGGCCGCGTTGACGGGGGGGTGGAAGAAGCTGAACAGGGCGGCCGCCAGACTCAGGGTCCCAGCCTGTTGCCCCAGGGCGTAGAGCGCGATCGACAAGGCGATGCCGGTGGCACCGATGTACAGGGTAGGAATCAAGGCCGCTCGCTGGCCCAATATGCCGCTGCAGATTCCACCCAAGAACAGCCCGATCCCGCCGCAAGCCATGATCTGGGCAATGGCGCCGGAGCCGTGCATCGTCAGTGCCAGCGGCGTTTGCATCGTGGTGAAAATCGTCGCGCCGAAATTGAGCATGCCGACGAAGATCAGCAGACGAAACAGCAGTCGCTGCTGGCGTATCCAGACGAAGCCAAAATTCAGTTCGGCCCTGAAATTGCTTCGGTAGCCGCGCAAGAGCTGCAGCAGCGCGGTGCTGCTGATCTGGCGCGGAAGCTCAAGCCGGGCGACGTTGACCAGGCTGGCGGCAAAGGCCAGCAGCATCAGCCCGAGCAAGGCCTGCAGGCCGGCATGCGTGAGCAGCGCAACTGCCAACAAGGGGGCTGCAACACCCACGCCAGCCTCGATGGCCTCTTCATAGCCGGTGATGCGCGCCATCTGCGCTGCTGGCGACAGTGAAGAGACGGTCGCCAGCAGCGTGGGCCAGCGGACCGTCTGGATCAGCGCCAGTGTCAGCACCAGGAGCGACGCCAGCGGGACGTCGAAATCGAAAGCACGCTGCCAGAGCAGCGCCAGGGCCGCCAGCAACAGCGCGGCCAGGCTGCAGCCCTGCACCAACAGGCCGCGCGGCAGCTTGTCCAGCAGCGGTCCGATCAGCGGTGAGACACAGACGCCCGGCAGCGCAGAGAGCAAGGCCAGGGCGGCGAACAGCGCGTAGGAACCGGTGCGCTGATAGACCCAGACATCGAGAGCGAACACCAGGGTCGAGATGCTCATCGAGGCCAGACCCTCGACCAGCAGGAAGCGCAGCGTGCGCTGCGCGCTGCGCCCCGGGTCCGGCGTGGCCAGGCTGGCCAAGCCGCCGCTCAAACGTGCTCCGCGGCCGCTGGCGGCTGGGCCAGATGTGCAATGCTGGCAGGCTCGTCAACCAGCAGCGTGGCGCAAATGCCGTTCAAACGGGCATCGCCTACAGCGAGCCTGCGTTGTTCAGCATTGCGCTCTATTCGCACATAGGGTGCGGCCTCAGCACTGCCAAAGACAAAGGGGCTGACGCTGTAGCCGAGCAACTCGCTGCGCGAATCGCCCACGAAGGCAAAGGGCAGAGGGGTGGGGCTGACGTTTTGCTGCAGCACCCAGGGCAAGGTGTCTGCCTTTGCTTTTGCAATCGCCTGCTGCCACTGTGCGTCGCTGCATTCGCAACCGATCAGCACGTGCAGAGACGCCCTCGAATGAGTTCGCTTGAGCACGAGGGATCTGCGCTGCTCGAGCGCCAGCGTGGAGAGATCGCCGTCGGTGCTGTCCTGCTCGGCCGGACGCAGAACACGTGTCCAGGGCACCAGAGCATTGACCAGTTGGCGCTCGTCGGTACTGAGCAGCGGCGACTCGTGTTCCGCCAACTCGCTCAATGCGGCCAAGGCCAGCTTGCTTTCGACGCCGAGGTCGGAGGGATCCGAAGCCAGCAGGCAATCGCAGCGCAGCGCGCGCTGCAGCAGCGCCAGGGTGCTGGCGGTGCGTGCGGCCTCATGCGCCAGCGAGGCAAAGCGCCAGACAATGTCGACCGGCCCGGCGCGGTCGCGCAAGCTGGTGCCGCTGCAATGCAGTTCCTCGGTGCAACGCACGCTGGCATTGAGTCCGGGCAGGCTGGCGTTGAGCCGGTTGGCAAAGAGCTGGGCGTGGCGGCGGTCGTAGTCGCCCAACTGTGCATCGATCAGCACAACCAGACGGCAGCGGCGCTTGTCACGGCAGGCCATCAGCTGAGCGACATAGTTGCAGATGGCCGGCCACAGCCTGGGCACGCGATGGCGGCCGCCCCAGGCCATGGTATTGAGCTGCGCAGCACGTTGTTGCGCAAACTCAAGTTCGAAATACCAGCCCAGGCCGGAGTCCAGATTCAACTCGAGCAACTTCAGCTGCCCTTCGACCAGGATGCCATCGGGCCGGGCAATCGGAGCCAGCGCTGGGCCGCGTTCGCGCGCTGCCAGCACCAGCGACCGTTGGTCGGCGCGGCACCAGCGACCCTCAGCATCGAGCTGAAGACTGAGGCGGCGCGCCAACTGCAGCAGTTGATGAACCTGCCCCTGCATGCCTTGCATCTGCTGACGCGGCAGCATCAATGGGCTGAGTGCGTAGGCCCCAGCCTCGTGCAAGGCCTCGTGCTGGCGCAGCTGCGCCGCAGTTTCGCTGGCCCAGACGCGCAACGCGGGCCGCTGCCAGTCGGCGTGGCCAGTGCTGGCAGGCAAGGGGGGCAGGGGCGGCATCTCAATGCTCCACATAGCTGGGCAGTTCGTCGACCACCAGGGCGGGCCGCAGCAGGCCACCGTGGCCCACGTTGACGATGGATTGGCGGGCGCATCGGCCCAGCAGGCCAACCGGCTTGCCGCCATAGAGGAACAGCGATAGCACGTTGTGCATGGGCGGGCGTTGTTCGAGGTCGATCGTCACGGCTTCAGGCTTGGCGTCGATCAAGGCTTGCACCAGCAGCCGCCCGGCCAGCGCCTGTTCCACCAACAGCTGCCATTGCGCCGGCTTGCAGTCGCGGCCGACAAAGACGCCGCGGCCCCGTGTGTCGATGGCGGTCTTGAGCACAAAGCGATGCGGCACCGCCAGCAACTCTGCGGCGGTCCATCGGGGAGCCTTGCATGCCGGGCCCAGGCAGCTGCTCGGCGCCACCAGGCGGTCAATGGCCGCGCACTGCGCTGCACTGAGCGTGCGGCGCACATCGTCCTCGAACAGCAGGGCGAGCGCGCGCTTGTTCTCGGCCACCATCATTGCGGGTAGGGGGCTGAGCGTACGCAGCTGTCCGCTGGCCATGGCCTCCAGAAGCGGACGTGCTTCCTCAGGGTCATGGCGCCAGGCGCACCAGTGGATCAGCCCGTCGGCGCCCAGCGTGGTGTCAATCTTGGTGAAGGCCAGATCGATCGGGCGCCCATCGGCCAAGACCTGGTCCTCCCGAAATACCAGTGATTGCACCGGGCCGATATAGGGCGCTGGCCCGCCCAGGCTGAGGGCGCGGTCGTGAAGTGTCTGAATGTCGTTGCGCAGCGGCTGGAACTCACTCCACAAGAACGCCAGCCTCGCCGGTTGGCGAGGGCTTCGTTCACGCATCAGCTGCAGGAAACCATCGGCGTTCTCGACCGCTTGAACGCGCTCGACAAGGTGGCGGTCGTAGAAATCGCTGGCCCGGAAGGCGCGATTCACGATGCCGGTCAGCGTCAGGCCGCCCGGGCAATCGCTATTGCTCTCAAGCATCTGCCAGCGCCCGTCCGCGCCACGCATCAAGTCGAAACGGGCCAGCGGGATGTCGCGTTGGCCCGATGTGGCATGGGAGATGTAGGGCCTCAAATGGCGCAGCTCGGGAAAGCGTGCCTGGATGTCGGGCTCATCGCAATACAAACGGTTGAGTTGCTCAAGCGCTTGCAGCACCAGCTGGGCGTCGCTCGCCAGCGCCGCATAGTCGCGGCTACGCAGCAAGCATGGCGTCAGCGCGACTGGCAGGGCAGTCGTGCCGTCATAGCGTGCGCCTTGATCCCACAACGTCTGCTGAAACTGCCGCAGCGATTGCTGAGATGCAGTATTGAATGCTGCCCCCATGCTTGCGTCCCATTGTTTGGGGCGCTATTGCAGCGCAGATTTGTGACATGCGCATCGGCATTGTCACCAAGCGGCATCGGGTCAATCCCTAATCTGTCCTCGCCAGTCCTGCTCGATGAAGCGGAGCACGCTGTCTTCGTGGTGCGGGCCTATCACCTGATGGGCCTCGTCCTTGACGGCGTCGATGGCATTGGCCACGGCGATGCCACGGTGGGCGGCGCGCAGCATCTTGATGTCGTTGACATGATCGCCAAAGACGACGACCTCGCGTTCGTGCAGGCCGTAGCGCTCGGCCAGCGTCTTGATCGCCTGGTCCTTGGTGGCGCGGCGGTCGTGGACGGTCAGCCAGGGCCAGCCGGGCCGGTAGAGGTCTTCGGCCAGATGGGTCTCGACGGCGTCGCCGCACAGCGCGTCGATCTCGGCCTGCAAGGCCGCCAGCGGCGCCTCGCGTTCGACGACGACAAAAGTCACCGCCGGCGTGTGCAGCTCGTCCTGCAGCCGCGCACTGTGACGCAGCCGCGGGTCGGCATTGCGCAGGCGCTCGTCGACAAAGGCCTGCTGCGCCTCGTTGTGCACCGACTGGTAGAACAGCTGGTCACCCAGCGGGCCATGGGTCGAGACAAAGGGCATCAGGCCCTGGCGGCGTATCAGCGCAAAGATGGCCTGCGACAACGCCGGCTCCATGGTGTTGACCAGCTCATGCTCGCAGCTGGCCAGGTCGCTGATGTAGGCGCCGTTGGACGAGATCACCGGCAGCTTGAGCGGCAGCGGGCCGAGGATCTTGCGGATGGAGCTGACGTGGCGCGCACTGGCGACGGTGAACAGCAGGCCCTGATCGAGCAGGCGGCACAGGCCGGCACGGGTGCTGTCGGCCAGCTCGCCGCGCGGGTCCAGCAGCGTGCCGTCGAGATCGGAAACATAAAGCGTCATGGCGACATCATCGCGGAAATGAAAAGCGGCCCCGCGGGGCCGCCTGGAGAGCGATTGAGGGCGATTGAGGGCGAAGCGGTTGAGCGTCGGCTCAGAGCACTTCTGATGCGAAGTCGGCCAGCCGTGAACGCTCGCCGCGTGCCAGCGTGACATGGCCGCTGTGCGCCCAGCCCTTGAAACGGTCGACGGCGTAGGTCAGGCCCGAGGAACCTTCGGTCAGATAGGGCGTGTCGATCTGCGCCAGATTGCCCAGGCAGACGATCTTGGTGCCGGGGCCAGCGCGGGTGATCAGCGTCTTCATCTGCTTGGGGGTCAGGTTTTGCGCCTCGTCGATGATGACGTATTTGTTCAGGAAGGTGCGGCCGCGCATGAAGTTCAGGCTCTTGATCTTGATCTTGCTGCGCACCAGATCGTTGGTGGCCGCGCGGCCCCATTCGCCGGCCGTGCTGTCGCCGCGGGCCAGGACTTCCAGGTTGTCGTCCAGCGCGCCCATCCAGGGGCCCATCTTCTCTTCCTCGGTGCCGGGCAGGAAGCCGATGTCCTCGCCCACCGGCACGGTCACGCGGGTGACGATGATTTCGCTGTAGCGGCGCTCATCGAGCACCTGCGAGAGGCCAGCGGCCAGCGTCATCAGCGTCTTGCCGGTACCTGCCGTGCCGGTCAACGTGACGAAATCGCATTCCGGGTCCATCAGCAGATTGAGGGCAAAGTTCTGCTCGCGGTTGCGTGCGGTCACGCCCCAGACCGAGTGCTTCTGGTTGCCGTAGTCCTTCAGCGTGCGCAGCACCGCCGTCTTGCCGGTGATCTCCAGCACCTTGGCATACAGCGGGGCGGCGCCGGGCGCCTCCAGATAAACCAGCTCATTGACCAGCAGCGAGGGCACCAGCGGGCCGCTGATGCGGTAGAAGGTGATGCCGCCCTGCTGCCAGCTCTCCATGGTCTTGCCATGGCGCTCCCAGAAGTCGGCCGGCAAGGCCTGCACGCCGGTGTAGAGCAGGTCGGAGTCTTCCAGCGTCTTGTCGTTGCGGTAATCCTCGGCGGGCAGGCCCAGCGCACGGGCCTTGATGCGCATATTGATGTCCTTGGACACCAACACGACTTCGCGCTCGGGCTGCTGGTTCTTGAGCGCCTGTACGACGCCAAGGATCTGGTTGTCCGCCTTGCCCTGTGGCAGGCCCTGGGGCAGCGGCGTGTCGATCAGCTGGGTCTGGAAGAACAGCTTGCCGCCAGCCTCGCGGTGGCCGGTCTGATCCAGCGGCAGGCCCTTGGACATTTCCTCGATCGAGCTGGTCTTCAAGCTGGCGGCCAGCGCATCCAGATCGCGGCTGACCTGGCGCACATTGCGGGCGACCTCGGTCATGCCCTTCTTGTGGCCGTCCAGTTCCTCCAGCGTGATCATCGGCAGGTAGATGTCGTGTTCCTCGAAGCGGAACAGGCACATCGGGTCGTGCATCAGCACATTGGTGTCGAGCACGAAGAGCTTGGACGCTTCGCTGCCCTTGCTCTTGCTGGCCGCCTTGCTGCGCGCGGCGGGGCGTGCGGCTTTGACGGGTGCGGAGGCCGGTGGGGTCACCGCCGTGGCCGACCAGGCCGGCGCCGCCTTGCTTTCGACCACAGCGGGGGCGGCGACGGTTTTGCCGGCACGCGGTTTCTCCGCTTTCAACTGCAGCACCGGCGCCACCGGTGCGGGAACTGGAGCGGGCGCGGGACGCGCCTCGGCGGCGGGTTTCTTGCTCAGTGCCAGATTGCTGGCATAGGCCGAAGACTCGAGGACAGAGGCGCGCTTGGTCGGGGGCTTGGGCAGTGGCATGTGGGCAAGGGCAGGGCGCGGCGAAGCGCCCTTGAGCTGGAAAGCAAAAGATAGGAGCCGGGGCCAAAAAAGCAAAAAGCCGCACGACAAGCGATGCGGCTTCTTGGGGATTCGTCTCGGCTCAGGGGCATGAACCCATTATGCACAAAGGCCCATGACAGGCTGTCGCAGATCAAGCCTGGCGCCCAAACGCAACAAAGCCGGCGCGAGGCGTCTGCCCGGCCGGCTTTGGCTTGATACTGGAGCGCTGCGCGATCAGCTCATCGATTGAGCGAAGCGGGGCGCCAATCAGCTCAGGCGGCGTCCTTCTTCAGCGCCTTGACGGCCTTCAGCACTTCGTCGACATGGCCGGCGACCTTGATGCCGCGCCATTCTTCGCGCAGCACGCCATTGGCGTCGATCAGGAAGGTCGAGCGCTCGATGCCCTTGACCTTCTTGCCGTACATGATCTTGTTCTTGACCACGCCGAACATATGGCAGAGCTTTTCTTCGGTGTCGGCGATCAGCTCGAAAGGCAGTTCCAGCGTTTGCTTGAACTTCTCGTGCGAGACCATGTTGTCGCGTGAAACACCCAGCACAACTGCGCCAGCCTTCACGAAATCCTTGTGGCGATCGCGAAATTGCATCGCTTCGGTGGTGCAACCGGGTGTATTGTCCTTGGGGTAGAAGTACAACACCACCACTTGACCGTGGAAAGCGTGCGGTGTGAACTTCACACCTCCGGTAGCAAGAGCTTCAATTTCCGGGAGGGGTTTGTTGAGCGCTGGCGTCATGTGGCGTTCTTCGAGTGGTGTGCCCATGTGGGCATAGCCGGCGATTATACGTTGAACAGCGGGGCCCCCATTCGCCACTTCGGGGGATTGCCCGCGCGCCGTTGTGGGCGAACCTCAACCCTGGGGCCAGTCCGGGCTTGACCGCCGACGCGTCTCGCCCGTGCGCCTGCCGCCCGCTGAGGGGCTCAAGCCGCTTCGATCAGCAGCGCCGCCAGCACCGAACGGCCTTCGCTGGCCAGCACGTTGTAGGTGCGGCAGGCCGCCCCCAGGTCCATCGTTTCCAGCCCGATGCGCGCGGCGATCAAGGCGCGGTACAGGGCCGGACGCGCGAAGCGCAGCTTGGCGCCGCTGCCAAAGATCACCAGTTCCGGCTTGAGCGCGAGGATCTGTTCGAAATGCGCCTCGCTGAGATCGTCGAAGCGGGCCAGCGCCCAGTCCTGTACCTCGCCACGCCAGGGCACCAGCAGGCTGGCGCCATGCTGGCGGCCATTGACCCAGACATGCTGGCCGTCGTGGCGGGAGATGCTGTTGCCGCCTTGCGGCTGATCGAGTTGGAATTTCATTGGTGAAAAGACGGTGGCTGCTGGCGAGTGGCGGCACCCGCGAGGGGCTCAGTGTCGTCGACTTCTGCGTCGACCGCTCGGTCGGGTGATGTGCTCGGTGTCGTGCCCGGTATCGTGCTGTTACGCTGTGATTAAATCGAACGTTTTGCGCTGCAGCATTTTCGCCCGGCGCAGGCCTTGCCACCGCCCCTGAGGAGTCCCCGTCTTGAAGCCGATCGCCAAGTCCGCCAAGCTCGCCAATGTCTGCTACGACATCCGTGGTCCGGTGCTGGACAAGGCGCGAGCGATGGAGGAAGAGGGCCAGAAGATCATCAAGCTGAACATCGGCAATATCGCCGCCTTCGGCATCGAGCCGCCGGACGAAATCGTTCAGGACATGATCCGCAACCTGCCCGCCGCTGCTGGCTACACCGATTCCAAGGGGCTGTTCGCCCCGCGCAAGGCGGTGGTGCACTACTGCCAGGAAAAGAACATCCGCGGCGTCACCGTTGATGACGTCTATCTGGGCAATGGCGCCTCCGAGCTGATCGTGATGGCACTCAACGCCTTGCTGGACAACGGCGACGAGGTGCTGCTGCCGGCGCCCGACTATCCGCTCTATACCGCGGCGGTGGCGCTGTCCGGCGGCACGCCGGTGCACTACATCTGCGACGAGCAGAGCGACTGGATGCCGGATATTGCCGACATCCGCGCCAAGATCACGCCGCGCACCCGCGCCATCGTCGTCATCAACCCGAACAACCCGACCGGCGCGCTGTACCCGGACAGCCTGCTGAAGGAGATCGTCGAAGTCGCCCGTCAGCACCAGCTGATCATCATGGCCGACGAGATCTACGACAAGACGCTGTTCGACGGCAACAGCCACACCAGCATTGCAGCGCTGTCCGACGATGTGCTGACGCTGACCTTCAACGGCCTGTCGAAGAACTACCGCAGCTGCGGCTATCGCGCCGGCTGGATGGTGGTGTCGGGCGAGAAGCATCATGCGCGCGACTACATCACCGGGCTGAACATGCTGGCCTCGATGCGGCTGTGCGCGAACACGCCGGGCCAGCTGGCGATACAGACCGCGCTGGGCGGCTATCAAAGCATCAAGGACCTGGTCGCCCCCACCGGCCGGCTGTGCCGCCAGCGTGATCTGGCCTATGAGCTGTTGACGCAGATTCCTGGAGTTAGCGTCGTCAAGCCCAAGGCGGCGCTGTACATGTTCCCCCGCCTGGACCCCAAGATCTACCCGATCGAGGATGACCAGCAGTTCGCCTACGAGCTGCTGTCCGAGGAAAAGGTGCTGATCGTGCAAGGGACGGGCTTCAACTGGACAGCCCCCGATCACTTCCGCCTGGTCTTCCTGCCCAATACCGACGATTTGAGGGACGCGGTGGGCCGGATCGAACGATTCCTGGCCCATTACCGCAAGCGGCATGGCCGTTGAGCTGCCGCGCAGGGCTCGGAGCAAATACAGATGAGAAAAGCGAGTTGATGATGAAAGCGATCAAAGTCGGCCTGATGGGCATCGGCACCGTCGGCAGCGGCGTCTTCCACGTGCTGAACCGCAACCAGGCAGAGATTCGCGGCCGAGCCGGCCGCGGCATCGAGATCACCATGGTGTCGCGCCGCAATGTGGGGCTGGCGCGCGAGATCGTCGGCGAGGCCGCCCAGGTGGTGGCCGATCCGCGCGAGATCATTGCCAACCCTGAGATCGACATCGTGGTCGAACTGATCGGCGGATGTACGCTGGCCCGCGAGCTGGTGCTGGAAGCCATCGCCGCCGGTAAGCATGTGGTCACGGCCAACAAGGCCTTGCTGGCCGTGCACGGCACCGAGATCTTTGCCGCGGCGCGCAACAAGGGCGTGATGGTGGCCTTCGAGGCCGCTGTGGCCGGTGGCATCCCCATCATCAAGGCGCTGCGTGAGGGCCTGACCGCCAATCGCATCGAATGGCTGGCCGGCATCATCAACGGCACGACCAATTTCATCCTGTCGGAGATGCGCAGCAAGGGCCTGGACTTCAGCGTGGTGCTGAAGGAAGCGCAGCGCCTGGGCTATGCCGAGGCCGACCCGACCTTCGACATCGAAGGCGTCGATGCCGCCCACAAGCTGACCATCATGAGCGCGATCGCTTTTGGCGTGCCGGTGCAGTTCGACCGCGCGCACGTCGAGGGCATCAGCCAGCTGCAGGCGGCTGACATCAAGTACGCCGAGCAGCTCGGCTACCGGATCAAGCTGCTGGGCCTGACGCGCCGTCGTCCCGATGTGCAGGGAGGCGGCATCGAGCTGCGCGTGCACCCGACGCTGATTCCCGCCAACCGGCTGATTGCCAATGTCGAAGGGGCGATGAATGCGGTGGTTGTGCAGGGCGATGCCGTCGGCACCACGCTGTACTACGGCAAGGGCGCTGGTGCCGAACCGACCGCCTCGGCGGTGATTGCCGATCTGGTTGACATCACCCGGCTGCACACCGCCGACCCCGACCACCGCGTGCCGCACCTGGCCTTCCAGCCTGATGCGATGAGCAACACGCCCATTCTCAGCATGGATCTGGTGCAAACCAGCTTCTACCTGCGTCTGCGTGTGGCGGACGAGGCCGGCGTGCTCTCGCGCATCACCACCATCCTGGCCGAGAACGACATCTCGATCGACGCGGTGCTGCAGCGCGAATCCAATGAAGGCGAGCGCCAGACCGACCTGATCATCCTGACCCACCAGACGCTGGAGGGCAGCATGAACAAGGCGCTGACGCAGATGCAGGGCCTGCCGACGGTGCTGGCGCCTATCGTGCGCTTGCGCAAGGAAGAACTCGCGTAATGGCCCACCCCCTACGCGCTGCGCGCGCCCCTCAAGGGGGCGAGTTCGGCCGACCGGCAAAGCCGGATCGGCGAACTCCGCTGGATGGCGGTAGAGGACTGCGGTCGGTGAAGCGTTGAAGAGACAAGCATGAAATACATCAGCACCCGTGGCGACAAGACCGAGCGCCGCTTTTGTGAAATCCTGCTGGAGGGCCTGGCGCCGGATGGTGGGCTGTACCTGCCGGTGACTTACCCGCTGGTCGACGCGGCGACGCTGGCGCGCTGGCGCGGCCTGCCCTATGCGGATCTGGCCTTCGAGATTCTGTCGCTGTACATCGACGACATCCCGGCCGAGGACCTGTGTGCGATCACGCGGCGCACCTACACGGCCGAGGTCTTTGGCACGGCGGAGATCACGCCGATCAAGGTCTTGGAGCCGGGGCTGGCGCTTGAGGCGCTGTCCAATGGCCCGACGCTGGCCTTCAAGGACATGGCGATGCAGCTGCTCGGCCAGCTGTTCGAGTACGAACTCAAGCGCCGCGGCGAGACGCTCAACATCCTCGGCGCCACCTCGGGCGACACCGGCAGCGCGGCCGAGTACGCGATGCGCGGCAAAGAGGGCGTGCGCGTCTTCATGCTCTCGCCGGCCGGCCGCATGAGCCCCTTCCAGCAGGCGCAGATGTTCAGCCTGCAGGACGAGAACATCCACAACATCGCCATCGAAGGCGTGTTCGACGACTGCCAGGACATCGTCAAGGCGGTCTCCAACGATCTGGCCTTCAAGCGCCAGCACAAGATCGGCACCGTCAACTCGATCAACTGGGCGCGACTGCTGGCTCAGGTGGTCTACTACTTTGCCGGTTATTTCCTGGCGACGAAGGATGGAGCCCCCAGTCTCCGCTCCGCTTCGCCACCCCCCGAGGGGGCCGCGCCGGCTTGGGGCGGCCCGGCGCCGGCGGACCTCGCTGATTGGCCCAAGGTGAGTTTCTGCGTGCCTTCGGGCAATTTCGGCAATGTCTGCGCCGGCCATGTCGCCCGGATGATGGGCCTGCCGATTGCGCATTTGGTCGTGGCGACGAACGAGAACGACGTGCTGGACGAGTTCTTCCGCAGCGGCGTCTACCGCCCGCGCGGCAGCGCCGAGACGCACGAGACCTCCAGCCCCTCGATGGACATTTCCAAGGCCAGCAACTTCGAACGCTTTGTCTTCGATCTGCTGGGCCGCGATGGGGCTCGCGTGCAGGCGCTGTTCAAGACGGCGCTGGAAAGCGAGGGCCGCTTCGAGATCAGCGCCAGCGAGCATGCGGCGATTGCCGGCTACGGCTTCCAGTCCGGCCGCAGCAGCCATGCCGACCGTCTGGCGACGATACGCGACTGCAAGGCGCGCTACGGCGTCGTCATCGACACCCACACCGCCGATGGCCTGAAGGTTGCGCAAGGACTGCGCGAGCCGGGCACGACCATGCTGGTGCTGGAAACGGCGCTGCCGGTCAAGTTCGCGGCCACCATCGTCGAGGCGCTCGGCGAAGAACCGCCGCGGCCCGCGCATCTGCAAGGCATCGAGTCGCTGCCCAAGCGGGTGCAACAGATGCCGGCCGATGCGGCCCAGGTCAAGCGGTACATCGAGCGCCATGTCTGCTGAAGCCGTGCCCGCCCGCAAGCCGCTCGTGAGCCTGGACGAGGCACTGGCGCGTCTGCTGGGCGCCGTGCAGCCGCTCGGCGAAACCGAGACGCTGTCGACCTTTGACGCGCTGGGCCGAGTGCTGGCCACCGAGGTGCGCTCGCAGCTCGATGTGCCGCCGCATCACAACAGTGCGATGGACGGCTACGCGCTGCGCCTTGCTGACCTTCCTGCCGACCTTCCCGCCGACCTTCCCGAGGATGGCTCACCGGCCGTGCTGCCGCTGAGTCAGCGCGTGCCGGCCGGCAGCGTGCCGGCACCGCTGCAGCCGGGTACGGCCGCGCGCATCTTCACCGGTGCGCCCGTCCCCGAGGGCGCCGATGCGGTGCAGATGCAGGAGCTGTGCGAGGCCGTGGCCGATGGCAGCGAGCTCGGCGCCGTGCGCCTGCTGGAGCGGCCGGCCGCCGGCGCCGCGATCCGCCGCCGTGGCGAGGACGTGCAGGCCGGCAGCGTGGTGCTGGCCGCTGGCCACCGCCTCGATCCGGCCGCGCTGGGCCTGGCGGCGACCGTCGGTGCGGCGACGCTCACCGTGGCGCGCCGTGTTCGTGTTGCCTTGTTCTCCACCGGCGATGAACTGGCCATGCCCGGCGAGCCGCTCAAGCCTGGCGCGATCTACAACAGCAACCGCTTCACGCTGCGTGGCCTCTTGCAGCAGCTGGGCTGCGAGATTGAGGACCTGGGCATCGTGCCCGACACGCTGGAAGCCACCCGCGCCGCGCTGCGCGCTGCGGCGACGCAGGCCGATCTGATCCTCACCTCGGGCGGCGTCTCTGTCGGCGAGGAAGACCATCTGCGCCCGGCCGTGCAGGCCGAGGGCCAGCTGGATCTCTGGCAGATGGCGATCAAGCCGGGCAAACCGCTGGCCTTTGGCGCCGTGCGTCGGCCGGGAGCGGCCGACCGCCAGGCCTGGTTCGTCGGCCTGCCGGGCAATCCGGTGTCCAGCTTTGTCACCTTTCTGCTGGCCGTGCGGCCGCTGATCCTGCGCCTGCAGGGCGCCAGCGAACTCGCGCCCAAGACCTATCCGCTGCGAGCCGATTTCAACTGGCCGCGTGCCGACAAGCGCCGCGAGTTCCTGCGCGCACGGCTGAACGCACAGGGCGGCCTTGATCTGTTTGGCAACCAGGGCTCGGGTGTGCTCAGCTCGGCGGTCTGGGGCGACGGCCTGGTCGATGTGCCGCCCAGCACACCGATCGCTGCCGGCGATCTGGTGCGCTTCATCCCCTTCACGGCCTTGCAATGAGTTCCATCATCACGATTCGCTACTTCGCCTCTCTGCGTGAAGTCCTCGGTGCACAGGAGCAAATGCCCTGGACGGCCGGGCAGACCCTGGCCCAGCTGCGCGATGCCTTGCTGACCCGTGGCGAGCCCCATGCCAGCGCGCTGGCCCGCAGCCGCGCGCTGCGCTGTGCGCTGAACCAGCAGCTGGCGCCCGAGTCGGCCGAGATCCCGGCCGGCGCCGAGGTCGCGTTCTTCCCGCCGGTGACCGGCGGCTGAGGCGCCGCGCGATGCAGGGCCTGCACCTGACCGCCGATCTGCGCGGCGTGGATCCGGCGCTGGCGCTGATGAGCGATACGACCGCGCTGGCGGCGCTGTGCGTGGCTGCCGTCGAGCAGGCCGGCCTGGGCGCCGTGGCCGAGCTCTTCCATCGTTTCCAGCCGGGGAGCGAGGGTGCGCAAAGTGGCATTACCGGTGTCGTGCTGTTGGCCGAATCGCATCTGGCGGTGCACACCTGGCCGGAGCTCGGCGGGGTGACGCTGGATGTCTATGTCTGCAACTACGGACAGGACAATAGCGCGCGTGCCGAGGCGCTGCTCGCGGCACTGATTGCCGCCTTTGCGCCGGCGCAGTGCCAGCGTCAGGCCTTGCGCCGCGGCAGCTGAAGTGCGGCCGTCGCGGCGGCCTCCTCGCGCAGCCAGGCGGCCAGCGTCTGGACCTCGGGGCGTTGGGGGGCAGGTCTTGCCCCCGTTGCCGCAATCAGCCAGTAGGCATCGTCCAGCGGCAGGCCTTGTTCCAGCGGCTCCAGTGCCTGCAGCCGGCCATCGGCCAGCAGCGGCGCCACTAGCGCCAGGCGGCCCAGCGCCAGGCCTTGGCCCTGCACGCAGGCCTGCACGACCTGGTCGTACTGGTTGAAACGCAGCATCGAGCGGCTGCGTCGCGCATCCAGCCCGCGCTGCTGCAGCGCATGGGCCCAGTGCAGCCAGGGGCGCTGCGGCGCATCGAACTCCAGCAGCACGGCGCCGTCCAGCAGTTCGCTCAAGCCTCGGCCCTGGGCCAGGCTGCCGGCCGCGACCGGGAGCAAGGTCTCGCTGAACAGGCGCACGCTGCCCGGCGGCACCGCGCTGTCGGCACAGTAGCGCAGCGCCAGGTCGATGCCGTCGGCGCGCAGGTCCAGCACCTTGTCGCTGGCGGCGACGCGCACATCGATGTCCGGATGGGCCTGCTGAAAGCGGGCCAGGCGCGGCAGCAGCCACAACGCGGCCATGCCGATGCTGGCCGTGATGGTCACCGGCCGGCGTTGCGCTGGTTCCAGCAGCTCGCCCAGGGCCGACTGGATCTGCTCGAAGGCCGGGTCGAGCTGCTGGAACAGCCGTGCGCCGGCGGCCGTGAAGCGGATGCTGCGATGGCCGCGCGCGAACAAGGCCGTGCCGAGGCGCTGCTCCAGCGCCGCGATCTGCCGGCTGACCGCCGATTGGGTCAGGCACAGCTGCTCGGCGGCCTGCGTGATGCTCTGCAGCCGGCCCACCGCGACAAAGCCCCTCAAGGCATCCAGCTGCTGCAGCCTCACCAACTCGATTGACATTCCTATTCCTCATATGAATAAGGCGAAGAGATTGCTTGAGCCATGCGTTCACGTCAAGTGAGACTGCGCCCATCGTGAACTCGCTGGGAGGAGGCCGCCATGGACGCCTTGAGACGCTGGGCGCTGCCGCTGCTGTGCGGTGGTGTGTTGATGGGATTGGCGCTGGGCGTGCGCCATGTGCAGGGCCTGTTCCTGCTGCCGATCGCCTTTGATCGCGGCTGGGGGCGCGAGAGCGTGGCGCTGGCGCTGGCGGCGCAAAACCTGATCTGGGGCCTGGCCCAGCCCTTCGCCGGCATGGTGGCCGACCGCTGGGGCTCGCGCCGGGTGCTGTTCGGCGGCGCGCTGCTGTATGCGCTGGGCCTGGCGACGATGGCCGGCGCACAAAGCCTCTGGCAGCTCTACCTGGGTGCCGGCTTGCTGATCGGTGTGGGCCTGGCGGGCACGGCCTTTGGCGTCGTCTACGGTGCCTTGAGCCGCCAGGTCTCGGCCTCGGCGCGCGCCACGGTGCTGGGCCTGACCGGTGCGGTCGGCGGCCTGGGGCAGTTTCTGGCCGTGCCCTTGACCCAGGGCTTGCTGCAAAGCCTGGGCTGGGCGCAGGCGCTGCTGTGCCTGGCGGCGCTGTTTCTGCTGGTGCTGCCGCTGGCCTGGCCGCTGAATGACAGGCAGGACAACACACAGCCTGCCGACGCGGCAGGCGCTGCCGGGGGCTCGATGGGTGCTGCGATCCGGGCGGCGCTGGCTGAGCGCAGCTTCTGGTTGCTGAATCTGGGCTTCCTCGCCTGCGGCTTCCAACTGGCCTTCATCGCCACCCATCTGCCGGCCTATCTGCTCGAGCAGGGCCTGCCGGCCGGCGTGGCGGCGCGTGCGTTGGCCCTGATCGCACTAAGCAATATCGCCGGCACCTATGCCTGTGGCTGGCTGGGCGGGCGCTATGCGAAGAAGCGCTTGCTCAGTGCCATCTACCTGCTGCGCACGGCGGCGATGGCGCTGTTCCTGCTGGCGCCGCCATCGGGCTTGAGCGTGCAGCTGTTCTGCGCGGCCATGGGCCTGCTATGGCTGGGCACGCTGCCGCTGACCAACGGCCTGGTCGGCCAGCTCTTCGGCCTGCGCTATGTCTCGACGCTGTTTGGCTTCACCTTTGTGGGCCATCAACTCGGGGCCTTCCTGGGCGTCTGGCTGGGCGGTCGCTTGTTCGACGCCACACACAGCTACCAGCTGATGTGGTGGCTGGCGATGGCGCTGGGGATCGTGGCCGCGCTGCTGCACTGGCCTATCGATGAGCGCCCCAGCCCGGCGGCCCGCCTGGGGCTGGCGACATGAAGTGGCCGAACGCAGCGCTTTGGCTGGCCGGGCTGGCCCTCTTGCTGCTGCTCGAGGTGGGTTGGTCCGCCTATCAGCGGGATCCGGCGCTGCAGCTGTGGTTGCTGGGCACGGCCTGGTGTGGATGAACAGATGGCATGGCGCATGAAAAACGGCGCCCCGCGGGGCGCCGTTTCCAAGCAGCGTGAAGCCGATCAGGCCGACTTGCCCTGGCGACGGCGCCAGGCCAGCAGACCGACCAGGCCGCCGAAGGCCAGCACAGCGCTGGAGGGTTCCGGCACGGCGGCTGCCAGGCCCAGGTACTGGTACTGGCTGGACGAGGCGAAGCTGCCGGCGCCAATGATGTTCAGGCCCAGATAGTCCGAATGCGAGGCGTCGCTGGTGATGGTGCAGTTGGCCATGTGATAGCACTCGGCCGTGGTCCAGGCGCGGTAGCCCAGCGAGATGTCGACATTGGTCGGCAGCGTGAACACATAGGTGTCGGTGGCGGTGTAGTGACCGTCACCGAGGCCGAAGCGCACAACCTGGCGCGCGCCGGTTTGCCCGTTGCGCTGGTATTCGACCTGGCCGCTGACATCGGAGTTGGCGTTCTCGTTGATGTTCAGCGTCTGCTGGGTTTCGGGCGGGCAGTACATGCCGTCGCTGCCGTAGTCGATGCAGGTGGCATTGGGGTCGAAACTCGGGTTGGCGATCGTGTAGTTCAGGCTCAGGCTGCGGTTCGAGCCTGCGCGGACGAGGTGGTCGATCAGCTGATAGGCGCTGAACTGCTGCTGGTCCATGCCACTGAGAACGCTGTCGTGCGACAGCGTGAAGCTGACCTGAACGGTGTCGCCAGGACCGCTGAAGCGCAGCGTGTCGCTCAGATTGAAGCTGGCATAGCCATAGGCGGTGCTGGTCGGCAGCCCGCTGCCGACGCTGGCGGTGACGATGGACTTGAAGGCGCCGGTGTTCGGGTTCGCCCAAGCCTGCAGCGTTGCGCTGCCATCGCTGGTCGCGATGTGTTGCAGGCCGCTGTTCAGCGTCGGCGGCAGGGCGCTGCTGTCAAGGTAAGCGTATTGCTGGGTCAGGCCGTTCTCGACGCCGGCGCTGAAACTCAGCGTCGCGTCAGCCTGGGCCGTGAATGCAGCCAGGGCAAGAATCGAGGTCAGGGCGGCTTGTTTGCGCATGCGAATGTCTTTTCGTTCTGGGTGTGAGAAGCAGTCCGGGTTTATACGGGGGTTTGCTTCGCGCCAGCACCCCCTGGGCGGGGGTACGCAAGCGGCTTTGTGCGACGAATGGAACAGATCGCGGCGACTTTGCAGCAGTTTTTGTGTGATTGCGGTGAGATCGGTAAGGCTTGTATCGAAACGTAGATCGACTCAAGCCCGCTCAGGGCGTTTGTGCGTGGCGTTTGCAGCAGCGCTGGCCTTGAGCTCGCTGGATCGATCACCGAGCCAGTAGCGTGGGCCGGCACCGCGGCTGGCAGCCAGATCGCCGGGGTTGTACAGCGCGCATTTGCTCAGCGACAGGCAGCCGCAGCCGATGCAGGCACTGAGCTGCTCGCGCAGCTGCGTCAGCGCCTGGATCCGTTCATCCAGCAGCGGGCGCCAGCTGCGCGAAAGCCGCTCCCAGTCGGCCGGTGTGGGTGTGCGCTTGTCGGGCAGGCCGGCCAGGGCGGCGCGGATCTGCTCCAGGCTGAGGCCGACGATCTGCGCCGCGCGGATGAAGGCAACGCGGCGCAGATCGGCACGCGCAAACTGGCGCCGCCCGGCGGTACTGCGTGTGCTGTGCAGCAGGCCCTGTTCCTCATAGAAGCGCAGGGCACTGGCGGCGATGCCGGCACGGCGAGCGAACTCGCTGATCGGCAGCACGGCAGTGCCAGGCTTGGCGGCTTTGCCCGCGGATGTGGCGGCGGGTGGGGCGGCGGGTGTGGTGGCGGTTGGCCGCTCAGGCGATGAAGTGGGCATGTGTTGGCGGCGCTGCGGCGAAGACGATGGGGGAAGTGTGGACAGCGTCAAAAGGGCTTGACTTCAAGTTCACTTGAACTTGCAGTATGCGGCCCTCGACGCTTTTCCGAAAGGCCTAGACCATGACGACCATGACGACCTTGACCCACAGCCCCGTCAGCGATCACGACATTCATGGCAGCGCCGCCCGCGATGTTGCCGACGCTGCCAGCACTGCCGATCTGGAGCGCCTGCTCGGCGAGGCGCTGCGCTTTGCCCCTGCCTATGAAGAGGCCATGAGCAACCATTTGCCCATGGCCTTGCATGCGGCCTGGGAGCTGGGCGCATCACCTCAGCGTCTGCAGGCGCTGGTGGAACATGAAGCCGTCAAGCTCGACGCCGCACCGGCGGCCGCCACGGTGCTGCCCGCTGCGATGGCAGAGCCGCAGGGCTGGTTGGCCTGGCGCGGCCAGCAGGCCGCCTACCCGCTGCTCCTGGGCTATTTCCAGCGGGCCCTGGCTGGGGCTCCGGCCGATGAGGTGCTGCGTGCCCATCTGCCCGCCTTGCTGCCGGGCCTGCACAGCTTCGCCTTTCACGGCCTGATCCGCTGCGCCCATGCCGATGAAAGCCATCGGGCCGGCGCCAGCACGGCCGAACTGGCGGCCGCGCTGGCGACCTGGGCGGCCTGGTTCGAGCTGCTGCCGCCGGGCCAGGCGGTCGACGCTGCCGAGCGGCTGCCGCTGCCGGCCTGGGGCGAACAGCTACGCCTGCAAACTGCAGGCTGGCGCTGCGAGCTGGGCATGATCAGCTGGCGCATGCAGGCTGCCAGCCAGACAGCCTTGTACGCCGGCCTGGCCGAGCGGCTGGCACCGGCGCCCACGCTGGCCCAGCGCCGCGATGAGCTGATCAGCTTCGCGCTCGACGCCTATCTGCACAGCCGCAATTTCACGCTGCTGCACCTGATCACCGGCTTGCGGGCACTGCGCGTGCTGCAAGGCCTGCTGGGCGACGATCTCGATCAGCGCAGCGCTCAGGCGCTGCTGGCTCGCGCGGCAGTGTCCGGCTGGATGGCCGGACGGGTGCAGTGGCAGGCCGCGCCCACACTGCCGGATCCGGATCGCCTGGCCTGGCCGTCGCTCCACGCCGCCGCGCTCGCGCAGCACGATGAGCACGCCATCAAGCTGGTGCACGCCTGCTGGCAGGAGGATGGCCTGCGCCCCGATCCGCGCTGGCGCCAAGCGGCGGCGCTGGTGCTGGGCTGAACCGAGAGGCTCAGCCTGCGGCGCTCGAAAAGGGCAGCAAGGCCTTGGCGGCCTCGATGCGCAGCTGCATCGGCTGGCTGGCATCGTTCATCACCGCCAGCAAAAAGGCTCGCGGTTCGCTCCATGTACTCGCCGCAGCGGCGCTGCTCGTGGGCGCTGATGCCGGCGGCTCGCTTGCCGCCGCCGCGGGCGACGCCAGCAGGGCTTCGCGGGCCTGGCGCAAGGGCTCAGCGCCCAGCGGCTGCAGGCGCGCCAGCAGGTCGGCCTGGCCCTCATCGCCGGGTGGGACGTCCAGCCAGGGGCTGTCGGCAAACACCGGTGCCAGGTCTGGCGCCACAAAGGCGGCCCAGCATTCGCCGCCGGTCTTCAATTCAAACGGCGGCAGGCGCGGCGCTTGCGCCTTATCAGCGCTCGGCCACAGGCGCAGCCGGCCAGGTGCCAGCTCGGCGGGCAGGAAGCGCCGGCACAGCGCCTGAAGCAAGACCTGACCCTCGGCG
Organism: Roseateles aquae; assembly: GCF_032337115.1. Classification (NCBI taxonomy): domain Bacteria; kingdom Pseudomonadati; phylum Pseudomonadota; class Betaproteobacteria; order Burkholderiales; family Sphaerotilaceae; genus Roseateles; species Roseateles aquae. Next base: position 265,345 of record NZ_JAVXZY010000005.1, read on the forward strand.
GCCGCCACCGGTTCGGCCAACGAAAACCAGAGCTGGAAACCATCTTCGCCGTTGACGGCGATGGCCGGCGCCGGCAGGCCCAGCTCGGTTTGCACGCCACGCCAGACGGCGCCGAGCAGCTGCCAGTCCGCCGGGCGGGCCAGCTCCAGCAGCAGTGCGCGGCAGCGGCCGTCGGCGTCCAGCAGCGGCGGGGCGGCCAGCGGATCAGGGCTCGTTGCGGTGGCGTTGAAGAAAAGGCGTTGCCAGGCGCTGTGCAGTCGGTTCATTGCGGTGTCGTCAAGAGAGGGCGGGTGCAGAATCGCAAGCTTCCCGACCCGTGCAGCAGCAAGGATAGACCAGCATGCCCATCACGCGTCTGAGCCCGGAACAACTGCGCCTTCGTGTCGACCCGGCCCAGCTGCCGCCCGACACCGCGGCGCTGGTCGATGAGGCGCTGCCCTGGATAGGCCAGCAGCGGGCGGCGCAGGCGGCGCGTTTTGGCCTGCGCATTCTGCAGCCCGACTACCACCTCTTTGTGCTCGGCGAGGTCGGCAGTGGCCGCAGCACCCTGCTGCTGCAGATGATGGCCGAGGAGGCCGCGCGGCGGCCGGTGCCGCCCGATCTTTGCTATCTGCACAATGTCGAGGCACCGGAGCAGCCCTTGGCGCTGCGCCTGCCGGCCGGCGAGGGGCGGCTGCTGCGCACGCTGATGCAGGAGTTCGCTCAAGGGCTGCAACGCGAGATTCCCAAGCGCCTCGCCGCTCCCGATGTGAAGAGCGAGTGCGAGCGCCTGGCTAGCCGCGCCCGGGCCGAAGAAGACACAGGCTATGCCGCGCTCAGCGCCTTTGCCGAGGCGCGCCGATTCAGCCTGGTGCGTGACGAAGGCCGGCTGATCTTCACGCTGCGCGACGAGTCCGGCCAGCCCTTAACCGCCGACAAGGCCCTGGGCCTGGACCGCGAACAGCAAGGCCGGCTCGATGCCGCCGAGGACGAGCTGCGGCTGGAGATCGCCCGCTTCCTTGAACAATCCCGTGAACGCGAGCAGCGGCTGGGCGAGGCGCTGCTGGCGCTGCGCCGGCAGTTGCTGAAGCCGCTGTTGGAGCAACTGCTGCAGCCGGTGCGCCAGGCCATGCGCAAGCAGATCAAGGATGCCGTCAAGCTAGGGCGTTATTTTGAGCAGCTGCTGGTCCATCTGCTGGCCAATCTGGGCCTGTTCCAGTCCGGCGACGAGGACGAACAAACGCGGCGCGATGCGCTCGAGCGGCTGCTGGCGCGGCTGCGCGTCAATATCGTCGTCGACCACCACGACAGCCGTGCCGCGCCGGTGCTGCGCGACGACAACCCGCTGTTCCGCGAGCTGTTCGGCAGCATCGACTACCAAAGCGAAGACGATGTGTTGCTGACCGACTTCTCGCGCATCCGCGCCGGCAGCCTGCTGAAGGCCCATGGCGGTTTTCTGATGCTGCATCTGCGCGATCTGCTGGCCGATGAGCAGGTCTGGGAAAAGCTGCGCCGTTTCCTGCGCAGCGGTCGGCTGCAGATCGAGGAGCCGGGCATGCTCTATGCGCCCAGCGCGGCGGTGTCGCTGAAGCCGGAGGCGGTTGATGTCGATGTGAAGCTGGTGCTGATCGCCTCGGTCGAGGAGTTCTACCAGCTGCAGGAGGCCGACCCTGAGTTTGCTCGGCGCTTTCGTTGCAAGGTCGATTTTGCCGATGCCTTCGAGGCCAGCGAGCCGGCCTATCGAGCGATGGCGGTGTTCGTCAGCCACTGCTGCGCACGGCTGGGCCTGCCGCATCTGACGGCGGCGGCGGTGGCCGCGGTGATCGAGCAAGGCCATCGCGAAGCCGAGGACCAGCGCCGCCTGAGCGCACTGTTCGGCCGCAGCGAGGCCCTGCTGATCGAGGCGGCGGCGCTGGCCAGCGAGGCCGGGCGTGCGCGTGTCGAGGCTGAAGACGTGGCCGCGGCGCTGCAGGCGCGCATCGAGCGGCACAACTACCCCGAGCAGCAGATGCAGGAAGCCATCAGCGACGGCGAGCGCCTGTTGCTGGTCGATGGTCAGCGCGTTGGCCAGATCAACGGGCTGACCGTCGTCGAGCTGGGTGACTATGAGTTCGGCTTTCCGGTCCGCGTGACCGCCTCCACCCATGCCGGCGACGAGGGCCTGCTCAATATCGAGCGCGAGGTCGAGATGTCCGGCCCCATCCACGACAAGGGCGTGCTGATTCTGCACAGCTATCTGTCGGCGCTGTTCGGCCATCTGGCGCCGCTGGCGCTCAACGCGGCCGTGGTGTTTGAGCAGGAGTACAACGGCGTCGAGGGCGACTCGGCGTCCTGCGCCGAGTTCTATGCGCTGCTGTCGGCCCTGTCCGGCGTGCCGCTGCGCCAGGATCTGGCCGTCACCGGGGCGCTCAACCAGCATGGCGAGGTGCTGCCGGTGGGCGGCATCAACGAGAAGATCGAGGGCTTCTTCCTCAGCTGCCAGCGCCAGGGCCTGAACGGGCGCCAGGGTGTGCTGATCCCGGAGCGCAACCGCCGGCATCTGATGCTGTCGCCGGCGCTGATCGAGGCGGCGCGTCAGGGCCTGTTCCACGTCTACACCGTCAGTTCAGCGGCCGCGGGCATGAGTTTGCTGACCGGCATGGACTTTGGCGAGCTGTGCGCATCGACACGCAGCTATCCGCCGCACACCGTGCTGGGCCGCGCCCAGCAGACGCTGCAGGACTATCGCCGCGCTTGTGGCGATGCCGAGGCCGGCGGCAAGGGCAGCGCCTTGCGTGGCGCGATGCCGGCAGCCAGCAGCAGCCGCCCGGTCAGATGGCCCGCTGGGCAGCGGGGGCCGCGGCGCAAGCCCTAGATCACCCGCTCGGCGGCGGCCACGCCCGCGGTGAAGGCCTCTTCAAACACCGAGTAGCCGGCCAGATCGCTGTGGGCAAAGTGCAGCCGAGCCTGGCCGTGCTGGCCGCTGCGCAGTGCGGCCAGGCTGCTTGAGCCGCGCAGGCCCGGTGTGGGAATGCTCATCGCATGGCCCCAGCGCATCAGCTCGATGCGCACGAGCTTGTCGCGCAGATCCGGATGCAGCGCCTGCAGCGGTGCCAGCACGCGTTCGGCCCAGTGCTGCCAGGGCTGGCTGAGCAGGCCGGCGCGCTCAGCCTGAGGCAGGGCCCAGTAGCTGCTCAGCACCGTCGGGCCGGGGCGCGGGTCCAGCCGCTGGTGGCCGGCATCGACATAGCCGAGCTGCTCGCTGCCGAAGCTGACGTTGTCCCAGCTCGGCTGGGCGCCCAGGCGCCCCAGCAGCGGCCCGCTCAGCTGCAGATTGGCGACCAGCCAGGGCGCATGCTGCTGCACCCTAACGAGTTGCCGAAGGGCCTCTGGCGGCTGGCTGAGCAGCCGTGCCGCGATGAACAGCGGCACGGCCATCACGAGCTGCCGGGCCGTCCAGCGCTCGGCCTGCTGGCTCGCAGCGTTCCAGGCCAGCACGCTGACCTCATGCCTGCCGATCTCGGCCTGCAGCACGACGCGCCCGGTCAGCAGCTGCGGCGCCAGCGGCGCGGCCATCTGGCGGGTCAACCAGGCATTGCCTTCGGGCCAGGTCAGCACGGCATCCAGCTCTTCGGCGTTGGCGCCGGCCTCGCCGCCGTGAAAGCCGTGGCGGCTGGCGAAGTAGTGCAGGCCGGCCCAGGCGCTGACGGTGGCGCTGCCGGCGCCGTAGTCGTCGCGGCAGCAGTAGTCCAGGTACCAGCGCAAGCCGGGCTCGCTCAGGCCCTGCGCATCGAGCCAGTGGCTGAAGGGCTGGGCGTCGAGCGCGGCATGGCCACTGGTCCAGCGCGCGCGATGGGCCGGCATCGCAAAGCCCAGCTCGCGCTGCGCCTTGGCGACGGCGGCACCGAAGCGCAGGTAGTGCGCGCGGCGCTCGGCCGAGTCGGCCGGCGGCAGCAGGCCTTCATGCCACTGGCCCTGGTAGAACAGCCGCTCCTGCGGGCTGTGGCAGAGCATGCGCTCGTCATAGACGGTGCGGCCCAGCTGCTGGCGGGCAACGCCCAGTTCGTCCAGCAGCTGCGCCACTTCAGGCGCTTCGGGCCCGGGCGTGGGCAGATAGTGCGCGCCCAGCGGGCAGGCCATGCCGCCGAGGCGGTGGCCGCGGGCATTGCCGCCGGTCTCGTCCTCCAGTTCCAGCAGCGCGAAGTCGCGCCCGGCCGCGGCCAGGCGGCGTGCGCAGGCCAGACCTGACACCCCGCCGCCGACGATCAGCGTCTCGGTCCGCTTGGGCCTGGTGGCGGCCGCGGCACGCAGCAGCGGCTCGCGGGCCTGGGCATCGCGCAAGAGATGGCCGCGCTCGGCGCGCGCGCCTATCCAGCCGCCGGCCAGGGGCTGGGCCGCCCGGCGTTCGCAGCCGCTTTGCAGGGCCAGCAGCGCAGGCGTGGCCGCCAGCAGCGTGCGCCGGCGCATCAGTGCACCTTGCCCCACTCGGCCTCGAACTCGCGCACCAGGGCCTGGTTGGAGAGGCGGTTGATGTCGGTGTCCACACGGGCCATATCGGCCGGAAAGCTCATCATCAGCGGCAGCGTCTCGGGCGTCAGAAAGCGCAGTCCCGGCGGCAGCTGGGCCGGTGCATGCCAGGGCCGGCGCGAGGCCAGCACAAAGCCCCATTCGCCGAAGCTGGGCACATGGGCGTGGTAGGGCGTGGTCGAGAGGCCCACCGCCTCCAGCGTCTTCACCACGGTCCAGAAGCTCCGCCGGGCGATCAGCGGCGAGGTGGTCTGCACGACGGCATAGCCGCTGGCCGACAGATGCTGCTCGACCAGCTGATAAAAGCTCGTCGTGTACAGCTTGCCGAGCGCGAAATTGCTGGGATCGGGGAAGTCGATCACGATGACATCGAACATCCGCTCGGCCGGCTGCTGCTCGAGCCAGCCAAAGGCATCGGCGTTGACGATGCTGAGCTTCTTGCTCAGCAGCGCGTCCTGGTTCAGGCTGCGCAGCAGGGGCATGCTGGCAAACAGCCGGGTCATCTGCGGGTCCAGCTCGACCAGGGTCACCGCTTCGACGCTGGGGTACTTGAGGATCTCGCGCACCGCCATGCCGTCGCCGCCGCCCAGCACCAGCACCCGCTTGGGCGCGCCCTGGGCGGCCATGGCCGGATGCACCAGGGCCTCGTGATAGCGGTACTCGTCGCGCGAATGGAACTGCAGATTGCCGTTCAAGAACAGCCTCACGCCGGCATTGCCGGCGGTGACGACGACGCGCTGGTAGTCGCTGCTCTGCCGCAGGATGATGTGCTCGCCGTAGAAGCGATCCTCGGCCCAGGTGGTCAGCCGGTCGCCCCCCAGCCAGGCCAGCGCCAGCACGATCAGCGCCGCGGCGCAGGCCGTGGCGTGCGAGCGCCAGGCGCGCAGTTCGGCGCGGAACAGCCACAGCGCCCAGACCGCCACCGCGACATTGAGCAGGCCGAAGAACAGCCCCGTGCGCACCAGACCCAGCTGTGGCACCAGCAGCAGCGGAAAGGCCAGCGCGACGACCAGGGCGCCGAGGTAGTCGAAGGTCAGCACCTGCGAGACCAGATCGCGCAGCGCATAGCGGCGCTGCGCCTGGCGCTTCAGAATGCGCATCACCAGCGGGATCTCCAGCCCGACCAGCGCGCCGACCAAGAGCACCAGGCCATAGAGCAGCACCCGAAAGGCTGCCTGCTGGTCTGGCGGCAGCAGGCTGTGCGCGGCAAACAGGCCGGCCGGCATCAGCCCGCCGATCACGCCGACCAGCAGCTCGATGCGCAGAAACTGTGCCACCAGCTGCCGCTCGACATAGCGCGACAGCCAGGAGCCCAGGCCCATCGCGAACAGATAGGTGCCGATGATGGTCGAGAACTGCAGGATCGAGTCGCCCAGCAGATAACTCGCCAAGGCCCCGGCCGCCAGCTCATAGACCAGACCGCAGGCCGCGACAACAAAGACGCTGGCCAGCAGCAGCAGCTCGGCCAGGGCGATGGGCGGGCTGCCTGGCTCGTTCTCTGCGTCGTGAAGGTCGTGAACCTTGGGTTCTTGCGTGTTCATCGCCGCGGCATCAAGAAAAGGGCCGCGCCTTTCGCGCGGCCCGGGCAGCCATTTGGCAACGAGGCATCAATGCTTGGCAGCGCCCAGCTTGCTGACCCAGCCATACAGCGCCAGCGTCAGCAGCAGGAAGGCGCCGCCGCCAATCCACACGGCAGCGCCAGCAAAGCCCTCGCCGACCAGGGCCAGCGGTGCACCCTGGCCGGAGAAGACGACGATGGCGGCCAGCAGCACGCCGATCAGGCTTTCGCCGACGATCAGGCCCGAGGCCAGCAGCACGCCCAGCTGCTTGGTGCCGGCCGCATTGGCGCCACGCTCGGCGCGCTTGTCGAACAGCCAGCCGGCGATGGCACCAACGACGATCATCAGCGTCGACGAGGTCGGCAGATAGATGCCCAGGCCCACGGCCAGCGGCGGCAGATGGGCGCGGCCGGTTTGCTTGAGCACGGCGTCGATGAAGATGGTCACCGCGCCGATGCCGGCGCCGATGGCGATCAGGTTCCAGTCCAGATCACCCTGGATCACGCCCTTGGCCAGTGCCGAGATCAGTGCCGCCTGCGGGGCGGCCAGCGCGTGGGCGGCATCGGCACCAGGGGCGCCGGCAAAGCCATAGGCCTTGTTGAGCAGATCAAGAATCGGCGGGATGACGACGGCACCGGCCAGCACGCCGACGATCAGCGCGACCTGCTGGCGCCAGGGCGTGGCATCGACCAGCTGGCCGGTCTTCAGATCCTGCAGATTGTCGTTGGCGATGGTGGCAACGGCGAACACCACCGAGGTGACGAACAGCGCGAAGGCCACCAGGGCCGGGCCGGCCGAGGCCGGCAGCAGCGGCTTGGCGACAAAGGCCAGCATCAGTGCTGCGCCGATGACGACGATGATGCCGACGCCGGACAGCGGGCTGTTCGACGAGCCGATCAGGCCGGCCATATAGCCGCAGACGGCGGCGACGAAAAAGCTCATCAGCACCACATAGGCCACGCCGCCAATCACCAGCAGCGCGGTCTGGCTGCCGAGGCCGGCGGCCGTGCTGAAGTCGCCCAGCAGCCAGGCAATCGGCAACATGCACAGCGCGGTGATGATGCCGACCCAGCCGATGGGAATATCGCGTTCGGTGCGCGGCAGCGAGGCGGCCTGGCCGGACTTTCGCACCCGGGCCGTCATGATGGCGCCGTGCAAGCCGGTGGCGACCGGCTTGATCAGCTTGAGCAGCGTCCAGATGGCCGCCACACCGATGGCGCCGGCGCCGATGAAGCGCACCTTCTTGCTCCAGACCTGGGTGGCCAGCGCGGCGATATCGGCCACCGGCGCGCCGGCGGCCTGCAGGCCGCTCAGATAAGGCACGGCACCGGCCCAGGCAATCAACGCGCCGACCAGAATCGCCACGCCGACCCACAGGCCGACCAGATGGCCGACGGCCAGCAGCGCAAAGGACAGGCTGAAGTTGTAGCCGCTGGCGCCACCCTTGTCGCCGAGGCGGAAGAACTTGACCACCTCGCCGGCAAAGACCTGTGTCGCCACGACGACGGCAAAGGCCGCCGAGGCCAGCGAGCCGGCGACGATGGCCAGCAGGCCGGCACGATTGGCCTCGGCCGCAGCGGCCTCATTGCTGGCACCGACCTTGAGCACCTCGGCGCAGGCCACGCCCTCGGGGTAGGGCAGATCGGAGTTGGTGACCAGGGCGCGGCGCAGCGGGATCGAATACATCACGCCCAGCACACCGCCCAGAGCGCAGATGGCGCAGGTGACGAAGTAGGGGAAGCCGTTCCACCAGCCAATCATCACCAGGCCGGGCAGCACAAAGATGATGGACGACAGCGTGCCGGCCGAGGAGGCCACCGTTTGCACGATATTGTTTTCCTGCACGCTGGAGCCGCTGAAGCGGCGCAGCAGCGCCATCGAGATGACGGCGGCGGGAATCGAGGTTGCGAAGGTCAGCCCGGCCTTCAGGCCGAAGTAGACGTTGGCGGCGGTGAAGACCAGGGTGATCAGAATCCCCAGGATCAGGCCGCGCAGCGTCAGTTCGCTGCGTTCGACCTCATGGCTTGTGGTGGTGCTCATCGTGTGGTGCTTATGGCTCGTTGTGGGTGGGCGAAGGCCTGCCGGCCGGCGCCGCATCGGGCGCCGCGGCGGACAGCACAGGCGGCCGATGATCGCCGGCCCGGCCGGGCTTGCCTATGGTGTATGCACGGAGCCGGTGGCCCCGGGTGCCGGGATTCAGCCGCGAAGTCAGCCGTGACGTCAGCCGTGAATAGCCGCGGCGACGATCTGGCCGATGGAGATGCACATCGCTGCCACCACGACGGCCAGCGCCATGTTCTTGTGCTCGACGATCTCTTCCCAGAGCTTGTAGGGGGTCAGCTTGTCGATGACGACAAAGCTGATCCAGAACACCAGGACGCCGATCAAGGCGTAGAGGATGGAGCCCAGCACGATGTGCGGGTTCAGCCATTCGCTTGGATTCATGCTTGCATCTCCTTGATCTCGATCGGGTGAGCGCCGCAACTGCCGCGCTCTCATTTGTGCCCACCGCCGCCGCTGCTGAAGCCGCCCCAGGAGCCGCCGCTGCCGCCATTGACGCGCACCCCATTGCTGCCGCGCGAGTTCAGGCATTGCGCGTATTCGGCGCTTTGTTCGCCATAGGTACGGCGGTAGTCCTGGCAGCCATCATCCTGCTTGCTGAACAGGATGATGGCCAGCACGGCCATCACGAACAGCGCAATGACGATCTTGGTCGTCAGGCTGGCGCCGGTGAGGGCCGCGCCCAGATCGGTGGCGCCGGCATCGCGCGTCAGCGCAGCGCGCTGCTCGGGCGCGAGCCGGAAAGCCTTGGCGACCTCGCTGGCGTCAAGCTTGTGCCCATGGCTCCAGACCAGCTCCTGGCCGCTTTGCTCGCAGCTCAGCAATTCGTTGCGGGCCTCGCCCTGGCCGAGGTAGTCGGTGACCAGTGCACGGTCTTCGCGCTGCACCCGCCAGTAGAACTCGCCCAGCACATAGGTCACCTTGGCCGCATAGCGCCAGCGCCGCTTGAAGCGCTTGCCCTGCCAATTGACGGTGTCGCCAGCCACGCCGGCCGGCGCGCCGGTGAGCGGCCGCACCAGGCTCCAGCCGTCCTCGCTGTCGACCAGAAAGGCAAAGCCCTCCTGGCGGTTGAAGAGCAGGTATTCGCGCCAGAAGGTCTGTTCCTCATCGCTGCCCGCGGCGGGCAGATCGCAGCGTTCCTGATAGCCGACGACGGTCCAGGGCAGGTGGGCGGTGCCCGATGAAGCAGGCAGAGGCAGCACGCCGTTGCGGCCCAGTGGCAGCAGTGGCTCCAGGCCGTTCTCTTGCGCATAGTGGGCCAACTCCGCGCCCAGCCCACCCGTGGCCGAGATGTCGACCACGCTCTTGCACTGGCCGCAGACGATGCTCTTGCTCTGCGCCAGCTTGGGTTCCAGCGCGGCGCCGCAGCTGGGGCAGGGGAAGCTGCGCGCGGACAGCGTCTTGCTGCTGTCCTCACGCAAGCCCGCCATGCTCAGATCAGCCAGCCGCACCGGCCGGCCTATCGAGGCCAGCACGCGGCCGGGCAGGCCGTAGTCCAGCGTCGCGACCTCGTTCTGCGGATTGCGCAGCTCCGCGATCAGATAACCGCCGGCCGCCGGTGGCTGTTGCGGCAGCTCGCCCTGGGCACTGGCGCGGGTGATGGTGGTGAGCGCGGCAACGCGCCAGGGTTGGCCGGCGAGCAGCTGCTGGGCGCCGAGCTGCAGCGCGCTGGCGGCCGGCAAGCCCTCGGGGGGCGCTTCAAAGCTGAAGACAAAGCTGCCGTTGTCTTCCGACAGCCAACCGCTGCGGCCGCTGTCGAACAGGGCATGCCATTCGTTCCAGCTGCCGCCGTCGTAGCCGAGCTGAAGCCGGCCGATCAGCCGGAACGCCGCGCCCTGGTAGCGGCCGCTGGCACCGAGCTGCAGCGGCGAGTAGTCGTCGAACAGTTCGGCCGCCTGGCCGATGCGGCGCAGCTGCTCGCCCTCGCGCAGCAAGGTGCTGCGGCAGAAGGAGCAGACAGCGCTGGCCGAAGCCGCCGAGGCGAACTCCAGCGGCGCGCCGCAGTTGGGACACAGCGCGCGCCAGGCGCGCTGCGGGGCTGCGGTCGCCAAATCAGGCGAGCTTCTTCAGCAGTTCAGCCTTCTTGGCGCTGAACTCGTCCTCACTCAAGATGCCCTTGGCCTTCAGCTCGCCGAGCTTTTCCAGCAAGGCGATGATGTCCTCGGCGCTTTGCTGGGGCGCGGCCGCTGTGGCCGGTGCCGCCGGCTGAGCCTGCACTTGCGGCTGGGCAAGACCTGACCCCAGCCCGGCGCCGAGCTGAGCGGCCAGCGTCTGACCGAGGGCAAGACCTGCCCCCAGTCCCATCGCATCGCCGGCGATGCCGCCGCCCTGGCCCACGCCCTCGGCCAGCTTGGGGATGGCCTGGGCGGTCTGGTATTGCATGAACTGGCCCATGTTCTGGCCGATCATGCCCATGCCGATCTTTTGGTCGAGGATCTTCTGCAGCTCTTCGGGCAGCGAGACGCTTTGCAGCGTGACGCTCTCCAGCTTCAGGCCCAGGCGCTCGAATGAGGGCGCCGTGGCGGCCTGCAGGGCCTGGGCGAATTCAACCTGGTTGGCGGCCAGGTCGAGGAAGGGAATGCCGCTCTGCGCCACCGCATCGCTGATGTGCTGCAGCATCAGGCCACGCAGCTGGCCGTCGAGCTCCTGCGCGGTATAGACCTCGCGGGTGCCCGAGATTTCGGTGTGGAAGGCCTTCGCATCGACGATGCGGTAGGCGTAGTTGCCGAAGGCGCGCAGGCGCACGGCGCCGAAGTCCTTGTCGCGGATGGTGACCGGCTGGCTGGTGCCCCAGCGCTGGTCGATCTGCTGGCGGGTGCTGAAGAAGTAGACATCGCTCTTGAACGGCGATTCGAACAGCTTGTCCCAGTTCTTCAGATAGGTCAGCACCGGCAGCGTCTGCGTCGTCAGCTTGTAGCTGCCGGGGCCAAAGACGTCGGCGATCTTGCCCTCGTTGACGAACACGGCCAGCTGCGACTCACGCACCGTCAGCGAGGCGCCGTACTGGATTTCGAAATCCTGCATCGGGTAGCGCCAGGCCAGCACGCCGTCGCCATCCTCGGTCCACTGCAGGATGTCTATGAACTGTTTCTTGATGAAGCTCATCAAACCCATGGTCTCGCTCCTCAACCTCGCAAGGTGTTCAATGCGGACACCCCTGGTCCGCAGCCGCGAGTATCACTCAGCGCAGGGCGGGTCGGCATTCCCCCGCAAGGGAGGGTGCCGCAGGTCATGTTGCAGCATTGAAAACAACCTGAACGCGAACCACAGAGCCACGGAGACACAGAGAAATTCAGCTCGTGCCCTAGGGCCTGTTAACACTACGTCTGCCTGTGCGAGAGGGGCTCCAAGGGCCCCAATTCTCTGCGGACGACGACGCCCAGGCTGGCCGCCTGGGCAAGGAGTTCAACACCGAGTGGGGCCCTTGGAGCCCCTCTCCCGGAGGGTTGTCACACAAATCGCCGTGCACGTCGTTGCAAAGCCTCGCCGGGGGAGCAGCCCCGGCTTCGCTCATTGAAAGCTTGGGCGCCTCGTTCACGGCGATTTGTATGGCAACGCATCAGGCAGACGTAGTGCTAACAGGCCCTAGCTGCTGCCCTAGCGTTTCCTCAGTGAACCCTCTGTGACTCAGTGGCTCTGTGGTTTGTTTTGAGTCATGCACACCTTTCCTATAGCTTTATCTCCAGGCGCAGCTGCCAGTTGGTAAAGGTGCGGCCCAGGTTGTCGGTCTGGATGCGCTGGGTGTCGGTGCTGATCAGGCTGGCGGTGTTGTAGTCCAGCGGGTTCAGGTTGGAGGCCGATAGCCGCAGCAGCGTGTTCATATTGATGTTCCAGCTGACAAAGGCGTCGGTGACCAGCTTGCGCGGCGTGCTGTTGGCCTGCAGCAGGCTTTCCTGCACGGTGTTGGCAGGCGTCCAGTTCAAGCTGGCGCCCACGCTCAGCGGCAGGTTGCGCAAGCGGTAGTCGGCGCCGAGGTTGGCGGTGGCGCGCGGCTGCTGGTCGAGCTTGTTGTTGGGGCCCGGGATGCCGTCGACGTTCGAGTGGAACAGGCTCAGATTGCTGCGTACATTGACCGGCCAGGCCTCGCTGATGAATTCGTCGAGCCGGAACTTGGCTTCGAGTTCGATGCCGGCCGTGCTGGCCTCGCCGATATTGCTCGGCCGCGACACCCAGCGCTGCACGCCGGGCAGGGCCCAGGACACGGTCTCCAGATTCGTCTGCGTGCGTATCAGGTCGTGGATCTGCCGGTAAAAAACATTGGCGCTGAGCAGGCCGCCCTTGCTGAGGTAGTGCTCGAAGCCGATTTCCAGGCCGGTGGCCAGCTCGGGCTTCAACCCGGGGTTGCCGGCGCGGTCGGCGTATTGAATCTGATTGGGGCCGCAGAGCTGGCCAAGCGGGCAGGGGTATTCGTTGTTGATGCTGGGCCGGGCGATCAGATCGTTGAGCTGCGGCGAGCGGTAGCTGCGCGTCAGGCTCATGCGCAGCTGATCACGGCTTTTCTCGTCGAGCTTCCAGACCGCGTGCAGCAGCGGCGTCCAGACGCTGGAGCGGTTGCTGACGGCATAGTTGGCTGCATCGCTCTTGGTCGTGATGCCTTCCCAGCGCAGCCCGGCGTAGAAGGACCACTGCTTGTTGAGCTCCCACTCGTCCTGGCCGTAGACGGCGAGCCGCTGTGTGCTGGCCTTGAGGTTGTCGCCAAAGTCGGCCAGCTCCGGGCGGGGCAGGCCGTTTTGCAGGCTGGTGCGGCTGGAGTCGCGGGTATTGCCCTCGGCCTCGATGCCGCCCACCAGGCTGTGCTCGGACTCCAGCTGGCGCGACAGCTTGCCGACCAGGTTGTAGCTGCGGTCGCGGCTGCTGCTGGTGTCGTCCAGCGTGCGCGTTGCGGCGCCGGCCAGGCTTTCCTGGCGCAGGCTGTGGCCATCGGCCTGGGCGCCGCCGAAGCCGCCGCGCAGCTCCAGCCGCGTGTTCTCGTCGACGCGCTTCTGCCACTGCGAGTTCAGCCGCAGCATCGTGAACTTGTTGTCGCCGCTGGTGCTGGCGGCATCGAAGAGGCGCCCTGGCGTCTGCGTGATCTGGCTGCTGCTGCCGCTCTTGGAGACCACGGCAAAGGGCTGAATCGACAGGTTGTCGCCCTCGCCCAGCCGCCATTGCAGCCTACCCGTCAGATTCAGTGCCTGGCGCCTCTCGGCGCTCTGGCCCAGCGTGGTTTGCTGGTCTTGCAGATGGCCGGCCAGGTCTTCGGTGCTGACGATGGTGTGCACATCGTCGACCCGGTCGGTCTTCATCGCATTGAGCGTCAGGTTGTAGGCGCCGCCGCGCTCGTCGAGCTTGTCGTTGCGCGACCATGACAGCGCCGGCGTCACATGCCCGCGTTCGACGCCAAGGCCGGTGCGCACCTCGTTCAAATGCCGCTGCAAGGCCTCGCGCAGCACCACATTGATGGTGCCGGCCACGGCGCGGGCGCCATGCTCGGCGGTCGGCGCGCGCAGCACTTCGATGCGCTCAACCTGCTCGGGCGGCAATTGGTCCAGCGAGAAGCCCGGCGGCATCCGTTCGCCGTTGACCAGGATCTGCGTGTAGCCGCCGCCCATGCCGCGCATGCGAACGTCGCCGCCGCGCCCGGGGCGGCCGCCGGAGGTGACGCCGGGCAGGCGCTTGAGCACCTCGCCCAGGGTGCTGTCGCCAAAGCGCTCGATCTCTTCGCGGGTGACGACGATCTTGCTGGCGGTGGACATGCGGCGCACCGTGTCGTCGCTGGCACCACCGGTGATTTCGACGCGTTCCAATTTTTCATTGGCCGGTGCGTCGCCGGCCGGCTTGGCCTGTTGTCTTGCGGCAGGCTTCTGTGGCGCGCTGCGCGTGGGCGCGCTGGCGGTCGGGCTGGGCGGCTCGAGCGCGGTTTGCGCCAAGGCGCTCAGCGGCAGCAGGGTCAGCGCCAGGCTCAGCGGATTCAAACGAAGATGGACCTGCATGTGTGCTTGTTCAGAGAACGGCGCAGGCCGGCAGGGCCTCGCACCGGCTACAGGGTGCTGTCGGGGTATGGGCCGAAGTGTCGCGGGAGCCGGACCTGCTGACGAAGGGCACAGCGCCATTTCGCCCGTAATTCATCAATCTTTACCCTGCGGCAAAGCAGCGCTTCGCTGTCAATTAGCCGGGCAGGAAAAAATAGACCTTGCTGATCAGCCCGCCGCTGCAGTGGTAGACGACCAGCAAGGCCTCCGGCGTGTCACCCCGGCCGTGGACGATCTCATGGTCCAGCACCTTGTCGCCGAGCACGATGCGCTGGGCGACTTCGGCACGCACGCCAGGCTGCGCGAACGGCCCGCTCGCATAGCGTTCGCGAAAGGCCGCCATGCCGACCAGGGTGGGCGCCTCGGCCGGCATGCGCCAGACCCCGACGTTTTCGGCATAGCAGGCACAAAAGGCGTCCAGGTCTTTGGCGTTGTAGGCATCAAGCTGGGCTTGGGCCAGCGCGGCGGGGCTCGGCATTGGGCGTGGTGCTGAAGCTGGCATCGGTGCGAGTGTCGCATCGTTGCCAGTCGTGTTGCCTCAGTCGCCATGCTTGAGCTTCAGCTTGTGGCGCGCCTCGCGGCTGCGCTGCTTCCACACCGACACCGCTTCGCGCCGCTCCAGCGGGCCCATCTGCTCGCGCGCGACTTCACGTTGCAGCTTCTGGTAGCTGCGCAGACGCCCCTCCGGCAAGGCCTCGCGCACGGCGCAGCCGGGCTCGCCCTGATGGCGGCAGTTGCGAAAACGGCAGGACTGGGAGAGGTGCTGAACGTCGTCAAACGCGGCGTCGACCTGGCGGGCATCGGCGTCGAGCTGCAACGCGCGCAGGCCCGGGGTGTCGATGATGCAGGCGCCGTTCGGGCAGTGCAGCAGCTGGCGCGCGGTGGTGGTGTGGCGACCCCGGCTGTCGTCGGCGCGCACCGTACCGGTCTGCTGGCTGACGCTCTGAGTCAGCGCATTGGCCAGCGTGCTTTTGCCGGCACCGCTGGAGCCCAGCAGCACCAGCGTCTGCCCCGGGCGTAGCCAGGGGGCCAGCGCGGCGGCACTGTCGGCCGCGGCCGTGCCGTTGAGTGCCAGCACATCCAGCGCGTGGCTGTGCGCCAGATGGCCGTACAGCGGTGCCAGCCGGGCCGGCAGATCGGCGCAGAGGTCGGCCTTGCTCAGCACGATCAGGCAGGGCAGTGCCTGGCTGTGGCAGAGCACCAGATAGCGATCGAGGCGGGCCAGATTGAAATCGTGGTCCAGTCCCATCACCAGCAAGGCCAGATCGACATTGCTGACCAGCGGCTGCCGGAAGCCCTCGGGATTGCGCCGGCACAGCCGGTTCAGCGGCGGCAGCTGCGCATAGGCCCAGGCCTGGCCGCTGGCGTCGACCTCGAACAGCAGCCAGTCACCGACAGCGAGGCTCTGGTCCGCCGCGGCGAGTTGGCGCTGCAGCTCGGGGCGCACACGGGCAGGCAGCGTGCCCTCGGTGTCGTGCAGTTGCAGCTGATCGCGGTGCAGCGCGCACAGCCGCGCGAGGCGGGCGCCGTCGTGCCATGGCGCGGCCTGCAAGGCGGGCAGCAAGGCCTCAGAAAAGCCCAGGCTTTGCAGGGCGGGGAAGTCTTGGTCTTGAAACAGCATGAGATTCGCTCGAATCAGGCCTGCGCGCGCGCCGCGTGGGCATCTGCGCGCTCAGGCCGATGGACAGGCGCTGCCGGCCCGAGCTCGGCGCAAGGCGAGTCGGGTGAAGCAGCTTCGAGAGGGCGAATGTCGGCCGCGCGCTGGGCGCGGCAGTGCTGATCAAGAGGTCGCTCAGGCCGCCGAGGCGATGCTCAGCGACAGCGGTTCAACGCTGAATCAGACGCTGCGGGCGCAGCTGGGGGCCGACAGGAGGTGGGCAATATCAGTCTTGGCCATGGTCGTCTCCTGTGGGGTTGGTGGAAGGCGCGAGTGTCGGCTTGTTGAGCCGGCGGGGTCAAGCCACGATGTGTCGATGTGGCCAGCGGGCGACAGCGCATGCGCCATCGCGAAAACCGGCGCCACAAAAGCAAAGGGCCACCGAGGGTGGCCCTGCTTTCCGGACAGGATGCTTGCGCATCGAGACGGTTCCTCTGGCGCTGGTGACGGGTTCCAGAACTCTGCCCAATCTGCAGCCGGTTTGTCGCCTTGGATGCTTCGCATTGTGCACGCCGCCTGTGACAGTGATTTGACGAAATGCAAGGTTTTCGCGATCCAGTCTTCGCTGCTGTTGGCTGACCCACAAGCGTGAGCTGCGACACAGCTTTCACAGACCTTTACATCGCCGCCTCACACATTTACCGGACTGCTGCCTACGATGGCGGCGAACAGGAGACGCCGATGAAGTCTTACCGCAGCCCCTTGTTCCTGGCCGCACTGAGCCTCAGTCTTGGCCTGGCCCACGCGGCCACGGCACTCAGCGATGGCGATGCGCGGCGATTGCTGATGCAGGGCAGCTTCGGCCCCACCGAAGCCAGCGTCAGCGAGGCCATGCAACTCGGCCGGGCCGGTTGGCTACAGCGCCAGTTCGCTCAGCCGATGAGCGACTACACCGGCTTCGCCTATGTCGACCCGAACACCACCGTCGGCTGCCCGACCGGCTCGCCCAGCACCTGCCAGCGCGACCACTACACCCTGTTCCCGCTGCAGCTGCAGTTCTTCCAGCATGCGCTGACGGGGCCCGACCAGCTGCGCCAGCGCACCGCCCTGGCGCTGAGCGAAATCCTGGTGGTGTCCGGTACCAAGATCCGCTTGCCCTATGCGATGGCGAACTACCAGCGCATCTTTCTGACGCACGCCTTCGGCAACTTCCGCGATGTGCTTCACGACGTGACGCTGAGCCCGGCCATGGGTGCCTTTCTGAACATGGCCAATAACGACAAGCCCAACCCTGCCAAGGGCATCGAGCCGAATGAAAACTATGCCCGCGAGCTGCTGCAGCTGTTCAGCATCGGCCTGTGGCAATTGAACCTGGACGGCACGCCCAAGACCGGGGCCGACGGCAAGCCGCTGCCCAGCTACAACCAGGACAACATCGAAGGCTTTGCCCATGCCTTTACCGGCTGGACCTATCCGCAGCGCCCCGGCGGACGCAACCGCTTCCCCAATCCCAGCAATTTCGCTAGCCCCATGGTCGCCTTTGCGGAGCACCATGACACGGCGGCCAAGACCCTGCTCAACGGGCAGACGCTGGCCGCCGGGCAGAGCGCCGAGGCAGATCTGGAAGCGGCGGTCAGCAATGTGTTCAATCACCCCAATGTCGGCCCCTTCATCGGGCGCCAGCTGATCCAGCATTTGGTCACTGCCAATCCCAGCCCGGCCTACGTGGCCCGTGTTGCGGCTGCGTTCAATGGCGCAGGCGGCTCGCCGCGTGGCGATATGAAGGCGACCCTCTCGGCCATCCTGCTGGACCCGGAGGCCAGCGCGCCGGCCCAGCCAGCCAGTTTCGGCAAGCTGCGCGAACCGATCTTGCAGCTGACCACGCTGTATCGCAGCCTGGGCGGCAGCAGTGATGGCGTCTGGCTGCGCTCGCAGGCGGCCAATCTGGGCCAGCCCATCTTCAGCCCGCCCACCGTCTTCAACTTCTTCCCGCCGGACTACGACCTGCCCAATGACCCGGGTCTCGATGGGCCGGCCTTCGGTGTCTTCAATGCGAGCGCGGCCTTCAAGCTCAGTGGTGTGTTGGCCACCGCGCTCAGCGGCACGCCCATTGCGCCTGATGCGAGCGTGCCCGGCGCCACCGGCACCCGCATCGACCTGAGCCGCTGGCAGGCCCTGGCCGCCACGCCCGATGCCCTGGTGCGCGAGATCAACCGCGTGCTGTTTGCCGGGCGCATGAGCAGCACCTTGGGCCAGGCCCTGCTGAAGGCGGCCCAAATCGCGCCGGCAAGCAAGCCTTTGGATCGCGCCCGTGCCGCCTTGTTCCTGGCCGTGATGTCGCCCGAATACCTGGTGGAGAACTGAGATGAATCCTTGCATCAAGAACCGTCGCCAGTTCCTCGGCCAGGCCGGCTCGCTGGCGGCCACCGCCGCACTGGCGCCCTGGGGTTCGGCCCTGTCCGCGCCGCTGGCCGGCGGCGATTACCGTGCCCTGGTCTGCGTGTTCCTTTACGGTGGCAACGATGGCAACAATATGGTCGTGCCGCTCGACGCCAGCGGCTATGCCGCCTATGCCAAGGCGCGCGGCAATGCGGGCAGTGGCGGCCTGGCTCTGCAGCAGTCGACGCTGGCACCTTTGAACGGTTCCACCCTGGGCCTGCATGCCGCCTTGGCCCCCTTGGCGGACATCTGGAACCAGGGTCATCTGGCCGTGCAGGCCAATGTGGGCACGCTGATCCGCCCCTTGAGCATGGCCGAGTACCAGGGGGGCAAGCTGCCGCTGCCGGGCAATCTGTTTTCGCACAGTGATCAGCAGTCGCAATGGCAGCAGGGCGCCTCGGGCCTGGCCAAGCCCAGTGGCTGGGCGGGGCGCATTGCCGATCTGCAGCCGGTGGGCGGCGCGGTGCCGACGGTGATCTCGGTCAGCGGCAATGCGGTGTTCATCAATGGGGTGAGCAGCGACGGGCTGGCGGTGTCGTCCTCGGGCAGCTTTGCCATCAAGGGCTTTGGCAGCAACCCGGCCAAGAATCCGCTCTACAGCCTCTACACCAGCTTGCTGCAGCAGAACTATGCCAATGCCGAGGAGCGCGCCGCCGCGGCCGTCATGAACCAGGCGCTCGCTGCCAGCAATGCCCTGAACAGTGCGCTGAGCGGCACCGGCAGCGTGGCCGGCCTGTTCAATGGGCAGAACAACAGCCTGGCCCAGCAGCTGCTGGCCGTGGCCAAGATGATCGAGGCGCGGCAGAGCCTGGGCGTGAGCCGGCAGATCTTCTTTGTGTCACTGGGTGGCTTTGATACGCATAACGACCAGCTTGCTCAGCAGAACAATCTGTTTGGCCAACTCGGCCCGGCGCTGAAGGCGTTTTACGACGCCACGCTGCAGCTGGGCGTGGCCAGCCAGGTCAGCACCTTCACCGCGTCTGACTTCGCTCGCACCCTGCAGCCGGCGTCTGGCGGCGGTAGCGACCATGCCTGGGGCAATCATCAGTTCGTCATCGGCGGCGCGGTGCGCAGCGGCATTTATGGCCGCATGCCGCAGCTGGTGTTGGCCGGGCCCGACGATGTGAGCGAAGAGGGGCGCTGGTTGCCCAGCACCTCGGTCGATCAGATGAGCGCCACCTTGGCCAGCTGGTTCGGCGTGGGCGCCGCTGATCTGGGTGCGATGTTCCCGCAGCTGGCCAATTTCAGCCAGCGCAATATGGGCTATTTCGGCTGAGGCCGCCGGGGTGCCAGCTTGGCATAGCGGCGGCGGCTGCCGAGCAGCGCCGTGGCCAGCGCCAGCAGCGTCAAGGCCCAGGCGCGCGGCTCGGGCAGGCTGCCCGTGACGGCGGCCTGCGCAAACAGCTTGTCGCGCCCGAACGGCGCCTGCTGATCAACCAGCCCGGAGATGAAGCTGCTGTCATTGGCCGTGGTCACCACATCGCCAATTTTCCAGCCGCCAAGGAAGGCGCTTTGGCCGCTGTAGCTGAAGCTGCTGGCCGTGCCGCCGAGGAAGTCGTGAAAACCGTCCAGCGATAGGTGCGGCGCGTGAGCCAGCGCCGGATTGCCCAGCGCGGTGTTGAAGATGTTGAGGTTGAAACGCACCGAGCCGTTGAAAGGATGCGCGGGGTCGGCGTACCAGAAGGCCGTCCAGTGGCCGCTGCTGTCGAACTGCAGCCTGACCGTCACCAGATCGCCGCGCGCGGCTCCGTCGCCCGGGCTGTCCTGCCATTGCAGGGTCATGGGTCCGGCGCCTGCGCTGCCGGCCAGCAGCGGTAGAACGAGTATCAATGCTGGCGCCGTCGCTCGAATCCAGGCGAAGCCTTGAGCAGCGGTTTCTCGCATGGCGGTCTCCTCGTGCGTGGCGCGGTCTGATGCCGGCATGATCGGCCAAAGCCTAGCCGCGCTGAAGACGAGAGTAGGGGGTGGGTGGAGTCCACTGTGCCGAGGGGCCGGTCGACTTCTATACTCGGCTCACGATGGATGCGCCCGCAATGCCCTGCAGCTCGGACGAAGTCACCCATTTCGCCCGCGGTCGATTTGCGCCGCATGGCGCCATGCAGGTGGAGCAGCATGGCAGCGTGCTGGTCGGGCATTGCTATGGCCCGTTCAATCTTGAATTCGTGCAAGCCTATGGGCGCATGTGGGCCGCACATTTCGCCGGCTGGACCGGTGCGCCGGCGCTGATTCTGCTGACGGTGTGGCACGACAGCGCGATGGCCACGCCCGAGGCCATCGGCTGCTTCCGTGAGTTGATGGCCCTGGCGGCCCGCACCCTGCCGGCCGATACCTTGCACCTCTGGCTGATGCCGGAAGACCTCGAAGGCGCATCGCTGACGCTGCCCAGCTGGACTGCGGCAATGACCGACAACGGCCTGGCCGTCGAGGTCTTGCGCAACGAGGCGGCGGTGCAGCAGCGCATCGATCAGCATCTGGGCCGCTGAGTCTGCGGCTCAGCCCGGCAGGCGCAAAGAAAAAACCTCCAACACCTTGCGATGTTGGAGGTTTCAATTTGGCTCCTCGACCTGGGCTCGAACCAGGGACCTACGGATTAACAGTCCTACGCCACGGGAACCGGACGCGAAGCCAAACCTGTTGAAAATCAGTAACTTAGGTCAAATTGTAGCAGGCTGGCGGTCGGGAAATGTGGACCAGATCAGGACCAGATGCGCCGCCTTCCACGTCTACAGGACCGGGAATCGACCGCACAGCATCGTGATGCTGTCCCCCCACGACTCGGTGATCGCAAAACTTGCATCGTCTTCGCTATCATGCCCGCACGTTCAGGCTATGCCCCATGGGCATTGATCGTGGTTTGGTATGGCCAGGGTGCGTCGCACCGAGGGCTTGAGTCTGGAGACCCTGAACGCATCCGGGCTCACCTTCATTTTCGAAATCCGACAATGAAGGAAACACCATGGAAATCTCTGAAGATTTGCGCATCGCGCGGGCTGGGAAGGCGCTCGACCAACGGGCGCGCCGAGCGGCGAGGCGTGTTGGTCTGGTGGCGATCAAGTCAAACCGCTACGGGGTGGCTCTGCCGCCGTTCGTTAGTGGCTTCGCACTAGTCAACGAAGCCGAAGCACGAATCGAGATCGGCCAGCACTTCGATTTGACCGCTGACGAGGTCATCGACTTCTGCGCCGGTTTCGGCAAGTAAGTACGCCGCCGTCCCCAATTGGGGCGGCGGCTTTTCTTTGACGCCCAGTGGATCGACAGCGCATGGAGAAGAAGCTTGTCTTCGAAGTTGACCGAAAGCCAGCATGCGACGCGTGAAGTTGATGACGGGGCTGGTGCAGGACCGGGAGTCGACCGCGCAGCATCGTGATGCTCACACTCGTCTAGGAATGTGCGGTCGCTGGCGGCCGGCCAGTCTTCAACTCTAGGGCGTCGAGCAGGACCGATCTATCCAAAAAGTGAATGATCGAAGATGTCACGGTGCCGCGTATCGCCATGCCGCACAGACATACTCTTGCCGCCCCTTCAGGATTTTCATGCCAGCTGAAGACAGGCCCTCCGCTGAAGCCGCTGAACGTGCTTAGCCCATGTCCGTCCGCGATCTTCAGTTCATGGAGATAAGGCAGCGCGGATTCCTTCTGGTATCGCCCTTGGAGCACGATGCGTCCAGTCGTCATTTCCCCGTTCTCGTAGTCGATCGTTGAATGCTCTTCGGGGTAGCCCATGACGACAAATGCTGCATCGTCCCGAGCCGAGTACCAGTCACCACCGGCTTTCTCAAGGTCGATCAAGGTGGCTTCTGCAAACTCTGGGTGCTGCAAGCGCGCCTGATCAATCTCGATCACGGCCAAGTCAGCAAAGTCATCTTCAACATCTGCCTCTGGAGCGAAGAACACGTCTTTCAAAGGCAGCATGCGGCGCGAGGTGTCGCTGGGGAAGATGCAGAGCGGGCCAATACTCTCTGGTCTCAGCGTGTGCCGCGTCGTCAAGATGAACGCACGCCGCTTGTACCCGACAAGGAATGTCGTTCCCCAGATGGTGTAGGGGAATTCAGGCAGGTCGGTTTCAAACACCAAGGGCTGCACTGAACGCGCCAGACTGGATATTGTCTGAGGATGCATGGAGGCGTCTTAAGTGACTGGGCTTGCGCGTTTGGTGCACCGCAATGCGGCTGGGGAAGTTGCTAGGATCAGAAAAAAGGGCGGCCAGAGCCGCCCACATTTGCCTGAAGCAAACGTCGCCGTTACTTGCCTTTCGGCTTGCTCGGCGCGGTCGGCGCCTTGCGCGCGGGAATTGTCTCAACGACGGTAGTACTTGGCCGACGCAAGGCCTCGCGTACTGGGATGAACTCGCCGGACTTCGCGTCCCGGCCAATCTTGCGACCAGCTGCCATGATGTGATCCTTTCACTAAAGCAGCGTTGGATCCAACCTAAGAAGTCCATTGCTCAGTGCTGTTGGGCCTAGCTACGGCTTCAGCCGTGGCGTATGCTTAGTGGCTCTGCGTGCACGCAGGACGGCAGCCCTTGTCGGAAGGTTAAGGGTTTGCCAAAAGCCGCTCTCGGGTACCAGCCTTGAGCGGCTTTTTTCTACCTCAAGTTAGCACTCTATGTTGGAGAGTGCTAATGGCAACTATATCTGTGGATTCATACAGGCACAAGCGCTCGTAAGCCTGCCTACATCTGATCCGCACGCCGTCAACACGCGCGGGGGACGGGGGTGTGCACGGGCTAACTGCTTGATTGCAGCCGAGACGCTGACCAGATCAGGACCAGAAGGACCGGAGCGGTCCGCCATCGACATCGCCAGATTCAGTCCGCGAGGACGAATCGGGCATCCGTTCGGCTGAGCAGTTCGAAGGTGTCGATCCACGTCACGCCGAAGTGCTGGCACACATTGGGGATGCTGTACTTGCGCCGCATCTGCAGGTTGAACTGCTCGTGGGTCACGATGACGGCATCCCGAGTGGTCATCGCTTTGGCGATGAGCCAGGGGTCGGCGCCGTCCAGGAACTCTTCAAGCGCTCCAGCCTTCATCACCACCACCTGTGAGGCCACATGCGCAGCGACCTGGGCAAACGCCTGTTGCGTGGCCTCATCAGAGACGGGCAGGAACAGTCCGTCCTGATTCTTGGCCCATTCAGCAAGCTCGTCGTTGCCTCGCCTGAGTTCAGCGCCAACGGGTTCGATGCTGGCCACCACGCCGGCACCATGGCTGCGTTGCACCCAGCTCCAGTAGGCTGGGCACACCGTCATGCGGTAGTAGCGGTTCTTCGCCTCGATCAGCGTGTTGGCGTCAAGCAGATAGGTCATGCGCCAAGCTGCCCCGCGAAATCACGGATCTTCGATGGCTGCACCCCCAGCAGCCGGCCAGCGTCGCGCAGCAGCAAGCGGCCGCTGAATGCCTCAGCGATGACAGCACGGGCGAAGCGGGCGCTGTTCCTAGCGCCGGCATTCCGATAGAAGCTGCCACCGCCGCCCTCTGCTGCGCGGAAGGCATCGAGCTCTGCACGGTAGAAGGCCGAGTAGGTCGCTTGATCAATGAGGCCCATGTCCAGGGCTCTGCGGATGACGACGAACCGGCTCACATGGAATCGGTGTGCAAGCTCTGCCACACGCATAGTGAGGTCTTGCGCAGCCGCTGCCCACAGCTCGGCAAAGACACCCGACGGCGCAAGGAACTCACCGGCAACCCCGTTGCATACGATCTCTTCACGGCGGGTGTTGCCAGGCGCCGCGTTGGAAATCCCGCTGCTGCCGATCCAGATATGGGCAAGCTCATGGAGCAGCGTGAACAGTCGTGCCGATGGTGCATCGGAAGAGTTGATGAAGACGACAGGCGCCAGCGTGTGGCTGATCGCGAAGCCCCGGAACTCGCCCACGTCGAGCTTGCGATGGGTGTTGTTGCCAACGATGCCGCTGCGCATCACCAGCACCCCGGCACGCTCGGACGCTTCGATCAACTCGCGGTAGTACGTTTCCCAGTTGCGCTGCCCCTGCTCGACATCGACGCCAAGCACATCGCGAATGTCCTGGGCCACCCGCGCCACGCTGGAGTTCGTGTTGAAACGGCCGACGAATGGCAAGGGTCCGGCGCCTTGCTCCTGAAGGTACTCCGCGAACCAGGCCTGCCGCTGCATGGCGTGCTGGACCGTTTCCATGAGGTTGACACTAGGCCGGCCAGCAGGGGCGCCGCCCACGGTGCGCAGGTCAGGCAGGATGGGCTCATCGGCAGGCGCCTCGGGCAAGAACAGGTAGCCGAACGGCGCATGCAGCGCGCTCGCGACATGCTGAGCCTGCCTGAAGGTGGGCTGCGCGTCGCCTTCTTCCCAACGCTGGAACTGCTCTGGCTTCACACCTACGGCGATCGCCGCCTCGTGTACATCGAGACCGACGCGCCCACGCGCCCAGCGAAGCATCGCAGGGTTGATCAGTGCGTGAGAGTGCGCCATCCGCCTATTTTATGGAAACCGGCCGCTCCCTTGCTCAGGGCAATCGAGCAGCATTTTGGCCTATGTCCTGGACGCCGGGTGCTGGCCTCAACCCGAGGCTGCGACATTAGATACCAGGGTCTTGTCAACTTCGACAGCGCCTGTGTCAAGCTGGAGTGGTTCGCCCATCTGAAATCTACGAAAAAGGTCGACTGCGGCCTCGGTGTACTTGTGAGTAAGTTGGTCCGATTTGTGGCCGAGCTTGTATGCAATATGGTATCGGTTGTCAGTTGAGGTAATGTCAAAGCCGGTATCTTCGGCAATCTTTCCGATCATCACGCGGACTGGATGCCAGTGATCAAACCCAAGTTCCTGAGCGACACCACTAATGGCGTACTTGTAGTCAAGGTTGACTTTTGATGGGTCGGAAAGTGAAGTGACACCGAAAATCTTTGCGAAGTTCTCGCCCGACTCGACAGCATGTTCGAGTTGCTGAAAGTTGATCTCCACATGCTTCTTTGGGATGTCAGATCGAATGAGATCGATGGATCGAGCCATCAATGCCCGCAAGAGCTTAGTGTTTATTTTTTCTAAACTTCCTGCCTGACCGAATGCCCTGAATACCCATTCAAATGAGTTCGCGGAAATGCTCTTTATCCGAAGATTAATGTCTGGTGCGACAGAAATGACATACTCCCGGGCGGGGTAGGATGACTCGGTAATGTTTTCATCCCACTGTAGGATATAGATGTTGGGTACTGTGTCCGCCGTGGAGGCGCGAACCATGCGGTAAACATCATGCAGGATTGCCTTGATGTTGGGGTCGTCAGCGCGATATCCAATGAATATGAGTGGATGCTCGATAAAGTAGGTCAGCAGCTTGGCGCTTAGGTATTTGTGGTCTTCGTCGAAGCGCTGATAATCGGCTTCGTTAACAACGATCGAGAGTGGGATTGTTCGGCAGCCGTGGATTTTAAATATTTCACCAATCGCCAAGTAGCCCTTCCTCATTATTTGCTGGCCAACCACAGGTTCGTATTCTTGGAACAGCGGCTCGATTACTTGGTCATAGTTCGTTGTAATGATGGCGTGCGCGCTAATGCTCTTCAGTGCATCGATCTCGGCATCAAGTTCCTCAGAGCCATACGAGCCCTTTGCGTCGGGGCCGAGGCCGGTCAGCAACTGTGAGATCATGTACTTTATAAAGATGTCGGCAGGAACTGCAGAAGTAAAGTATTCGGCAGGAAAGTGCTCTTTGCCACTGCCCCATGCCCACTCTCGATAGATATCTGTAAATACAGAGCCAATCTTTTTCAGATCGCCGTTGTACGCTTGCTTGTAGTAGGCGAAGTCCTTTTCGATAAGAGGACAGTTCTTAGCAAGTGTTGTCAAGAGCTCCTCCCAGTTTGGACCTCTCGCATATCGCTTTGAGAAACCGGATCCGATGAATAGGATTGGTTGGCATTCAGCGTCGCCGAGGACTTTTGCCACGTCCGCTGTTACTTCGTCCTGATATTGCTTGTAGTTCATTGGCATCGAACGTTTCTCCCATTTTTCTCAAAGTCGGCGTGCTTTGGTGATTTTGCAGACGCCTTTTACGAGTTGAAAATCTTCGGTTGCTTGGCGTTCAAGACCAGCTCTCCCCCAACGCCTGCGCCTGCTGCAGCACCAGCTCCACCGCCGCGTCCTGCATGTCCGGCGGGTACTTGTACTTGCGCAGGATGCGCTTGACCATCAACCGCAGGCTGGCGCGCACACTCTCGCGCTCGGACCAGTCCACGCTCAGGTTCTTGCGCAGGTTTTCGGTCAGCTCATGGGCGATCTTCTTCAGCGTCTCGTCGGTCAGCTCCTTCACGGCCGACTCGTTGTTGGCCAGCGCGTCATAGAACCGGACCTCGTCGTCGGTCAGGCCCAGGGCCTCGCCGCGTGACGCCGCCTCGCGAAACTTCTTGGCCATCTCGACCAGCTCTTCCATGACCTGCGCGGTCTCGATCGAGCGGTTCTGGTAGCGGGTGATGACGTTGCCCAGCAGCTCGGAAAACTTCTTCTGCTGCACGACATTGCTGGCGAACTTGGACTTGATCTCGCCTTCCAGCAGCCGCTCCAGCAGCTCCACCGCCAGATTGCGCTCGGGCAGGTTCTTCACCTGAGCCAGGAACTCGTCGTCGAGCAGGCCGATGTTGGGCTTGTCCAGGCCGACCGCATCGAAGATATCCACGACAGCGTCGGACACTACCGCTTGGCTGATGATCTGGCGGATGGCCTGTTCGCGCTGCTCGTCGGTCTTCTTCTGCTGCGAGATGTCGCGCTTGGTCAGGATCACCTTGACCGCCTGCAGGAAGGCAACTTCCTCGCGCACGGCCTTGGCCTCGTCCAGGGTGCAGCACAGCGTGAAGGCCTTGCTCATGGCCAGGGCTGCGTCGGCGAAGCGCTTCTTGCCGTCGCGGTTGCCCTCGGTCTTCAGGCCAAGCACATGGTTGGCTGCACCCGCCAATGTCTTGTGGCCGCCGGTCAGGAAACCGCTCCAGTCGTAGCCGTGCAGCATGGCCCGCAGCACATCCAGCTTCTCGGCCAGCACGGCATAGGCCTCGTGCGCATCGACAGTCGGCCGGCCGCGGCCCTGGCTGGCCGTGTACTCGCGCATGGCCGCCTTCAGCTCGTTGCCGATGCCGATGTAGTCGACCACTAATCCGCCCTGTTTGTCCTTGAAGACGCGGTTCACGCGGGCAATCGCCTGCATGAGGTTGTGGCCCTTCATCGGCTTGTCCACGTACATGGTGTGTACGCAGGGGGCGTCAAAACCAGTGAGCCACATGTCGCGCACGATCACGAGCTTTAGCGGATCGGCCGGGTCTTTGAAACGCTTCTCCAGCCGCTTCTTGACCTGGCTGCTGTAGATGTGAGGGCGCAGCAATGCCTTGTCGCTGGCCGAGCCGGTCATGATGATCTTGACGGCGCCCTTTTCGGGGTCGAGGTCATGCCAGTTGGGCCGGAGCTTGACGATCTCGTCGTAGAGGTGGACGCAGATGTCGCGGCTCATCGCCACGACCATGGCTTTGCCGCGCTGCGCGGCATCGCGAGCCTCGAAGTGCGTCACCAAGTCGGCCGCCACGCTGGCCACGCGAGGCCCGGCGCCGACGACCTTCTCCAGCGCCGCCCATCGGCTCTTGAGCTTGGCCTGGGTGCTTTCCTCTTCATCCTCTGCCAGCTCGTCCACCTCGTCATCGATGGTGGGCAGGTCTTCATCCTTCAGGCGCAGCTTGGCCAGGCGCGACTCGTAGTAGATGGCCACGGTGGCACCATCTTCCTTGGCCTGTTGCATGTCATAGACATGGATGTAGTCGCCGAACACGGCACGCGTGTCGCGGTCGGCCGCTGAAACCGGCGTGCCGGTGAAGGCGACGAAGGTGGCATGGGGCAGGGCGTCACGCAGATGCTGGGCGTAGCCGACCTGGTACTTGGTCTTGTACGCAGGGGACTCAAAATCCCCCGCCGTGTGCGCAGGCTCGGCCCCGTCGGTGGTCAGGGCGCTGGACGCATGCCCGCTGCGGACCTTGACCTCCTTGAGCTTGGCCTCGAAACCGTACTGCGTGCGGTGGGCTTCGTCGGCAATGACGACGATGTTGCGTCGGTCGGAGAGCATGGGGAACAGGTCCTCATCCTCGCCGGGCATGAACTTCTGGATCGTCGCGAAGACGATGCCGCCGGAGGGGCGATTGCTCAGCAGCGTCCGCAGCTCCTGCCGCGTGGTCGCCTGCACCGGCTGCTCGCGCAGCAGGTCCTGAGCGAGGCTGAACACGCCGAACAGCTGGCCGTCCAGGTCATTGCGGTCGGTGATCACGACGATGGTCGGGTTCTCCATCGCCGGCTCTTGCATCACCCGGGCAGCAAAGCAGGTCATGGTGATGCTCTTGCCGCTGCCCTGGGTGTGCCACACCACGCCGCCCTTGCCGCGCAGTGCCGCGCTGCTGTCAGGCCGGGATGCCGCGACCACATGCTCGATGGCCGCTCGCACCGCATGGAACTGGTGATAGCCGGCGATCTTCTTGATCAGCCGCCCGTCGTCCTCGAAGAGCACGAAGTAGCGCAGGTAGTCCAGCAGCATCGCCGGGGCCAGCGCGCCGCGCACCAGCGTCTCCAGCTCGTTGAACTGGCCCAGCGGGTCCAGGTCCGCGCCGCTGATCGTGCGCCATTGCTGGAAGCGCTCTTCATCGGCCGACAGCGAACCCATGCGTGCTTCGCTGCCGTCCGAGATGACCAGCACCTCGTTGTACTGGAAGACGTCGGGGATCTGGGCCTTGTAGGTCTGGATCTGATCGAAGGCCTTCCAGATGTCGGCATGCGTGTCCGCCGGGTTCTTCAGCTCGATCAGCACCAGCGGCAGGCCGTTGACGAAGAGCACGATATCCGGCCGGCGCGTGTGGTGCGCGCCCTTGATCGTGAACTGGTTGACCGCCCACCATTCGTTGGCGGCCACATCGCCCCAGTCGATCAGCCGGACGAAGTCGCCGCGGGTCTCGCCATCCTTCTGGTACTGCACCGGCACGCCGCTGACCAGCAGCTTGTGGAAAGCGCGGTTGGCCGAGAGCAGGGCAGGGATGCCGAGATCCAGCACCTGCGCCAGTGCATCGTCGCGGGCGCTGGCCGGGATGCCGGGGTTCAGCTTATGAATCGCATGGGCCAGCCGGCCGCGCAGGAGTACCTGGCGGTAGTCGCTGCGCTCGGGCGTCGCGCTATCGGGCGCGATGTCGGCACCATGGCGGTGGACGTAGCCCAGCTCTGCCAGCCAAGACAGGGTGTCGGTTTCGAGTTGGTCTTCGGTCATGGGCTTTCTCGTTGCCAGGTCAGCTCGGGCTGGCTTCGGCATCAACTGCGGTCGCTTCTGCGGCGGTAGCGGGCGCGCAGGCGTGCAGCCACACGTTCAGAGCTCTTCCGATATTGACCGTGGCGACGTTGACACGTTCGTACGCTGAACCCAGAACCTGCTTGGCCGCTTTGGCTGGCCGAGAACCGTCCGGTCGTTGGAACTCATCAAAGCGCACCTCGTACGGTTGGCCCTCGGCTGGCTCCAGCGCCAGATTCACAGTGGGACCGCCGTGATGCTTGAGCTGATTAACCAGAGCATTGATTTCAAGAAATTCCGCGCTCTGCCGCAGTAGCTCGAATTCCTCACTCAACGGCACCAGTCTGGCGTCGGCCTGCTTCGTCTTCTTCAGAAAGTCAGCAATCGAGTGCAGATCGACGCGCCGCTTGAACGGCTCGCTGCCAAGGTTTAGCCCCAACGCGTAGAACACCACATGGGCCAGGATGTCGCAGGTAGCGTGGATGGCTTGAGCACAGGCGAACAGGTGTGCTTCACACTGGATGAAGAACAAGTTGCTTTGATCGGACTCCTGTCGACTACCGGGAAGCCCGATCGTCCAAATGTCAGTGCCAGCGGCCAAACGTTCGTCGACATGAGTGCTGACGATGCGTTGGTACTCGGCGTAGTGATAGTTCGCGTGGAGCATGCGAACGGTTGATGCGCGGAGCACGGGGCGGATTTTCCAGAGCTGACCGGGCCCCCAACGCGAGTTCACCAACCGACGCGTCTCGTCGATGTTCCATTGAGTGCTGGTCGATTCCGCGTTCATTGCAGAGCCGCGATTTCAGTTTCAACGGGCGGCAATCGGAGTTGGCCAGAGATCAGACGGGGGAGCAGGGATTCTCGAAGGGCTGCGAGCGTCTTTGCTCGCACCTGGTTCGCCGCGATGCACTTCCGCAGCGGGACGACGATTTCGTCAAAGCGCTTGACAACTGCTACTGGAGGGACGACGAGCGGGATGCCTGCCAGCTTGCCCCTGCTCAGTTCAGTCTGTCCTGTGGTGCCTTCTCCGAACTGCTCGATCTGGGGCTGCATGCGCATGAGTGTCAGCCCCAAGAAGTTCCAGCTGAGTCTTTCGTTCGTGCGAACGACTGTGACATGGGAATCGACGATCGATGGCTCTTCGAGTTCAACAAGCTGAGCGACGCGCCCCAACGTGCCTACGCCTGTTGAGTTCACGAGAACGTCACCCGGTTGCAGCTCGCGCCCTTCCACCTTCCTTTGGGCAGGGTCGTGCCTACGCGCCTTTGTTGAATCGACAGCGAAGTCTCGAACGCATTTCTGGTTTAGGACCAGAACGCCGCCCTTGTCAATGTACTTGGGTGAGATACCTCGGTTCAGATACGCAGTGCAGTCACCGAGGGTCGCAGTCCTCCAGCCCTTCGGCACCTGCCCTAGCTCCGAGTTCTCGAAGCCATCGGGGAAGAAAACGGCGATGGCTTCGTCCATACCTTCGGGGGGGCGGCCTTCGCGCTTGGCTCGCACGGGGTCGAAGTCCACGAACCAGGACTTGTACAGCGCCTGGGCAATGGCTTCCAGAGTGGCGTTGGCTTCGCGTAGCAGTGTGATGCGGTCATCGAGAGATCCAAGCACCTCGCCGATGGCGCGTTGGGTTTCAATGCGCGGGTAGCAAATCTTTAACCGCCGCTGCTGTGTCAGGCTGACATAGGGAAAGGTGTCTGTGTTGCCTGCCTCAGCCCAGACCTGCCGCATAAAGTACGGCGCCTGCATAAAGTAGTACAAGTAGTTGGTGTCAAGAACGTCTGTGCGTTTACTGCGATAAACCGTCACGCCAGGATTCGCGACGAAATCAGGCGCGCCCGCACCAACTCGTGCAATTCGACCCACCGTAGCGCGGTGAGTAAAGACGATATCGCCCGCCTTCCCCTTACCCTTCCTGATTCGCTTGAGCGCCGCCTCGTTGATGTGGTCGCATTCACGAAAGTTGACGGTGCCATTCGATAGATCGTCAGGCCGAACGAACGGAGTGCCCTGGTCAACGAACTCAGGCGCAAGCGGCCGATTCTCCCCATGGTTTCCATCTTCTACCCAGAGCACACCGTCGCTGACGAGTTCGATGACCGACTGGGTCGTGAGCTCAAAACTCATACCCAAGGCCTCCAAGCTTTGCCCGAATCAGCGCATCCAACTCCACCCCCTTAGCCATCTGCTCGCCCAGCCGCTCGGTCAGGCGGGTCATCTTGTCGGCAAAGGCCTCGTCATCGTTTTCGACTTCTTCGACGCCCACATAGCGCCCCGGCGTCAACACATGGCCGTGCTGAGCAATCTCGGCGAGCGGCACGCTGCGGCAGAAGCCCGGCACATCGCCGTACTCGCCAACCACCTCGCCGGTCGGGACTTCGCCACGCCAGGCAGCCACCGTAGCCGCAATGCGCTCGATCTCTTCATCAGCAAACTCGCACTGCACACGCGAGATCATGCGGCCCAGCTTGCGCGCGTCGATGAACAAGACCTGTCCCTTGCGCGCACCGGGCTTACTCTTGGCTAAGAACCAGAGGCAGGCCGGAATCTGGGTGTTGAAGAACAGCTGACCGGGCAGGGCCACCATGACTTCCACAACGTCGGCATCCACCATTGCCGCGCGGATGACGCCCTCGTTGTTCTGGCTGGAACTCATCGAGCCATTGGCCAGCACGATGCCGGCGCGGCCGGTGGGCTTGAGGTGGTGCAGCATGTGCTGCAGCCAGGCGTAGTTGGCATTGCCCTGCGGCGGGTCGCCGTATTGCCAGCGCGGGTCGCCCTCTAGGCTGCCGTGCCACCAGTCGCTGATGTTGAAGGGCGGGTTGGCCAGGATGAAGTCGGCGCGGAGGTCGGGGTGCTGGTTGCGCGTGAAGGTGTCGCCCGGCTCGCGGCCCAGGTTGAAGTCGATGCCGCGAATAGCCAGGTTCATTGCGGCTAGGCGCCAGGTGGTGGGGTTGGCTTCCTGGCCGTAGATGGATACGTCGCCCAGCTTGCCGCCATGGGCCTCGATGAAGCGCTCGCTCTGCACGAACATGCCGCCCGAGCCACAGCAGGGGTCGTAGACCTGCCCGTGGTGCGGTGCCAGTACGGCGACCAGCGTCTTGACGATGCTGGCCGGCGTGTAGAACTGACCGCCTCGCTTGCCCTCGGCGCTAGCGAACATGCCCAGGAAGTATTCGTACACCTGACCCAGCACATCGCGGGCACTACTCGGGTTCTCGCCAAAGCCGATGGTGGACACCAGGTCCACCAACTCGCCCATCTTGCCGTCGGGCAGCTGCGCACGGGCATAACGCTTGTCCAGGATGCCCTTGAGCTTGGGGTTCTCGGCCTCGATCAGGCTCAGCGCCTCGTCGATCAGCTTGCCGATCTCGGGCCGCTTGGCCTGGCCGCGCAGGGATTCCCAGCGGGCCGCCTCGGGCACCCAGAACACGTTTACGGCGGTGTAGTAGTCGCGGTCGTCGGCCTCGGCTGCCAGGTCTTCGAGGCTGACGTCGCCATAGAAGTACTCGTCGTTCGGGTCGGCCAACCGTGCCACCACCTCGGCCCGGCGCGCGGCGAAGGTGTCGGAGATGTACTTCACGAAGATCAGGCCCAGCACCAGGTGCTTGTATTCGGCCGCGTCCATATTGGCGCGCAGCTTGTCGGCCGTGGCCCAGAGGGTTTTCTTGATGTCGTCGAGCATGAATGAATTCAGGAAGCGGTAGCGGAGGCCGACGCCGGGGCGGCGGCCTTGGGTTTGAGGCTGACCCAGTGACCGGAGTTGTTCTCCTGGGCCAGCAGCAGTTCGGGGTAGGCCCGAACCATATCGGACAGTGCGGCGTGGCCGTAGGCCTTTGGCGAGAAGCCGGGGTCGGTGCGTTTGAGGTACTGGCCCAGCGCGCCTAGCCCGACGCGGCCGTCGGGCGTGTCGGCCACAAGCAGGCTCACGGCATTGAGCACGGCCTTGGGGCGCTTCTTGGGCACCGGCTTGGGAGCGGGCGGCGGTGCGGCCTTGGCCGCAGCCGCCGACCCTGCCGGCTCAGCGGGGGGCTCGGGGGGCAGCCATTCGAAGAACTGGTCGCTGGCGTTGCGCAGCGCATCGGGTGTCTTGGCCTCGCCGACGATGTGCACAGTGGCGCCGCGCTCGCGCAGCTTGCGGCAGAGGTAGGCGAAATCGGAGTCGCTGGTGACCAGGCAGAAGGTGTCGGCGCGCTGATCGAAGAGGGCTTCGACCGCGTCCAGCGCCAGCGCAATGTCGGCCGTGTTCTTGCCGGCGGCGTACTGGTACTGCAGGCAGGGCGTGAAGGCCAGGCGCACGAGCGCTTCCTGCCACTTGTTGGCCAGGGTGGCGTGGTTGCCATAGCCCCGCCGCAGCACCACCCGCCCAAACTGGGCGACGACCCGCAGCGCATATTCCAGAATCTCGGGCGTGGTGTTGTCGCAATCCACCAGGACCGCCACCCTGGAATCCATACCCGAATCGATTTGTGCCATCGAATTCTTCTCCCCTATTTGGGTATCGATGATATTCGGGGTGCGTACGGACTAACTCAGTGGAAGTTCGATCTGCGGCGGGCGTTTCTACTTACGACGACAGCGCGGCGTCTATGAAGCAACGAAGCCCCGTTGAGCACAGCTCAACGGGGCTTGGTCATGGGCACCTGGCTGGGGTTTGGCGTTGCACACCCCAGCCAGGTGCTGAACCCATCGGTCCTAGACCTCGGCGACCAGGAACCGCTCGACCTCCAGGGTTGTGAATCGGCCCTTCACCAGCGCCAGGAACCGCTGCACATCGGGCGCGTGCACTGCGACGTTTTCATTGAGCACCGACCGGCCAGCGTTCTTCACATCGTGGAGCTTCACCGGATAGCCCTGCTCAGTGAGCCAGGTCGCCAGCTCGGCTTGGCTGAGTCCAGGTTCGGCGAGCCCCCAGGCGCGCTTGACGAACGCGCATAGGAACGTGCGCACGACGATGCGCAGGTACTTGTCCTCGCCGCCGCGCGCATAGACGCGGCCCGTCACCCCGCGCGTGGTGCTGCCGCCTGCCGTCGCCCGGTCCTTGCCATCGGACTTCGATGACACGATCGACGAGTCCGAGACTGCCTGGTCGACGCGCACGATCCTGCGGTTGCGCAGCCGCAGCATCATCTCGGCGCGCCAGCGATTCCAGTCGTCCATGGACTTGAGGCAGTTCGTCTGCCGCCACCGATCAAAGATCGTCCGCACCAGTTCGCCCTGCTCGGCCGTGGGCCAGGGCACAGTGTCGAAGGCCAGATGCTCTACGCCGAAGCCCTCCACCTGGACCATTCGGGCATCGACCGGCATGCGCTTGAAATCGAACTCCAGCGCCACCTTCACGTCCTTGGGCTCCTTCTGAAAGTCCCAGTCGTTCTCCAACTGCTGGCGGGCCGAAAAGGGCATGTCGCGCACGAGGACCTGCCCGGGGTAGCGATTCAAGGCCAGGCGCACCATGAAGTCGGACTGACCAGCCGGGCTCATCAGCCACTGTCGATGGGCCTCGTCGCCGTCGAGCACGACCTTGTGCCCAGCTTTGGCGATGACCAAGGGATGGTCGCCATCGGGCAGCGTTGTGAACTGCCCGCGGGTGCGGGCTGCGAAGACCTGCCGGACCTGGTGCTTCAGCTCGATCATGGACGTGCCCGGCGCCACCCGGTCAACCAAGGCCTGGTAGCGCCGACACATCTCGCCGCTGAGATCCATCTGCTCTGGCGGCACGTCGATGAGCATGCCGTCCGTCGTCACCGATATGGCCGTGGCGCTGGCTGGCAGCTTCCACAGGATCTCGCCCACCACGGCACGGATGAAGCCGCATACCAGCGCTGCGATCGCCGCTTCAGACATTCGCGACGGACCGACCAGGCGACTCTCCATCTCGCGCGGCCCGAACTGCCGCTTGCCCTTGTGGCCCTGGCCGACCTTGCCATAAACGCCGTTCCCGATCACCTTCATGAACTCGAAGGCGAGTGACTTCCGGCGGAACAGCAGGCGCATCTGCCGCACGTAGATGGCAAAGCTCTCCATAGGCCGATAGCCCGTGTCACCGTGCGACTCCGGCGGAAAGGCAAGGCCCGGCAGTGCCAACATGCCGCGTGCCGCTTCATCGAGCAGGTCTTGATCAAGGCTAGCAGCGGTCGCCTTGGCCGACTTCTTCGCGGACTTGGCCGGGGCACGCAAGCGCTGGGCGCTTTCCAGGAAGACGTCAGCGCGCTTCTTCCAGGGAATCACCACCGCGAACAGGATCTCGATCTCGGCGCCCATCGCAAGGGCCAGCTCGATCTCGGGCGCCGTAGCGATGCTTATCCCCTCCTGCACAAAGTACAGCCCGAAGTCACCGACCCGCTGAGGCAGACAGGGGAATCGGGTGCCCGCCGGAAACTTGCACTTCACCTGGGCGAACGCCGCGACGTGGCCGATTAGGTCCTTCACATCCCGAGTTGTGTAGGCCTTTGAGTAGTCCAGCGACTGCACGTAGGCCAAGCCAGTGACATAGGCCCCAGCCAGATCCGGGTCGTAGAAAGTCCCGACCTTGGATGGGCCGAACTGGAAGCACTCATTCCGCCCACCGAGGAAGGCGTCGGAAACGAACGGCTCCAGCCAGCGCCGGATGGGCGTCGGAACCCGCTCACTGATCGTGATAGGTCTGTCGTCGCGCGTACCCCAGGCCGTGCGCTTGCGCGTCTCGAAATTCAGCGCGACATCCGGGTGGACACCATCCCGCCGCATGCACTGCTCGGCCAGCCGAACCGCAATGCCGCTGACCGTCGATGACAGCCCTCGCAGGCCCAGGAACCGGTCGCAGAACCACATCGTCCAGATCGCGTACAGCGCCGCCAGGCGCGCGTCGTGAACCGCGTATTCACGGAAGCGTGCCGGCTCCTTGCGAGCGAAGCTGAGCATGTCCTCTTTGCTGAAACCCGCCGGCAGCTCGATCTTGGGCTCGCCCAGCCACTGCCCGATCTTCTCCAGCGGCGTCCCCGGCGGGGCGATGCGGCTGGTGTCGACGATGCGGACCTTCAGCTGGGTCAGGTCGATGCCGTTCTCGACCAGGAAGTGGTACTTGCTCTTGAGTCTGGTCTCACGAGCGAAATTCGCGCTCGGCTTCAGAACGGCTGGCTCGGCCACCGTTGCGAAGGTGCCGTTCACGCCGTCCAACTGGCCGCGCAGCTCCTTGAAATCAGAGAACGCCGTCAGGTCCGCCCGCGTGAAGTGCCCGGCCAGCAGCACTTCGTGTGGCCATTCGTCGATGACACCCTCTGCATCCGCTTCGTCCAGCAACTCGGCCAGCGCGTCGGACAGACGAGGACGGTAGCCCTGGCCATCGGGCCCAATCAGCTCGATCACTTTGACGTGCGTCTTGCCGGTGGGGCCGATCAAGTAAAGCTGGACGCAAATAATCAAATTCCGACCGCGCTTGGAGCGGACCCACTCAGCATCGAATCCCACGACGACGCGGGGGCCAAGGGCTCGGATGATGCCGCGCCGCCCCTGCCTGTCCAGACCAGCTCGCTTCAAGGCATGCTGCAAGTCTGTTGGGCCGGCAGGGCGGCCCGCCTGCCGGAGCGTCAGGTAGTCGGCCAGCGCTTGGGCGTCGAGCAGACGCTGATCGGCCATGCCGTCACCGTCGTCCTCCCCTCCACCGCCCAGCAAGGCAGCGTTGCCAGGTTCCACCAACTCCTGCCGGATCAAGGCCATGAAGCGGGCATCGAAATGGGACAGCAAGTCCTCGTCGCCGCGGCTCGGACCGGGCTGGATGGGCTTGCCGATGGCGGCGCGAAGCAAGCCTCCAGTCATCGCACAAGCATCGATGGCGGCGCGGCTTGCTGCGACGCCCCCAGTTACCGAATCCCGCCCGGGATCGAGGCCTGCCGCGTGCAAGACCTCGTCGGTGTCAAATTGCATGTCTTTACTCCCCCATCGGATAAATGACACCGGCAGCGGCCATCCAGGTCGCCACTGCCGAAGGAAGAAAAAAAAGACCGCCATCGAGGCGGTCTGCTTGGAACTTGCGAGCGAGCGTCCTGGCGCAGCGATCAACGCATCACTTCGCCAGGGCCGCGCTTCAATCCTTGGGTGCGCTCGTGCTCGTCATCGGCGATGCCTGTACCGAAGCCAGGGGCGACGCCGATGCTTCGCGCGCGTCAGCCGACAACTGCCGGCGCGGCGGCACGAGCGCATGCATCGGCGTCTCGGCCGGCACGGGGGCTTGGGGGGCTGCTTCGGCATCGTGCAGGAACCGCCAGTCGGGCTGCTTGGCGCGACGCGGCGAATTCATCACGTCGAGCAGGATGGCGGCGATGGCGTTGCGCTTGTCCACGTCG
Organism: Roseateles aquae; assembly: GCF_032337115.1. Lineage (NCBI taxonomy): Bacteria > Pseudomonadati > Pseudomonadota > Betaproteobacteria > Burkholderiales > Sphaerotilaceae > Roseateles > Roseateles aquae. Next base: position 303,089 of record NZ_JAVXZY010000005.1, read on the forward strand.
GTGCATTCGATCCAGTTGATCATGCGACCGCGGTCGTCCAGCACGCCGACACCGTTGTCGTAGAGCGAGACGCGGGCCATCTGCTCGATGCGCAGCAGCGAGCCGTCGGGCATCTGGATGGCTTTGGAGAAGTTGTACATGGGGGCTCCTGGTCATGAGTTGGTGGAATGCGCCCCCGCACACCCTGTGCGGAGATCGCGAAGCCCCTGTCGACAGCACCGGCCAATGCCGCGGGCAGGGGGGGGCGACCGCGCAGACATCGTCTTGCGGGTCGGAAGCTCGGACGACGCGAGCGTCGGTGCGAGCGGGGCACTCAGCGAAGCCACCGCGTCCGGTGGCCGCTGAGAACTGGCCGCGAGGGCCAGTAGGACCGCTGGATGCCTTCAGGCGTAAGGCAGCCAGCAATGCAGGCGTTCCTCGGTGTCGAGGATCGCGATACCGAAGTGGAAATGGATCGCATGGAAGCCGTTCATCCAGACCACGCTGCTGTTGTCTTTGCAGCGCGACAGCAGCTGGCCGAGAGACAGCGCATCGACCTCGATCAGCGAATTGCTGAAGGCGCTCACCGGCTTGGGGACCTCGCCGCCTCGCGGCGTCCAGCTGCCGAGCACACCCGTCCTGGACATATGCGCCACGCCCTCGTGAAAGGTGACGTTCTGGCCATGCCGCGTAGCGTTCCAGAACTTGGCCATCTTGCCCGCGAGACGACGGATTTCATTGCCGACCGAGACCGGGTCGACCCAACTGGTGTTCGGCGTCAGCACCTCGTCGGCGGTGGCGATGAACTCGTCGGTGAAGTCGCCCGCATCGCTTGATTCAGAGCGCGGAGGCCTCATGCCGCTGATGTGCAGGCCGCCGTCCTCGTAATCACGTTCATCGCCGAAGGTTTCAGTAATCATGCTTGCTCCATGGAAGAGGTCAGGGACGAAGAGGCCGGCAGGGAGCCGGCGGGATCAGACGGTCGGGCCTGGGCTGCGGCCAGGCTGCTTTGGTACATGCTGGCGGCGCCGACGACCACCTGGCGGCTGCAGCGGGGCGAGGTGGCGACGTAGCGCTCGGTCACCTTGACGCTGCTATGCCCGAGGACGCGGCTGACGTCATGGATGGTGCTGTCGCGCTCGTCAGCCTGCACGGCCCAGGTCGCGAAGGTCCGGCGCAAGTCATGCATGCGCAGCCCTTCGATGCCGGCGCGGGCCAGCAGTTCGGCATAGCGTTTGCCAGGGCGGCTCATGTGGCTGCGTCCATTGCGCGAGGGGAACAGGTACGGGTTGACGCGGATCGCCTGCAGCTCCCGGACCACGCCTAGCGCTAGGTCCGACAACGGCACGATGCGCGGCCGGCCGCTCTTGGAGTTGGGGATCACCCAGGTCGCGGCGCGGATGTCGATGTCCTCGTGCAAGGCGTGGAGCGCTTCGCCCGAACGACCGCCGGTGAAGAGCAGGAACTTGCAGAACAGCTGGACCTTGACAGGAGAGTCTTGCAGGCCCGCGTCGAAGTCGGCCACCTCGTCCGCATTGAGAATGCGGGTGCGGTTCGGGTTCTCCGGCTTCATCGCCAGCACCTTGGCCGGATTGCTATCGATCAGACCGCGCCGATGGCACCAGGAGAAGAAGGCCTTGGCAGCCGCGCGGTAGCGGTTGTCGGTGGAATGCTCGCGCCGCTTGTTGCCCAGCGCATCCTTGTCTCCGCACAGGGTGTCGTACACGCGGATGAGCGTGGCCGGCCGCACCTCGCAGACGGGCATGTCGCCGATCTGATGGGCGAGCAGGCGAAGCCGGGATCGATCGCTGTCGATTGACTTCTTGTCGGCGCGATCGTTCAGGTACTGCTCGATCACGACGTTGACGGGCATGGAGCCCAGGCGCGGGTCCGTGCCGTGTTTGGCCAGGGCGATGGCCCGCTCGTGCTTGATCAGCATCTGCAGATGGGTGCTGGGCGGCACCGTGCCATAAGTGTTCCAGACGTGGCGTCCCTCGAAGGGAATCCGCCCGCCGTAGGTGACGTGGTCCTGACCGGGCGTTTGCAGCGTCCTCAGGTACTTGACGCCGGGAACGGACTTCTCGACGGGGCGGCGAGCCGCCGGCACGGGACTCGACGGCTCGCCCTCGGCGGCGGCGCCCGACGCGGGGACCAACCGGAGACGACCGGCCGGGCTGCCCCGCGGTGCAGTGCCAGGAACAGCGGCGCCGGTAGCTGTAGCCCCGGAAGCTACAGCTCCGATGGCGGTCCCGGATTCGGCGCCGGCTTGCGGCGCGGGGGCGCCCAGCACCGCGACCGCGATGCTGGACGGCGGGGTGGAACGCTCGGTGGCGTCCTGCGGTGTCGCCTCGACATTGAGTGACATGAATCCTCCTGTTCGACGGTTCGATCAGCGACATGCCGATCTCGAACAGGGAGTGTCATTTCCGCAAAACAGGGCTCGGACAGGGAAAGACTGCACGACACCTCGTGCATGTCCGACCCGAAACCATGGCCCTTGGACTCAGGCCCCCTCTCCGCTGCATCGCCCCCTTGCGGTTCCTCCGCGTGGAGAACGACACGCTGACGCCTAGCGAGACCGCGCCAGCGCCTGCAGCATGGGCAGCGTCGGCCAGTGCTCTCGCTGGGCCAGCCTCAGCGCGCGCGTCAGGGACGTGCTCATGCCGCGATCCAGTCGCTTGCGCTCGGCTTCAGCATCGGTGGGCCCTTGCTCGGGCGGCCGCAGCGCCTGCAGGTGGTGCATGCGCTTGAGGTTGAAACACTGCTGCAGGATCTGCGTGGTGACATGCCCGTACACCTTCAGGCACAGCAACGCGCAGGACTCGGCGAACTGGCGACGGATCTCATGGCCGTTGTCGACCAGCAGGGCCTTGATGCCAGCGTCATCGTCCCGGGTCAGCAGGTCCCTGTACAGCGCGGCCATGGCAACGACGTCCTCACGAACGTCCGAGATGCGCTCGCGATGACCGTGCCCGATCATCTGGTCGACAAGCACGTGACGACCGATCTGCTCCATCAGCTTGTCGAGTCGCTCGAGCGCAGCGGCGGATTGGTTGAAGGCGCTGGTCAATCGATCCAGTTCCTTTTTGTAGAGTCCGTGGTGATGAAGCCCGTAGTCGCGCAGGATTTCGGTCATCCATCCTGTGAAAAGGAAGGCCCGCTCGCGATGGCACACAGGAGCGGTCAGCATTGCCGAGTTCGTGCGCGCTCTCAGGCCATCTTCAAGTGCGACTATCAGCGACAGCAAATCGCCCTTTGCAGGGTACTCGTCGACATAGGCACATAGCTCGTGGTCGGCACGCCGCAGACGCTCTTCGCGCATGTCCTCAGGGGCATCCGCAGCCATGCCCTTCTCCACGGCAGCCGCCCAGGGCTTGAAGAGATCGATGAATTCTTCGGTACTGTCGTGCGTCTCAAGTTCGATGACCGAGCCCCTGGCGGCGCCAAGACTCCCGCGTTTGGGTAGGGCGGCTATCAGGTCAGCAAGCAAGTGCTCAGGCGGGACGGAGCTCATGGCTAAGTGCGTCTGAAAATGGAGTTAGGTATGGCAACTGGCGATGATATGCATGGTTACAGGGTGATGAGAAAGGGTGTCCTGCAGCAGGAAAAAAAGAGAGCGAAATTCGCTCTCCGAAATTTCGTCAGGCGCCGGATGCTGCAGCCGCGTTGGTCAGAATATTGGAGATCATTCCAGATGCTTCGCGCAGCTGATGTTCTTGCGCATGCGCGTACTTCGCCGTCACCGCCAGTGTCTGGTGGCCGGCAAGCCAACTTGCAACTTGCAGCGGGTAGTGCTGGGCAACTAACGTGATATGTGAGTGTCGTAACGAGTGAACAACGATGTCACTGATTCCGGCCCTTTCGATGACACGCTTGAATGCCTTTCTGGGGTCGGCCATATGAGCATCTCGGCCGTCGCGCGCAGGGAATACCCAGTCCCACCGCGAGACATTTCGCTGTCGCTTAACGATCTCCAGCGCAGTTTGATTCAGGTACACGGTGCGAGCCTTGTTGTTCTTGACGTTGCGAAGGCGCCAGGTTGCCGTTTCGATGGAGATGTCACTGAACTTGGCGGTCAGCGCTTCCCCACGTCGCACGCCGACGGCCAGCAGGAACTTGAATAGCGAGGCTGCCGTCTGATTCGGCTCGCAATCGAGTGCCTGCATGAATCGCCGGAGTTCATCGCCTGCCAAGTAGCGCTGCCTGTGGTTGTTCTCGGGGTGCATTCGCACACCGCGGCATGGGTTCTTCTCTAACTTGCCCCACACGATGGCCAAGTTCAAGGATCGTTTCAGCAAGGCCAAGACGCGGTTGGCCGTGGCCGGGCTGAGTCGGTCCTTGAGCATGTCATGGTGTCGCTGAATGCCCTGCGTCCGGATTTCACCGATCGGTGTCGCCCCGAATTTTTCCTGGAGGTGCCGCTTCCACCTGCCCAGAGAGTCGCGGTAACTGCGCTGGGTTGCCTTGAAGTGCTTGAGAGCGTCCTCCTCCATGAAGCGCGTCAAGGTGATGCCGCGAAGCATGGCCTCTTGGGTGCGCGAAAGTTGAGGGTCAGTTCCCCGCGCGATCTGAGCACGTGCCTCGCTGGCAAGCAGGCGGGCTTCATTGATGTCGATGGCCGGGTACTCGCCGATCTTCATCGAGCGCTTGCTGCCGTGGAAGGTGTAGCGCAGCAGCCAAGCCTTGCGCCCCAGCCTGTTGACGACGACGCGCAGGCCGGCAATGTCGGTGTCGCTGTACTCGACCTCGCGTGCGACTGCATCGGGCGCGAGCGCATCCAGCGCCTTCTTGGTGAACTTGAATTGACGTTTCATCGGGCAACTCGTGATGTCTTGCCCCCTGGCACCATCTTGCCCCGGGCGGAGCCCCACGAAGTACAAGTCCGTGGGGCTGCCGGCTTGGTCTGGCGTCCAGTGGGCATAGGTTGAAGAAGGGCGTGGCGATGCCAGCGCCAGCGCACGGACCAGCGCGGCACCGGACATGCCCCCGGTCTATTTCTGGTCCCTCTGGCGCGGTGACGCGTCCATCGGCGTGTCGGGGTGCGCTTGAAGGCCAAAGTGACGCACCGTGTCTTGCCACGCTGCACGTTCGGCATCACGGCGTGAAAGTCCGCCCGAGTGCTGTCGTATCGCTGCCCTCTCGGACCAAAATTCCTGCCGATCTTCATCGGCCAGGCTCTCGACCAGCAATGCAAGGTCGTGGTCGAGTGGCGGTAGGTATTTCGGGGTATTCACGATTCAATACTCCGACGGCAGTAGACAGGTCGTCACTGAGCGGTCGGCCTCGGTGATGACCCAGATAACACCGCCATCGGGCAGCGCGTAACTCGACATCACGCGGAAGCCCTGAATGAGCGCCTCGCGGTTCGATCGCGCGTCCTCGGCGGGAATCTGCCCCCAATCGCCGCGGGCATGGCGGGCCAAGAGGCTGATGGGGCTGACGCCGCGCTTCATCAGGAGCTTCAGCGCGCCCGGCGTGCTGACGAGCTGCCCGAGTTCCAGGCGGGGCAGGGTGGGCTGGGATGTTCCGGCCAACTGCGGATCTGCATCCGCCCGCGGGCCATCGGTTGACGTAGACATGAGTTCTCCTTGAATGACAAAGCCCCATGTGCTCGCGCACATGGGGCCGTGGGTTGCTTGGTGAGAAGGAAGGACGGGAGGGGTGGAGCCCTGTGATCCGGCATTGAGCCGGCGCTATCGCAGGCAGTGCGTTGCACAGCGCCAGAACGCCCGGCCGAGCAGGCGCTCGTAGCTGCCGTGTTCAGACGGCAGGAACCTGATCTGCGGCACGTCCACCTGGCGCGCGTAGTCGGTGGCCAAGTCGCTGACATAGCGGTTGGACGCGACGACGCCGCCACCCGCGAACCGGGCGATGAGCCAGTGGTCTTCGGCATCTGGCAACGAGCCGATCTCGCCAGATAGCAGCGTGAGCCACACCCCAGCGCTGGTGACCGACAACGAGCTCAGATCCGCGGCGCAGTCGCCGTCGTAGGCGGCGCGGTAGACACCGCGGCGCGGCGAGTAGGACAGCATGGCCATCGGCGAGCCGCCGCTGAGCATGCAGCGGCCCGAGCGCAGCAAGACAAGGCACCGACCCACGGCTGGTAGATCGACGCCCATTTCGTCGGCCAAGCGCTCGACGGCCTGCGGCGCTGTCTCGCCATCGCCGATGTCGACGCCTTGTAGGCGCAGATCATCGGCGGTGACGGCCTTGAACCATTGATCGGGGTTCAGGTCGCCCATGACTGCTACTCCTGCTCGGCAGCTCGGGCCTTGCGCCGGCCGCGAGCCGGCTTGTCGGGCTCGGACGCGGTCATGGCCTCGTCAGCATCGACGGCCACTGCGCCATCCGCAGCGCCCTCCACGGCTTCGACTTGGCCGACGCTGCCGCCTTCTTCGGCGATCGCCTGCGGCTGCTCTTTGCCGACGCGCACCTCGGAGAGGTCGCCGCCGATTGCCATGTGGTCGGCCCACCACGCTTCCCAGCGCCCGGTATCGACCAGCAGATGCGGCTTGTCACCGTCGCGGCTCAGCAGGCCTTCGGTCAACAGGATGGCCGACAGGAAGCCCCAGTTGTTGCTCGACCTGCCGACGAAGGCCGGTTTGAACACGGTGGCGCGCAGGGGCTGGTCGGCCGGGTGTTCGCTGACGCACCGCATGATAGAGCGCACGGGCACGGCTTCATCGGAGACGTAGCCGCCGCCCTCATTGCCGGCGATGCGCAGGAAGAGCGCCTGGCGCGCGGTGTCGGTGAGCACTTGGTAGAGGATGGCGCCGAGCGAGCGAGGGCCGAGCTTGGTGGAATGCGCTTCACGCAGGAGCAGGTAGGTCTGCGGGCCGGCGGGCAACGCGGTCTCGATGACGGCCGTCGTTTCGGCCGGGATGGATTTGCGGGGCATGTTGAGCTCCAAATGAAAAGCGCCGCCTGGCTCCGGAGAGCCAGGCGGCGCGAATGGGGACGAAGGGAAGGGCGGCTATTGCCGCGATGTGGTCAGCTCAGGTTCACCTGGATGCTGAGTTTGCGGCGCATCAGCACGTACACCGCGAGGGGCAGCAGCACGGCGGAAGCCGGGCCAGCAACAGCAGGAAGCGCGAACCGCGCGCCCTGGGACAGGATCGTAGAAAACACACTGGATCTCCTTGGTAGTGGGATTGGTGGCACGGACCGATGCAAGGGCCCGACCAAGGAAATGAAATTGATTTCACCGGAGTGTTTGATCCGCGCTGGGGCAGCATCGGGGCGCGAATCTGGCGGATCAGGATGCCATGCCAACCACTAACCTAACGACTCGCTGGAGGTGTGCTCAAATCGTCCTGACTCTTCACGGCAGGCGTAGCTGGCATTCCGACCAGCCGCGGTTGTGGAGTAAGGAGGAGTTGTGGCGGAGACCGTAAATATTGGCGAGATCGCAGCGCGTCTGTCGAAGGACATCTTTAAGTATTTCCTTTGGGCGACGCACCCCAAGACTGACGACAACTTTGAGTGTTCGAATGAGAAACACGTCGGGGATGGGGGAAAGCCGAAAGCTACGCATCCGGGTGATGTCGTCTTTCACTACCGCGACCCATATCTAGGCAAGATGGTGTATCTGCATACTGATTTGAAGAGTTATGCGGAGGGTTCGATCACTTCTACGAGTCTGCGTGGGGCCTTCAAATCGTTGTGCATGACGATCGACTGTGCCAGATGCTCGGATTCGTGGAGGGCAAAGTACTCGGTCGATGAAGGTGAGGCGCACGAAGTCCGTGGGCTACTGTTCGTTCACAACCATGACAACGGCTACGACAAGCCGTTTTACGACGCTGTCGACAAAGTCAATTTGCAGGCGCTGCCGGTAGCTCCCGGTACGCAACTGCACTACCTCGGCCCCCATGACATTCAACGGCTATACAGCATTGCGAATGACATCCTTCGCCTGAAGGGCGAAGGCGAGTTGCCGACCACCTATACGTTTTACTACCCTGACCTGGTGATGACACGCCGGCAGGGCGACGTTTGGGATCAGTCGGCGACCGTCGAGACGTTGACGGCGCCATACATCATCATCAAGCACGCTGCGACCGAGGCGCAGTCGGCAGGCTACGTCATCTACTACAACGCACCTGCAGCCTGTCCAGAGGAGTTTGAGTACTTCCTTGACAGCCTGTCCAGATTCCAAATGCTGGAGTCAGGCGAGCGAATCTTGCTGCGCGTCACCCATCCAGACGCGCCGAACGACCTCAAGTCGGTTTTTCGCATGGCCCAAAAGAAGTACGTAAAGGCATGGGGCTTTGACCCGGAGCGCGAAGCGATCTTGAGTCAGATCCAGATTGAGCGGATCACGAGCGTTACCAGCACCTACAACCCGGGAGATTTGGGATGGCGGGAATGAAGAAGCGGGCGCATGGCCCGTCGCTCTACTACGCTAGCGACAAAAATGTTTTCGACGCGCTGAATCAGCATAAGGTCGATACGCCGACTGTCGTGAAGCTGTTCCAGCGTCGGAATGTCGTGGTTAGCAAGAAGACGCCGAGGGATGAGCTGGCGAAGTACTTTTCCACATTGACGCACGACTACTACGACCACAAGGAGATCGCTGCGAGATTGGGCGTGGCGACGAGGCGGGAGCGCACCACGTCGATGGATGTGTCAGGGGTCGGCGGTGCCGACGAGTTGCACGGCGTTGTCGAGCAGCTGAAGAAGGAGATGGAATCGAGCGGTGACACAGTCCAGGTCGCGCGAGATGGCGACAACATCACCATTCGAGTCCAATACTCGGAGGTCGACTACAAGCGCAGTGAGTTCTCTCAAGTCCAGGTCCGCGACGGCACTATCGAGTTCGTCAAGTCCGCTGCCGGCTACGTTGTGCGCAATACGCAGAACGACTACCTCAACGGGGTTCGGGAGACATTGCTTGCCAAGGTTGAGAAGGCAACGTCCGAGCCTTTAACGAAGGTGGTCGTCGCCCTGTTCGACATTCCTTCAGCCAAGCTGCGTTCCAAGTTCTTCCATGAACTGGCAAGTTCTTTGCCAAGCTTTGTGCGGCGCGACGTTACCGACGTGTATGTGTTCAAGGCCAAGCCTGAGGCGGAGGACGATGAAGATGAGGCCGGTGGCGGCGACTTTGGCTCAGAGACCCATGTGGAGAGGGTCTTTCTGCGCGGTAGTGGCGTCAGCCGCTCAGAGATATTGAATGAACTTCTGGACGAAGAGGACTACTACATCATCAAGATGGGGTGGACCGCGACGGAACTGCTCGGCGAGGGAAACGTCTACGACATCGAGGCTGGGTTTGCGGATCCGAAGGACTGCACTGGTTTTTCCTTCATTCTGAGCGGCGTATTCCCGTTGGAAGAAGGAAAGGTGTCAACGCGACGGCGGCCACCCCATAAGCATGAGATTGATGCCCTCTCTCGCGTAATTGAGTCGAAGGCCAGGGATCTCGTTGCTGCGCTTCGATCGGAATTTCTGGGTGCTGAAGCTGGGAGGGAGTAATGCAGACCAGATACAGGTGGTTTCGGATACAACTTCCGGCCCGGGCTCGGGATCTGGCGGCGCTTGTCGCCACGCGGACGTTTGACACTTCGGCGACTTATGGCTTCGCGCGGGTGGCCGGCGCTGTCAGCAGCGCCTCATATCGATTTTTGTGGCGATCACGAGTTGTCGTGACGAAGTTGGATCCCGATGGGATCCCGACGTACGAGCAGGTGGACAGCGTGAGCTTCACGGACTTCGCGCTTGTCGAGATGGGCGAGCTGACTTTTCTGCGGGTAGAGAACCCGGGGCGAAACGTGCGCGACTTACTAAACGCACTTGAGTCTTTGGCAGGCATGGGTTTCACGGCGAAACCTGTTTCTTTCGACAAGGGGCAGCCGACGACCGTGTTTAGCTCAGTCGATGCATCCAAGTTGGTCGGCCTGAAAATCGTCGGTGCAGTGCTTGCCGACGACCTGGTTGCGCGCATGGAGTTCGCATCGAAAGACGGCATGGTCATTGAGAACATGACCGTACTTTCCGGTCTCAAGTACAAGGTTGAGCATGCAGTGTTCGAGGTTGTACTGGGCGGGCTGAGGGGGCAAATTGCGTTCGCAGCGAACGGCACGGTGAAGATCAGCGGACAGGTGGCGCCAAAGCTCGTCAGCCTGGTGGAGCAGGACTTGCACCAGTTCGTTTGAGAAGTGCTCCGACGTCGAGATGAAATGTCCGGCATGTTCAGCCACGCCCCCCGGAGCTCTTGCTGAGTTGAAGGGCACGCGCGAGGCCTGGGGTAGATCCAGGTTCTAGCAGCAGGATCTGCGGCGATCGGCCTGGTAGCCGTCGAACTGAGACCAGCCGCGCTTCTTCCAGCCGGCGCAGGCCGTCATAGCAGGCGTCGCGGCTGACGTGTCCGAGCGCCAGCATTCGGCGTGTGAGGTTGATGAGCGGGCTGGTGCGCGTCGAGCACAGCCTCTGCAGGAGAAGGGCCAAGTGCAGTGTCTTGCCGCCGGGCAGCGCCGCGGCGGCGTCCAGCCAATCCAGTCGGACATGGTCGGTGTGGGGTCTCGGCAAAACAGTAGAGGCTGGCAGCATCTGGTGGCTCCGGTCGTGGGTGACACATCGGGCTGTTGCTCGCCCGGTGTCAAACCGCCAGTGGATACACCCCCATGGGACAAATGACACCGATGGGCAATGCGACCTGGAAGTGCAGGCGCCCCGGGTTGGTCGGGGCCGGAGATGGACCGTGGCGCGCGCCGGCCGGGTCGTATAGCCGTCTGGCTTCAGCGCCTCTTGCTGTGGTGTTTCGTGACGCCGATGCCGCAGGCTGCGAATTGCCCAACGCGCTATCGCTGTTGTCATCCCGACGCCACGAGCTTGAGGGGCCCGGACCGCGCAGGACCGGGACCAGAGATGGACCAGACAAAGGAAAACGCCCCAGCGGCAAGAGCTGCTGGGGCGTTGTCTTTGTTGGCTCCTCGACCTGGGCTCGAACCAGGGACCTACGGATTAACAGTCCGGCGCTCTACCGACTGAGCTATCGAGGAATTGATCGGTACTGATCTGTTTTTACTTCTGTTTGCTGCCGTGGATCCGTACCACGGCGGCTGAATTCTGGCTCCTCGACCTGGGCTCGAACCAGGGACCTACGGATTAACAGTCCGGCGCTCTACCGACTGAGCTATCGAGGAACAGAGCCTTGCATTATAGACAGGTTTTTTAGGTCTTTACAAGACCCAGTCCACACTTGCCCTGAAAGTTCTTGGTGCCAATGGATAGAGATAGGCGTGGCCGTACTGGAACGGGGCCTCGCGCCAGGCGCGATGGTCGGCCAGGTTGTCGATGCCTGCACGCCAGATCAGGCTTTGGCGTTGGCCCAGCGCCTGCTCGTAGCGGGCGCCGAGGTCGATGCGGGTCCAGCCAGCGATGCTGACGCTGTTGTCCGGCAACACGGCGCGCGGGCCTTCGTAGGCCAGGCCGGCGCTGAGCTGCAGGCCGGGCAGGGCCGAGATGTTCTGGCGTGCGGTGAGCTTTAGGCTGCGCTCGGCCACATTGGCGGGCTTCAGGCCATTGAGGCTGGCATCGGCGCTGCCGCTGCGGCGGGCCTGCAGCTGCATGGCGCTGGCCAGCAGGCCGCCGCCGGCCCATTTGATATCGGCCTGGGCTTCGATGCCGCGATGGCGGGCGACGCCGTCGATCTGACGGACGCAGGAGCCGGGCACATCGTCGTTGTCGCAGGCGCCGATATCGCGCCAGGCCGGGCGCTCGACGCTGAACCAGTTCAGCGACCAATCGACGGTGCTGGAGCCCGCCTTCAACCCGAGCTCGATCTGCTTGCTCTTCAGAGCCGGCAGCGCCTGTCCGGCATTTGAATAACGCTTGCGGTTAGGGGCCACCTCGGACTCCATGCCTTCGCCCCAGCTGCCATAGGCCATCAGCTGCTTGTCGATCGCATAGGACAGGCCCAGCCAGGGCGTGTTCAGCGTCTGCGTGTAGCTCGTAGGGCGTGAGCCGTTGGTGCGCACACTGTCGCGGGCGATGCGGGTGTGGCGCAGGCCGGCAAAGGCCTGCCAGTCGGCGCTCAGCTGGACGGCATCGCGCAGATAGAGCTCGGTGCTGTGCTCGTCACGGTTGGTGTTCTCGTCGCCGAGCGTCGGGACGGCCGGCGTGATGACCGTCGAGTAGACGCTGCCGACGCCGCTCAGGTTGTAGGCCTGCTTGTTGAAGCGACCCTGGTAATGGGTGAACAGCACGCCGGTGCTGATCGTGTGATTCAGGCCGGCGGCCATCAGCTTGCCGGCCAGCGACAGGTCCAGGGCCTCGCTGTTGCGGCGTTCGCCTTCGCTGCGGAAGTCGGAACGATCGAAAGTACCGTCGCTGCAGTAGCGGTCGTAGTTGTTCTCAGCCGAGCAACCGTAGGCATAGGCGAGACGGTCGTCGGTGCGCAAGCGCTGCACGCCCAGATGGGCCTGCGCCTGCCAGTCGGCGCTGAGCTTGTGCTGCAGTCGGACCGAGCCCTGCGTGTTGTCGAACACCACCGGCAGTGTCCAGGGCATGTTGTTGAGGTTCAGACGCGGGTTGAAATCGCTTGCGTCAGGCAGCTTGCTGCCCAGCAGACTGAGGCCCGGTTGGCTGGGCTGGCTCTGGCGGTTCAGCTCAACTTCGGCCTCGAGCAGCGTGGCAGGGCTCAGGCGCCAGTCGCCGGCCAGCGCCAGCAGGTGGCGGCTGCCATGGGCGTCGTGCAATTCCGGGTGCAGTTGCGCGGCGCTGGCATTGACACGCAAACCAAAGGCCTTGCCCTCGCCGAAGCGTTGGCTCCAGTCCAGTGCGGCTTCGGTCGTACCACGCTCGCTCACGCCGAGCGACACGCTGAGCAGTTCCACCGTCGGGCGCTTGACGATCAGATTGACCTGGCCCCCTGGGCTGCTGGTGCCGGCCTGGATGCCGCTCGTGCCCTTGAGCACTTCGATGGCGCTCTTGTTGCCCAAGGCCAGCGCGGTCTCCGCGTTGATAGGCAGGCCGTCGCGGCGGTAGTTGAAACGGTTGTCCAGATCGAAGCCGCGGATCTTCAGGTAGGACACGTAGCCGACCGAGTTGTAGGCATCGCTGATGCTGGCGTCGAGCTGGCTGAAGCCGGCCAGGTTGGCGATGCCGGTATCGGCGAGGCGCTCGGCGCCAATCACGCTGGCCTGCAGCGGCAGCTTGGCCACCGGTGTGTCGCCAAAACCGCCCACCAGCACCGGTGCATCGGCATTGCGGCCGCTGACGGTGACGGCCGGCAGGCTGGCCTGGGCAAAGGCTTGGGCCGTGCACAGCAGGGCTGCGGCGGCGGCGATATGGGTGAGGGGTTTCAGTGAAGCGCTCATCTCGATACTGCTTGGGCTTGTGGCAGAGAGGCGTCACAAGACCCAGGTGGCCGCCCGGTGGACGGGCGACAGCATCGAGACTGGCTTGGCTTCCCTGCGCGAGGATTACCTCGGTCCTGCCAGCTCGATGAGCCAACAGGCGCGATCAGGTTCAAAGGGACTTTCTCAGCCGGCTCATTGCATGAGCCAGCACCCCTAGCGAAGCCGCCATTGTACGGCGCCATGAAAATGGCTCATTCTCGTCAAGTGTTGATGCCTGCGAAAGCGGCCCCTAACCAACCACAGAGCCACAGAGACACGGAGGAGAAATCATCAACGCATCACTTGCTCTGTGAATTCCTCGGTGACTCAGAGGCTCTGTGGTTTGTTCTGGCTCATCAGCCTCTGACGAGCGCCACGAAAAAGCCCGCCAACGGCGGGCATGTATTCACCCAGCGAGGCCCGACGATCCGGCTCCGCCGGGCGTACGGGCCTGCCCCCTTGAGGGCTGAGACCGGACACAAACGCACAGCGTTTGTGCCTGTCGAAGGATCAGGCCTCAGGCCTGATGCGGCCTGCAAGGTGGCGCGCAGCGCGTAGGGGGTGGTCCGTCAATCGTCAATCAAACACCGGCGTCTCCACCCCCAGCACCTTGTGCAGCTTGGGGCTGGTGGTGGTGTACTGCAGATGGATGCGCTTTTCCGGGAAGATGTAGGGCGCGGCAGCAAAGGCGGCCAGCGCGGCCTCGTGGAAGCCCGACAGGATCAGCTTCTTCTTGCCCGGGTAGGTGTTCACATCGCCGACGGCGAAGATGCCCGGCACCGAGGTTTCGAACTTCTCGGTGTCGACCACGATCTGCTTGCGCTCCAGCGCCAGGCCCCATTCGGCGATCGGGCCGAGCTTGGGCGACAGGCCGAAGAACACCAGCACCTGGTCGCAGGGCACGACGCGGGTGACGCCGTCACCACCGGTGACCTTGACGCCCTTGAGCTGGTCGTCGCTCTCATCGATATCGGTGACCTGGCCGACGATGAACTGCATCTCGTAGTTCTCGCACAGCTCGTGCATCTTGGCCACGCTGGCCGGCGCGGCGCGGAAGCCGTCGCGGCGGTGCACCAGGATCACGCTCTCGGCCTTGTTGGCACTGCCGTCTTCATTGCCGGCGCAGAAGTTCAGTGCCCAGTCCAGCGCCGAATCGCCGCCGCCGACGACGATGATGTTCTTGCCGGCGAACTGCGCCGGGTTGCGCACGCGGTAGTGCACCTGCGAGCCTTCGTACTTGTCCAGACCTTCGACCTTCAGCGTGCGCGGCTGGAAGGAGCCGACGCCGCCGGCGATGAAGATGGTCTTGGTCAGGAACTGCGTGCCCTTGGAGGTGGCCACGAAGAAGCGGCCATCGGCCTGCTTCTCGACGGTGGTGACTTCCTGGCCCAGATGGAAGGTCGCGCCAAAGGGCTCGATCTGCTTGAGCAGGTTGTCGGTCAGTTCCTTGCCGGTGCACACGGGCACGGCCGGGATGTCGTAGATGGGCTTGTCGGGGTAGAGCTCGATGCACTGACCGCCGGGGTAGGCCAGCGAGTCAATGATATGGGCCTTGATCTCCAGCAGGCCGAGTTCGAAGACCTGGAACAGGCCCACCGGGCCAGCGCCGACGATGACGGCATCGGTTTCGATCACGCCGGCGGTGGCGGCGGGTGCGGAGGTCGCTTGAGTCACTTGGTTTTCCATGGTCGAGCGGGCCCGACAGGCCCGGTTGGCAGCCGGCTCGTGGCCGGCCGAGGTCAGCGGATCAGTTCGGACAGCTTGTCGGTCCGGTCTTTCCATTCGTCAGCATCGGGCAGCGCGGCCTTGCGCTTGGTGATGCTGGGCCACTTCTTGGCCAGATCGGCGTTGAGCTTGATCATGTGCTGCTGCGCGCCCGGCACATCTTCTTCGGGCACGATGGCATTGACCGGGCACTCGGGGATGCAGACGGCGCAGTCGATGCACTCGTCGGGGTCGATGGTCAGGAAATTCGGGCCTTCACGGAAGCAGTCGACGGGGCAGACGTCAACGCAGTCGGTGTACTTGCAGCGGATGCAGGCTTCGGTTACGACGTGTGTCATGGAGCAGCTCTAGAGTTGTGGGGCCCTGGGACCGTCACCGTCCCATGAGATGGGCGCTTTGACGGCAAAGGGCGGATTTTAATCGGTCAGCGTCTTCACACGGGGTTGATGGCTGTCAATCAAGGGCTTTTGCTCGGCGGCAAGCGCCGACTTGCGCACAGCGCGCAGTGGCGCGGCCCCGGCGCCCACCGTCACCACGGTGGGGCGGCCGCGGTGCAGCATGGCCGCGGCGGCAAGACCTGACACCTGGTGCTCGCTGGACAGCGCGTCGGCGCAGCCGGCTCGTGAGACCACCAGCACCGGCGTGTCCGCCGCCCAGCCGGCCTCGGCCAGCTTGCGGGCCAGTGCGCCGAGTTGGCGGCCGGCCATGTAGAAGACCTCGGTGTCGGCACTCTTGTGCGCCTGCAACTCGCCGTCGCGGGTCATGGCCGTGGTCAGGCTGACGCTGCGGCCATGGCCGCGTCGGGTCAGCGGGCGCTGTGTCTGGGCGGCGGCGGCAATCGCGGCGGTCACGCCGGGCACCACCTCGCTGTCGATGCCGGCTTCGGCCAGCGCCAACAGCTCTTCCTCCAGCCGGCCAAACACGCTGGCATCGCCGCCCTTCAGGCGCACCACCAGGCGGTGTTCGCGTGCCTGGCGCACCAGCGCGGCATTGATGGCGGTCTGTGCCGTCGAATCGCAGAAACCGCGCTTGCCCACGTCCAGCCAGATGGCTTGGGGCGCGAATTCGCGCAGCGCGGGATCGGTGAGCGCGTCGTACAGCACGACATCGGCCTGCTGCAGCGCACGCGCGCCGCGCAACGTGATCAGATCGGCGGCTCCGGGGCCGGCGCTGACGAAGATGACCTTGCCTAGTTTCATGATGCTGCTCGCTGGGTTTCGGTGCCAAGTCCGTTTGCTGCCACCACATCAGGCCGCGCGGCGCCCGAGGATCCGGCTTTGCCGGGCCTGCGGGCGCGCCCCCTTGAGGGGGCCGGCGAAGCCGGTAGGGGGTGGTTCATGATTCAGCGCACCAGCAGCGCGCCGCTGGTGCGGTTGCTCGTTGGGTCGACGACGATCAGCGCGCCGCCGACGCGGTTGGCCGCATAGGGCTCGACCGGCAGGGCGGCCTGCACCTCGATGCGCACATGGCCGATCTCGTTGACCGCCAGTTCGTGCGCCTCGGTCTCGGCCAGCGTGTGGATGTCGAGCCGGTGCTCGATCGCGCTGATGCGGGCCTGTACCCAGCGGTTGCCGTGGCGCACCCAGTACTTGCGGCCGGGCACGGCCGGCTCGGTGTCCAGCCAGGCCAGCGTCGCCTCGAAGCTTTGCGTCGGCGTGGCACTGCCGGGCGTGACGATCCAGTCGCCGCGGCTGACGTCCAGCTGCCGATCGAGGATGACGCCGGCCGATTCACCGGCCACGCCGTGCGCCACGGTCTCGCCAGCGCGGCGCACCTCGGCCACCACCGCGGTCTCGCCGCTGGGCAGGATCTGCACGGTGTCGCCGGCCTTGACCTGGCCGTGAGCGATGCGGCCCCACAGCGTGCGCGGCTGGTTGCCGGTGCCTTCGCCTTCGCGGGCGACGTACTGCACGGGGATCAAGAGCTGACCCTCAACGCGTTCCTGCACCGTCGGCAGGCCTTCCAGCACCTGCAGCAGCGAGGGTCCGTCGTACCAGGCCGCATCGAGTGGCTGGGTGACGTTGTCGCCGCGCAGCGCCGAGACCGGCACGATGGCGGTGACGGCGATGCCGGCCGCCTCGGCAAACTTGCGCAGCGCGGTGCTGACCTTGGCATAGCCCTGGGCCGGGTCGGCCAGCGCGTCAATCTTGTTGATTGCGAACACGATGCTGGGCAGGCGCAGCAGATGAGCCAGGAGGCTGTGGCGGCGCGTCTGCGGCAGCAGCGTCACCTCGGCTTCGTCCAGATCGAGCTTGGTGATGTCGACCAGCACGACGGCGGCATCGCTGCCGGCGGCGGCGGTGACCATATTGCGGGTGTACTGCTCGTGGCCGGGGGCGTCGGCAATGATGAACTTGCGCGTCTTGGTGGCGAAGTAGCGGTAGGCCACATCGATGGTGATGCCTTGCTCGCGCTCGGCCTCCAGGCCGTCGGTCAGCAGCGACAGATCGATGGGCTGGCCGGCGGCGCGCTTCTCCAGCGTGTCCAGCTGGTCGGCGAGGATGGCGCGGCTGTCAAACAGCAAGCGCCCGATCAGCGTGCTCTTGCCATCGTCCACGCTGCCCGCGGTCAGAAAGCGCAGCGCGCGGTGCTGGGTGTCCACATCCTGCTGATGAACGGTATCGGTGTTAGGTTGGGCGCTCATAGCTGCTCAGTCCTTGTCTTAGTCCAGTGGAGCGCATGGATCCGGCTTCGCCGGTCCATCGCGCTCGCCCCCTTGAGGGGGCGCGCGAAGCGCGTAGGGGGTGGGCTTAAAAGTAGCCTTCTTTCTTGCGCCGCTCCATCGAGGCGTCCGACGTGCGGTCATCCATCCGGGTCGCGCCGCGTTCGCTGACGGTCACCGTCAGCGTTTCGGCAACGATGTCGCTGGCGCTGGCGGCATCGCTTTCCACCGGGCAGGTGCAGGTCATGTCGCCGACGGTGCGGAAACGCACGGTGGCGGTCTCGACCTGCTCATCGCCCTCGGGCGGCGTGACCTCGGTCAGCGGCACCAGCAGGCCCTTGCGACGGATGATGGGGCGCTGGTGAGCGTAGTAGAGGCTGGGCAGCGGGATGTTCTCGCGCGCCAGATACAGCCAGACATCCAGCTCGGTCCAGTTGCTGATCGGGAAGGCACGGAAATGTTCGCCCGGGCGGATCCGTGTATTGAACAGATTCCACAGCTCGGGGCGCTGCTCCTTGGGTTGCCATTGGCCGAAGCTGTCGCGGTGACTGAAGATGCGCTCCTTGGCGCGCGCCTTCTCCTCGTCGCGGCGGGCGCCGCCGATCAGCACGTCGAAGCGATTCGCCTCGATGGCTTCGAGCAGCGTCACCGTCTGGTGGCCGTTGCGCGATTCCAGCGGGTGGGCCAGGCGCACGGTGCCGGCCTTGATCGAGTCGTCCATATGGGCCACGATCAGGCGCTCACCCATCTCGGCCACGCGCTGGTCGCGGAACTGGATCACCTCGGGGAAGTTGTGCCCGGTGTCCACATGCAGCAGCGGGAAGGGCAGGCGGCCCTTGAATTCGTTGCCGGCCACGCGTTGCTTGAAAGCCTTCTCGGCCAGGCGCAGCACCACGCAGGAATCCTTGCCGCTGGAGAACAGCAGGGCAGGGCGTTCGAAGGCGGCGGCCACTTCACGCAGGATGAAGATGGCTTCTTCTTCGAGGTGATCAAGATGGCGGTGGTCCACCGTCGGGACCAGTTTGTCAAGGTTCACAGGCGCATTCATGCCGTGGCTCCAGTAGGCTTCAATTCTTCATTGGAACGGGCCTTGTGCAGCCCGCATTCCTTCGCATTCTCGTCTTGGCTGTGGCCGGTCGCTTCCTCGACCTTAACTTCGGCGCTGCCGAAGTTAGCCTGCGCCGAAACGTCGCCGCCGGCGGGCTCGCCGGGCGAGCCGTCGGCCACGGCCGACGAATGCGACTTGTGCAAGCCGCATTCCTTGGCGGCATCGTTTTCCCACCACCAGCGCCCCGCGCGGAAGTCTTCACCAACGGCAATGGCCCGCGTGCAAGGGGCGCAGCCGATGCTGGGCATGAACTGGTCGTGCAGCGCGTTGAAAGGCAGCTGATGCTCGGCGATGTAGTGCCAGACATCGGCCCAGCTCCACTCGGCCAGCACATTGAGCTTGCTGCGGCCCTGGGCATCCAGCTCGCTGAAGGGCACTTCGGCGCGATTGCTGGACTGCTCGCGGCGCAGGCCGGTGATCCAGCCGGTGCGGCCAGCCAGCATGCGGGCCAGCGGCTCCAACTTGCGGATGCCACAGCATTCCTTGCGCAGCGCCAGGCTCTCGTACATCGCGTTCTCGCCGCGCGCCTTGACGAAATGAACCACGGCATCGTGCACCGGGCTGAATACATCGACCTTCAGCCCATAGCGCTGTTCGATGGCCGGGATCAGTGCCAGCGTTTCGGCGTGCAGGCGGCCGGTGTCCAGCGTGGCGATGCTGATGGGCAGCTGCAGGCGCGCGATCAGATCGGTGATGACCATGTCCTCGGCGCCCAGGCTGGTCGATTGCACCAGAGAGGCGCCATGCTCGCCCACCGCTTGCTGCAGCTGCTCGACCGTTTTGGCCAGGCGCTGCTCAAAGCCATCTGTCTTGCGGGCGTACAGCGTGATGGCCGAACCCGCTGCGCTGGCGCCAGGCAGGGGGCTCAGACTGCTGATGCTGCTGACTTTGCCGCTCATGCGCTCTCCTTGGCGAACACCGGCTTGGGGTCGATCACATCGCCCTGGTAGTGGGCGGGGAAGAAGGCCAAGGCACGTTCGGCCGCATCGAGCTGCTGGTCGGGGCGCAGCTGGGCCGCGTCGAAGCCGGTGCGCGAGAGCAGCGGCAGCATGTCGACCAGCACTTCGCCAACGGCGCGGATCTCGCCGGCAAAACGCAGGCGCACACGCAGCAGGCGGGCCTGGCTGTAAGCGCGACCATCGACCCACTTGGGGAAGTTCAACGCAATCAGTGACAGCCGCGGCAGATCGTCTGCCAGGTCTTCGACATCGAAGTCATTGGGCAGTTGCACGCCGACGGCCAGGCCGGCCGGCCAGGTGTCGCGCACCGCATGCCATTGCTCCAGCGTCAGCAGGGTGTGGTCGGCGGCCACCGGATGTGAAACCGGGCCGTCTTCGCCGGCCACGCGATGCCATTGGTCGTGATGGGTGTCGATGAATTTCATGGGGCAATCCTTCAGGCCTGGGCGGTGGACGAACGCACGGCGTTGGCGGCGGCCTTGAATGGGTCTAGGCCCAGGCGGCGCACGGCGTCGACGAAGCGCTCGGTGGGCAGGCGGTTGTCGCGGTAGGTCTGCACCACGGCCTCGATGACGTCGGCCACCTCATCGGCGGCAAACGACGGGCCGATGACCTTGCCCGGCACGGCCCTGCCGGACAGCGTCGAACCGTCCGAGCCACCCAGCGTGATCTGGTACCACTCGGTGCCGTCCTTGTCGACGCCAAGGATGCCGATATGGCCGCTGTGGTGGTGGCCGCAGCTGTTGATGCAGCCGCTGATGTGCAGGTCGATGTCGCCGATGTCCCAGAGTTCGTCCAGGTCCTGGAAGCGTTGGGTGATGTCCTCGGCGACCGGGATCGAGCGGGCATTGGCCAGCGCGCAGAAGTCACCGCCGGGGCAGGCAATCATGTCGGTCAGCAGACCGATATTGGGCGTGGCAAAGCCGTTGGCGCGGGCCGCTTCGAAGACGGCCGGCAGTTCGCTTTCGCGCACCCAAGGCAGCACCAGGTTCTGGTCGTGGCTGACGCGCAGCTCGCCGTGGCTGAACTGATCGGCGATGGCGGCGGCGGCATCCATCTGCTTGTCGGTGGCGTCGCCGGGGGCGATGCCGACATGCTTCAGCGACAGCGTGACGGCGCGGTAGCCGGCCAGGCGGTGGCCGTGCACATTGCGTTCCAGCCAGCGCTTGTAGGGGCCGGCCTCGACTTCCGCAAAGATGTCGCGGCCTTCGGTGGCACTGACGCCTGCGGGCACGACGAAGCTGGCCGCCACGCGGTCCAGCTCGGCCTGCGGAATCAGGTGCTCGTGGCCGGCCGGGTCGTCCTTCAGGATCTTGGCGAATTCTTCGTTGACGGCATCGATGAACTGCTGGCCCTCGGCCTTGACCAGGATCTTGATGCGCGCCTTGTAGGCGTTATCGCGGCGGCCATAGCGGTTGTAGACGCGCACGATGGCCTCGATGTAGACGAGGATCTGCTGCCAGGGCAGGAAGTCGGTGATCACCGTGCCGATGATGGGCGTGCGGCCCATGCCACCGCCCACCAGCACCTCGAAGCCGATCTCGCCGGCGGCGTTCTTCTTCAGCTGCAGGCCGATGTCATGCCAGGCGATGGCGGCGCGATCCTCGGCGGCGCCGGAGATGGCGATCTTGAACTTGCGCGGCAGGAAGGCGAATTCCGGGTGCAGCGTGCTCCATTGGCGCAGCACCTCGGCGTAGGGGCGCGGATCGATGATTTCGTCCGGCGCCACGCCGGCCAGTGCGTCGCTGGTGATATTGCGGATGCAGTTGCCGCTGGTCTGGATGCCGTGCATGTCGACATCGGCCAGCAGGTCCATCACGTCGGCGGCCTTGGGCAGCGGGATCCAGTTGTATTGCAGGTTCTGGCGGGTGGTGAAGTGGCCATAGCCGCGGTCGAACTCGCGGGCGATGCGGGCCAGCTGACGCAGCTGGCGCGAGGACAGCACGCCATAGGGCACGGCCACGCGCAGCATCGGGGCATGGCGCTGCACATACCAACCGTTCTGCAGGCGCAGCGGGCGGAATTCGTCGTCGCCCAGCGTGCCGGCGAGATTGCGCTCCAGCTGGTCGCGGAACTGTGCGGCACGGGCACGCACGAACTGGCGGTCGAAGTCGGTGTAGGCGTACATGGTTTTCTACTTTTTAGTGGATCACTTTCCAGCCGGCCATCAACAAGGAGGCACACAGCAGGGCACGGATGGCGCCGTCGGGCAGGCGGCGAGTCAGTTGGGCGCCCAGCCAGATGCCGGGAATGGAGCCGATCAGCAGCGAGACCAGCAGGCTCCAGTCGACGTGGCCCAGCGTGGCGTGGCCGATGCCGGCCACCAGCGTCAGCGGCACCGCATGGGCGATGTCGCTGCCGACGATGTAGCGGGCTTCCAGCCGTGGGTAGATCAGCAGGATCAGCGTCGCGCCGATGGCGCCGGCGCCGATGGAAGACAGGGAGACCAGCACACCCAGAATCAGCCCGGCGATCACCGTCAGCGCCGGCTTGCGCGATTCGGGCATGAAGCGTTCCAGACGCAGGCCGACGCGCTGCCAGAAGGGCCGGAAGGCCACAACCAGGGCCGTCAGCAACAGCGCAATGCCCAGCGAGAAGCTCAGTGCGCTGGCCCAGCCCTTGGTGATGCCGGTCAGATGCATCAGCGCGACGGTGGCGATCGAGGCCGGAATGCTGCCGGCCAGCAGACGCCGGACGACGTCCCAGCGGACATGGCCGTGCCGCGCATGGGCAACAGAACCAGACATTTTGGAGAGCCCAGCAAACCACAGATCGGTACCGATGGCGACCGCTGGGTTCAGTTTGAAGACGGAAAGCAGCAGCGGCGTCATCAACGAGCCGCCGCCCACGCCGGTGATCCCGACGATGGCACCGACCCCGAATCCGCTGGCAATGGCTAGTCCGTCCAATGTGGCTCCTGTTGACCGCCCCAATGACAGCCTAGGCGCTGGACTATAGAAGCGGTCCGTATATATATAAACGACTGATTCGTAGATTGCTTATATCGAATCTGGAATTTAGCGCCGGCGGCAGGCGATCCGGCTGTGTGGGGCAACAGTAAAAACGGCGCCATCCGCTTTTGCAGATGGCGCCGTGCTGGGTCAGGCGTAGGCGGCGAATGGGCCGCGGCCCTTGACCTCAATAGCGAGTGCTCAGGCTCAGCCCGTTGAAGGCCGTCTTGCCCGAAACCGTCAGGTAGACGTAGCCCGGGGTGTAGACCGGCACGACGACAGATTCAGCATTGCCGCTGTTGGTGGAGCGGTAGTTGTGCGCCGTTGGCGTGGCCCAGCCCTGGGTGTTGACGTACAGATCGGCATTGCCGGAACCGCCGCTGGTGCTGATGGTCAGCTGCACATTGGGCTTGTCTACATAGATGAAGTAGTACAGCAGATCGCCCGCTGCGCCGGCCAGACCGCTGCGCACGCAGCCGTTGGCCATGCTGTCGGACCGGCTCGGGCAGGTGGAGGGCGGCACGCTGGCGACGCTCACCGTTTGCGCGGCGCTCGTCGTGCTCAGCCCGCCGTTGTCGGTCACCTTCAGCGTCACGCTGTAATTGCCGGCGCTCGAGTAGGTCTTGACCGGATTCGTGGCGGTCGACGTCGTGCCGTCGCCGAAGGTCCACAGCCGGCTGGCGATGGTGCCGTCGGCGTCGGTGGACCGGTCGGTGAAGTTGACCGTCAGGCCGGACGGGCTGTAGCTGAAGTTGGACGTTGGCGCCTGATTGACCGGCGGCGTGCCAGAAACGGTTACGGTTTGTGGAGCGCTGGTGTTGCTTAGATTGGTGTTGTCCGTCACCTTCAGCGTGACGCTGTAGCTACCAGCCTTGGCGTAGGTCTTGGACGGGTTGGTCGCCGTCGACGTGGTGCCGTCGCCGAAGCTCCACAGGCGGCTGGTAATGGTGGAGTTGCCGTTCGGATCGGTCGAGGCGTCGCTGAAATTGACCGTCAGACCCGCAATGCTGGTCTTGAATGCCGCGCTGGGCGCCTGCGCCGAGCTGCCACCGGACGGGGGGACCTTTGCGTTGCAGTTGACGTTGGACGTCGGCACCGTAGTCAACCAAGAGTTGAACTCGCTGTCGTAGCGGCTGCCGATGGTGGACTTCTCCAAGTTGCGCGCGCCGGTCCAGTCACCCTTGCGGTAGTAGCCCAGCAAGGTCTGCAGGTCGGTGGGGTGCTTATCCATCATGAAGCTCACCGCCAGGAAGCCCCAGTTGTAGATGCGTGTCTGGTCGGCGTTGTCGTAGGTGGTGTCGAATAGCGTGCTGAGTGCGTAGCGCTTCGTTTTGGCCTCGTTCAGCGCGTCGGTATACGTGACATTGCGGTAGCAGTAGGAAACATGCTCCGCCAGGCCCTCGATCCACCAGATCTGCGGCGTCGAGATGCCTGCGCTGAAGTCGCCATACATGTCAAAGCGGCCATCGAGGTAGTGGGTGTACTCATGGTTCAGGTTCCAGACCTCGAACGTCGGCTTCACCCACTCGGCCTCATAGGCGTAGAAGCGCGGCACATTGCCAGCTTGGGTCGGGTCGCCCTCGATGTACATGCCACCGTTGTTGGTGTCGATGCCGAACAGCGGGCCCGCGTAGTCCTGGTAGTCGTAGCTGCTGTCGAAGATGACCAGCTCCAGGCTGCTGTTGTTGTCGCCGGCGACCGGCGTGCGATTGGTGCCCAGCTTGTTGTGGAAGTAGGACTCCTCGTTGATCACCGAGCTACAGGTGGCGTTGAGCTCTGCCGCGCTCATGGCCTGGGCGCGCAGCGTCAGCGATGGGCTGCACACCTGCTTCAGCGGTAGCACGGCCGCTTCCGCGCGCGGTTTCCAGTTGCAGCTGCTGTAGGTGCTGCACTGGCCTGGGTCGTAGTAGTCGGTCATGTCCGCCAAACCGATCCAGATGGCCTGGCTGGGCGTGTTCAGGCCGCCGCGGCTCATCAGCGCCTGGATCTGTGGCCGGGTCGTGCTCAGCAGGGTCGGATACTGCAGGAAGCGCGAGAGCTCACGGGCCGCATTGCTGACCAGATAGCTCTCCGGCGTGCCGATCAGACCCCAGTTGCGGTTGGTGAAGTCGTTGACCGCGTACTGCAGCGTCACATCCGATTTCACCAGCGCCTGGAAGTCGGCGTTCTGGTGGCCGCGCCAGAGCACGGTGAAGGTGCTGTTGACGGCCGCCTTCATGTTGTAGGAGCTGTTCCAACTGCTGCTGTAGGAATCCAGCAAGCGCTTGACGACCCAGGCGTAGCGCGCGTTCTCGGTCGAGGAGTCGATCAGCGTAACCGCCTCGCTCAGCACATCGCCGTTGGCGTCAGAGACCTGGAAGATGTTGGCGTTGGCGTAGAGCGCATCCAGCGCGGCGCGGATCGAGGTCTTCAGCGCCGTTCCATAGCTGCCGACGGAGCCGGCGTCATTGAACTGCACATAGTAGCCAGCGCGTAGGAACAGGATCAGCTGCAAGACACCGCTGCTGTTGGTGCCGTTGTAGCTCCCCGCGTAGCTGCGCAGGCCATCGGCGACGCTGCGCATCTGCGTTTCATTGAAGGCACGCTGGGCGTCGGTGCCGCGCAGGCTGAAGAGGGCGTTCACGCATTCGACGGTGCTGGTTCTCACCGCTTCGGCCAGAGCGCTGCCGGAACGTGTGGTGAAGACCGTCGTGTCGCAGGCGGCCGCAGCCAGCTGCTGGCGGGCGCTGAGCTTGGCGCGGACGCTGCTGGCGGATTTGGGTTGCGAACGCTCGGCGGAGACGGGCGGGCGGTCCTTGGCGTCTTGCTTTTGCGCCTTGTCTTTTTGGTGATCGACGTGGAGCAGCGAGGCGTCCTTGCTTTGCGGCATGGGCCCGCTGGCCGTCGGGCTGGCATGGGCGAGGCTCAGGCAAAAAGACATGGCGAGGCCAAGCCCCGCTAGTTTTGGGGTATGCATGATGGGTCCGGTTTCCTGATGGAGGAGAGGGCACCCGGTCAAACGGCCGGGCGACGAGGGCCTGCCTTGTGGGCAGGCACACGCGCCGGCAGCGCTGCGTACCACTTATATCGCATCTGCCAGCAAAATATATTTGACATATGCATGACATATTTCACAAGAGGGGTGGAACCGATTCTTGTAAGAAAATGTGTTGCTATTCCGACAAAGGCGCATCAAAACCTTTCGATTGGGGCGCATGGTGGATGATGAGGCTTGCTAGTCGCACATATGTGCGAATGCCCGTCGTTTTGTGCGCTCTGGCACTCCTAAACGCTGCGTCGCTGCCTCTCCATGCAAGGCTGGGGGCAAGCGCCGGCCGGCCCCAAGGCTGGCGCTCGTGGGGAGCGGGCGTCCGATTCAGACGACTTACGGATCGTCTCGGGGCGGGGGGCGGTAGGCCGCCGAACGGCTCAGTACTGGCTCAGCTGCGTTAGCGCTTCGAGCTGTTCGGCGATGCGCCGGGGCATAGGCAGCCGCCCGTGCAGCAGGCTGTCGATCAGCTGTGCATTGCCGGCGATATCGGACTGCTCGAGCAGTGCCTGGCAGTCATCTTCCAGGTCCTCATGCAGCCGGCAGCTGCCGCCAGCGTCGATCTGCATCAGCCAGGCCTTGCGACGCAGATGCGCATGGGCTTCGCCTTCGCAGCCTTTCATCAGCAGCGCCGTGCCCCCGGTGTTTTGGCACAGCGCGGGCAGCAGTGCGGACATGCTGGTGATGTATTCCGGGTGGGTCACGGCAACGACCCGGGTGCTGTGGCCCGGCGCCGGATCGAGCAGCTTGGCCAGGCTGTGCGCGCTGTTGCGAACACCCAGCCTCACTCGCAGTGCCATCAGCCTGTCCAGGCCGGGCAGCAGCAGAACGCTCGGCAGCACGGCAAGCCGGCGTTGCTGCAACTGCTCTTGTGCTTCTTCAAGCGATGCGGCACAGCGCAGCCCCAGGGCTTCCAGCAGTTCGAATGGGTTCTCCCGCGCGCTGAAATCATGCCGGCCATGAATCAGCACCGGGATGCCCTCGTCGGCCAAGCGCAGGGCAATCAGCGGCATCAGATTGGCAAGTTTTCGAGCGCCATTGAAGCTGGGCAGCAGGACCAGCCGTCGCTCGCCGGGCACGTGCAGGCGCTGACAACGTGCATTCATCGCTTCACTGAAGCCGAGCAACTCGTCCGCTGATTCGCCCTTGATGCGCAAGGCCAGCAGCAGGGCGCCGAGCTCCAGCTCAGGCACCTGACCGTCAAGCATCGCGCCAAACAGAGCGGCAGCGTCGGCGCGATCGAGATTGCGTGCGCCCCGCGCCCCGCGTCCAACTTCCTTGATCAATGCGGCGTAGTCCATCGTCCGCAGTGTAGGCCGCGTCCACCATGAGCCGACCCTTAACAGATTTGCTTCGTTTTTCCGATTGGTATTTGCTTGTGGGCGTATATCGCACTAAAAGGATGAAAATATCGATCTAGGCACAGAAGGTTCGAAGGAATTTGAACTTTTGTGGCCATGCAGTCTGGCAGTTCGGCAGTAACCACCCCGTGCAACGAGGAAGCGTCATGTCCGCCTTCAACCCAGTTCTGCCCCTCAGTCGAGCCGCCCGCCGCGGCTGGGCTCGCCTTCGACAGCCAAGCCAGACGGTTCATCGCCGACCGCGGCAGCCGGCCCTGTCCTTGCACTGCACTGGCCGGCATTGCTGAACATCGCTCAGCACAGGGCCCTTCCCGAATCCACACACCGCTTTCGCCAGCGTGCCTACACCGGCGCAATGGCACCTTCCTGCGGGGCAGTACAGACCGCATTCCCTCCCCAGCCAAGCACCAGGATCCCATCATGATGAAACTGACCTGTATTGCCTTTGCCGCCTTGCTGAGCGTCGGTGCCAGCGCCCAGCGGTCGACCCAGCCCACACCCACGGCGCCAGCCAACAGCATCGAGCTCGGTACGGCCGACAGCCTGGTGCAGAGCCTGGCCGCGCAGCATCGCAATGCCTTGGCGCGCTTCAACAAGGCCTTGGGCGGCGAATCGCTGGCAGTGGAGATCAAGGACTTTTATGACCAGAGCGGCCAGGTCTCCATCTCCGGCCAGGCGCTGGAGAGCAGCGACTCGGTCTTCTTCCTGAAGGGCACACGGCGCAATCTGCGCGGCTATCTGGTGCTGCACGCCAAGAAGAAGGCCTTCGAGTACCGTACCAATGAGGCCGGTATCGTCAGCGTGACCGAGGTGCCGATCACCAAGGTCTATCCGGACTTCGACGAGGACTTTCAGCGCAGCAATCGCAGCAACGCAACGGTCGAGCAACTCGCCGTGGCACACCCGGTCTACAGCAGCATGGCTTTGCGCCAGGCACCGCATATCGGGCCCTATGCCAACCAGGACGTCACCAAGCTGGAGAGCAAGCCAGGCAGTGCCTGGGTGTTCTACCTGAACACCGCGGCGGTCATGAGCGGCAGCACGCCGATCAATGGCGTCACCAAGGAGCAGATGTACCGTGCCTGGCAGTCGGTTGCCGACCAGTACTCGATGCTGAAGCTCAATGTCACGACCAACAAGGCGGTCTATGACGCCGCGCGCGCGGCCAATCCGCTGCGCACCGGCGTGATCAACTTCATCAACCAGGACGGTCGCTCCTTCGCGCCCATCCACTCCTTTGGCACGACCTCGGCGGGTACGCTTTACCGCAATCCGGCCAGCGGCTTTGACTATGGCTATGGCATCGGCATGACGGCTGCCCATGAGGTCGGCCACCAGATGGGCATGCTGCACGACGGCGGCGGCAGCGGCGGCGAGTACTTCGAAGGTATCCCTGCCTATCAATGGGGCCCCATCATGGGCAACTACTGGCAGGGCGGCAGCTGGGCCAACCAGCTCTTCACCTGGAGCAAGGGCGAGTACAACACCGCCAGCAACAGGGAAGACGATCTGCGCATCATGACCGTCGACGAGGCCGTTCCCTACGCCGACGACGACAACGTCAACGGCAAAAACCTGGTGCTGCGCGCCAATGGCGAGATCAATCCGGCCGACAACTGGGGCCAGATCGAGCGCAATACCGATAGCGACACCTTCGCCTTCACGCTGGCCAATGCCGGGACGCTGAACCTGCGCGTCGACCCGATCGAGTACCTGCGCATGCTTGACGTCGATGCCAGCATCGTCAATGCAGCGGGGCAGACGGTGGCGCGCAGCAATCTGTCGGTGAACCGCTCGGCCGAGTTCGTCAATCTGAGCTTGCCGGCGGGCGCCTACAAGCTGCTCATCCAGGGCGGGGCCGAGGGCACGCCGCAGAACGGCTTCTCCAAGTACTCGTCGCTGGGCTATTACGCGGTCAAGGGCACGCTGGGCGGCGGCACGACGCCGAGCGCCACCCCATTGACCAGCGGCCAGCCGTTGCCCAATCAGACGGCGGGTACGGCGGGCTGGCTGTACTACCAGATCGATGTGCCGGCCGGAAAGACCAAGCTGACTGCGACGCTCGCCGGCAACAATGGTGATGCTGATCTCTATGTGGCCGCAGGCGCCTTGCCCACGAGCAGCAGCTATGCCTGCAAATCGACCGGCTCGGCCAGCAGCGAAACCTGCAGTGTGAACAGCCCGGCCGCCGGCCGCTACTACGTCGGTGTTTACGCTTATACCGGCTTCAATGGCTTGACGGTGACGGCCACCGTTAGTCCCTGAGCGGCACTTTTTCACCCCCATGCCCTCGGGGGGGCTCAGGGCTTGCCGGGCGACACAAGCGTCCTTAGCCTTGGGACCTCAACATTCACACCGAGGAGTTCCTGATGCAGACAAGTTTGAAGTCACGTTTGCTGGGGCTGGCGCTGAGCCTGGGCATGGTTGGTGAAGCGCTGGCGCAAACACAGCCAGGACGCCTGCCAGAGCCCGATTCCTGGCTGCTGGTGGGCTTGGCCTTGGCGGCCGCGATTGCGGTCAGCCTGAAGAAGCGCAAGTAAGTCGCGAGACCGTGCAACTCCAAAAGCCGCCGGGCCACCCTGGCGGCTTTTTTCATGGCGTCATGGGCTGCGAGATCAGCTCAAGAAGGCCTGCAGATGCTGCGCCAGTACCGTGGGCTGGTCGTGGTGCAGCATATGGCCGGCCTCGTCCAGGCAGACCTGCTCGACCTGGGGCACGACGGCCAGGCGCTCCAGGAACTCGCTGCGCGGGTAGCGATTGCCCCACCATTTCGCGACATCCGTCTCACGGCCCTCGACCCAGAGCAGCGGCGCTTCGATGTGCGCCCAGCAGGCCAGGATCTCGGCCTTGCGGTAGAGCACCGGATTGCTGCGCTTGTGCGCCGGATCGCCAAGGATGTGCCAGGCGCCGTCACGCTGCTCGGCCCAATGGCCGGCCAACCATGCCGCCTTGTCCGGGCTCAGCCGTGGGTTGGTCTTGATCAGCCGTTCGGCCACCGCCACCAGACTGGCATAGGGCCGCAATAGCTGAGGCTGCTTCAGCTCGTCCAGCCAGGCGATCAGCCGGCCCGGCGCCTGCTCGGGGCGGGTTTCGGGCAGACCAAAGCCTTCCAGATTGATCAGCTTGCGAATGCGCGCCGGGCGCAGGCCGGCATAGCTCATCACCACATTGCCGCCCATGCTGTGACCGAGCAGGTCGACAGCACCATCGGGGCTGATGGCGTCGAGCAATGCATCCAGGTCACCGAGGTAGTCGGGGAACCAATAGGCATCGCTGCCGCTGCTGGCGCTGAGGCCGAAGCCGCGCCAGTCCAGTGCGATGACATGGCGCTCATCACCAAGCGCATCAACGACGAATTGGAAAGAGGCACCCACATCCATCCAGCCATGCAGCATCACGAGCGTGGGCCGATCAGCGCTGGGCGTGCCCCATTCCAGCACATGGTGGCGCAGCCCACGCAGGTTCATGAAGCGGCTTTGGAAGGCGCGGCGCGGCGCATAAGGCGTGCTGTTCATGCGCCCACTCTAGCGGCTCGCAGCG
The DNA here is from genome assembly GCF_032337115.1 of Roseateles aquae. Classification (NCBI taxonomy): domain Bacteria; kingdom Pseudomonadati; phylum Pseudomonadota; class Betaproteobacteria; order Burkholderiales; family Sphaerotilaceae; genus Roseateles; species Roseateles aquae. The sequence continues at coordinate 333,742 of NZ_JAVXZY010000005.1, forward strand.
CGGCTGACTGTCGGGCGCGAGACAAGCCGGAGTGCTGTGCGCGGCACGCACGGGGCCGAGGCCAAAGCGTGGTCGAATTCGTTCATGGAAACCTACTTCTTGCGTGCGGCCGAGCCGCGTGATGTCGCCGCCATCGTTGGCTTGATCAAGGAACTGGCCGCCTTTGAGCGGCTCAGCCATCTGCTGGAGGTCGATGAGCAGCGATTGGCGCCGCAGCTGTTCGGTGCGCAGCCGGCGGCTGAGGCCATGGTGGCCGAAGCTGCGGGTCAGGTGGTCGCGTTCGCGCTGTTCTTTCGCAATTTCTCGACCTTTCTGGCCAAGCCCGGGCTGTATCTAGAGGACCTCTATGTGCAGCCGGCCTGGCGAGGCAAGGGCATAGGCGGCGCCGTGCTGCGCCGGTTGGCGCAACTGGCCGTCGAACGCGGCTGCGGGCGCTTCGAGTGGAGCGTGCTGGACTGGAACCGCGACGCCATCGCTGTCTACGAGGGCTTGGGCGCCACGGTGATGCCGGAATGGCGAATCTGCCGCCTGGCCGGCGAGGCCCTGCTGAAGGCAGCTCAGTCGAACAAGGACTGAAGCAGTTCCGGGGGGCGGGCGATCACGGCGCGCTGGCCGCGCACGACGATGGGCCGCTGCAGCAGGCGCGGGTGGGCGGTGATCGCGCTCAGCAATTGGACATCGCTCAGCCCGGGATCGGCCAGATTCAGCGCCGTGTATTCGTCTTCGCCGCTGCGCAGCAGTTCGCGAGCGGGCCGCTTCAGCAGGGCCAGCAAGGCCTGCAACTCGCCGAGGCTGGGCGGCGTGCTCAGGTACTCGATGACCTCGGCCGCCACGCCACGAGCCTCTAGCAGCGCCAGCGCCTCACGCGATTTCGAGCAGCGCGGGTTATGAAAGATTCGTACTTGTTCCATCGCTTATGTCCTGTCGGTGCGCAGTGTAGCTACGGGGAATCCATGAGCGGCCCGTGCGGCCTGCTCGCTAGCATCGTCGGCTCTGTGTGCTGAATCTATCGGGGGGGGGGTGATGGCGCAGCGTTCGCAAGGCGATCAGATGTATGGCCATCAACGGCTGCACAGCGAGTTCCGCTGGGCAGTGCCCGAGTACTTCAGCATTGCCGATGCCTGCTGTGGCCGCTGGGCACGCGACACGCCCAACGCGACGTCCATCCTCTTCGAGAGTGACGGCGGCTGCCGGGCGCAGTACAGCTATGGTCAGCTGCAGCGCGCGGCCAACCGGCTCTCCAATGCGTTGCAGCGCCTGGGCGTTCAGCGTGGCGACCGCGTCGCCATCGTGCTGCCTCAGCGCTTTGAAACGGCGGTCGCGCACATCGCGATCAACCAGCTGGGCGCGGTGGCCATGCCGCTGTCCATGCTGTTCGGGCCCGAGGCCTTGGAGTACCGCTTGCAGGACAGTGGCGCGGTGCTCGCCATTGCCGACGCTGGCTGCCGCGCCACCCTCCATGCCGCGCGAGCACAGTGCCCAGCGCTGCGTGAGCTGATCGTCGTTGGCCATGAGGCGCTGGAGCCTGGCGAGCTGGGCTGGCTGCAGCTGCTGCAGGCCGAAGACGCCCGCTACTGCCCGATCGCCTGCCGCGCCGATGACGCGGCGATCCTGATCTACACCAGCGGCACCACCGGCCCGCCCAAGGGAGCGCTGATTCCGCAACGCGCCTTGCTCGGCAATCTGAGCGGCTTTGTCGCCAGCCAGAACTGGTTTGGCTTTGACCCCTTTGACCCCGCCAAGCCCTCCGACGCGGTCTTCTGGAGCCCGGCCGATTGGGCCTGGACCGGCGGGCTGATGGATGCGCTGCTGCCCACGCTGTACTTCGGGCGGCCCATCCTGGCTTACCAGGGGCGCTTTCAGCCGCAGCGAGCCTTCGAGCTGCTGGAGCAGCATGGCATCACCCACAGCTTTCTATTCCCGACGGCGCTGAAGGCGATGATGAATGCGGTGCCACGGCCGCGCGGCCAGTACCGTTTGCGCCTGCAGGCCATCATGAGCGCCGGCGAGGCGGTCGGCGATGCGGTTTTCAACTGGTGCGAAGAACAGCTGGGCCTGACCATCAACGAGATGTTCGGCCAGACGGAGATCAACTATGTGGTCGGCAACTGCAGCCGGCTCTGGCCGGCCAAGCCGGGTAGCATGGGGCGGGCCTATCCGGGCCATCGTGTCGCGGTGATCGACGAGGCAGGCAAGACCTGCCCCCCGGGCGTGCCGGGCGATGTGGCCGTGCATCGGCGAGATGTCCATGGCGAGCCGGACCCGGTCTTCTTCCTTGGCTACTGGGGCAATGAGGCGGCCACGCGGGCGAAGTTCACTGGCGATCTTGCCGACAGCTGGTGCCGCACCGGCGATACCGCGGTGATGGATGCCGAGGGCTATCTCTGGTACCAGGGCCGCAGTGACGATGTCTTCAAGGTGGCCGGCTATCGGATCGGCCCCAGCGAGATCGAGAATTGCCTGCTCAAGCACCCTGGAGTGGCCAATGCCGCGGTAGTGCCCAAGCCGGATGCCGAGCGCGGCGCATTGGTCAAGGCCTTTGTCGTGCTGGCGGCGGGTGCCAGTGGCACGGCGGCCCTGGTGGCGGAGCTGCAGCAGCATGTCAAAGGCCGGCTCGCGCCCTATGAGTACCCGAAGGAGATCGAGTTCATCGAAGCCCTGCCGATGACGACCACGGGCAAGGTGCAGCGCAATGTGCTGCGCCAGCTGGAGCTGCAGCGGGCGCAGGCCGTGTGAGCGCGGCCTGATGGCGACTGGCGCACAGCGCGCCGCGCCAGCCGCTCAGTGATCGCGCATCGACGCGTGAGCACCCACCCGTTGCTGGGGTTCTGGCGTGTTGGGCAGAACCTGCGGCGCCGGTGAGCTGCCGCGCGAGCATTTGCCAGCGGCTTCTGCTGCGAGGTAGAAGGGCAGCGAGAGCAGGCCCAGGCCGCCGCCGAGGAATTCACCCTTCAGGCAATCGCCCTTGGCACTGCGCTGGACCTGCTGTGCCATGCGCTGGCTGGCGTCCGGCCCCTGCGGAATGCCACTCGCCTGGCTGAACCGTTCTTCGTTCAGTGCGCCGCGAGCGGCGTCGCGCAGCGCGCGTCGCGTTGCGGCGCTGTCGATCAACCGGCCGCTTTCGGCCGGCGGCGCAACGGCGCTTTCTGTTGGCGTTGCTTCGGTGCTGGGGGCCGGCGAGGCCGTGGCGTTCGCTGGGCTGGCCGGCGTGATCAGGCGAAGCTGCGCCGAGGGCGCGGCCGGTTGCGGATCGCGTGCTTCGCGCGGGCGGACACTGGCCGGCTCGGGCCGTGTCGGCCGCTGAGCTGGCTGAACCTGCAGTGCAGGGGCATCGGGCATCAACAAGCGCAGATTGATCGCCAGGCGCGGCTGTTCGGGCAGCACTGCTGGGGCGCGGCGCGCCACCTGCAAGCTCAGCAAGATCGCGGCATGAAGCAGCAAGACACCGAGCAGCAGCGGCCAGCGGCGCCAGGCCGAGCGCTCGCTCCAACCGGGGGCTGTGCTGGACGCAAAAGGGGAGGTCAGGGCAAGGCTCAAGCAACTGTCCTTATGGCGCAGCGCTCGTGCTGCACTCGTCATCAGGCAGATCGTCCTCAGGGCCGGCTTCGTAGCTGAGCAGCTCACCGGGCTGGCATTGCAAGGCCCGGCAGATGCGCATCAAGGTGTCGAAGCGCACGCCCTTGACCTTGCCGGACTTCAGCAGCGAGAGATTGGCCTCGGTGATGCCCACCTGCTCGGCCAGCTCCTTCGAGCGCATCTTGCGCCGCGCCAGCATCAGGTCCAGCGTCACGACGATGGGCATCAGACGAACTCCGCGTTTTCTTCGGCCAGCCGGGCCGCTTCGCGCATCACCCGGGCGATGGCCAGCAGCACCAGGCCGATCAGCAGCACCAGATAGTCCTGCAGCGACAGGCCCAGCATCAGTTGGCGGTGGCCGGGCGGGTTCAACCAGGTCAGCGCCAGCACGCTGGCGGTATTGGCCAGCGGCGTCAGCAGTGACAGCGCCAGGATGCCGCGCGCCAGACCCAGCAGATGCCGCAACGGCGCGACGCTGAAGGTGTCGCCACGGCCATAGCAGCGAAACAGCGACCACAGCCGCCACAGGCTCCAGCAGGCCACCAGCATGGCCGGCGAGCAGCCGAGCAGTCCAAAGGCGCGGGAGCGCGGGTCCAGGTGAATCTCGCTGCCTTCAAGCCGCCACTGGCTGTTGACCAGGCTGGGCAGCCAGTCGTCGCTGAACCACAGCAGCGTGGGCAGCAGCAGCACGAGCACCATGCCGGTGAGGCTCAGCGCTTGCACCAGCAGCGCCAACCAGCGGATCTGTAGTGCGCGGGGCGGCCTGGCTTGAGCGGGCATGTGAGGGGCAGCCGGGTGGCGGAGAGTCAGCAACGCAATTACTGTAAAACAATAATTAATTGCTGTCGAACGTCATGGCATTCCGGGCTGCTCGCTGGCGAAATCTGGGGCCACCGAAGGCAGGGTGATGCTGAAGATCGTGCCGCGGCCTGGCGTGGAGCTGACGGACAGGTGCCCGCCCAGCATCTTGACGACGATGTTTTCAACAATGCTCAGCCCCAGCCCGCTGCCGCCTGCACCGAGCTTGGTGCTGTAGAAGGGCTTGAACAGCTCGGGCAGGGCCTCGGGCGGTATGCCCACGCCGTTGTCTTCAACCGTCAGCAGCACGCCGGCGGCCTCGGGGTGCGCACAGATGCGCAGCAGCCCCTCGTCGATGCCCTCGAAGCCGTGCAGATAGGCGTTGTTTATCAGATTGATCAGCACCTGGCCCAGCGGGCCGGGCAGGCTGTCCAGCTCGATGCCGGCAGGGATGTCGAGCTCGATCCGGTGCTTGGCCTTTTTCAGGCTGGGTGCGAGCGACTGCAGCACCTCATGGATGGTGTCGGCCAGATCGATCTTGCGCCGCCGCTCGCTGACCTGATCGACCGCCACCTGCTTGAAGCTGCGCATCAGCGCCTCGGCGCGGCCGAGGTTCTGCTGCATCATCTGGCTGCCCTGATCCAGGGTTTCGCAGAGCTTGAGCAGGCTGGACTTGCGCAACTGCCCGTCGTTCAGCTGTCGCTGCAACTCGCTGGCCATTTGCTGGAACGTGCCCGCGAGCAGCACACTGTTGCCAATCGGCGTGTTCAGCTCATGCGAGACATTGGCCACCATGGCCGATAGCGTGGCCTTGGCCTGGCTGCGCACCAATTCGTCGCGTGATTGCTGCAGCCGCTGCATGGCCTCAGCCAGCTCGGCGCTGCGCTGCTCAACGCGCTGTTCCAGCTCGGCATTGAGCGCGCGAATCTGCTGCTCGGCCTGGACGCGTTCGGTGACGTCAACCACCAGCGCAAACAGGCCGACCACCTGGCCATCGGCGAATTCGGGGATCACATCGGCGTCCATCCAGCTGATCGCGCCGGTCAAGGGGTTGTGGTTGCTGCGCCGGTAATGCTGCGCCTCGCCGGCCAATGCGGCCTGCCATTTCGAGCCGATCTGCTCCAGCGTGGAGAGCGGCACGAACTCCTCAATCGCGCGGCCCAGGACCTGTTGGGGTTCAAGGCCGAAGAGGGCGGCATAGGCACGGTTGCAACGGCGCACCCGCGAATGGGCGTCGAATGACACCACGGCGGCGGGCACGTTTTCCATCAGCACCAGCAACTCGCGCTCCTGCTGCGCCAGCTCGGCGTTTTGGGTGGCCAGGTGGCTGGACAGCTGCAAGGCCCGGTTGCGGCTGTTCATCAGGCCCTGCCTGGCGACATAGGTCAGAAAAGCGATGATGACCAGCACGGCGACGATCTGGCAGCCGACCAGCAGCGGCGTGGCGCGCGGCGTGGGTGCGAAGCGGCCGCTGGCCTCAGCCCAGGCCAGCAGCAAGAGCAGCAGGCCAGAAGCACTGGTCAGGGCGATCAGCCAGCGCCGGCCGAGCACCCAGCCGGCCATCGCAATCGTGAAGGGGTAGACGATGATGCTGGCACTGTGCACGCCGGCAAACTTGACGATGGCCAGGCTGCTCATCAGCCAGACGCTGCAGACGATCACCATCACCGCGCGCTTCGGTCGGTGGCGGGTGAGGCCGGCGCTGACCAGCAGGCTCAGCAGGACGCCGGCCAAGGGCAGGTAACGGACCGGCTCCTTGGGCGAAGACACATAGATGGCCAGCGCCGAAATCAGCAGCACGCCGGCGATGGCCCAGTGCAGCCAGTTGACGAAGCGGCGGAAACCTTCCAGGTCATCCAGGTAGTTCAGCTGTATCGGCTCGGAATCCATCGGCAGCGCAGGAAGGGAATATTCAGGCTGGGGCTAGCGATGGTGAGGCTCGCCGTTTTGCCGCGCTTTGGCAAGGCCCGGCGTTGCGCCCACGCCCTGCATCGTGCAAGTTGGCACAGTGGCAGCGGCGAGAATAGGGGGGTGTCCCACCCCGGTGCCGCAGCGCATGGCCAAGAAGTCCCCCCACGTCAGCGAAACCCCCGCCACCCAGTTCCTGCGCCAGCAGGGCGTCGCCTTTGGCGAGCATGTCTACGACTACGTCGAGCATGGCGGCACGGCAGAATCTTCGCGTCAGCTCGGCGTGCCTGAGCACGAGGTGGTCAAGACGCTGGTGATGCAGGACGAGCGCGCCCAGCCCCTGATTGTGCTGATGCACGGCGATCGTCAGGTGAGCTTGAAAGAGCTGGCGCGGCAGATTCCCTGCAAGAAGGTCGAGCCCTGCAAGCCGGACGTGGCCCAGCGGCACAGCGGCTATATGGTAGGCGGCACCTCGCCGTTTGGCACGCGCAAGCAGATGCCCGTATTCGTCGAGGCCGGCATCCTGGCACTGCCGCGCATCCTGATCAACGGCGGCCGGCGCGGCTATCTGCTCAGCCTTGACCCCCAGGTTTTGCCTAGCCTCCTGGGCGCGCGAAGCGTCCAGTGCGCCAGTGCAGAATAGCGCCCCATGCAAGACACACTCTTTCCCCTGCTGGCCGTGGTTGCCGGCTATCTGATCGGCTCGCTCTCGTTCGCCGTCATCATCAGCCGTTTGATGGGCTTGTCTGACCCGCGCAGCTACGGTTCCGGCAATCCGGGTGCGACCAATGTGCTGCGCTCCGGCAACAAGAAGGCCGCCATCCTGACGCTGCTCTTTGATGCGCTGAAGGGCTACCTGCCGGTGCTCGCGGTGCTGCTCTGGGGCGGCTCGCTGGGGCTGGGCGAAGGCACCGCAGCACTGGTCGGCCTGGCCGCCTTTCTTGGCCATCTGTGGCCGGTGTTCTTCAAGTTCGAAGGCGGCAAGGGCGTGGCCACGGCCGCTGGCGTGCTGCTGGCGATCAACCCGCTGCTGGGCGGGGCGACGCTGCTGACCTGGTTGATCATTGCCTACTTCTCGCGCTACTCCTCGCTGGCGGCCATCGTCTCGGCCCTCTTCGCGCCCTTCTACCAGATGCTGATCTGGGGCGCCGGCCCGGTCGTGCTGACGGTCGGTGTGATGGGCCTGCTGCTGGTCTGGCGCCATGAGGCCAATATCAAGAAGCTGCTCAACGGCACCGAAAGCAAGCTGGGCCAGAAGGCCGGCGCCGCGGTGCCGGCCGGCAGCAGCAAGAAGCATCCGCATGGCCAGGGTTACCAGGCGCGCGGCCATTCGCACCACCACAGCAGCAAGAAGGGCAAGAAATCATGATCGAACGTTTTGATGTCGGCGCACGGATGTCCGAAATGGCCGTGCACAACGGCGTCGTCTACCTGGCCGGCCAGGTGCCGGCCGATGCCAGCCTGGACATCACCGGCCAGACGGCCGATGTGCTGGCCCAGATCGATGCCTTGCTGGCCCGTGCCGGCAGCGACAAGACCAAGATCCTGCGCGCCCAGATCTATATCGCTGATCTGGCCGATTTCCCCGGCATGAACGTCGCCTGGGACGCCTGGGTCGCGCCGGGCCACACGCCGCCACGGGCTACCGTTGAGGCCAAGCTGGCCAAGCCGGAGTGGAAGGTCGAGATCGTCATCACCGCGGCTGTCTGAGTTCTATGCGGCCCAGCCAGCAAGGCGCCCCACGGGGCGCTTTTTTCTTGCCTGTCAGATCGCCTTTGCAGCGAGCTCGGGTCTGGCTTCGCTGCGTGGGCTGAGCTGCTTGCTCAGCACCTCCAGCTTGAGTTTGCGCTGACCGTCGGGGCCGCTGGTTTCGAGGCTGGCGCGCTGGCTGTCGGCCATGAGCAGTCGGGTGTGCAAGGGCGCTTCGCCGGGCTGCTGAAGCTCCAATTCCAGCAGCAGCATGCCGTCCGGCAGAGGGGTCGGGCGCAGCGAAAGGTGCCAGCGCGTCTGGGTGTGGTCCTGGTCCGGTTCGATATCGAGTTCCGCGAGCGCGCCGGATTGGACCTGTACCGTGGGCGATCCAAGCGTCCGCGCGCCATCAGACAAGCTCAATTCCAGGCGTATCGGCGCTCTGAGTTCGGCCGCCAACGTGCGCGCCGCAGCGATTTGTGCGTCGCTATAGGGGAAGGGCGGACTAGCGCCTGCATCGCGCAGGGCGATTCGCAGGCTGAGGCGACGACCGTGGGTGTCCAGCACCGGCAAGTCCGTGGCGGACGCGCGCAGCCTCTCGGGCGCACTGCGGGGCAGCTGGCAAGCGCCATCCAGCAACTGGGCCAGGCGCTGCACCGCGCCGTCATGATGGTGCCGAGTGCTGAGTTCAAGACACCAGCCCTCGCTACCGAGTTGCTGCGCATTGATGCGAGTCTGCGTCAGGCTGTAGCCGGCATCGCTGGCAAGCTTGGCGGGCAAGACCATGCGGGTTTGCAGACTGAGCTGTCGGCCGTCCGGCAGTCCTATGCTGACCAAGGCCAGCTGGTCAGCTTTGCTGGCGGCACCCTTGCCTGTTCCGGTGTCTGGACCGTCAGGCTGACTGGCCAGTCCCACGCCTGTACCCAGCAACAGGCTGATGAACAGCGTGATACGTGACGCCGTGCGGCGCGCCTGATCATGGCGGTGTCGCTGCAGCCAGCGCATTCGCTCGATGGCAGGGTGGCGACGCATCCAGGCGCCACTCAGGCTCGGCATGGCCTCGGCCTGCTCGGCTTTCAGCAGCGCCTGCGCATAGACGGCTAGTTCGGTGGCTGGAAGAGGGCCCAGCACCGCGGCGTCGCAGGCCAACTCCTGGTCAGCGCGCAGCCGTGCCCAGGCCCACCAGGCTAACGGATTGCACCATTGCAAGGCCAGCAGCAGCAGGGCGAGCAGATTCCAGGCGTTGTCATGGCGTTGTGCATGCACCGCTTCATGGGCGAGGATCAGCCGCTGCTCAGCAGCATTGAAGCGCTGTTCGAAATCCCGCGGGAGGGCCAGACGCGGGCGCCACAGGCCCAGCAGCGCCGGGCTGCAGCCCGCCGGGAGTCGCAGCGGCGAGTGTTCGTCGCTCGAAGGGCTGGCGCGGCGGCTCAGTCGCCACTGCTGCCAGGTCGCGGCGCCCAAAAGCCCCAAACTACCGGCGAGCCATAGGAGGCTGAGGATTGTCGGCGTCGGGCTGCTCGTGCGAGACGAATGGGTCGGCTCGGTGGGTGCGAGTCGCTGTACCTGTTGCTGAGTGAAACCCAGTACCGGCTGAACGGCAGGCACCGCAGGGAGCGGGCTCGGCAGGCTGCGCGCCAGCAGCAGCGCGGGCAGCAGCAGCCAGCAGGCATAGGCGGCGCCGGCGCCCAGCCAGCGGCGGCAAGCCAGCCGCAGTACCACCACAGCGAGCACGGCCACGCTGAACCACAGGCTGCACTGCAGCAGCAGGGGCCAGAGCAGGGGCAGGCGATCATTCATTGTCATAGTCCTTGATCAACTGCTTCAGCGCTGCGAGGTCGGACGGGCTGAGCCGGCGCTGCGATGAAAACTGCGCCACCAGCGGCGCCAGGCTGCCACCGAACAACTTGTCCAACAGGCCCAGGCCCTGACTGGCCTGCCAATCGGCGCGGCTGAGCAGCGGGCTGTAGAGGTAACGGCGGCCGTCTTTTTCGGCGTGGATCACGCCCTTGTTCAAGAGGCGGTTGATCAGGGTCTTGATCGTGGCCAATTGCCAGTCCTGCTTGTCGGACAGGTCGGCAGCGATCTCTTCGCTGGTGAGGGGATGCCGATCCCAGAGGATCTGCATGACCTGTGTCTCTGCATCGCTGATGCTTGTCATGGTGTTTCGTTTACGCTTGTAAATGTTCAGCAATGATTACGCTTGTAATCGAAGCTGTCAACAGGGCTTGTGCGTGATGGGCAGTGTCTTTGGGGTCAGGTCTTGCCCGAGCGGAATTTGGGCGTGCTTGATATGCCTCAAGCCGACGCTGCGGAGCTCGGCCTAGAGTGCGGCATCAAAGCCTGGAGGGAGTGATTCCAATGCCGATCGAACTGTTCCGCCGCGACAGCCATGTCTGCCTGATGTTTTCCAAACTCAGCCTGGAAGAAGACGAGGCGGTGCAGTCGAACCAGTTCCTGCTCGTCAATGGCGACACCGGTGCCATCCTCGATCCGGGCGGCAATCTGGCCTACAACGAACTCTATCTGGGCATGACCCAGCATTTCGCGCCGCACAAGCTGGCCGCCATCCTGGCCTCTCACGCCGATCCGGACATCATCGCCTCGCTGGACCGCTGGATGACCGCGACGACGGCGCCGGTCTACATCTCGCGCATCTGGGAGCGCTTTGCGCCGCATTTCTGCAAGCCCGGCAAGACCGCCGGCCGCATCGTCGGCATTGCGGACGCTGGGGCGCGGCTGCGTCTGGGCGAGGGGCCCAGCAGCTTCGAGTTGCTGGCCTTGCCGGCGCATTTCCTGCACGCAGAAGGCAACTTCCAGTTCTATGACCCGGTCAGCAAAATCCTATTTTCCGGCGACCTTGGCGCTTCAATCGGCCATGATCTGAATCCGGAAAAACCGGTCACCGATCTGGCCAAGCACCTGCCGCGGATGGAAGGCTTCCATCGCCGCTATATGGTCAGCAACAAGGTGCTGCGGCTGTGGGCCCAGATGGTACGTGGGCTGGAAATATCAATGATCGTGCCGCAGCACGGTGCGCCGATGGCTGGGCCAGCGGTGGCTCAGTTCATCGACTGGGCCGAGCGGCTGGATTGCGGCATTGACCTGATGGGAAGTGCGGACTATCGCGTGCCACAGTAAGCCGTCGCAGCATGCCGTCTGGCCCTACGATGGCTGGATGGACGAATCATTGAGCAAGCCTGGCCGCTGGCGGCAACTGTTGCCGCTGGGCATTCTGGTTGTGGCGCTGAGCGGCGCTGTCGCCGGCCTTGGGCATTGGCGTGGCGCACAGGCGGCGGAGCGACTGCGCGCCGCACATTTGCAGCCAGCAGACTTGCTGATGTTGAGCAGCGCGGACTGTGCGGTCTGTTTGCGCGCGCGTCGCTGGCTTGATGCCGAACGGGTTCCCTACAGCGAGTGCGACATCGGCAAAGAGCCGAATTGCGAGGCCTTGTTTCGCCGCTTGCAAGCGGTGGGCACGCCGACCTTTGTTTTGCGGGGTCAGGTCTTGTCGGGCTGGGACGCGTCGCGGCTGGCAGCGATGCTCGATGGCTAGGCCGCGCTCAAGCTCATGCACGAGGTCATCCGGGGCAAGGAGGCGCCAGACGACTTGGCATTTGCATGGGTTTTGACGCTTCGGCCCGCGCTTGCAAGCCGCTCAGCTCTCGCAAGGCGTCGAACAGGCCGCAGGGCCTGTTCTCGGTCGCGCCTCATGCCTGCCGGCTTGCAGGCCAGCAGGCTTTCGCCGGGCGTCAGGCAAGCCGCAGGGCTTGCCTTCGGTCGCAGCTCATGCCGAGCGGCTTGCAAGCCGCTCAGCTTTCGCAAGGCGTCGAACAGGCCGCAGGGCCTGTTCTCGGTCGCGCCTCATGCCTGCCGGCTTGCAGGCCAGCAGGCTTTCGCCGGGCGTCAGGCAAGCCGCAGGGCTTGCCTTCGGTCCCGTCTCAATCCTCTGCCTTGAAGACGAGTTTGACTTCGTGGGTTTGCTTTTCGCCGTTGCCTTCAAAACGCCACTCCATCAGCGCGCGCGTAACGGCTCTGTCGAAGACGCGCGGTGGTTCCGATTCCATGATGGACACTTCGGTCACCTTGCCTTCGGCATCAATGCTCAGCTTGGCCTTCACCGAGCCGGCTGACACGCCGCGCTGGGTGGCCTCACGCGGGAACTCGGGCGGCACCTTCTTGACGACCTTGGGCGAAGCCTGCACGGCAATCGCGAACAGGGCTGCACAGCACAGCAGCAGCACGCGACGCGTCCATTGCGACACAGACGAAGCGCTCTGGAATGGGCTCATTGTCTTTCCTCCGTGAAGAAGCTGTAGTTTCAGTGATGGCCGGTGCGGAAGAAGCCGACGGCTTCGAGCAGGCGCGAAGAACTACCGGTCAGCGCTTCCGTTGAGCGGGTCAGTTCGCTGACCAGGCTGGCATTTTGCTGAGTGCTGCGGTCCAACTCGTTCATCGCGTTGTTGACAACACCCACGCCCATGGCCTGTTCCTGGGCCGAGTGGGAGATTTCCTCGATCAGCTGGCCCATATTGTTGACCTCGTCGACGACGCTGTGGATGGTCTGCCCGGCGTTGTTGACCAGGCCAGTGCCTTGCTCCACCTTGACGGTCGACTCCTGGATCAACACCTTGATTTCCTTGGCGGCCGAGGCAGCCCGTGAAGCGAGGGCGCGCACTTCGGAAGCGACCACCGCGAAGCCCTTGCCGTGCTCGCCGGCACGGGCCGCTTCCACCGCTGCATTCAACGCCAGGATATTGGTCTGGAAGGCGATGCCATCGATGACGCCGATGATGTCGCCAATTTTCTTGGAGCTGGCACTGATGTCCTGCATTGTGGCGACCACCTGCGCCACAGCATTGCCGCCGGCCGAGGCCGATTGACGCGCCTTGCCGGCGATGCTGGCGGCCTTGCGGGTCAACTCGCTGGCACCGCTGAGATTGGCAGCGATTTCCTCGACCGAGGCTGCCGTGGTCTGCAGGCTGGAGGCCGAACGGGCCGTGCGGTCGGCCAGATCGTTGTTGCCACCGGCAATCTGCTGTGAGTTCTGCGCGACTTCGCTGGCTGCGGAGCTGACGCTGCTGACCACGCCACGTAGTGCCGTCTGCATTTCAAGCATGGCTTGCAACATTTGGCCGAGCTCGTCGGTGCCATCGGCGCGAATGTCATGGGTCAGATCACCATTGCTGATCGACTCTGCTGCCGCACGCGCTGTATGAACCGGACCCACGATGGAGCGCGAGATCAGCAGGCCGCCGCCGCCGCCCAGGGCGACCGCGACGATGACCAATACGACAGTGACGACGACCGATGTCTTGGCCACCTCACCGCCGGCGCTGGCCAGATCATGGGCACTTTCGAACTGCAAGTCGACCAGCCCCTTCAAGCCCTCTTGATAAGCCTGCTGGGCGGGGCGCACGTCGGTGATCAGACTCTCACGGGCTTCATCGGGGCTGCCATCGACCTGAATCTTGCGGAACTTAACGACCGAGGCAAAGAACTTGGCCTGACGCTCCTTGACCTGGCCAATCAACTCGGTTTCCTTGCTGCCGTCGATCTTGCCCTCCAGGCTGGCGAGTTGCTTCTCGCTTTCCTGCAGCGCGTTGTCGATGGCGGCCTTCTGTTTCTTGATCTGGCCGGCTTCGTCGAGCAGCAGCAGATCGCGGGAGGCGCGGGCAATGACATTGACCTGACCCTCCAGCGAATTGGCCGCGGCGATCTTTACCAGGCTCAGATTGGCCGTCGTATCCAGGTCCTTGGACAGACGATTGGCGCTGGATGCGCCGTAGCTGCCGATGATTATCAGCAGGACGATGAGTAGCCCATAGCTCAGGGCAAGACGCTGGCTGATTCGCAAGCGGGTCAAAAGGCTCATGCTCGGCCCCTCATCAAAGAAGCGGTATTCAGACAGACGCCCAACGCATGCATCCACCGCTCCAGCGGCACGGTACAGCGTTAGGCCTCACTGCACAATCACTTCGGCAGGATGCCAGCCAACTTTAGCGCCTGAGGCGTCGGAAAGGCGGTACAAGTTCCGCCTGTTCATTCGATGCTCAGGCCCAGTGTTGCAGGATCGCCGCGGCCCTGACGCAGCAGTACCGGCTCGTCGCCGCAGAGGTCGACGATGGTGGTCGCCTGCAGCGGGCAGGCGCCGGCATCGACGATGGCCTGCAGCTGATTGTCAAAGCGCTCGCGAATCTCGTTGGCGTCGTTCAGCGCCTCGGTTTCACCGGGGGGTATCAAGGTTGTGGCCAGCAGCGGCTGGCCGAGCAGCTGAAGCAGTTCCAGTGTCACCTTGTGGTCCGGGACGCGCAGGCCAATGGTGCGTCGCGAGGGATGGGACACGCGCCGTGGCACTTCCTTGGTGGCCTGCAGGATGAAGGTGAAGGGGCCAGGTGTTGCCAGCTTGAGCAGCCGGTACTGCCGGTTGTCGACCCGCGCGTAGTTGGCCAACTCGCTGAGGTCGCGGCACAGCAGGGTCAGGTGGTGCTTGTCGTCGACGCCGCGAATGCGTCGCAGCGCGTCGGCCGCGGCCTTGTCGTCCAGGTGGCAGACCAGCGCATAGCTGGAGTCGGTCGGGATGGCGACCACGCCGCCGCCGTGAAGAATCTGCACCGCTTGCTTCAGAAAGCGGACCTGCGGGTTGTCCGGGTGGACTTCAAAGAATTGCGCCATGACCCGATTGTGGTCCGCGCCGCAGCATCGCGCTGTGGCGCGGATGCCGCGCGGGCTCAGTCGCTGCTGGTGTCCAAAGCCAGCGGCGAGTGCGTGGCCGACCGGCGCACGTTCAGCCAGGCCGAGGCGGCACCACAGGCGCTGACCACCAGCATGCCCAGCCAGGCGAAACGGTCCGGCACATGGCCGAAGGCCAACCAGCCAATCGCCGCGGCAAAGGCAATCTGCACATAGACAAAAGGCATCAGCGTGCTGGTTGGCGCCAGGCCCAGGGCCAGGATCAGCAAGAGGTGGCCCAGCGTGCCAAGCGCGCCTATGGCCAGAAGCACGGCCCAGTGCCAGGGCGCCAGCTGCGGGAGGGCCGCCGTGGCCGGCCAGGGCCCCAAGGCCAGCAGCAGACTCAGCAGCAGGGCGCCGACCAGGCCGGTGTAGAAATGCGTGGTGAAGGGGTCTTCCAGGGCGGCCAGACGCGCGGTCAGAATCTGGAAGCTGGCATAGCTGAAGGCGCCGGCCAGCGGGAACAGCACGGGCCAGCCCAGCACGCCGCTGCCCGGGCGCATGACGATCAGCGCGCCGGCAAAGCCGCCGATGACCAGTGCCCAGCGCAAGGCCGAGGTCTTCTCATGCAAGAGCAGCGCGGCCAGCAGGGTGACAACCACCGGCGTCAGCATATTGATCGCGGTGAACTCCGCCACCGGCAGGTATTGCACACCGTAGAAGCTCATCGCGCTGGTGGCCAGCAGCAGCAGGCCGCGGATCAGCTGAAAGCGTGGATGGGCGGCCCGGAACGGTTGGCCGCCGCGTTGCCAGCGTCGCCAGGCCAGCCAGATGGCCATGCTCAGGGCCTGGACGCTGTAGCGCGCCCAGAGGATCAAGAGCACCGGCACATAGGCGCCGAGAAAGCGGATGGTGCTGTCCATCGAGGCAAAGCATGCTGCCATCAGCAGGATCAGCACGATGCCCAGGCCGGCATGCTTCCCGGCGGGAGGCCGCGATGGGGCTGGAGCAGCCTTCAAGACGGGCGTTGAATGCGCGCATCCAGCGCTTGCCAGACGGGCGTCAGCCGGCCGGATAAATCGGGCAGCTTGCCCAGATCGGTATGGCTCTCGGTCGGGCTGTGGAAGTCAGAGCCACGCGAAGCCAGCAGGCCGAATTCCAGCGCGGTCTCGGTGTATTTGGCGGCCTCGGCGGCGGTGTGGCTGCCGGTCACCACTTCGACGGCACGACCGCCATGGCCGATGAAATCGGTGAACAGCGCGTATTCCTCGGTCGGCGTGAAGTCATAGCGGCCCGGGTGGGCAATCACGGCGATGCCGCCCGCGCCATGAATCCAGGCGAGCGCATCGCGCAGCGCCGCCCAGCGGTGCTCAACATAGCCGGGCTTGCCCAAGGTCAGGTAGCGGCGGAACACTTCGCTGACATCCTGGCAGTGCCCGGCCTCGACGAGGAAGCGGGCGAAATGGGTGCGTGAAATCAGCTCGGGATTACCGACATAGTGCAGCGCGCCCTCGTAGGCGCCCTTGATGCCGACCTGGGCCAGGCCGGCGGCCATTTCGCGGGCGCGAGCCTCGCGGCCGCCGCGGGTGGCACGCAAGCCAGCCACCAAGGCCTCGTTGTGGTGATCAAAACCAAGGCCGACGATGTGCACCACGCGGCCGGCAAAGCTGACCGAGATCTCGCAGCCGGTCAGATAGCTGATGCCCAGCGCCAGCGCGGCATCCATGGCGCGCTGCTGGCCGCCGATCTCGTCGTGGTCGGTCAGCGCCCACAGCTCCACGCCATTGGCTTGGGCACGGGCGGCCAGCGCCTCGGGCTCCAGCGTCCCATCGGACACTTTGGAGTGGCTGTGCAGATCGGCGTTGGTGCAGGCGCTGAAGGAGGAGGGGCTGGATGGATTCACCCCACGATTCTAGGTGGCCCCCTTGCTGCAGGCTGTTGCGGGGCCTTTGCGCCGGCGCGAGTTTCGCCTCAGCGGCTTTGGCGCGAGACCCGGAAGCTGCTGATCACGCCGGTGAGGCTGACGGCCTGGTCCTTCAGGCTGGAGGCCGCCGCCGCGCCTTGCTCGACGAGGGCGGCGTTTTGCTGCGTCATCTGGTCCAGATTGCCGATGGCCTGGCCGACTTCGCCAATGCTGGTGCTCTGCTCATTGGTCGCCGCGGTGATCTCGGCCATGATGTCGGTGACACGCTGCACCGAGGCGACGATATCGGTCATCGTCGTGCCGGCCTGCTGGACCAAGCTGGCACCGGTTTCGATCTTGTCCACCGAGGTGGTGATCAAGGTCTTGATTTCCTTGGCCGCCTCGGCGCTGCGCTGGGCCAGGCTGCGCACCTCGCTGGCCACGACGGCAAAGCCGCGGCCCTGCTCGCCGGCACGTGCCGCTTCGACGGCGGCATTCAGGGCCAGGATATTGGTCTGGAATGCGATGCCGTCGATGACGCTGATGATGTCGGCAATCTTCTTGGAACTGGCGCTGATCTCGTCCATCGTCGACACCACCTGGCCGACGACCTCGCCGCCGCGTGTGGCCACACCGGAGGCGCTGACCGCCAATTGATTGGCCTGGCGGGCCGAATCGGCGTTGTGGCGCACGTTGTCGGTCAGCTGCTGCATGGCCGAGGAGGTCTCTTCCAGGCTGGCCGCCGCCTGTTCGGTACGGGCCGAGAGATCGTGGTTGCCGGTGGCTACCTCGGCAGCAGCGACCTGGATCGACTCCGAGGTTTCGCGCACCCGCAGCACGATATTGCGCAAGCCCTGCTGCATCTGCACCAGGCCGTGAGCCAGCTCGCTCATCTCGTCTCGCCCGATGACATCCAGGTGCTCGTCCAGTGCACCGCCTTCGACGGCGGCGGTGAATCGCATGCTCTCGCGCACCGGGATCAGTACCGACAGCGAGATGCGCCAGGCGATCATCATCGCGAGCACGCAGCCCAGTGTCAGCGCCACCCAGATGACGGTTGAAATCGTGCCGTAGACGCCGTCGATGCGCGTCTTGGCGATATCGACGAACTTGTCGACGGTAGTCAGCGCCTGGTCGAGTGCTTTTTCAGCCTCGTCGACCGACTTCTTGGCATCGCGCGGGGCATCCCAGGCTGCCTTCAAGTCGCTGGCCATATCCCCTTTGGACAAGCGCTCCATCACCGGTTGCATGCCGCTGCGGTAAGCGTTGAAGTTCTCGCGGATATTGGCCAGCATCTTCAGCACCGCCGGGTCAACAACGCGCTGCTCCAGATCCTTCAAGCCCTTGTCGGCATCGCGCATGGAGCTGTTCCAGCGTTCCTGGGCCCGATTGAAATCCGCCACGCCGATGGCAGCGAAGATCATGTCCTTTTCGTAGCGGCGCGCGGTCAGCAGCCCGGAGCGCAACTCGTCGACGCTGCGCAGCGAGTTGACGACCTTGTCGTTGAAGGCACCGAAGGCGTCGTGCATGGTGCGGGTGGCGATCCAGCCGCCTATGCCCAGGACCAGCATCAGGATCACCATCAGGCCGAAGGCCAGGCCGAGTCGAAGCTTGATCGATAGATTGCGCAGCATGGGCATGTCTCCTTGATCCCGGAAGCATGCGCAGTCATTGGGCATGGCGTTCCATCAAAAAGCGGGGGCGAATGCCGCCCATCTCGCTAATTTGTCGACAGCCTCGCCCGGCCTTCAGCTGGCGATGAAGGCCTCGACCACCATCTGCACCCGCTGCTGGCCCTGGTATTCGTCCAGGCTCAGCCGGTAGGCCAGGCGGCCGCGTTCGGGCAGGGCGTCGATGTGGCCAAACCAGATCGCGTCGCGCAGCAGGCTGCCCTGGCGCACGCGCAACTTCAGATGCCGCTCGCCGACGATGCGCTGGGCGACGATCTGCACCTCGTCGCAGAACAGTGGCGCCTCAAAGGCCTGACCCCAGACCTGGCCGTCCAGCTCGCGCACCGTCTGGGGCGTGAACTGTTCCGGCGGCAGCGGGCCATCGGTGCGCAGCGTGCGGGTCAGCGCCTGTTCGTCCAGCCATTCGGCGGCCACGCGCTGGAATTCGGCATCGAAGGCCGCGAAGCCGTCGGGCTCCAACGTGCAGCCTGCGGCCATCGCATGGCCACCAAATTTCTTGAGCAGCTGCGGCTGGCGCTTGGACACCAGGTCCAGCGCATCGCGCAGATGGAAGCCGAGAATCGAACGGCCCGAGCCCTTCAGCTGGCCGTTGGCGCCCAGGGCGAAGACGAAGGTCGGCCGGTGCAGGCGATCCTTCAGCCGCGAGGCGACGATGCCGACCACGCCCTCGTGGAACTCGGCGTCGTAGATGGCCAGCGCCGGCGGGATTTCGCCGTCCAGCTTGGCCAGCAGCCGGTCCAGCTGCATCTCGGCGCTCTCGCGCATATCGGCCTCGATCTCGCGACGCTCACGGTTGATCTCGTCCAGCAGCTTGGCCAGCTCCAGGGCGCGGCTCGCGTCCTCGCACATCAGGCAGCTGATGCCCACGGTCATGTCCGACAGTCGGCCAGCGGCATTGATGCGCGGCCCCAGGGCAAAGCCCAGATCGAAGGCATTGGCGCGGCTGGCATCGCGCCCCGCCGCGGTGAACAAGGCGGCAATGCCGGGCTGCATGCGCCCGGCACGCATGCGCTTCAGGCCCTGGGCGACCAGGCGGCGGTTGTTGGCGTCCAGCCGCACCACGTCGGCCACGGTGCCCAGGGCCACCAGGTCCAGCAGCCCGTCCAGCCGCGGCTGGCTGCTGGCGTCGAACACACCGCGTGCGCGCAGCTCGCTGCGCAGCGCCAGCAAGAGATAGAAGGCCACGCCGACGCCGGCCAGGTTCTTGCTGGCAAAGCCGCAGCCGGGCTGATTGGGATTGATCAGCGCATCGGCCTCGGGCAGCAAGACCTGACCCTCATGCACGGCGGCCAGATGGTGGTCGGTGACCAGCACCTTCAGGCCGAGCGCCTTGGCATGGGCCACACCCTCGATGCTGGCGATGCCGTTGTCCACCGTCATCAGGAGCCGGGGCGACAAGGGCAGCGCCAGCTCGACAATGGCCGGCGTCAGCCCGTAGCCGTGGATGGCGCGGTCGGGCACCACATAGTGCAAGGTGTCCGGCTTTGCGCCGAGCAGGGCCAGGCCGCGCAGTGCGACGGCGCAGGCGGTGGCGCCGTCACAGTCATAGTCGGCCACGATGCAGATGCGCTCGCCGGCCTGCAGCGTGTCGGCCAGCAGCGCGGCGGCAGCGGCCATGCCCTTCATGCCTTCCGGTGGCAGCAGCTTGCCCAGGCCGTCGTCCAGCTCTTCGGCGGCGCTGACGCCGCGGGCCGCGAACAGCCGCGCCAGAAGCGGCGAGACGCCGGCCTGTTCCAGCGCCCAGGCGGCCCGCGGCGGCACATCGCGCACCAGCAGTTGCGGCGCGTTCATAGTGCCTCCAGCGGTGCGGCGACGGCGGCGCGCGGTGGGGCCAGCTGGTGCCAGAGCCTTTGCAGCGCACCGTGGCGTTGATTGGTCCAGCTGCGCGCCTGTCGCTCGCCGGCCAGGCTCAGCCGCACCGTGCCGGGCGCCGCGCCGCGCAGCGCGCGATGCAGATCGGCCAGCGGGCCGGCATCGATGGCCGCCCAGGCCTCTGCCCAGGCGGCCCAGTCACCGGCCAGCCAGGGCTCGCGCAGCGTATCGACGACACGCAGTTCGGCAGGCAAGGCCTGACCCTCGGCGCGGCCGCAGCCGCTGATCCAGACCGAGTTCAGCACCAGCGCACCACGGGCCTCGCGGGCCGTGTTCAGCGGGTGGCCGTGCAGCAGCATCTGCAACTCGTTCTGCAGCCGGCGCAAAAGCCGTGCCTCGGGCATCCAGCTGTCGACGTTGCGGTTGAGCACACGCTCCAGGCTGGCGGTGGCCAGGCCCTGCAGCGATTCGTGCCCGATCAGCCACAGGCTGGGCGCCCGCCACTGGCAGCGCCAGCCTTCGGCGCTGGGGAAGAGTTCGGTCGTGAGGGCAGCAAAGAAAGCGCGCGATTCGGCCTCGTCCAGCTGCAGCAGCTCGGGTGACAGCGCGGTGACCTGATCGCTGCCCACCGACAGGTGCAGCGGCGTCAGCTGTGCCCAGGCGAGATCACCGGGGTCGGCCAGCTGCCAGGCTGCGCTGGGCAGGCTGGCGGCGGCCGGATCAAGGCCGCGCTCGGCGGCGAGCAGGCGCTCATGGGGCAGCAGCGGGTTGTACTCGTCATCACCGTAGACCGTGGCTTGCGGGCCCATCAGGGCCAGCAGGGCGCTCAGATGGGGGGTGTTCAGGCCGTGCAGGGCAGCAAGGCCATCGTCGCTGCGCGCGCTGGCATAGGGGATCAGGAGATGCATGGCGCGATTATCGAGGACACCCTCGGTCATCAAGTCTTCATCGCGCTGCCATGGCAGCGACACGGCCGGGCGCGAAGCTGGGCGCCCATGCAGCACGACCACCTGATGGCCCGCGCCGCGGCGGGGCTGGCCTCACCGCCACCATGGCATCTGACGCCGCAGGCGCCGGATGAGGAGGCGCCGCCGGGTCAGCTGCGCTACCGCACGGTCTGGATCTCCGATCTGCATCTGGGCACGCCCGGTTGCCAGGCGGGGCCTTTGCTGGACTTTCTGCGCGAGGTCGAGTGTGAGCAGCTATTTCTCGTCGGCGACATCATCGATGGCTGGCAGCTGCGGCGCAGCTGGTACTGGCCGCAGGCGCACAACGATGTGGTGCAGAAGCTCTTGCGCAAGGTGCGCAAGGGCTGCCGGGTGATCTATGTGCCGGGCAATCACGACGAGTTCGCGCGCAAGTATCTGCAGCTGAGTTTTGGCGGCATCGAGGTGGCCGAGGAATGGATTCATGAGACGGCCGATGGCCGCAAGCTCTGGATCACCCATGGCGATCTGTTCGACGGCGTGATCCAGTGCGCCAAGTGGCTGGCCCATGTCGGCGACACGCTCTATGAGTTCACGCTGAAGCTGAACCGGCATCTGAACTCCTGGCGGGCGCGCATGGGTCTGCCCTACTGGAGCCTGTCCAAGTACCTGAAGTTGAAGGTCAAGCGTGCGGTCAGCTATGTGTCGGACTTTGAGCAGGCGGTGGCCCGCGAGGCCAGGCGGCGGGGCGTGCAGGGCGTCGTCTGCGGGCACATCCACCATGCCGAGCTGCGTGAGATCGACGGCATTCTTTACGCGAATGACGGGGACTGGGTCGAGAGCCTGACAGCCTTGGTGGAACACGCCGATGGCCGCCTGGAGATCCTCGACTGGGCGGCACTGCAGGCGGCGCGCCATGCCGGGCAAGACCTGGCACTGATCGATGCACCGAGCCTGTCATAAAGCGGCATGGTGCTGTCATAAAGCAAGACGAACTGTCACGCAGGTGTCACAAGCCCTTCATAGAATCGTTGCATGAGCCCATCTACCGTGGCCCTGCTCAACCGTGAGCAGGCCATTCTTGAATTCAACCGCCGTGTGCTGGCTCAGGCGCAACGCGCCGATGTGCCTTTGCTGGAGCGGCTGCGCTATATCTGCATCGTTTCGTCCAATCTGGATGAGTTCTTTGAGGTGCGCTTTGCCGACATGCTGGACGCCGCGCGCGCGCCGGACAGCGTGGTCAGCAACCGCGACGTCGAGCGTGTCGGCCGTGCCGCCCATGCGCTGATCGATCAGCAGTACGCGATCTTCAACGAGCAGGTGATGCCAGCCTTGCAGGCGGCGTCCATCCGCATCGTCAACCATGCTGAGCGCAATGACGAGCAGCGCCGCTGGGTGGCCAAGTTCTTCGAGCGCGAGGTGCGTCCGCTGCTGGTGCCGGTCGGCCTGGACCCGGCCCACCCCTTTCCGCAGGTGGCCAACAAGTCGCTGCATTTCATCGCCAAGCTGTCCGGCAAGGATGCCTTCGGCCGCGACAACCGCATTGCCATCGTCAAGGTGCCGCGCGTCCTGCCTCGTGTCATCAAGCTGCCGGCGATGATCAGCGGCGGCCAGCAGGTCTTTGTGCTGCTGACCAGCGTGATTCGCGCCCATCTGGAGGAGCTGTTCCCCGGCCGCCAGGTGGAATCGTTCTCTCAGTTCCGCGTCACCCGCGACTCCGATCTGGAAGTCGACGAGGAAGAGATCGCCAATCTGCGCCATGCCCTGCGCAGCGGGCTGACGACGCGCCACTTCGGCCGCGCCGTGCGGCTGGAGGTCGTCAACACCTGCCCGGAAGAGCTGTCGCGCTTTCTGCTGGAGCAGTTCGCACTGCCACCGGCCGCGCTGTATCGCGTCAACGGCCCCGTCAATCTGGTGCGTCTGAATGAGCTGATCGATCAGAGCGATGCGCCGGAGATGCGTTTCACGCCGCATGAGCCGGTCTGGCCGCAGGGGCGCCTGCCGCGGCAGAAGTCGATGTTTGATCGGCTGAAGAAGGGTGACGTGCTGCTGCACCACCCCTTTGAAAGCTTTGAGCCGGTGGTGCAGTTCCTGCGCGAGGCGGTCGACGACCCGGACGTGCTGGCCATCAAGCAGACCATCTACCGCACCGGCAGCCAGTCGGTGCTGATGGATTTGCTGATCGAGGCGGCGCGGCGTGGCAAGGAAGTGCTGGCCGTGGTCGAGCTGAAGGCACGCTTTGACGAAGAGGCCAATATCAACTGGGCCGAACGGCTGGAAGCGGTGGGCGCCCAGGTGGTCTATGGCATCGTCGGCCTCAAGACCCACGCCAAGATGCTGCTGGTGACGCGACGTGAGGGCAACAAGCTGCGCCGTTATGTCCACCTGTCGACCGGCAACTACAACCCCAAGACGGCCCGGCTCTACACCGATCTGGGCTATCTGAGCGCCGACAGCGAGCTGTGCAGCGATGCCGACATCGTGTTCCGCCAGCTGGCCTCGCTGTCCAAGATCAAGCTGCCCAAGCGCATGCTGCTGGCGCCTTTCAATATGCATGAGCGCATGGTCGAGTACCTCGGCCGCGTCGAGGCGGCGGCGCGCGAGGGCAGGCCGGCCCGGGTGGTGCTGAAGATCAATGCGCTGACCGATGCCGCGCTGATCGAGGGCCTGCTGCGTGCCGGCCAGGCCGGAGCCAAGATCGATCTGATCGTTCGCGGCGCCTGCATGCTGCCGCCAGGGCTGCCCGGTGTGTCTGACAACATCCTGGTGCGCTCGGTGGTCGGTCGCTTTCTGGAGCATTCGCGGGTCAGCTATTTCCGCTGGGGCGAGGACGATGCCGACGAGGCGCTCTACCTCTCGAGCGCCGACTGGATGAGTCGCAATATGTTCCGGCGTATCGAGCTGGCCTGGCCGGTCATCGATGCCCGCCTCAGGCAGCGCGTCATTGACGAGGCGCTAACACCTTATCTGCACGACAGCCTGGACGCCTGGCAGCTCGGCCCTGACGGCCACAGCACGCGGATCTCCGACAGCGGCATCAGCGCCCAGCAGGCGCTGGTGCGGCGCTTCAAGCCGGAATGAGGCGGGCATGGATCTGATCCTCTGGCGCCATGCCGAAGCCCAGGTCCTGCAAGAAGGCGGTGACGACCTTGCCCGCACGCTGACGCCCAAGGGCGAGCGCCAAGCGCAGCGGATGGCGCACTGGCTCAACCACCGGTTGGCGGCGAGCACGCGGGTGCTGGTCAGCCCGGCCGAACGCACCCGGCGTACGGCGGCGGCGCTGGAGCGCGACCACCGCATCGTGCCGGCCTTGGCGCCCGATGCCAGCCCTGACGACATCCTTCAGGCGGCGCGCTGGCCGCGCTCGACCGAGCCGGTGCTGGTGATCGGCCATCAGCCGGCGCTGGGCCAGGTGGCGGCCCTGCTGCTTAGCGGCGCGCCGCTGGAATGGAGCATCAAAAAGGGCGCTGTCTGGTGGCTGCGCTCGCGGCTGCGCGACGACCAGCTGCAGGTGGTGCTGCAGGCGGTGCAGGCGCCGGACTGCCTGTAAAGGCGGTTGCGCCGCGCCGCGTCAGTCGGCCAGCGACAAGGCCACGGCACCAAAGCGTGCCCAGGCCTCGATCTCCTCACGCAGCAGGAAGGCCGAGCGCGGATGGGCATCCAGCCAGCCGCGCGGCAGGCTGATCTGCACCAGGCGGCCCTGGCGGCGCAAGCGCATCGCGCCGCTGTCCACCGCCTCGCGGGCATGGCATTTGACTACGGCCAGGCGCAGCGCCAGCAGCTGCCAGAGCAGGCCTTCATCCTTCAGTTGTTCTTCCAGCTTGCGCAGGCCGCCGCGCTGGCCCAGGGCCAGATCACCGAGCCGGCGCAACTGGCTTTGCGAGAAGCCCGCCGCATCGACATGGGCCAGCAGGTAGGCGCTGTGGCGGTGGTGGTCGTGATGCGAGACCATCATGCCGATCTCGTGCAGGGCAGCCGCCCAGCCGAGTTCGCGTTGGCTTTCGGCGCTGGCGCGTGGCAGCAGCTGTTTGTACAGCGCCAGCGCCTGGGCTTGCACGCGCTGCGCCTGTTCGGGATCGACATCGAAGCGCTGCTGCAGTGCCTGCACCGATTGGTCGCGCATATCGTGGCCGTTTTCCAGCCCCAGGCGCTGCGCTTCCAGCCGCTCGGCCAGGTCGAACACGACACCCTGGCGCAGCGCGCCCTTGGCCGGCTGCAGCCGCTCAATGCCGAACTGGGTCAAGAGCGTGTAGAGAATGCACAGGCCGCCGGCGACGACGGCACGGCGGTCGTCCTTCAAGCCGGGCAGCTTCAGCGCCTCGACATGGCCGGCCTCCAGGCAGCGTTCCATGCACCAGCGCAGCGCTTCCGGCGTGATGCTGCCGTCAGTCTGCCCCGAGGCGGCCAAGACCTGCGAGACCGCGCCGACCGTGCCCGAGGAACCCAGTGCCTCGACCCAGCGCGGCCGGGCGTTCTGGCGCGAGAACAGCGCGAAGGCCTCTTCCAGTTCGGCACCGGCGGCGATCTGGCCGGCGCGCAGGCCCTCGGCGGTGAATCGGCCGTCGGCGAAGTAGCGCAGCGACATGCTGACGCTGCCGATCTGGAAGGATTCGGCCTGCAGCGGGCGGCTGCCCTGGCCCAGAATCATCTCGGTCGAGCGGCCGCCGATATCGATGACCAGGCGCGGCGCTTCCGAGGGCTGCAGCCGCGAGACGCCGGCAAAGATCAGTCGCGCCTCTTCGCGGCCGGAGATGATTTCGATGGGGTAGCCAAGTGCCGCCTGGGCGCGCTCCAGAAAGGCATTGCGATTGCGCGCCTCGCGCAGCGTCTGTGTAGCCACCGCGCGAACGCGGTTCGGGGCCATGCCGCCCAACTCGGCGGCAAAGCGCTGCAGGCAGTCCAGGCCGCGCTGCATCGCTGCCTCGGTGAGATTGCATTGCTCGTCCAGGCCGGCGCCAAGGCGGACGGTGTCCTTCAGGTAGAGCAGGCGCTTGTACTGGCCGCGATGCAGCTGGGCGATTTCCAGCCGGAAGCTGTTCGAGCCCATGTCGATGGCGGCCAGGGCATCACGGCCGTGAGGAGAGGTGCGCGGCAAGGTCATGGGGCGCGATTGTCGCGGTGTTTTGTGTCTTCGCCCGGCTCAATTGGCGTGGCCCACCGAGGGCTTGACAGCTTTGCGACAATGCAGGCTTCTCATTCAGACAAGAGCGCAGCGCAGGCTGCGCTTTTTCTTCTCCGCATGACCCTGAGCTATATCGTGTTGGCCACCCTGGCCGGCGGCCTGCTGTCGGTGTTGATCGCGGCCAGCCTGACCGTCGCGTTGCTCGGGCGCATCGTCAAGCACCTGGTCAGCCTGTCTACCGGGGTACTGCTGGCCACGGCGCTGCTGCATGTGTTGCCCGAGGCCTTCGAGAGCAAGGCCAGCCCGCACGCGCTGTTCCTCACGCTGTTGTGCGGCTTGATGTTTTTCTTTCTGCTGGAGAAGGCCGAGCTGTACCGGCATACCCATCACCATGAAGGCGACGGGCACCATCACCACCACCATTTCGATGTGGAACAGGCCGGCCGTGGTGGCCTGGCGGTTCTGGTGGGCGACTCGATCCACAACTTCTGCGACGGCATCATCATCGCCGCGGCCTTTCTGGCCGACACGCACCTGGGCTGGGTGACGGCGCTGGCCATCATTGCGCACGAGATTCCGCAGGAGGTGGGTGACTACATCGTGCTGCTGAATGCCGGCTTCAGCCGTGGCCGGGCGCTGTTGTTCAATGCGTTGTCGGGGCTGGCGGCCGTGGTCGGCGGTGTGCTGGGCTACTTCGTGGTCGGGCCCTGGGAATCGCTGTTTCCCTTCTTGCTCGTCGCCGCGTCGAGCAGCTTTGTCTATGTGGCAGTGGCCGATCTGATCCCGCAGCTGCAGCGCCGTCTGCCCTGGCGCGAGACGGCGCTGCAGCTGTTCTGGCTGGCCGCCGGCATGGGCATCGTGGTGCTGGCGGTGAACAGCCGCCACTGAGGCGAGGCATTTAGGCGAGATACTGAGGCGAGCTTCGCGACTCAATGAAAAACGCCCTGGCCGCATCGGCACAGGGCGTATTGCGTTGGAAGTGCTGCTGTTAGCGCACGACCAGCACCGGAATGGTCGAGTGCGTCAGCACCTTCTGGGTTTCGCTGCCCAGCAGCAGGGCCTGGACACCGCGGCGGCCGTGCGAGGCCATCACGACCAGATCGGCCTCGACCCGCTTGGCGTGCTCGATGATGGCCTCCCAGGCATGCAGGGCCTCGACACTGTGCGCCTCGGCGCTGACGCCAGCGGCCTCGGCAGCGGCCACGACCTCCTTCAGGCGGCCGGCAGCGATGCGCTCCTGGGCGTCGAAGAACTCCTGCGGCGGTGTCGGCTGCATTTCGGACACGGCGCTGTAGGGGAAGGGCTCCTTGATGCTGATCGCGAAGATCTTGGCGCCATGCAGCTTGGCCATGGCGGCTGCGGTGGCGACGGCCTTGGCGGTGATGTCGGAACCGTCGGTCGGTACGAGGATGCGTTTGAACATGAGGGCCTCCTGTCAGCTTGAGTCAGTGGATGATGCTCAGTGTTGCGCTGACATGGTCCTCGTGTCTTGCGCTATGTCAAGCTCCGCCCAAGGCCACGGGGCGGGCAGGGTCGGCCGACCACTCGCTCCACGATCCCGGGTAGAGCCGCGAGCCGGCCAGCCCGGCGTGCTCCATGGCCAGCAGGTTGTGGCAGGCGGTGACGCCTGAGCCGCATTGATGCACCACCTCGGCCGGCGCATAGGGCGCCAGCAGCGGCAGCCACTCGGCGCGCAGCTGTTCGGCGGACTTGAAGCGGCCGTCCGGCTGCAGGTTGTCCCGGAAGAAGCGATTGCTGGCGCCGGGGATGTGGCCGGCGCGGCGGTCCAGCGGCTCGACGTCGCCGCGAAAGCGCTCGCCGGCGCGGGCATCGACCAGGCGCAGCTTGCCCAGGCTGGCGGCCAGGGCGTCGGCATCCAGGCTGAGGGCGAGCGAATCGCGCAGGCTCAGCGCAGCAGCCGTTGGCGCCGTCGAGGCCGTCTGGCTCAGGGTGCCACCGGCGGCCGTCCAGGCGGCCGCGCCGCCATCCAGCACGGCGACCTCGGCGTGGCCAATCCAGCGCAGCATCCACCACAGCCGCGCCGCGTACATGCCGCCCTGGGCGTCGTAGGCCACGACCTGACGGCCGGGCGTCAGGCCCAGCTCGGCCATGCGTGCGGCAAAGCCTTCCCGCGAGGGCAGCGGATGGCGTCCACGGAAGTGGCCGTCGGCGGCCTGCTTGTCGCCGCTCAGATCGCGATCCAGATGCAGATAGTGGGCGCCGGGAATGTGGCCTGCCGCATGGGCGCGCTCGCCGGCCTCGGTATCGGCCAGATCGAAGCTGACGTCAATCAGCAGCACGGTCTGGTGACGGGCTTCCATCGCCAGCAAGTCGCTGGCACTGATCAGGGTGGTGTAGTGGCTCATGATTCACTGGTGGGCTGTTGACTGTCGATTGGCGTGCTGCGTGCTCGCAGCAGCGTCGCTGCGATGCCTGCAACGATGATCAGACCCATGCCCAGCAAGGCGGCCGCGCCGAGCTGATCGGCGAACAGCAGCACGCCATAGAGGGCCGAGAAAACGATGCCGAGGTACTGCAGGCTGGCATTGACCAGCGTCTTGCCACGGGCGTAGGCGTGCGTCATCAAGAGCTGAGCCGTGCTGGCCAGCAGCCCGACGGCCAGCAGCAATGCGGCTCCACGCCAGCTGTGGCTGTGCCAGGGTTGGGCCTCGATGCGGTCCATGGCACTGGCCAGCAGGGCGCCTGCAAGCACGCCGCCAAGGGAGAAATAGAACACCACACGGATCTCGGGCTCGCCGGCCCGGCCCAGTGCGGTGACCTGAAGATAGGCCAACGCGGCCAGCATGCCTGAGAGCAGGCCGGCCAGGCCATGCCAGGCCTGCTGTTGCTCCACCGTCGGTCGCAGCACCAGGGCAACGCCAACAAAGCCGAGCAGCACCGCTGCGACCAGACGGCCATCAACACGCGCGCTGCCCATCATGATGCTGCCGCCGATCAGGAACATGGCCATCCAGACCGATGACATGTAGTTCAGCGTCATCGCGGTGGCCAGCGGCAGCTTGCCGATCGCATAGAACCACAGCGACAGCGCGATCACCCCGGACAGGCTGCGCCAGAAATGCATGGCCGGGACGGCGGTGCGCAGGCTGATGCCCTGTTTCCAGGCCAGGCCGCCCAGCATCAGGCAGCCGATCAGGCCGCGGTACATGACGATCTCACCGGCGCCGTAATAGGCCGAAGCCAGCTTGACACACACACCCATGGTGGAAAACAGCAGCGTGGCGAGGATCATCTGCAGCGAGGCGGGCATGGGTGGCATTCTCGCCCATGAAAAAACCGCCCATGGCGCGCAAGGCCAAGGGCGGTTGATCGGGCCGGCGAGGGCGTGCCGGCGCAGTACTTCGTCAGTACTTCCTCAATACTTCATCTCGCGGCGGTACCACTCGTGGAAGTGCTTCATGCCGAGCTCCATCGGGTCCTGATAGGGGCCGACCTCGTTGTCGCCGCGCTCCATCAAGGCCTTGCGGCCCCAGTCCATGCGCAGAGCGATCTCGTCGTCTTCGACGCAGGTCTCCATATAGGCGGCCTGGTTGGCCTCGACGAAATCGCGCTCGAAGGCGGCAATTTCCTCGGGGTAGTAGAACTCGACGATATTGGTGGTCTTCTGCGGGCCCTTGGGGTGCAGCGTGGAGACGACCAGCACGTGGGGGTACCACTCCACCATGATGTGCGGGTACAGGGTCAGCCAGATCGCCCCATGCTTGGGCGCCTCGCCACCG
Source organism: Roseateles aquae (assembly GCF_032337115.1). NCBI lineage: Bacteria > Pseudomonadati > Pseudomonadota > Betaproteobacteria > Burkholderiales > Sphaerotilaceae > Roseateles > Roseateles aquae. The sequence goes on from NZ_JAVXZY010000005.1 coordinate 363,579, forward strand.
CGGAACTGCAGCACCTGCTCATGCCATTTGCTGTAGACGGCCGAGCCGGGCTTCTGCAAAGCCTTGTGGATACCGACCGTCTGCACCGAATGGTGCTTGCCAAATTCCCAGGCCAGGTCTTCACAGGTGACGAACTGACCCAGACCGGGGTGGAAGGGGCCGACGTGATAGTCCTCCAGATAGACCTCGATAAAGGTCTTCCAGTTGTAGTCGCACTCATGGACATGGACCTTGTCGAGCACATAGCCGCTGAAATCGAGCTCGGCGCGAGGACCCAGCTGGGCCAGCTCGGCCGCGATGTCACGGCCGTTGTCCTCGAACAGCAGGCCGTTCCATTCACGCAGCTTGTAGCGGTTCAGGTGCAGGCAGGGGTCTTCCTTGAAATGCGGAGCGCCGACCAGTTCGCCCTGCAGGCTGTAAGTCCAGCGGTGCAGCGGGCAGACGATATTGCTCTGGGTGTTACCACGGCCGCGCAGCATCACCGCCTGGCGGTGGCGGCAGATATTGGAGATCAGCTCCAGGCCCTGGCGGCTATGCACAATGGCGCGGCCCTCGCCCTCCTGGGGCAGGGCGTAGTAATCGCCTATCTCGGGCACGGCCAGCGCATGGCCGAGATAGCGCGGGCCATGCTGGAAGATCAGTTCCTGTTCGCGGCGGAACAGGTCCTCATCGAAGTACGAGGTGACAGGCAGCTGGGTCTTGCTGCGTTCAAGCGCTGAGAGAGTGAGGCTCAGGTCGGACATGATCCAAAGGGGTCTCCAAGAAACCAATGTCAACCCCCCTGCCGAGTCACCCATCAGGGGGTGCAGAGCAGGGTTTGTGTCAAAAAGCCCGGCCAAACAAGCGTTCGAGACCGGGCTCACGGGCGTCGCTTTACGGGTATCGCCCCTTGTTCTGCACAGAAGGGCACGGCTAGCGAGCCCGGGATTGTACCCGTACGCACAGTCACAACTTTGCGCCAAGGCAAATTCATTGCCGCGCTACCCTGTGGCGCTGGTCTGACAGCCTGCCGAGCACGTGATTCGCCCTTTTGGGGCAACTACAATCGCAATTTCGCGTGTTGAAATGAGCAAGTCTTCCACCTCCACCAAGTCTGCCGCCAGTGAGCGGGCGGCCATCAGCTACGAGCAGGCCTTGGCCGAGCTCGAGCGGCTTGTGGCCAGCATGGAGGGCGGACAGCTGCCGCTGGACCAATTACTGGACAGTTACAAGCGTGGCGCCGAGTTGCTCAGCCTTTGTCGCGAGCGCTTGCAGGCGGTTGAACAGCAGGTCAAGGTCCTGGACGGCTCGGACCTTAAGCCTTGGGAGGATGTCTGAGCGTGGATGCTGGAGTTTTTGACCAATGGACGCAGCGCGTGCTGCTGTCCTTCGAGACAAAGTTGGATGAGTGGGTGCCAGCGGATGCGCCAGCCGGGCTTGGTGAGGCAATGCGCTATGCAGTGCTTGGCGGTGGCAAGCGTTTGCGGCCGCTGTTAGCGCTGGCAGCCTGCGATGCAGTTGCCGGCAGTCTTGAGGCAGCCATGCGTGCTGCTTGTGCTGTTGAGTTGATCCATGCCTATTCCCTTGTCCATGATGACATGCCGTGCATGGATAACGATGTCATGCGTCGCGGCAAGCCGACCGTGCACGTGGCCTATGGCGAAGCGCGGGCGATGCTGGCGGGGGATGCCATGCAGGCCTTGGCCTTTGAGGTCTTGACTCCCGACGTTGGCGTCGGTCCAGCACTACAGGCACGCCTGTGTGCACTGCTGGCGCGGGCTTCCGGGCATTCTGGAATGGCGGGTGGGCAGGCCATAGATCTGGCCAGTATTGGTAAGCCCCTGAGTGAGCATGAGCTGCGCGATATGCACCGCCGCAAGACCGGTGTCTTGCTGCAGGCGAGTGTTCTGATGGGCGCTGCCTGTGGCACTTTTGACGATGCTGCTTGGTCAGGCCTGACCGAGTATGGTGCTGCGCTGGGCCTGGCCTTCCAAGTCGTTGACGACATTCTCGATGTGACCCAGGACTCCGAAGTGCTGGGCAAGACGGCCGGCAAGGACCAGGACGCCAACAAACCGACTTACGTCAGTGTGCTGGGCCTGGATGAGGCGCGAGCCTACGCGGACCGGCTGCGCCATGAAGCGCATCTGGCTTTGGGGCGCAGCGGCTTGGCCAATACGGCCTGGCTGAGCATCCTGGCCGACAAGGTCGTGGAGCGTGACAACTGATGACGGACGCGCTGGTGCCGATGAACTATCCGCTGCTGCGGGGCATTGACAGCCCTGCCGATTTACGCCGACTGCCGCGGGCTGACTTGGTCAAGCTGGCCGGTGAACTGCGCGCCTATGTGCTGGACACGCTGTCCAACTCCAAGGTCGGCGGTCACCTGGGCTCCAATCTGGGCACGGTCGAACTGACGGTGGCGCTGCACTATGTGTTCAACACGCCGCACGACCGCCTGGTCTGGGACGTGGGCCACCAAACCTACCCGCACAAGGTCTTGACCGGGCGTCGTGATCAGCTCGGCACGATTCGCCATCTAGGCGGCATCAGCGGTTTTCCGCGCCGTGACGAGAGCGAGTACGACACCTTCGGCACCGGTCATTCGTCGACCTCGATCTCGGCCGCGCATGGCATGGCCATGGCCGCCAAGATCAAGGGCGAAGACCGCAAGGCCGTCGCCATCATTGGCGATGGTGCGATGACGGCCGGCATGGCTTTCGAAGCACTGAACAATGCCGGCGTGCCGCACGGCGGACTGATGGGCGATCTGCTGGTGATCCTGAACGACAACGATATGTCGATCAGCCCGCCGGTTGGCGCCTTGAACAAGTACCTGGCCCGCCTGATGAGCGGCAGCTTTTATTCGGCGGCCCGCGAGGGCGCCAAGAGCGTGCTCAAGAACACGCCGCTGTACGAATTTGCGCGGCGTTTCGAAGAGCACACCAAGGGCATGGTCGTGCCCGGCACGATCTTTGAAGAATTCGGCTTCAACTATGTCGGCCCCATCGATGGTCATGACCTCGATGCGCTGATCCCGACGCTGGAAAACCTGCGCGATAAAAAGGGCCCGCAGTTCCTGCATGTGGTCACCAAGAAGGGCCAGGGCTACAAGCTGGCCGAGGCCGACCCGGTCAAGTACCACGCGGCGCCGGGCAAGTTCGATCCGGCCGTCGGTTTCGTCAAGTCGGCGGCGCCGGCCAAGCCGACCTTCACGCAGATCTTCGGTGACTGGCTCTGCGATATGGCCGAGCAGGACACGCGCCTGGTCGGCATCACGCCGGCGATGCGCGAGGGCTCGGGCATGGTCGAGTTTCACAAGCGTTTCCCTTCGCGCTACCAGGACGTCGGCATCGCTGAGCAACATGCGGTGACGGTCGCAGCCGGCTTGGCCTGCGAGGGCCTGAAGCCGGTCGTGGCGATTTATTCGACCTTTCTGCAGCGCGCCTACGATCAGCTGATCCACGACGTTGCGCTGCAGGATCTGCCGGTTCTGTTCGCGCTGGACCGCGCTGGCCTGGTGGGTGCCGATGGCGCCACCCATGCCGGCAACTACGACATCGCCTTCACCCGCTGCGTCCCGAAGATGGCGGTGCTGACGCCGGCCGATGAGAACGAATGCCGTCAGGCGCTGTTCACCGGCTTCCAGCATCAAGGGCCGGTGACCGTGCGCTACCCGCGTGGCGCTGGAGCTGGCGTCGAGGTGCAGAAACAGATGCAAGCCCTGCCCTGGGGCAAGGGCGAGATTCGCCGTGAGTCGGGCCAGCCGCAGGGCCGTGCTGGTTCACCACGGATTGCCATCCTGGCCTTTGGTACCTTGCTCTACCCGGCGTTGGCGGCGGCCGAGCAACTCGATGCCACGGTGGCCAATATGCGCTTCGTCAAGCCCTTGGACCAGGAACTGGTGCTTGAGCTGGCCCGTAGCCATGATGGGCTGGTCACCATCGAGGATGGCTGCCTGATGGGGGGCGCCGGCAGTGCCGTGCTGGAATGCCTGCAGGCGGCGGGCCTGCAAACGCCTGTGCTGACGCTGGGATTGCCGGATGAGTTCATCGAGCATGGCGATGTGCCCAGTTTGATGAGCCAGTGCGGCCTGGACGCGGCGGGCATCGAGCAATCCATTCTGAAGCGCTTTGGCGGCCGCCCGGCGCTCTTGCGCAGCGCGGCCAACGAGTAAGTCTGCCTTGAACATGGCTAGGGCGAGTGCTCTAGAGCGCTCGACCGAGAAGCCTTGCCCAAGCAAGGCGGCTGCATTGATGCGATGCTGCTCGCCAATCGTTTACCCTTAGCGAGCTTTGCGCGGCCTCGCCGCCGGCCTCCTTGCCTTCGTTTATGAATCCGATCTCCAGCGCCCTGCACATTCCCGATACCCAAAGCGAACGCGATGAGCGCCATCTGGTGATCCAGCGAGTGGGCGTCAAGGATGTGCGCTATCCGCTGCAGCTGCGCGTCGGCAAGCAGGCACAGGCCACGGTGGGCACCTGGACGCTGGATGTGATGCTGCCGGCCGAGAAGAAGGGCACCCATATGTCCCGCTTCGTGGCCTGGTTGGATGCCTTGCATGAGCCGCTGGATGCCGAGCTGCTGCAGCGCCTGCATGGCGAGATGCTGCAGAAGCTGGAGGCGGTCGAAGGGCGCATCGAGCTGAGCTTTGCCTTCTTCCTGCGTAAGCGTGCGCCGGTGTCGGGCATCGAAAGCATGCTGGACTATCAAGGCCGCCTGATCGCCGAGACCCGCGCCGGCCAGACGGCCATCTGGGCCGAAGTGGCCGTGCCGGTGAAGAGCCTGTGCCCCTGCTCCAAGGAAATCTCCGACTACGGTGCCCACAACCAGCGCTCGCTGGTGACGATTCGTGCCGAGCTGAAGGACTTCAGCCTGGGTTGGGGCGAGCTGGTGCGTTTCGCCGAGGAAAGCGCCTCCAGTGAGATCTGGCCGCTGCTCAAGCGCAGCGACGAGAAGTGGATCACCGAGCGCGCCTACGAGAACCCCAAGTTCGTCGAGGACCTGGTGCGTGACGTGGCGCTGCGCCTCAACGCCGAGCCGCGCATTGGCCGCTATGCGGTGGATGTGGAGAACTTTGAATCCATACACAACCATTCAGCTTATGCGCGCATTGAGCGCGCGTAAGCGGCGCAGCGCGCCGGTGATCGCGTGAGTGATCATCTGAGGGGTTGCGACAAGCGCTCATATCGCTCTGCGATGTGAGCGCTTGTCACAATCACAAGGCTTTTTCGCACTTCGAGCGCAGCTGAAAGTTCTTAGGCCTGCAGTGCGATCGAGAGTCGCTGTTGCAGGTCCTCGGCTTCTGCGTGCAGGGCCTGCTGCAGCGGCTCCAGCCGCGCGTGGCTGGCTCGCAGCAAGGGCTGGGCCAGATAGACCTGGTAGGGAATCGACAAGGCCAGGCGCCGCAAATGAAGTCCATGGCCGGCCAGGCTCAGCGCGCTCAGCGGGTTGATGATGGACAGTCCCAGGCCACGCCGTACCAGTTCGCAGATGGCTGCGGCGCTGTGCGTCTGCAAGCGCAAATCGCGGCCGACGCCATGCTCGGCGAATAGACGGTCGATCTGCTGCCGGTACGGGTCGGACGGCGCCAGGCTGATAAAGGGCTGCCCGGCAAAGTCGGCGGCTTGCAGCACCGGCTTGGCCAAAAGCGGGTGCCCCTCGGGCAGCACGCCGACCTCATCGGCGCTGAACAGCAGGCGGCTGCTGGTGCCGGCGGGCGCCGCGGCCAATTCGGTGAGGCCCAGATCAAAGCGCTGGGCGCTCAACCATTCATCGAGCAGCGGCGGCTCCTGCGGCGTGATGTTCAGCCGGGCCTCGGGCGCCAGCCGCTGCAGGCGCACACAGGCGCCGGGCAGCAGGGCCTGGCTCAAGGCCGGCAGGCACAACAGTTCCAGCGCTGCCGTGCCGCCCTGGGCCAGCTCCAGCGCCCGGCTGCTGATGCGCTCCAGCCCCTGAAAACTGCGCTGTACCTCATCAAACAATGCCAGGCCGCGTTGGGTGGGGCGCAGCCGGCCGCGCACTCGCTCGAACAGCGCGAAGCCCAGCAGGTACTCCAGCCGCGCCAACTCGCGTGACAAGGTCGGCTGCGAGCTGTGCAGCTGACGCGCGGCTTCGCTGACGTTGCCGGCGCTCATCACCGCGCGGAAGACTTCGATATGCCTGTGTTGAATGGCGGCCGGGTTCATGGCTGGACCATATCAGAACTGAATCGATGATGAAAACAAAAGCATTTGAGTGAATTGGTTTTGCTTGGCATGCTGTGGCCTGTCATCGATCAGTCCATCCGAGCACCCATCCCATGCCCAACTTTCAGCCCACCGCCTTTGGCGCTTCACAACTGCAGCAGCTGGCGCAGCAATTCGGCACGCCGCTCTGGGTCTACGACGCGGCACTGATCCGCCAGCGCATCGCCGAGCTGCGCGGCTTTGACGCGATCCGCTTCGCGCAGAAGTCCTGCTCCAACACCCATCTGTTGCGCCTGATGCGCGAGCAGGGCGTGCGCGTCGATGCCGTTTCCCGCGGCGAGATCCTGCGGGCATTGGCGGCCGGCTACCAAGGCGGTGGCGGCGCCGATGCCGAGATCGTCTTCACCGCCGACCTGATCGATCGTGCGACGCTGCAGACGGTGATCGAGCACCGCATTCCGGTCAACGCCGGGTCGATCGACATGCTGCGCCAACTCGGCGCCGCATCGCCCGGTCATGGCGTCTGGCTGCGCATCAATCCGGGCTTCGGGCACGGCCACAGCAACAAGACCAATACCGGCGGCGAACACAGCAAGCACGGCATCTGGCATGAACAGCTGGCCGAGGCGCTGGCGGTGGTGCGCACGCAAGACCTGACCCTCCTGGGCCTGCACATGCACATCGGCTCGGGTGTCGACTACGGCCATCTGCAGCAGGTCTGCGGTGCCATGGTCGAGCTGGTGCGTGAGGTGCGCGCGGCCGGCCACGATCTGCAGGCGCTGTCCGCCGGGGGTGGCCTGTCGATTCCCTACCGTGACGGCGAAGGCCGCGTCGATACCGCTCACTATTTCGGCCTGTGGGACGCCGCACGGCGCGAGGCCGAGGGCGTGATCGGCCATGCCCTGCACCTGGAAATCGAGCCCGGTCGCTATCTGGTGGCCGAGTCCGGCGTCTTGCTGGCCGAGGTGCGTGCCTGCAAGGACGTCGGCCGCAATCACTTCGTGCTGGTCGACGCTGGGTTCAATGAGCTGATGCGGCCGTCCATGTACGGCGCCTATCACCGGATGAGCCTGATCGCGGCCGATGGTGTCGACAAGCCGGCGCGGCCGACGGTGGTGGCCGGTCCGCTGTGCGAATCCGGCGATGTGTTCACCCAAGGCGATGGCGGTGTGGTGCTGCCGCGCGACTTGGCCGGGGCGCAGGTCGGCGATCTGCTGGTGATCCATGACACCGGCGCCTATGGCGCCTCGATGTCCAGCAACTACAACAGCCGCCCGCTGATCGCCGAGGTGCTGGTCGATGATGGCCAGGCCCGCCTGATCCGGCGCCGCCAGACGGTCGAGGAATTGCTGGCCTTGGAGCAAGGACTGTGACGATTTGAGGATAGGCAGGCTCAATAGGGGTGATTTGATTAATCAAAACTAAGGGCTACGGGTTGACCATATGATTCAACCCATCCCATCAACCCACTGAAGAGTGAGCCATGTCTTTGATCAACACCCAAGTTCAGCCTTTCAAGACCGAAGCCTTCCACAACGGCAAGTTCGTTGAAGTCACCGAAGCCAGCCTGAAGGGCAAGTGGTCGGTGCTGGTGTTCATGCCGGCCGCTTTCACCTTCAACTGCCCGACCGAAGTCGAAGACGCTGCCGATCTGTACGCTGACTTCCAGAAGGCCGGCGCCGAGATCTACATCGTCACCACCGACACGCATTTCTCGCACAAGGTCTGGCACGAAACCTCGCCGGCCGTCGGCAAGGCCAAGTTCCCGCTGGTCGGCGACCCGACCCACAAGCTGACCCGCGCCTTTGGCGTGCACATCGAAGAAGAAGGCCTGGCCCTGCGCGGCACCTTCGTGATCAGCCCGGAAGGCGTGATCAAGACCGCCGAAGTGCATGACAACGCCATCGCCCGCGACATGAAGGAAACCCTGCGCAAGCTGCGCGCTGCCCAGTATGTGGCCAGCCACCCTGGCCAAGTCTGCCCGGCCAAGTGGAACGAAGGCGCCAAGACACTGACCCCGTCGCTGGACCTGGTCGGCAAGATCTGATGACCCACCCCCGGAGCGCCTGCGGCGCTCCTCCTCTAGGGGGCGAGCCCAGTGGCCCGGCACAGCCGGTTCCACGGGCTCCGCTGGATCCCCTCTCGCGAGCCATGCTGAAAGTGCCCTGACAGACCTGGGTGCTTTCAGAGTGGCTTGGACAAGCACGACTGAACAAGGAGCACACCATGTTGGACGCCGCATTGAAAGAACAGCTCAGGGCCTACCTGGAGAGGGTTCGCGAACCCTTTGAGATCGTCGCCTCGCTCGACGATTCGGCCACCGCCGCCGAGATGAAGAGCCTGCTGGAAGACATTGCCAGCATGTGCGACAAGATCAGCCTGCGCCTCGATGGCAGTGATCAGCGCAAGCCTTCCTTCAGCCTGCAGCGCCTGGGCAGCCAGCAATCGCTGCGCTTTGCCGGCCTGCCGCTGGGCCATGAATTCACCTCGCTGGTGTTGGCACTGCTGTGGACCGGTGGCCATCCGCCCAAGGTCGAGCAGGACGTGATCGAGCAGATCCAGGGCCTGGACGGTGACTTCAGCTTCGAGGTCTATATGAGCCTGTCCTGCCACAACTGCCCGGACGTGGTGCAGGCGCTGTCGCTGATGGCGGTGCTCAACCCCAAGGTCAAGACCGTGGTCATCGAAGGCGGCGCCTTCCAGGCCGAGGTCGAGGCGCGCGAGATCATGGCCGTGCCCTCGGTCTATCTGAACGGCCAGGTCTTTGGCTCGGGCCGGATGACGGTGGAAGAGATCATCGCCAAGCTCGATACCGGTGCCGCCAGCCGTGATGCGGCCAAGCTTAGCGCCAAGGTGCCCTACGACATGCTGATCGTCGGCGGTGGCCCGGCCGGTGCGGCCGCTGCGGTCTATGCCGCCCGCAAGGGCATCCGTACCGGCGTGGCGGCCGAGCGTTTCGGCGGCCAGGTCAATGACACGCTGGCGATCGAGAACTTCATCTCGGTCACCGCGACCGACGGCCCCAAGTTCGCCGCGGCGCTGGAGGCCCACGTCAAGGCCTATGACGTCGACATCATGAATCTGCAGCGGGCCGAGAAGCTGATCCCGGCCAGCGAGCCCGGCGGCCTGATCGAGATCCAGCTTGCCAATGGCGGCTCGCTGAAGGCCAGGAGCGTGATCGTCTCGACCGGTGCGCGCTGGCGCAATGTCAATGTGCCCGGCGAAGCCGAGTACAAGAACAAGGGCGTGGCCTACTGCCCGCACTGCGATGGTCCGCTGTTCAAGGGCAAGCGGGTGGCGGTGATTGGCGGTGGCAACTCCGGTGTCGAGGCGGCCATCGATTTGGCCGGCATCGTGGCCCATGTGAGCCTGTTCGAGTTTGCCGACCAGCTGCGCGCCGATGCGGTGCTGGTCAACAAGCTGAAGAGCCTGCCCAACGTCAGCATCCATACCTCGGCACAGACCACCGAGCTGACCGGCGACGGCAACAAGCTCGACGGCCTGAGCTACACCGATCGCGTCAGCGGCGCGGCCCACCACGTCGAGCTTGAGGGCGTGTTCGTGCAGATCGGCCTGGTGCCCAATACCGAATGGCTGAAGGGCACGCTGGAGCTGTCGAAGTTTGGCGAGATCATCGTCGACAGCCATGGCCGCACCTCGCTGCCCGGCGTGTTCGCCGCCGGCGATGTGACGACAGTGCCCTTCAAGCAGATCATCATCGCCACCGGCGATGGCGCCAAGGCCGCGCTGGGCGCGTTTGACTACCTGATGCGTCTGCCTGCCAGCAGTTGATCAGGGCGCCGCTCGGCTGCGCCACCAGCCCTCGGCGCTGTAGACCAGCAGCGCCGCCCAGATCAGCCCGAAGCCGACCATGCGGCTGGCGGCAAAGGGCTCGTGATAGAGCCAGACGCCAAGCAGGAACTGGATGCTGGGCGAGATGTATTGCAAGAGGCCCAGCGTCGTCATCGGGATGCGCCGGGCCCCGGCGGCAAACAGCAGCAGCGGCGCGGCGGTCAGCGGGCCGGCAAGTATCAAGAGGCCGATCAGGCCGCTGTCGCCGCTGTTGAGCGCGCTGCCACCCTGCCAGCCCCAGACGCCCAGCGCCAATGCCGCCACCGGCGCCAACAGCAGGCATTCCAGCAGCAGGCCTTCCAGCGCACCCAGTGCAGCGATCTTGCGCAGCAGGCCGTAGACGCCAAAGCTGGCAGCCAGCACCAGGGCCACCCAGGGCAGCCGGCCGGTCTGCAGCGTCAGCCAGGCGACGCCGGCCGCAGCCAAGCCAACCGCCAGCCATTGCGCCGGCCGCGGCCGCTCGTGCAGAAAGAAATAGCCCAGCGAAACGTTGACCAGCGGGTTGATGAAATAGCCCAGGCTGGCGTCCAGCACATGGTCGTGCTGGACCGCCCACACATAGGTCAGCCAGTTGGCCGACAGCAAGACCGCCGACAGCGTGAACGCACCCAGCACCTTGGGCGAGCGCAGCACCGGGCCCAGCCAGGCCCAGCGCTTCATCACCGTCAGCACCGCGGCCATCAGCAGCAGGCACCAGACGATGCGGTGTGCCACCACCTCCAGCGAGGGCACGCCGGCCAGATGCTTGAAGTACAGCGGGAACAGGCCCCACAGCGTGTAGGCCAGCGCGGCACTGAGCACACCCTTGCCGACGGTTGTTGTGTTCTTGAGCATGGCGCGCATTGTGGCCAGTTTGTGCGAGGTCACGCCGTCCAAAGGTCATGGCCGGGAAATCCACGGTGCGGCGAGCGCCCAGGCACGGCCTAATCGTCCCCATGCCGCGCATCGTTTTCACGCCCCAGCTGCGACGCTTTGTCGAGGCGCCCGACTTCGAGGCCAGTGCGCTGAGCCTGGCCGAGGCCCTGCAGCAGGCCTTCGCCGCTCATCCGCGATTGCGCGACTATGTGCTGGACGAGCAGCAGCATCTGCGCACTCACGTCGTCGTGTTCATTGACGGTCAACGTGCGCGCGACCGTCTGTTGCTGTCCGATGCCTTGAAGCCGGACAGCGTCGTGCATGTCCTGCAAGCCCTGTCCGGAGGTTGAACGATCATGAGTCTGACTGCCTGGGTGGCCACCCGCAAAGGCCTGTTTGAACTGCAGCATCTAGGCACGGGCGGCTGGCAGATCCGCCGCAACAGCTTTCTCGGCGATCCGGTCAGCATGGTGTTGCCACCAGCACCCAGCGGCCATGCGGCTGGGCGGCTGCTGGCGGCGCTGAATCTGGGCCATTTCGGTGCCAAGTTGCACGCCAGCGATGATGGTGGTGCCAGCTGGCAGGAGTTGCCTGCGCCGGCCTTTCCGCCGCAGCCCGAGCCTCACGACGGTGGGCCGGCCTGGAAGCTGCTGCAGATCTGGTCTCTGGCGCGCAGCGAGTCGGCCTTGTGGGCGGGCACGGTGCCTGGCGGGCTGTTTCGCAGCAGCAACGCCGGCGCCAGCTGGCAACTGGTCGACGCGCTGTGGCAACGGCCGGAACGGCTGGAATGGATGGGCGGCGGCAACGAGGCACCTGGTATTCACAGCCTGCTGCCACACCCGAGCAATGGGCAAGACCTGACCCTGGCGATCAGCTGTGGTGGCGTCTGGCACAGCGCCGATGAGGGCGCGAGCTGGGCGCTGCACGGCCGAGGACTGAATGCCGGCTACATGCCGCCCGAACGCCAGCAGGACATGAATGTCCAGGATCCGCATTGCCTGCAGCGCTGCCGCGCCGTGCCCGAGGTGATCTGGTGCCAGCATCACTGCGGCATCTGGCGCTCTGTCGATGGCGGCTTGAGCTGGCAGGAGCTGAAGGCGCCGTTGTCGAGCTTCGGCTTTGCCGTCGCGGCCCACCCGAGCGATCCGCAGACCGCCTGGTTCGTGCCGGCGATCAAGGATGAGCGGCGTATCCCGGTCGATGGCGCGCTGGTCGTTAACCGCACCCGCGATGGCGGCCAGAGCTGGGAGACCCTGCGTGCCGGCCTGCCGCAGCAGCATTGCTACGACCTGGTCTATCGCCATGGGCTGGCCGTCGATGCCAGCGGCCAGCACCTGCTGATGGGCAGCACGACCGGCGGCCTCTGGGCCAGCGACGATGGCGGCGAGCACTGGCAGACCGTTGCCGCCCACCTGCCGCCCATCTACGCGCTGGCGATCGCCTGAGTCGACGCCGCCACAAGAACCCAAGCCACGGGCGCGAAAGCGCCGCGATGAAAGCCCATGCACCTTCCGTCTCGCCAAGCGCTGGCGTTCAAATCCAGCATTGCCCTCGCTGCCACGATGGCTGCGCTCTTCAGCGCCGCAGCGCGGTCGGCCCCCGAGCCCTATGACCTCAAGGCCAACTACACCAAGTACGAGTACCGCATTGCGATGCGTGACGGCAAGCGCCTGTTCACCGTTGTCTACCAGCCCAAGGACGCGTCCAAGCGCTATCCCCTGCTGATGACGCGCACGCCCTACAGCTGCGGCCCCTATGGCGAGGACCATTACGGCGGCTGGGGACTGGTGCCCTCGGAGGAGTTCTACAAGGCTGGCTACATCGTCGTCTGCCAGGATGTGCGCGGGCGCAATATGTCCGAGGGCACGTTCACCGAAATGACGCCCCATGTGGCGCAGAAAAAGAGCAAGAACGATGTCGACGAGAGCAGCGATATGCATGACAGCGTGCAATGGCTGATCGACCACCTGCCCAATCACAACGGCCGGGTCGGCATCTGGGGCAATTCCTATCCGGGCTTCTACAGCGCCGCCTCCATCATCGACAGCCACCCGGCCATCAAGGCCGCCTCGCCGCAGGCGCCGATCGCCGACTACTACCGCGGGGACGATGGCTACCACGGTGGCGCCTTCATGCTGGCGCACAACTACGGCTTCTTCACCAGCTTCAAGCCGCAGGAGAACCCTACCTCGGCGCCGCAGCGCTGGGGCAGCTTCAGCTACAACAGCGGCGACGCCTACGAGTACTTTTTGAAGCTCGGCAACCTGAGCAGTATCGCCAAGACCCTGGGCACGCCGGGCAATCCGTATTTCAATGACCTGATCGAACACGACAGTTATGACGCGCACTGGAAGCCGCGCAGCATCGCGCCGCATCTGAACAATGTCCGCGCCGCGGTGCTCACCGTCGGTGGCTGGTTCGATGCCGAGGATCTGCCCGGTCCGCTGGCCATCTACCGCAGCATCGAGGCACGCAATCCCGGCATCAGCAATCAGATCGTGATGGGGCCCTGGCGCCATGGCGGCTGGTTCCGCACCGCCGGCAAATCCATCGGCATGGTCGACTTCGGGCAGAAGAGCAGCGAGTACTTCATGAAGCAGATCCTGCTGCCCTTCTTCGAGCAGCATCTGCGCGGTGGCAGCGACGCCAAGCTGGCCGAGGCGACGATGTTCGAGACCGGCAGCAATGTCTGGCGCCAATACCCGAGCTGGCCGCCGGCCGAGGCCAAACCGCGCAAGCTCTATCTGCAGGCCGGCGGCAAGCTGGGCTGGCAGGCGCCGACCGAAGGCGCGGGGGCGGGCATCGACAGCTACGTGAGCGATCCGGCCAAGCCGGTGCCTTTCATCGGCTATGCGGCGCTGGGCATGCCGGCCGAGTACATGGTCAGCGATCAGCGCTTCGCCTCGACGCGGCCCGATGTGCTGGTCTATCAGAGCGAGGTGCTGGAGTCGGACCTGACGGTGGCCGGCCCGGTCAAGGCCAGGCTCTATGTGTCGACCACGGGCACGGACAGCGATTTCATCGTCAAGCTGATCGACGTCTACCCGCACAACCGCGCCGAGGAGGAGAAGGGCGCCGCGCCGCCGCCCGATGTGCCGCCGCCGCAGCTGACGCTCAATGGCTACCAGCAGCTGGTGCGCGGCGAGCCACTGCGGGCGCGCTTCCGCAAGGGCCTGGACAAGCCCGAGGCGGTCACGCCCGGCGAGGTGATGGCGTTGGACATCGAGCTGCCCGACGTCAATCACAATTTCCGCCGCGGCCACAAGCTGATGGTGCAGGTGCAGAGTTCCTGGTTCCCGCTGCTGGACCGCAATCCGCAGCGTTTTGTCCGCATCCGCGATGCCCGGCCAGAAGACTTCCAGCCGGCCACCCAGCAGCTCTTCCACACCGCGGCCCAGGCCTCGGCACTGGAGCTGCGGGTGATCGACGCGCCGCAGTGAGGGGCTTGCCCGGCAGTGGGCCGGGTGAAGGCTCAGGGCTGGCCGTTGCGGCCGTGCTGCATGAAGGCCGGCCGTTCGCTGAGGCGCTCGTAGTACGTCAGCACCGCAGGCAGCACCGGGCGCTCGATGGGGGCCGACAGCCAGCGGTGCGTGGACAGGCCCAGCACCACATCGGCCAGCGTGAACGCCTGGCCGCAGACGTAATCGCGGCCATCGGCGAGCTGCCCTTCCAGCATCGCCATATGGCGGTTCCAGTGGGCCACGCCGGCGGCCAGCTGGGCAGCATCCTGATGCGCCGGGCTCTGGCGCACCGTGGACATGAAGGCATAGCGCCAGCTGTTGTTCAGCTCGCTGGCCTGCCAGTCCATCCATTGCTCGACCGCAGCCCGGGCGGCCGGGTCGGCCGGCAGCAGCGCGGTCTCGCCGCTGCGACTGGCCAGATAGCGGCAGATCGTGTTGCTCTCCCACAGCACCATCTCCCCGTCGAGCAGCACCGGCACCATCGCATTCGGGTTGAGGGCCAAGAACTCCGGCGTGTCGGTCGGCCTGAAGCCCGAGCCCCACTGTTCCTGCTCGTAGCCGAGGCCCAGCTCGGTGGCCGTCCACAGCACCTTGCGGACGTTGATGGATGAGGATTTGCCGAGGATCTTGATCATGGTCTGCTTGTGTCACTGCTGAAGTCCGCAGTGTGCGGCCGCGCCGCACCCTTGTCAGGGCACAGGTGGCTGATGCCTGGGCTGCGCTGTATCAGTCAGGGCACTGATACGCCCTGGAGCAGCGGCGCCCATTCCGGCCCTGGCGGGGTGCGCAGCCGCAGCGTTTCGGCCCGCCAGGGGTGGGGCAGTTCCAGCGTCAGCGCGTGCAGCCACAACCGCGCCAGACCCAGATGCGCGGCCACAGCGCGGTTGTGCGCGCCCTTGCCATGGGTGGCGTCGCCGATGATGGGGTGGGCGATGTGCTTCAGGTGGCGGCGGATCTGATGGCGGCGACCGCTGTGCGGCTGCAAGGCCATCAGCGCATAGCGAGCGCTGGCAAAGCGCGGATCGGGCTGTATCGGCCAGTCGTAGCGGGCCAGGCACTGCCAGTCGGTGCGGGCCTCCAGCAAGACCTGACCCCGCGAGGGCAGCTCCGGGTCGCGCGCCAGCGGATGGTCGATCTGCCCGGCGGCCGTGGCCGGCCAGCCGCGCACCAGGGCCAGGTAGTGCTTGTTCGCCAGGCCCTGCTCGAAGCACTGGCCAAGGCGGCTGGCGGTGTCGGCGTCCAGCGCGAAGAGCAGCAGGCCCGAGGTGCCCTTGTCCAGCCGGTGCGCTGGCCAGACCGGCCGGCCGAGCTGGTCGCGCAGCAGTTGCAGCGCGAAACGTTCCTCCTGGGCATCGAGGCCGCTGCGATGCACCAGCAGGCCCGGCGGCTTGTCGATCGCGACCAGATGCTCGTCCTGGTAGACGATGGGGAGCGCCGCGTCGTCGGCCACCGCGTCTAGAACGGCTTCAGCTGACATCGCCATCCAGATAGAACCATTGCCCGTCTTCGCGGACGAAGCGGCTGGTCTCGACCATCCGATGTGCGCGACCACCGAGCTTGCTGCGCGCCACGAAGCTGACGGTGGCATGCGTCTCGTCCTGCTGCTGGTGCTGCTTGATCTGCAGGCCCAGCCAGTGCAGGCCTGGTTCATTGGGGGCCAGTGTGGCGGGCCGGGTGCTGGCATGCCAGCTGGCGCGCAGATAGTCCAGCTGGTCCAGCACATAGGCGCTGTAACGCGAGCGCATCAAGGCTTCGGCGCTCGGGGCCATGAGCCGGCCGTCGTCGGCAAAGCGCTGGTGCAGCGCGCCGCAGCAGCGTTCATAGGGTAGGGCGCTACCGCAGGGGCAGGGCACAGCCGTGGCGGGCGTTCGTTCAATCATGCCGGCATCATGCCAGTCTCTAAAATGCGTGGATGAGTCCGCACCCCCAAGATGATCTGTTCGCGCCTGCCCCAGGTTTCGCCGCCCCAGCGCCCGCCTATGTGCCGCCCAGCAGTGGCTTGCTGAAGGGCCTGAACCCGGAGCAGCATGCGGCGGTGACGCTGGGCCAGGAGCCAGCACTGATTCTGGCCGGCGCCGGCTCGGGCAAGACCCGGGTGCTGACCACCCGCATCGCCTGGCTGATGAGCCAGGGCCTGGTCACACCCGGTGGCGTGATGGCGGTGACCTTCACCAACAAGGCGGCCAAGGAGATGGTCACGCGCTTGTCGGCGATGCTGCCGGTCAATGTGCGTGGCATGTGGATAGGCACCTTCCACGGCCTGTGCAACCGCTTCCTGCGCGCGCACTGGAAGCTGGCCGGCCTGCCGCAGGGCTTTCAGATCCTCGACGCCTCGGACACCGTCTCGGCGATCAAGCGCGTCATCAAGGCGATGAAGCTCGACGAGGAGCGCTATGTGCCCAAGCAGGTGGGCTGGTTCATTGCCGGCGCCAAGGAAGACGGGCTGCGGCCCAAGGACATCGAGGCGCGCGATGAGCAAAGCCGCGTCCAGGTGCAGATCTACCAGGCCTATGAAGACCAATGCCAGCGCGAGGGCGTGGTCGACTTTGCCGAACTGATGCTGCGCACCTACGAGCTGCTGCGCGACAACGCCGCCTTGCGCGAGCACTACCAGCATCGCTTCCAGTACCTGCTGGTCGACGAGTTCCAGGACACCAACAAGCTGCAGTACGCCTGGCTGAAGATGTTCGCGCCACCGGGCCGCGGCCAGGGCGTGTTCGCCGTGGGCGACGACGACCAGAGCATCTACGCCTTCCGCGGCGCGCGGGTCGGCAATATGAGCGACTTCGAGCGCGAGTACCGCGTCAAACGGGTCGTCAAGCTGGAGCAGAACTACCGCAGCTTCGGCAACATCCTCGACGCCGCCAATGAGCTGATCAGCCGCAACAGCCATCGCCTGGGCAAGAACCTGCGCACCGAGGCCGGCCCGGGTGAACCGGTGCGTGTCAATGAATCGGCCAGCGATTTCGCCGAGGCGCAGTGGCTGCTGGAGGAAGCGCAGGCGCTGCACCGCCAGGGTCTGGCGCGCCAGGAGATCGCCATCCTCTACCGCAGCAATGCGCAGTCGCGGGTGCTGGAATCGGCGCTGTTCAATGCCGGCGTGCCCTACCGCGTTTACGGCGGTCTGCGCTTCTTCGAGCGGGCCGAAGTCAAGCATGCGCTGGCCTATCTGCGCCTGATCGAGAACGCCAACGACGACACCAGCTTTCTGCGCGTCGTCAACTTCCCGGCCCGCGGCATCGGCGCGCGCACCATCGAGCTGCTGCAGGATGCGGCGCGCATCAGCGGTCGCAGCCTGTATCAGAGCGTCAGCGCGGTGGCGGGCAAGGGCGGCAGCAATCTGGCCGGCTTTGTGAACCTGGTCGAATCGATGCGCAATCTGACGCAAGGCCTGACCCTGCGCGAGATCATCGAACAAATCATCGAAACCTCGGGCCTGGCCGAGTTCTACCGCAACGACAAGGACGGCGCTGAGCGGCTGGAGAACTTGGCCGAACTGGTCAACGCGGCCGAGGCCTTCGTCACGCAAGAGGGCTTCGGCAAGGACGCGGTGGCCCTGCCGGTCGACGAGCTGGCACCCGGCGCCATCGCCGAAGGCCTGCCGCGCGCGGTGGCTGCCGCTGCGGTGACGCCCGATGCCGAGACCGGCGAAATCATGTCACCGCTGGCGGCCTTCCTGACCCATGCCTCGCTGGAGGCCGGCGACAACCAGGCGCAGGCCGGCCAGGATGCGATCCAGCTGATGACGGTGCACTCGGCCAAGGGCCTGGAGTTCGACGCTGTCTTCATCACCGGGCTGGAGGAAGGGCTGTTCCCGCACGAGAACTCGATGTCCGACGCCGATGGCCTGGAAGAGGAACGGCGCTTGATGTATGTGGCCATCACGCGAGCGCGCCAGCGCCTCTACCTGAGCTTCAGCCAGACGCGGATGCTGCATGGCCAGACCCGTTATAACGTCAAGAGTCGCTTCCTCGAGGAATTGCCCGAGAGCGCGCTGAAATGGCTGACGCCGCGCAACCAGGGCTTTGGCTCCGGCTTTGCCAAGGAATACCAGAGTGCCTGGGAGCGTGGGGCGGGGCTGAAGTCGGTGGTCGGTGCCGGCCGGGTCGAGAAGCCGGCCTATGGTGCTGCCAGCGCGACGCCCAGCTTCGCCGCCGCGCCGGTGCCCAAGAGCATGAAGCAGGCCGCCGCCGAGAAGGTCGGCGCCGAGCACGGCGGCCTGCGTGTGGGCAAGGGCGTGTTCCACACCAAGTTCGGCGAGGGCGTGCTGATGACGCTGGAAGGCAGCGGCGCCGATGCCCGCGCCCAGGTCAACTTCGGCCGCCACGGCATGAAGTGGCTGGCGCTGTCGGTGGCCAAGCTGACGCCGATCGATTGAGCGCAGGCGGCTAACGGCATCTCGCCCGGCTGGTCGGCGACAAAAGAAAAGGGCGCCCCTCCCCGGGGCGCCCTTTTTGCATTGGAAGCGTTTTGTGCCGGAGGCTCAGAGCTTGCCGAGCTTGACGCTGGTGGCTTCGGCGGTCAGGTAACCGACGGCAGCGGCGAAGCGGTCCTTGTAGTTGGCACGCACCAGCGGGTCCAGCGTGTCCTTGACCTTGCTGTGCAGGCTGGAGCTCCAGTCGCCGGGATGCTGGAAGTTGCTGGTGATGTAGGTCCAGCCATTCAGATCATCGACGACACCCAGACCGGTGGCTTCGGCGCCCGAGGGCATGGAGACCAGGCGCGACAGCACCTTGGTGTCGACGTTGTAGGCCCAGACAAAGTTGTTGACGTGGTAGCTGCTGTCTTCGCCAATGAAGAGGGTGCGCAGCTTCTCCGAGAACTTCAGGTTGTCCGGCGCGCCGATCTTGTCGGGGTTGGCCAGATTGCCCAGCGCATCGGCGACGGCCAGGTCTTCGCCTACCAGCAGCATCTTGGTCTTGGTCGGCACCCATTCGCTGTTGATGGCGGCGTCAGCTGTGTCCTTCTGACCTCCGCTCAGCGTGTGAGCCAGCACGCCGCCGGCGTTCAGCGCCTTGTCCAGGGTGATGCCATAGGCCTCGTTCCACGCGGCGTTGCCCTTGACCATCGAGCTCTGCATGTTCTGCAGCGCCGAGTAGGCGATCTTGTCCTTGATGTTGACGGTCGTGCCTTCCATCTTGGTGAAGGCCATCGTGCCGCCCTTCAGCGCCGCATAGCGATGCGTTTCCAGGAAGGCCGCAGCCTTGTCCATGCCGGCCTTGACGCGAATCCACTGCACCTTGCCGCCCAGATAGATCTTGGTGAAGCTGGCGTCCTTGGGGTCGGTCGTGGCCACATCCATGATGTCGGTGGGCTTCAGCGTGTCGGCCAGCTTCTCGATCTCGGCGCTGGTGGCGGAGCCCAGCTTGACCCAGGTCAGCGGCGCACCGGCGGCGGCCGGGTCAATCGAGAAACCGGCGCCGAACTTGGCGACGTACAGGCTACCGGCGGACAGGTCCTTCTCCTTGTCGGCCACGAACATGAAGAAGCCGCCGTTGGTGGCGTCGTCGCCCATGAGGGCGGTGCGGTTGTCCGGCATCACCTGGATCAGCTCATGCGAGATGCGGCCCAGGCAATAGTGCTTCTTGATCGTGCCGGTGCCATCCGGGTTGACGGTGACTTCGGGCAGATGGCCGTAGTGATAGGGATTGGCCTTGCTGGCATCGCCGAACAGGTTCTGGCTGTAGGCCTTGAACATGCTGTTCGAGGCGATGGTGAATGCGTCCGGCTCATACTCCTCGGACGACAGATGAGTGCCCCAGGGCGACAGGCTGGAGCCGCAGGTGATCCACAGGCCGTGAGCCGGCGAGGTGTCAACGTTGTGGTACTTGACCAGGCTGAGCTTGCCGGTGGCCTGGTCTTGATCCAGCGTCAGCACGGCGATCGGCGAGGGCAGCTTGCCGTACATATCGGTCTTGCCGTCTTGGGCCCAGGTGGCGTACTCAAACTGCACGACGGCAAACACGGCCTTGCCCTTGATGCCGGGCACATTGGCGTTAGGCAGGCTCAACAGCGAGGTGCCATCGGGCGAGTCAGAGAAGTACTGGCGCTCCTTGCCAGCCAACGTGGTGTCGATGATGGGCTTGTTGTTGATGTCGAAATAGGCGCCGGCCAGCACGGTGCCGCCCTTGCCGTCCGGCACCAGATCGCCGGTCATGAAGAAGGGCTGATAGGCCAGCTTGAAGCGGTTTTGCGTGCCATCGCTGAGCAGCACGTCGAGGCCGGAGTTGACCAGGGTCTTGGCCATATCGGCCGGCGTGGCCAGGCTGGGGGCAGCCATGGCGGCGAAGGCGGCCGAGCTGAACGTCACCGGTGCGGGGGCCGGCTTTGCTTCGCCGGAATCACCGCCACTACCGCAAGCGCTCAACAAGGCCGAGCCGCCCAGCGGCAGCATGAAAGGGGTGCCCAGAAACTTCAGGGCTTGGCGACGGGTGGGCTGTTGAGACAAGAGAACCTCCAGAGACTGACTTTTGGACGTAGAACAGGGCTGCTTTGGGGCAGCCCTGTTGCGGTGTCCGTCACTCTAGGGGGCTCGTGTGTCAGGCGCGTGAATCCGCCAAGGAGAAGCCCAGGGAAAGCTCAGCGATGCTCGTCGAGCAGGTCGCGCGGTGCGCCGAACATGAAGCAGTCGACGAAGGTGAAGTACAGCGAGGCGTAGAAGACCGTCGAGATCAGCAGGCCCATCGGCATGGCCAGCAGCGGCAGCAGGCGGCCCAGGTCGAGCAGGGCCAGTACCACCGTGAGGATCAGCGAAGCGGCAAAGATGACGCCGCCCCAGCTCAACGCATTCAAGGCGAAGGCCTGGCGGTTGCGCCACACGCCCAAGGTGCTGGAGAACAGTGCCTGCATCACGCCCTGACCACCCCAGTGCACCAGGGCCGGCGCATGCCAGAACGGTACCGACAGCAGTGCGGCCAGACTTAGCCGCAGCAGCGAACCCCAGAACAGTGCTGGTTCGGCGAGTGCCGCCTCTATCGTCTTTTCATCGGCGTTGCCGCGCGCAAGCAACTCCTGAAAGCTGCTCAGTGCACCGCCATCTGCCCAATCGGCCAGCAGCATGACCAGTAGCGTCGCCAGTGCGTAGGCCAGGCAGAGCAGCAGCTGGGTGTTGCGGCGCTGCGGCGTCAACTGCAGCGGCGCGACGAAGACGGCCACGGTGGGCGTCTTGTCCTGCAGCACCAGATGGGTGGCCAGCATGAAGCCCAGCGAGAGCAGCGGCAATGCCATCAGCAGCAGCACCGGTCCGATGCCCGGCAGCAGCATCAAGCCGCTGGCCATCACCATGAAGACCGCGAACAGGCCCAGCAGCGCAATCGGGCGGCGCTGGAAGACCTTGAAGCCGTGGCGCAGCCAGAGCAGGCCATTGCGCGGCGCGACCGTTTGCAGATGGAGGATCATCGACATCGCTTTCTCAGTCCTCGCTGCCAGCACCCAGCGCATGCCAGGGGCGGTTGATCCGTTCACGCAGCACGCGCTCGAAATGGCCGGGGTCATGCGGCTTGAGCAGTGCCGCATCGCGCGGCAGATGGAAGTCCCAGAGTCGTGAGATCCAGAAGCGCAGCGCGGCCGCGCGCAGCATGCCCGGCAGCAGCCGGTGCTCGGCGCCGCTCAAGGGGCGCACGGTTTCATAGGCGCTCACGAAGGCCTGAGCGCGCTGCACATCGAGCCGGCCACTGGCCAGGTCGATGCACCAGTCGTTCAGGCAGACCGCCAGATCGAACAGCCAGGTGTCGACGCCAGCAAAGTAGAAATCGAAGAAGCCGCTGAGTTGTTCGCGCCCGGTCAGGCCCGAGACGGTGGCGCGGTCAGTCGTTGCCGCCGGCACAAAGTCGAACATCACGTTGTCGCGGAACAGGTCGGCGTGCACCGGGCCGCGCGGCAACTCGGCATAGGTCGCCGAGGCGGCGATCTGCTGCTGAAAGGCCAGCTCGCTGCTGATCAACGCGGCCTGATCGGCACTCAGAAACGGCAGCACCACCGGCACCGTCTCGGTCCACCAGGGCAGGCCGCGCAGATTGGGCAGATGCAGCGGGAAATCCTGCGCCGCCAGATGCATGCGCGCCAGCGCGGCACCGACCTGCTCGCAGTGAAAGACGTCGGGTGCCAGCTGGTGGCTGCCGCGCAGCCTGTCGACCACCGCAGCCGGCTTGCCGGCCAGCTGGTGCAGGATCTCGCCCGTGGCATCGGCCTGCGGCTCGGGCACCGAGATGCCGCGCTGGGCCAGATGCTTCATCAGGCGCAGGTAGAAGGGCAGCTGTTCGGCCGTAAGCCGCTCGAACAGGGTCAGCACATACTCGCCGCGCTCGGTCGTGACGAAATAATTGGTGTTCTCGATGCCGGCGGTGATGCCGCGCAGGCTTTGCACCCGGCCGAGCGAGAGCCGCTCCATCAGGCCCTGGGCCTGGGCCATGGTGACTTCGGTAAATACAGCCATGTGTGTCGGGGAATTGCAGCGCGCTGCCACGGCAGCGCTGCTGACTCAGAAATTGAACAGGCGCCAGACGCGCTGACCGGCGGCCACGCGGGTCGAACCCGGGCCGTTGCTGAGGTCGCGGCTGCCGTCGCCCATGATGATTTCGTACTCGGGCAGCTTGCTGCCCTTGGGTTGGACCTTGACCGATTGGGTCTGGCCCCGCACGCGCAGCTCTTCGACGCGGTTGCCGTCGTCTTCGATGATGATCAGTTGCACGGCGGCGTCGGGCGCGCCCTTTTGAGGCGTGACTTGTTCCAGCGGCGTCACCGGTTTGGCCGGCACAGCGTCCTTGGCGCCGTCCTCAGCATGGGCCGCCGGGGCCAGCAGCAGCAGGGCGGCGAAGCAGGCGCAGACGGAAGCGCTGGATCGAGCGCGGCGGAGGGCAGAAGTGGCGTGCATCGGTCCATTCTAAGCGGCGCTCAGGCGTTGGCCGGAGCGGCCCTGCGTCACAATGCGCGCCATGAGCGACAAACCCATCATGCTGCTGGTCGACGGTTCCAGCTATCTGTACCGCGCCTTCCATGCGGCGCCCGATCTGCGCGGCCCCGAGGGCCAGTTCACCGGCGCCGTCCACCTCTTTGTGGCGATGATGAAGAAGCTGCGCGCCGAGATCGCCGCCGAGCATGCGGTCTGCGTCTTCGATGCCAAGGGCCCGACTTTCCGCGACGAGTGGTACCCCGCCTACAAGGCCCAGCGCCCGCCGATGCCCGATGCGCTGCGCGAGCAGATCGCACCGATTCATGAAGTCGTCGCGCTGCTGGGCTGGCCCATTCTGGAGGTGCCCGGCATCGAGGCCGATGACGCGATCGGCACGCTGGCCGCGGTGGCGGCGCGTGGCGGCCATCAGGTCGTGATTTCGACGGGCGACAAGGACATGGCCCAGCTCGTCACGCCCGACATCACGCTCTACAACACCATGAGCAACGAGCGGCTCGACGAGGCCGGCGTGCTGGCCAAGTTCGGCGTGCCGCCCGAGCGCATCATCGATTACCTGACGCTGATGGGCGACACCGTGGACAACGTGCCCGGCGTCGAGAAGGTCGGGCCGAAGACGGCGGCCAAATGGATTGGCGAGCACGGCTCGCTGGACGGCGTGATCGCTGCAGCTGGCGCGATCAAGGGCGTGGCCGGCGAGAACCTGCGCAAGGCGCTGGACTGGCTGCCGATGGGCCGCAAGCTGGTGACCGTCGTGCAGGACTGCGATCTCTCCGCCCATGTGCCGAACTGGCCGGCGCTGGAAGCGCTGGCGCTGCGCGAGCCGGACAAGGCCGGGCTGATTGACTTCTTCACCCGCAACGGTTTCAAGACCATGCTGCGCGAGCTGCAAGGCGAAGCCGAGGGCAAGCCGGCCAGCAAGTCCAAGCCGGTCGCCGCCGTCACTGGTGATCTGTTCGCCGAGCAGGCGCCGCCGGCCGAGGCCGCGCAGATCAGCACCCAGTACGACACCGTCCTGAGCTGGGAGCAGTTCGATGGCTGGCTGGCCAAGCTGCAGGCCGCCGAGTTGACGGCGCTGGACACCGAGACCGATTCACTCGATTCGATGCGGGCGCGCATCGTCGGCATCTCCTTCAGCGTCAAGCCCGGCGAGGCTGCTTATCTGCCGTTGCGCCATGACGGCCCCGACGCGCCGACCCAGCTGCCGCTGGACGAGGTGCTGGCGCGGCTCAAGCCCTGGCTGGAAGATGCGAGCCGGGCCAAGCTGGGCCAGAACGTCAAGTACGACAGCCATGTCTTCGCCAACCACGGCATTGCGGTGGCCGGCTATGCCGAGGACACGATGCTGGAGAGTTATGTGCTGGAGGCGCACAAGACCCACGGCCTCGAAGCGCTGGCCGAACGCCATCTGGGCCGCCACGGCCTGAGCTATGAAGACCTCTGCGGCAAGGGCGTGCATCAGATTCCCTTTGCCCAGGTCGATGTGGCCCGTGCCGCGCAGTACTCCTGCGAGGACTCGGACATGTGCCTGCATGTGCATGAGCTGCTGCGCCCGCGCGTTGCTGCTGATGCCGGGCTGGAGTTCGTCTACCGGCAGATCGAGATGCCGGCCTCGGCGCTGCTGACGCGCATCGAGCGCACCGGCGTGCTGATCGACGCGCCCCGGTTGCAGGCGCAAAGCCATGAGCTGGCGCAGCGCCTGTTGCAGCTGGAGCAGGAGGCCTATGCGATTGCCGGCCAGCCCTTCAATATGGGCAGCCCCAAGCAGATCGGCGAGATCCTGTTCAACAAGCAGGGCCTGCCCATCGTCAAGAAGACCGCCACCGGCGCGCCCTCGACCGACGAAGAGGTGCTCGACAAGCTGGCGCAGGACTACCCGCTGCCGGCCAAGATCCTCGAATACCGTGGCCTGGCCAAGTTGAAGAGCACCTACACCGACAAGCTGCCGCTGATGGTCAACCCCAGCACAGGCCGCGTGCACACCACCTATTCGCAGGCGGTGGCGGTGACGGGCCGGCTGGCCAGCAACGACCCCAATCTGCAGAACATCCCCATCCGCACCGCCGAAGGGCGCAAGGTGCGCGAGGCCTTCATCGCGCCGCCGGGACATCGCATCGTCAGCGCCGACTACTCGCAGATCGAGCTGCGCATCATGGCCCATATCAGCGAGGATCCGGGCCTCTTGCGTGCCTTCCAGGACGGCATCGACGTCCACCGCGCGACTGCCAGCGAGGTCTTCGGCACGCCGGTGGCCGAGGTCACGACCGAGCAGCGCCGCTACGCCAAGACGATCAATTTCGGCCTGATCTACGGCATGGGTGCATTTGGCCTGGCGCAGTCGCTGGGCATCGAGCAGAAGGCGGCCAAGGATTACATTGATCGCTATTTCACCCGCTTTGCCGGCGTGAAGCGCTATATGGACGAAACCCGCGAAGCCGCCAAGGCCAAGGGTTATGTGGAAACCGTGTTCGGCCGCCGCCTCTGGCTGCCCGAGATCAACTCCGGCAATGGCCCGCGCCGCACCGGTGCCGAGCGCCAGGCGATCAATGCGCCGATGCAGGGCACGGCCGCCGATCTGATCAAGCTGGCGATGATCGCCGTGCAGCGCGCACTCGATGAGCAGGGCAAGGCGACCCGCATCGTCATGCAGGTCCACGATGAACTGGTCTTCGAAGTGCCCGAGGTCGAACTGCCCTGGGTGCGCGAGCAGGTGCCAGCGCTGATGGCCGGCGTGGCCCAGCTGAAGGTGCCGCTCTTGGCCGAGGTGGGCGAGGGCAGCAACTGGGACGAGGCGCATTGATCTCGCCCACCCACTTTCTATAGTCTCTGGCCTGCGGCAGCCCCCTCAAGGGGGCGAGCGCGGTGGGCAGGCGGAGCCGGACCCGCGCGCTCCGCTGGATTTGATTTGAGCGGTGCAAATAGATGAAGAGGCGCCCCGGTCAGACCGGGAGCGCCTCTTCGTGCATCAGGACAGACAGTTCACCAGGCGGGGGTTGTACAGCCTGCCCCGGGGTGCGCTGTTCAGCGGACTTGCTTGAATTTCTTGCTGCGGCGGCTGCCGGCGGCGCCCAGCAGGGCGATACCGATCAGGGCCAGGCTGGTGGGTTCGGGCAGCTTGCCGGCGCCCTTCAGGCCGATGTCGAAGAAGGCCAGATCATTGGCTGAGCCGGGGTAGACGGGCAGCGGGGTGCCGTCGTAGCTGCCGGCCTTGACCTTGAACAGGCCGCTCAGCGTGATGTCGGCCAGGTGGCCGCCATTGAAGAGTTGATAGGTGATGCCGGGGTAGACGCCGCCGGGGAAGCTGTCGCCGATGCGCTTGCCATTGAGCGAGAGGCCGAACAGGTCGACGTCCAGCGCCGGGTTCTTCTGCTTGTCTTCAACGGTCAGCAGGATCTGGCTGTAGCCCTGCCCCTTCATGCCGGCATTGGCGAACTTCAGTGCATTGCTGTCGCCGCTGCCGCCCATCAGCGACCAACCGCTCTTGAAGCCGCCGTCGTCGCCCAGGGTCACGCTGCTGTAGACATTGAACAAGCTGGTGCCGGTGCTGGCCGAGAAGACGTACTTGAAGGCGTAGGTCTTGCTGGCGTCCCAGTTGACGGCCAGGTTCTTCTGCGCGCCGGTACCGCTGCCCACGCTGTAGGCGGCGGTGGTGGTGGTCAGCTTCAGCAGGGCGTCAACGGAGCTGTTGGCGACGACCGGGGTGGCTTGGGCCAGGCTGCTGCCGAGCAGGAGCATGGCTCCGCCCAGGCGCAAGAAATTGCTGCGCAAAGACATTCTTAATTTCCCTCGAAAGTGAATCGAAACTTGGCGCGCTCTACTTCTTGCTATTGCGGCACGCTGTGACCCGAAGTGTAAAGATGTAACAAAAACAAACAACACCTTGGATGCGGGGTGGTATCTGGTTGGTATGCGTACTGCGTCACGTACTTTCGGCGCTTGCGAAGGTGTCGGTTAGCATCGCCGCCCATGAACTGGCCCTATGAATTGCAAATCGGTTGGCGCTACACCCGTGCCGGCCGGGGCGGGCGGCGCAACCGCTTCATCTCCTTCATCTCCGGCGTCTCCATGTTGGGCATTGCGCTCGGTGTGGCGGCGCTGATCATCGTGCTGTCGGTGATGAATGGCTTCCAGAAGGAGGTGCGTGATCGCATGCTGGCGGTGATCTCGCATGTGGAGCTGCTGTCCTGGCAGGGCGAGGCGCTGCCCGACTGGCAGGCCACGGCTCGGCGTGCCGCCGAGCACGGCCAGGTTCAGGGCACGGCGCCCTTCATCGTCTCGCAGGCGCTGATCGTGCGCGGCGATGGCACCCGCGGCGCGGTGGTGCGCGGCATTGACCCGGCGCGTGAGCCCGATGTCACGCCCTTGGCGCAGGAGTTGCGCCAGAACGGCGCGCTGGCGCGGCTGCAGCCGGGCGCCTGGGGCGTGCTGATCGGCATCGAGCTGGCGCGCAGCCTGGGTGTGCACGAGGGCGACAAGATCACGCTGGTGGCGCCCAGCGGTGATGTCACCGTGGCCGGCACGATGCCGCGCTACAAGCCCTTCACCGTGGTGGGCATCTTCAATGCCGGCCACTATGAGTACGACAGCGGCCTGGCGATGATCCATATCGAGGACGCGGCGCGCTTCTTCCGTGTTGAAGGGCCGACTGGCGTGCAGCTGCGGCTCAAGGATGTGCACCAGGCCCGCCAGGTGGCCGGGCAGCTCAACGCGCAGATGGGCCAGGAGGTGAGGGTGCGGGACTGGACGCGCAGCAACGCCGCCTGGTACGACGCGGTGCAGGTCGAGAAACGGATGATGGGCATCATCCTGACGCTGATCGTCGCCGTCGCTGCCTTCAATCTGGTGTCGACCCTGGTGATGACGGTGACCGACAAGCAGGCCGATATCGCCATCCTCAGAACCTTTGGCGCGAGCCCGCGTTCCATCATGGGCATCTTCATGGTGCAGGGCGCCGCCTCGGGCGTGATCGGCACGCTCAGCGGCGTCGCCCTGGGCCTGCTGGTGGCCTTCAATATCGATGTGATCGTGCCGGCGATCGAGCGCCTGCTCAACGTCAGTTTCCTGCCCGGCAGCATCTATGTGATCAGTCGCATGCCCAGCGACCCGCAGTCCGAGGACATCGTGCCCATCGTGCTGATCTCGCTGCTGCTGGCCTTCCTGGCCACGCTCTATCCAAGCTGGCGCGCCAGCCGCGTGCAACCGGCGGAGGCGCTCCGGTATGAGTGAACATCAACCCCTCGACCAGGCTGTGCCTGGCCGGTCCCCCGCGGGGACGCCGACGGCTACGGGGGCTGCCCCACAGCCAGACCGGCTCGCGTCGCCCTTGGGACGGCCCGGCGGGCGACACGATGCTGATTTGGTGCTCCAAGGCCAGGGCCTGACCCGCCGTTTCAGCGAAGGCGGCTTGAATGTGCAAGTGCTCAGCGGTGTGGACGTGCAGGTGGCACGCGGCCAGACGCTGGCCATCGTTGGCGCCTCGGGCTCCGGCAAGAGCACGCTCCTGCATCTGCTGGGCGGGCTGGATAAGCCCAGCAGCGGCACGGTGCGGCTGATGGGGCAAGACCTGGCACGGCTGGGCGAGCCGGCACTGGGCCGCTGGCGCAATCAGCATCTGGGTTTCGTC
This sequence comes from Roseateles aquae, assembly GCF_032337115.1. Taxonomy (NCBI): domain Bacteria; kingdom Pseudomonadati; phylum Pseudomonadota; class Betaproteobacteria; order Burkholderiales; family Sphaerotilaceae; genus Roseateles; species Roseateles aquae. The sequence goes on from NZ_JAVXZY010000005.1 coordinate 392,445, forward strand.
TACCAGTTCCATCACCTGCTGCCGGAGTTCAGCGCGCAAGACAATGTGGCGATGCCGCTGCGCGTGCGCCGGCTGCCGCTGGCCCATGCGCGCGAGCAGGCCGCCGCCGTGCTCAAGCGTGTGGGTCTGGGCGAGCGGCTTGCGCACCGGCCGGGCGAGTTGTCCGGCGGCGAGCGGCAACGGGTGGCGATTGCCCGCGCCCTGGTGACGCGGCCGGCCTGTGTGCTGGCCGATGAGCCGACCGGCAATCTGGACCGCAGCACCGCCCATGCCGTGTTCGATCTGATGCTGGAGTTGGCCGCCGAGCAGGGCACGGCCTTTGTGATGGTCACCCACGATCAGGAACTGGCCGCCCGATGTGAAACCCGATTGACCTTGGTGGGCGGGCATTTCGCTGCCGCGCTGAAGTAGCATCACGGGCCGCTCACGAGAATCGATCATGACCACCAGCAGTACCCGTTTCATCCTCAAGCTCAGCTGTCCGGACCAGGCCGGCATCGTTCATGCCGTGACCGGCTTTTTGCTCGAACAGGGCGGCAACATCCTGACCTCGGCCCAGCATGGCGACGCTGACCATCAGCGTTTCTTCATGCGCATCGAGTTCGAATGCGCAGCCGCCCAATCAGAGCAGGCCCTGCGCGAACGCTTCGCGCCGCTGGCCCAGCGGCTGCAGATGGATTGGGAGCTGGTGGCCCGCGAGGCCAAGACGCGGGTGCTGCTGCTGGTGTCCAAGCTGGGCCATTGCCTGAACGACCTGCTGTTTCGCGTGCAGACCGGCCATCTGGCGGTTGAGATTCCGGCCATCGTGTCCAACCATCGTGACTTCTACCAGCTGGCCGCCTCGCACAACATTCCTTTCCATCACTTCCCGCTCTTGAACTCGACGCCCGAACAGAAGGCGGCGCAGGAACGCAAGATCCGCGAAGTGATCGAAGAGAACCAGATCGACCTGGTCGTGCTGGCCCGCTATATGCAAATCCTTTCGCCCGAGATGTGCAAGTACCTGTCGGGCCGAGCGATCAATATCCACCACAGCTTCCTGCCCAGCTTCAAGGGCGCACGGCCCTATCACCAGGCGCATGAACGCGGCGTCAAGCTGATCGGTGCGACGGCGCATTACGTCACCTCCGATCTGGATGAGGGCCCCATCATCGAGCAGGAGGTCGCCCGCATCGATCACAGCATGCCGCCCGAGCAGCTGGTGGCCATGGGCCGCGACGTGGAATGCGTGACGCTGGCCCGCGCGATCCAATGGCATGCCGAGCACCGTGTGCTGCTCAATGGCAATCGCACGGTGGTGTTCCGCTAGTGTGGATAGACAGCCACTGCCATCTGGATGCGCCGGAATTCGACGCGGATCGTGATGCGGTGGTGGCGCGCGCCCGGCAGGTAGGCGTGACGCAGCTGGTGCTGCCGGCGGTGGCGGCCTTTGATTTCGACACGGTGCGCGAACTGGCGCACCGCCATGGTTTCGCCTACGCGCTGGGCATCCACCCGCTTTATGTGATGCAGGCGGCGGAGCAAGACCTGACCCTGTTGGCCGAGCAGCTGCAGGCGCACCGCGATGATCCGCGCCTGGTCGCCATCGGCGAGATCGGCCTGGATTTCTTTGTGCCGGGGCTGGATGCGGTTCGCCAGCAGCATTTCTATCTGGAGCAGCTGAAGCTGGCGCGGCGCTTTGAGCTGCCGGTGATTCTGCATGTGAGGCGCAGCGCCGATCAGCTGCTGGCCGGGCTGCGCCGCCTGCCGGTCGCGGGCGGCATTGCCCATGCTTTCAATGGCAGCGCGCAGCAGGCAGCGCGCTTTGTTGAGCTCGGTTTCAAGCTCGGCTTTGGCGGCACGCTGACGTATGAGCGCTCGCTACAGATCCGCCGCCTGGCGCAGACCCTGCCCGAGCGTGCGCTGGTGCTGGAAACCGATGCGCCCGACATCCCGCCGCACTGGCTCTACACGACGGCCGCCGATCGTGCTGCGGGGCAGGCCATGGGCCGCAACGAACCGGCCGAGCTGCCGCGCATCGCGCAGTGCCTGGCCGAGCTGCGCGGCTGGACGCTGGGCGAGGCAGCTCAGAACACCAGCGCCAACGTGCGGGCGGCACTGCCGCGCTTGTCGGCCTGCTGATCGCCCGCCCGCTGAGGGGCGGGTGGTCTTCACCACCCGTGCTGATCAGCGATTCCGCGGCGCCAACGGTGTTTCCGGCAGCGGATAGCCGGCCGCGCCAAAGGTGGCGACCACGGCCTTGTGTGTATCGAAATAGACCTGCCAGTAGTGGTCGGTGTGGGTGTAGGGGCGCACGCACAGCAGCGGGCCTTCCGGCGTGAAGCTGAGGATCTCGACATCGGGCTGCGGCGTTGCCGCGACGTGGGGGATCTGCACGATGGCGGCCTTCAGCCTCGCAATGGCATCGAGCGGGTCCACCGAGTTGGCGATCTTGGCCACGCAGTCGACGCGGCGCACCGGCAGCGTCGAGTAGTTCTGAATCGTGTCGGAGAAGATCTTGTTGTTGCCGATGATGGTCTGCACATTGTCCGGCGTGATCACCGTGGTGCCGAACAGGCCGATCTCGACGACGGTGCCGGTCACGCCGCCGACCTGCACAAAGTCGCCAACCTTAAAGGGCCGCAGCACCTGCATGAACACGCCGGCGGCAAAGTGGGTCAGCAAGCCGCCCCAGGCGGTGCCGATGGCCAGGCCGGCGCCGGCCAGCAGGGCGGCGAATGAGGTGGTCTGGATGCCGAAGATGTCCAGGATGGCCAGCACCAGCACGATGTTCAGGAGCACCGTCAGGATGGAGCGCAGATAGGTGGACAGCGTCGAATCGATCTTCTTGCCGCGTTCCAGCGCGGCGGCAAACAGGCGCACGACCAGCTGGATGATCCAGCGGCCAACTACCCAAGCGGCCAGCGCGGCCAGCACCTTGAGCCCGAAGTCAGCGCCCTGGGTGCTGAGAAAATGCCATATGGCTTCGGTATTCATCAAACAAACCTCCCATGGTTAAGCCCGCCGGACAGCGGACGGCGGCCATCATCGCAGCGCCTGCCGTGCGCCTGCAAGGCCTGACCCCCTGTGTGACGCCGCACACACAGTGGCTGTTGCTGGGCAGCTTTCCTGGCCTGGCTTCCTTGCAGGCGCAGCAGTACTATGGCCACCCGCGCAATCAGTTCTGGCGTCTGCTCGGCACGGTGATGCGGCTGCCGCTGGCCGAGGCTGACTACGCGACACGCCTGGCCCTGCTGCGAGAGCACGACATCGGGCTCTGGGATGTGATCACCGAGACCGAACGCGCGGGCAGCCTCGATGCCGATATCCGCGACCCGCTGGCCAGTGATTTGCACGGCCTGCTGGCCCGCCTGCCGCGGCTGCACACGATTGCCTTCAACGGCGGCACCGCGGCCCGGCTGGGCTTGCGTCAGCTGGGCAAGCTGGCGCAGCGCTACCGGGTGCTGAGTCTGCCCTCGTCCAGCCCGGCCTATACGCTGGGCTTCGAGCAGAAGCTGGCGGCCTGGCAGCAACTGCTTACGTCATGAAGAAGGCTTGAGGCCTGGCTGGCGCTGCCGATATCCAACAATGCGGCTGGCTCGATCACGCGACCGAAGGGCGTGGGGGCGGGGCATACTGCCGGCAGGCCTTGGTGGCTGCAGAACAGAGAACAATGAGCAAGAAACAACAACAAGCCAGCAAGAAGCAGAACTGGACACCGGCCACGCTGTCTGAGTACGACGGCGTGCGTTTTCTGCACCTGGATTCGATCTGGGTGCAAGGCGCGATGCGCATCCGCAAGCCGCAGCAGATCGAGCTCGAGTATGTGCAGCGCATGATGGCCTGGATGCTCTGGCGCGATAGCGAAGCGCTGCGCGAGGGCCATGCGGTGCAGCTGGGCCTGGGGGCGGCGGCCATCACCCGCTTCAGCCACAAGGTGCTGCGCATGAAGACCACGGCGGTGGAACTGAACCCGACCGTCATTTCCGCCTGCCGCGCCTGGTTCCATCTGCCCGAGGACGACAAGCGTCTGACCGTGCTGAACGAGGACGCTGCCGCCTGGGTGGCCGATCCCGCGAACCTGCAGACGGTGCAGGTGCTCAATGTGGATCTCTACGACCACGACGCTGCCGGCCCGGTGCTGGACAGCGAGGAGTTCTACGCCCACTGCCGCGCCGTACTGGCCGATGGTGGCCTGATGACCGTGAACCTGTTCGGCCGCGACGCCAGCTTCAATCGCAGTGCGCTGCGCATTGCGAAGGTGTTTGGCAGCGAGCAGGTCTGGAGCCTGGCGCCGACCAAGGAAGGCAACACCGTCGTCGTTGCCGCCCGCGGCGTGCAGGTGCCTGATCGTGAAGAACTGGAGCGCAGAGCCGCTACCATCGAGTCGCTATACGAGCTGCCGGCGCGCAAATGGCTGCGCCTGGTGCGGCCCCTGCCTCAGTCCCTTCTTCAACAGCTTGCCGAGTCTGCGATCTGATGAATTCAAAGCCCCATTCGAGCAGGTCCGCCCCACAGGCGGTAGCCGCCGCGCCTGTACAGCCGGCCGGTCGGCTGGAGTGGCGCAGCCTGCTGCGCTGGTTGCTGGAAGATGGCCTGATCGATGAGCCTCAGGTGCAGCGCACCGAGCAGCGCTTTGGCGCTGGCGACAGCAGCCTGCATCCGCTGGTGCGCCTCGGTCATGCCGGGCTGAGCCGGCTGTCCAACGGCAAATCGCTGGATGTCGATGCGCTGACCGAATGGCTGGCTTCGCGCGCCAAGCTGCCGCTGCTGCGCATTGACCCGCTGAAGGTCGATGTGGGTCGGGTGGCCGACATCATGTCGATCGGCTATGCCGAGGCCAAGCGCTGCCTGCCGGTGCAGGTCGGGCTGACCGAGGTGACGATTGCGACCTCGGAGCCCTTCGACACCAGCTGGGTGGCACAGATCGAGTCGCACACGCGCAAGACGATCAAGCTGGTGGTGGCGAGCCCGATCGAGATCAGCCGTTTCACCACCGAGTTCTTCACGCTGGCGCGCTCGGTCCGTGCCGCGACCAAGACCGGCGAGGTGTCTCAGGTCACCAGCTTCGAGCAACTGGTCGAGCTGGGCCGCAGCAACAAGCAGCTGGACGCGAACGACCAGGGCGTCGTCCAGGTGGTCGATTGGCTGTGGCAGTACGCGTTCGATCAGCGCGCCAGCGATATCCATCTGGAGCCACGCCGCGAGATGGGCGTGATCCGCTTCCGCATCGACGGCGTGTTGCACACCGTCTATCAGCTGCCACCGTCGGTGATGCAGGCAATGACCTCGCGGATCAAGCTGCTGGGGCGCATGGATGTGGTCGAGCGGCGCCGTCCGCTGGATGGGCGCATCAAGACGCGCAATCCGGCCGGCGACGAGGTTGAGATGCGGCTGTCGACTTTGCCCACCGCCTTCGGCGAGAAGATGGTGATGCGCATCTTCGACCCGGACACCACCGTCAAGGATCTGGACCAGCTGGGCTTCTCCAGCCACGATGCCGAGCGTTGGAACAAACTGGTCACTCAGGCGCACGGCATCATTCTCGTGACTGGCCCGACCGGCAGTGGCAAGACGACGACGCTGTACTCGACGCTGAAGCGATTGGCCACCGACGAGGTCAACGTCTGCACAATCGAAGACCCGATCGAAATGATCGAACCGGCCTTCAACCAGACCCAGGTGCAGTCGGCGCTGGAACTGGGCTTCGCCGAGGGCCTGCGCGCGCTGATGCGGCAGGACCCGGACATCATCATGGTCGGCGAGATCCGCGATCTGGAAACGGCCGAGATGGCGATCCAGGCCGCGCTGACCGGCCACCTGGTGTTCAGCACGCTGCACACCAATGACGCCGTCTCGGCCGTGGCGCGGCTGACCGATCTGGGCGTGCCGCCTTATCTCATCAACGCCACCGTGATCGGTGTGCTGGCCCAGCGCCTGGTGCGCACGCTCTGTGTGCACTGCAAGGCGCCCGATCCCACCGTCACCCGCGATTCGCTGAACGAGATGCTCAAGCACTGGCGGATGAATGGCGGTGTCAAGCCCTACAAGCCAGTGGGCTGCCTGGAATGCCGCAACACCGGCTTCCGCGGTCGTGCCGGCCTGTATGAACTGCTGAGCATGAGCGAGGCGGTGAAGAGCCACCTGCACCCGCGCTTCGACAACTCGGCGTTGCGCCGCCAGGCGGTGCAAGATGGCCTGCGCCCTTTGCGTCTGGCCGGAGCGATGAAGGTGGCTGAGGGCGTCACCACGCTGGAAGAGGTCTTGCGCAGCACCCCGCAGTGGGAAACCTGATCGGCACCATCACCTGGGGCGGCTGCCCTTACGTGGAAACCACACGAGAGCGGGCCAGGGGGCCTGCCTAGAATCGCGCGTCGGCGCTCAGCACTGCTCAGTACAAGAGGTCCTGCATGAAGATCAAGAGTCAACGGGACTTCTGGTCCGGGTTGATGTTCGTGGCCGTCGGCCTGGCGTTTGCCTGGGGCGCTACCAACTACAGCTTTGGATCGTCAGCCAACCCTGGGCCGGGCTACTTTCCCTTTGGCTTGGGTATCCTGCTGGCCCTGCTTGGGGCCATGGTGTTGTTCAAAGCGCTGACGATTGAATCCGACGGCGGCGCCCCGATCGGCAAGATCGCTTGGCGGCCGCTGCTGGTCATCACCCTCGCGATCACCTCTTTTGGCCTAGCGCTACCCCGCCTGGGTTTGCTGGTGACAATGCCGCTGCTGATCAGCTTGTCTGCGGCGGCGGGACAGGAGTTCCGCTGGAAGGATGCACTGCTCAACGGCGTGGTCTTGACGGCGGGAAGCTGGGTGATTTTCGTCTGGGGCCTGAAGCTGACGATTCCGGTCTGGCCTGTCTATTTCGGCGGCTGAGGGCGCAGCATGGATCTGATCAACAACCTGCTGCTCGGCTTTCACACCGCGCTGACACTGCAGAACCTGCTCTACGCCTTTGGTGGCGCGATGCTCGGCACGCTGATCGGCGTGCTGCCGGGGCTGGGGCCGGTGGCCACCATTGCGATGTTATTGCCCTCGATCTACACGCTGGACGCGACGCCGGCGCTGATCATGCTGGCGGGCATCTATTACGGCGCGCAATACGGCGGCTCGACGACCGCCATCCTGATCAATGTGCCGGGGGAGTCGAGCTCGGTGGTCACGGCCATCGACGGCTACCAGATGGCGCGCCAGGGCAGGGCGGGGGCCGCGCTGGCGGTGGCCGGGCTGGGGTCCTTCTTTGCCGGCTGTGTTGGGACGATCCTGATTGCCGCCTTTGCCCTGCCGCTGACCGAATTGGCCGCCAAGTTTGGCCCGGCCGAGTACTTCTCGCTGATGGTGCTGGGGCTGATCGGCGCCGTGGTGCTGGCCTCGGGTTCTCTGGTCAAAGCGATCGCAATGATTCTGCTGGGCCTGCTGTTGGGCCAGGTCAATACCGATGTGTTCTCGGGCACACCGCGCTTCTCCTTCGATATCCCGGAACTGAGCGACGGCATCGGCTTTGTCGTCATCGCCATGGGCGTGTTCGGTTTCGGCGAGATCATCGCCAACCTTGGCCGGCCGGAGGAGGAGCGCGAGGTCTTCACTTCCAAGGTCGAGGGGCTCTGGCCAAGCAAGGAAGATTTCAAGGAGGCCTGGCCGTCAGTGCTGCGTGGTACGGCCCTGGGGTCCATTCTTGGTGTGTTGCCCGGCGGTGGCGCATTGCTGGCCTCGTTTGCCGCCTACACGCTTGAAAAGAAGGTGGTGCGCAATCCGAGTCGCCCCTTCGGCAAGGGTGCCATCCAGGGGGTGGCTGGGCCTGAGAGCGCCAACAACGCCGGCGCGCAAACCAGCTTCATTCCAATGTTGACCTTGGGCATCCCGCCGAACGCGGTGATGGCCTTGATGGTTGGCGCGATGACGATCAAGGGCATACAGCCTGGGCCGCAGGTGATGAGCAGCAACCCGGAGTTGTTCTGGGGGCTGATTGCATCGATGTGGATCGGCAATCTGATGCTGATCGTCCTCAACCTGCCGCTGATCGGAATCTGGATCAAGCTGCTGACGGTGCCTTACCGCTTCCTGTTCCCTGCCATCGTGGCGTTCTGCTGCATCGGCACCTACACGCTGAACAGCAACAGCTTCGATGTTTACCTGACCGCGGCCTTCGCGCTGATCGGCTACGTCTTCTACAAGCTCAGTTGTGAGCCGGCGCCGTTGCTGCTCGGCTTCATCCTGGGGCCAATGATGGAAGAGAACCTACGTCGTGCGTTGCTGCTCTCGCGCGGGGACTGGGGCACCTTCGTCAGCCGGCCGCTATCGGCCGGACTGTTGGGGGCAGCGGCGCTGCTCGTCGTCCTGGTCATGCTGCCAGCTGTGAAGAGCAAGCGGGAAGAGGCGTTTCAGGAAGACTGAAGTGACTCACTGGTGAATCGCAGACCTGCTGCTGTAGCCCTCTCGGGCGGATCCTCAACCCAGGAACTGCCGCGCGTTGCAGCTTCCCGGCGAATCACATCGCGCACCTGTTCTTGGAGTGCCAGGTTCTGCGCGTGCAAGCCCCACTTTTGAAAAATTGAGTGGAGGACTTGCGCGCCAAAGAATTCTCCTGCTATAGTCGAGGGCTTCGCTGCTCACACAAACAAACAGCGCAACGGCCGACAACAGTCGATGCGGTTGATTGGTGAGAGTGGTGAAGGAATGAAGCGGATGGCGTTGAAAACAAAAAATGTTCGAAACGCTTGACGAGATTGAAGAAATCAAGTCATAATCCCGCTTCTGCGCTGACAACGGTCAGCGACGCAAGACGAAGGCAGGTGGCGA